>NZ_CP118166.1:1277500-2477500 GCF_028748065.1 Hyphococcus flavus | reverse complement strand
ACCCCCATTTCTCGGAGAGAGTCATCCATATTCGCAAACATGGCGTCCAGCAGGCACTGGCTAACACGTTTCGAAGCACTGCTCTGGACGCCGTCATCCCCTTTTAGCCGCCGCATGATGAGATAGGCATGCAGCGCCACCATCTCGAACCGTCCTTCCACGGTGTCGGGCGCCCCGGCATCAAGATAAAGAGCCTCGTTCCGGGCCTCAGACACCGCGGCGGCGTAAAGCGCCTGCCCCGCATCATGGGCCGGATCTTTCTTGAACAGGAATTTGAACATGCTTGGGTTCCCTGCAGGATGCTCCCGGCGACCTAAAGAATTTGCGGCCAGTCACGATCGCTGGTATCGAAGGGCCAATTATGCCCCTCTGGGTCGTGGATCAACCCTTGGCGTCCGCCTGGCGGAAAACTGGTCTACAACAGGCCCTAAACAGGCATTGAAATTGAGCCCGGGCAGCCGCCTGAGCAACAGAATGGTTATGAGTACAAGGTAATTTTCATGATGCTCAGATTGCTCCTCATCGCACTCTTTCCGCTGACCCTGCAGGCTTGCGTCTCTGTCAGATCGGCGCATGGCTACATTCTGGAGAGCGACCAGGAGACGCTGGACGCAGAACCGGGATTCGATACGAAAGACTCCATACTCGCAAAATATGGCGAGCCTTCGATGATCGGCACGTTCGACCGCGATGCCTGGTACTATCTGTACTCGCGCACACAGGCCCGCGCCTTTTTCACTCCAGAGACCACAGTCCGGCAGGTTGTCGCCATCAAGTTCAACGATGAAAGCACCGTCGAGAGCATCGAGAACTACACGCTGGACGACGGCGACGACATAAAGCTCGCTTCTCGCGTGACGCCTACGCGCGGGCGAACATTGAATTTCTGGGAGCAGCTTCTGGGCAATGTCGGCACGCTGCCCTCAGCCCTCGGTCAGGAAGGCCCTGTACCCGGGCAATAATCCCAGCTTTACGATCTGAAATGATCGTAACCTGTGAGTTTTGTCGGGATCTCCGCACCGTTCTCATCAAGCAACCCAACACCGGCGCCGCGCGTCAGCGTTCCTATACGCGTGACTTCGGTGCGTGACGCCTTGGCGGCGACAGTTACGGAACGGCGCATGGCGGGCGGCGCGGCGAACAGAATTTCGTAGTCATCGCCGAAACTCGCCAGTTGAGACAAGGCGCGCCATCGGTTTTCCTGCGCGGCAATCCACGACCCTGCAGCGCCGGATCTTGGAATTGCAACAGCATCAATCGCAGCGCGCAATCCGCTGGCCTTAGCAATGTGGCCGGCATCCGCAAGCAGCCCGTCCGATACATCGATGGCTGCTGTCGCAAGGCCCGCGAGCGCGGCGCCGAGGCTCAGTCGCGGTTCCGGCAATTGATAGCGCGTTGCAAGCGAGGCTTTATCAACAGTTGTAAACTTGAACTCCTTGCGAAGCGCCGCAAGCCCCAATCCAGCATCGCCAATCGTTCCGGATACGTATAAATCATCGCCAAGTGATGCGCCTGATCGTGATGTGAGGCCCTGTTTCGGCGGAATACCGAAAAACGTGGCGGACAACGTCAGCGGCGCCGTCTTTGTCGCGTGCGCTGTCGTGTCGCCGCCGTAAAGCGCGATTCGATATGTCTCCTGATCTTCGCGCAAACCTTTGGCGAAGAGCTCCAGCGCCTCACGTTTAACGCCGGCCGACCAGACGCAACCAAGAAAGTATCCCAACGGTTTTGCGCCCTTCGCCGCAAGATCAGAAACATTTGCGCGGATCAATTTCCGGGCGACGAGGTCGAGCGGGTCCTTCGGTAAAAAATGAACGCCAGATACCAGCAGGTCTTTTGTGACTACGAGGTTCTGATTTTCGAGAAGCGCAACATCGTCAACAAGATCAAACGCACCGGGAGCCTCCGCCGTCAACGGTGCGAAAACTTCGCGGATGATGTCGAATTCATTCATGAACCGGCGTTATATCAAACCTGAATTTCATCATGCCGCGCTTCTTTTGCAGCGGCGTCAAGAACGGCGTTTACAAACCCCGGCTCGTCGCCGTCGAAAAACGCCCGCGCAGCCTCAACATACTCGTTAATCACAACCTTGTACGGCACATCCGCCCGCCGGATCAGCTCGTACAATCCTGCCCGCAAGATCGCGCGCACGGTTGCATCAAGCCGCGACAATCGCCAGCCGGAAGCCAGTTGCCGCTGCAGATACGGATCGAGCCGTGTTTGCGTTTCAACTGCGCCACGCAAAATATCAGCAAAGAACGCCGCGTCCGCCTTATGCAGCGCGACGCCTTCTATATCGCCGCCCAGACGATGCTCCTGAAACTCACGGATGGTCGCTTCAACGCCCTGCCCGGCGGATTCCATTTGATAGAGCGCCTGTACGGCCGCAAGCCGCGCCGCCGATCGCGAAGGCGCATTTTCTTTCTTTTTGTTTTTTTCAGCCGATTCTTCCGGCGTCATTTTCCTTGCCTCACTCACGCTCAGCCTCATCCATGCCGCCCAAGAACTGCTCGAAGTCTTTTGCTTCACGGAAGTTTTTGTACACAGATGCATAGCGGACGTAGGCAACGTCATCCAGTTTCGCGAGTCCTTCCATTACCATCTCGCCAACTTTTTTCGATTCTATTTCGCTTTCACCGGTTGCTTCCAGACGGCGCACAATGCCCGACACCATCTGTTCTACGCGTTCCGGCTCAAACTCGCGCTTGCGTAATGCGATAAGAATCGAGCGCATCAACTTGTCCCGGTCAAACGGCGCGCGTTTGCCGGTGTTCTTAATGACGACTAATTCTCGCAATTGAACGCGCTCAAAGGTCGTAAACCGGCCCCCGCAAGCAGAACATTCCCTGCGGCGGCGAACGGAGGCGCCGTCTTCAGCCGGCCTTGAGTCTTTGACTTGCGTTTCATCGCTTCCGCAAAAAGGACACCGCATGTTATTTTCCTCGCCTTTTCGCGGAAACCATCATGTGTAGATTGGAAAGCGCGACGTCAGTGCGCGAACTTTCGCCGCTGCCGATTGCTCAGCCGCCGCGTCTGGTTCCCCCTTAGCGGCAAGCGCATCGAGAACTTCACTCATCAAGGCGCCGACTTCGCGGAATTCGGCAACGCCAAACCCCCGCGTCGTTCCGGCCGGCGATCCAATGCGCAGACCTGACGTAACGGTGAATTTTTCAGGATCAAACGGCACGCCGTTCTTGTTGCAGGTAATGCCGGCGCGCTCCAGGCTCGCCTCCGCCGCATTGCCTTTCACACTCTTGGGCCGCAGGTCAATCAACGCGAGATGTGAGTCCGTGCCACCGGAAATCACCGCATATCCGGCATCGGTCAGCGAACTTGCAAGCGCCTTGGCGTTATCGACCACCGCGCGGGCATAGGCTTTGAATTCCGGTTGCAATGCCTCCCCGAAAGCAACAGCTTTTGCAGCAACGATATGCATCAACGGACCGCCTTGAATGCCCGGAAACAATGCGGAGCGGATTTTCTTGGCAAGCGCCGGATCGTTGGTCAGAACCAGTCCGCCGCGCGGTCCGCGCAGCGTTTTATGGGTCGTGGTTGTCACCACATGCGCATGCTCAAGCGGATTGGGATAGACGCCGCCGGCGACAAGACCGGCAAAATGCGCCATGTCGACCATGAAGATCGCGCCAACACTGTCCGCAATTTCGCGAAACTTTTTAAAATCGATAATGCGCGAATAGGCGCTGCCGCCAGCGATGATGACCTTCGGTTTGTGCTCCTCAGCAAGGCGCGCAACTTGTTCGAAATCGATCAGATGATCATCCTCGCGAACACCATAGGAAATTGCGTTGAACCACTTGCCTGACTGATTGGCGGCGCCGCCGTGTGTTAGATGGCCGCCTGAAGCGAGGTCCATGCCTAGAAACGTATCCCCCGGCTTCATGACAGCCATGAATACAGCCTGGTTCGCCTGGCTGCCGGAATGGGGCTGCACCACCGCTTCTTCGCAGTTAAAAAGCTGCTTTGCGCGATCGATTGCAATCTCCTCGACCTCATCGACAAACTCGCATCCGCCATAATATCGTCGGCCTGGGTACCCTTCCGCGTATTTGTTAGTCAGAACCGAACCTGCCGCTTCCAAAACCGCCCGGGAAACGATATTCTCAGATGCAATGAGCTCTATCTGGTCCTGCTGCCGGGATAATTCCCGCTGCATGGAAGCGTATAATGTCGCGTCAGAATTCGCGAGATCGTCTTTAAAAAACCCTGCAGGCGACTCATACGCTTTGCTAGCACTCATTAGGTCGTCTCCCGTCAAAACCGTTAGGTCCGCCGCTATTGTCCGCAGACCAAATCGGGAGACCTATAAGGGCAACCGGTCCTTGCGGCAACGCAGGATGACGTTTCGGGCGGTATTGCCGCTGCAGACAAGCTTTCCATCAGCTTCGGCTCACTGCATTGAAGAATGATTATCAATGACTTTGTTATGCCCCTTGAATGATTCTATTCTCTGCAGTTTTCCTAAACTTCATGCATGTCCAGCTTGCAACAAACAATGTTCCAAGCTACCGCCAATGCGGGGCGAGGACTGCGCATTTACATGCGCTTAGGGAAGGACTCGGCTTATGCCACTCGGCAAACGCCACAGTGCTGAATTCAGCGCTGATATGAGGAGCGCCCGCAACGGAGTAGACTAGAATGGTAGCCAAAAAACAGGATGTTGCTGAGCCCATCAGCGCCATCCACCTCGCGAGTGATATTGTTGCGGCTTATGTTGGGAATAATGCGGTTAAGGCCGATGAACTTCCCACCCTACTGCACGATGTCTTTACGGCCGTATCCGGTCTTGCTGAAGAAGGCGCCGCCTTTGTCAGCAACCGCGAACCAGCGGTTCCAATAAACAAATCCGTGACACCGGAACATGTGATTTGTCTCGAAGACGGCAAGAAACTGAAGATGCTGAAACGCTATCTTCGAACCCACTACAATCTGTCACCTGAAGAATACCGGCGCAAATGGGGACTCCCAGCCGACTATCCCATGGTGGCCCCAAACTATGCAAAACGGCGTTCGCAGTTCGCCAAGGATATTGGCCTTGGAACCGCCGCAAGTTCAAAAAATAAGCGAACAACAAAAAAGAAAAAGACGACGGCCCGAAAAAAACGGGCCTGAATAAGTAATGATGCGTATTGTGGCGGAAGGTTTCCTCAATTTGCCGGTTAACGCCCCACTGGTGAATTATTTGATGAAAAGCTTCTACTGCTCTTATTTTTGCCGGTCCTTAGGCTCTTTTGGCCGATAAAGGACCGGCAAAACCTCACAACATCAAGTCATGTTCAAAACGTTGCCGTCAAATTTCAGGAACGAAGACAGCTAATTTAAGCTGCTAGATGTGATTTCCGTTCAGTTTGTCGTTAAGGAAATTTCGCACCCTGATTTTTCTAAAAGCTGTCTTCATCTGAGACACTCTTTTCAGCTTTTAAAACGAGCAACAAACCAAACCGCCCAGTTCGGATAAATTTGATTCAGATTACGCTCTTGTTTTCTGAAAAAACGAGGCTTTGTTGTCCACCCACCTGGCACACGCTGAGGTTACGTCGTTCGCGTAAGTGCATTCTCGGCTACGCGCAAATCCGGTCCGAAATGGGGCATAAAGATAAAATTGTTTGAAACCGGTACAGGATCGGTTCCAAATTTTCACGAACGATCAACCACTTAGCGAAGCTTTTACCAAGCTATTTAGCCGTTTTTTAAAAGCACGCGCCTAGTCTGCATATCAACAATGTTGCGTATATGGGGATTTGTGCTCTCATGACTGTCGTTGCAGACAACGCTGCGTCGCCCTCGAACTCCGATGCTTATGTCATCGGTCCGGATGGAACGCCGCTCACCCTTAGGGATCTTCCGCCGCCGTCTACGAAGCGGTGGGTCATTCGCCGCAAGGCCGAAGTCGTCGCCGCGGTTCGCGGTGGTTTACTGACCCTTGAAGAAGCCTGTGAGCGTTACACGCTCACTGTTGAAGAATTTATATCCTGGCAGAAAGCGATCGACCAGTTCGGCCTGCCAGGTCTGCGCGCGACACGCGTTCAGCAATACCGGTAACCCCTCCAACTTTTCGGTTTTCGATAGCCCGCCGGCCCCTCCCGGCGGGTTTTTTCTGTGGCGGCGTGGCTGGCGGCGGCCACCATGGCTGGAATGGGCGGCGCAAAGCCGTTAACATGGCGCCAGTTGAACCTTTGCGGCTTCAGTCACAGGCTGGATGTGCGCAAGATAACCTCCAGGTTGTGTTTATGATGAAATTTATCGCCTCGAACCTGGACGCGGCGAAAAAGAAAGCCAGCCGCGCGCTTGGCGAGAAAATGACTGTCGTCTCTGTTCGCGAACTGCCGAGCGGCGATGTTGAAGTCACCGCTTCAGACAGACCGGCCCCGGCTGCGCCGGAACCGGCCAAGAAAGCAAACTTCGCCGGCGCAGCGCGCGACGCCGTTGACGAAGGCCCGTTTAAAATGGGGGCTGGTGCGCGGCTGAATGAAACAATCGAAACGAAGTTTTCCGCCGATGCGCTAAGCAAGCTTTCAAGCAGCCTCACCGGCGGCAAGGCGAAACGCTCGCTCGATATGAGCGACGCCACTGTCCGAGCCATGGCGGAGATTCTCGTTCCTCATGGGGTCGGTCAGAACCTGTTAAACGCCTTGATCGAAGGCGCGCGAACTTCGCAGATTGATGAAGATCTCTACCGGCTGCGCACAGGTTTTGAGGCAGCATTTACATTTTCGCCGCTGCTGCTCGCGCCATCTAGCCCCATCATGCTTGTAGGCCCTACTGGCGCCGGCAAAACCTCAAGCGGCGCAAAACTCGCCGCTGCGGCGCAAGCGAATGGCGCGAGAGCGTTCATGATCACTGCCGATGTCGGCCGGGCCGGCGCTGTCGATCAGATCCGCGCTTATGGCGAAGCGCTGAGAGCGGAATATTTCATCGCCGAAAGCCCGCTTGACGTTCAACGCATCCTCAAAAGTCACAGACCAACAGGCGCTGTGATTTTCGACACGCCAGGCGTCAGCCCTTATGACAGCGGCGATGTGGCGGCGCTTCGCAGCTATCGTGACGCGGCGAACGCAGAACCCGTTCTTGTCCTGCCGGCGTCTGGCGATGCGGAAGAATATGTGGATTGGGCCCACGCCTTTAAGGAAATTGGCGTCAAGCGATGCATTCTCACCAAATTCGACGCCACCAAACGCGTCGGCGCCGGGCTGCGCGCAGCGTTTGAAGGCGATCTGGCGCTGGCGCATTTTTCGGAAACGGCGTTCATTTCTGAAGGGCTGTTGGATGCGAGTCCCGATTTTCTGTCGCGGCGTCTCATCGCCGGGCGGCCCGGAAAGATCGGGTAAAGAAAAAGCGGGCCAAAAGGCCCGCTAAAAGTACGCTACTTACTTTCTTGCTTTTACTGATACTCTACTAATGGTTCCGTAATCCCCTCTTTGCGTAGTGCAAAAATTACGGATTGCCGAGAAGCGCAACCGGATCAACGGTCTTAAGCTCCTGACGAATTTCAAAATGAAGCTGCGGCGTGGTGACGGCGCCGGTGGCGCCAACTTTAGCGATGACCTGACCTTTACGCACCTGATCGCCCTTTTTGACGATCATCGTATCGTTATGGGCGTATGCGGTGACGAAGCCATCTTCATGCTTGATCAACAGCAGGTTGCCGAACCCTTCAAGCTCAGACCCGCGATAAACTACCTGACCATCAGCGGCGGCGCGTACGGGCGTGCCCACCGGCGCGGCGATGTTGACGCCGTCATTGCGGCGGCCGAGATTTCCGGAACCGTATTCGGAAACAATGGCGCCGCGGATCGGCCAATCAAACATGGATTTTGCAGGCTGTGCAGCCGGCGGAGTGTATGACACGCTACGTGCAATTTCATCCACATCCCGCGTTTGCATCTGTTCTTGTTTAAGCGCCTTCGGTTGATTTCTTTGCGCAACCTGCATGGAGCCGGCGCGAGCCTGCGGAATTAATAACTGCTGCCCGACATTAAGCGAATAAGGCGCGCGCATGCGGTTCGCCGAGGCGATCCGGTCGACCGGCACGTCGGCGCGGCGAGAGATCGAATAAAGCGTATCGCCGCTTGTGACAGTATAGAGCTGATCCTGCGCGGCTACCTGCCGGGCCGCAACGGCGGCCGAACCATAATCTGCGCGCGTTCGCGCGCGAGTAGGCGTATCGCTGGCGACGACAGTCGAACCCGACGGCAATCTCAACACCTGCCCGACTTGCAAAGCATATGGCGCTTTCAGATCGTTCCTGTCGATGATCGATGCAGGGCTGACCGAAAACTTCCTCGCCAGCGCATAAACCGTATCACCGGGCTGAACCTCTATGTAACCTTCGGCTTTATGCAGATGCTCTGACGGCGCCGCCGACCCTTCTTCCAGCGGCTGCGGCTCATCAAGATAGACTGCTGACACAGGCGTTAACTGCGCGGGCTGCGAAGACCGGGCGGTCACGCGCCGTTGCGGCGGCTGATAAACGGGTTCGCGATATTCAGGCGCGCGGGTGCGCTGCGCCACACGTTGTTCGCGGTAAATATCGTTCGGCGAATTATATATTCGCGTCTGACTGGATGGATCGCTTCCATAAACTACAGGCGCATGATTGTGAGAGCCGCAAGCAGCAACCGCTGCAAATGAACTTGTCAGCAACGCCAGACGCACGCTTTTCATTACCCCTCCTCGAATGGAAACAGAGTCTCGCCGATTCGAAGTGACGTTTGTCTTCTTTGGTTAACAAGGGGTTAATATTAACGGAGAATGTTAAGGTTTTATCAGCTATTTGGATTTTATCGCTTCTGTAAGCGCTGCGTGCGACTCCATATGCGTCAACGCCAGGTGCAGCGGCGTGATGGAGATGCGGCCGTCATAAATAGCGCGCAGATCTGTTCCCGCCGGTGGATTGGACCGCTTGCCGGTGTAACCGTACCAGTAATAGGTCCCGCCCCTTAGATCCTTGCGTTCCTCCGCAAAGAGCTGAAACGCATCGCGGTGGCCTTGGGTCGTGACCTCAACGCCGTCTACCTCATCGGGCGCCCTGTCAGGGAAGTTGACATTGACCACCACGTCCTCCGGCCATCCTGCATCAAGAATCTGCCGCACGATTTTCGCGCCATGGGCCTCCGGCGTTTCCCATCGCGCAGCCTCACGCTCCAGACGTGAGAGAGACAAGGCAATCGACGGAATACCTAACGACATACCCTGAAACGCCGCCGCAATGGTGCCTGAGACCGTCACATCTTCAGCAAGGTTCTGACCGTTGTTGACGCCTGAAAGAATGAGGTCCGGCTTTTTGTCATCGAGAACGCGCGTAACGCCCATGACCACCGCATCGCTGGGCGTGCCGAACACGGAAAACCGCCGCTCGTCATATTTACGAACACGCAAGGGGTGGGCGAGCGTCAGCGCACGTGCGGCGCCGGACTGTTCCTCCTGCGGCGCCACTACCCAGACATCGTCAGAGAGTTCTTCAGCAATCTTGACGAGGCTTTCGAGCCCGCGCGCATGAATGCCGTCATCATTGGAACAAAGAATACGCATGGAACAACTCCGAATTCGAATTCAAAAAAACTCACTCAATCTGGCGGGATGCCTGCTAACGCAAGAAGCGCCAGGCAACCAGCCACCACAACGCCGCCCAGACAGCGCCCAAAAACCATCCGGCCAGCACATCGCTCGGCCAATGCACTCCAAGATAGATACGGCTCAGGCCGACAAGAATAGTGATAATCACCGCAAAGCTCATGGCCAGCACTTTCAGCCGCCGCCGTTCGTGAAACCTGGTAAGTAGCGCCCCCATGGTGAGATAAGCGATGGCGGAAATCATCGCATGCCCGCTCGGGAAGCTGAGGCTTGTCACCTCAGCGAGATGCGTCACAAGATCGGGCCTCGGCCGGCCAAAAAATGATTTCAACGCCTCGCTCAGGAACGAACCGCTAACCACGGCGCCGGCAAGAAGTGCGCCATGGCGCCATTTACCCGCCGCGGCGAGATACACCGAAACGCAGGCAACCATCAGCATGAGAATAATATAACCGCCAAGAGAGGTGACGTCGCGCACCGCAAGTTCCAGCCACGGCGGGCCAACCGGGTCTGCAAGATCGCCGGGCGTGCGCAGCGCCAGCAAGATCATCCTGTCGAAACGGTGCGCTTCGCCATTGCTGGCGTCGTCAGTGATTTCAGCGAACAGCAACAGCCCCAGAGCAGCGACGGCGAACGCAGCAAGAACGCTGATCTCCGTCCGGGCGCGCAAAAATGCGGCGCGCAGTATGGAATGAACAGTCTTTCGTTCTATTTCTGCGCCTCAATCTTTTCGACGCCGCCCATGTACGGCTTCAGCACTTCCGGCACGGCGACAGAGCCATCCGCCTGCTGATAGTTTTCGAGTACCGCCACCAGCGTGCGCCCCACCGCGAGGCCAGAGCCATTGAGCGTGTGCACGAATTTCGTCTGTTTTTCGCCTTTCGGACGGCAGCGCGAATTCATTCGCCGCGCCTGGAAGTCACCACAGTTGGAGACGGACGAAATTTCGCGATATTGCCCTTGCCCCGGCAGCCACACCTCGATGTCATAGGTTTTGCGCGCGCCGAAACCCATATCGCCGGTGCACAGCACCATGGTGCGGTACGGCAGCTCCAAACGCTTCAACACTTCTTCGGCGCATTCGGTCATGCGCTCATGTTCGGCGTTCGACTGGTCCGGCGCGGTGACGGAGACAAGTTCAACCTTCGAGAATTGATGCAAGCGGATCATGCCGCGCGTATCGCGCCCCGCCGCGCCTGCTTCCGACCGGAAACACGGAGTCCACGCAGTGAAACGCAAGGGCAATTCTTCCTCATCGAGAATATCGCCGCTGACAATATTGGTAAGCGAGACTTCAGCTGTTGGGATAAGCCAGTGATCGCCGGTCGACTTGAACAAGTCTTCTGCAAACTTCGGCAATTGCCCGGTGCCGTAAAGCGCCTCGTCGCGGACGAGCAGCGGCGGCTGGCATTCGGTGTAGCCGAACTCGCCCGTATGCAAGTCGAGCATGAAACTGGCGATCGCGCGTTCGAGCCGCGCGAGGCTCCCCTTCAACATAACGAACCGCGACCCGGACATTTTCGCCGCAGTTTCGAAATCCATCTGACCTAAAGCTTCGCCGATATCGAAATGCTCTTTCGCATTGTTCAGGCCTTTTGGCTCGCCCCACTTGCGAACCTCAACATTCGCCGCTTCGTCTTCACCTTCCGGCACGTCGTCGGCGGGTATGTTCGGCAGGCCGGACAGGATATCGCGGATCGCATCCTGCTTTTTCTTCTGCTCGGCTTCGGCGGCCGGCATCTGATGTTTGATGCGGTCGACTTCCTCGCGCAGGCGATTGAACTCGTCCTCATCGCCCTTGGCTTTCGCCTGGCCGATCTGCTTCGAGGCTGCATTACGACGTTCCTGCAAGTCGTTGAGCGCGTGCGTAAATTTGCGCGCGTCTTCATCGAGCATGAGGACTTCGCCTGCGCGGGGGCCAAGGCCTCTGCGCGCAAGACCGGCGTCAAACGCGTCCGGATTTTCGCGGATCCATTTAATATCAAACATGGGGGCGGTTTAGCGGGGTTGGTTTGAGCGGTCCAGCCTGCTCTACGCTATGCGGCAGCCTCTTCGGCGGCCTCCTTCGCCTTTTGCTCCGCAAGGCGCACACAGAACACGGATATTTCGTAAAGGGCGATGATGGATGCGCCGAGCACAAGCTGACTGAATGGATCAGGCGGGGTCAGGAACGCGGCGATGACAAAAATTATGACGATCGCGACCCGGCGGTTGCGCTTCAGAAAATCAGCCGTGACCAGCCCTGCCCGCGCCAGAAGGGTCAGCAGGACGGGCAACTGGAAAGCGAACCCGAAGGCCATGATCAGCGTCGTCAACAGCGACAGGTAATCGCCGACGCGGGTCAGAAGCTCGATGGTGACGCCGCTCGCCTCTAAGGGGCGCTGCTCCATGCCGACGGCGAAGCGCATGACAAACGGCATCATCACGAAATAGACGAGTGCGGCGCCAGCCGTGAACAGCACCGGCATTGCTGCGATAAAAGGCAACGCCGCCTTGCGTTCGCGTTTATAAAGCCCCGGCGAGACGAACATATAGATCTGATAGGCGACAATAGGGAACGCGAGCACGATGCCGCCCAAGACGGCAAGGCGCACGCGAGTGAAGAAAAATTCCAGCGGTGCAAAGTAAAGTTTTGGTTCAACGCCAGCGGCGACCACAGCACGCTCAAACGGCACAACCAAAAATTCGTAAAGCGGTATGGAAAATGCGAAACAGATTGCAAAGCCGACAGCAATGGCGGCGAGCGAAACAATGATCCGGCTGCGCAGTTCCGTCAGATGATCAAGCAATGGCGCAGACGACGCCTGTAACTCATCTTCTTCCGCTGGTTCTTTCTTTTCGACGGCGCTCATGACTTCGCCGGCTCGCTTGCCGCAGCGGATTGATCAGACGTATCGGATTTCGTCTTGTCCGTCTGTGTATCCCCAACGGATTTATTGACCGCTTCGTTCAATTCGCGCGCCTCTTCTCGCAATTCCTTGTCGATCGGCGCGGTTGTTTCGTCAAACGCACGCTTGGCGTCAGCGACCGGATTGTTCTTTTTAAGATCGTCGATTTCCTTGCGGAGTTCTTCCATCTCCGCCTCGCGCGCCATCTGGTCAAAGGCGGCGGTAAACTCGCCCGCCATCTGGCGCGCTTTCGCCACCATGCGCCCGGCCGAACGCATCAGCTTCGGCAGGTCTTTCGGGCCGACGACAATCAACGCCACGACCGCGATGAGCATCAGCTCAAAAAATCCGAATTGCGGCACAAGGCTCATGTCAGCGCGATCTCACAATAAACTCACAAACGCTTCATCCTGAGGAGCAAACATTCCTTTGTCCTTCGCGACGCGGCTTCGCCGCCTTCAAGATGAAGGAATGTTTGTGTCGCGAAGGACGAAGCGCATTGGAGGCTCCCCTCAGGCTTACGATTTGGCCTTGTCTCTTTCCTCTTCAGCAACGGGCGTTACGTCTTTCGCATCGTCACTGCGGTCATCGAGGGATTTTTCATCATCCTGAAGGCCCTTGCGAAACGACTTAATGCCTTTGGCGAAGTCGCCCATCAGGGACGAAATTTTTCCGCCGCCGCCGAACAGCAGCAGCGCCAGAACCAGAATAATGACAATCTGCCAGGGTCCGATTGCGCCCATTTTGCGCATCTCCAACATCTACTTGAAAACAATACGTAATGCGCCAGACCGCAAGACGCAAACAAGAACGGAAAATTCCTTTACGCGTCAGCCGTTTCGTCGGCTTCCTCAAGGAAATCCTGAGAAAATTCGGCGGATTCCTCGTCATCTTCGCCATCTTCATCGTCGCCATCCACCGGCGACGGCACGGAAAATCCCGGCGGCAGGCGCGCATCCAGCATGCCTGCGGCCTTGAGATCGGCGAGGCCAGGCAGGTCAGTCACGCTCTCAAGCCCGAAATGCTCCAAAAAGCCTTGCGTTGTCCCATAAAGGGTCGGTCGGCCTGGCACGTCCTTGCGTTTACCGCGCATTTTGACCCAGCCGATTTCCAGAAGCTGATCGAGAGAGCCTTTCGCCACCTGAACGCCGCGCACGTCCTCTATATCGGCGCGGGTACAGGGCTGGTGATAGGCTATGATCGCCAGCGTTTCGAGCGCAGCCCGTGAGAGCTTTCGCTGGGTGGCGCGCTCTTTTTGAAGGACATGCGCCACGTCAGCGGCAGTGACAAACCGCCATTTATCCTCGATCGCGGCAATCTCAACGCCGCGCCCCTCATACTCGGCTTTGAGCCGTTCGATCAGCGCAGGCACGTCCGCGCCGGCGGGCAAGCGATCCGCGATGCTTTTCACATCAAGGGGCTCGGCGGCGGCGAACAACAAGGCCTCGACCATACGCGAATGCTCGGCGAGATCTTCCTCGCTCCACTCGACGACAGGCTCTTGCGCAGCCGCTTTCTTTTTCTTCTTCGGTTTTTCTTCTTCGGTGTCTTCGCTCACGCTATTCACTTCTTCTTGATCGTCGGCGCCATCCGCCAACTCTTCCGCCAGCGCCTCTTGCGCTGCACGTGCATCCAGCTCTTTAAAATCTCGCCCGGCGTCATGATCCATTGCGATCGTCCTTCTCATCCGTAGACTGACGGGTCTTGATGTAAATCGGCTCAAACGTTCCAAGCTGTCTTAAGTCAATCTGACCGGCTTTCGCGAATTCAAGCGCCGCATTGAAGGAACTCGCCAGAACGGAAGCTTTTGGCGCGTCCACATCCGTATTGCCGGCGAGCGTTTCCAGCTCGGTCCATTCAGGAATGGACCCGAGAATGCGCTCAAGACGCATGCGCGCCGCCTCAATCGAAAAGACCGCTGGCGGTTGAATATGATAATCGCGATCGACGGCGGCGATGCGCTGTGTGGCGTAGGCCTTAAGCAGATCGACAAGATCGGCTTGCCATTCAGGTATCTGAGTGACACGCACGCCCTCGGGCGCGCCGCGCGTGAAGAAATCAATGCCTTCCTGCGGCAAGCCTTGCAGATCTTCTACCGCCTTTCGCATGGCTTCGAGACGCTGAAGCTGGAACGCCAGCCGCGCCGCCATTTCATCAGCAGTTGGCTCATCGCCGTCTTCGTCGACAACCGGCAACAAGAGCTTTGATTTCAGATAGGCGAGCCACGACGCCATGACGAGATAGTCGGCCGCGAGTTCAAGATTACGGTCCTTCGCGGCCTCGACAAAAAGAAGATACTGATCGACCAGCGCGACCATGGAAATCTTGCGAATGTCGACTTTCTGGTGCCTCGCCAAATCGAGAAGAACATCAAGCGGGCCTTCATACCCCTCGATATTGACGATCAGCGCATCGATTGCATCATCATGCTGCGCGCGCGCTTTATCACGAACAGGAGCATCAAAGGCGTCTCCGCCCTGGTTTGCGCCCGCCGCCATCATCATGTTTTCACCGTCCGCCATCGCGCCACTTTAGGACCGATTCTGGCCCTCGCCTATCTCGATTGTTGTCCTGTTGAAATCTATATTTTTACGGGCTTCAACAAGGTGTTGAGGCGTTCATAAGCCTCGCCCGTATCGGTCCTGTCAACCGGCCCTAATTCCTCTAGGGCGTGCGCCGCGCGAGCAGCGGCTTTGCCCTCCAGCGGACGCAAATGTCCTGAGCATTCTTTCTTTTCGGCGAGGGTGAAATTGCAGTTCAGCGCAATATCGCAACCCGCCTCATAAGACCTCGTAATCCGCTCCGGGATCGGACCGCCCAGCGCTTTCATTTTGAGGTCGTCTGTCATCAGCAAACCGTCAAAACCGATCTCGCCGCGAATAACGTCATTGATAATTACCGATGACAGGGTCGAAACCGTTTCGGCGTCATAGGCTTCATAAACGATATGCGCCGTCATCCCCATGCGCACATCGCGCAAGGATTTGAAAGTCTCAAAGTCAACCGTTTGCAAATCACGCTTCGAATTACATACGCGCGGCAATTCAAAATGGCTGTCGCAAAGCGCGCGTCCGTGGCCCGGCATGTGCTTCATCACAGGCAGGGCGCCGCCGGCAATCGATCCTTCAATTGTTGCATGCGCAAGTGTTGTGATCACGTCCGGCCACTTGGCGAAAACGCGATCACCGATAACGACCGGGTCGGCGTCTGGCTGCGGTACGTCGATCATGGGCACGCAGTTCACGTTAACGCCGAGATCGGAAACCATCCGACCCAAAAGATAGCCGTTGAGCCGCGCGGCTTCGTTTGCCTTCGCCGGATCGAGTTTCCAGAGTTCGCCAAATACAGACGCGGGCGGATGCGCGGGAAACGCCGGCGGCTTGAGGCGGACGACGCGCCCACCCTCCTGATCGATCAGGATCGGCGCATCTTCGCGGCCGACGCATTCACGCAACTCGTCGCAATGGGCCCGCACATTGTCAGCGTTTTCACAATGACGCGCGAAGAGAATAAAGCCCCAGGGATCGACATCCCTGAAAAAGGCTTTTTCTTCTGCGGTAAGGCGCGGCCCCTCGCAGTCAAAGATCGCAGCAGTGGGCATAACGCAACGCGCCCTTAACGCTTAGTTTGAACGAGGAAGGCAGTCCTGCCCGCGCTCTTTCAGGCCCGAACAATACGTATTGGCCTCGTCAGATGACGAGAACGGCCCGATGCGAAGGCGATGATAAACGCCGCGATCACCTAGATCGGCGACTTCAACATCCGGGCCCTTGCCGGAAAGATAGTCGCCAAGGCGGCTTTGCATCCGCGCCCACTGCGCCATGGCTTCGTCGTTTGAACGAAACGCGCCGACCTGCACAACATGGGTGCCGGAAAGAGCGCTGACGGCGCCACGCGACGCAGGACGCACATTCGACGCGACGCTTGTTGTTTCAGGCGCCGGCTCTTCCACCACTGGCTCTTCAACTGTCGTATCAGCGCCAAGCACTTCGGCATCCTGCGCTTCGAGATCGGCGAGACGGTCTTCAACTTCGTCGCTCATATCAGCGGCGGCGGCTTCCGCATCTGCTGCGATGGATCCGATGGTGTCTTCCGCGGTGCGGGTGACAGGTTCTTCAGGACCTTCCGCAAGAGTCGTCACCGGCTCGCTATTTTCGCCATCGAGCGCATCGTAGACTTCTCGGTCCTCGACAGTCGCGCTGTTGTCTGCGGTTTCAATTTTGATCGGATCGGGATCGGCCGCTACATAAGGCGTTTCGATGGCGCTGTCGCCGCCGACCTTCATGCCCTGTTTGTAAGCGATCCACACGACCGAAACGAACGCGCCGATCATGACGATGCCCATGATCAAAACCGCAAAGCCGGAAAGGCCGCGATCCTCATCATCGTCGTCGAACTCGTCATATTCCTGATAGTCTTCTTCTTCGTATGGTTCTTCTGTCATTTGCTCAGCTGCGTTGGTCATCGATTAACCGCTCCTTGGCAAGCGCATGTTCAAGCGACAAATCGCTTGGCGCCTGTTTCGTCATCCGTGTCCGTCTTTGTCCACGAACGCTCCGACTACGCCCGAAAATTCCGCGTCGGCAACACCTTCCGAATCGCTGTTGCCGCACATTCTAGCACTTCTGCCCAGATTCGCGGAACGCTAGCCATCAAATTCGACGCTAAAAAGGCGCCGGTATTCCCTCATGGCGTAACGGTCGGTCATGCCGGCGATATAATCGCAGACGATTCGCGCCAATATGTCTTCACGGCGCGCCTCATCCGCGCCGTCATAGCGCTCGCGCCATTCCGGCGGCAATGTCTCTGGCTCGGTAAAAAACAAATCAAACAGAGATTTAACAATTCGCTTGGCCTGGCTGCGGGCGCGATTAACCTTGTGGTGCCGGTACATATTGGCGTGGAGAAAGGCGCGAAGGCCGTCGAGGTCTTTTTCCATGCTTGTGGAAAACGCGACCATGGCGCGGTCGGCGCGCCGTACCGCGTCCGCATCCTTCGGCGCCAACGCCGCCAGCCGCGCCTTCGTCTCGGCCAGCACATCCTCGACCATGGCGCCGATCAGGTCCGACACCGCCTCGGCGATCAGGACATCCCGCGGCGCCGATGGATAACGGTCCTCAGCGGCTTTCAGCGCCGGACCAATCAGCGGCAGGTCGCGCGCCTCCTCGAAATCGAACAATCCCGCGCGCAATCCGTCATCCACGTCGTGATTATTGTAGGCGATATCGTCGGCTATGGCCCCGATCTGCGCCTCCAGCGACGGGAACGTGTCGAGCCAGAGGTCATGGCTTTCGGCATATTCAACGATCGCGGCAGGAAGCGGCTCATCTTTTCGGGCTAACGGACCGATCAACGGGCCATTATGTTTGACCACACCTTCGAGTGTTTCCCAGGTAAGATTGAGCCCTGAAAAATCAGCGTGGCGATGCTCAAGCTTGGTGAGAAGTCTCAAGGTTTGCGCATTGTGATCAAAGCTATTGTACGGCTTCATGCATTCGACTAGTACGTCCTCGCCCGTGTGGCCGAATGGCGGATGGCCGAGATCATGGGCGAGCGCCACGCATTCGGCGAGATCTTCATCAAGCTGCAACGCCCGGGCGAGCGTGCGCGCAATCTGCGCCACTTCCAGCGAATGGGTCAGGCGCGTGCGGTAATGGTCGCCCTCATGAGAAATGAAAACTTGCGTCTTGTGTTTGAGGCGCCGGAACGCCACCGAGTGGATCACCCGGTCGCGGTCGCGCTGGAACGGCGTTCGGATCGAACTTTCGGCTTCCGTCACCAGCCGCCCGCGCGTCTCCTCCGCCCGCGCCGCATAAGAGGCGAGCGGCGCCGGAAACGCCTTTGGCGCATTTCGGGTCATGTGGTCCGCCTTTTGGGCGCCGTCAGGCATGGGTCGCGTTCCGGGCTTTGCTTGGCTTTCTCACGGCCTTGTCAGCCGATTCCGTTAACGGTTCGCGTTAAATATAGGAATAGGGCGTGATTTTCGATGCCCTCCACAGTCATCCCGGACTTGATCCGGGATCCATGAGGCCCAGTTTTATTGGATCCCGGGTCGCAACTCGGGATGACGCCAGAAACGCCCCTCGAAATCTGCTGGCAAAACGACTATTTATTGAGACAGGTAAATTAGAGTTCCGTTCATGACCGTCGCAGAAACAACACCCGTCACCGTCTCGGCCCGCGCCGCAAGCAAGATCGCCGCTATCCTGTCAAAGGAGCCCGAGGGCGCCATGCTGCGCGTCGCGGTGGAAGGCGGCGGCTGCTCCGGCTTCCAGTACCAGTTCGATATTGTGATGGAGCGCGAGGGTGACGACCTCGTCCTCGACGCGGGCGGCTATAGCGTGCTCGTGGACAGCGTCTCGGTTGAATATATGTCGGGATCGGAAATCGATTTCTCCGACGAACTCATAGGCGCGGCGTTCAAGATCAACAACCCGAACGCCACGGCAAGTTGCGGCTGCGGGACGAGTTTTTCGTTATAAGCCGTATCCAAAACTGAAAAGACTAATCTTCCAAAACCATAACAATATTTGAGCGCTCGTCTTTCAGCTCCTGTCCTGTTTTCCAAACATCGCCAAATTCCATGCTTACATTCAATCGATCACGCCAAACCGGGTTTACATCAGACCGGTCAATATACCGGCTGAAGAATTCAAACGCCGATTGATTTTGCTCGTGCGCGTACATGACAATTTCAGTGCCTGTATGCGGGTCGATTGCACGTGTATCGTGGAACAACCAATTTGAAGATGCGGACGCTATGCGCATCCTGCCCTGCAGATAGATTGGAACACACATTGAAAGGCAGTCTTTATCGGGACCAACATAGGTCCAGACAGCATGCGTTTTCTTCATCTTATTAATGATGTCGATAATTTTGTTGCCTTCGCTTACCAGTCCGCCAGGGGAATCCAGCTCAATCACAATTTTTGATACTTTGCCTTTCCAGCTATTGAAATCACTCCATAATTGCGCCGCCATCGGCTGATCTATCCGGCCTGTCCAAGAAAAAATAACGGCATCATCGTCTAGCGGATCGTTAAGAACCTCAAGGACCAATGGCGGCGCTTCGGTTCGCTCACCGCTAAAAACATAATAGATGGCGGCTATAAATAAAATTATGAGTCCTGCTGTTCCCCATCTAATTAGCATTTCAGTATCTTTCTTGCCCAGAACCCGGAAACATTAAAACTATTCCAACTCCGTCACGATCCCACTTTCTTCTTCAACCAAATCTCTCGCTGATCGAAACACATCACGACCCTTCCATTCGGCAAGCAGTCCTTCAAGCCATGACGGATTGATTGGCGAATTCGCAAAATAACGGTCAACAAAGCGGCGCGTCGTCAGGTTCTTTTCAAGTTCCGGCCGTCTGACTTCCTCATCCGTATGAAAATCGCGCACGGTCGGTTCGTGAAACATGAAGATCGCGTTTTCACCAGCCATGCGCTGTTCGCCCATCAGGAATATCGGCACGCACATGGAATAACATTTATAGCCGCGGCGCACGCGCGTATCGACAATATGCGTGTGCTTCATCCGTTCGATAATACGGATCACTTGTTCGCCCTCGGCGATGGCGCCGCCCGGCGAATGCAGATCGAGGATGATGCGCCCCGCCCTGTCACCCCACTCCGCAAACGCTTCCTCGTAACGGCGCGCCATGGGGACCTCAACTTCGCTGCGCCAATAGAAAACCACCGTGTCCTGCTCGTTCGGGTCAAGCCGCGCCTCAAGCCGGCCCTCGTCCCGGAAGATGAATTGCTCGTTGCGCGTGATTAAAAACACCGTCGCCGCCAGCATCAGCAATGTGGCGGCGAGCATGAATTTATTTTTTTGACGCTGGTCCACTGCATCCCATCATTGTCGTTGGCGAACAGGGCCGCCAATGTCATCACCGGGTTTAGCCCGTTGATCCAGTTTTCTGTATTACTTTACATGCACATGCTGGATTGCCGGAACAAGCCCGGCAATGACATGGAGATACAGAGAACCTCATGACAGTCGCTGAAATCCTTCAATCCCGCATTTCAACCCGCGCATTTCTGGACAAGCCAGTGAGCGAACATCAAGTACGCGAGATTCTCGATATAGCGCGCTGGTCGCCCTCCGGCGGCAATCTTCAGCCATGGCGCGTGCATGTGGTCACGGGTACGGCGCGTGAACGGCTGGTGGAGACGGTGAAAAAAGCGATAGCGGAGAATCCTATGGCGGATGAATCGGAAATTCACGTCTATCCGCCGAAGCTTAGTGAACCGTGGCGCACGCGGCGTTATGAACTTGGCGAAGCCATGTATGATCTGTTGGATATACCGCGCGAAAATAAAATGGGCCGGCTCATGCAACTCGCAAAGAATTATGAATTCTTTGGCGCGCCCGTGGGCCTGTTCTTTTCGCTCAACCGCCAGTTCGACAAGGGCCAGTGGGCGCATCTTGGCATGTTGATGCAGTCGATTGCGCTCGTGGCGGAGGAAAAGGGCCTTTCAACCTGCATGCAGGAGGCCTGGGCCATGCGCGCCCGGACGGTCACGGAGTTTTTAGGGCTGTCTGACGACGAACAGCTTTATTGCGGCATGGCTTTGGGCTATGGGGACAAAGCGGCGAAAGTGAACGACTTGCGCTCGTCGCGTGTGACCGTAGACGATTTCGCGACATTCATCACCGAATAACGGCAGGCCCCATGCCCGTTCAGATTTCCGTTACTGAAATTGTGAATTCTCCGGCAAGCGATGTCTTTAACGCCGCCATATCGTTTGACGCGCGCAAGCTGGTGCAAAAACACGGCCCCCTGCCCGGCATCGTAAAAGTGGATGGGCATGACGCGCCATGGTCCGCCATTGGCGATGTGCGCCATCACACGCTTTCTGATAATTCATCAGTACGCGAAGAACTTGTCACTTTTACGCCGCACGATACTTTCGCCTATCGCCTGACGGAATTCACCGGCCCTTTCGCCCCGCTGGTCAAGGGCGCGCGCGCCGACTGGCATTTTACGCAACTGGGCTCCGCAAAAACAAAAATTGACTGGACGTATTCCTTCACGCCGCGAAGCATGGCCGCCGAAGGCATTCTCTGGTTCATTGTCAAACTGTTCTGGCCCGGCTATCTGAAAGCCGCGCTTGCGCGCGTCAAAGATGAAGCTGAGAGTTCAGAAAATTGAAAATCGCCACATTCAACGTCAATTCCATCAACGCCCGGCTGCCGCGCATTCTGGAATGGTTCGACAAAGCCAAACCGGACGTCGCCGTTCTGCAGGAAATCAAATGCGTCGATGAAAAATTCCCGGCGTTAGAGTTCGAGGACCGTGGCTATAATGTCGAGGTGCACGGTCAGAAAACCTATAATGGCGTCGCCCTCCTCTCAAAATTTCCGGTCGAGGATGTTTTGCGCGGCCTGCCAGGTGATAAAGATGACGAGCAGGCGCGCTATATTGAGGCGCTGGTGGCGCCTGATAATTCAGCACCCATTCGCGTTGGCGGGCTTTACCTGCCAAACGGCAATCCGGCGCCGGGGCCGAAATACGAATATAAGCTGAAGTGGATGAAGCGGCTGAAAAGACACGCGCAGAAATTGCTTGAGCACGAAGAGGCATTCGTTCTCGCGGGCGACTACAACGTCATTCCGCAGGCGGAAGACGTGCATGATCCTGTGGCGTGGCAGGGAGATGCGCTTTACCGGCCGGAAACCCATGCGGCGTTCCGTGAAATTTTATATCTTGGCCTCACCGATGCATTGCGACAGGCAGACCCGACGGGCGTGCGTTACACATTCTGGGACTATCAGCGCGGCGCCTGGGAAAAAGATCACGGCATCCGCATTGATCACCTGCTGCTTTCACCGCAAGCAGCTGACAGATTCAAAGACGCCGGTGTCGATCGCGCCGAACGCGGCAAGGAAAAGCCGTCTGACCATGTGCCGGTTTGGGTGGAATTGGAGTGATTGATGCGAACGAAGTATTCACTGTTTTCCCTCGCCGCAATCGTCTTCCTGCTCGTCAATCCGGCATTCGCTGAGGACAGCCCGCTCGACAAACTGCATACGATCGCGCCCGACGGCTATCACGTTGTAGAAGCGCAAGAACTCGGCCGGCCGTTTTATGTATTCGTGCGCTTGCCGGCTGATTACGAAAAATCCGACAAACGCTATCCGGTTATTTATCTTCTCGATGGCGGCTACACCTACCCGCTTCTGTCTTCGTATTACCGTATGCTCAGTTTTGATGAATCCATGCCTGAGGCGATTCTTGTGGGCATTTCATATGGCGGCGAAGGTTTCGCGGACGGCAACATGCGCGGCACGGACTTCACCGCCCATTCGGCCGAGCGTGATTTCTGGGGCGGCGCACCAGCGTTTCAAGGTTTTCTAGCTGACGAACTGTTGCCCTTCATCGCTGAAAACTACCGCACGGATGAGGCGCGCCGCATTATTTACGGACAATCGTTAGGCGGACAGTTTCTGGTGTATTCGGCGATGACGCGGCCTAATCTGTTCTGGGGACGTATCGCAAGCAACCCCGCTTTTCACCGTAATCTCGATTACTTTCTGGAAATGGAGCCTGCCGCCGGGCAAACTGACTCTCATCTGATTGTGACCGCGGCATCTGATGAAGCAGCGGTCTTTCGGGAACCTTCGCAACGCTGGATCGCACACTGGACGGAAGAAGACGACCTTCCCTTCGCATTGCATGTCATCGATTTGCCCGGCGAACGCCATGCAACAGCGACGCCCCTTTCCTTTCGCGCCGGGATGCGGGTTCTTTTTCCAGACCAGCCGGAATGAACTGGTCTCCCGAACAGGATAACGCACTTTTAGAAGTGGAACGCTGGCGCAAGGCTGGCGAGAGCCAAGTCTTTCGTCTGTTTGGCTATGCTGGCGCGGGCAAGACCACACTTGCACGCCATATCGCGGAAAACGCTGGCGGCGATGTGGCGTTCGGCGCCTTCACCGGCAAAGCGGCGCATGTCATGCGCCAAAAGGGATGCGTTGGCGCCACCACCATTCATTCGCTGATTTATCGTCCCGCCAGTAGCGAGGGTGAAGACGAGCCGCAATTCGCTATCCGCCATGACGCGCCCGCCGCCGATGCCGACCTGATCGTGATCGATGAATGTTCCATGGTGGATGAGGAGCTGGGCCGCGACCTTCTCTCCTTCAACAAACCCGTTCTCGTGCTTGGCGATCCGGCGCAATTGCCGCCAGTCAAAGGCGGCGGCTTTTTCACCGAGGGCGAGCCTGATTTTATGCTGACGGAAATTCACCGACAGGCGGCGGACAATCCGATCATCCGGCTTTCCATGGCGATCCGCGCAGGCGAGCCTTTTGACGAACACTCAGATGAATGCCGCCTGATCTCGCGCAAGGATATTTCGACAGAAGCGATCATGGAGGCCGATCAGATTCTGGTCGGCGCCAATCGCACTCGCAAACGCTACAATGACCGGCTGCGTGAACTGCACGGTTATTCAGGTTCATCACCGGAGTCTGGCGAAAAACTTGTCTGCCTTCGCAACAATAAAAAGAAAGGCTTGTTGAACGGCGGCATTTGGAGCGTTGAAAATCAGATGAAACCCAAGGGGCAGCGGGTTCGTTTCATCGTCCGGCCGGAAGAAGGCGGCAAGAGCGTGAAAGTCTCCGTACCGAGAGGGTTTTTTATTGATGGTCCCGAAAGCGTGCCATGGCTGCAAAGAAAAGGCGCTGACGAGTTCGATTACGGCTACGCCCTCACCGTGCACAAGGCGCAAGGCAGCCAGTGGGACAATATTGTGCTTTTCGACGAAAGCTTCATGTTCCGTGAACACGCCGCCCGCTGGCTCTATACAGGTGTCACAAGAGCCGCGGAACGCCTGACTTTGGTGCGTTAACCCCTCCTTGCACGGAAAACGAACGCCGGTAGACTGTGCAATCACGCGCCATAACGAAGGAGAGCGTCATGGATATCATGCAGTCAGTAAAAACGGTGTTGGGCAATTACGCCAATTTCAACGGGCGCTCCAGTCGCGCTGAATTCTGGTGGTGGGCGTTGGCGTACTTTGTAGCTTACGTAGGTATTTATTTTGTCGGTGGTGTCGTTGGTGTTGGCGAGATGCTCGCCGGCTTGTTGGCGCTCGGTCTTTTGGTGCCGAATATAGCAGTCAGCGTTCGACGTTTTCACGACATCGGCAAGTCGGGATGGTGGTGTTTGATATTCATCATTCCCCTCGTCGGTCTCATCGCCATGATCTTCTTTTTCACTAAACCGTCCGAAGGCCCTAACCAGTTTGGCGAGGGCCCGATGGCGCCTGTTGCGTAAGCCAACAGTACATTCAAACACTATCGTAAAGGCGGGCTGCGGCCCGCCTTTTTTTGCACCTAGTACTGGCAGGCCGCATGAAACCCAGCCCGTTTCATTAGCTCTGCATTCACTGACAATGAAACCATCTACGCTGCGGCGTGTTTCTAATAAAATTCTGTATTAGGAGCGATCCATGTCCTATGTGAAGTCGAGCCTTGGCGCTGACGAAGAAGTCTTGATGATGGGAAGATTCCCGTGGCCGTACCACGTCACTGCGTGGGGGGCATTGTTAATCCTTGGCGTTGCCGTGATTGGCGTTATTATCTGGGCCTTGATGCTCGTTCATTTCAAAACGACTGAATCCGCGCTGACCTCGCGGCGAATTGTCTACAAAAAAGGTTTATTCACCCGTGAAACAATGGAACTAGGCGTTTCGACGGTTGAGCAAATAGAACTTCATCAGGGGTTCTGGGGCCGGATTTTCGGATTTGGCGTTCTTGAGATTTCAGGCACTGGCGACAGTCAAATCCGTACGCACCCCATATCCGATCCTGTAAAATTCAGGCGCATGGTCACGGATACGCGGGCAAAGGAAAGAGCGGGCGCTGTAGCGAACGCGGCTTAAGCCTCACGGATAACGTCAACTGAAAAGGCGCCGTCGATTTTTTTGTCGATACGCTTGAGCAGGACATCAATGAGATCATAAATCAGGTCGAACTCTTTGAGGATCTTTTCGACCCTTTCCGGCCCCTGTAACGGTTTGAACATTGATCCCATATTCAGCTTGTCACCCGTCTCAAGCGCCAGAAACAATTTTCCGCCGGAAAACGCTGCGCGCAGTTTCGCGCCGTTAAACAGCCGATCCAGCTCCTCAAATCTTTCCAGCACCATCGGATCAAGCAATTCACGCGCCTCGACCTGGTCCGTCGACCACGCCTCGAAGATCTTTTCAAATTTCTGTGAGACGATGCCGATACGCTGAAACTGTTTTCCCGGTTTCATGAAACGGTTGAATAGTCCCGCGTCGCGCTTGATCACAGTCTCGCCCAGAAATTTCTTATGATAATCGATCACAAGCATCTGGCCATGAAAGACCGTTCTCGTGCTGCTGTTTTTGCCTGATGTCTTGTATTTGAGATGCGCTTCGCAAAAAACGAAATCGGCGCCGTTTCGGGCGCCCTTAACTTCGTCTTCCCAGCTCTCGCGGTTAAAATTCGGCAGGAGGCCAAGCCGGTCAAAATCCGCGCAATAGGATGGGCGGGAAATATCGCGAACATAGTCCAGCTTTAGCTGACCGCAGACACGCTCCAGCAAACCGCGTGTAATATCGCCTCGGGTCTTGTTGACACGAAAGCCGGCGACCGCGAGGCCCAGCATACCGCTGACAATTGACGCCTGAATGTTGCCCTCGCCAAACGGACCAAACTTCAACACCACACCGATTAAAACCGCTGAGGCGATTACAATCAGGCCAGCATGCATGACCGCGCTCTGCCTGGCATCTTCCTTACCCTGCAGATAGGGCTCTATGTCGTTCTCGTAAAACGATTGAAAGCCGTGAAATTCTTCACGTGACGATGGCGGCGTAATCATGCGGCTTCACCTCTGACTCGGCCTTAATATTGTACCGCAACACGGTAATATCCGGTTAACCTTCTGCACAAGCAGCCCTTTTGAAGCAACTTCCGTCCGCCAGATAAAATATGGATAACGCCGCGTTAATCATATTTACAGATGCTGCGCAAAAGAAATGCTGGAGCATTCTTCAATATGCGCACTGTTTTGGGAGGGGTCGTAAACGCGCTTCGCGTAGATCCCGGCACGCCAGATGTAGTTGTCGAGCGTCAGCTTCGTGAGCTGAAGCTTCAATTGCCCCGTGTCATGCTTGGGGTTGGCGGATGTACTTTATTTATCGCTTCTTATTTCTGGAACCAATTGAATCCAGCACTGGTCGCAATTCTGATGGCCTATGCGCTGGCGCATTTTGCATTTTTGCCGAAATGGCTCCGCATGGATGTGGATGCAATGCCAGCGCCCGAACGACGCAAAATAGTCAACGGCGTTTTGCCTAAAACGATTGTGTTTGCGTTTGTCTGTTGCCTCACATCAATCAGCCTTGCGCTGGAGGCTGGGCATGATGCATATATTCTCGTTAGCTTGTGGTGTCTTTATTGCGGCGTTGGCGGCGCTATGGGGATCGCAGCGCTTGCGCACCGATCGAGCTTTCCGCTCGTAATTTGCATTACGCCAATAACAGTTTTGATGTTTGGTTCCGGCGATAAAATGCTGGTCAGCATTGGCGGGGTCATGCTCGTCGCCATGATCATTTATCATTACTATAACACGCGGATCGGAAATGTACTGGCTGAACTTTCTATCAGCCAACAGCAACTCAAGGAAAATGCGGCCGAGGTCAACGAACGGTTTCGTCATTTCATCGAAACAGCGTCAGACTGGGCATGGGAAATCGACGCGCGAGGACGCCTTTCTTACGTCTCACCCAATTTCGAAAAGATAACTGGCCTTGCTTCCGGAGATATTATTGGCGCGCCCGCAATTCGATTAATAAGAATCGATAGCCAAGAACAGGCAGCAGCGGAGAAAGCATTCACGGAAGCATTTGAACAGCACGAACCGATCCGCGATATTGTTCATGTAGCCTCGACCAGAGCCGGGAAAACAATGACGGTGTCCGCAAGCGGTCTGCCACAATATAATGCGGACGGAAATTTCATGGGCTATGTCGGCTGGTCGCGAGACATTACGGCGCAAGCCACGGCAGAAGCGCTGCTTAAGAAAAGCGAAGAACGCTACAAGGACTTCGCGGAGTCAGCCGGCGACTGGGCATGGGAAGTCGATGCCGATCTGCGGTACACTTTTATTTCGGAAAAAGCACAGCAGGTTACCGGCGGCGATCACTCACGCTTTATTGGCGAAGCAATGTCTTTTTCAGGCAACGGCGTTAGCGAAGACGATTGGGGCAAGCTGAAACAAACGATAGAGAATAGAGAACCTGTTCAGCAGTTTATATCTAGCGTCAACTTGAACGGCGGTGATCCTGTCTGGATTGAAAGAAGCGCACGCCCAATTTTTGATGAGCAAGGTATCTTCTCCGGCTATCGCGGAGTCGCGCGGGATGTCTCAAAACGTGTGAATGCACAACGCACCGCTGTAGAAGCGCGGCAAGAACTGGAAGAGATCAACGCACACCTTGAAGAGACCATTGAGGAACGCACAGCCGCCATTGCTGAAAAATCTCAGCTCATGGAAGAGGTTCTGGAATCCATGGCTCACGGCATGGTGGTGATTGACGAAGACGACGCGACGATCATCGCCGTTAATGAAAAAGCATGGCAAATGTCTGGTCTGCCTAAGGAGGCGTGGGCTGTAGGGAATGACATTCGTCAACTCTTACAGCTCGGCATTGATCACGGGATGTACGAGTATGGGTCCATCGAAGAGTATTTTGAAACTTCTGACAAAGCATTGAAAGAGTATGGAGACTTCCGCGCCATTCGCAGGCAGAAAGACGGCGCCATCATCGAAGAAAGCGTACGAACGAGGCCAAGCGGCGGGCGGGTCATCACCTATCGTGATATTACAGAAGCCCAGCAACGTGAAGATGAATTACGCGCTCTCTCGGAAGAATTAAAAGCCTCGCAAGCGGAAGCAATCGCCGCCAATCGCGCGAAGTCCGAATTCCTCGCCAATATGAGTCATGAGATTCGCACGCCTATGAATGGCGTTATAGGCATGGCGTCGCTACTGCTCGATACCCGCCTTGATGAAAAACAAAAAGACATGGCGAAAGTTATCGTCAGTTCCGGCGACGCATTGTTGAAAATTATTAACGACATTCTTGATTTCTCTCGCCTGGAAGCAGGCAAAATGCGCATTGTTCGTGAGCCCTTCGATCTACGTGATTGCATGGAAGACGTCGCCTCCCTGCTCGCTCTGCCTGTGGAGGAAAAGGGGATTGAGTTGATGGTCCGCATTTCGCCAAAACTCAATACTGACTTCATCGGCGATATCGGTCGCGTCCGTCAGGTGGTGACCAACCTTGTTGGCAACGCTGTAAAGTTCACCGAGAGCGGGCATATTCTGCTTGAAATCGACGGCGTCCATCGCGGTGAAATCGCCGACGTCACCATTTCTGTTTCTGATACAGGTTGCGGCATTCCTGATGAAAAACTGAAATCGATTTTTGAAGAGTTCGAACAGGTCGATGGCTCCTCCGCGCGCAAACATAATGGTGCGGGCCTGGGACTCGCAATCAGCAAGAAGATGATCGAGGCCATGGGCGGGTCAATCGCTGTTGAAAGCGAAGTCGGCAAGGGATCGAACTTCACAATCCGAATGCCGTTCGCGATTGATGAAACGGCGCTCGACGGGCAGGAACGCCAGCCATTTTCATTTGCCGATAAACGCGCGATTGTCGTTGACGATAACGCCGTCAACCGGACGATTTTGAAAGAACAGTTAGCGTCATGGGGCCTTGCCGCTGACGTCGCCGAAAGCGCAGAAGACGCCATCAAGGCTGTGAAATCCGCAGCCGCCAGCAATACGCCATACTCCATCGGCATTCTTGATTATCAAATGCCGGGCGCCGATGGTGTTGAACTTGCCCGCATGATCAAAAACGACGCCGACCTCGCATCGACCCCGCTGATCCTGCTGACTTCCGCCGGCAGAAAAGGCGATCCGGCGGGACTTTCCGGCGATCTGTTCTCCGCCTATCTGGTCAAACCGGCGCGATCCTCACTGCTACTCGATTCGATCCTTACGGCATTGAATGACAGCGCACTTCAACAACTCCAGCAACAAAGCGCACAGAAGCTGTCATCCGATGAACGCGGCGACGCATGTCCGTTCACATCCGACGGATCTCGCTTGCGTGTCCTTGTTGCGGAAGACAATATCGTCAACCAGATGGTCGTCAAAGCGATGCTCGACAAACTCTGCTGTGATGTTTCAATCGCTTCGAACGGAAAACTTGCCGTTGAAAAATACGCAGAAATTCAGCCAGATATTGTTCTTATGGACATGTCCATGCCGGAAATGGACGGCGCTGAAGCGACAGCTCGCATTCGCGCAATTGAACAGCAAGGAAACCGTTCAATGCCCATTATCGGCGTTACCGCGCATGCTTTGAGAGAAGACAAGCAAAAATGTCTGGATGCGGGTATGGATGATTACCTGCCGAAACCCGTCAAGCAGGATGCGCTTGTCGAAATGTTGGCGAAATGGACAGCTACCGCTAACAAGACACAAACAGCGCTTTAGGCTCCAGCGAACACTGGAGCCGCCGCCTCGCCTTCTCCGGTTTGCCGCCGCCACAATGACGCATAGATTCCATTTTCCATGATCAATTGATCATGCCGTCCGCGCTCTACGATCTCGCCATTGTCAAAAACCAAAATGATGTCAGCATTGGAAATCGTTGACAGTCTGTGTGCAACGGCAATCGTCGTACGACCTCGGGCTGCTTCTTTCAAAGCCGCCTGCACTTCACGTTCTGTTGTTGAATCAAGAGAAGACGTCGCTTCGTCAAGGATCAGAATAAGCGGATTCAGCAAAATTGCGCGCGCCACACCGACACGTTGTTTCTCACCTCCGGAAAGTTTAAGCCCGCGCTCGCCAACACGCGTATCAAGACCGTCTGGAAGCGACTGAATAAAGCTTCCTAGCTGCGCACGCTCAGCGGCTTGCATGATATCGTCATCGCTGGCGTCAGGCATCGCATAGGAAAGATTAAACCGCAAAGTATCGTTGAAAAGAACAACCTCCTGTGGAACGAGGCCAAGCGAAGCGCGCAAAGAAGACTGCGTGACGCTTTTGATGTCTTGACCATCGACAACAATTTTTCCCTCCGCCGGATCATAAAACCGAAACAGCAATTTCAGGATCGTCGATTTTCCCGCGCCTGATGGACCAACGATGCCGATAAACGCGCCGCCAGGCGCATCGAAACTCACCCCATTGAGGCCGCTTGCACGCCCTTCATGGGCAAAGCTGACATTCTCAAATTGAATCTCACCGCTTCCAGGCTCAAACGCCAATGCATTGGGCGCGTCCTCGACTGTCGAACGGCGATCCATCAACTCATAGAGTTTTTCGACATCCACCGTGCCTTGCTTAATTTCACGCCAGGCAAAGCCGAGGATATTAAGCGGGCGATAGATGTTGATCAGCATTAATATAATAGCTGTTACATCACCCGCTTGCATGTTTCCATTGACAGCGCCGTATCCCGCCATGATCGCCACCGCGAGCAAGCCGCAGGTCATGATCAGCTCTTGGCCGGCATTCAACAGCGACAAGGACTGCATAATTTTTGTATAATGGAAGTTATATTCCTGCATGGCGGCATCGTACCGGCCAGCCTCGCGTTGTTCAGCCGCGAAGGATTTTACTGTCTCGAAATTTGACAGCGTATCGAGTGCAATGCCGCGCAATCGCGTATCAACTTTGTTAAACTCTCTTCTTTGCTTATTGCGCCATTCCGTGACGATCACTGTAAAGATCGCATAGACAGCAACCGTCACAATGGCTGCGATTGAGAACTGCAAACCGTACATGATCGCCAAAACGACTGCAGCAAAGCCGAGTTCAACGAATGTCGGCCCGATATTGAAGGCAAGAAAGCGGAACAGGTACTCCATAGCGGCGGAGCCGCGTTCTATGACCCTGTTCAAGGCACCTGCACGCCGGGTCAGGTGAAATTGCAAATCGAGATTTTGGGCATGCTGAAATGCGTCTACAGCGACCACGCGCTGCGCGTCCTGGGTTACGGCGGTGAAGAACCCGTCCCTGATCGCTGGCAGGGCGCTCGCGGCGAACCTGGCGCCAGCAAAGAGTACAAAGAAAGTGACGAACGCCAATCCGGCGCCCGCAATGTCGGCGCTGTCTTCGTTTACCAGACTATTAACGCCCTCACCCATGAATACCGGAGCGATCACTGACAGACCCTTGGCGATGACAGTCAGCGTGAAAGCGAGACCTATCCGAAACCGCCACTTTTTTAGTTCCGGTCTGAACAGGACGGAGAACATCCGCCCGATGGAGCGACCAAAGGGCGTGGGCGCGGCGTTTACATTTTCTTCAGAATCCGGCGGCATGAGCCGCAAAATGGGGGCGCAGCCCCCAGAATACCAGCCCTTTAGACAGCATTTTCCTTTGATCGAAGACCAAAAGCTAACGGTTTTTCAATCGAAGCGTTAATACTAATACATGCTGAAAAAGCTAGAATTTACGCCCTGCCTGGCGAGACCCGCCCGGCGGGCGCGATTTGGTGTTTAATGTTAGGGAAGAAGAAAAAAGAGCATATCTCAAACCGGCTGGCGTCGATAACAAGCTCGGCGCCAAAGGTTTCCGATGTTCGTATTCCCGAGCCGAAAAAGCGCGGCCCGCCGGAACGCGCCAAACGTGAGCCGGTGTTCCGGCCCGGAAAACTCTATATCAGCAAATCGAACTTCCTTCGCTGCGTGATCCGCAATGTCAGCGATAGCGGCGCTTATGTGCATATCGAAGGCGTGCATCCATTGCCGGAAACGGTTGTGCTTCGCTTTGATCAGACCGGGGTCATAAAAAAAGCGCGCGTCGCCTGGCAGAACGAAATCGAAGCCGGTCTGGAATATCTAAAAGACATGACGCCAAGTGATGCGCCTAAAGGCTGATGCCTATAGGTCGCCACGCACCAGTTTCATGATACCCGAAAAATCGAGGTTGTCTTTTCCTGCAGCTTCCATCAGCGCATAGAGCGCTTCTGACTGCGCGCCGAGCGGCGTTGACGCTTTTGCCTTATGCGCCGCTTCCTGTGCAAGACGCATGTCTTTCAGCATCATGCCTGCCGCAAAGCCCGGTTGATAATCACGGTTTGACGGCGCATTCGGCACTGGCCCCGGCGCCGGGCAGTAACTTGTCATCGACCAGCACTGCCCGGAAGCAGTTGACGAAATATCGAAGAATGTTTGCGCGTCCAATCCGAGTTTTTCCGCCAGATTAAACGCCTCGCAGGTGCCGATCATCGAAATGCCAAGCAGCATATTGTTGCAGATCTTGGCGACCTGTCCATTGCCGGCAGCGCCTGCGTGGAAAATGTTCTTACCCATTGCTTCCAGAACCGGCCTGGCGCGCGCAAACGCTTCGTCATCGCCGCCGACCATGAACGTCAGCGTACCGCCTGTCGCCGCCGCAACGCCGCCGGACACAGGCGCGTCGACCATGGCGAAACCTTTGTCTGTCGCGGTGCTGATGACAGCGCGTGCAGAATCGACATCGATAGTTGAAGAGTCGATGAGCAGCGCACCCTCTTTTGCATTTGCAAGAACGCCATAGCCTTCGGTGTAGACCGACCGCACATGCGCGCCGGCGGGAAGCATGGTGACGACCACATCGGCATCTTTCACTGCGTCGGCGACGCTGTCGCCGCGCTTGCACCCTGCTTCTACAGCGCGGTCAATCGCGCCGATGGAAAGGTCCGTCGCGGTTACCTCATGGCCTGCCTTCGCCAGGTTCGCGGCCATGGGGCCGCCCATATTGCCAAGGCCGATAAATGCAATGCTGGTCATAGACACCTCTTTTATAGAGGTGTCTTGTTATTCGACCCGTTCGTAGGTTGCAACGAATTTCAGAGGCCAATGGTCAGGCGCTTCGCCAGTACGATTCAGCCGCGTTTCCCAGCGGATACGATCCGGCCCTTCCAATGAAATCACGCTCCAGTTCGTCGATCTGCGTCCGTCCGGAATTCGCATCGGATCGCCAATCATTGAAAAGCCGTTTTCGCCTTCGTCCAGTTTAATTCTAAAATGCGATTTCTCAGGATAATTACCGAACAGGGATGTGAGTTGAAATTCTCCAGCAAGGTTATTGTAGGAATAGTAATTTACATAATGACGCGTCTTGCCGTTGCTAGCGCCCTCGCAATGACACGCGATATAGCGCTCATCAAGCGCACTTTCACATATCATCTCGCCTTCTTCGCGATATTCAAATCCGGCTATTTCTGTCGATTCATCTACAAATCGCCACTTGCCCAAGAGAAAATCCAAATCGGCAATTGAATGTTCTTTGTCTTCAGCGGCGTATGTTGGGAACAAACAAAGAAAGGCGGCGACAAACGCACAAGCGACACCTCTGACAAAGTTTTTCATTTCTAAGCCTCTAAAAACAGTTTGATATAGCTTAGACAGGAATAATCGTCGTGCACAAGTATTACGATTATGAATATTTTCTCACCAAGGTATTTCCGCGCCGTCATACGCCAGCAATCTTGGCGATGGCGTAACAGGCGACTGGTCAATGAGCGCACGCAAGCCTTTTACGCTTTCATCAGGTTTGATGAGCGCGTTCGGCCCGCCCATATCGGTCTCCACCCAGCCCGGATGAAAGATGCTGACGGCCACCCCCTCTCCCGCCAAAGCAGCCGCAACGACTTTGCCGGCCATGTTCAAGGCAGTTTTCGAAGTGCGGTATGCGATGGCGCCGCCGGACGCATCGCCAATCGAGCCCATCTTGGATGAGATGAACGCTATTTTTCCTTTTGCGTTTTTCACATGCGGCGCGAATGCTTCGGCCGTTGCAACAGAGCCATAGACATTTACGTCCAGCACGCTTTTCCAGACATCGTAATTATAATCACCAAAATCGCCCTCACCGCGTCCGCCTACACCGGCATTGACAACGAGGATGTCGATCGGTTCGGCAAGGTCCGATGCAAGCGATACAATAGCGGCGTGATCGGTAACGTCGAGGGCATGAATGAAAACATCGCCTTGAACGGTATTTAATTCACTCGCCTTGTCAGGGTTGCGGCAACAGGCATGCACTTTCCAACCGTCTCGTGCATATTGCTTTACAAATTCAAGACCAATGCCGCGATTGGCGCCAGTGATAAGCACTGTAGACATCCAGAAACCCTTCAGTTGAGAACTACCGCGCAACAATAGCGCGCGCAGTCGTTTTGATTATTTAAGGCAGGACAAGTTCAGGGTCGCCAAGATCATCAAAATAGCGCTGTAAATCGCTTTCGCTGATTTCAGAAAGCGACGCCGGCGACCATTTTGGGTTTCGATCTTTATCGAGAATTTGGGCGCGGACGCCTTCGAAGAAATCATGGCCTTCCATCACTCGGCACACCATGCGGAATTCCATTTTCATATTGTCATCGAAATCGAGATTATGGCCGCGTTTCATCTGTTCAAACGTCAGCACCAAAGATGTAGGCGACATACGCGATAAAGTTTTAAGCGTTTCCGAGGCAAAGTCCCCACCATCTTTTTCAAGTGATGCAAGCAAGTCCTCCAACGCCTCATGCCCCTGAAACAGACGCGCTATCTCCGGCCGCATGTCATTCACCGGCGCATGACCCGGGTCGCCCGCATAGGTATCAAGAATTGTTTCGATATCAGCATGCGCATGATCGCCAAGTTTGGTTTTCAATAATGCTGCTTCCAGTTCAGCATATTTATCCGCTGGCGCGTAATGCGTCGCAATGCCCGCCGCCATACAGTCGGCAGCTTTCGCCCGCGCGCCGGTGAGCGCATAATAAAGCCCCAACCCGTCATGAAGGCGCGGCATGAAATGCCCGCCGCCGACATCGGGAAACAAGCCTATGCCTGTCTCCGGCATGGCGAACAGTGTCGCATCGCCGGCGACACGAAAATCACCATGAACGGAAATACCGACGCCGCCGCCCATGACAATGCCGTCAATCATTGCAACATAAGGTTTCGAATAATGATAAATAAGCGAGTTGTTGCGATATTCTTCGCGGAAAAATTCCGACGCATGCGCAGGATCTTCCTTCGCCGTATCGTGGAGCCAGCGAATATCGCCACCCGCGCAAAAAGCGCGATCACCGGCGCCCTTCACCATCACCGCTTTGACTGATTTGTCGCCTGACCAGTCGTTTAACTGGGCGCGCATGGCCTTGACCATGTCCCAGTTCAACGCGTTCAAGGCCTTTTCATTATTCAGGGTGATGACACCCCAGTCGCCGGTAGTTTCGAAAAGAATTTGATCCGTCACGTCACTCGGCTCCTTCAACAATCAGTATGTCCCCTTCAGAATTTGCCTGGCGAATTTTCGCAGCAGCCTGGTATTCCGGCGAGTTATAGCAGGCTAGCGCTTTTTCATAGCTTTCAAACTCAACCACCACATGCCGCGAACGCGCTTTCCCCTCAACACTATCGAATTTGCCGCCGCGCACGATAAACTTTGCCCCGTATTTTTCATACGCTGGCTGAGCGGCCTTCATGTAATTCGGATAATTCTCGGCATTACTCACATCCACATGACCGATCCAATAGCCTTTGGCCATCACGTCACTCCCTAAGCTTGATATTCTTTCAACATGTCTCTGGCGACGATAAGGCGCATGATTTCGTTGGCGCCCTCAAGAATTTGATGCACGCGCACGTCGCGTAAATTCCGTTCCAGCGGATAGTCTTTTAAGTAACCGTATCCGCCATGCATTTGCAGCGCGTCATTGACGATATTGAATCCGGTGTCGGTGACAAAGCGTTTCGCCATGGCGCAGTGACGCGTTGCGTCCGGTGTTTTCCGGTCAAGTTTCCACGCGGCCTGATAGAGCATCACCCGCGCAGCCTCGAGCTCCGTCGCCATATCGGCTAGCTTGAATTGCAAAGCCTGTTGCTGGTTGAGCCGCTTGCCGAACGCCTGGCGTTCATTCGTATAGTCCAGCGCGGCTTTCAACGCACCGTTCGCTGTACCGAGCGAGCATGCCGCGATATTGAGGCGGCCGCCATCCAGTCCCATCATGGCGAAACGGAAGCCTTCGCCTTCTTCGCCAATACGATTCGCAACCGGGATACGGCAATCCTCGAAGGTGACGATGGCGGTCGGTTGAGAGTGCCAGCCCATTTTTCGTTCTTGCGCGCCAAAGGAAAGTCCCGGCGTATCTTTCTCAACAAGCACCGTCGATATGCCCTTGGGGCCGGGCTCTCCTGTCCGCACCATAACAACGTAGAGGTCAGATGTTCCGGCCCCTGAAATGAATGCTTTTGAGCCGTTCAGCACATAATGATCGCCGTCCTTCACCGCTTTTGTTTTAAGCGCCGCCGCGTCAGAGCCTGAACCCGGCTCCGTCAGGCAATAGCTTGCGATCAATTCCATTGACGTGAGTTTGGGGCACCATTTTTTACGCACATCGTCAGCACCGAACCTGTCGATCATCCAGGTGCACATGTTGTGGATCGAAATAAAAGCCGCCGTCGATGTGCAGCCTTCCGACAAAGCTTCGAAAATCAGCGCCGCATCCAGCCGTCCCAATCCGGAACCGCCGACATCTTCTTGCGTATAGATACCTGCAAGCCCAAGCTCTGCTGACTTTCGTATCACATCAACGGGAAAGTGCTTCTTCTCGTCCCATTCCGGCGCATGTGGGGCCAGCTCGTCGGCGGCGAAGCGCCGCGCCATTTCCTGAATGGCTTCCTGTTCTTCGGTCAGCGCGAAGTCCATCGCTGCTACTCCTTCTTATTGTCGTCCGTTTCGGCTGTTTCGTATGGCGTATCGTCAAACCCCGGCATGTCAGGCATGGGGTGGTCTTGTTCTTCGGACAATGGCGTCATCGGGCCCGCTTTGTTGTTGCGATGGGTAACCCATCGATAGGCAACGTAACAAGCGAGTATCAAGACAGCCATCACAGGCAGCCAGATTTTGGCCTCTTCTCCCGCAACGGCGCCCACCGAGTGAAAGAGAGCAAACATAATCGCCACATAAAGCGTGGCTGTCGCCGTGAGCGTCAGAATATATTTCGCGTATTCAGCTTTGAAAAAGCCCGCCGCGATATAGGCCGGAATTCGCGTTCCCGGCACAAACCGCGCCGTCAACATGGTCTGCATGAATTCCTTGTTGATGAGATCGCCCGCGATCGACACGCCCGGCTTTTCTGCAAACCGGTGCGCCCATTCGTACCGTCTAGCGAGCCTGCCCATCCAGTACTTCCACGCATCAGAGCAAACGAGGCCGGTCAGTACGGCCGGCAAAATCAAGGCTGTGGGCGCTGCGTCATGGAGAGACGCCGTAGCGGCGCCGATGACGGCAATATCTTCCTGGATAAAGGGCGTAAAAAAGATGGCCGCGTAAAGCGCCCATCCCGTTAACATCGCCATTTCCCCAGCCTCTAGTCCGAACAAGTCATGACCCCGTGAATTCAGCGCTCATTACGCAAGCACGCCAGTGTTCGCCACGTCATAGTCGCCTTTATCTGCCATGAAAACATGTAGCGCCAGATGAAATGGAGCGCCTGCCTGACAGGCGGCTTAAGCCGGAGATGTCAGGCTAATCAGCACGCTACGAAATCAATATACTCGCGGTCTGCTGAAGACAGCCAAAAAGGCTGACGCCGCGCCTCTGGATACTTTCCAAGGTGCGGCGCTCTAAATATTAGCCAATAGTCGCGTTGTAGCGGCTCAATTCAAGATAAAATCGCCGCCACTATGGGCAGAGGCCCCGCGAATGGCGATCAAAGTCAAGCCTCGCCCGACTGGACGCGTTTTCACTACTCTAATTTAAATACGTCGCCGGCAACACATGCGGCTGGAAGATGATAAATGCCAGAATTCACTTGCGCATCTTGGGCGCTGGCGCGCGCGGGACGACTGGACCAATAAAACTCGCCGTGAAAAAGCCGCGCCCCGTCTTCGTATCCTGACTTGTTCACGGGCTCGCCAAGAATGCGCGCATCACTCCATTCTCCATCGCGCCTGGTGGAAACATAAATGTCATCACCGCCCGCGCCCGACTTTCTTATGGAGCTGAACAATAGCGTATCGGTTTCGCCGATGTATGCACTGGGCCAGGCGCCGTCAGTTGTATTGATCCGACCTTTCATCTTCTCAACAACATAGCCATTGCCATCGATTGTTGCGCGATAAAGATTCCATTGTCCGTCCCGGTCGGAAGAAAAGAATATTTCTCCATTTCTGCCGAAGACTGCGCAGCAATCGTTTTTATCGCTATTAATCGGTTCGCTTAAATATTCGGCCTCACCGAAACGCCATGCGTGACCTTCTAAAGCTGCCGAAACGCGCCAAATGTTCCAGTTGCCTTCCGGTGTGACATCACTTTGCCGGGTTGATGTGAATAATGCGCTTTCATGATCTGCAGAAAATGCAACTCCAGCGTCATAAGGGCCAGTTGAGAACGACGTCTTTTCGATCGCCCATTCATCGCCTTCGACCACTGCCGAATAGACAGAAGAAACGGAAAAATCAGGCGCAACGCGCGTAAAAATCAACGCGTCTCCTTCTTCCGAGATCCAATCAAGGCCTTCATGGGCGCCGTCAGTGGAGATCATGTTTGGCAAAAAAAGATTCGCCTGAAGGCAAGCCCCGCTCAAGGCGGCGGCAATAACGATAAGTGACATGTGCAATAACCTTTTCCTATGCAACCAGCAGTCAAAATTGACCGGTTCTGCTCAGGAATAGTCAGCGTGCACACCCGCCTTCACCGTTCAATCGGACACGGTATACGCCATACCGCTCACTTCTGATAGAGTTGAAGTAAATAAATCGTCCATCGGGAGAAAAGAACGGATAGCCGTCTTCGTAGTTGTTGCTGGTTATTTGACGGACCGAATTATCTTTCAACGCAAGAACAAAGATGTCCGTAGCTCCGCTTTGGTCCTGGTTCCGATCCGATGCAAAGACGATCCTGTCGCCCGACGGAGACCAGCTCCCATACGTGTCATTTGTCCCCTCACCGAGAACCTGGGTGATGCGCCCTGTAACCATATCAATCATGCTCACGCTATGGTCTCCTGAACCATGGGAGCTCAGGAATAATATCTTTTTATCGTCCGGTGAGAATTGCCCGTGTGCGTCATATTCATCACGTTCGGTCCAGCGTCTGATATCGCTTGTCTCTTTTTCGTATGTATAAATTTCTGACTGGCCTGACCTGAAAGAATTAAAAAGGATCGTTTTTCCATCAGAAGAGTAACTTGGCAGCCAGTCCGGCCTCTCGTGCGGAGCAATCATGGCGATCTCTCCCGTATCACGTCTATATTCAAGAATATCCGTGGCACCGCCCTCTCCGTAATGTGCGGTCACGAGAAGATTGCCATCAGGTGAAAATGAAGCGCTGTTGTTCAAATCTGGAATGTTCTGTTTATCGCCGGTTTTGAGATTGAGCAAAAACATGCCCATTTCTTCATCGCGGCTCCATCCAATTGAGATTTGCTCGCCATCTGGTGAAAGCCCGTCAAACTGATAATGATCGGCGTCGCCAGCAACGGCGATATGCTCTATCAGACAGCCGCCCGGGTCGGTTGTCGCTGTGAAGTGGTACGCAGTTTCTTGTGCGCATGAAACGGAAGAAAAAATAACGGCTGCCGCCAGGCTGATCTGCTTCACGAAACGCTCCGGAAAATTCATTCGAGCCTGATTATCGTATCAGCCAAAAAGCTGTATAGAATGAAGCAAGCGCTTTTGCTCTAAGCTGTGATAAGGCTTATGCTACCTTCTACATAGCTTATTTGGATTAGAGACAATTGCAGGCTAGGCCTATGCAATCTCGTAGTAATCGCCCTTGTCGTCCTGAAAAATATGCTCGCCCTGGTAAAAATCCGTCGGCGCATTAACGGTGCCCGCGGCGATAGCAATACGCTCTTTGCGGCCTTCAATCTTATCGCCATGCCAGAACAGCGCCGAGCCACATTCTCGGCAAAAGCCGCGGCGCGCCGCGTCAGAGGATCGAAACCAGCGGAGCCGGTCCATGCCTTTTGTAATTTCCAACTTATCGAACGCCGCGTTTACGGAGGCCCATAGATGGCCGCTCCATTGGCGGCATTGCCCGCAATGGCAGACAATCACATCCTTGCGGTCTGCCTCGAAAATATACTCGATGGCGCCGCACATGCAGCGGCCGGTTTTCTGCGTCATGACTGTTTCGCCATTTGTGCTTCAAATTCGCGCGCTGCTTTTTCAATCTCACCGGGCGGCAGAACTTTCCGATGGGTCGACACCCACCAGATATTGCCCTGCTTGTCTTTAAAGCCACCATCATATTCGCCGTAGAACTGTTCCATCGGCTTCATGATTGGCTCCGCACCGGCGGCGACCGCCTTTTCGAAAGTCGCATCAGCGTCCGCCACATGCACATAAATGAACCCGGGAATTTCATGACCTTCCGGTGGCGCGTTGAACATGATGTTCGTGTCGCCAATTTTGACTTCTGCATTCCATAAGGAGCCATCGCCGCGCATCAGCGGCTCGCCGACGACTTCTCCGCCGAACACTTCACTGACGAAATCCATAGTCTTCATAGCGTCTTTCACCATGATGATCGGCGTAACGACGGAGCGGTTAGGTGATTTCCAGCTGGTCATAAGACTTATCCCATTGTCGGAATAACAAACTCCGAACCCTGAACGTCTTCCGGCCAACGCTGGGTGATCGTCTTGATCTTGGTCCAGAACTTGACGCCTTCCGGTCCATGCTGGTTGGTGTCGCCGAACCCCGAACGCTTCCAGCCGCCAAATGTGTGATAGGCGACCGGCACGGGGATCGGCACATTAACGCCAACCATGCCGACATTCACTTTCTGGGCGAATTCGCGCGCTGCGGCGCCATTGCGGGTGAAGATCGCAACGCCATTGCCATACTGATGCTCTGAGGGAAGCCTTGTCGCTTCTTCAAAGTTTTCAGCACGCACGATTTGCAGAACGGGCCCGAAAATTTCTTCATCGTATGACTTATGACCTGGCTTGGCCTTGTCGAGCAACGTGCCGCCCATGAAGAACCCGTTCTCATAGCCCTGCAGAGAGAAATCCCGACCGTCGACCACAAGGTCCTGTCCCTCATCCACCGCCATTTGTATGTAGCTGGCCACACGGTCGCGATGCGCCGCTGACACAAGAGGTCCTAGATCTGAATCCTCCGACAGCGAAGGACCGATGCGCAGGCTTTCGACTTTCGGCTTCAACATGGAGATCAGCTCATCCGCTGTCCCCTCGCCCACGGGCACCGCCACCGGCGTCGCCATGCAGCGCTCGCCCGCCGACCCGTAAGCGGAACCGATGAGCTGGTTTACGGCGTTTTCCATATCCGCATCGGGTAAGATAATCATATGGTTCTTGGCGCCGCCAAACGCCTGGACACGTTTGCCGTACTTGGCGCCGCCGGCGTAAATGTAGTTGGCGATGTCTGACGAGCCGACAAAAGAGATCGCTTTGATGCGCGGGTCTTCGATGATGGCGTCTACAGCTTCCTTGTCGCCGTTGACGACGTTTAGCACTCCTCCTGGCGCGCCGGCTTCCATCATCAGCTCAGCTAAACGCAACGGTACAGACGGATCTTTTTCAGACGGTTTGTTGATGAACGTGTTGCCGCAGGCGATAGCGACAGAGAACATCCACATGGGGATCATCGCCGGGAAGTTGAACGGCGTAATACCTGCAACAACGCCGAGCGGCTGGCGCATAGAATAAACGTCAATACCGGGCCCGGCCGCTTCGGTGTATTCGCCCTTTTGCAGATGCGGGATGCCGCAAGCGAATTCCACAACCTCAAGACCACGCTGCACGTCACCGCGCGCATCCGGCAGGATTTTGCCATGCTCTGACGAAAGCATTTTCGCCAGATTGTCCATGTCCTTTTCGACAAGCTCTTTGAATTTGAACATGACCCGCGCCCGGCGTTGGGGGTTTGTCGCCGCCCAAGCGGGGAAAGCCTTTTGCGCCGCATCGACCGCTTTGGCCATTTCATCCCGGCTCGCCAGCGCGACCTGAGACTGCACTTCGCCGGTTGTCGGGTTGAAGACATCGTGCAAACGGCCGCTCGTACCTTCGACTGCCTCGCCGTTGATGAAATGTCCGTGGATGGTCATGGGGTTGTCCTCGCCAAATTATGCTCGCTCACACGCCTGACGACGCCGGGAGCTCTTGAATTTGGCGCGAACCTAATCGCAGCAGAGCGGCTCGGCAAGCGGCGCGGTTTTCAGCCTGCGCACGTCGCTTGCAGAGTTGATATCCGCTTAAATCGCCTCAATGAAAGTATAAAGCTGCGAGTTTGCTCAAGAACTACTCAACAAGCTTTAAGGTCGGTTCGACCTCAACAGCCAACCGGCCGGTAGCCGCGCCGATGACGTGAGTAATGGTCGTTCCATCATCGGCGAGCGGCGCGGTGACCGAACGGAACAATAATCTGCGACCGTCGCACAGGATTAACGTGTCTTCCCGAAAATGCGGCGCTTCACCCGCTACCGCCGCATAGACATCGGCTGTCGCCTTATCGAGAACCGTGAGCGTCCAATCATCTTCGCCGCTCAGATGTACATCTGAAAGTTTGGCGAGCCGGTCACCGATAAAAATAAAATACGGGAACCCGACGCTTTTTTCGAGGTCAACAACAAAGAGCCAGTCCTGATCCTCGCCGAAATCCATCTCCTGCATCGCCGCCCAGCTTGGGAACTGTCCGCGCGCCGCGCGCGCCCACAGATCAACAAGACGCCGTGTTATACGCCGGTCTCTGGCCGGCGCTTCGGCAACTTCTCCAAACAGTTCAGCAACATCGCTAAGCATTTCGCCCCCGCGTAAAATTTAAGCCCTTCAGAACCTGAACTCTACGACAGGGTCGTAAGCTGACGATTTTTTCCGGACGGGTAATTTTGTTAAAATTGTTCACGATTTGACATGGGGCCGGATCAAATCCCCTTGCCTTTAGCGGCGCCAAAGACATGACTCACGTCGCGGCCGTTCTCCGCCACCGGCAGCAGGATGGTCCGAAAGGCGATCCGGCGCCCGTTATCCAGCCTCGTGACAGCATCATAATTGACGGGTTGCCTCGTCAGCGCCGCTTCGTCGATCTTGCCAATCGCCGTATCAAGCAAGGTTTTTTCTCGTCGCGGATCGCCCATAGGGTAAAGCGTTGAGTAACGCGACAGCTCATCTCCCATGAAAACGAAATATGGCAGAATGTCTGAAAGGCGCAGGTCCACCGCGAAACAATAATCGCGATCAAGCCCCAGATTGAGGTTTTCTATCTCACGCAAGGACGGAAGCCGCCCTCTCGCCAACGTAGCCCACTTCTGGCGTATCCGCTCGGTCAGGCGCCGTTCCGTGACCCTGACCGGCTTTTCCAATACTTCGCTGTGCATAAGCCCGCCCTTTTTGAACCCGCCAAGAGCCTAATGACCGCCGTGTGAAAAAGTGGTTTGTCCGACCAGAGCGTTTTATCCAAAATTTGAGGTGTATTCTCACTTTGCGGACGCCTGATTGGCCCGCATGTCAGGGGGTGACGCCCGGCGCGAGCGCCCCTATAAGATGCCAGCTACGAATTAGAGGGGTTTTACCATGGGTCCAGGATGGATGGCAGTCGCGGCCATTGTCGTTTTTGTTCTCGTTTTTGCGCTTTTGAATCTTCTGGAAAAAGGCAGCATTGACTGACGCTTGCCGGGAATCAGCCGCAGGATTTTCCAGACAACGGTCTTCAAGTCAGCAAGCGGCTTCCCATATCGTCATATATTTCGCTGGAGAACGCCATCAGCTCTAGGCGCTCCGTTTTGAACCGCTGCATAACGCAAAGGCTTGTATGATCCCGGAGATCGTCCACCAAGTCGCATTCCTAATTCTTGGCCTCGCCATTTTGTTGGTCGCCGGCGACATGCTGGTGCGCGGCGCGGTCAATCTCGCCGCCGCGTTGAATATCCCCGCCCTGATCGTCAGCCTTACGATTGTCGCGTTCGGGACATCCGCACCGGAAATGGTCGTTTCGGTTCAAGCCGTCATGAGTGGTAATGACGGCATCGCGCTCGGCAATATCATCGGCTCGAACATTGCGAATATTTTCCTCGTGCTCGGATTACCCGCGCTCATCTATCCAATCAGCACGCATGTTCTTGGCTTGCGCCGGCATGCAGCATTCATGATGCTCGCCACCGGCGCATTCGTAGCCGCTGCATACGGGCCTGGGTTTATCGACACGACCATTGGCGCCGGCCTGTTCGCGGGCATCATTGTTTATGTCGCGTACATGTGGATTCGCGCGAGTATTTCCAAAACATCGGAGCCTGTAATTGACGAAGTCGAGGAATATCAATCCTCAAACGGCGTCACGATGAAAACCATCGCCTTCCTTGCAGCAGGCCTGATCGGTTTGCCGCTTGGCGCGCACCTTCTTGTGAGCAACGGCGCAAGCCTTGCCGCCGGACTTGGCGTCAGGGAAGAAATCATCGGATTAACGATTGTCGCTTTTGGAACGTCGCTGCCGGAACTGGCAACTGTTATGGCCGCCGCTTTTCATAAAAAGGCTGACGTCGCCATTGGCGGCGTTGTCGGGTCGAATATTTTCAACCTTCTCGCCGTTGGCGGCGCGGCTGGCCTTGCCGGTACGGCGGTGTTCGATCCGGAATCCCTGCGCGCCGATATTCCAGTAATGGTGTTGGCTTCGGTTGCAATTACGGCTTTCATACTGACAAGGCGTGATGTCGGGCGTCTATCCGGCGGCCTGTTCTTCCTCGCTTATGTCGGGTTTCTTTTCCTCATCACCGTTTCTTCCGGGGGACTTTGATCTGTGCCCGCGGCGCTTGTCACTGGCGCAGGCGTGCGGATAGGCCGGGCGCTTGCCTTAACGCTTGCCGATCAGGGATTTGACGTCGGCGTTCACTACAACAGTTCCACAAAAGACGCTGAAGCGGTCGCTAGTGAAGTAATAGCAAAAGGCAAAACCGCCGCCACACTTAAGGCGGACTTATCGAATGAAACCGAAGTTTCGACATTGATCAATAGGGCGTGCGAAAGCCTTGGTCCCCTCTCACTGCTCGTCAACAACGCATCTGTTTTTGAGTTCGACGATATCGAAACCATGACGCGCGCGAGCTGGGACAAGCACATCGAAACGAATTTGCGCGCGCCGTTAAAGCTGGCTCAGGATTTCGCCGCGCAAGCCAGCGAGGGCGCTCAAATCATCAACGTCATCGATCAACGGGTGCTAAAACTCACACCGCAGTTTCTCTCCTACACGGTGTCAAAAGCCGCCCTGCACACGCTGACCGTAACCTTAGCGCAGGCACTTGGGCCAAAGGGAATTCGCGTCAACGCCATCGGGCCTGGACCAACCCTTAAAAACGCTCGCCAGTCTGATCAGGATTGGGAGCAACAGACCGGCTCTACAATCCTTGGCAAGGGGGCTACGCCGGGCGATATTTGCGACGCCCTCGTCTATTTGATATCGGCTGCCTCAGTTACGGGGCAGATGATCGCCGTAGACGGCGGGCAGCATCTGGGCTGGCGCACGCCAGATGTACTGGTAAAGGAATAGTCATGGGAGAACAGCGTCCGCTAGATGTCACACCGCTGCCGCGTGTTGCGAGCGCGCCTCAGCGCAGGGTCTTTGTTCGGGGGTTATTACTCGACGCTTATATTGGCGCTTACGAAACTGAAAAAAGCGCCCCCCAGCCAGTCAGGATTGATCTGGAACTCGATGTTATCGAGCCAGCAAATCCTGAAAGCGACAAGCTTGAGGATGTGGTCTGCTATGATCGCATGACGCAGGGCGTCAAATCCATCATCGCGCAAGGACATATAAAGCTCGTTGAAACGCTAGCAGAGAAAGTAGCCAGCCTGGCGCTGGCGCATCCCATGGTGCTTTCCGTCATGGTGCGCATAACAAAACCCAACGCCATCGATGAAGCCGAAGCGGCAGGCGTTGAAATCACCCGAAAAAAATAAACAGCGATTGCCTAAGCTGCATCTTCTGCAAGAGCGAAATCAGAATCGGAACTTCGCGATAGCGCCCAGAAGACCCCGCCGAAACCAAAGAAGACCGCAAGCCCGCTCAGTATGGAGCACAAAATAAAGGCGACGCCAGCACCGCCGGGGCGCAGCACAGCAAATCCATGGTCTTGCGGATTGACGTAAACAGTTACCTTCTCACCCGGACGGTAATCGCGCTCTTTCTCAGAAAAGAGCCGGGACAAAAACATCCGTTCGCGCGTAGCTTCATAGCTACGCCCACCGATGGAATAAACATAGCGCACTTTTGCATGTTCATCGTCAAGCTGGCTCAGGACAATTCCATCAACGGCCGGCCATGAAACGCTCGCTCGCGCCCGTGCATAGTCATGGACGAAATACCCGCCGCCAGCGACGCCGAAGACGGCGAGCGCCGTGAACAGGAACAGGACAATCGATATGTCCGACTTGCTTTTCAGCTCCGCTGACATTTGACCTTATAACCTGGCGCGACTAGCTCATGTTAAAGTACAACCTGGAACGTGAACGCCTGGTTAACCAATATACGATGAGCCCCGAAATCGAAACTTCCGTCAGCAAAGCCGCGCCATTGAAGGGCGCAGATTTGATCGCGGACCACGTAACACGCCTGCCCGCCAAGCCCGGCGTTTATCGCATGATCAATGCAAAAGGCGACGTTTTGTACGTGGGTAAGGCGAAAAGCCTGAAAGCACGGGTTTCTTCATACGCCAAGGGCGGCGGGCACTCGAACCGCATTATGCGAATGATCGCAGAAACATGCGCGATGGAGTTTGTCGTCACAGCGACAGAAACAGAAGCTTTGTTGCTTGAGGCAAATCTCATCAAGCAGCTAAAGCCGCGCTACAATGTAATTCTGCGTGATGACAAATCATTCCCCTACATTCTCGTCGCGGAAGACCACGAAGCACCGCAAATCCTGAAACATCGCGGCGCACGAAAACGTGAAGGCGCCTATTATGGTCCGTTCGCTTCGGCCGGCGCAGTCAATCGCACGCTAAACACACTACAAAAAGCATTTCTTTTGCGCTCTTGCACCGACAGCGTTTACGAGGGCCGCACGCGCCCCTGCCTGTTGCATCAGATAAAACGATGCGCAGCGCCATGCGTCGATCTGATCAGCAAGGAAGATTATCTGGCGCTCGTCAATGAAGCAAAAACGTTTCTTTCCGGCGAAAGCGCCAAGGTGCAGCGAACTCTCTCTGAACAGATGGAAGCTGCTTCGACCGATCTTGATTTTGAACGCGCTGCCGCACTACGCGATCGCATTCGCGCGCTATCGTATATTCAAGGCGCGCAAGATATAAATCCCGGCGGGGTGGAGGAAGCTGATGTTTTCGCCATTCACTCCGAAGGCGGACAGTCTTGCGTGCAGGTTTTTTTCTTCCGTGGCGGCCAGAACTGGGGCAACCACGCCTATTTCCCGAAACATGACAAGGAAGATGAGCCTGAAGCCATCCTCGATGCGTTCATTGCACAATTTTATGACTCGCGCGAACCGCCGCGGCTTATTCTGGTCTCGCATACGCCGCCGCAGGCGGGTCTGTTGATGCAAGCCCTGTCGCTTCGGGCTGAGCGCAATGTCGCGATCACTCAGCCGCAAAGGGGCGCAAAGCGCGATCTTGTAAAATCAGCGGGGCTTAACGCGCGCGAGTCATTGTCCCGGCGCATGGCGGAATCCGCAAGTCAGCAAAAGAGCCTGCGCCAGCTAGCCGACATTCTGGCTCTTGAGGCGCCGCCGGAGCGGATTGAAGTCTACGACAACTCTCACATTCAGGGGGCGAACGCGGTCGGCGCCATGATCGTTGCCGGGCCGGAAGGATTCGTCAAAAACCAGTATCGCAAGTTCAATATCAAAACAGAAAGCCTCGCCGCTGGCGATGATTTCGGCATGATGCGCGAAGTTATCACACGGCGTTTTGCGCGCCTGATGAAAGACGAAAACGCGGAGCGGCCTGATCTGATCATCATAGATGGCGGCAAGGGGCAATTGAGTGTAGTACTTGACGCGCTGAAAGAACTTGGCGCCGACCCGGAAGCCGAAGGCATCACAATCATAGGTGTTGCGAAGGGACGGCGCGAAACCGAAGACGGCGGCAAACGCATAGACCGGACCATGGCGGCCACCGGCGAGCAGATCGTCATGTCGGGACGCGAGCCTTTCATGCTGCCCCCCCGTGACCCGGGTCTTTTTGTCTTGCAGCGCATGCGCGACGAAGCTCATCGTTTCGCTATTGGCGCCCATCGCGCCAAGCGCAAAAAAGCAATCGCGGCAAATCCGCTAGACGCGGTGCCTGGCATCGGTGCGAAAAGAAAACGCGCGCTACTTAACCATTTCGGTTCAGCGAAAGAGATTGCTCGCGCAAAGCCAAAAGACTTGCAAGCTGTGGAAGGCGTTTCAGCGGCTCTTGCACAAAAGATCTACGACCATTTCCATGACGGCTAGATACCATCAGCGATCCACGATCAAATCACTGTTGTTCTTGCTTCGATAATAGAAGTTCATACACGCAAGTAATAAACGCGGCGCAAAAAGGATCAGCAGAAAGATTGCAGCCTGCTCAAGCGTGGTATGAACGAATACGTGGTCAGTAAAGAACCGCTCGTCCGTATGCCCGCCCATAAACTTGCTGCATCGGATTTTGTCTGATGGCTCATTCACTACTGAATTGGCGCAATAGTAGTTGAGCCGCCACATCCTGGCGTAAATGAGCAAGCAGGCAAGGACGATAAGAGCCCACCAGTCCGTGAAATATCTAAGAAAGTTATAGAAACGCGCTATCAATTGAATGCCCCGCTCAGACGAGCCCATATCTTGGCGCCGTCTTAACGGCAATCATTTGTCGTTTTACTAATGCCGGAAACGCTTCGTTTACGTTTAGCCCGCCCGCAGGCAAGCATTTCGGAAACCCGTTATCGCCATCAATCCTCCCCCGCCCCGCCTCGTTTCGGCCTAACTCATCGGTCAGAAGGGAGCTTCGAGCCAAGCATGCGGTATTGCTGAAGATGCAAATCTCTTTATTCCGGGACCCCCGCCACTACCAGATCCTGACTTTGTCAGCGGTCTTGGCATTCGGTCTCGCCATGCGTGCTTTCGCGATTACCCCAATACAGGTCGCCAGCATCGCTACAGCAGCGCTTTTCGCGCAATACCTTGGCTCCGTCATGACCGCGACCCGTTTCGATCCGCGCAGCGCGCTGGTGACGACGTTATCTCTTTCTCTACTCTTAAGGGCTGACGGCGTAACGCCACTGATCATCGCCGCCCTTATCGGCGTTGGCTCGAAGTTCATGTTCCGCATTCACAATAAGCATATTTTCAATCCCGCAAACGCCGGGATCGTCGCCCTGCTGTTACTGTCCGAAGGGCCGCTGTTGAACGCCGCCTGGACGACACCCGGTCAATGGGGCACGGCGCTGTGGTTCGCCATGCTGCTCGCTGGCGCAGGCCTCTTTGTCACCTATCGCGCCGCCCGCTTTGACGTGCCGTTGATTTTCCTCGGCGCATTCGCCGCGCTCATCTTCGTTCGCGCCATTTGGTTGGGCGATCCATTGGCAATTCCATTGTTAAGACTACAGAATGGCGCATTGATCCTGTTTGCGTTCTTTATGATCTCAGATCCAAAGACGACGCCGGACGGTTCCATCGCACGCGCTGTATTTTCCGTGAGCGCAGCGCTGATCGCCTATGTCCTTACCTATCATTTTTACATCGCCGACGGGCTGTTTTACGCGCTGGCGATTGTCTGCATCGCACGACCGTTTCTCGAGTTATTCGATCCTTCACCGCGCTATCAGTGGGGCGATCCAGTATCGACGCCCAAATTGCGCATACCGGAAAAATCCCGCCGGACTGAACCGGCGCCGCATCTTTATCCCGCAGAATAAAAGTCAGGAGTTCTCATGCATCGCTCGCTCAAGAAAGCGCTTTTCGCCGCCGCCTCAGCCACAGCAGCCATCGCGCTAACCAGCGGCGCCGTTGCGTTTTGCGGCTTTTACGTAGCCAAGGCGGACACAAAGCTTTTCAACAAGGCGTCCAAAGTCGCAATCATGCGCGACAATGATCGCACGGTCATCACCATGGCGAACGATTATCAAGGCGACTTGAAAGAATTCGCCATGGTCATCCCTGTGCCGGTTGTGTTGCAGGAAGAGCAGATCCACGTCACGGATAACGCCATCATCGATCACCTTGACGCCTACACGGCCCCGCGCCTTGTCGAGTATTTTGACGGGGACCCGTGTACGGTTTATCGCAAGGAAGCGCTGCAGATGGCGGCGCCCACCGCCGTCATGGAAGACGGCGTTGCGGAAGGCGAGCGCGACAGTCTCGGCGTTACGATCGAAGCTGAATACACAGTCGGCGAATATGACATCCAAATCCTTTCCGCGGAACAGTCCGGCGGGCTAGCGCAATGGCTCGTCGAGAACGGATATAAGCTGCCCGACGGCGCCGAAGCGACACTCGGCAGCTATATAAAGCAAGGCACCAAGTTTTTCGTCGCAAAGGTCAATCTTGAAGAACAAGCCGAGACGGGCCTTAAATACCTGCGACCGCTGCAGATCGCATTCGAGTCGCCGAAGTTCCAACTGCCGATAAGACTTGGCACGGTAAACGCGGACGGTAAGCAAGAGCTTTTCGTTTTCGGTCTGACGCGCTCCGGCCGTATTGAAACCACAAACTATCGCACCGTAAAACTGCCAACCGGTATGGATATTCCGCTTTACGTCAAGGATGAGTTCGGATCGTTTTATAAATCCATGTTCGACGAGCAAGTTGAGAAAGAAAACGGCCGCGCTGTTTTCATGGAATATGCCTGGAACATGAATTGGTGTGATCCGTGCGCAGCCGATCCGTTGTCGTCACAGGAATTGCGTGAGCTTGGCGTTTACTGGCTCGACAATGACGGCGCCGGCATTCAACCGCGCCGTCCGGGACCGCAGGCGCAGGACGTCTACGTGACAAGACTTCATGTTTCTTATGACGCGCAGACATTCCCCGAAGACCTTGTGCTCAAGGAGACCGGTGACAAGTCGAATTTTCAGGGCCGCTATGTGTTGAGACACCCTTACAAAGGCGATACTACGTGCGAAGCCGCTGAAGACTATCGCGCAAACCTGCCGAAGCGTTTTGAGAAAGAAGCCCAGACCCTCGCCAATCTCACTGGATGGAATATCGATGACATCCGTGAGAAAATGAATGAAGGCGCGCAAAGCTTCGACCCGCCGAAGTCGGAACCCTGGTGGAAACGCATCTGGGGCGATGACGACAGCAACGGTTAGCATGGCTGGCGCTCGCCTGCGGCGCAGCTTAAGCTGCGGTCATGGCCAATGTTCTGACCTTCACGCGAATAGTGCTGATCATTCCTTTTGCATTTGCTTTTCTGGCGAATGTGTCATGGAACATGAAAGCGGCGTTGGCGATTTTTATCATCGCAGCGATCACGGATTTTTTTGACGGCTATGTTGCGCGGACGCGTGGCGAAACGTCTGCTCTCGGCGCGGCGCTCGACCCGCTGGCTGATAAGCTGCTGGTCACCGCCGCACTTATTTTATTAACGCGGAACGGCGTTATTCATGGATATGGCGTTATCGCCGTCCTGGTTATTATCTTGCGCGAACTTATTGTCAGTGGCTTGCGTGAGGCTTTGGGACCAAAAGGAACAACCCTGCGCGTTACAGTGCTCGCCAAGTGGAAAACAACAGCCCAACTTGCCGCTGCTGGCCTGCTGCTTGCCGCCGCGCCTTTGGGCGCGGTAGGCGAAAGTCTTCGTCCGGCAGCCGGCGGGGTGCTTTGGCTGGCGGCCGTTCTGACGGCTTGGACCGGCGCCGGTTATATCAAAAGTGCTTTTGCGCTATTGAAGGAACCGAACGATAGTAACCGGACGCAATGAATAAAAAAGCCAACTACGACGATGCCTCGCATATACTGGTCGTCGATGACGACGACCGAATACGCACGCTCCTTAAGCGCTATCTTGCAGAATCCGGTTTCCGCGCGTCAATCGCCGCTGATGCGACTCAGGCGCGTTCGCTGATAGCAGCTTTCGACTTCGATTTATTTATTTTCGACGTAATGATGCCCGGCGAAACCGGGTTTTCACTAACGAAATTTGTTCGAGATATTTCCAATGTGCCAATTTTGCTGCTGACCGCGCGCGGCTTGCCTGAAGATCGCATCGAAGGTCTTGAAGCAGGAGCGGACGACTATCTGTCGAAGCCATTCGAACCGCGCGAATTGCTTCTGCGCGTCAATAGCCTGTTGCGAAGATCAAAACCGGCGCAACTGTCGCGCAAGGAAGTTCAGTTCGGTGATTGTAATTTTTCCATTGGCCGTGGCGAGCTGAGAAAGAATGGTGAGCTTGTGCGGCTGACCGCAGGCGAAGCATCGCTGCTGCGCGCCCTTGCACAGAAACCGCGAGAGCCCATCAGCCGGGAAGCCCTTGCGCAACAGTCTGATGCAGGCATGGAACGCTCCGTGGATGTCCAGGTCACGCGGTTGCGCAAGAAAATTGAAGAAGACCCGCGCGCGCCGATATACCTTCAGACCGTACGCGGCGTCGGTTATGCATTGATGGCGGACTGATAATGATCCGCCGCTATTTCCCTAAAAGTCTCTATGCACGCATTCTGCTGATCGTCATCCTGCCGATATTTATTACGCAATCTCTGGTCACCTATATTTTCTTCGTGCGTCATTGGGATTTGGTGACAGCAAACCTTTCAGAAAATGTGGCGGGACAAATTGCGCTGATCTCAAGGCAATATGAAAACGCTGAAACGGATACTGAGCGCACGCAGCTTATGAATGAAGCGCTCGAGGATCTGGACATTCGCGTGCGCTATGCGCCTGCGATGCAAATCCCCGAAGACAACCAGCTTGCGCGGTTCAATGTTTACAACGCCACCCTGGACAGACGACTAAGGCGCGCCCTTGCCTGGCCCTATTGGATGAATACGCAAAGCTGGCCAAACGATGTTGAGATCAGAGTGCAATTGGGTGATGGCGCGCTGATATTCTTTGCTCAGCGCGATCGGGTATTCGCAACAACCGGGCCTATCTTTCTATTTTGGCTTATCGCAACATCTATCCTGATTGGCGCAACTGCCATTATTTTCATGCGCAATCAGGTGCGCTCCATTCTGCGGCTCGCCAACGCGGCCGAAGCATTTGGCCGGGGCCGTGATTCCCCGGACTATCGCCCTACTGGCGCGACGGAAGTCAGAAAAGCGGGATACGCGTTTATCGCCATGCGCGAACGCATCAAACGCCATCTTGAACAGCGCACGGCCATGCTCGCCGGCGTCAGCCACGATCTCAGAACGCCGCTCACGCGTATAAAGCTTGCGCTGGCCATGCAGCCGAACGGCGATGAGATAAATGCGCTACGCAGTGACGTGCTCGAGATGGAAAAGATGGTGGAAGCCTATCTCGACTTCGCAAGAAACGAAGCTGTCGATGAAGAGCCGAAATCCTTTAGAGTCGCCAGCTTGTTTGATGAGATCACAAGCAACGTCGAAAGATCGGGCCGATGCATCATTGCGGCGGCGCCATCGAATGTTTCAATTACCGCCCGGCGCAGCGCATTGCACAGGGCGACCAGCAATCTGGTGAACAATGGACTGCGCTATGCTGACAATGTCTGGCTGAGCGCTCGGCGTACGGATCGCTTTGTGGAGATTACAGTCGACGACGACGGACCCGGCATCGCACCGGAACAATACGAGGATGTATTCAAACCCTTCGTTCGACTTGACGCCGCACGTAATCAGAATGAAAGCGGCGTCGGCATGGGACTGACAATTGTGCGGGATGTCGCCCGCGCCCATGGCGGTGATGTTTCGCTCGATAAATCTGACTATGGCGGCCTTAAGGCGACTATACGCCTGCCGATCTGATGTTTTCCTGTATGAAACCCTAGTTCGTCAACTCTTTTGCGCGTTTCGCGGCGGCGGCCACCGCATCTTTCACCAGCGCTCGTAAGGCGTGGCTGTCACCCTCCAAAATATTCAGTGCGGCTTCGGTTGTCCCGCCCGGCGATGTCACGGCTTTTCGCATTTCAGCCGGCGTGCGTGTTTCAACATCTATCAACGCGCCAGCTCCCGCCAATGTTGCGCGCGCCAGCACTGCTGCGGCCTGTTTATCCAAACCCAAAGCCTCACCCGCATCTGCCAGCGTTTCCGTCAGCAAAAAGAAATAGGCAGGCCCGGAGCCCGAAACAGCCGTGACGAAGTCTATGGCTTCTTCCGTTTCAACCCACGTGACCTTTCCGGCAGCGCGCAACAAGTGCTCAACAACGTCGCGTCCCGCCGCATCGATCGTCTCCGTTGCGTACAGGCCGGAAATTCCCTTCCCGATCGCTGCCGGCAGATTTGGCATCGCCCGCGCAATGCGCACGGCGCCGCCTAATGCAGCAGAAATATTGTTAGTGCTTTTTCCAGCCATGACCGAAACAACAATCGCGTCCTTAGCGATGGCTGCATACTGTGGCAGCGCCTTCGCCGCCATCTGCGGCTTTACCGCAACCACGAGAACGTCATAGCCGGTTTCAATTTCAGGGTTTAAGGACAGCTCGCGGCTTTTGCACAATACCGTCATGTCCGCGCTGATGCCGGGATCGAAAACAGCGGAATGCGCAATGTCGATGGCGCCGGTTTCCAGCCAGCCCCGCAACAGCGCGCCGCCCATGGAGCCCGCGCCAACCAATGCCACAGATGGTTTATCGGTCATGGGCCATCCATAACGCGTCAGGGCTGTTTTGAAAACGTCAGATAAGTCTCAGGCGTTGCCTGCCGTATCAAAGAGCGAGGCTTGCAGCGCGTCATCCGGCGACTTGCCGCCCCAGATCAGGAAGTTGAACGCAGGATAGAACCTGTCCACCGCCTCGCTGGCGGCGCGGATCAGCGCCTCACCTTGCACATTATCAATGCCGCCTTCAGCGGGCAGTAATGCGGAATTGCGATAGACAATGGAATGATCATCCGTCCACAGATCGAAATGACCGATCCACAACCGTTCATTGACCATGACGACAAGCCTGCTCGCCTCATCCAATCGCCCAGCCGGCGCCTTCAGGTCCAGCGGCGCGCCCATCTGAAGCGTCGACAGTTCCGGACGCCAAGTGAACCACAATCCGATATCGCGCCACACGCCCGGCAGCATCACATGCAGTTCGTTGTCGCCTGCGCGCTCCATTTCAAACTCCAACCCAGCGGCTGCAGCTTCCAGCGCTCTCAGCGGATTTTCATGTTGCTTTGGCTTGCGGATCAACTCGATCGACATCAGCGCCCCTTTTCCCGGTTAGCGCGACATTCTTCTGTCACGCGCAACCGACATGACGCGGCGATTCGGGACGCCGTGAAATGATTCGATCTAACTGATTTTCCGCAATCTTCTGTGGGAATTAACGATTTTCCAGCGCTTCGATTCGCGCCTTCAACGCATCGTTTTCTTCACGGGCCGTGCGCGCCATCTCCTGCACAACCTCAAACTCTTCGCGCGTGACAAGGTCCATATCCGCCAGCAAGGACTGCAGACGGCTTTTCATCACTGTCTCTGCTTCGCGCCGGACGCCGTCAGCGGCGCCCGCAGCTTCCGTCATCAGCTTCGCGATTTCATCAAATATGGCGCTTTGGGTCTGCATTTAGGGCTCCTGTCTGGAACGGTAATATAGGCCTTTGAATGGTAGGGCGACAGGGGCGTCAAAGCGCGTTATTGAGACGCACGAAATGTGTTAGCCAGCCGGATCAGTATTGTCATGAGCCTTCCCTATCCATCAATCGACCCTGTGGCGCTGCAACTCGGCCCGTTGCCGATTCGCTGGTATTCCCTGGCCTATATCGGGGGGCTGGCGGCGGGCTGGTGGTATCTGACGCGTCTCATCAAGAATTCCGTCATTTGGGGAAAGACAGGCGCGCCGATCACGAAAGCGCTGCTGGATGACGTCATTTTCTGGGTGGCCATTGGCGTCATGGCAGGCGGACGGATTGGCTATGTCCTATTCTACGAGCCGTCCCTGCTCTTGCAGCCATGGGAACCTATCCTTGGCTTCTTGCCATTCCCGCCGGCGCTGATGATGTGGAACGGCGGCATGTCGTTTCATGGCGGACTGATCGGGGTCACCCTCGTCGGCTTTTTCTTTGCCAGAAAACATAAACTGAACCCGTTATCTCTGGGCGATCTCTTTGCCTGCGCTGCGCCGATTGGGCTGTTCTTTGGCCGCATCGCCAACTTCATCAACGCAGAACTATACGGCCGTCCGTGGGACGGGCCCTGGTCGATGGTGTTTCCCACCGACCCGCTAGCCGTACCGCGTCACCCGAGTCAGCTTTACGAGGCTGCCTTGGAAGGCATTGTACTTTTTATCATCATCCGCATCGCCACGCATTCCTTCGGGTTTTTGAAACGCCCCGGCGCCGCGATCGGGTTGTTTCTCGCCGGATACGCGGCTTCACGCATTTTTGTTGAATACTTCCGCGAGCCGGACGCGCATATGCCTGACTTCCCGCTTGGCCTGACAATGGGCATGTTGCTTTCCGTGCCCATGGTTGCGCTTGGCGGCTGGTTGATCTGGCGTACACGGAATGTACAGGCAGCAACGAATAAAAAGGCCGCCTCATGAGCGAACAGGCGCCTGTGGCTGAAACGACGCCTCTTGAAGAACGCCTCATAGATCTGATCAAGCTCAAAGGGCCGATCACAATCGCTGACTATATGTCCGACGCGCTCGGTCATCCCCATGAGGGATATTACATGAGCCGGACGCCCATCGGCGGCGACGGTGATTTTACGACGGCGCCGGAAATCAGCCAGGTGTTCGGCGAGCTCATCGGTCTGTGGTTGATTGAAACCTGGCAGGCCATGGGCGCGCCGAAAAATTTCAATCTCATTGAGCTTGGACCGGGCCGAGGCGTCTTAATGGAAGACATGCTGCGAGCGGCGCGGCTCCGCCCTGGCTTCGCCAAAGCTGCGCAAGTCTGGCTGCTGGAAACATCAGGCCGGTTGCGGCTTGAACAGCAAAAGCGTCTGAAAGCAACGGAAGCAAAGCCCTTATGGGCTGACGAGTATGCTGACATTTCACCGGCGCCGTCACTGATCATTGCCAACGAATTTTTCGATTGCCTGCCGGTCCGCCAGTTTGAGCGCGTAGAGGCAGGCTGGCGTGAGCGGCTTGTTGGCCTCGATGAAAGCAAAACCGAACTTGCATTCACGCTTGCTGAAACACCGCCGCCGTCAGATTTTGATTTGCCTGACCTTACCGACAGCGATGTTGGCGACGTCTTTGAGTTGAATCTTCCGGCACAGGAATTCGTCTCCCACATATGCGCCACTTTAAAAGAGCATGGCGGCCATGCCTTGATCATAGATTACGGTCACATGGAACGAGGCTTTGGCGACACGCTCCAGGCTGTGCGCGATCATCGTTACTGGCCGCCGCTGTCATCGCCGGGCCGCGCTGACCTCACCGCACATGTCGACTTTGAAGCACTCGCCACTATCGCGATTGAAGACGGCGTTACTGCTCATGGACCTGTTACTCAAGGAAGGTTTCTTGATCGGCTTGGGCTCACCTTGCGCGTTGAAGCCTTATGCAAGGGTCAGGACGAGAAACGCGCTGAGGAGATTCGAAACGGCGCCATGCGCATCGCATCGCCGCAGGGAATGGGAGAAATCTTCAAAGTCATGTGCTTGTCATCTCCGTCCCTTCCGACGCCGGCGGGGTTTGAGACGTGAGCGCTGTTCCGCCATATCTTGTGTCGCCGCTGCTGGATGCTTCAGGCGTGGCCCATGCTTTTTTCACCAGGGATGGCGGCGTTTCAAATCCGCCTTACGACTCACTGAATACGGGGCCGGGTTCCGGCGACAATCAGGATGACGTGGCGGAAAATCGTGCGCGATGCGCGAGCGTTCTCGGCGTACGGCCTGACCATCTTCTGACCAGCTATCAAACGCATTCACCGGATGTGATGGTTGTGGATGAACCATGGCGAAACGGCGCGGAAAAAGTCGACGCGCTGGTGACGAAGACGCCGGGTGTCGCCATCGGCGTTCTGGCGGCCGATTGCATGCCGTTTTTGTTCGCTGACCCGCAAGCGCGAATCATCGGCGCAGCTCATGCTGGTTGGCGCGGCGCGCTGGCTGGCGTATTGGAAAACACTGTAGAGACAATGGTTGAGCTTGGGGCGGCCCGTGAAAATATTGGCGCGGCTATTGGGCCATGTCTGCGTCAGCCAAACTTCGAAGTCGGCCTTGACCTCTTTGAGCAATTCACCAGCCGCTACAGTGAAGCAGAGCGTTTCTTTGCACCGGGGAAAAATGACGAAAAACGCCAGTTTGATCTTGTTTCCTTCGGCTTGTGGAGAATTTCCACATGCGGCGTAACCAAAACCGAAGATACGAACATTTGCACGCTAGGCACGCCGAATCGGTTCTTCAGCTACCGCGCCATGCGACGCGATGGACTTTCAGATTATGGCCGCAACCTATCCGCCATCGCATTGATGTAAAAAACGCACACTTCACGGGTTGCGAAACCTTCAAGAAACCGTCATGAAACTTTTGCTGTCAGGGGATGCAGGGGACGGATTTCATGAAACTCATCGCCGGAAATTCCAATCGTAATTTAAGCGAAGCGATCTGCCGGAAACTCGGCACTTCCCCCGCCATGGCGGAGATAAAAACCTTCAAGGATGGCGAGGTCTTCGTCGAAATTCAGGAAAACGTACGCGGCGAGGACGTATTCGTCCTTCAATCCACCGCATATCCCGCAAACGACAACCTGATGGAGCTCCTTATCACCATGGATGCGCTGAGCCGAGCTTCCGCCAGCCGCATCACAGCGGTGATCCCCTATTTTGGCTACGCCCGCCAGGATCGCAAAGCCGGACCGCGCACGCCGATTTCAGCAAAGCTTGTTGCAAACCTCATCACCAGCGCCGGCGCAGATCGCGTTCTGACTGTCGATCTTCACGCAGGGCAGATTCAAGGCTTTTTCGATATCCCGACAGATAACCTTTACGCCGTGAAGGAATTCGAACGCCGCATTCGTGAAATCTATAACGGTGAGCTGGACAAGGTAACGGTTGTCTCGCCGGATGTGGGCGGTGTGGTTCGTGCGCGCGCGCTCGCCAAACGCTTGAAGGATCGCCCGCTCGCTATCGTCGATAAACGGCGCGAAGGACCCGGTCTTTCCGAAGTGATGAACATCATCGGCGAAGTCAAAGACCGCCACTGCGTGATCTTCGACGATATCGTCGATTCCGGCGGTACGCTATGCAATGCCGCCGAAGCGTTGATGGAAAAGGGCGCCAGGAGCGTCTCGGCCTGCATCACCCATGGCGTTCTCTCTGACCATGCGGAACGACGTGTCATGAAGTCAGAAGCAATGACGCGCCTTCTTGTGACAGACTCCATTCAGGCTCGCCCCGAAGTCGCCGAGTGCCCGAAGATCGAACAGGTTTCCATCGCTACTTTGCTTGCCGAAGCGATCCGCCGCATCGCCAATGAAGAATCCGTGTCGAGCCTGTTTGACTAACCCGGATCGCAACCACCCGGCTGCCAGAGCTGGATGGGATTGCCTTCCGGGTCATTCATTTGTGCGAACCGGCCATTTGGGTATTCTTCCGGATCGATCTCCACTTTGACACCGGCTTTTTCAAGCTGCGCCGCCAGAGCGTCGAGATCTTTCACGCGAAAATTGATCATCCACTGATTTTTCATATCGCCGAAAAAAGCCGTATCTTCCTTGAACGGCGCAAACACGGTTGTGCCTGCTTCGGAACGCCATCCCGGCGTGTCGTAGTCGCTGGGAACAACATTGATCCCAAGATGTTCTTCATACCATTTCGCGAGCTTGTCCGGGTCTTTAGATCTGAAAAAGAACCCGCCAATGCCGACAACCTTTTGCATGATGCTCCTCCATTTTGGCAAAGTGCATCATGCCGCGCCTCGCACCGCAAGGCTCAAGCCATAGGAAAAAAGGTTAGTCACCCATTCGGGTGAGGCTTAACAAGCAAATCCTTGCGATTGTCAGCCGTCCGATCACCCCTTGCCCTTTGTTTTGGTTTTTCCGTGTTTTGCGTTTTTTTCGATAAAATCCATAAGGCCGCCGGCCACATCGGCGCCCGTAGATTTTTCAATTCCTTCCAAACCCGGCGACGAATTCACCTCCATAACCACGGGACCATGATTGGACCGCAGCATGTCAACGCCGCAGAAGTTTAGTCCCATGGCCTTGGCCGCGCTGACAGCAGTTGATCGCTCTTGGGGTGTAATTTTCACCTTTTCCGCTGAACCGCCGCGATGAATATTTGACCGGAAATCTCCCTCTTTGCCCTTGCGCTTCATCGAAGCAACGACCTTGTCGCCTATAACAATGCAACGGATGTCCTCACCGCCTGCTTCCTTGATAAATTCCTGAACGAGAATATTGGTGTTCACGCCGCCAAATGCCTGAATTATGGACTCAGCGCCTTTTTGGGTTTCGCCGAGAACAACACCGATCCCTTGCGTGCCTTCCAGCAGCTTGATCACTACCGGTGCGCCGCCGATCATGTCGAGAATCTCTTCCGCACGGCTTGTACGGTGAGCAAACACTGTCACCGGCAGGCCGATGCCTCTTCTCGCCAAAAGCTGCAATGACCGTAACTTATCGCGAGACCGGCTGATCGCGACGGACTCGTTTACGGGATAAACCCCCATCATCTCAAACTGCCTCAATACGGCTGTGCCGTAGAATGTAACCGATGCACCTATGCGTGGGATCACACAATCGAAGTAAGGCAGCTCCTCGCCGCGATAACGCACGGTTGGACGATGCGAAGTGATGTTGATGTAGCAACGCAAGTGATCAATGACATCAATCTCATGACCGCGCGCTTCGGCAGCCTCGACAATTCGCTTATGTGAATAAAGTTCGGCGTTACGGCACATTAGAGCCAGCTTCATTTCGGCTCTCCTTTCTCTGCACGGTCAAGTAAATATGAAGCGCCAGGATCAATCAGAAATTTCCGACGCAGCGCGTCACGCCCAATCAGGAAACGAAACCCCATGGCGTCACGGTTGGTCAAGGTAAGGTCGATCTTCCAAAATCGCTGGCCTAAACGCAACCTTGTTGCAATGACAAAGCGTTCCTCTTCCTGGCCGTTGGAACTTCGAATAACGCGTTTGTCAGCGATGGGAGCGCAACAGTAAACCTCAGGATGTTTGCGTCGTTGAACAGGATGCAGAAAAAATTCTACATGCGGCTTATCTTCCAACTCGATTTCGCGGATCCGGAACGCATGAATCGCTGACGTTTTCGCGCCCGTATCGATTTTGGCGTTTATTCTTTCAACATCGAGATCCGGAAGCGCCGCCCATTCCCGCCAGCCAATTCGCGTGCGAGGTTTTCTCTTGATTTTCTTTTTCGCCGACGTGGGCGACTTTTCTTGGTCAGTCAAACGGGAAAACTCCGGGCTGGCCGTTTAGAATGTAAACGCCAGCTAATGCCAATGGTTCCAACCGGATGCAAGCGGGTTATGTCAGCTTACTCAGCGGCATGAATGTGCCGGGCTGCGCCATCGCCTTCAAGGCGCCCGCCGCTGAAAACGAACCCCTCGACCCCCGGCACGTAAAGCATATTCGTCAGCCGTCCGCCCAGCGCTACATAGTCGCCATCATCAGACCCGCGCATACACACATGCGGCAATGGTTTCACCTCGCCAAGCTGGGACAACGCTTTCTCCCCCACGGCGCGAAAGAGCTGCATGTCGTCGGGGTGCACGAGCTGTTTTGTCGTTTTACCGAGCAGCAATCCCGTTGGCACGCCAAACGATTTTTCCGCTGACGGGCTGGCGTAGATAACCTTTCCTTCCGGTGAAAAAATGATCGTTACGTCAAGTGATGATTCCACGAGCGCGCGAAACCGCTGTTCCGCCGTATGCGTATCATCAACGCGGCGGCGGAGAACAGAAAGCAGCTTGTCATTCTTTGTGTGCAACAGAATCGAACGATCAATCATTCGTTGTGTGGCAAGCGCGAGATACGCCGTCGCAATTCCGTAAAATACAACAACGGCTGCGATCGCAGCACCGTTCGTTCCCGCCGTAAGCGCATATGTCGCCGCAAGCGGTGTTAAAGCTGGTATGTTAAACGCCAACACCGCCCGCCATGACGCACCGGCCGATACTATCGACGCCGCTGTCATTCCGGCGATGACGAACGCCAAAAAGGCGTGGCCTACAACACCATGCATGGCGAAGATTGGCGCGAGCGCGCCCCATACGGCGCCGTTCAGCGCCATGAAAAAAACATGCAGGCGGGCGAACCGCGACATGTTTCGTGCAGACATGCCGCCCATCCGAAAGCGCAACCACAAGCCGGCACGCAACATAGCAATCGCCATAATCGCGCCAAACCATGAAAGCAAAATCGTATGATCGATACTCGTCCAGGCGATCGCCGTTGCAATGACGCCGTTCACGGCGCTGGCGACAATCGCCACCGGAGCACCCCTGAATAGCAACGCTGCGCGCTCAACTTTGATCCTGACGCTTTCCACTTGCGTCAGACCTTTAAGCCTCGCCTTTTTACTCGGAACCTGTGAAATCGCGGTCTGTAATTCCGCAATCATAGGCGCTCCTATGTTGCCCCCGCTCTTGTCTATGAAATCACATCCTGAGCGGGCGGCAAACTAAAAGTTACGGCTGTCACAGGATATTATTTTTCCCCAGCAGTGACAGTTTTTCTTGTAAAAACATGGCCTTGCATGAAATCGCCCCAAATCGGGAAGACAACCGCAGCTCTACGCAATTTGCGACCCGACAGGTTATTTCGGAAATGACCGTCCGAGAAATGAGCGGAAATATAGGCATTGGTTGCAGCGCAGCATCGCGCTACACAGCTTTGTCGCAACTGCTGGAGCCATCCGAATGAGTGAATTTCGTTCCTCCGCCGCGCTGGCGCGAGTAAAGCCTTCCCCCACACTTGCTGTCACGCAGAAAGCACGAGAATTAAAAGCAGCCGGTCGGGACATTATCTCACTTGGCGCCGGCGAACCGGATTTCGATACGCCCGATTTTGTCAAGGAAGCAGCGATCAAGGCGATCCGCGACGGCAAGACCAAATATACCGCCGTGGACGGCATCCCTGAATTAAAAGAAGCGATCATCGCGAAGTTCAAACGCGATAATGACCTTTCATACGACGCATCACAGATTACCGTCGCGCCCGGCGGCAAGGCTGTTCTTTACAACGCTCTTGTTGCAACGCTGAACCCGGGCGATGAAGTCATCATACCAGCGCCTTATTGGGTTTCTTATCCGGACATGGCCTTGCTTGCCGGCGGCGAACCGGTTTTCGTAGAAGCTGGCGCTGAAACCAATTTCAAACTCACTCCAGAGACGCTTGAAAAAGCCATCACACCGCGCACCAAGTGGTTCATTTTCAATTCGCCATCCAATCCCACAGGAGCCGCCTACTCCCGCGATGAACTGAAAGCGCTGACGGACGTTCTTTTAAAACACCCAGATATCTGGGTCATGACCGATGATATGTATGAGCATATTGTCTATGGCGGATTTGAGTTCACAACCCCTGCGCAAATTGAACCGGCGCTTTATGATCGTACACTGACGGTTAACGGTGCATCCAAAGCGTACGCGATGACGGGCTGGCGCATTGGTTATGCGGGCGGCCCGCAGCCGCTGATCAAAGCCATGTCAAAAGTCATGTCGCAATCGACGTCTAACCCATGCTCCATCAGCCAGTGGGCGAGCGTCGCGGCGCTGAACGGCGACCAGTCATTCCTTGACGAACGCAACGCCGCGTTCAAGGCGCGCCGTGACATGGTGGTTGATATGCTGAATGACGCAGACGGCATTTCATGCGCAAAACCGGAAGGCGCATTCTACGTCTATCCCTCCTGCGCCGGCGTAATCGGCAAAAAGACGCCGGACGGCGCCGTCATCAGCAATGACGAGGATTTCGCCCGCGAATTGCTTGAGGCTGAGGGCGTCGCCGCCGTTTTCGGGGCAGCGTTTGGTTTAGCGCCCTTCTTCAGGGTTTCTTACGCCGCCTCGACTGAAGAGCTTCGGGAAGCCTGTACGCGAATCCACCGCTTTGCGTCATCGCTGCGCTGATAATATCGATTATTTCGAATGAAATAATCACCATTATCAATTTGATTGAAGGCGTCGCCGCCGCTATTTAGTCTCTACAACAAACAGAAACAGGAGATTCAAGATATGTCGACCGTTGATATTGGCCTTGCAGAGAACGCGCGTAACGCCGTCGCAGAGGCGCTCAATGCGACGCTGGCCGACACCTATTCTCTGTATATGAAGACCCACGCCTATCACTGGAATGTTACAGGCCCGCAATTCCACACGCTCCACGTCATGTTTGAGGAGCAATATCGTGAAATGTGGGCGGCGCTCGATGAAATAGCGGAACGCGTCCGCGCACTTGGCGTTTTCGCACCTACAAGCGGTAAACAGTTCGCTGATCTTTCCGCGATTGATAATGCAGACACCAAGCCGCCAGCTGCTGGAGAAATGGTCAAACGACTGCTCTCAGACCATGAAACGCTGATTAAGCGCGCCCGCGAGGGTCTTTCCACAGCAGAAGACGCTGGAGACGCAGCCAGCGCGGACTTGCTTACCGTTCGCATCCAGACGCACGAGAAAACAGCATGGATGCTGCGTTCGATGGCTCAGTAACTTTTTACAATTGGTTTAACGAACAAAAGCGGGTCTTTAATGGCCCGCTTTTTGTTAATGGCGCCCGCACGGATTCGAACTGCGAACTGACAGCAAGCGTAAACACTGCATTGGGCTGCCGCTTGATGCGTCCTACTTGTTGTTTTCTAATGATACAGACTGGGCACAGGATGGTAATCTCGGATATAGGCAGCAACAGATATGCCTTTGTGTTAAGCAAGGTTATTGAGTCAGTATAATGATTGATAAGAGCGATAAATCACTCAATGTTCTGAGCTTCCACCTCAGCCCCGGCCCGTATACGTGCGCCAGTATTTTTATCGACGGCAAGAATTTCCTCGAAGAATTTGATTTATCCGGCGAATATATTCCCCTTTCCGCGTATGATCTGGCCGATCCAATTTTAGCTCTCGATGATATTAGTCTTTTATGTGAGTCGGCTGTTCTCAAATGCTTCAACTTAGCCAGCTGTCGGTGCGGCTTTACAGGATGTAGCGCCGTGGTCTGTGACATAACGCTGGAATTCGGTGAAATGATCTGGAGCAATTTTTTAACCTCAGGCCCTGAGGCTTTGCCTCACATCGGGCCTTTTCGGTTCGATTTGGAGCAAGTCTCGACCGACCTAAAGGCAGCTCGCAAACAGCATCAAAGCACTCTTAATTAACCGGAAAATTATTTTAAACCCAAAGCGCAATGCATCCTGTTTGCTGGTTGCACAGGCGACAGAAATGTCGGGAATGAATAACCAGCTTGAGTCCAGATTATTGTCTGACTCTGTTTTATGGTGCCCCCACACGGACTCGAACCGCGGACCTACTGATTACAAATCAGTTGCTCTACCAGCTGAGCTATAGGGGCGCCAAAGCGGGCCTCATAACGGATTGCCCTCGCCATGACTAGGGGCTTATAACCCGGCAAACGTAAAAAATTGGGGATCCTTGCTCGTGACCAAAAATTCTCTCGCCATCGCCGCTTTCATCCTGCTCGCCAGTTGCGGACAGGACGCCTCCAGCGCAGGCGATAGCGCCGCCGCCGCTCAGTCATCGAGCGCAGAGACCGAATTGAGCCCGGCTGAAATGGGCCGGCGCATTTTCAGCCAGGAGACTTGCGCCACTTGCCATACTGTTGATGAAGGCGGCGCAAACCGCATCGGCCCCAATCTTTTCGGCGTTTATGGGCGGCAGGCCGGACAGGTGGAAGGCTTCGCCTACACCAACGCCCTCGCCCAATCGGATGTGATTTGGGACGACGCTTCACTGGACGCATTTCTGGAAAATCCACAAGGCTTCATGCGCGGCAATCGCATGGCTTATGTGGGTCAGCGCGATGCAGAAAAACGCGCAGCGATGATCGCTTACATCAAAACACTGACGTCTGACGCTGACTAAACATCAAACCCTGGGTTTTCGCGGTTAAGTTTGCGGATCAGTCCGGGCCAGGCGAGATTATCACCGAGGCCGGGAACGAACGCCGGCGCGCCCTGTTGCAGCACTTTGGCGCCCATGGCCGGCTTTTCCTCTAAAGGCTCTTTCGTGTCGGACTGCGCGAGAATTTGCGTCTTGCAAGCTTGCTCAAGAAAATACATCCGCAAGAAAGCGATGGCGCAGTTCGGACCAACCGTGAGCGTACCGTGATTGCGCAGCATGAAAAAATTATGGTTGCCAAGGTCTTTGACAAGCCGTTCGCGCTCATCAAGGTCGGTCGCGATGCCTTCATAGTCATGATAGGCGAGATCGTCGTGAACGATCATAGCGAACTGCGTGTATCGTTTTAACCCGCCTTGCTGGGCCGACACGGCAACGCCGTAAGGCGAATGCAGGTGCAGCACTGCATGGGCATCGTCTCTCGCCATGTGTAGCGCGGAATGAATGGTAAATCCGGCAGCATTCGCGAAGTAAGGGCTTTCATCCACTTTGTTGCCGTCGACATCGATCTTCAACAGCGACGACGCGGTCATCTCATCAAAAAACACCCCATACGGATTAATCAGAAAACGTTCTTTTCCGCCTTCATCAGGGCAACGCACGGATATGTGCGTGAAGATCATATCGTCCCAACCGTAGAGGGCGGCGAGACGATAGGTGGCGGCAAGGTCACACCTCAATCGCCACTCCTCATCGCTGACCTTGCCTTTAAGCGATGGCAGGCTTTGCGGATCAGGCATGGAAAAGCCCGGCGCCTGACCAAGGGCGTCATTTGCGTTGCCGTCAGCACTCATCATTCACTCCTGAGATTATCTTTGTCATCAATTTAAAGGGATTGGGATGAAATTTCATCGATTACTTGCAGTCGCGCGCAAGCCGGAAACCTGAAAATTGCCAGCGCATCCACGGATAGAAGAAATTCCGGTAACTCACACGCAGATGCCCTTCCGGCGTCGCACATGAGCCGCCCTTCAGCACCATCTGCCCGGACATGAACTTGCCGTTATACTCACCAACGGCGCCGGCGGGCGGCGCAAAACCCGGATAAGCAATGTAAGGAGACGCTGTCCATTCCCAAACGTCGCCGAAAAGCTGCACCAGTTTGTCATCTCCCTCGGCCGGAGCGGGACGGCGCGGAGAACCGTTCTGAAGAAATCTGCCTTTCAGCGGAAAAAGTGAGGCCGCGGCTTCCCATTCAAACTCCGTGGGCAGCCTAACGCCTGCCCAGCTTGCATAAGCATCCGCCTCGTAAAAACTCACATGACAAACGGGTGCATGCGGATTAACGGGCGCCTCGCCAAATAGCGAGTATTGACGCCACCCGTCATCCGCCTTGCGCCAGTAAAGAGGGCATTGCCATTCTTCCTTGTTGACGACATCCCATGCATCAGACAACCAATGCACAGGGTTTTGATAACCGCCGTCTTCAATAAAGGCGATGAACTCCGCATTTGTGACGGGCCGGTTGGATAGCTCAAACGGGTGCAGATAAACTTTGTGGCGAGGCCCTTCGTTATCGAATGAAAACCCCTCTCCTTCCCAGCCAATATTGCAAACGCCGCCTTCCATCTCACGCCAGTCCAGCGCCGGCGCCTCAACCAAATCGTCATTGTCATATTTATAGACAGCCGGCATCAGCGCATTTTGATAAAGACCGTGCTGAAGATCAGTGAGCAATAATTCCTGATGCTGTTCTTCATGGGCGCAGCCCAGCACAATCAAAGGCGCTATGGCGGCGAGAGTTTCATCGTCCGCCCTTTCCAAGAGGCGCACAACAGCCTCGTCCACATGCGCCCGGTATGACAAAACATCTTCTAACGAAGGCCTGGAAAGCATGCCTCGTTCAGCCCGCGGATGCCGTTCGCCGATTTGGTTGTAATAAGAATTAAACAAATATCCGAAATCATTATGATAGGGCCGATAACCAGCCGCATGAGATTTGAGAATAAAGGTCTCGAAAAACCAGCTTGTGTGGGCAAGGTTCCACTTTGCCGGGCTCGCCTCGGGCATGGACTGTATCATGCAGTCCTCAGGCGTGAGCGGTTTTATGAGCCTTTCACTGTCGCCCCTGACGCGGGTAAAACTTTCCCGTATAGTCGCGGCGGCATGAGCGGCGGGTAAATCGAGGGGCATGAGGCTAATGAGACTTTTCGGTCATCGTTTCAGAAACCGGAACACAACCAGCGGCGCCGGGCAAGAGGAAAGTTCATCATCTTCATTCTCGGAAATCCCACGTGACGCCCGGAATATCAGGCTTTGCATTCTGTCGAGCGAAAAACCGTCCGCGATCGAAACGGGAAAACAACTCAAAAAGCGCTACGGCGATCATTCCGTCACCGAGTGCGATGTGATTGTCGCGGTCGGCGGCGACGGTTTCATGCTGGACGTGCTGCGCAAATATATGACATCGCGCAAGCCAATCTATGGTTTCAATCGCGGCACCGTCGGCTTCATGATGAATGATGCGCCACTCGAAAACTTGCCTGAGCGGATAGCGGCAGCCGAAGCGACCGTTATCCATCCGCTTGAAATGAAAGCGACCACGATCGACGGCAAGGTCGAAACCGCCATGGCGATCAACGAGGTTTCCCTTTTTCGCGAGACACGTCAGTCGGCGCGTGTGCGCATCTACATCAACGGTCAGGTCCGTATGGATTCGCTAACCTGCGACGGCGTCCTGCTGGCGACGCCCGCAGGTTCCACCGCCTATAACCTTTCCGCTCATGGGCCGATACTACCGATCAGCGCGCACATGCTGGCGCTAACGCCAATCAGCGCGTTCCGGCCGCGGCGATGGCGTGGCGCTCTGTTGCCGCATGACGCAACCGTCAAACTGGAAGCTCTCGAAAGCAAAAAAAGACCGGTCTCCGGCGTGGCCGATAATCACGAAGTCAGGGACGTGGCGTTTGTCGAAGCCCGCGAAAGCCGCGATATTTCGATGATGCTGCTTTTTGACCAGGGACAGTCGCTTGATGAACGCATCCTTCGCGAACAATTTGACTATTGATTCGATTTTTGGCCGCGTTCCAAATCAGCCTTAATCAGTTGTTTACCCTGCCCTGTGAATCGCCGCATGGTGTGTCTTCTTTGGACTCTCCAGTTCCGTTCAGTGAGAATTAACCCGCGCCAAGGATCATGGACGGAATGGGATTTAGCGGGCGTGGCCGGATCGGCTGACGGAAGGGCTTTCGGATGGGCGCACAAGCGGTTCGGCTTTCCAATGTCGACATTGATAATGCACTGAAAAACAAGGACTTCGAAGTCCTTTTTCAGCCAATATTTGACTTGGGAAATGGCGCTTTGGCGCGCATGGAATCGTTCGTGCGCTGGCGGCATCCCAATCTGGGTTTGTTGCCGCCTGGGGCCTTTATTTCATTTTTTGAAAGCCAGGGCCGAATGAGCGAGCTCACGCGCTATGTGCTCGATAACGCCATCACGGCCTACACGAGCTGGCGCGGCCCCTTTGCACCGGGCATCTCCGTTAATCTCGCGCTTAGCGATTTAAGCGACGACGCTTTTTCATCCCATTTTGTAAAGCTACTGCGGGACCACGAGTTTCCGGCCGATCTTATCACGCTCGAGTGCCCAATGCCGCCCGTGGATATGCCGCTTGAAAAGGCGTCAGAGCATTTCAAACGGCTGTCTGAGACCGGCGCCCGCCTCGCGATTGAAGTTCGCGGGCGTGCAAACGATCTGTTGCGTTCGCTTGATCCTTTTCCCTTCGATGAGATCAAAACCGGTGGCTCTTCAATTCTTCGTTTCGCACGCACAGTGCGCGGCCCCGGCCTTTCCGCCATTGCCGACCTGCTTGATGTCGCTAATGACGCGAACGCGGCTATCACGGCGGTTGGCGTAGAGGATCAGGCATCCCTTTCCGCATTGAAAGGACTTGGATTCACGGCGGCTCAGGGCAACCATCTGGGCAAGGTGGGCGACCTTAAGGATTTCCGGCCTCAAGGCATCAACGAAGTCAGAAAGCTTCTGGAACTCGATCCATTAAGCCCCGAAAATATTGCGGCCCTTTTCAGAACGGAAGCGCCGGAAGTTCAGGCGCCCGTTGAAAAAACACCCGAAGAAACAGAGGGACAAAAAACCGAAACAGAAGATGCGCTGATCAACCGGCTCAATGAACGCGTCGCGCAATTCGACTACGATGAAGACGCGAGCGCCCAAGACACAACCCCACCAGAGCAAGCAGCAGCAGCCGACTCGGAGAAAAAAGCCAAAGCCCGTGAAAAGGCGAAAGCACTGATGCTGGCGAAAAAAGCCAAAGCCCGCGCAGAGCGGAAGGCGGCGGCCATTGAACGGGCCAAAGCCAAAGCGAACCATAAAGAAAGCCCGCGAGAAGCCTCGGACGAAGATGCAGCATCGAGCTCTTCGCCCAGCGCACCGAGAGAGCTTCAAGAGCGTTTAAGCGAAGCCTTCAAGCCTGGTGATGTTGCAGCGCAAACTTCATCCGCCGTCTCAGACGCTGACACTCCTTCGGAAGCAGCCGCCACTGCGGAAACAGCCCAAACCCCGGAAACGTCAAAGCCCGCTGCACCACAGCAGGATATCAGCGCCAATGAGGCTGGGTCACAAACTACTGACAAAACGGGGACTCAGGGTTTAATAGCGCCAGAGGCGTCTTCTGACGCAGTAAGCAGTGAACCTTCAGGCAACGATATGGCGACGGTTAAGCTCGCGGTGGGACCCACTTCTGCCTATATGCAGAAGGTCATCCGCGTTGGCGCGCCGGCGCTACCCGGCACGCCGAGGCAATCGATACCGCCGTCGCAGCCGAAGATGCCTGTGCCGCCATCTGCACAACCTACAAACGCGTCACCACAAACGCCTGCGCAACCGACTCCGACTGCAATGGATGGAAATTCAGAAAGCAAGAAGCCAAGCACGGTCGAACGCGCCATGGCTTCGCTCACTCCCGAACAATCCCCCGTCAACAAATCGCCAGCGCCACAACCGAACCCACCTGGGGTCACAGAAGATTCGCCTCAGAATGAAACCATCATAGGCGATCTGAATAAAAGCGACGATGATGCGGAAATCGTGGAGGCGAGACCACGGAAAAAACGCAAGCCTTTCCTCAAGCGAACCGTGATTCCTATTTCCGGATACTTCTGGCCGCGTAGCTGGCGACGTGCGTGGAAGCGCCGTGAAGCCGCCAAACTCGCTCGCGAAATCGATGACGCCGTGACAAATGAAAAAGTCGCCGCCGAGTAACTTCGCCTGTTAAACGTCAGGCGCCCAAACCCCGTGAAACCCCAGCGGCACGCGCTGTGGCAGTTTGATCCGCGCGAGCGGCGGCGCACTGATGTTTTGCGCGTCAATCACCTGCGCCTCCGACCTTCCATCAAAGTCCTGCGTAAACGTGATAAGATAGCCATCGTCTTCGCCATCTGCGCTCACTTTTGGCGCGAAAGCAGGCTCGGAACCGAACACGCCTTTTGGAAAATGATGACGCTCGCTGGCGCCGGTTAGCAAATTATATTTCAACAGGCCGGTAAATCGCTGCTCGATGCAGTCATCGAAAATCACATGATACGAATATTGAGTTTTACGTCCGGCGAAATTGTTGTTGACGACAGGGAACTCTGACAGCGCATCATCAAGCTGCTCTTCGCGGGCCTTGCCGGTTTTCATGTTCATACGCCAGACAAAGGGTTGCGCCCGCAACGCCAGCACATCAGCCATCGCGGCGTAGGGCCCGTATTTCGCATCAGGCTCAAAACCGTTTGGAACCATCTTGCAGGCCGCCATAACGACGTCGTCGCCCTCCTCCCACGCATTGATCACGTGATAGACATAACAAGTGGGAAACTCGAACCATTTGGGCGCCCCACCTTTACGTGGAACCACGCCAAAGCGTGTCTGCTGATCGGCCACATGAATTTGCCACAGGCGATTGCGGATGGCGCTATCCGAAAAGATCACCGGCAAGTCATGCAGGATGACATAGTTTTCCGTCATGCCCATGTCGTGCGGCAAGCGCGGCCCCGGCAAGTCAATTTCCTGAAATTGCGTCAGCTCACCCTGCGCCGATACCGTGCCGGTCCACATTTTTGGCTCGTAAAGCGAATAGTCGAAGAATACGAGCTCCCCGGTCTCCGGGTCGACTTTTGAATGAGCGGAAATATTGTTCGGCAAGGCGCCGTCAAACGTCTCCGTGCAGATTGTTTCCAGTGTTGACGCATCCACTGCAACCGGCTGTCCGGAAATATACCAGAGCGCAAGCAACTTTCCATTGTGATAGACAAGGTCCGTATTGGCCGTGTCGCGATAATGAACTTTCCTGCCCGGCGCATCACGCGCAGGATCAAAAATTCCACCCAATACTGAGGATCCGTTAGCTTTCAGATCTTGCGTCTGAACATAGCGGTTTCGATACCTCGCTTCGCCATTCTCAAACCAGACGCCATGCACCATGCCATCGCCATCGAACCAGTGGTGCATTCCCTTTGGGGATGTTTTCGGGTTCGGCCCGTTTCTGAAATAAGCGCCGTGAAGATCACGTGGGATTTCCCCAATTACTTCGAGTTTTTCGGCGCTGATTTCTTCGCGCACCGGCGCGTATAGCCCGTGAAGGTAGGGATTGACGAAATTTATATCGTGCATGACGAGATTGTAGCACGAACCTCGGTCCATACGAGGGTTATGCGCACTTGCACGGGAGCCTCAATCGTCGCAAAGCTGTGCGAAAGGAACATTGCATTGGCCCGTTCTTCCGACACCTATATCTGCCAGTCTTGCGGCGCGGTCTATGGAAAATGGGCCGGGCGCTGCGACGCCTGCGGGGAATGGAACACTATAGAGCTTGAAGCGTCCGAAGCCGGACCGCCAGGCTCCCTCGGCTCCGGATCATCCAATTCCAAAGCTAAGAAACTCGATTTCACGTCTCTTGCTGGCGCGTCTGAGGACATCCCGCGTCTTCTCACCGGCAATAACGAATTCGACCGAGCCTGCGGCGGGGGGCTGGCCCCCGGATCTGCGCTGTTGATCGGCGGCGACCCGGGCGTCGGCAAGTCCACCCTACTTCTGCAAATCGCTGCAGGCCTCGCTCGCGGCGGCGCCAATGTGGCCTATATTTCCGGCGAGGAGTCGTCATCGCAAATCCGCCTGCGCGCCAGACGCCTTGAGGCGGAAAGCGCGCCCGTAAACCTAGCTTCTGCAACGGCCTTGAGAGACATCATCGCCTCGCTGAAATCAGCAAAACCGGACGTCGTCATTATCGACTCGATTCAAACACTCTGGTCGGATGCCCTTCCGGCCGCGCCCGGCACGGTGACACAAGTTCGCGCTTGCGCACAGGAACTGGTGCGGTTTGCCAAGTCTTCAAACGCGATATTGCTGCTAGTTGGTCACGTCACAAAGGATGGCCAAATCGCCGGTCCTCGCGTCGTCGAACACATGGTTGACGCGGTCATGTATTTCGAAAGCGAACAGGGCCGGGATTTCCGCATTTTGCGCGCGGTCAAAAACCGCTTCGGCGCAGCTCACGAAATCGGCGTCTTTGAGATGTCGAGTGAAGGACTGAAAGAAGTCGCCAATCCCTCGGAACTATTTTTGACGGGCGGCGACCATGACGTCTCAGGCGCCGCCGTGTTTGCGGGGATCGAAGGCACGAGACCTGTGCTCGTCGAAATTCAGGCGCTGGTCTCACCTTCCACGCTCGCCGCACCGCGCAGAGCCGTCGTCGGATGGGACAGCGCACGGCTATCCATGCTGTTGGCCGTTCTTGACGCAAGAGCGGGTCTCGATTTCGGTCGCCATGACGTCTTCCTGAATGTGGCCGGCGGGCTTCGCATCGCTGAACCAGCAGCTGACCTTGCAGCGGCGGCTGCCCTTTGTTCTTCGTTATTCGATACGCCTTTGCCCCGGGACTGCGTGGTCTTTGGCGAGGTGGCCCTCTCCGGCGCCGTCAGAGCCGTTAACCAGATGGAGGCGCGCTTTAAGGAAGCACAAAAACTAGGGTTTTCAGGCGCACTTGCTCCCGCCGGAACAGAATCGGACGTGCTCAAAATCACGTATGCCTCAACCTTGTCCGATCTGGTGTCCTGGGCGCGCAATTAGCCTTAAAAGCTGTTGAGAAATCTCCCCATCAACGCTAGGTAAGACTGGCTGGAAAAGGCGACTCGGCGTGAGTTATGCTCATGCCGTAGGCTGTAAGCGGGCACATTGTTAGGCAGGCTTTGTAATGTTTGATCTCCTGTTTGTCGTGGTTGTTGGCCTCTCAACCGCATTTGCCGTTTTGCGCGGCGGATTACGTGAACTGTCCACTCTACTGGCCTTGGGGATAGCTGGCGGGTTGACCCTCCTGTTCATAGAGCCGCTATTGGCGGTGACAGGTCAGGCGGGAAGCTTTTTTGGCACCGCAATTATCGCCGCTGTCCTGATCGCTGTTTTTTTTCTTGCCGCACATATCGGTCTACATATCGGACTGAAGCGATTTCCGCTTGAGGGTCGTGCGGCGCTGGCTGACCGTATCGGCGGCGGCGTTTTCGGATTTGTGAGAGGTCTTGTTCTAATTGGTCTCGGATATCTGGGGTACACGTACTATATCGATGAGGCCAAGCAGCCAAGCGAAGTTCAGACAGCGATGACGCAACCACTCGCTTCCAGCATGGCGAGCTGGTTTGAAACCTTCACGCCCGAAACAGCTGACCTTGATGCGCCAATCAAGCTTCAGTCTGAAGAGGGCGTTGACGCGACGGTAAGCGGATATCCGCGCAGCGATCGTAACGGATTGAACGAAATCGTAACCACCGTCACCACCACAGACCCGACCATATCTTCCACTGCGCCCGGCGCCGTCGAGGAGCCGGAAGAGGTTGAGGAAGACGATCTCGACGCCATTGCCGACATACTTCAAGAGGACCAGCCTCAGTGACCGTGAAAGAGGATCAGGACGCCGCCATGAGTTTCACAGAACGCGCCGCCAGATACCTCCAAGAAGCTGGTCCCGCTTATCGCAAACAAAAGGCTGAGCTCGAGGCTCTTGTCGGTCCGCCTAAATTGATTGAGGAATGCGGCGTGTTCGGCGTCATTGGCACTAATGATGCCGCCGCCCTGACGGCGCTAGGTCTCCACGCGCTTCAACACAGGGGACAGGAGGCCGCTGGCATCGCCAGCTTTGACGGCAAACATTTTCACAATGAACGTTTTCTCGGACTTGTCTCGGATAACTTTTCAGATGCAGCGACCTTAGGCGGCCTTAATGGAGACGCCGCCATCGGGCATACGCGTTATTCCACACAAGGCGATACAGTGCTTCGCAATGTGCAGCCGCTTTATGCTGACCTCGATCAGACCGGTATCGCCATTGCCCATAACGGCAATCTGACTAACTCCAAAACGCTGCGGGCGGATCTTGTCAGGCGCGGTTGTATTTTTCAGTCGACATCGGACTCGGAAATATTCCTGCAACTCACAGCGCGTTCACAATACCTTTCCGTTACCGACAAGCTCATCGAGGCGCTCAAGCAAATTGAGGGCGCATACGCGCTTGCGGTATTAACGCCCGAAGGCCTTATTGGCGCACGCGACCCGGTCGGCATCCGCCCGCTGGTGCTGGGCGATCTCGACGGCGCGCCAATTCTCGCATCAGAAACATGCGCGCTCGATATCATCGGCGCCAAGTTTGTTCGCGACATAAAACCGGGCGAAGTCGTGATTTGCAAAGGCGACGGCTCCATTGAGAGCAGACAGATTTTTCCTGAACGCGATCATGCTCGTCCATGCATCTTCGAACTCATCTATTTTGCAAAACCGAACTCCGTCGTTGACGGCGAAAGCGTTTATGAATTGCGCAAACGCCTCGGCGAACGCCTCGCCAAGGAAGCGCCATGCGAAGCTGATCTTGTCTCGCCAATTCCTGACTCGGGTGTCCCGGCTGCTATCGGGTATTCGCAAAAAACCGGCCTGCCATATGAGATGGCGTTGATACGCAGCCATCATATCGGCCGGACCTTCATCGAGCCGGAGCAGAAAATTCGTGAAGCCGGCGTTAAGCGCAAACATTCGCCGAACCGTGGATTGATTGAAGGCAAACGTGTCGTGCTGATCGATGACTCCATCGTGCGCGGCACGACGTCTCGCAAAATAACGGAAATGCTGCGTAATGCAGGCGCGAAAGAAGTGCACATGCGCATCGCCTGCCCGCCAATATTGCACCCCGATTTTTACGGCATAAACACGCCTTCTTACGAAGAGTTGATTGCGGTCGATCATACCGTAGAGGAAATCCGTCAGATGATTGGCGCGGATAGCCTGGCTTTTCTGTCGCTCGACGGACTGTATAAGGCGTTTCGCAAAGGCAAGCGTGATGATGCTTCGCCAGCGTTTACCGACCATTGTTTCACTGGTGACTATCCGACAAAACTTACTGATAGAGACGCCGAAGCACGCAACGCAATGGTCACACAACTCTCATTCCTGGCGGAAACAAGCTAGCCGTTTCATATTGACAGGGCCGCTCTCAAAAGCTCGAATAGATTCACGCCGATCACCCGCACGGAGGCTGCGATATGGCGCGTATAGAGTTCACCGACAATTTGCAAAAGCATATCCCCTGCCCGCCGGCTGAGGCGCCGGGCGATACCGTGCGCGCCGTCCTTGAGAGTATCTTTGAAGAGAACGCACCTTTGCGTTCCTATCTACTTGACGATCAGGACCGCCTCAGAAAGCACGTCAATATTTTCATCAATGGCGATATGATCACCGACCGCATTCGCTTAAGCGATCCGGTTACGGACAAGGATCAGGTGTTCGTCTTTCAGGCCCTTTCAGGAGGATAGTGATGGCTGATGTATTCTACGTCGCAAGCCGCAAAGGACTGTTCACCTATAAACGCAATGGGTCGGGATGGAGCACCGGAAAACCTGATTTCCTCGGCGAACCCGTAAGCGCGGTGTTGAAAGATAGACGCGACGGAGCGCTCTACGCCGCGCTCAACCTCGGGCATTTCGGCTGCAAGCTGCACCGTTCTGACGATGACGGCGCCACCTGGAAAGAGCTGTCGCCACCCGCTTTTGCGAAAGCAGGCGAAGGCGATGAAGACGCGCCTTCGCTTGACCTTATCTGGACGTTAAAGCCCGGCGGCGATGACGAGCCAGGCGTCATATGGGCCGGGACGATCCCTGGCGCGCTTTTTAAAAGCTCAGACAAAGGCGAAACCTGGACTTTAATCGAGTCACTATGGGATCGACCGGAGCGCGAGGGCTGGTTCGGCGGCGGCTATGACAAGCCCGGCATTCATTCTGTGTTGGTCGATCCGCGCGACAGCAAAAAACTGACCCTCGGCATATCCTGTGGCGGTATCTGGAAGAGCGATGATGGCGGCAAAAACTGGCGGCTTACCGGCAAAGGGCTGCGGTCTGATTACACCCCGCCGGAGCAATCCGAAGAACTGAACACACAAGACCCGCACCGTCTCGCCATGTGCACAAACAACCCGGACACCATCTGGTGCCAGCATCATAATGGCGTCTTTCTCTCGCGAGACGGCGGCGACACATTCATAGAAATCAATGATATTCCGCCGGCTGATTTCGGTTTTGCGGTCGCATCGCATCCGAACAATCCTGACACGGCATGGCTGGTGCCGGGCATCAAGGATGAGTATCGCGTGCCGGTTGATGCGAAGTTCCTCGTCAACAAGACAACCGACGGCGCAAAATCATTCACCGCAAAAACCAGCGGCTTGCCGGCAGAACCAAGCTATGACCTCGTCTTCCGTCACGCGCTGGATGTAGATGAAACCGGCGACCGTCTGATTATGGGATCGACCACCGGAAACCTCTGGGCGAGTGATGACAGCGGCGAAAGCTGGACGCAGTTAAGCGCCTATCTGCCGCCTATTGCGGCGGTGGCGTTTGGATAATATCAGGACCGTTCGTCTTTTGTGGTTTCCATAACAATATATGATGTTATGGACTGGACTTTCGGCGTCATGCCCAAAATCTCCGTGTGGAAATGTTTGTAGGATGGAAGGTCCGCCGCCTCGACGCGCAACAGATATTCGACAGCCCCGGTTACATTATGGCACTCGCGCACTTGCGGAGCAGCGCGCATCGCCCGCTCGAATTCAGCTTGCGTTTTTTTCGTGTGTTCATAAAGGCCGACCGTCACATAGGCGATCAACCCGACGCCCATAGCGTCGCGATTGAGGACAGCGCGGTATCCGGAAATGACGCCGGTTCGTTCAAGTTCCTGAACACGGCGCAGGCAGGCCGAGGCTGAAAGGTTTACTGCTTTGGCGAGATCGGCGTTGGAAATGCGTCCGTCGCCCTCCAAAATGCGCAATATTCGATCGTCAATATCATCTTTTTTCGTCATATATGTGATAAATCTATATTTATTTCGAATTTTCACAAGCCTATTGCAAAAATAATCGTATATAATTGCAGAAAATACAGGATTAGAGAATGAGTGATGATCTGCAACAACGCCTGCTCGAAGAACAGCAGGACGCGCGAGCGCTTACGCGCGCGTTCGAATACGCCAAAGCATTCGTGGAATACGCGTCGACGCGGCGGCCATATCCGTATGAAACCGCAATCGGCAAAGCGCGCGGCGCAACTAGTCACCTTCCCCAACGCGGACAAGACGCCGACAGCGTAATCGACGAGTTGCAGGAAAAATTCTCAAACGCATGCGTGAATTCCATCGGCGGAAGATATTTCGGTTTTGTCACGGGCGGCGTTTTACCGGTCGCGCGGGCCGCGCGCCTGCTTAGCGATACATGGGACCAGAACGCCCCACTTTTTCGAACGTCGCCGGCCGCATCCGCAGTCGAGGATATCTGCGAGGATTGGTTGCGCACATTATTCGGTTTGCCGCCCGAAACAGTCGCCGGTTTTGTCAGCGGCTCGTCTCTCGCAATCTATTGCGGTCTTGCGGCGGCGCGCTGGCGGCTGTTGCAACGCCAAGGCTGGGACATCAACGCAAAAGGACTGGCCGGCGCGCCGTCCTTGCGCGTGATTGCCGGTGAACAGGCTCATGCCACTGTGGTCAAAGCGGTAACCTTGCTCGGACTGGGCACGGACAATATAGAATGGGTTGAAACCGGACGAGATGGACGGATCGCTACGGACAAAGTCCCGCCTCTCGACGAGCGCACCATGCTTCTTTTGCAGGCCGGTAATGTGAATGGCGGCGCCTTCGACGATTTCAAAATACTGTGTGCAAAAGCAAACGATGCTGGCGCCTGGGTGCATGTTGACGGCGCATTTGGCCTGTGGGCCGCAGCGGCTAAACAGTATGCTCACCTGACTGAAGGCATGAACAACGCCATGTCATGGTCGTGCGACGCCCATAAAACACTTAACACGCCTTATGACTGTGGCGTCGTCTTTTGCCGAGACCGTGAAGCCCTTAACACAGCACTGCATGCAACCGGCTCTTATCTTGAACATGGCGCCGACCGTGACGGCATGTTTTTTACGCCTGAATTGTCACGCCGCGCGCGCGCTTTCGATGTATGGGCGGCGCTTTCCTATCTCGGCCGCGACGGCGTTGACAATCTAGTGTCACTACTTTGCGAACGAGCGTCACAGTTCGCGCAGGAAATCACCGAGGCCGGGTTTGAACTGGCGGCGGAACCCTCATTCAATCAGTTGATGTTTGCCTGCAAATCAGATGAAGAAACAAATAGCGTATTGCGCGCCGTTCAGGAAGGCGGAGAATGCTGGGCCGCAGGCGCAGAATGGTTCGGCCGACGCGTGATCCGCATATCAGTATGCTCATGGGCGACGACGCCGGAAGATATTAAACGAAGCGTAGATGCTTTTAAGGCCGCCCGTGCCGAGCTGGGATAGCTTTAAAGGTCAGCAAGCCGCGCCAGCGCGCCATCAAGTTTTTCGAGCTGAGCAACATAATCCGCACGCCGTGTATGCTGTTCCTCAACGACTTCCTTCGGCGCGCGATCGACAAAGTTTTTGTTGGCGAGCTTCTTGTCAATGCCGACGATTTCCTTTTCGATCTTCATTTTTTCTTTTTCAAGGCGCGCTTTTTCCGCGGCGATATCAATGAAATCAGCTACGGGTAGCGCGACTGTGCCGGCCCCATGAACTATCTGCACAGCGCCCTTGGGCGCAGCATCGGCAACAGTGATGTCAGACAGACGCGCAAGCCGTTTCAAAACGTCGCCGTGTTCGGTCAGGCGCTTTTTGTCTTCAGCATCACCACCGATAAAGGCCAGCGGTATTTTCGCCGCGACCGGCACATTCATTTCCTGCCGGACAGAACGGATGCCGGTGATGAGATCAATGGCCCAATTTACTTCGTCAGCCGCGCCCTTGTTGGCCAGCTTGTCTTCGTACTGTGGCCATGCGGCCGTAATCAGCGCGTCGCGTTTCGCAAACGCGCCCCAAATCTCTTCCGTGACGAACGGCATGAACGGATGCAGTAGCATCAGAATACGGTCGAGCGCCCACGCGGCGGCCGCCCGCGTTTCTTTTTTCGCCGCTTTGTCATCGCCCTGCAGCGTCGGTTTTGCGAGTTCGAGATACCAGTCGCAGAAGACGTTCCAGGTAAATTTGTAGATGGCGCCCGCCGCGTCGTTGAATCGGAACGCTTCGATCTCCCGCGTCACTGCTGCAGCGCAGTCATTCGCCTCGTGAATAATCCACTGGTTGATCGTCGATGTCACCTTCGCCGGATCGAATGACTCATCCGGCTTGCATTCATTCATTTCGCAGAAACGCGCGGCGTTCCACAGCTTTGTTGCGAAATTGCGGTAACCCTCAACGCGGCTCTCGGAGAGGCGAATGTTGCGCCCCTGAGCCGCCTGCGCCGCAAGCGTAAAGCGCAACGCGTCGGCCCCATATTTGTCGATCAATACCAAGGGATCGATGACGTTGCCTTTCGACTTCGACATCTTCTGGCCCTTTTCGTCGAGAACCAGCGCGTGGATGTAAACGTCCTTGAACGGAACTTCCTTCATGAAGTGGATGCCGTCCATCATCATCCGCGCCACCCAGAAAAAGATGATGTCGTGCGCCGTCACCAGCGTGGAAGTCGGATAAAACTTTTCAAGCTCCGGCGTTTTCTCTGGCCAGCCCAGCGTCGAGAACGGCCACAAGGCGGATGAGAACCATGTGTCGAGGACGTCGTCATCGCGTACGAGCAATGGCGCACCGCCATGCTCATGTCGACGCATGTCATTTATTTCTTCAAGCGAATAACCTTCGCTGGTGTACTTTGCGATTGCGTCTTTCGTTGCCTCTTCTTCGGTTTCGGCAACGAAGATCGACCCATCGGGCCCGTACCACGCCGGTATCCGGTGGCCCCACCAGAGCTGGCGGGAGACGCACCACGGTTCGATGTTGCGCATCCACTGAAAGTAAGTTTTCGACCAATTTTCTGGAATGATGCGCGTCTTGCTGGTTTCCACCGCTTCGATGGCGGGTTTGGCGAGCGTTTTTGCATCCACATACCACTGGTCGGTGCGGATCGGTTCGATGACGACGCCGGAACGATCGCCAAAGGGCTGCATGATCTTTTTGTCTTCGACCTGAATGAGTAAACCGCGCGCGTCGATATCCTCGACAACCGCCTTGCGCGCGTCGTACCGATCCATGCCCCGATACTTTTCCGGCACGTAATCGGCGTCGACCATCCGCGCTTTTGAATCCATGAGATCGTACATCTCGATATTGTTGCGCAGCGCCACCTGATAGTCGTTGAAATCATGCGCGCCGGTAATCTTCACCGCACCTGAGCCAAAATCCGGGTCCGGATATTCATCCGTAATGATCGGAATGGGGCGGTCCGCCAGCGGCAGGATGCAGTTCTTGCCGACAATTGGTGCATAGCGCTTGTCGTCAGGGTGCACCGCCACGGCGCCGTCGCCTAGCATCGTCTCGGGGCGGGTTGTCGCGATGGAAATATAGTCACGCGTTTCCCATTCGGTGGGATTGCCGTCATCGTCATAGGCGATGGGGAATTCGTAAGTCTCGCCGTTTTCCAGCGGATATTTGAAATGCCAGAAATGGCCTTGCGTCTCGATGTTTTCGACTTCGAGGTCCGAGATCGCCGTTTCGAATTTCGGGTCCCAGTTGACGAGACGCTTATCGCGATAAATCAGGCCTTCATTATAGAGCTGGACGAAAACCTTGATGACCGCTTCCGACAGCCCCTTATCCATGGTGAAGCGTTCGCGCGACCAGTCACAAGTGGCGCCGAGGCGTTTCAGCTGGTTGATGATCTGCCCGCCCGACTGTTCCTTCCACTGCCACACGCGCTCGACGAATTTCTCTCGGCCCATGTCCCGGCGGGATGGCTCCTGATTTTCCATGAGCTGACGCTCGACCACCATCTGGGTAGCTATGCCCGCATGGTCCGTTCCCGGCTGCCAGAGGACCGACTTGCCGCGCATCCGCTCGAACCGGCAGAGCACGTCCTGCAAGGTATTGTTGAGCGCGTGGCCCATGTGGAGCGAGCCGGTAACGTTCGGCGGCGGGATGACGATGGAATAGGCCTCGCCACTGTCCGAAGGTTTGAACGCGCCGGATTTTTCCCACGCTTCATAGATGCGCTTTTCGGCGGACTGAAAATCGAAGTTTTTCTCAAGCATGGCGGCCGGTTGTTGTTGCGGATGCGAAAGGCCGGTTTATCCGGCCTCACACAAATCCTCAACCTGTTTCGCCTGTCTTACGGTAAGTGCGGCTCCAGCTCCGTATGATGCGCAAGAAACGCCCACATATCGGCGTATTCTTCAATGATCTTCTCGGTGGGCTTGCCCGCGCCATGGCCCGCCCGCGTTTCGATGCGGATCAGATGCGGCTTATCTCCTATGTCCGCCGCCTGCAGCGCGGCGGCGTATTTGAAACTGTGCCCCGGCACGACGCGATCATCGGTGTCCGCGGTCGTTATCAGGACCGCCGGATAGTCCTCCCCCTCATTGATATTATGATAGGGCGAATAGGCGTAGAGATTTCTGAAATGCTCTTTCTCATCCGGGTCGCCGTAATCATCCGTCCAGAAACGCCCGGCCGTAAATTTGTGAAAGCGCAGCATGTCCATGACGCCAACAGCCGGTATCGCCGCGGCGAATAAACCGGGGCGCTGATTGACGACAGCACCGACCAGAAGCCCGCCATTCGAACCGCCAAAAATGCTGAGCCGGTCTTTCGATGTTACACCTTTTTCGATCAAGTATTCACCAGCCGCGATGAAATCGTCAAACGCATTCTGCTTATTCCGCAGCCGACCGGCGTCATGCCATGCCTTGCCGTACTCACCACCGCCACGAATATTAGCGACGGCGTAAACCCCGCCCATTTCCATCCATTGCAGCCTCGTCACGCTGAAAGCTGGTGTCAGGGGCACGTTAAAGCCGCCATAACCATAAAGAAGTGCGGGCTTGGCGGATGAAAGGTCGAGATCTTTTCGATGGGCGATAAACATAGGAATCTCGGTTCCATCCTTGGACGGATAAAACACCTGCCGCACAACAAAGCCGTCAGGATTAAACGGCGCATCAGGCTGTTTGAACACTTTCTGATCGCCAGTTCCCACATCGAACCGATATAGCGTGTATGGTTGATTGAAACTTTCAAAACCGAAGAAGGTTTCCGTATCCTCCGGCTCACCGCCAAACCCGCTAGCTGTCCCGACCCCAGGCAAAGTCACATCACCGATCAAAGCACCATCTAGATCGAAAGTCAGAACCGCAGATTTTACATCCTGCATATACGTCGCGAACAACCGTCCGCCGACGATACTGACGCCAGAGATCACATTCTCGCTCTCCGGTATTACCTCCAACCAATCTGCTACAGTGTCATCAACAGGCGTCGAAACAACCCTGCCTCTAGGGGCATTGCTGTCCGTAAGGAAAAAGTGGCGGTTATTCGCCGTCGCGATGTAGGTGTAATTGCTCTCGAAACCCGATATGAGTTCAACTGGCGCGGCGCCAAGTGTGCTCAGATCTATCAACACCACCTCATAACGCTCGTCAGTACCTCGCCAAACAGTAATGACGAGCGTTTCACCATCGCTTGAAACTTCGGCGCCAAAGCCATGTTCCGGGTTTTCGGCGCGCGCATATATGAGTCGATCTTGTGGCTGGTCATCGCCAATCGCATGAAAATATACGGCCTGATTGTGGTTGAGGCTCTGAAACGCCTCCCCTGTCTCAGGTTCCGGGTAGCGCGAGTAAAAAAATCCGGATCCGTCTTTTTTCCAGGAGAGACCGGAAAACTTGACCCAGTCTATCCTGTCGGAAAGCGCCTCACCTGTATCGACACTGACAATCTTGATTGTCCGCCAGTCCGAACCGCCATCCTGGACCTGATAGGCCACAAACTTGCCGTCCGGGCTGGGAAAATAGGCCGCGAGCGCCGTGGCGCCATCTTCAGACCAGCTATTGGGATCCAGCAGCATGCGTGGTTGTCTTTCGCCTTCCTGGACAACAAGCACAAACTGGCTTTGCAAGCCGGTGTTATGCATAAAAAAACACCGCTCGCCCCTTTTCGTCGGCAGCGTGAATTTTTCATAATTCCAAAGCATGCCGAGGCGGGCTTTGATCTCACTTCTATAGGTGAGTGCGTTCAAATAACCGCCACTAATGTCATTTTGCGCTTGGACCCAGGCGGCGACGTCTTTGCTCTCTCGCACATCGCCTTCCAGCCATCGGTAGGGGTCAGCCACCCTTTCGCCGAAAAGATAGTCAACCTGATTTGAAGTCCGTGTTTTTGGATAGCTAATATTCATGACAGCCTACAAAAAAGCCGGCTCAAAAGCCGGCTTCTAAATCATTCTGAAAAAAAGAACTAACGGCGTCGGCGGGCAACGCGTTGTACTTCTTCCTCGACTTTTTCCTCGACAATGGCGGGAAGGTTAGCGTCGAGCCAGTCCTTTACCATAGGCCTCAACATCTCGGTCACGATGTCCTCGAGCGTCTTGCCGGGCCCTTCGGAAACCCTGACGGACTGGGAAAGGTTGTGAAAGGCTCTCGATGCGACTTCGGCCGTCGTGCGGTCGAGAATATCTTCCTCGGTATCATTTTCCATCACTGCCGCCACGGTTTGGTTCCTGGTTTCTGCTTCGTCGTCTGATTGCGCCGTCTCGGATGGCGCGTCCGGCGCCGCTTCCTGGCTCGATTGCGGCGTGAATGGGGTTGCTGGCTCTTCCGGCTTATGCTCCGCCACCGGCTGCGCCGACGGCGTGTTTGAGGTGGTCGAGCCCTGATCCTCGTCATCTTCAGAAATAATTCGGCGGATTGAGGCCAGAATTTCTTCCATGCTCGGCTCTGGTTGGGCGTTTTCCATGGACATCATTTTCCCTTCAGCGGGGCTGACAGACAACCTGCAGCCTGAGCCGCAGCGCACCTGTTCTCGGGCGTTTCGCCTTAGTTATCAAGGCTTAGATTACCCGAATCTTAACGCTCATAAAGATCCAGCGCGCTATTATCGGAAACCGCCTCAATCCCGATAGCGCTCGGGGTCAACACCCCTACAGCCGCCAACAAGGAGAACGCGGCGGACTGGGCATCCCGGCGCGCGCTGACCAGCGACACTTCGGCATTCAACAGCTCCTGTTCTGCGTTCAGCACATCAAGAGTGGTGCGCGTGCCGACCAGCGCCTCCTGCCGCACGCCCTCAAGCGCAAGACGATTTGCCTCGACAGACGCCTCAGCCGAGATCGTCACAGCCCGCGCCGCCACAAGACGCTCCCAGGCGGATATAGTTTGCGAATCCACCAGCCGTTCGGCTTCGGCGACACGCGCGCGATCGCTTCTGTGCAACGCCTTCGCTTCACGTACGCGAGAATAATTCGCGCCGCCGGCAAAGAGAGGCACGCTGGCCCTGGCGCCGAAGGATAAATCTTCGCTCTGCTCAATGAAAGTATTCGGTTCCTCGGCGTACTGGTAGCCCGCGGTCAGTGATACTGACGGCAGCAACGCGCCGCGGGCGATCGATACCTGACGGCGGGAAACTTCAGCTTGCTCTTGCGCGCCGACGAGCGATGGCGCGAATTTCCGGGCTAATGCCTGCGCGGTTTCCAGCGACTCAGGCAACTCAGGCAGCGTTTCCACTGTTTCAAGATCGCCAGGCATACGCCCGACAAGTTGCGCGTAAGCCGCACGGGCCACGGCAAGGTCGCCTTGCGCATTTGACAACCTTGCGCGCGCTTCAGCCAGGCGTGCGTCGGCCTGCGCGACGTCGGTTTTCGTGATCTCACCGACGTCAAAGCGTGCCTGCGCCATGTCTTTCTGACGCAGCAAAACTGCAACATTCTGTTTATTTAATTCGTACACAGCCATATTGCGCTGGACATTGAAATACGCAGTCGCGACGTCGCTCAAAACCTGCTGCTCAGTCGCAACGAGCTGAGCACCGCCAGCGCGAATGCGGGCGCCAGCCTGTTTGATAGCGTTAAAATTTCTGAAGCCTGTGAAAATAGGCTGCTCGGCAGTCACGCCCGCCGTCAACGTATCGAGCTTAGCATCCTGCGCAATTGTAGAGGTCTGCGTACTGTCTACTTTGTTGTATGCTCCCGTCGCCGAAATCTGCGGCAAGGCGCCGGCCCATGCCTGCGCGCGCGTTTCACGCGTTGCATCGAGACGCGCCCGTTCAGCACGGATTGTCGGGTTGGTTTCGTAAGCAAGGGCTAGCGCATCCCGTAGAGACTCACCTGATGCAATCGACACCATGGCAAGAGCCGCCGCCGTAAATGCGAAACAAGATTTAATACGCACTATACCCCTCGCGATTTCTGACACATGAACCGCTCTTCGATCCCGCCATAACCCATAGAACTGGCGATAATCTGAGCGCTCAGTGTCGATCTTCAAGGGGATTCAACAACTAAGTGCGTGAATATCCTGTTAAAATACGAAGGCTTTTTCAGCGTTCAGGCCTGGCAAAGGCGTTTTCGCAGAAGAGTCAAAGTACTTGGCCGAAGCGATCGAGTCGCCGCTACGCTTAAAGACCACGCCGCTGGAAACGCCATTATCCCGGAATATCGCCGCAAGGCGGCCCCCATCCTTCAGTTGCGACAATAGCTCCTGAGGACGTTTTTCAATGACCATATCCAAGAATATCAGGTCAAACGGCCCTTGATCCGCAGCGCCTTTAACAGGATCTCCGCTAATAACCGCCGCATTGTTGATATTGAGCTTGTTGAGATGCTCTTGAGCCGCTGCACCCAGCGTTTCATCGCTCTCAACAGCGACAACCATCTCAACCAGTTGCGCCAGAATGGCAGTCGAATAGCCCGAGCCGCAAACCGCGTTTAAAGTCAGATCGTTATGCTTGGGTTTTGAGACTGCAATGAGCTTGGCCAAGTCCCGCGCTGTTATCATCGACCGGCCATCAGCATAGTTCAGCTCTCGCTCGACATATGCCTGATCACGGAGTTCAACGGGCAGGAATATCTCCCTCGGCGTGTTTTCCATCGCCGTTTGAATCCTCAAGTCGGTGACATCGTTCGGCCGTACCTGGCTGTCGACCATTCGCATCCGCGCAAGCTTGTAATCCATCAGAACTCTCTTCAGGCCGGTTGAATGGAGAGGGCATACAGCCCGCCGCCGTTCCGTGCAACGCGATCGAAATGCGGCTAATAACGCCTTTGACCAAAGGCTTACGCCGCGCTATGAGGGCGGCTCGCTCCTGAACCACCCCTTACAAATCGGTAGGTTCATGTTCCGGCCACGTGGCGGAGTGGTGACGCAGCGGCCTGCAAAGCCGTGTACGCCGGTTCGATTCCGGCCGTGGCCTCCAAACAACACTATGAATCTGTTTAACTTTTATGCTCTTTCGACCTCGAAAAGAGCTGTCTGGATACCATTTATTCACTAAACTTTCAGCGGCCTATGTCTTTGTATTCAGGACTACGGCCCGTGGGGAGACGCTGTTCACCGCATGTCCGCGTCTGCCCGCCGCTTGGCGCTTGCGGAATTGGAACACAAAAGACAAGTAAATGATCAACAACGATAAGAATATCGGATTTTTGGGCCCTAACGGTCCGTTACAAAGAAAAGGAGTGGATCCCATGCGAATTGGGGGCGTAGCGCTTCTCGCACTTATGGCGGCTTCATGCGCCAGCGTGGATCAGGAACTGCTCGACGTACAGTTTCCGGATGTTCCGGATCAGTGGACGGCTGACAGCACAGTTGGCGGAACCCCGACTGGTGACTGGGTGGCGTCGTTTAACGATGCGGTATTACGCGACCTGATCAGCGAAGCCATCGCCAACAATAACGATCTTGGCGCGGCGGCGGCGAACCTTGAGCAAGCCCGCGCCGGCGCTCGGATAACACTCTCGAACCAACTGCCAACCATCGGGGCAAATTTCGGCGCACAGCGAAGCGCAATCGTAACCGACCCGACGACCGCGGCGCAAGCGGGTGGCGGGACGGGTGCAGCCCAAAGCAGCAGGCTTTACATCAATAACTTTTCAGTCGGCGGCAGCTTTAGCTGGGAGCTTGATGTATGGGGCAGGCTGACAGACGAAACACGCGCTTCTTATAAAGACGCGACAGCGGCGAGAGCCGATCTTGCAGGCGCTCAACTTTCAATCGCTGGCCGCGTCGCGCAAGCGTGGTTTGCACTTATTGAGGCGCGGCAGCAAAGAGAACTTGCAGAACGTGATACTGTTGCTCGTGAGCGCAACCTGCGCGTCACCGAACGCCGGTATGATCGCGGCGTATCATCAAGTTTGGATGTTCGGCTTTCGCGTTCCGCACTCGGATCAAGCCAGGCAAACTTAGCGCTACGCCAGAGGCTGGAGCTGGAAGCATCAAGAGCGTTAGAAGTACTGCTCGGACGTTATCCGGCGGCGGAACTTAAGGCAGTTGAAAGCCTGCCTGTCCTCCCGCCGCTTGCAGGCGCCGGCACGCCGCTGGAAATCCTCACCCGTCGGCCGGATTTGGTGGCTGCTGAGGCTCGCATGGAGAGTGCAGGATTGCGTTCGCGCGCGGCGCGTAAACAACTGCTGCCGCAACTGACCTTGTCAGCCCGTTCGGGAACGTCCGGTCCGGACATCTCCGACCTTCTTGACCCACGGCGTCTCGCAGGCAACATGGCGGCGGGCATCTTCCAGCCGTTGTTCCAGGGCGGCCGATTGCTTGCAAACTCAAAGCGCGCAAGGGCCGCAGCCGAAGCGTCACTTTACGGTTATGTGCAAACAGCACTCATTGCATATCAGGAAGCTGAGAATGCGATTGCCGCTGAAACACTTCTTGATACGCGCGAAGAAGCGCTTCGCCTTGCTTACGAAGAAGCGGCAGCGGCTGAGGAATTGACGGAGCGCCGTTACAACAGCGGTGCAGCCACAATCTTCAACCTGCTCGATGCGCAGACACGACGCATTTCTGCTGAGAGCCAATACATCCAGGCGCAACAGCAACGTGTTTCCAACCGGGTTCAACTTTATCTTGCGATCGGCGGGGACTTCCTGACGCAAGAAAAGCTCGCGGCGTTATCGGCGAGCGTTACGGGGGAATAGGTAGTATCCATGTTTCGCAAGTTTTTCACCCTCATAGGCACAGCTGGCGGTATTGTCGGTATTATCGCCTTGATCACGGTGATGGGCTCCATGCGCCCTGACCTTGAACGTCAGGCGCCGGAAGTGGCTCCGCCGACCGTCTTCTACACAATTGCAGAGGAGCAATCAGTAACCCTTGACGTATCGGCGCAAGGTGAAGTTCGCCCACGAACGGATATTGCGCTTACGGCGCAAGTTTCCGGTCAGGTTGTCTCTACATCGGATGCGTTCGTTAATGGCGGAGCTTTTCAAGAGGGCGATGTCCTGATCAAAATTGAAGACGCACCTTATCGCGCAACTGCGGCGGCAGCTCGTGCACGCCTTGCCCAAGAGCAAGCCGAATCAGCACTTGCCCGCAGAGACTACGAAGACCTTGGCCTTGACGAGGACCCGACTGAGCTTGCTTTGCGCATTCCGCAACTGGAACAAGCGCGCGCGGAATACAGGGCGGCGCAGTTAAACCTTGAACGCACAACTATAAAAGCGCCATTCGACGGCCGCGTAAGAGAACGTATTGCCGGCATTGGCCAATATGTGGCCCCGGGCGCGCAGCTCGGCAGAATTTTTTCAACTGACGTCGCCGAGATCAGACTGGCTCTGACAGACAATGATCTGGCGAAACTTGGGCTGCCGTTCGCGTTTTCCGAAACCGATGAAAACCCGGGTCCGGCAGTACACATGACAGCTTTTATCGCCAACGAAAATCACGAATGGAGCGGACGCATCGCTCGTACCGAAGGCGCCATCGATCCGACAACGCGACAGGTTTTTGCCATCGCAGTTGTTGACGACCCCTATGGTAAAGGCGCCGCAACTGACGGGACGCCGCTGGCCATGGGCTTATTCGTCGATGCCACAATCGAAGGAAAGCCCTACGAAGACGCTATCGTGCTGCCGCGCTCAGCGCTTTACGGCAGAAACACCGTCTACGTCATCAGCAACGAAGATGAGCTTGAAGCGCGGACCGTGAACATAGTCTCTGCGGACCGGGATACGATTACTATTGCGAGCGGCATAGATGCTGGCGAACGCATCGTCACCTCGCCCCTACGCGGCGCGGATGAAGGCGATAAGATCACCCCGACCGATCCCGACTCGATTTCTCCGACGATGGAAAATGACGAGTCGCGCCCCGTCGCCAATTCCACAGCCCAGAACACCTCGGGAGATAACCTGTGACTGGATTGATTGCCTGGTGGACGAAGAACTCCGTCGCAGCAAACTTGTTGATGGTCGCGTGTTTTGTTGCGGGCGCCATTGCGTTCATGAGTCTGGAACGGGAACTTGATCCCTCAGCGGCATTTACCGGGGCGTCAATCAACGTCGCCTGGCCAGGCGCCTCGCCGAGAGAGGTTGAAGAACAAATTATTCTTCGGATCGAAGAGGCGCTCGCAAATATCGATGGCGTCGTCCACGTAGACTCTACAGCCCGGGAAGGAAGTGCTTCATTAAACGTTGAAGGCGACGATAATATCGACACCACGCGTTTTTTAAACGAGGTCAAAAACCGTGTCGATGGCGTATCAAACCTGCCTCAGGATTCTTTTCCCCCTATCGTAACGCAGTGGCGCAACCGTAACCCCGGCGCGTTTATGGGGCTCTATGGCGACTTGCCCGCTCGAGAACTTAACAGGTTGGCTCGCGAGTTACGCGATGAACTGGCGCAAATCCCGAACGGCTCCCCTATCGTCAACATTTTCGGTGAATTGCGTGAAGAAGTTTCAATCGAGGTCTCTGAAGAGGCGTTGCGCCGCTATAATCTGACCTTCGACGATGTTGCACGCGCTATTCGCGGGTCTTCGATCAACCTCGCGGGCGGCCAGGTGCGGACCGAAACAGGCAACCTTCAAATCGCAGCCCGAGCGCTGGCCGATACCGAGGAAGAATTCGAACGTATTGTCGTTCGCCAGAATCCTGACGGTTCAGTTATCCGGGTCTCCGATGTTGCAACCGTTGTCGATGGTTTTGAAGACCGGCGTCAAATCCGTCAGCTCAACGGCAAGCCTTCGATCAGCATGGGCGTCATGGCGCCTGAGACGTCAAACGTTACGACGCTTTCAAAAGCTATCAATGAATGGGTCGAGGAAAAGAACGAGGAACTGGATGGCAAGGCTGAATTGTACATCTGGTTTGACGCGGCAGAACCATTTAACGGCCAATTAAACCTGGTTGCTTCGAACGCTGTTATCGGCCTCCTGCTTGTGCTCATCATTTTAATGTTGTTCCTGCGGCCCGCTGTCGCTTTCTGGACCGCTGTCGGCATCGCCGTGTCATTTGCAGGCGCATTTATTTTTATGCCGATGACCGGCGTGTCATTAAACTTCCTGTCGATCTTTGGCTTCCTCCTTGTCATTGGCGTTGTCGTCGATGACGCTATCATCGTCGGAGAAAGCATCCACAATCAGGTTGAAGAAGGAAACGCGACTGGCGCTGACGCTTCTGTCCTTGGCACCCAGCTTGTGATCAAGCCGGTGTTCTTTGCCGTTTTAACCACAATGATTGCATTCTCGCCTTGGCTTTTCATTGGCGGCGGTGCTGCGCAGTTTACGCGGCAAATAAGCCTGACGATTATTTACGCGCTTACTTTTTCACTTGTTGAAGCCTTCCTGATCCTGCCGGCGCACCTTTCACACATGAAACCGCAAAATAAGAAGGGCGTTTATTACCAGCTTCAGCGCGGTTTTGCTGAAGGCATACTTACGGTTGCTGACAAGGTTTACCGCCCGATCATTCGGACCGCACTGAAATTCCGGTATTTTACTGTTGTCGGTTTCGTTGGCGCTTTTTCCGTGGCGGTGGCGTTGCTGGCGCAAGGCTGGATCTCATTCAAATTCATGCCTGAAATACAAGGCACTTTTATTTCGTTGAATGTTCGTCTGCCTGAAGGTTCTTCATTCGCTCGTACAGAACAAATTTTCGCTGAAGTCGATCGCGCCGCAAACAGCCTTAAAGAAAGGCTCGGAAAAGCTGGTGACGAAGATTACGTGGACGCCATTTACATTGCGGCCGACGAAGGTGAAATCACGTCTTATGTAACAATCGTTGAAGCAACCAAGCGAAAAGAATCGACAAAAGACGTTGCAGAAATGTTCCGGGAGGAGCTTGGACCGATACCGGATGCTGAAGAAATCAATATCGGCTTCACCCAAAACCAGGGCGGACCGGATCTCTCCTTTGGCGTACAGGCCGAGGATCTGGAAGAGCTCCGCCTCGCTACGGTGGACGTTCAAAACTATCTGCGCACCTTACCGGGCGTATTCGATGTTAGAAATAACCTGCAGTCCGCTACGCCTGAGCTTCAGATTGAGCTAAAGCCCGGCGCGGAACGTTTTGGCCTCACGCTTGCTGACGTTTCCGGACAGGTGCGGCAGGCGTTCTTCGGTGAGGAAGTGCAGCGCCTGCCCCGAAGCGGACAGGACGTTCGGGTCATGGTTCGTTACCCAAAGTCCGCTCGCGAATCTCTCACGACGATTGACCGCATGCGCATACGCACGTCCGATGGACGCGAGGTTCCGCTGACTGCGGTTGCGGACGCAAAATTCGCGCCGAGCTATAAACGAATTGAACGGCGGGATCGCCAGCGATCGGCCCGCGTTACGGCCGAACTTCGCGAAGGCGTTGACCGTTCAGCGATTATGCAAAGCTATAACCGGGACTTCATTCCGGAATGGCAACGGCGTCACCCTGAGGCGTCGGTCGTTCAGCGCGGCGACGCAGAGGAACAAGCCGAATTCATGAGCGAATTCCTGGCGCTTTATGCTGTCGCTCTATTCGCCATGTATATGTTGCTGGCCATCGCCTTCAGCTCTTACTGGCAGCCCGCCTTAATCATGACGGCGATCCCGTTTGGATATATGGGCGCGGCCTTCGGTCATTTCCTGTTTGGTCTCGACTTTGCGTTATTCTCCTTCTTCGGCGTCGGCGCCGCCGCAGGCGTGGTCGTGAACGACAATCTGGTTTTGATCGACTATGTAAACCGTCTCCGCGCGCAAGGCGAAGGCGCGTTCTCAGCCCTCGTAAAAGCTGGCGTCGGCCGCTTCCGTCCGATCATGCTGACTTCCGTCACGACCTTTGTCGGTCTTCTTCCCATAATGTTCGAGCGCTCTACCGACGCTGAATTTCTCAAGCCGACGATCGTCGCCCTCGCCTTCGGCGTCTTCTTCGCAACGTTCGTGACACTGATTTTCGTGCCGGCCATGTATGCGGTTGGCGCGGATATCGCCCGCTTCTATCGATGGGCTTGGACCGGTGAGAAACAGCCTCAATTAGGTGAAGGCGCATCCTCTGAAAGTGATTATGCCGACGCGCAAGGGGCGACGGACCACCGCTACGGCGCCGACCTTTCCGGCAGGAAACGGGACAATCCCTTGTGGAGGCCCGCTGAATAAGCGGCTCCACCGTTAACCTTATGTTAATATCTTGATGAGACCTTAATAATGTCTTCTCCCGAGAAGATACCCCACCATACCCCACGACAGTGAGTACCGGCCGCGTTTCCCCCAAGCGCGGCCGTCTCGCTTTTATGGGTCTAGAAACTCTCACGATCCGCGACACTCTCGCCCTCTAGTGCTGATTCGTGACATTTGTGTTCGAGCGGCGCCGAACATCGGCTGACCGCTCAAAAAATTATCGCCGGACAGGCAAATTGGTGTGGATTCAGTAACCTGGCTTTGCTATAGCCCGCGTTCCAACGGCGATCCCCGATAGCTCAGTTGGTAGAGCAGCTGACTGTTAATCAGCGGGTCACTGGTTCGAGTCCAGTTCGGGGAGCCATTAAATGACTGTTTTTACAACGAAAATAATGACTAACATCCATGCTTACTGAAGTCGTGAAAGCATGGGCTACCGTCAAGCTACCAACTGAAAAATAAGATGACGATATGCGGTCATTCTTTTCCAAGTGAATGACGTGACCAAGAATTGAATTTGTTTTGCTACAGAAACCAGATCAGATAATCGATGTCTCTTCTTGGTTATGTGAGTCGATTTATCCGGTCGGCGCCAAACCAAAACGCCTACTTGTATCACCAGAAACATCCCCGCAATCGTTCATACGACCTAATCGTCGCTATCTTTACAAAATTGCCTATGGCTGGCGCTGTCACCAAGTTTGGTCTGAAATTCTCGCTTACGCATTAAGTATGGATTGTGAGATAGTCGTCCCGAGAGCCTATTTTGCAGTCAATTCCGAAGAACAAAATTCGGGAGTTCTAGTGGAATGGTTCGGATACCGGCCACGCGAAAAATATTATCAAGAGTTAACTTCGGGACATACGCTCTTGTCAGCTTACGAACCATCCTATGGTGCACAGAGAGAAGATCGGCCTCACTCACTAATGACAAATATTCGAGCCTGTGACGTAGCTGGCTGCACAAGGCCACTCGAGTGGTGGACGCAGGCAGCTACCTTTGATGCATTAATTGGAAACACTGATCGGCACCCGGAGAACTGGGGCTTACTTCGTCGAGTTGGTGATCTATCAGATGCACGGTACCGCTTATCGCCAATATTCGACAATGGAACTAGCTTAGGCTATGAATTTTCCGAAAATAATATATCCAACGTTGATATTGAAGCCTATGTATCTAAAGGCTGTCACCACATGACTGGTGATGAAAAGAATCAAACACAAGGCCACTTTGACGTAATCAGTGAACTACTCAACCTGTACTCAAAAACCGGTGAAGAAATTTACCGGATAGCAAACTCAAAGCGTGCTTGTTTTGAACAAACCCTTGCCGTACTGCCTGATTTTAAAGTTGAGCCATACTTTTCCCGCGAGAGAGCCGTACTAGTAAGTTCAATCGTCGATAAACGAGCCGCTATGTTATTGGAGTGTCTTCAGTAGAACCTATGCGCCTAATTACAAAAATCTGTGAGCCTTCTAAGTTGATCCTTGCTTGGAAGCCAGTCGATACGCGCAAGTCTCGCCGTCATTTTCCTGTGGGAATTTTTGAGCGGCAGCGCGATAAAATACTTTTCAGATGGCTAAGCGATACCGAAGATTTCTCACTAGCACTAAATGAAGGTTTTGATGTTCTTTTCGGGAATGACCGAGGGAACAGCAGCGAACCTCAGCGAATATTTGACGTTTTAAGCAAACGCCTGCCACGTCGAGACCGTCCTGACTACGAAAAATATTTAGCTCAGTTCCGTATTAATCCTGATGTGAATATCAGCACTTTCGCAATGCTTGGGTATACCGAAGCACGATTAGCAAGCGATGGGTATTCAATAATTGATACGTTGGAATCTGCTTCTAAAGGTTGCCAGTATTTTCACGAAGTAGTGGGTTACCATTACTATGCAAAGAATCTTACTGGTCAAATCCTCCATAGCCAGGTGGAATTTCGGCACGAACCACAAAATAAATACGACCCAAATGCTGTCGGCATTTTCCTTCGCAATCAGTTGTGCGGATATGTGAATAGGCTACGTGCACCTATGCTCAACCAAATTTTAAAAAATTATACTGTGACAGCATATCTCGAATCTATTAATGGTTCTAAGGATAAGCCAGTTGCGCACGTATTTTTTGAGTTAGAGTAGTCCCACAAATAGTTAGTCAGACGTTGCGCAAATCGGCTCCTCAAAACACTCCCCCTTCTAAGACCCTTTTACGGCATTCCGCCAACGAATCCGCTTGTATCTTCATTCCTGACTAACGAAATTTGGGCACCGCAATGACCGCAGTGCGGGCGGCGGCATTTCAGTTCACGCGAGACTTCGGCAAGCGTGACGTCACGGTGGTCAACTTTCAAAAGCAACTGCACCGGACTTTGCAGCCAAGTATGCAGGCACTTATTGCACGTCGCTTCAATCGCCTGGCTATCGTCCAAATCGCGCAGGTGCATGTCATCAAGCCAGCTCACCAGAAATCCTCCGCTGAAGGAATGCGTGTGTAAGCAATCTTGCCGCCCGCATATCCACCCGGCGGTGGCTTCCACGGCCCTACTGAAACAACCCGCTTGCCAAATTTCCGATTGAGCGCGTCGATTGAAAACGTAATGCGCTCCCAACGCTGGCGGTCGCGGTCGTCATTCAAAAACAGATCGAGCTGGCGTCCGTCCGCAGGCATCAGGTCCAGAAGCGTGACGCCAGCGCGAACGATTTCATGCCGCCGCGGCAACTCAAAAGCCGCCTTGTCCCATAGATGCGATAGCGCAGCTAAAATGGCCTGATCGTCATTGACGCAAGGCAAATCCCGCTGCCCGAACCAACCGCCTTCGCGAAGGTCCAGCCATAACCAAAGCTTGTTCGCATAGAAGAAATCGCGCCGCATTCGCCGTGCTGCTTTCGTCAACAAGAGCCGTGCCGTATCTCTCGCCTTATCAAGTTTTCGAAGCTCCGGCGGCAAAACGCGCCCATGCCCGTACATGCCGCGCCCGGTCGGCTGCGCCTGTATGTCGTAGCCATGAAGGCCGTACCACATACGTTCGCCGTTTACGTTGCCCCATAAGGCGCGCATCTGTTTCGGCTGTGTCGCTGTTAACTGTGCGGTGGTGTAAATGCCCGCGTTGTTCAGGCGTTTTTCCATGCGCCCGCCAATGCCGGAAATTTCGGATAACGGCAGCGCCGATAAATACTGAAGCGCGCCCTCGGGCTCCCAGATTGTTACACCGTTTGGCTTATCCATTTTACAGGCTAGCTTAGCGAGCAACCGATTAGCGGCAAATCCGATTGAGCAAGTAATATGCGGACCGACATTTTCAGCAATGCGTTTTTTAAGACGCGCCGCCAACCCTTGCGGATCAACAATGTCACGCTTCCCGAGTTTGCACGTCAGCTCATCAATCGACTTCGCTGTGTCGATAGGGATTTCGCATGAGATTTCGTTAAGCAAAGCGTTATGCGCGCGCCTGAATAAATCGGGCCGCTGCATGACAAGAACAATGTCCGGGCAAAGCGCTTGCGCGTCCGGCGTGCGCATGACGTTTTGAACGCCTTGCGCCTTCGCTTCCTTGCTGCAGGCGATGACGGTCGTATATTTCGCCTTGTCCGTTTCAAACGGAATGACGCCAACCGGGTGCCCGCGAAGGGCCGGAAACGCCTGCTGCATGACAGACGCAAAAAAGCCGTCAAAGTCGAGGTATAGGCGCTCTATCGTCTCCGGTTTACGCACTGGCCGTCCCCATACAGCCGGGCCATATGGCTCGGGGGCTGATTAGAACAAAAAGAGAACGACAGAGTCAATACTCAAAACGAATTGACACTTTACAGCTTAATTCGCAGCTTTCTGGCGGGGAACTGTTTTATTGGAGAGATGGATGATGGTTCATGCACTCGTCCTAATTGAGGAGCGTGAGTTGAGTGCTGCTGATGTGCTCGGCGTTTAAGGTGCATAGTTAGATGAAAGAAATTTCAGCACGGCGAAATACCTTTTTGCCTCTTACATCGCCTCAAATAGGCGAGGAAGAGATAGAGGAAGTTGTACGTTGTTTACGCAGTGGTTGGCTAGCAACAGGCCCAAGATCCAGCGAGTTTGAATCTGCTATTTGCGACCTACTCGGTTCTGAATACGCCGTGGCGCTTAGCTCCTGTACAGCTGCGCTTCATCTGTCGATGCTTGCGTTGGGTATCGGCGAGAGTGGCAATAGAGAGGATGAGGTAATTACTACGCCAATTAGCTGGCCCGCAACATCAAATATGATTTGGCACTCAGGTGCCCGCCCAATCTTCGCAGATATAGATCCGGATACGCTGAACCTAGATATTGAACAAGTAGAGCAAAAAATTTCAAAACGTACCAAAGCGATCATTCCTGTACATATGGCGGGACAGCCATGTGACATGGACGAATTGATACAGATTTCTTTAAAGCACGGCATACCGATTATCGAAGATTCCGCCCACGCACTTGGAGCAGATTACAAAGGCGAAATGATTGGCGGCAAAGGGCGAAATTGCTGCTTTAGCTTTCATGCCACGAAAAATATCACTTGTGGGGAAGGTGGAATGTTTACGACAAGTGATTCACGCTACGCTGATCGCGTCCGTATATTAAGTCAGCATGGCGTAGTTAATGATTCTTGGCGCCGATATTGTACGGGCGAATTGCACTGGCGCCTTGTCGAGCCAGGACTCAAGTATGGTATGCCGGATATTCTTGCATCAATCGGCATACATCAACTTCGTAGGCTTCCGCATTGCATCGAGGTACGTCGCAAACTCGCTGCTGTTTATGACCATAAGCTGAAAGGTATCAAAGGAGTTGAGCCGCTAATTCAGCGCGATGATCGAAAATCTGCATATAATCTATATATCGTACGAATGGACTGTGATGCGTTAGGCATTACACGTGACGAGATGATTCTCGCGCTCAGAAAAAACAACATTGGCAGCGGCGTTCATTTCCAATCAACACACCTACAACCATTTTATCAAGGCACACTGGGCATGAGCCCAGACTCTTTGCCCATAGCGCGAAAACTATCTGAGCAGATCATTTCTCTCCCTCTTTCCTCTTCCATGACTCAAGATGATGTTGATGATGTCATTTATGCCCTCACGCAAATAATCTCTGAAAACATGTCTTCAGGAGCCGATGTACGGCGATGATTTCTATAAGATTTAGACATTGGGACAATCGCAGTAGTAGGCTGATTTTCAATATCGCTAGCCGACGGTCAAATATTGACCAGGTATCGATCACTGAAGTGTCGTTCGAGTGCACCGATGATCACAGGGATGTCGATATTGAGTTGATTGTCTTCCCCATTGTGAATGAAGAACGCATGCCTTCAAATGTGGAAGAATGGCTACGCGATAGAAAAGCTAATAAGACGCGATTTGCTGTTTGCGTTACGGGCGATTATCGAGTCCCGAATGCATCAGATCATCCAGTTGCTAACGAAGCGGTCTCGATGCTTCGGGCTAGGGGATGCGCTACACATACGCCACTTCTGGTTGACACGCCTCTTCGTGGTCAATGGGAGGTCCATTTTAGCGAATGGTTCGATAAACTGGTAACGAATGAATTAGTAGCAACAACAAAAGACTCTGTAATTCAGCATGTCAGCGGGAATTTGAATTCCATTCGCGTGGAACAAGAAATTGATGACTTGTGCCAGCTTCTATCGAAGCCGCCCAGAATTGAATGTGACCACCTTGGCTATTGTCGCTCTCTTTCGTTTACCGATGGCAGAGCTTACCCAAGAAGCTTACTTGAGGGCCTTACCCCACAACATGTTAGTAAAGTCTTCGGTTTGGTTAGCTCTTTGAGGCGCTTGGAAAGTTTGTCAATTGAAAATGCGGGGCTCACCGATCTGCCGGAAAACCTCCCGCCGTCAATTGCCAAATTAAACATCACTGGAAACCCTATATACGATTTTACTGAGCTGCGTCGTTTGAACGACTTACAACAGTTGGTTGCAGCAGCGTGCTCACTCAAAGAAATACCCTCTGTCATATCAGGATTAGAACAGCTCCACACTCTAAACTTGGCAAAGAACACAATTTCTAGTGTGCCCCCATGGATGAGAGAGATGACATCACTCCGCGGGGTTACATTTTATAGAAATTTATTGACGCAACTTGATGCAAGTTTAGCAGAGCTTCCAAAACTTGAAATATTGACGATTAGCGCTAATCCAATAACGAACATCGATGCGATTTCGTATGGGTTTCAAAATTTGAGAGAACTCGGAATTCGAATGACAGCACTGAAAGCTTTGCCACATCGGCTTCACGAGCTTCCAAAATTACGCCGCATCGACGCAACCAAAAATCCTCAACTTGATTTATCCACTATACCTATGGCATCGCGCCATTTGTTCGGCGACAGTATAAGTTTTGATCGGCAAAACGATTAACAGATTTTATTTTCTCCGTCATGATTGGAACTGGGCACGTGCCCAATGGCTTTATTAACGACATCTGCAAAAAGCTTCTGGTCAATAAAAGGTTTGACGGTGTTAAAGACATCGATTCCGCTATACGAGGTGGCCAGTGCCTTCTTGATTGCCTCAATAGCTTCATCCACCGTGTAATTATCAAAGATGAAGGAGCTTGGTAATTCCCCTATGACTTCAGCTGTTCCCACGCCTCGATAGCAAACGACGTTAACGCCGTAACTCATTGCTTCATGGACCGCTAATGGAAGCGGATCATCTACCGAGGAAAGTAAAAAAAGCGAGGCCTCTTTGTATATGGAAGTCAGAGCCTCGCCTGTGCAAACACCCAACCAATCGACATTCGGAGAAAGATAGAGATTGGGTTCTATTTCGTGCCCTACCCACTTGAAGCGCCATATATAGCCGCGCTTCTTTGCCATGTCTGCAATTTCAGAAAACAATTTAGCACCCTTGCGAGCCTGAATGGTTCCAACCATGATGATTGATGGATTTATATCAACCAAGCCACTAGGGCGAACTTGGCAAGGGTCAAGATTTGCGTTTGGTGTTATGTTTCGGACTATAGTTGTCCGGCGTACAGGGAGTAGGTTTTCGAGGTACTCCTTTTGTGCTTTGGACACAGCTAATACATGCAGCCTTGCTGCAATCCTCCGCAATGTTGCCATTCCTTCTGGGCACTGTTTTTCAAATTTTTGAATTGTCCAAGCGGTTTCATGCAAATATAACGCAACATTATCGCAATTGGATTCTAACAATACGCGTACAGCCTTCCACTGCAACGAAGCGATTGAATTAACGATAACCCTCTTCGCAGGTGGAAAGGGCTTTACGGTATCTAAAGATGGTTCCCACTCCTTCAACACGATCAAACGTACCGATTCATTCCGTAGCTTCATCTCACGAAAGTAGCTTATTGCCGGCACCGGAGCTCCAGATAACTTGGAGTTATCGTGACAAAGGACCAAGACATCTATTGTCCCGGCTCTCTTCTGGGGGGGAGGCTTGACCTCTACTGGCTGTTTCTCAACCGGCTTTCTAACAAATAAGGCTTGCCGGATCACGGCAAGCGGTTTCATCAGTGTCTGACCAATTCTGAATGAAGTCGAATTGCGTAAAGCATCCCGTTCTTTAGTTATATTTCGAATTCTTTGTTCTAATTCTTGTATTCGGCATCGTGCTGAACCGAGATCCCGGTGATAGGATTCGGCATCATGCGATTGAGTTTTCTCGTCTTCGTTATTCATCATGGTCTTCTAGTGGGTGTATTGATGGATGTTGGATCACACCCTTTTCTGTCACCTTAGTTATGCGGCACCTTGAAGAGACCGAAACGCTAACGCGACTACAAAGCGCACAAAAGGATTCGACCATAGACTATTGATGTAAAATTGCACATCATATCTCTGAGTCACTATCAGATTTCCTAGCGCAGCATCAAATTGATTAGGGACAAGGGTTGCCCCACGTCCCCATCGGGGAATATTTTGTTCAAAAACGAACCGTGGCCGTCTGTAATGTTCGCTACTCCTTCATTGCCACCGCCTCATAATCCAGCGAACGGCTTTAAAAATATGGACTGAAAAAACATCAATGCGCAAGATTACAGCACCCGACTTGTTTCCCAGTAAATTGTATAGCCAGTTTAGTATAGAGGCTGATCCTGTCTCGGCGAGCCTTCACGCTCGCCGTGACGAGCCATGCTTTATCATTTGCCCGGGCCCAACCAGTCTTGAGATCAATCCGGATTTTGTCATCGGTCGCGGCGTTACGTTCCGGATGAATACGTTTTTCTTTGAGTCGGACCCTCACTTTGGTAAAAAGATCGACGGCTATTTTGGATGCATTGACCAAGACGTATTTTACGACGAATTGCAGAACGCTATTGAAGTGAAGGGCTACCAAATTGACGCCTTTTTCACACCGTTCATTTTCCGTCGTGAAGACCAAGACTTGGAAAAGATCGCTCTCTACAATCAGCTATTCACACCCGCTTCCGATCATTATGCGATCATCGCGTTGAATCCCGTTCTTGGGCGGGAAATGATGGGTAGGCCATTACCTTCTGAAGGTTTCAGGACGCTCGCAGCGGCAGCCGTACTTGGTTTTAAAGAAATTCACCTCATAGGGGCAGACTTGTATGTCGATAAGACTCGACGCTACTCCTACGAGTACCCTGAACGTGTAAAGGGCAAAGTTGATAAGCGGCACTATCTTCCTGGATATCAGCAGGGCGCGCATGCAAGAAATCGCGATTTAATTTTTCTTGAAGCAATTCTTACTCAGTTTCCAAAAACCTTGATTTACAATGCTTCGCGTGTCTCTCCTCTAATGCATTTTCTGCCACAATCGCCTCTGGTTGAAGGTAAAATGGTCTAAGGAGATGATAAGCTGTGGTTGTTGCGATAATTGCGGGCAAATTGATCCACATTGCCTCACATGTTTTCAACAAATATGATGTTCCGTGTTTTTTTATGGTGCTCTAAAACCGCTCATCCAGCTCGCCCAGCATATTCCAAAATCTCTCGCTCGCGATTTCATCCTTGCGTGAGAGGCGGTGGTAGGTTTTCCATCGCATCCATTTTGGTTTTCTGGGGAAGGGCTCATCCATACTTCCGGAGGCGCCCAGCTTGATGCGTACGTCCTCAGCGCGCGAAATGAGCCGACTGTCGGCATCCTCATATTGGCTGGGATAGGTGGCCCGGTAACATTTCCGGCAGCGGAAATAATCGCCTGCGAATATAGTCCGGCAGCGGCAGCGGCATGTCAGACAAACCAACCACAGCCGTTCTCCGCCAAATTTTTGTTCTGTACGCGCGAGGGGGATTTCCTCACGAATATGCACCCAATCCTCGCCTCTATTTCTCACCCGATAATCGAGCACGAGGCAGGATCGCCGGTATTCAACTCCGACCGAGGCGACGCGCTCGCCATTGCGTGACCAGTAAAACAGGCGCGGGCCAATCTCACGCAGCATGTTGAGCCGCCGCAAATCGGCTAGGTCGATCCTGCGCAAAGAAGTCAGTTTTGTGGCGTTACGTCCGCCACCGCTTCCCCATCCGCCCATTTATATTCTCGAAATCAAGTGATTAACCTGAATTTTCCCGCTCGATAAAAGAGTGCTTTGCTGATGCGCAAGCTTTTTGAGAGCGTTTAGCTCATTCGTGGAGTTTCGTCCGGTCAACGTCGAACAAGATCAAAAAACGATCATCCCCCCAAAATTTGAATTGCAGATACGAAATATTGTGAGTGATCGCCGGTGCGGTGGCTATTGTGCGGCGTATATGCTCACGCTCTCCCCCCCCCGATTAGGAATAACATTCCGCATCTGAGGCGGCGCGCTGGCGCTCGGGCTCTGGGATGGCCCCCGCGCCGCGCGCCTTACGCTCCGATTTTGTCAGGCCCCAAAGAACGCCGCAGCGTATGGTAGACTCTATAGGTAGTCCTCAAACGGTACGCAAAAATCCGGAAACTGGCGCCGACGAGTACCCCAGCGGAACCAAAGCCGCAGCGATTCATTTTTTCAGTCCTCAAATGGAACGCTATGCGGCTTTGCGTTCCGCCTCGGTACCGGATATTAATTTTTGCGATGCCGGTTTCCATTCTCTCCATGCATTTGTCGCCATGGCGTGCTTAGGAAGGTCAATTGATCGATCCGTGACAGCCCAGGTTGCGGCGCGGCGTCCGTAAAAATGCCCTTTGCGCATAGGGATAATAAACCCTTTCTCGGTGAGTTCGTCGAAGGCACGTTTGATGGTGGATTTCCCTAGCTGTAAAAGAGCTGCAGCATCAGCATAAGATAGGCTTAGGTCGCCGTTATTTCTCCCGTTATATCGGGAGTGCAACTCGACATAGACCTTCACAGCCCCACCGCTTAGGGAGCGCCATGCCGCGGATTTCGCCATTGGGTTGGTTATGGGAACAAATTGGCCAAGCTTTTTTGATCGGCCAGTTTTGTTATGTGACGGCATTGCGCGCCGCCCGCGCTGCGCTGAGATTTTTCAGGGCTTGCGCTTTTTGTTTTTTGGTGGCTGGGGCGCGGTACGGGTTTTCGCCCATCCTGAAAGCCCAGAGGGCGCAGGTTGCGGACGGGCATTCTTTAACCGCGATAGGGCTCCCACCAGAACAGTTGAGACAATGACGCCGAATGGCGCGGATCGGGTTTCGTTGTGCGGTGGTGGGCTTAGTCATAGCGCCCTCCATCGCCAAGGGCGCTGAAAGCAATTTCACAGATGGCGCGCGCTGTGGGGCTGTCGATGCCGAAGCGCTCGCGAATTAAGTGAAGCCTGAATGCAGCCGCGAGGCTGATTTCAGATAAAGGGGTATTGTTTCCGCGTCGCGGATTCTTAAACTCAGTCATTGTGATAATTTCCTCTGGCCCTGCCGTTCACGCGGCGGGCCGTTTTCTTATGCGGCCTTTGGCTCGCTGGTGGTTGTTTTCATATTTTCGTCAATGAATGCGTCCAGATCGGATTTCCGGTAGCGGACGGCCACACCGATTCGCGTAAACGGAATTGACGGACTTCCATTCACACGCGCTTTGGCGAGAAACGAGGCAGAGACGCCAAGATAACGCGCTGCTTGTTCTGTATTCAAAAGCGATGGGTATTCGGATGCTAGGTTCAACTTATCAATCTCCATGTTGCCTTGGGTTCGCGCCGGATCCACAGGATAGTTGAACAGGTCACTTCATAGGAAAACTCACCTAATTCGCGAAACATTTCGCGCCTTTAAGTTACCTACCCGAATGTTCCATTTAATATGATATTTGAAGACCTCTTCTGAAAAATGTTCTCAGAAATCGCCCAAGACAAATAGTAAAACTACGTAGACCTGAGATGATTTAAATGAGCTATGATTTAAATCTTGATACAGACGGCTTTGAGATAGGTCTCAACCGCAGTCCTGTTTTCTCATCAAAGTATGATTTATTGGCAGTGTCACGCTCATCAACGTCAAAACCAGCCGCAGCTAATTTATCTTTACGGGATTGCTCATTTTGCTCCCAAACTCGATTAACCTCAGCAACTTCCGCTCTATAGTCTTTATCCGATTTTAGCCGAGTGATTGTTTTTTGGAGCCCTGTTTCTTTTACCGGAGATTCCGTTACGAGATGCATCATATATTGTGCAAATCTTTCAAAACTTCCGCCTTTTGTCTTCAACGATTTAGTTGAGTATGCACCAAACATTTCAGCCGCATATTCAACAACAATTCTTAGTCGTTCATCCTTCTGGGCACCCCTCGGATTCGAATACATATCCTTCAAGCGCTCAAAGGGAAAAGCACGGTACGGCGTCAATCGATTTAGCTGATCTTTGGGAATTCGAATTGTTTCAGCATATGCTGTTAATAATTTGTTGTAGTCTGACAGTAGCTTTGCATAGCGTCGTTCAATTTTTTTTAGTTCATACGTGAATTTTTTTCTGTCGTCTTGTTTGTTCTCAATTAAGTCTTGATACCGTTTGAATTGCAAGTAAATGCCCAAGGCACATATAATTACAGCCGCCTTAGCGTTATTGATCTCACTTTCTGATTTTGGTTTATCAAGATGAGAGATTAGGTCCGCTAATAATGCCTTATAGGAAGACTGATGATTGCCCTTAAGTCGCAGTTCTAAGGCGTTATAATATTCTTTATGCGTAGTATATACGGCGAATTGTGGATGGTCTGGATTTAGCGCATTAAGTTTCCTACTGTACCAGTTGTCGGCTCCCTTAAGCCACTCAAAAAGTGTGTTTTTGAGTTGTTCGTCCTCGTTCGCGAGATCAACGATATGAGTCGGTACGAATGTGCGTTCATTAACTGGCAATTATTCTGAGTTCCCGATTATGAGTAATGCGCTCGTTCATGAAGGCGATTTACCTAAATAAAAAAATACAGGCAGATTCACCTGAGAAAAATAGCAGCTAGAACGGCTGACGTAATCTATAAAAAGAGGTGCAATCACGCCTTTTTCAGGGCAACGATTTCCCCTGACTTTCCGCCTAGATTAGCGAAAATTGCATTCGCGGTGGCGTCCGCGGCGGTGAGGCGCGGATCGTCCGCGAAATGTGCATAACGCTGCGTTGTTTGCGGCTGTTTGTGGCCCAGCAATGAGCCAATCAGGGGCAGCGATTGACCGCCCGCGGCGGCGACAGACGCGAAGGAATGCCGCAAATCATGCAGGCGCACATCATCGAGCAAAGCCGCCTTACGTATGCGCCGCCACGGCTTTTGCAGATTGACAAGATGCGCGCCCTTCTTGCGCCCACAGATTACATGCGGGTTCTTGTCCTGCCGCGGCAGATTGGAAAGCAACTCCAGCGCCGGCGCCGCCAATGCAATTGTCTTTTCCCCAGTTTTGGAATCGGGGAGCCGTAACAGGCGCGCCTGAAAATCAACATGCTCCCAACGCAGAGACAGGATTTCATTGAGGCGCGCACCGGTAAACAAAAGTAAACGGATGGCAGCGACTTCGTACGGCCACCGCTCGGACTTATCGAGAACACGCATGACGCGGCCAAGGCGCCGCAATTCCCTCGCCGACAAATGCCGGTCCCGGGATTTTTCCTTGAATTTCTCAACGTGCAAGGTGGGGTTCGAACCATCCGGGCGGACGCCCCACGCCTCCGCCTTTTTGAACATATGAGATAACAAAGCGCGGCAGCGGTTCGCGGCGTAGGGCGTCGCTTTCATGCTCAGGTGAAAATCCTTGATGTCTGAACGCGTAATGTCTTTGAGGTTCAGCCGCCCTAGCGCCGGGATGATGTGGTTTTTGAGGTTTGCTGCGTCGTCGCCCGCAGATGATGGCTTCTTGAAAGCGCGTGAGTAATCCTCCAGATAGCGCTCGGCAAATGCCTCCAGCGTCTCCGCATTCCGATCCAAAGCCTTGTCGCGCGCCGGGTCCGCGCCCTCCTCAATGCGTCCGATCAACCGCTTGGCTTCCTTGCGGGCCTGTTCTGGCGTCCAGACGCCATGCCGCCCGATGGTGAACCACCGCTGGACGCTACCGCGCCGGTATTTCAGGACATATGATCGGGCGCCGCTGGCGAATACGCGCAAACCAAACCCCGGCAGCACACTATCCCAAAGCGTCTCGTCCGGCTTGGCTGCATCAACGCGTCTTTTCGTGATTTTTCCGGCCACCGCATCGCCTCCCGAATTTGGTAGCTTTGGCGTTGGCCCGCCTCTGAGCTACCACTACGCTACCAATTTGGGGGCATCGCGAGGAATATCAATATATGTTAGTAGCTGTTTTTCCTGCTATTTATCCACCGCAGGCATCGGTGTCTATCTGGGTAAATCACAAAACCTGAGACTGTTAATCAGCGGGTCACTGGTTCGAGTCCAGTTCGGGGAGCCATTTTTTTCATAAAAACTTGTGCGTTTTACATCCCTCAATTTAGCTGGGGGCTAGGTCTGTTTTATCGAAAATAGAAAAAAGTCGAACGCTACTCATTCATCCGAGACTGTGTTGATCCCACCGACATCAAGAACCGGCGCGGCGTCTATGTCCTCTGCTTCCAGCAGCATCGCCGTCCTCTCCAGCGCGGCGACCAGAAATGACTGCTCCCAATTTTCCAGTTTTTCAAAGCCCCGCTCAAATCGTTGTTGCAAGATGCTTGGTGCGTTCGCAAGCGTGGCCTGTCCCTGATCGGTCAACTCCACCAGCACGCGACGCTTGTCCTGCTCATCCTTATTGCGCCGAACGATTTGACGGTGCTCAAGCTTATCGATCAGCGAGGTTACCGTTGCTTGTGAGAGCGATAATTCTTTCGCAATCAGGCTGGGAGTCGCTGCACCGCCCTCTTTTTCCAGCACCTGTAGCATAATCAGTTGCGATGGCGTCAAACCACACGCTTTCGCCAATGCGCGCGAACTTATTTCCGTGGCGCGCAGGATTTGCCGCAAAGAGATAAGAGCAACATCGAGACGTTCTGACATAGGCGAATACTATCTTATTCCGTATCGGCGCCAAATTTCTTCGACGTCGGAAACCCTTTCGGCGCGATGCGCCCTGCCTGCGCACGCTTTCCTACAAATGATTTCCAGTCATCAATAGTCTGCACGCGCCCCGACCGGTCGGTCCAGTTGAGGCCTTCTTTTTTCGAAAAGAGCTTCGCGTCGGAAAGTCCGCCCTTCTGGAATTTTTGCATCACGACGCCCTTGCCTCTCGTCATTTCAGGCAACTCGTCGGCAGGAAACACCAGAAATTTCTTGTTGTCGCCAACACTCGCAAGCATATCGTCTTTTCCAACTTTCGCCGGCGCCGGACGACAGACGGCGGCTTCCGCGCCCGCCGGCACATTCAACACTTGCTTGCCTTTGCGCGTGTTGGAAAGACACTCATCTTCCGGTGCGATAAAGCCATGCCCGGACGATGACGCCACAAGAAATTTACGCCCGCCCTTGAACATGAATGCAGCAACCACAGCATCATCGTTGCCCATATCGACCATCAGACGGATCGGTTCGCCATGACCACGCCCGCCCGGCAGCGCTGAAACGTCTAACGCATAAAATTTTCCATTGGTGACAAACAACATCAGTTTGTCAGTGGTTTGCGCATGCACAATAAAATGCTCGCGGTCGCCTTCCTTATATTTGATCGACTTTGCATCCTCCACATGACCCTTCATGGTCCGCACCCACCCCTTTTCAGAGATAACGATAGTGACGGGCTCCTTTTCGACCAGAACGTCAAGATCGATTTCCTCAATATCCGGCGCATCGGCAATATCCGTACGTCTACGGCCAAGATCGGATTTCGGATCAAAGGTTTTGCGAACGTCTTTAAGTTCCTCGCTAATCTTTTTCCATTGCGCGTCGTCGGATTTCAGCAAAGCCTTCAGCGCTTTTTGTTCCGCTTTGAGATCCTTGTGCTCATTCTTGATCTCCATTTCTTCAAGCTTGCGCAGTGAACGAAGGCGCATGTTGAGGATCGCTTCGGTTTGCACATCCGACAGCTTGAACGTTTTCATCAACTCCGCTTTTGGATCGTCCTCATAGCGGATGATGCGGATCACTTCGTCGAGGTTGAGATAAGCGATCAGGAAACCGTCAAGAATTTCCAGCCGCTTGGCGATCTTGTCGAGACGGAAGTTGGTGCGGCGAACCAGCACTTCCTTTCGGTGATCGAGATAGGACTGAAGGACATCGCGCAGGCCCATCACGCGCGGCGCGCCGTCGGCGCCAAGAACGTTCATATTGAGTGAAAAACGCGATTCCAGATCGGAAACCTTGAACAGCGACTCCATCAGGGCCGCCGGTTCGATGTTGCCCGTTTTCGGCTCAAGGATCAGACGGATATCCTCCGCGCTTTCGTCGCGAATATCAGCAAGCGCGGGAAGTTTTTTCGCCTGCATCAACTCAGCGATCTTTTCGATCAGTTTTGACTTCTGAACCTGATAGGGAATTTCCGTAACAACGATCTGATACTTTCCGCGGCCTAAATCTTCCGTTTCCCAGCGCGCCCGCACGCGGAAGCCGCCGCGCCCCGTCGCATAGGCTTCTTCCATGGCGGCGGCATCCTCGACACAAACGCCGCCAGTGGGGAAGTCGGGCCCCTTTACATATTTCAACAGCGTTTCTGTACGCGCTTTCGGCGTCTTGATGAGATGCAAGCATGCATCGATCAGTTCCGCCGGGTTATGAGGCGGGATAGATGTCGCCATGCCAACAGCGATCCCGCTGGCGCCGTTCGCGAGCAGGTTTGGGAACGCCGCCGGCAGAACGACCGGTTCCCTGCCTTCACCGTCATAGGTTTCACGGAAATCGACCGTGTCTTCATCGATACCGTCGAGGAGAAGCTGCGCCGCCGCCGTCAGCCGGCTTTCGGTATAGCGCATGGCCGCAGCGTTATCGCCGTCGATATTGCCGAAGTTGCCCTGCCCGTCGACAAGCGGCACGCGGACGGAAAAATCCTGCACCAGTCGCACCATGGCGTCGTAAATCGCCTGATCGCCGTGGGGGTGAAAATTACCCATCACCTCGCCGACGACTTTCGCCGATTTTTTGAACCCGCCTGTCGGCGCCAGCTTCATCTGGCGCATGGCGTAAAGAATGCGCCGGTGAACCGGCTTTAGTCCATCACGCACATCCGGCAGCGCCCGCGAGGTAATCGTAGATAGCGCATAGGCGAGATAGCGCTGCGACAACGCCTCGTCGAACGGTTCCAGAAAAATGTCTTCCGGTTTTGTCGGCGCTGCTGATTTCGTCGATTTTTTCTTGGCGGTTTTGGTTTTCGTACGTTTCATGAACCTGTCTCTAGCAGAATCGCGAGGCCTCGCCAGCCTTCACTTTGCCCCATAAGCGGCTTCGGCTATGGGGCATGGAGATATGAGTTTTATCGCCGATATTCTGACCTTTCCCCTGTTCCTGATGGAGCTCGCCTGGGGTGCGATCGGGTTTTCCACAGATGCGTTTCTGAGGGCGGCTTCCTCTGCGGAGGGGCAAACGGCGGCGCTGATCATCGCCTTTCTTGCCGGCGTATCGGAGATGCTCGGTCAATCCGTCATTCTCGTCGTCAACCGGGTCGCTCTGTACCGGTTTCTGGCGAGCCTTGCGTTCACTGGCCTCACCTATGTCATCACCGCCGTTGCATGGGGCGCGGCCGCTATCGCCGTCGCGCCGCTGACCCGTGTGGGGACTTTGAGTCCGGGGGAGATCGGCGCCGTAACCGGCATCGTTTCCCTTGCTTTCGCGCCGCGGCTGTTCGGCGTTTTTGCGATTGCGCCCTATTTCGGTCTCGCCCTCGGCAACATTCTTGAAGTCTGGGCGATGACGCTGGCGATCTTCGGACTGCATGTTGGGCTCGATCTGCCGCTTGCGGCGGCGGTGTTTTGCGGCGGCGTCGGCTGGGCGCTCTCCTACGGCATTCGTTCCTGGCTGGGTCATGCGCTGGCGACACCGCTAGGCAGGTTGCGCCATGCGATTATCGGTTCGCCGCTTGACCGCTCGCCGCAACAAATCATCGATGATCTGGCCGAACTGCTCAGTAGAGAGAAAAAAAGCGGAGAGAAAAGACGATGATCTCTTCGCTGCTGTTCACGGTTTTTCTCGTCGGCGCTTTTGCGTTGATGCTCACCGCCGCACTGGCGCCCATCGAAACCTTGAGCTGGTGGGCCGGCTGGACCGAAGATGAAATTGAACATCCCGCCGCACCGCCGCACCGTGACGGCGCGGAACGGCGTTATGTTGTATATCTCTCCGGCGTCGCATCGTTGTCGGGGCGATTTCTTCTCCCGCGCGAGACAGTATTCATTCGAAAACTCCGTTCCGAATTGCCTGATGCGACGATCATCAGCGATGTCTTTCCCTATTCGCCAAGCGGGGCGCCGCTTCTGGAAACGCCACGGCTGTTCGGCCAGCTTTGGCGGCGCGTGCAGTTTTTCAAACTCAGCGAGCGGCGCACTTTCCTTTCCGTGCTGACCAATTTGCGCAACATATATCAGGTCATGGTTTCCGCCGACCGGCGCTATGGCCCGATTTTCAACCAGGGCGCGGCGAAAGTGATCGAAGACGCCCTTGCTGATGCCGGATATGTGCGCGGTTCGGGCGCGCCGGTGGCCATCATCGGCTATTCCGGCGGCGCGCAGGTCGCCATCGGCGCGGCCGCGTTTTTGCGCGCGCGTATCGGCGCGCCCATCGACGTCATCGGCCTTGGCGGCGTCGTCGCCTCGGACCCCGGCCTTAAATATGTGCGGACCTATCATCACATCATGGGCGACGGCGACAACATTCAGCGTTTTGGCGCGGTGCTGTTTCCTGACCGCTGGAAAGCTGCGGCCTACTCCGACTGGAACGCCGCCAAACGCGAAGGACGCATCGTCAAACACGTCATGCCGGACATGATCCACGCCGGCGTCAAGGGATATTTCGGCCGGCCACTGGTCAACGGCGTATCGAATGGCGAACGCACGGCGAAAAAAATCGCTTCGCTTCTGTCCGTTTGAAACGTTGCACAGCGCTACCGCGTTGTTGAAACGCCGCCGCCGCTGGGCTGCAGAACGTTTTTGTACAACTTCCCTGGGCATGGATTTTGTCGTTCCTTTCATTCGAGCGCCTGTTATGCCGCGCGGGGCGGCGCAAGTCGGATTCAGGCTATGAAAAAGTATAAGCGCGTCGGGAAAGTCGTGGATAAGTACGCACCGAATGCGGGCTAGAGCGCGATTTTCATCAGATAAGATGTATTTTGAAGCGCGCGTTTCGCCTGTAGCTTGTGCGCATTCGTGCTCGCGCCATACTTGTCGCTACACGCAGGCAATCAGATTGAACGCTGGCGGTTCCCTCCCCGCTCATCCCGGCGAAAGCCGGGATCCAGTAAAAACAATAAAGATTGTCTGGCGAAGACAGGCGTTTTTGCGTGACTGGGCCCCGGCTTTCGCCGGGGTGAGCGGACATTGCCAAATAAAAAACTCTGCAAAGAAACTAGCCAGCCGCCGACAGCAACTCAACTACGCGCAGGCGCGCTTCGGGCAGTTGCTTGTTCGCAAGATGCAGGATGCGCGTTTCGATGAAATGCCCGGTCGTCGTCAGCGCCTCAATCGCTTCTGACAGAGACGCCTCAACCGACGCGCCGCGCAGGAAAGCCGGCAGCGGCAGCAGTTTGTCCTTGTAAGGCTCGCCGGCTTCAGCGGAAACGGCGCAGGCCGAACGCGGCGAGACGTAAATCAGATTGTCGCGTTCGCCGGTGGCCGCACACCGGTCGAGCGTCAGGCCGAAGCCGAGTTCAGCGAGCAACCCCAACTCCCACCGCGCCATCAACGCCGGCCACACATCAACGTCATCAAGATTGGCGAGCAGCACCGCCATGGCGGTATAGGCGCGTTTGTGCGCCTCGCGTTCGGGGAGCGTTTCGCGCGCCACGGCGCAGGCGGCGGAAAGCGCGGCGAGCGACAAACGCTCGCCCATGGCCTCTCCCGCACGTGCATGCGCCATCTCCAGCGTGAAATGACCGAGCGTATCCTCGCCGCGCCCCTTCCATTCAAGAGCCACTTCATTGCCGGGCTGCAACAGCGGGCGCATCTTGCGACCCTGCCCGCCATAAACAAGACCCGCCCAGCGGCCGTGATGCTCCGTAAACACATCAACCACCGCATGAGTCTCCCCATGGGCGCGCGCGTCAAGAACAATGCCGGCATCGGTGAAGTTCATTCAGGCAAGATTGCGGTTTACATAAATATGTCAAGGATAGTCTCATTTGCTGCCTTGCCTTATATTCAATATCAAATTGCTTTAAACTGTTTGGCCATAGAGCGTTTTAAATGTCCTTATTATCTAGATATCTTGATGGTGAGCATGAGCTTGTGTGGAATGAAATCCGCCAACTTACAAATGCCGAAGCGCAAGAAAATAGAGATGTATTGGGAGTTGCTAGTGCAACGATGGAGCGGGTTGCTCAGAATGCTGATTTGCTCACTAAAAGGCTTAAAACATTGGGTTGGGAACCGCTTGACCTCGGGTATTCTTCCTTGAGAACACCTCCATCCCATGAAGATCAACTTCTTATTGATAGGATCGTAGAGATTAGCGGCCACTCTCTTCCTGTTTCTTTCGAAGCGTTCTGGAATATTGTTGGTGGTATAAATTGGATTTGGAATTACGAGTCGAAAGTGGAATGTCCTGATCTAGGTTTGGGCTTATCAATCGATGAGATGGATCCACTATGCGTATCTTCTCCACAGTTCGTAGCGTACCAAATAGGCGAATGGGATTCCGGAGAGCACCATTTTGTGACAGGTCTGCAACATGACCAATACCGCTTGGACCTAGCTCCAGACTATCTACACAAAGCAAATATTAGCGGCGGTGACGCGTACGCTATATATCTTCCTGCGAAAAATCCAGATCCCACCTTTGCTCACGAACGACATGAGCTACCGTTTTTCGATTATTTGCGTTTGGCTTTTCGATGGGGTGGCTTTCCGCGACTAGAAGAACACGCTCAAAAATCGGATGTCCAAATATTTGTAAACGAATTCACCAGTGGTTTGATTAAATTCTAACGCACAGCCTAACTTCGATCACTCCACCGCGTCGAGACCCAGCCCGCGCAGTCTCGCCGCTTCTTCGTCCCAGCCTTCGCGGACTTTGACGTGCAGGAACAAATGAACGGGCGTGCCGAGCTGTTCGGTCAATTCCTCGCGTGCGGCCTTGCCGATCACCTTTAAGGTCTGACCGTTCTTGCCGAGCACAATGGGTTTCTGGCTATCGCGCGCCACATAAATTGTCTGGTCAATGCGAATGCCGGACTTGGTTTCTTTCCAGCTATCGGTTTCGACCGTGGAGTCGTAGGGAAGTTCCTGATGCAAACGCAGATATAATTTCTCGCGCGTCACCTCCGCCGCCATCAACCGGTCGGAAATATCGGAAATCTGATCTTGCGGATAAAGCCAGGGGCCCGCCGGCGCCATTTCCATGAGGAATGTTTTGAGGTCTTTAAGGCCGTCGCCGTTCTGCGCCGAGATCATGAAGATGTCGGAAAAAACGTCCGCCTCGTTCAACTCTTGCGCCAGCGCCAATAGTTTTGGCCGGGCGAGATCGTCAATCTTGTTAAGCGCCAGCGCGGTTTTGGCGCCCGTTTTCTGCAACCCTTCTATGATACGCTCGGCGTCAGCGCGGGATTTGCCGGCTGCGCCTTTCTCGCTTTCACCGGCGAGATACGCCGGCGCATCGATAAGCAGCAATATCTGATCGGCGCCGTCAAGCCCGTCCCACGCCGCTGCAACCATGGCGCGGTCGAGCCGGCGTCGCGGTGAGAAAATGCCGGGCGTATCGATAAAAATGAGCTGCGTTTCCTCTTCAGTGAGAATGCCGCGCACCCGCGCCCGCGTCGTCTGCACTTTTTGTGTGACGATGGAAACTTTCGCGCCCACAAGCGCATTCACTAATGTGGACTTGCCTGCGTTGGGAGCGCCTATCACGGCAATGACAGCGCATTGGGTATTCTCAACCATTTCGACTACCCCTGCTCCCAACGCCTTAAGGTTTGACCGCCTTCGCGGTCGGGGGGCGCGCCGATGACGGCAATGACGGCGCAACGTTGATCACTCATCTTCCGACCACACTTTTTCACGGATTAAAAACGCACGCGCGGCTTCCATCTGTGCGGCGCGTTTCGATTTTCCCTCGCCGCGCGTCGGCTTTTTGCCTTTGACCTGAGCCTCAATCGTGAACGCCGGCGCATGGGCCGGACCTTCTGACTCGATCACTTCGTAATCAGGCACGCCAAGCGCTTTGCGCTGCGTCCATTCCTGCAGCGCGGTTTTAGGATCTTTATGCAGCTTGGAAAGGTTTTCGAGATTGGGCGTCCAGAACTGATCGTAAAGCGCGCGCGCCGCTTTCAGTCCGCCGTCAATGTAAAGCGCGCCCAAAAGCGCTTCCATCACATCGCCGAGGATTGCTTTTTTCTTGCGTCCCCCGGCGCTGTCCTCCCACTCAGACATTAAGATGTACTGATCAACACCGAAATGAAGCGTTGCCTTCGCACAGGTTTCCTTGCGCACCAGCGCGTTGAGGCGCGGCGCCATTTCTCCCTCGTCATAGTCAGGATATTTTCGCCACAGGGTTTCAGCGGTAAGCAAGCCGAGCACGCGGTCGCCAAGAAATTCAAGCCGCTCCAGGTCTTTCACTGGGGCCTCGCCGCCGGAAAGGCTGGAATGGGTAAGCGCGCGTTTTAACAATGAACGCTCGGCGAATTCATATCCGATGCGTTGTTCCAGCGCCGCGTAGTCTTCGTTTGTCATTCAACGGGGTCGAGGATGCGGCCATAGCGGATGGCCATAGGCCAGTTCCACACCGTCCAGAATCTTGTCTTTTGTCCGTCTACGGAAAAGAATAGCCGCTCAGCACGGCCGACCATATCGTCCTCGGCCACATAACCAACCTGCGAATAAACGCGGCTGTCCTGTGACTGGTCGCGATTGTCGCCCATCATGAAATAATGACCGGCCGGCACCTGATAAGGACCGACATTGTCGAGCGCGCCCTGATCGCCTGAACATTCCTGCACCATGTACGATGTGCCGTTATCCATGGTTTCGCGATACATCGGGCCGTCGCCGCCGCCGCAAACGCCCTTGCCGATCATGACGAATTCCTTGTCGATAGGCTCGCCATTAATGTGCAACAGGCCGCCGATCATCTGAATGTGATCGCCGGGCAATCCGATCACGCGCTTGATGTAATCCTTGTTGCCGTCTTTCTTGTTTTTGAAAACCACGACATCACCACGAACGGGCGACGCCCCTTGCAGGATGCGTCCCTCCATGGGCATGCGCGTCAGTGGATAAACCAGCGACGCTGTGGAATAGCCGAAGGTCGGCTTTGAGACGACGAGGAAATCGCCCACCAGCAGGTTCGGCTTCATGGAGCCCGAGGGGATGTTGAACGGCTGAAAAATGACGATGCGCAGCACCAGCGCGATCAAAACCGCGAAAAACACCGTCTTGGCGAGATCCCAGGCTTCTTCGGCGGGGGTCATTTTCTGGTCTGCCTTTATCGTCGCAGCCTTTACGCCGCCATGCTCTGCTTCCGCCATACGCCTGATACCTTGTTGTTGCCCGCCCCGGTCTTGAACTCTCTTATTTAACCTGTGCGTCGATGATGACAATGGCCTGGGCCATGGGAAAATCGTCGGTAATGGTCAGGTGAATGGCCGCCTCATGGCCGTCGGGGGTGATTTGGGCCAGTCTTTCAGCCGCTCCGCCAGTCAGCGCCATGGTCGGCTTGCCACCGGGAAGGTTAACTACCCCCATATCCCGCCAGAAAACACCGCGCGACAGCCCCGTCCCCAGCGCCTTGGCGCAGGCTTCTTTCGCCGCGAATCGCTTGGCGTAGGAGGCGGCGCGCAACCGGCGTTTGTCGGACTTCGCCCGCTCAATCTCCGTAAAGCAGCGATGGGTGAACCGCTGCCCATGTTTTTCAAGTGTTTTTTCCACCCGGCGGATATCGATGATGTCATTGCCGATGCCGATGATCATGAGGCCAAACGCACAGCTGCGTCCCTCATATTCTCAAAGCCGCCTCGCCAAATGACTCGGCCTTGCTTGTGTAATTCCTTGAGACGACGAAAGTAAAAAAAGTCAGAATTTGATTGAGTGAAGGCTGTTTGTGCGTCTACGTATCCAAGGACATTGCCAATAACATACGGTGCCCGCTGGTACTGATTTGTGACAAAGTCCAGAATTGCCTCATCAAAAAAATCAACCTCTGCCGAAATCAACCCGTCGTTTGTAAACACACGCAACGCCTTATTTTCTTTTTTCATTTTCCCCCACACAGCTGAAGCATTGCGCAATTCATCCTCAGAAATTGAGCAACGAAAAGATGATGCCTGTAAAAGATAACGGGGCAATGCCCATCCAACACTCAGCGCCTTACGCGCATTTTCTTTGGGGAGAGCAGTGGCTAGATCAACAGATTGAAGCAAATCGAAACCTTCTTGAGCAAGCGTTACGAAATTTAGATAACCGCAATAATCTCTAGCGCAAACTTTACTATACCAGATTATTTTTCGCGCCATACTATTCGAAGCTATTTCTGACATCCACGAATGCCGTTTCTTATATTCATCACGCAATTCAGAATCACCATCACCAACATCATAATAGTTTGCGCAAAGCCAATTCAGTCTTTCATCTAATGATACGGCAAGTGGGCCAGCGTGGTAGTCGCCCCAACAATTTATAATTTTTTCTTCAGTTCCGGCGCTCGTCAGCGCCTCTCTCAACCCAGCCGCTGCCGAATGGCTGAAAACAATATGAACGCTTTCCATAAACTTCAGTAGTGCCCGCCGGTGCGTGCATCCTGCATCAGCTGTTTCATTTCCTTGACTGCGTCGGCGAGCCCCATGAACACCGCCTCGCCTACCAGAAAGTGTCCGATGTTGAGTTCGACAATCTGCGGCAGCGCAGCAACAGGCTGTACGTTGTGAAACGTCAAACCGTGACCGGCGTGGACTTCCAGACCAATCCTGTCAGCAAGCTCTGCTGAAGCTTTTATCTTTTCAAACTCTGCGGCAATGCGCTTTGGTTCCGTCGCGGCGGCGGCTTCGTAATAGGCGCCCGTATGAATTTCGATGACCGACGCCCCCGCCGACTTCGCCGCTTCGATATGTTCAGCTTCAGGATCGACAAATAACGACACGCGTATCCCTGCATCGTTCAGCTCACGCACAAATGGCGCAATAAAATTATGCTGCCCGGCGACGTTAAGACCGCCCTCGGTCGTGCGCTCGTTGCGGTTTTCCGGCACGATGCAGCAGGCATGCGGCCCGACATCGATGCATAACTGAAGCATTTCCGCCGTCGCCGCCATTTCGAAATTAAGGGGCAGGTCGAGCTCTTCTTTCAGCCGGCGCATGTCGTCATCGCGGATATGGCGCCGGTCCTCGCGCAAATGGGCGGTGATGCCGTCGGCGCCCGCCGAAGCGACCAGATGCGCCGCCCGCACCGGGTCAGGATGGGCGCCGCCGCGTGCATTCCTGATGGTCGCCACGTGATCGATATTCACGCCGAGACGAATGGGTTTCTTTTCACTCACTGGCTGACCCCGCGGCTGCCGGGCTTGACGGCCGGCACATCTTTCAGATGCGCTGGCAAATCATCGGGTTCCCACGCCTCCACTTTCATTTCGAGCAGCGGCAGGATCGGCGCGCCTACATCAACAGCCCCTGCGGAACGGTCAACAAGACAGCCAAGCGCCAAAACTTCTCCGCCCGCTTTCCTGACCGCTGAGATCGCTTCGCGCGCGGACAGTCCTGTGGAAACGATGTCCTCCACCACGACGATGCGGGCGCCTTTTTCAATGCCGAACCCCCGGCGCAACTGAAATTCACCGTCAACACGCTCAAGAAACATGAATGGCGTATTCAGGTGACGCGCTGTTTCATATCCATAAATGATCGCGCCCATGGCCGGTGAAATCACATAATCGATGTCAGAAATTTCAGCGCTTATCTTTTCAGCGAGCACTTTACACAACCGCTCCGCCCGATCCGGATACATGGAGACAATCGATTTGTTCAGGTATGTGTCGCTGTGCAAACCTGACGAGAGAATAAAGTGACCCTTTTGCAGGGCGCCCGCCTCTTCAAATTCCTTCAGCGCATCAAAGCTCATCGTGATCTCCAGCTCCTGTCCGGTCCGCGTGAATAACATTCGGCGAGGCGCGCACGCCAGCCAGCATCTGCGCAAACTGGCGTGAGTCTTTCACTTCGACATCGAGAATGAAATCGACGAATTCTTTCGAGCGATTAACGATGCGAATGTTAGCGATGGAAACGCCGTATCGCGCAATAACGCCCGCGATTTCACTTAACACGCCAAGTCCATTGCGCACGGTCGCGATCAGCCTGGCAAATGCAGTGGCGGCGTCGTCATGCTCGCGCCATTTAAGATCGAGCCAGCGGTCCTGTGGCGGGTCTTCCTCGGCCAGCGTCTCACAATAAATCGTGTGCACCTTAACGCCGCCATCGCCCTGGCGAATGCCGACAATGCGTTCGCCCGGCAGCGGCGTGCAACAGCGCGCCATTTTCACCGACACGCCTGGCGTCAAACCGGCGATGGCCGCGCGGGGCTTAAATTCTCGCAAAGACGCGACACGAATTTCGCCGCTGCTTTCAAGCGACGCGCCCGGGTAAACCGCCTCGACCAATTCATTCACCGCAAGGTCGCCCCGGCCGATGCTGACGAGCACGTCGTCAACGGATTTCTTGCCGAGACGCTTTAGCCCTTCGCGCACGCCTTTAATCGAAAACTCAAGATGCGCGCCGGTGAAAACACTCTCTGCAATGGAACGCCCGAGCGCCAGATGCTCATCATACTGCATTTTCTTGATGCGGCGGCGTATGGCGCTGCGCGCCTTGCCGGTATAGGCGACGCTTTCCCATTCCGCCGGCACCGGCGCATTATCAGAGCGCAGAATTTCCACCACGTCACCGGTATTCAACGGCGTACGCAAGGGACGTTGTACCCCGTTGATCTTGGCGCCAATACATTGATCGCCCACGTCTGTGTGCACCGCATAGGCGAAGTCGAGCGGCGTCGCCCCTTTTGGCAGCGCAATCACGCGGCTTTTGGGTGTGAAACAGAAAACCTGATCCTGAAAGAGTTCCAGCTTGGCGTATTGCAGCGCCTCGTCAGGGTCTTCGCCAGTCTGAAACATTTCCACCAGCCGGCGCGGCGTATCATACGGATCATATTGTCCGCGCGCGACAATCTCGACACTCGTACCGGACTTATCTCCCGGGTCTTTGTATTGCCAGTGCGCTGCGACGCCCCGTTCCGCCGTGTCGTGCATTTCAAATGTCCGAATTTGAATCTCGATGCGCTGGCGGCGGCCGTCGCTGCTCGGCGGACCAATCACGGCTGTATGGATGGATCGGTAATTGTTGGGCTTAGGCGCTGAAATATAATCGTCGAACTCGGTCGGGATCATCCGCCAGTTCGTATGAATAACACCAAGCGCCGCGTAACAGTCATCTATTCCGTCAACCAGCACCCGAAAGGCGTAGATATCCGCAAGCTCATCGAATGAGACGTTCTTTTGCGTCATCTTGCGCCAGATGGAATACGGCCGCTTTTCCCTGCTGGTGATTTGCGCCTTGATGCCATGCTTGTTCAATTGCTCGCGCAACACATTGGCGAGTTCGACGACGCCGCCAATCGAATGGGTCTGCAAGTCCGCCAGCCGTTCGCTGATGGTCGCGTGTACATCCTGACTTAATTCCCTGAAGGAAATATCCTCGAGCTCCTCACGGATTTTGTGAACGCCGATGCGGCCCGCCAGCGGCGCATAAATCTCCATAGTCTCATGGGCGATGCGCTGGCGTTTTTCCGGTTTTGGAATGTGGTGGAGCGTGCGCATGTTGTGCAGCCGATCCGCGAGCTTGACGAGCAGGACCCGTACGTCATCCGCCATGGCGACGACAAGCTTTCTGAAATTTTCCGCCTGTTTGCTGGCTTCGCTTTTCAATTCAATCTGCGAAAGCTTGGTGACGCCATCGACGAGCCTTGCGACCTCATCGCCGAATAACTTCTTGATGTCGTCAACGGTGGCGTCGGTGTCTTCGACCACATCATGCAACAGCGCAGTGGCGACCGTCGCGGGGTCAGCGCGAAGTTCCGTCAAAATAGCGGCAACCGCCAGGGGGTGAGAAAAATAGGGATCGCCCGATGCACGCATCTGACCGCCATGAGCTTTCATAGCATAGACATAAGCGCGGTTTAAAAGATCTTCGTCAGCATCCGGATCATAAGCTTTGACCCTGTCGACCAGTTCGACCTGACGAATAAATCCGATCGGTTGGCTCGGCCGCGCGGCGTTTTCTTCATGCTGAATGGGAGCGCTTATACTGTCTCCCGCCGCTTTTTTTTCCGCCATACCCTTTCGGCCATCCAAGATGTAAGAAGGCCGAACGGCGTCATTAGCGGCAGCCAAGCACCGCCGGCCTGGAATTAGCCTTTCGGCAATGTCTGCGGCGTGGTCATGCCCGCCGCCTGTATCGCCTTGAGATAGTCTTCCTCGGTCAGCGTATCGAACTCCGGCGCGTCGGCTTTTTCCGGCGCTGCTTCGGATTCTTCGCTTTCATCGAGTTCAACCTGTTTCTGCAGCGAAACCACGAGATCTTCCTCAACCTCATCCGGCTTCAACTCGTCATCAGCGATCTCACGCAATGCCACGACGGGGTTCTTATCGTTGTCCCGGTCAACGAGAAGCGGCGCGCCGGAGGAAAGAACGCGCGCGCGGTGAGCCGCCAATAAAACGAGATCGAACCGGTTCGATACTTTATCAACGCAGTCTTCAACGGTGACGCGGGCCATTCACTTCTCCAAGTCGCATAGAATCTTGCGCTGGGGCCGCATAAAGCCGCAGCGAGCCCTCTCATCTATCGCCGCGAGGGTCCGGATACAAGCGCTGCAGCGCAAAAAACCGCTATTTTTCGCCAATTCGCCGGATTTCGGACGGATCGAGGTCCGCTAGCAGCGATTTCGCCATTCTGCCGGTGCCTGGATGGCGCCAGTCCGGCGCGATTTCACACAGAGGAACCAGAACGAACGCCCGTTCAGCAATCCGGCGATGCGGCAAGGTCAAGGCATCCTCTTCCCGGCAAATCTCATTATAGGCCAGAAGATCGAGATCAAGGGTGCGCGGCGCATTGCGTACTGAGCGCCGCCGCCCGAAGCCAGCTTCGACGGCATGCAAAGCGGCTAGCAACGCCTCTGGCGCCAGTGCGGTCTCAACCGAAGCGACCGCGTTCACGAATGGCGGATCGGAGTGATCAGGCCACGCCGGACTCTTATAAAATGAAGAGCGCGCTCTTACATATCCAATGCTTTCCAGCGCACGAAACGCCAGTGCGATGATGTCTTGCGAATCACGCTGGCAAAAAGGCAAATTGGAACCTGCGGCGATTAATATCATTTATATCTCAGATGGTTATCGCGCAGAATGCGGAAATATTGCCAAGTTACATTGATTAGAGGCGACTATGAACAAGTTTTTAGGCCTGCGCGAGCAGGAGAAAACGGCTTTTTTTATCGACGGGGCCAATCTTTACAAAGCAGCGCGCAATCTTGGTTTCGACATTGACTACAAAAGCTTGCTGAAAAAAGCGCAGGACGGATGTCAGCTCATCCGCGCGTCTTACTACACCGCTATACAGGAAGACCGCGACCAGGATTACTCGCCCTTGCGTCCTCTCGTCGACTGGCTGGACTATAATGGCTACACCATGGTCACCAAGACCACACGGGAATTCACCGACAGTCAGGGCCGCAAGCGGTTCAAGGGCTCGACGGATGTGGAACTTGTCGTCGACATGATGCTCATGGCCGAACGGCTTGATCATCTCGTTCTTTTCTCCGGCAATGGCGACTTCCGCCGCGTTATCGAAGCCATCCAGTCAAAAGGTGTGCGGGTTACGGTGGTTTCCACAGTGAAATCCTCTCCGCCCATGGCGTCGGATGAGCTTCGGCGTCAGGCGGATACCTTTACCGATCTTGCCGATCTTGAAAGCATGATCGGCCGCACCGGCGGCCCGCCGCGTAAAACCAAACCTGCAGACGACTACGACGATGAATTCGAGGATGAATACGAAGACGATTTCGAAGACGTCGATTAAGGCGTCACTGTTTTGGTGCAACTGACAGCAGCCGACCCGCCGCTCAATTGCCAATTGTGCAAGCGGCTGGTTGATTACCGTGTCGATAACCAGGCAGCCTATCCGAACTATTTCAACGCGCCTGCACCGTCTTTTGGCGATGCAAATGCACGCTTGTTGATCGTGGGACTGGCGCCCGGCGTACATGGCGCGAACCGTACAGGTCGTCCGTTCACGGGCGACTACGCTGGCGACCTTCTTTATTCGACCATGGCGAAGTTCGGGTTCTCCAACGACAAATTCAACGCCGACCCGAATGACGGACTGAAATTGAAAAGCGCCATGGTCACCAACGCCGTCCGTTGCGTGCCGCCGCAGAACAAGCCGACCGGGCCAGAGATTCGCACCTGCCGGCCGTTTCTGGTGAGCCAGATTGACGCCCTCAAGAAATTAAAAGCGATCTTGTGTCTCGGCCGTATCGCCCATGATTCGACCCTTGTCGCACTGGGCGTGAAGGCCAAAGAAGCGCCATTCGGCCACGGCGCTGCGCACCGAATCAAGGATCGGGGATTAACCTTGTTCGACAGTTATCACTGCTCACGCTACAATACGAATACGCGCAGATTGACGACGGAAATGTTTGAGGATGTTTTCGCCGCCGCCCGCGCTGAAATCGACAAAGGCTGACGCCGGAACCCACCCCGCCAGATCAGTCCCGAAAACGCCCAACGGACGGACAGACAATGAGCAACCGAAATTGGGGCCTGCCGAGCAAGGATGAGCAGCTTGCGATCCGTGACGCCAAGCATAACAAGCCTATGCTGACGTTGTTTGTCACGGCTGTGTTCGGCGTCATCGGTGCTGCGGTCGCAGCCGTCAGTTTCGCCGAAGCGCGGAGCGGGTTAACCGGTCTTTTTCATGGCGGCAGTCTCATCGGCGCCGTGATCGCTGCGGGCTTCGGCTGCTGGATGTATGTCTGGCTGGCGCGCCCGCGCTTTGCAGCGCAACTTTCCGGCAAGGGCGACGCCTTTTCAAAGCTCGTGCGATTTTACGCCAAGGCCGCGCTTGCGCTCGGCGCTGTTTTGTTGCTGGCTTCCGTTTCCGGGATCATGGCGCCAAATATATTCAGTGTACTGTTTTTGTGTTTTGCAGGCGGCGCCGGCGCTGCGGCGGCGTTCCAGACGGTGCTGGCTTTTGTTCCCTATTACGAGGATGACAGTGCTGACGCGGGAGAACGTTAGCCCTGCTCTCTCATCAGGCGCTGTTTCTGCCGGTTCCAGTCGCGGTCCTTCGATGTTTCGCGTTTATCGTGCAGTTTCTTGCCCTGCCCCAGGCCCAGCTCCAGTTTCGCCCGGCCGCGTTCGTTGAAATAAAGTTTCAGCGGCGTCAGGGTGTAGCCTTTGCGCTCCACCGCTTGCGACAACCGCGCGATCTCGCGCTTGTTCAATAGCAGTTTGCGCTTGCGTTTCGGCTCGTGATTTTCACGATTGCCGGCAGAGTATTCAGGAATGTTCGCATTGATGAGCCAGATCTCGCCGTCTTCCGGGGAAGCATAACTTTCCGCGATGTTCGCCTTTCCTTCACGCAAGGCTTTCACCTCAGTGCCGGTTAAAACAAGCCCTGCCTCGACCACATCTTCGATAAAGTATTCGTGCCGCGCACGGCGGTTCACCGCAACGGTAGCGCGGCCGCTTTTCGGTTTCTCCGCCATTAATCGATCAGGCCAAGCTCACGGAGCGCAGCCTGCACCTTTGCTTTTGCAGCATCGCTTGGCGGCACCAGCGGCAGGCGCACGTCCTCCGTACACAGCCCCATGAGCGAGAGTGCATATTTCGCCGGCCCGGGGCTGGTGTCTGAGAACATCGCCTCATGCAGCGGCGCCAACCTGTCCTGAAGCGCACGCGCAGTAACAAAGTCATCATTGAGTGTCGCGTTTTGCATTTGAGCGCACAGTTCAGGCGCAACATTAGACGAAACGGAAATGCATCCGGTTCCGCCCATGGCGTTGTATCCCACCGCCGTCATGTCCTCGCCTGAGATCAATTGGAAGTCCTTGCCGCAAAGGCGGCGTTGCAGCGCCACGCGGCCGAGATCGGCCACTGCGTCCTTGATGCCGACAATGCGCGGAAGTTTCGAAAGCGCCGCAACGGTTTCGACAGTAATGTTGACGCCCGTTCGGGCTGGCACGTTATAGACCACGATGGGTACATCCGTGGCGTCATGCAGCGCCGTATAATGAGCGATCAGTCCCGCCTGGCTCGGCCGGTTGTAATAGCCGGTAACCGACAGGATCGCATCGACGCCGGCTTTTTGCAGACGTTGCGCCATGGAAATCGAGTATGACGTCTCATTCGATCCGGCGCCGCCGATGACTGGCGCGCGGCCCTTGGCCGTTTCGACACACAGCCTGACCACATGCTCGTGTTCTTCGTCGCTAAGCGTTGCCGACTCGCCTGTAGTGCCCACGGGCACCAGGCCGTGAGTTCCGCTCGCGATCTGACGTTCGACCAAAGCGCAAAAGGCGTCCTCATCCACCGCGCCATTACGAAATGGGGTGATGAGGGCCGTGATTGACCCTGTAAATTGTTTCATTGGCTCAGTTTTCTCAAATTTAACGTCTCGATAGCCGTCAACACGTCATTCAGCAAGACGGCGCCTGTTTTGAAGCACGGGAGAATGGGCTATTGTATGACGAACCGGTGAGTTTATTCGGGAGTTTTGAGGGTATGGAGCGTTCAGAAGCCTGGCGCTTAAGGTTGGGGGCCTTTCCAAAAATGCGGCTAGTTTCATCTTTTAAGACCCTGAAATTCGGGGGCTTGGCGGCCGTTGCGCTGATCGCGACGGCTGGCGCCGCTAGCGCTTCTGCGGCAATGACACCCCGGATCAAGCCGCCCGCCCCCGCTCCTGTCTATATCAGTATTAACGATAAGGAGCGCCTGTTGGCGGTCGCTGACGCGCTCAAAAAGAAACAGTTTTCCACAGCACAATCCCTGACCGGGACCGTCAACGATCCGATCGCCAAAAGTCTTGGCCAGTGGATGTATCTGATGGCGCAGGACCCGAAAATCGATTTCAACGATGCGGATGCGTTTCTGGACGCGAATATCGACTGGCCGATGCAGTATCGCATCAGTTCTTTCATTGAGGATAAAATTCCGGACAGCGCGCCCGCGGATGAAGTGCTCGCGTTCTTCGACACCCGCGAACCGGTCACCGGCGAGGGCAAAATTCAGCTCGCCCGCGCATTGTTTTCTGTAGGCGACAAGTTTGGCGGCGAACGCTATGTGCGCGACGCGTGGATCAACCACAATTTCAAACTGTCGGAAGAACAGCGGATTTTATCCGTGTACGGCGGCTACCTGACGCCGGAAGAACACGCAGCGCGTGTCGATCGGCTGTTATGGGCGCGACAGGTCACGAACGCCCGGCGCGTCATATCCAAACTCTCGGGCGATGACCGCCGCATGGCGGAAGCCCGCGTCGCCCTGATCTTGAGCGCGGCTAACGCGACGAAACTCTACAACAGATTATCCGCTCAGGAACAGCTCGATTCCGGCGTGTTGCTTGCCGCCGTCCGTTACTACCGGCGGCGCGGCGATGAATCGAAAGCAATTTCGCTTGCCACCCAGGCGCCGGAAGATCCTGACCTTTTGCGTAATGGCGAACGCTGGTGGTTTGAACGCCAGCTTTTGATGCGATGGGCGTTGCGCAACGGCCGCTTTGCTGACGCTTATTCTCTCGCCGCCGAACACCGAATGACCAGCGGCGGCGACTACGCTGAAGCGGAATTTTACGCAGGCTGGATTGCGCTGCGTTTTCTTAATTCACCGGCCCGCGCCGAGACCCATTTCCTGGCGCTCGCTTCGGAAGTCGATTCGCCCATTTCCGTTTCTCGATCGAAATACTGGCTCGGGCGAGCGGCGGCGGCGCGCGGCGAGACAGAGCAGGCAAACGCTTATTATAAAGTCGCCTCGAAGCACTATTATTCTTATTACGGACAGTTAGCCGCTGAAGAGCTTGGGCTTATCGATGCAGCAAAATTTGCACCGCCGCAGCAATCGTCAGCCGCAGACCGCGCGCTGTTCGCCTCAAGACCGACTGTCTCAGCATTGAAAATGCTTACCGACCTCGATCTCGATTACGAATTCATGGTCTTTGCTTATCATGTTGACGATCAGCTTGAGCGTCCGGGTGAATATCTGGAACTTGCCAAACTGACTGATGGCGAGGGTGCGCCGCACCTCACTGTCCGCGCCGGAAAGGTTGGCATTCAGCGTGGCGCGTTCGCGCCTGAAGTTGCTTACCCGCTGGTATTTGTTCCTGATGAAGCCAAACGGTTTGTTTCACCGGAAATCATTCTTGGCCTTTCCCGTCAGGAAAGCGAATTCAACCCACGCGCCTACTCACGCGCAGGCGCGCGCGGCATTATGCAGCTTATTCCGTCCACGGCGCAAATTACCGCGCGCAAGGAAGGCCTGCCCTATATCCGGTCGGCGCTGCTGGACGATCCGGTTTACAACATGACCATCGGTTCTGCGCATCTGTCGCATCTTCTTGAGCGTTTCGACGGCTCGCTCATCATGACGCTCGCAGGTTATAACGCCGGCGCCGCACGCGTTGACCGCTGGATCACTGAATATGGCGACCCGCGCTCAAGTACGGTTGACCCGCTCGACTGGGTTGAACTCATTCCATTTTCGGAAACGCGCAACTATGTACAGCGGGTCCTTGAAAATGTTCAGGTCTATCGCGGCCGGATCAACGACAAACCAATTCCGGGCCGGCTTTACAGCGACATCGAACGAGGCGGACCGCGCGATCGCGTAGCTTCTTTAAAACCGCCTTCGATCGTTCTTGCCAACGCCGCAGCCTCTTACGCGGCGCCGACACTTCCCGCGTTACCCAAGCGCACCGAAGAGCGTGCGCGCCGTTATGCGCAACAGCTTAGGGCGGAACCCGCAGCGCCGCTGACGGCGCCAAAACAGGCGACTGGCGCATCACCGATTGCGTTTGAGCAAACAGCCGCGGCTGAACAAACGCGACCGAATAAAGTTGAGCGGTCTGCATCGAAAATCGAACAACCTGTTTCATCCACGCTTGAAACGGACGCAGCCGCGCTCGCAGAACAAGCGCCGGAAAAAACCAGCATAACGGTGACAAAAACCGCGATGTTGCAAATGCCCGTACCGCAACTGCAACCGCGGACGGATGACGCTCAGGAACCGGCGGCGGCTCCCTCCATCAAGCCTGTAAGTCCAGCACAGCAAAACGTGGCGACTGATGCAGAAACCGAGCCCTCCCCCAGCGCGCCAGCATCGTCGACGATTATCATCGCTGACGGCATTGATCAGGAACGGATTGCAAAAATTCTCGCCCGCATGCCGACACCCGGCCAGCAATCCTCAGCCGCAGAACCGCAAACGGTAACCTCAAGGATTGAGACCTGTTTGACGGATATTGATGGCGATGCATCTGACGACGAGGAAGAAGATCTGACGGCAAGCCTCAATGCAGAAATGCTGGCGAGCATGCGTGGCGCAGACGAGCCGGAGGTAAACGCTGACTGCTGACCGGCGTTTTTTACACAAAATGTGCGCTTGAATTACCTCGTTCATGGGGCCTTTTCTTATTCGCCCGCGCGCCTTGCAAACCCGCGCGCCTTCAGGCATTACCGGCGGCGGAGACGTGGCCGAGTGGTCGAAGGCGCTCCCCTGCTAAGGGAGTATGCGGTTTGTCCCGCATCGAGGGTTCGAATCCCTTCGTCTCCGCCATGAGCCCGGACTGTTTGTAGAGCAAACGCAGCCGGGCGAAATCCTGATGTTCAAACAACCAATTGCTTGACCGACGCACGCCAAAAAGCGGCAAAGTATTTGCCCCCTTTGCATTTGCTGATATGAGACCCGTCTCTTTCTCACGGCGCATCGTCGAGAAGGGCCTGTAGCTCAATTGGTTAGAGCTGGCGGCTCATAACCGCTAGGTTGGGGGTTCGAGTCCCTCCGGGCCCACCATTTTAATTTTCAAGCGACCATATACACGCGCACGACTTATCTTCAGAATTACGCCGCTACTTGTCGGCACTCCACAACCCGTTGTGATCAGCTCCATCTCTCAGACAACCTCCCGCCTTGATTTCGCCGCAGCAAACATGTCTGATCGCGCCTGCGCAAAATGGAGGTTATAACCATGCGTCATCTATTTATTCCTGCCGCCGCCGCGATGGTGATCGCCGGGTGCGCAGCGCCGCAAGCAATCGCCGCCGAAGACGGCGCGATGCAAAGAACCATTACGGTCAACGGACAGGGCCGCGCCGCCGCCGCGCCGGACATGGCCGTCATCTCGATCGGCGTTCAGAGTGAAGCGAAAACCGCGGCCGAAGCGTTGCGCAAAAACTCCACTGACATGTCAGCGACAATCACTAAGCTGAAGGAACTGGGCGTCGCCGACCGTGACATCCAGACATCAGGCCTGTCCATTAACCCGCGCTATAACTACGACAAGAACAGATCGCAGCCCGAAGTGATCGGTTTCACAGCATCGAACAGCGTAACGGTGAAGTTGCGTGACCTTGATAACGCAGGCGCAGTGATCGATCAGGCCGTACAATCAGGAGCCAATTCCCTGGGCGGCGTTTCGTTCAGCTTTTCCAACCCCAAGCCTCTACAAGAAGATGCGCGCCGTGATGCGGTTGCTGATGCGAAAGCAAAAGCCGAACTTCTCACCGACGCGGCAGGCGTGCGTCTAGGTGCGTTAATCACCATTCAGGACGGTTATGTATCGTCGCCGCAACCCCGCCCTTACGCCGCGCGCATGGAGATGGCGGCGGACAGCGCTGTTCCGATGGAGGCTGGCGAGTCTGAAGTCAACGCCACGGTAACGCTCGTCTACGAAATCCAGTAAAAAGACTACGTTGCGTCAGCTTCCCGTTGAAGCTGACGCATCCGGCCTATTCTCCGGCAAACAGGTCGCCAAAGAAGTCGCCTTCATTCCAGGACGGACGTTCCGGCGTATTCGCGATCGCCCGCGCAATAACGTAATTTATGTCAGCGAACCGGGCGAGATCATCGTATCGGATAGGTTGCGAAGGATCATCGCTCGGGCTGTGGTAATGATTTCTGTAAAAATCCCAGAACTGTTCTTCACCGCCATTGCTGAACCCGGTCCATAGAAAAATCGAAGGCACGCCTTTTTCAACAAAACGGTAGTGATCGGATCGCACGAAAACATTCAAATGAGGAATCGGATCCGGCGCGAGCGAGACGCCGGTTTGTTCAAGCGCGTCATTCATGATCGGCCCGAGTGACGACCTTTCAGCCCCGAAAGCGATGATATCGGTAAACTCATGAAGCATTACCGGCATGTCGAGATTGACGTTCGCCGCCATCACCCCGCCGTTGATTGTTGGAAAGTGCGCAAAGTAATCAGCGCCTAACAAACCTTTTTCTTCCCCTGTCACCGCTGCAATAATAACGCTGCGCTTGGGCGGCGCATCAGCAATCAGCCGTCGCGCTGCTTCCAGCATGATGGCGATGCCAGTCGCATTATCAACGGCGCCGTTATTGATGCCGTCTTTTCCTTCGGCGATAAGTGATTCATTGATCCCGACATGATCGAGATGCGCGGTCAGGATAACGTATTCATCCTTCAGATCCGGGTCTGAACCCGGAATGAGCCCAACCACATTGGGACTGGAGGTGTTTTCGATTTCAAGCGCCCCCGCCATGGAGACGCGGACGGCGAGGTTGAACGAATCCGGCGCCTTTCCTTCCGCGTCCGCCGCCGCACGAACAGCCTCATAAGACTGCGGAGCGCCCGTAAACATCAGCGGCGCCTTTTCCGGATGAAGCGTTGCGTTGCCTTTGATATTCGGGCCACTCGTATCAGCACGGCCATCGGGCCAAACCCAAGTCATCGACGTGTAAGAAGGATTGGCGACATAGCGGTCCCAAGGCGAACTTTCCTCTCCACCCGCGGTAAACATTGAGATGGCGCCAATGGCGCCGCGATCCGAAGCTTCCTTGAATTTCACGCTGGACGAGTTGAAGTGTGCGCGGCTTTCATTATCGAAAATGTCCGGCGCGCCAGAAAAATATACCACGACCTTTCCGTCTACATCGACGTCCGCGTAATCGTCGTGTCCGAATGCCGGTGCATGCACGCCGAAGCCGACGAACACTGTTTCGGCGTTTTCAATTTCAAAGCTTTCAGCGTTAAGGGATGGAAATACGCGAAAATCATCGAGATGCGTTAGAGTGTGCACTGTCCCGTCAGGCGCCGTGATAGAAATCGACGCCTTTTCAAGTACGGGCGTTGCAGAAAGAAAAGGCACGTTTTGAAACCATTCGCCATTGACGCCTGGCTCAGCGCCGATCGCCTCTAAACGCGCGGCGACATATTTAGCCGCATCAAGATATCCCTGTGTTCCGGTTTCCCTGCCCCGTCGCGCATCGTCAGCGAGCCAGAAAACATCCATGCGCATGCGTTCCGAGACGTCTGTCTCCGCATCAATGCCGGAAACTGTCGCCGCGATATCTGCATCAAGTGGCGACGTTTCCGATTGGTCCGGCGAAGTAGCGCAGGCAGCGAAAGCCGCACTGGCAAAAACAACAATAGCCAAAGCTGAAAAGCGCATGGAATCTCCTTATTTGGTGGCGGGATTAGGCCGAGAGCGATAGGCGCCGTCAACCGCCTGAGGCGCTCATCCTCCGGTTGCGACAATCGTAGTGATGTGAAAATACAACGCTTTTTCGCCAAATTGCCATATTTGGAACCTTATTGGACACGATGTATTATAACCCTATTGGGGAGTTATTGGTTATGACGCGATTGCTTGGGACTGCGGCGCTTGGCGTTGCGATGTTCATGTCCACTGGGTTCATGTCCACCGGGGCCGGCGCGCTTGTATTGAATGATGCGCCTCCCGCGAACTATGTTCATGAGAATGGCATTGGTCCGGACCCGGACAATGACACCAATCCGGCGACCATAACCGGCGTCATCTCCCGTGTCGGCGACGCCGCGCAAGCGTCAAACGACGAGCCTTATCGCGTGATCACATTTGAGGCGCCGCCGGGAAAACATGGCGACGTGATCCGTGAAGCTTATGCAGAAGATTATGGCGTACATTTCGGACGTGGCGTAACGCGGCAAATCTGCGAAGGTCAACGGCGTTTTTATTATGACTCCATGTGCACCTATGAAGCCGCACCCAGCGGCCAGTACGCCGCCGCCTACGTTAATCATTTAAACGCGCCGCTGGTCATCACATTCGACGAACCCGTTTGTGTTGTAACCATGGCGATTTATCCGACTGGCGGCCGTGAAGGAGAGCGTTTCAGAGTCAGGATCAAGGGGTGGGATGAAAACGGCATGGAATTGCCACAGGCGCGTGCCGGTTTTGAATGGACAAAATACACCGTGCGCTGGCGCCATATGGCGGGCGCTTATTATCTCGGCGGCCGCGCAAAACGGATTGAAGTTTCCATGCGGAGCCGCGGCTGGCGCAACCGCCGCGAAACACTGCGCTACCTGATCGATGACCTCGCTTTCGTACAGGACGGCTGCGAGGAGATTCTAGCGGATTTTGTGGAAGACGACACGCAGACGGGCATTGATATCGTCGATGCCGATGAGGCCTTAGTCGACGAAGAATTGGATGATGAAATCTGGGACAGCGATGACGCTGAGCTGGATGACGACATTCAGACCGCCAGATAGACAATCGATACTACGGATCATACGAAAACGCCGCCCTGTCGGGGCGGCGTTTTTTAGTTCACATCAAGCCTGAAGCTTAACCCGCCTGATCATCCACTGCCGCGTCTGGCGCATTATTCATGACAGATTCAATGCCGCCCTCGCAGCCGGAAGCCGAATCATACATTTGCGACTGGCCGATGACCTGATGATTCGCCGCTTTCAGGACGAAATAAGGCTTACCGCTCGAGGATTCCTTGACTTCAAATCTCGATTTGTCGGCGGCGTTCTTCCTCACGGACGCGATGCCGTTCTCCGCGCCTGATTTGTCCTTATAGCCCTCGCTGGCGAGGATATTTTCGCCATTGCCTGCTTTTAATCTGAAGCGAAATTCGCCCGCCTTGTCCTTGTAAAGCTCGAATTTACCTGCCATCCGTTCGTCTCCTTCTGCGAAAATCCCATGCCGCCCCTCTCTCATAGTCGCGATTCCGGCGCGGATTGCAAATAGAGCGACGCAGCGTAAATGTTCCAGAATCGTTCTCTTTTTTGTAAGCTTGTATTATGGCGTCTCAATCCGAAAAAAAATTGTCTATTTCCGAACGCGCCCTGGCTTCGCTTCATGAGGGGTCAGCCGCCCAGAACAGGCCGGCGGGCACAGAAAACGCCGCTTATCTCGATGGGTTGAACAACGAACAGCGCGAAGCCGTTCTGGCGACCGAAGGACCTGTTCTGATGCTGGCTGGCGCCGGCACAGGAAAAACGCGGGCGCTGACAACCCGCCTCGCCCACCTGCTCCACACCGGCCGCGCGCAGCCATGGCAGATTCTCGCCGTAACGTTCACCAATAAAGCCGCGCGAGAAATGAAAGAGCGTATCGAAAAACTTGTCGGTGAAAGCGTTGAGGGGATGAAATGGCTCGGCACGTTTCATTCTATAGGCGCGCAAATCCTGCGCCGTCATGCGGAGCTCGCCGGACTGAAATCAAGTTTTACGATCCTCGATGCAGACGATCAGGTGCGCCTTGCCAAACAAGTTATCGAAGCCGCCAATCTGGATCCGAAACGCTGGACAGGACGCGGCCTCGCCTATGTGATTGACGCCTGGAAAAATCGCGGCCTGACGCCGGACAAGGTCCCGGCGAACGAAGCCTACAATTTCGCCGAAGGCAAAGCGATCGATCTTTATCGCGCCTATCAGGCGCGGCTGACAACATTGAACGCCGCCGACTTTGGCGACTTGTTGGTTCATAACCTGACGATCTTTCAGGCTAACCCTGATGTGCTTGAAGAGTATCAGCGGCGCTTTCGATACATGCTGGTGGACGAGTATCAGGACACGAACGTCGCGCAATATTTGTGGCTGCGGCTCCTCGCACAGAAACACAAAAACATCTGTTGTGTCGGCGATGACGACCAATCGATCTACGGCTGGCGCGGCGCGGAAGTTGAAAACATTCTTCGCTTCGAAAAAGACTTTCCAGGTGCAAAAGTCATCCGCCTTGAGCGTAATTACCGTTCCACGCCGTCAATCCTTGGCGCCGCGTCTGGTCTTATCTCTTCCAATACCGCGCGCCTCGGCAAAACCCTGTGGACGGATCTCGAGGAAGGCGAAAAAGTCAAAGTCCGGGGCGTATGGGATGGTGAAGAAGAAGCACGTCTCATCGGCGACGATATCGAGGCGGAACAGGCGAAGGGACGTTCGCTTTCAGACATGGCTGTGCTCGTACGCGCGTCATTTCAGATGCGCGCCTTTGAAGAACGCTTCAATACGCTGGGTCTTGCTTACAAAGTTGTCGGCGGCCCGCGCTTTTATGAGCGCGAAGAAACTCGCGACGCCCTCTCCTATCTTCGCTTGATCCGTTCGGCGGATGACGATCTCGCCTTTGACCGCATCGTCAACAAACCGAAACGCGGGCTGGGTGACAAGGCGCTACAGGTCTTGCACAAAATCGCCCGCGCACAAAGGCGCGCAGATGATGATTCGACCGCTTTCGAGGTCGGGGCGCAAGGCATTTCCTTGATGGCGGCGTCGCGCATCGCCCTTGAGAGTGATGATCTTCATGCTGCGGCGCGCCGGTCGCTAGTCAATTTTGTCGATACGATCGATCGCTGGTCTCGCGATGCGAAAGACATGGCGCCAGCCGACCTCGCCGAACTGGTGCTGGAAGAGTCCGGCTACATCGATATGTGGAAGAATTCTAAATCGCCGCAAGCGCCCGGCAAGCTCGATAACCTTAAAGAATTGATCCAGGCGGTATCTGAGTTCGACACGCTCGAAGGCTATCTTGATCATGTGGCGCTTGTCTCTGAACTCAATGAAGACACCGGCGGCGGGCAGGTCTGGCTGATGACTTTGCACGCCGCAAAAGGGTTAGAATTCCCCGTGGTGTTCCTGCCAGGCTGGGAAGAAGAAATCTTCCCGTCCAAACGCGCGCTCGATGAAAACGGCAACGCCGCCCTCGAGGAAGAACGCCGCCTCGCTTATGTAGGCGTAACACGCGCTGAAGAAAGCTGCCGCATTTCATTCGCCGCCAACCGCCAAATTTACGGGCGATGGCAAGCGGCGATGCCATCCCGGTTTATTGACGAATTGCCCGAAGAACATGTGGATGTGGTTTCCGAGCCTGGCCTTTACGGCAACGCCGCCGGAGACTTCGCCAGCCATTCAAGTTTTGAAGGCGTGAAACTTCGAGATGATGCGTACTACGACAATCCCGGCTGGCGGCGCGCACGCGCAGCGAAATCACGAAGCGCCGGCGAACCGCCAATGATCGAAGGCCGCGGCGCAACCGTTTCCGTCAGCGCAGGCGCATCAAAGTTCAAAAAAGGACAGAGAGTCTTTCATCAAAAATTCGGCTACGGAGAAATTTTCGCCGTCGAAGGGCAAAAGCTGACCGTCAATTTTGAACATTCCGGTTTGAAAAAAGTAATCGATACTTTTGTTGACGCAGCGTAGCCTGGCTGAACTGGAGGCCGCGATGACTTTCATCAAAACCATTGCACCTGATGAGGCTGAAGGCCGTCTGAAAACGCTATACGACCGCATTACAGGACCTGATGGCCGTATCGATAACATCATGACGGCGCATAGCCTTCGCCCGCCCTCCCTAGAAGGACACATGTCGCTGTACAAAAACGTGTTGCATCATAGCGCCAACACAACACCGAAATGGCTTCTTGAAACCATTGGTGTTTACGTGAGTATTATGAACAACTGCGCTTATTGCGTTGAACATCACTTCGAAGGCTTGCGCCACTTGTTAAAAGACGATGCGCGCGCAGAGCAAATCCGGTCTGCATTGAACGCAGGCGCCGCTGGCGACATAATGGAGCAGGACGTTCTGGCGCCGAAAGAGAGTGCGGCATTGCGATACGCGGCCATGATCACAAAAACGCCGGAACTAATCAGGGCCAATGATATCGAACTTCTACGCACCGCCGGGTGGAACGACGGCGAAATTCTTGAGATCAATCAGGTCGCCGCCTATTTCGCCTACGCCAATCGCACCGTGTTGGGTCTTGGCGTTACTACGGAAGGCGATAGGCTCGGCCTTTCGCCAAACAACAGCGATGATGAAAACGACTGGGGACACCAATAAGGCATGCCTTCCTATAAACTCAGCTGGACCGGAGAACGCACCCCACTTGAAAAAGCCGGTGACGCTTTAACCGAACTCCTCTGGCCGCCCGCCGGCGCAGTCAGCCTTTCCAAAGAAGACGCAACGGTTGAGGACGGCGCAAGCGCCTGGCGACTGGATGCGTATTTTGAAGATGCGCCTGACACAGAGGCTGTAAGTAAACTCGTCTCCGAATACGGATTGCGCAACGGCGAAACAGAGGAGCTTCCCGACGTGGATTGGGTTGCACATTCTCTTGAAGGTCTTGGCGTCGTCCGCTGCGGCAGGTTCGTTCTTTATGGCGTTCATGACGAGGATAAACTCCCCAACGAAGACGGCGACATATCGATACGAATAGACGCCAATCAGGCATTTGGCACAGGTCATCATCCGACCACGGCGGGGTGCCTTACCCTGCTCGACCGGTTTGGGGGCTGGGCGCCCAAATCAATTCTCGACCTCGGTTGCGGTTCAGCCGTTCTCGCCATCGCGGCGGCGAAACTCTGGGAGCGAACGCTCATCGCAAGCGATATTGACGAAACATCCGTTTCCATCGCCAGGGAAAACGCCGCGCTGAACGGCGTTGGCGATAAAATCATGTCCCTGACAGCCGCCGGTTTCGATCATCCAGAGATAAAATCATCTGCGCCGTTTGATTTTGTCTTCGCCAACATTCTGGCCGGCCCCTTAGCCGAGCTGGCGCCAGACATGGCGGCTCATGTCGCAAAGAATGGTCGCGTTATGATTGCCGGGTTGATGTCGGAACAGGAAGACGTGGTTCGCAGCGCCTATGAGCGTGAAGGGTTCCGGCAAATCAACCGGTTGGAGCAGCCAACCTGGCCAGTCCTCTTATTCGTAAAAACCTGAACCGCCGCCCCCTTGTGACCGCAGGCCAGACGGGCGATATATCGCACGAAATTTACTCATAAAGGCGTTTTCATGTTTCAAACTTTTGAACCGGTTTCCGACCGCTCCTTCGCTGGCAAACACCTCCCCCTGTTGCGCGCGGAGATGAAAAAACTGAACCTCGACGGTTTCATTATTCCGCATGATGATGAATATCAGAATGAGTACATTCCGGCCTATGCCGAACGGCTGATGTGGGCGACTGGCTTTTCAGGTTCCGCCGGTGCCGCCGTGATCATGACAGATAAAGCCGCCATTTTCACCGATGGCCGCTATACGCTGCAAGTCAGGCAACAGACTGACAGCAACTTCTTTGAGTATATCGATGTCACCACAACCTCTATTGATGTATGGCTCACAGACAACGCAGGGAAGAACCTTCGCATAGGCTATGATCCTATGCTGCATACGACGGCAGGGGTTAACCGCTTACGCGCGGCTTCTGAAAAAGCGAGCTTCGAACTTGTTGCTGTTAATGAAAACCCAATCGACATTGCCTGGAAGGATCAGCCGCCGGCGCCGCTGACACCGGTAAAGGCGCACAGCATGGAGTTTGCCGGAAAAGAGTCTGATCAAAAAAGAAAAGAAATCGCTGACGCTATTGCAAAAGCCGGCGCCGATTCGGTTCTGATCACCGCTCCACCCTCTATTGCATGGTTGTTCAACATACGCGGCAGCGACGTATCGCGCTCGCCCTTGCCCTTGGGCCGGGCGATTGTGAACAAGGATGGCAAGGCCACGCTCTTTTTGGCGCCTGAGAAAGTCGGCAATGAATTGCCTGGCGTTCTCGGTGACGATGTCGACATCCGCGCCGAAAAAGATGTGACGGCAGTGCTTGAAAAACTTGGCAAAGAGGGTGCTAAGGTAGCCATAGACCCCGCTCTTGCGCCTTACAAATATGTCGATGATCTGAAATCAGCCGGCGCATCCATCGTCCCACTGACAGACCCTTGCGCTCTGCCGCGCGCCGCAAAAAACAAGATAGAAATTGAAGGGACACGTACAGCGCATATCCGTGATGGCGCCGCAGTAACGCAGTTCCTGCATTGGCTTGATACCGAAGCCCAATCCGGCAACGTCGACGAAATCACGGCGGCGAAAAAACTGGAAGAAATTCGCTCACAATCGGACATGCTGCGCGATTTGAGTTTTGATTCAATCTCCGGAGCCGGACCAAACGGCGCTATCTGTCATTATCGTGTCTCAACCGAGTCCAACATCAAGCTGGATCGTGGCACGCTCTACTTGATTGACTCTGGCGGACAGTATCCTGACGGCACGACAGACATCACACGCACCGTGCCCATTGGCCAACCAACTGAGGAAATGCGCGAGCGCTTCACCCTCGTGCTCAAGGGGCACATCGCCCTCGCCACCACAAAGTTTCCCAAAGGCACGACAGGTCATCAGCTTGATGTGATCGCGCGCAAACCGCTTTGGGACGTTGGTCTGGATTATGATCACGGCACTGGGCATGGGGTCGGTTCATTTCTCGGCGTACATGAAGGCCCGCAACGCATTGCGCCAGCGCCGAACACGCAGGCCCTGTTGCCCGGCATGATTTTGTCGAATGAACCGGGCTATTATAAATCAAACGAATACGGCATCCGTATCGAAAACCTGATTGTCGTTTCTGAACTGAAGCCTGTTGAGGGCGGTGATCGCGAGATGATGGAGTTTGAAACCATTACGCTGTCGCCAATAAACCTCGTTCTTGTCAAGCCGGACATGCTCACCCAGCACGAGCGCGATTGGCTGAACGAATATCATGACCGTGTACGCACTACATTGGCGCCGCTACTGCCGGCCGAGATGAAAGACTGGTTCGAAATGGTGACGCGTGCGATTTAACTCTTAACACCCAAAGCACCGACTATCGGCGTCTTAATCGTCACAGTCTCACCGGCTTTAACGAACACGTCAGTAACTTCTTGGAAATACCGCTCCGCGTTGTTCGTGCTCTTTGCGTATGCTCGCGCAAATGAAAATGTCGATACAATTCCTGCCGCCGCCTCAGACGGAAGCGTGTGGCTAAAATTTTGCGCAAATGGAATGACCTTTTCAAATTCACGGCTATTCGTCAGGGCGCCCGTGTAATCATAACATTCAACAATGCGGCGATCGCGATACTCCTTCCATTTCTCAAACTCGGTGTTGTAAAATTCACCAACCTCGCCCTCGATCTCAAACCTGTCGAATGCAAATGGAAAAAACACACCGTCTGGCTTCAACCATGACGCCACCTTGCGGCAGATCAGCGGCTGATTCATCCAGTGAAACGCCGTCGCTGAAACAACAGCATCTATGCTTTTCGCTTCGAAAGTTACGTCTTCCGCAGATGCAATTCTTATTTCCGCGTTTTCAGAAATCTGCGCCTCAGCGGCCTGTCGCGCGTCCGGCTCGACCGCCACGACATAGTCAAACAGCCTGACAAGTTTTCTGGTCGCTTGACAGGAACCGGCGCCAAGATCAACAGCGAGCTTTTTGCCCGAGCGCACATGCGATATGAGTAAGTCGAAGACATCCTGCGGATAATCCGGCCGATACGTTGCATATCGTCCTGCATCCTCGCCAAAATTTTTCGACGGATCGCTCAAAGCCCGCCCAAGCCTACTAACGTACCGCCATCAATAATTATTGATTGGCCCGTCATCCATTGCGCCGCTGGAGACGCAAGAAAAACAGCCGCACCGGCGACATCATCCGGCTCGCCGAACCTGCGCATGGGCAACTTTTCCGTCATCATTTTTTCGACTTTCGGATCTTTCCAGAGCGCCTCCGCGAAGTAGGTTTTGACAACACCCGGGCAGATGCAGTTCACCCGAATGTTGTCCGGTCCGTATTCAACCGCCAGGTTTCGTGCGAGCTGTAAATCAGCCGCTTTGGAAATATTATAAGCGCCGATCGCTGGAGAGCCCACAAACCCGCCGATCGAAGATATAATGATGATGGCGCCGTCTTTTTTCTTTTGCATGTCCGGCAACACCATATGTGAAAGCCAGTGCGAGGCCTTCACATTGCAAGACAGAATCTTGTCGAACTGTTCATCGCTCATGCCTGACGACGGACCGAAATACGGGTTCACCGCCGCGTTGGAGACAAGAATATCAGCCGGCCCCCATTTGGCTTTTGTTTCATCCACAAGGTGCTGCAGCTCCTCCTTGTGAGAAATATTGCAGCCGATCACATGGGCGGCCTCGCGCCCTTCAGTTTCATTGATCGTATCTGCAACCTGCTTGCACGCGCCAGGTTTACGGCTTGATACGACGACATTGGCGCCGTGTTGCGCGAGCCGGCGCGCAATAGCCTCGCCGATGCCACGCGACGCGCCGGTCACGATGGCTGTTTTGCCGTCTAAATTGAATAAAGTGTTTGTTACGCCGACCATGCACAATCTCCTTGTAACGCGGTTCACAAGGAAACTAGGCCCTGCGCAGCGCGTGTAAACAACGCGCAGCAGCCAAAAGCTGTTTACTCTGCTGCGGCGGCGGCAGGTTTCTTATCATCCGCTTGCGCTTCTACATCAGCATCAGCTTTTTTGCGGGTTGTCTTGCGTGTGGTGCGCCGTCGGCGGGGCTTCTTTTCGGCTTCGTCGCTTGCGGCTGCCTCAGTTGTCTCATCGGCTTTTTCTTCAGAGGCCGCATCTTCTTCGGTCGCTGCATCCTCTGCCGCGCCATTGCTGCGTTGTGCGCGTCCGCGCCGATTTTCACGACCGTTTGTATTCTCACGGCTGTTTTCCCGGCTGCCGTCGCGTTGCTCATCGTTCCCAACAGATGGCTGTTCGCCCTCGCCTTCTTGCGCAGAAGGCTGTTGCTGCTGTTGTTGCTGGTTCGCCTGTGCGGCGCGAATCAACCGGAAATAGTGTTCTGCGTGCTGAAGGTAGCTTTCGGCCTTGATCCTGTCGCCTGCAGAAGAAGCGTCGCGCGCCAACGCCTGGTACTTATCATATATCTGATTGGCTGTGCCGCGTATGCGGACATCTGGTCCATTTGAATCAAGCGCTCTGTTCGGATTAGGACCGCCGGGACGGCGGCGTTGATTACGGCCACGCTTCATAAGATTGCCTTTTACATATTTCCCCTACGAAAGCCGTAAAACGACCGGCTGTTCGCGTTTACATCAATGTCCGGATCAAGCGGCGCATCCGCGCCCGTTTCTTCATTCTGGTGTCTTGTTCGTTTCGCAGCATTGCTGCGGATTCACAGAGCCGACTGTTTCCTTATTGGGACCTGACGGTGTCGGATTTAAGATTTGGGCCGCCCCTGAAACCAAGCTCGACGGCGTTGCACCCGTATCTTGATGCGTATGATAAGGGCTTGTCCGGACAATTCAATCCCTATTTTGTCCTTTTCTCCGGTCAAATCCGACCCCGCGCCGACGGCCTGCAAGGTCAAATATGGTAAACGTCTCTCCACCGCACAGGCCGGCGCCCGCTACAAGATCGGAAAGCGCCTGTGTTTGATCACTGCCGCATTCCATGAGCAAGAGCCCTTTATCGGCTAAAAACCGGGGCAATTGCGGCATGATCGTCTCATAATCATGCAGGCCATTCTCGCCGCTGAAAAGCGCGCTGTGGGGTTCGTAGCCAGCGACCCCTCTCGATAATGTCGGAAGATGGCCGTCTGGAATATAGGGCGCGTTGATCACAATAATGTCGAAAACGCCGCTCACTGGCTCAAGCCAGTTTCCAGTTAGAAATGCCGCGTGATTCGCCACCCCGAGCAGGCGCGCATTATCGCTCGCGAGCGCCACTGCGCCATCGGATATGTCGACGCCAATACCTTCCGCATTGGGGAATTCTGAAAGCAACGCACACAAGAGACAGCCTGATCCAGTTCCTAGGTCGAGAATACGCAGTGTCTCATTTCTCTCACGCCGCCCGACGGCGGCCTCAATGAGACACTCAGAATCGCTGCGCGGAATGAGAACATCAGGGGTGACGCGAAATTCAAGGCTCCAGAATTCCTTGACCCCAGTGATGTAGGCGACGGGTTCGTGATTTTTTCGGCGATTCAGGAAATCAAGGTAAGCTTCGCATTGTCGCTTACTCATATTTTCCCGCCCGCCCATGATGAGCGCTGCGTCGTCAATATCGAGGGCGCATTTCATCAACGCACGGGCATCAATGTCAGGCGTTTCGGAATTATCCAAGAACGCTGCGCCCAGACGCAACGCTTCACTGACAGAATGATTTTGGAGAGTATCTATACTCAGTGACGAAAGAGTATCAGACATCTTCCTGCATGGCCGCCAAACGATCGGCGCGATCTTGCGTACGCAATTCCTCAACGATCGGATCAAGCCCGTCGCCGCGAATGACTTCGTCGAGATTGTGCACCGTCAATCCGATGCGATGGTCGGTGACACGGCTTTGCGGAAAATTATAGGTACGGATGCGTTCAGATCGATCACCGGACCCGACCATGCCTTTGCGGGCCGCCGCCCGTTCAGCATCGGCGCGGGCGCGTTCGGCCTCATAAAGCCGCGCCCGCAACACCTTCATCGCTTTTGCCCGGTTTTTGTGCTGAGACTTTTCATCCTGCTGGCTGACAACAACGCCCGTTGGAATGTGCGTGATGCGGACTGCAGAGTCAGTCGTATTCACTGACTGGCCACCCGGCCCCGACGCCCGGAAAACATCAATACGCAGATCAGCTTCGTTGATTTCAATATCGACATCTTCCGGTTCCGGCAGGACCGCCACGGTCGCTGCTGACGTATGTACACGTCCCTGCGTTTCCGTTTCAGGCACGCGCTGAACGCGATGAACACCAGCTTCAAATTTCATTTTCGCAAAAACGCCGTCGCCAGCAATGCTGGCCTGAATTTCCTTGTAACCATTCTTGTCGGACTCGGACGCTGAAAGCACTTCGACTTTCCAGCCTTCAAGCTGGGCGTAGCGCTGATACATGCGGAAAAGATCGCCAGCGAAAATCGCCGCTTCGTCGCCGCCGGTGCCTGCACGAACCTCAAGAATGACGGAAGAATCGTCTGCTTTGTCTTTGGGAAGCAGCATCAATTGCAGGTCATGTTCTATTTCAGGCGCCTTCGCCTTCAACTCCTGCAATTCGTCATAGGCCATATCGGCCATTTCCTTGTCGTCACCATCTGAAAGCTCTTTCAGTTCCACCAACTGTTTGCGGATGCCCGATAGCTCGCGCGCTTTTTCGACCACGTCTTTTAATTCGCCGTGCTCTTTTGAAAGCTTGATGATTTCGTCTGAGTTCGACGCAGTCGCCATGGCGCTTTCAACTTGCTCGAAGCGCGACACAAGTGCGTCCAGTTTTTCCTGCGGGATCAAATTCTATTCCATTCTTTCAAGATACAAAAAACGCGCGGGAAGGATTTCCCCGCGCGCCAAAGCATGTTGCAACGCTACTCCGCAGCGACGGTCTGTTTAGCCTCTTCAGCCTGAATCTCAGCCGCGCGCTTTTCCACGAGATCGACCAGATGATCGACAAGTTCGGAATTGTCGATACGGTGATCGACCTCACCGCCGAGATAGATCATCCCGTGCTCCTTGCCGGCGCCGCCGCCGGTAAAACCGATATCGGTTTCACGCGCCTCGCCGGGCCCGTTCACCACGCAACCGATGACGGAGAGCGTCATTGGCGTCGTAATATGCGCGAGCCGTTTTTCCAACGTTTCCACAGTTTCGATGACGTTGAAACCCTGACGCGCACAGGATGGGCACGAGATCACATTGACGCCGCGATGACGCAAGTTAAGCGATTTTAGAATATCAAAGCCGGCTTTGATTTCTTCTACCGGATCGGCGGAAAGAGAGACGCGGATTGTATCGCCAATGCCCGCCCACAAAAGATTGCCCATGCCGATAGCGGACTTCACAGAACCAATGCGCAACCCGCCTGCTTCGGTCACACCGAGATGCAGCGGGCAATCAATCGCTTCCGCCAGCGCGTGATAGGCGGCGACCGTCAAAAAGACATCGGAAGCTTTCACGGAAATCTTGAATTCATGAAAGTCATTGTCCTGAAGAATCTTGGCGTGATCGAGCGCGCTTTCGACCATCGCCTCCGGACACGGCTCGCCGTATTTTTCAAGCAGGTCTTTTTCGAGCGAGCCGCCATTAACGCCAATGCGCATGGAACAACCATGATCCTTGGCGGCCTTGATGACCTCTTTGACGCGCTCTTCAGAGCCAATGTTCCCGGGATTGATGCGCAGACAAGCGGCGCCGGCCTCGGCTGCCTCAATGCCGCGCTTATAATGAAAGTGGATGTCAGCAACGATCGGCACAGGCGAGTTCTTGGCGATCGTCGACAAAGCTTCGGTGGAATCCTTGTCCGGGCAAGAAACACGCACAATATCCGCGCCGGCGTCGGCAATCTCGTTGATCTGACGGATCGTCGCCTGCGCGTCCGATGTCAGCGTATTGGTCATGGACTGAACGGCAATTGGCGCGCCGCCGCCTACGGGCACGTTCCCAACCATGATTTGCCGGCATTGGCGGCGTTCAATATCGCGCCACGGACGTAACGACATGAGACTGCCCTTCAGTTTGCTACATACCCTTTAGCGGCGGGATTATAGGCTGCCCACCGGTTTCAGGCCACGGTTTATATGATCGCAAGAGCCGGTGCAAACGCCGATTTCCGGCGTTTCCAATCGCTTAAACGGAGGTTTTTTTTAAGGCCGTTGAAACGAGAACACATGGGTGCGGTCATAAGCAGGGCGCGGCGCGCCATCGACCGTTCGAGGTTCAAAACGCCAGCGTCGAAGCGCATTGAGTGCAGCGTCATCAAAACACGCATTAGTGGAATTGGCGACGCGTTCACCAGCGATCCGTCCGCCAGCCGTCACCGTGAATGTCACCGTCACAGTCTCAATCGGCTGCGCGTTCATCGTGCAACTATGGGGGTAGACAGGATCAATTCTGTCAACAATCCGCGCCTCGACAATGTCGCCTGCGGGCCTTTCTGGAACCGGCGTCGATTGCGTCACGGCCTGCGGTTCTTCGACCGGCGCCCCGTTGTCATGAGGCGTAACCGTCCCGGACGTCGTGATCTGCCAGGCGCTCCAGACAATGAAAGCCAGTATGGCGATGAACACAGGCAACGTCATTTCACCCGGTTCCGACTCCGCCGCTTCTTCAGCCGCCCGAAATTTTTCCGTCTCAATTGGCTGAGGCGCGTCGTAGCCAGCATCGAACTTAAACTGCTCAACGATCATCCGCGCATCAAGATCAAGAAACTCTGCGTATGTTTTTACGAAACCCAAAGCATAGGCCCGCGGCGGCAGACTCTTCGCATCGACTTCTTCGATCGCCGCCAGATGCGCTTCCTTGATGTGCATGCGTGTCGCTGCATCTTTGAGTGAAATTCCACGACCTTCTCGGGTCAGACTCAAAAACAACCCTACATGTTCGACTTCGCCAAGCGCCGCATCGGTTCCCTTGCGCGCTCTGGCGTCGGCCATGTCCACAATTTCCGCTGATCCGCTCGCGTTCACGCTACGCCTCATAACTCATGCCGCTGGCGCCCCAGACTACACAAAAGCGCCGCAGGATATAACCTGAAAACATGTCAGTTAGTTAAGCAGGAATCTGTTAACCGTCGATTTATTCGAGGACAGCGCCGTTTTCGTTAAGAAATTCCAGAAACGCCGGTCTTAACGTCGCTACCGGCGCTGATTCGTGGGCTTTGAACCAGGCAGCGGCTTTCTTAACATCCAGGGAACGGACAAGCCGGCGGAACGGCCCTACGAAAGCCGCCGGCAGTGAGAACTGCCTGATGCCGACCGCCATCAGTGCAGCAGCCGTCACCGCGTCAGATGTTTGCTCTCCACAATAAGAAAGCGGCGTCCCGGTTTTGTTAACACGTTGCACCGTGTCTTGCAGAAAACTCAAAAATCCGGGATTCATCGGGTCGTACCTTCGCTGGACCCGCTCTGAGTCGCGATCAGCAGCGAAATAGAACTGCGCCAGGTCGTTACCCCCGACCGACAAAAAATCGACCTTGTCCGCAATCAAATCAGCCCGCCACGCCGAAGATGGCGTTTCAATCATGGCTCCGACTTTAATGGATTCTGGCAACGCTCTCTCGCGGCGGCGCGCGCGGTCGATTTCACGGTCAAGCAGCTCACGAATTTCATCAACTTCAGCGGGCACCGTCACGAATGGAAACATAACCCACAACTCACGCTCCGCAGCCGCCGCCAACAGCGCGCGCAATTGCGGCCGGATCATGCCCGGCCTGTCGAGCGCCATGCGCGCGCCCCGCCAACCCATGGCCGGGTTCACTTCGTTACCATGCTCCATGTAGTCCGCAGTCTTGTCGCCGCCGATATCCGCCGTACGGAAGATGACCGGCTTGCCATTCGCCAGATCCAGCGCTTCGCGATAAAGGGCTTCTTGTGAAGCTACGCTCGGCAGTTGCGAGCCGATTAGAAACTGCAGTTCCGTGCGGAAAAGACCGACACCTGCCGCGCCGGTCGCTTCCAGATAGGGCAAATCCAGGGCAAGCCCGGCGTTCATCAAAACCGTGATATCGACGCCGTCTTTTGTCTTTGTCTCAAGCCCTTTTTCGCTCGCATATAGAGCCTGACGTTCATGATATCGGGTTTGTTTCGTCCGGAACGACTCAACCGTTTCCGCGGACGGTCGAATATGGATGTCACCCGCATCGCCGTCGATGACAGCCTGATCGCCTTGTTCGACACGCTCCATAGCTTCGGGAGCGCCCGTCACCATAGGAATCTTCAACGCGCGCGCAACAATAGCCACATGCGACGTCGCCGACACTTCGCCCAGGACAAGTCCTTTTAAACGCTTGCGGTCGTATTCAAGAAGTTCCGCTGGCCCCATGGTGCGCGCGAACAAAATCGTATCATCGTAAAGTGTGCGTTTGCCGCCATTCTTTTCCCCAGACAGCAGCCGTAACAACCGGTTGGACAGATCATCAAGGTCATGCAGCCGCTCGCGCAGATACGGGTCGCGCGATTGCGACAGCCGTGCACGGTTTTCCGCTTTCACCTGTTCAACAGCGGATTCCGCTGTCAAACCGGAGAAAACCGCTGCCCGCAAACGATCTTTCCAACCGCGGTCATAAGCGAACAACCGGTAAGTTTCCAAAACCTCTCTTGAAACGCCGCTAAGAGACGCATTTGATGAAAGCATCTCATCGACGGACCGGCGAAGGTCACTTAGCCCTTCTTCAAGCCTTGATGCTTCCGCCGCCGGTTCGGCGGCGAACACTTTATGTTTTGGCGCCGGCGGCTGCAGAAACACAGCCCGTCCCAAAGCAATTCCGGAAACAATGCCGAAGCCTTTGACCTTTTCCGGCCCATGCAACATGGCGCCGACGGCTTCGGTTTCCTCCTGACTTAAAAGCTCACCTGAAGCAGAGATTTCGGCCAGCAAGGTCGCCACCGCCTGCACGGCTTCAATTTCCTCGTGCGTATATTCGCGCGCTGATTTGTTCTGAACGACCAGAACGCCAAGCGTTTTGCCGGAGCGAATTAAAGGTACGCCCAAAAATGAGTGCAACGGGTCCTCGCCTGTCTCAGGACGATACGCGAAAGCCGGATGCTTCGGCGCCTCCGACGTCACAAGCGGACTGTGGCGCGCGGCAACGAGACCCACGAGGCCTTCGCCCCATTTCAGGCGCGTTTTGTGAACCGCTTCGCGGTTCAAACCTTCTGTCGAATAAAGCTCAAGCTCGTTATCGGGACGGCGTAAGTAAATCGAACACACATCAGCAACCACATGGATGGCGATGACCCGCGTCAGATGATCCAGACGATCCTGCGCGCTGCCTTCCTTGGCGACGGCGTCACGCATGCTTTTTAAAAGCACGGTAATGCCTTGCCCGCCATGCCCGCCATGGGGCGGCCTTGTGTTTTCAATACTCATTTCAGCCGATCAATTCTGCGCGGCGTGATTAGGCGCGTCCAGGCCATAGGCCTCATGCAAGACACGCACGGCGTATTCCGCTGCATCAGCGTTAATCAATACGCTAATCTTGATTTCCGAAGTGGATATATTCTGAATGTTTATGCCCTTTTCAGCAAGGGTGCGGAACATGGTCGCCGCTACACCCGCGTGGCTCTTCATGCCGAGACCGATAACAGAAACCTTTGCAACATTCTTGTCGGATTGAAGCGCTTTGAACCCGATTTTCGGCTGTTCCGATTTTAAAAGATCAACCGCGCGCTCAATGTCACCTTCCTTGGTGGTAAAGGAGATATTCGCAAAGCCCGTTTCCCGAGACGCACTCTGGACGATCATATCGATGTTGATATTCGCTTCAGCCAGCGCATTAAAAATGCTTGCGGCGCGTCCCGGTTCATCGGGTACGGCGAGTATCGTAACGGTCGCTTCGTCAAAATCCGGCGTGACGGTGCTTACAATGTTCTGTTCCACAATATCATCCTCATCGCAGATGAGCGTTCCGGGGCCTGGCGCGTCCGGCGGGTCGAAGCTCGATAATACCCGCACCGGGACTTTAAACGCCATGGCCATTTCGACGGAACGCGTTTGCAGGACCTTGGCGCCGAGAGACGCCATTTCCAGCATTTCCTCGTAAGAGATCTTTGAAATTCGCCGCGCATGTTTCGTAAGGCGAGGATCGGTTGTGTAAACGCCATCCACATCTGTGTAGATATCGCAGCGCGCAGCGCTGACAGCAGCGGCAAGCGCAACGGCGGACGTATCCGATCCGCCACGACCCAGCGTTGAAATCCGGCCGTCTGGCGCGATCCCCTGGAAACCGGCGACGATTGCGATCTCGCCATTGTCCATCGCTTCGCCAATTGCCGTTTCGTCAATCTCGGCGATGCGCGCCTTGCCATGAGCGTTATCGGTTTTGAGCGGTATCTGCCAGCCGTGCCAGGACCGAGCGCGATAGCCGAGATTTTGCATTACCAGCGCCAGCAGGCCTGAAGTGACTTGCTCGCCAGAAGCAACAATCGCGTCATATTCCACATTGCGTGCGTCAAGCGCGGGCGCAGGCTCGCCCGCTTCCTTGCAGAGCTCGACGAGCCGGTTTGTTTCGCCGGCCATGGCGGACACGACCACGGCAACAGAGTGACCTGCATCCACCTCACGGCGGACGAAGGCCGCAACAGCGCGGATTCGCTCCAGATTGGCGACGGACGTGCCGCCGAATTTCATCACAATGCGAGCCATGAAATACGCCTGCGAAGTCTTGCCCTCTTGCCCCCGGCCCTCCAGAGGCGCAAATCTCGGCGCATGTCTAGGAAGCAGCGACCGGCAAAGCAAGCGAGGAAAAGTCAATAATGGCGCAGGATGGGTTAACAAACGCGCCTGAAATGGCACAAAATCCTGTAGGCAAAACCACTATCGACCCCGATGAAATCGAGAAGTTCTCGGTCATCGCTGACGAATGGTGGGATCCTTTCGGGAAATTCAAACCGCTGCATAAGTTCAATCCCGTGCGGCTGGCCTATATTCGCGATAGCGTCTGCACCCATTTCAGCCTGGATAGACGCGGGAACAAGCCGCTTAAAGGATTGCGGCTACTGGATATCGGTTGCGGCGGCGGTCTCGTCGCCGAACCGATGAGCAGACTAGGTGCGCATGTCACGGCGATTGACGCTTCCGAACGCAACATCAAAACCGCGATGACGCACGCCGCGCCGCTAAATCTCGATATCGACTATCGGGCAACGACGGCGGAACTCCTCGCAGAAGAAAACAGCGAGTCTTTCGACATCGTTCTCAATCTCGAAGTTGTCGAGCATGTCGCCGACGTCGATTTGTTTCTGGAAACATCGGCGCATTTGCTGAAGCCCGGCGGGATAATGATTATGGCGACAATAAACCGTACACTGAAAGCCCTGGCGCTCGCCAAGGTTGGCGCTGAATATGTTCTGCGCTGGCTCCCAGCGGGCACGCACGACCCACGAAAGTTCGTCAAACCGGAAGAGGCCAAATCTGCGCTTTCGCGCGCCGGACTAACCGTGACAGCGGAGGCTGGCGTCAGCTATAACCCATTGATGGATATATGGCGCATTTCGGAAGATACGGCGGTGAATTACATGCTGACTGCGGTGAACAACTAGGAGGACGTGTGCATGCATTCTATTCTGACTGCCCTAATGCTGTTACTGGCTGCAGATACTAGCGCCACAGACCTTCCGAACTATCGACACGCATGTGAAAACGCGACATTCGAAGCCTGGAGCACAAGTTTTAATGAAGATAGCTCATCGAGTTCAAATCATGATCGCACGGCCCAGTATTGTTTCTATGAAGGCCGAGGTGAGATCTCCGAATATCGCAGCCTTGGCCAAAGCGGTGAACCCGTTTTCCAGGGCGCCAGTATCACCCTTTGGGATAACGACCGGAGCGTCGGCCGCACATTGTGGGTGATGGTCGGCGTTGACGGACATACCGATATTCAGTTGCGTTGGGAGGGAGCGCGTCTCATGGCGGATGGTAAGGGTCACGACCCGAAAGGAGAGTTTATCGAACGTTGGTCGACGGATTTCTCAAGAGGCGGCGATCAGCATTTCGAAATGAGCCGCAGTTATGATGGCGGCGAGACGTGGATCGAACCTTTCAACATCATTGAATATCTGAAGACGCCTACTGCGCCGCCGCCCTTGCCTTCAGAATGGTCTCAGCAATTTGAAGCCTTCGCGCCGAATCTGGCGCCGGAGGGCGGCATGATCTTTCTCGACGGCACGGCATGGGGAAAGTTTTCTTTAGACGACAACGGCTCTCCTGTTGGGTTTCAATTCGCATCGGTCGCCCCAAAAAATGGAGATTGGGTCTGGCGATTGATGTCATGGACTTTTGAAAACGGTATTATATCCGTTGACGACACATCGCTGAATTAACTGCTAGCGTCCTTTTGGATACGTTATCAGACTTTCGCGGATAAAGCTGATCGTTCAGCCTGCTTACGGCGCGCCTACAATCGGCTCGAGCGTATCCCAATGCGCTTCAATTGCTTTTTGCGCGGCTTCATAGCCATCTGAAACCGCCGCCTCAAATTTTTTCCAGTCCCGCAGCTCCACGCCCGGCGCTTGCGGCGCGATCATGATGTCTGCTGGTCTTGGCGGGTCAAACCTTTCTCGCCGCGCCGTCGCCGCGCGCATCAATAGCGATACTATAGGCGGCGCTTCGCTCCATCCATGCTCCATCATCCAGGAGAAAAACCCGGACGGGTTCCGAAAGTCATCAACATTGATGACGCCCTCTCGCGCGACATCAACGCCGATGGTCAGGCCACGGTGTGACCCTGTCATAATATCCGTAGGAAAATTATTAACGACCGCGCCGTCCACCAGCAAAGAATTGTCATCGACTACAGGCGGCAAAATGCCTGGCAGAGCAATCGATGCCCGCAACGCATCACGCAGTTTGCCCGTTCTATGTATCCGCGCCGAGCCATCGACAACATCGGATGAGACGCAAAAGTAGGGAACGCTTAAATCCTCGATTTTAATATCATCAAAGTGTTTTTCGAGCCGCGTTTCAACACGTTCGCCTTTTGTGAGGGCGACAACTGGCAGGACATGATCGCCAAGGGGATTGGAGGCGACAAAAGCTTCACGAATGCGGTTTTCCATTTCTTCTTGGGGCCAGCCGATTGCGACACAAGCAGCGACGACCGCCCCCATGGATGCGCCGCAGACAAAATCGATCGGAACGCCCTTTTCCCGCATCGCTTTTATTGCGCCGATATGTGCGTAGGCTCTGGCGCCGCCGCCCGACAAGACAAGGCCTATCGACTTGCCCGCAATGATACGCGCCAGCCGATCGTAACACGCACCGCCGCGGCAGTTGATCACCCGTGACGCGCCTATCGCGTCAATCCATTCGCCTGTCGCGCCGCTATAGGCGCCCTCGTGCAGCATGATCAGGTCGACGAGCCGGAATTTTCGCGCACGGGCGCCTGCCTCCAACGTCAGGGGGAAAGGTTTGGATGGGCGGGCGTCGCGCCTCGCGAGAACCAGAAAACGGTCCGCGTGACGTTGAACGAAACGGTACCATGGCGAATGGTCAATCTTGGCGGCAAGCAGAACAACGTCATGCGCCTTTTCTGTAAGGTCAAATTCTTTGCTTTCCGGCGCCGTCTCACCCGCCGGGAACCATGTGACATTCAATTTGTAGGAAGCGATTTTATCGGCGAGCTTCTTCGCTAATGCGTTCGGATCGACCGCTGGCGACGTCGCGATCAGTGCGAATATGCGCGGAGCAGCTTGCTGAAAGCTCGCTTGCGGGTGACGCGTGCGATCCAGCACAATGCGCGCAAGCGCTGCGGCGAACGCGCCATGTTTCTGAATAAGCCGTTCAACATCTTTACGCGGTATGGAGAGGAGCTCGGTATCACGCAGGGCATAAACGCTGGCCGAATGAGGTTCGCCGGAAAGAATGGACATCTCGCCGACCGGCTCGCCCCCGCGTACGTAACCGACGACTTCTTCCCCTTCGTCGTCATCGCGTGATTTACGTACGACAATCAGTCTGCCGAACAAGTTAAAATGAAGCGCTTCGGAATCAGACCCTTGCGAAAACAGCTCCCATCCGCCAGCAATAGACTGCCAGATGCTGACATCCGCGACTGCATCAATTGTCGCCTCGTCAAGCTGAGCAAAAAAAGGAAGGTCTCTAAGATGCGCGCGAATGGTGTCCATACGCGACGCATAGGTAAACGGATTTTGGCGCCGACGCTACCGCGCGCCTAATTCAGTTTTTTGGATGACGCCGACTGTATCTTCGCCGCACCGGCTTTATCGGTCTTTTTTGGAGAGGCCGGCACCGGCGCAACCTTAACGCCCTCATCCATCAATTCCTTGACTTCTTTGCCTGAGGCTTCGCCATAGATACCGCGCTCTTTGGTTTCACCGTAATGAATCTTTCGCGCTTCCTCGGGAAATTTGTCACCGACATAGTCGAAATTCTTTTCGACATACTTGCGTGCACGCTCGACCGCTTTGGCCATATCCTGATGGACAGCAGCCAACCGTTCGCGCCGTGAGGCGGATCCTTTGGCGATTGCAGGCGCCATTACCGCTTTTCGAACTTCTGCGGAACCGCACGCCGGACACTCCACCAGACCTTCGTCCGATTGGACATCGAAATCAGCGCTATCACGGAACCAGCCCTCAAACTCATGGTCGAGGTCACAAACAAGACGATACTTAATCATAGGCTTACAATGGAGACTTCGCGGGAATGTTCAAGAGCGAGATTCGGAATGCGTCGACGAGCCTCTGCCGCCGCTGCCGGGTTTATGTCTGCAAAAACAAGGCCGGGCGCGTCATCCGGCGCTTCTGCGAGGATTTCACCCCAAGGACCGATGATCAACGAATGGCCGTAGGTTTCCCGGCCATCCTCGTGAACGCCGCCCTGGGCCGGGGCAATTACGAACGCCCCGTTTTCAATGGCGCGGGCCCTCAACAGGGTTTTCCAATGCGCTTCACCGGTCTGGCGCGTGAACGCGGCTGGCACGCACAAGACATCTGCACCGGCTTGCGCCATCGCCCGGTATTGCTGAGGAAAACGCACGTCATAACAAATACTCAGACCGAAACTGGCAATTGACGTTTTGGCGACTACTGCTTTCTGACCGGGAGCGTAAATTGCCGATTCCTTCCAGCTCTCGCCATTGGGCAGGTCAACGTCAAACATATTGAGCTTGTCGTAACGGGCGGCGATATTACCGTCCGGCCCAAATAGAAAACTGCGGTTAGCAGCCCGGCTCGGTTCCGTTTTCACGGCAAACGATCCTGCAAGCAGCCAGACGTGGTTTGACTGCGCAGCTTCTGAGAATGCTTTAATTTCCGTGAGATCGTTTTCTGACGGAAGGTCCGACAACAGACGGGACCCTTTGCGATCAATCACATTGGTCATTTCAGGCGTGGCGATAAAACTTGCGCCCGCCTCTGCTGCCTCCTTGATCAGCGCTATCGCGTCACTTGTGTTCCGTTGCCGATCGAGGCCTGACCGCATCTGCACACACGCAGCCCGGAATGAACCGTTTTCAGTCATTCAAAAGCGCATCCAGCTTGCCGTCCCGCTCAAGCGCCGCAAGCTCGTCATAGCCGCCTACGTGAATATCGCCGACAAAAATCTGCGGGTACGTCGTTTTGCCATTAGATTTGGCGAGCATCTCTTGGCGCTTGTCCTTGTCGTAAGCAGCCGAAACCTCATTCGCTTTCACGCCCTTTTTTTCGAACAAGGCGAGCGCCCTGAAGCAATAGGGACATAATGGCTTCGTATATACGGTGATTTCTTTCATATCCTGTGCGCCCAACATTCAAGAAAGCACAGCTATATGGCGCCTATACCGCCCTTTACAACCCGTGCGAGCACCAGCGCATCAACCCGGCTGGCCCCGGCCCGCTTTAGCGCCCGCGCAGCAGCCGACAGAGTGGCGCCAGTGGTCAGCACGTCGTCAACTAATACGACATGTGCACCCCTGAACTGCTGCGTCGCGGTGTCATTTTTAAATCCGAATGCGCCCGCAACGTTCCGCTTACGTCCCTCTCTGGAAAGGTCCTTCTGCGGCGGTGTCGCCCGCTTTCTGACAAACTCGCCGACAGATAACGGCGCATTGGTCTGCCGTGCTATTTCGCGGACCAATAAAGCCGACTGATTATAGCGTCGCGCAAACAGTCTTCTTTTATGCAAGGGTATTGGCGTTATGATGGATTTGCTTGTGATCATTGCGCTGCCCGCCCGTATCATCCATCGGGCGAACATCGACGCCAACTCAGTTCTGTCAGAATGTTTAAAGCCTACAATCATACGGTGGCTGGCGTCGTCATAAACCAGAGCCGCGCGCGCGCACTCGAAGTCAGGCGGCTCCGCTATGCATGACGGACACTCGACCCCTTCACCGTAGTCTGTAGCAAACGGAACCCCGCAGCGCGGACAATAAGGCTCTTCAATGAAATGGGCCGAAGCCCACGCTGTTGCGCTCAACGCATGTATCGCGCTCACTTCATCCTGTGTGACAGGACAAAGGGGCGGCATCGCCAAGTCTAGCGCGCTCGCCGCAACACTTTTCGCCCGCTTCATCATGAGATCGTCAAATTCCCGGTCACTGAACCAGCCCTGTCCCTCGGCGTTTAGAAATACTCTGCCGGTTAGTCTGGCGTCAGGCAATATGCTGCTGTCTGGTTGCGCATGCAGCTTTTCCGGCGCTAGATGCCAACTATGACTGCACCGCCTGCAATTTTTAATCGCCGCGTTTACGCTCAACGCCGGGACCGGGCCGCAAAAAACTTTGCCGCGCATGCGTTTCTCCACGAACGCGCCTTTGACGACATTATTGACCGTCTAGAGACCGTGAAACGCGACTTTCCGAACGCATTATTTATGGGCGCGGGCGATCTTCCCCAGAAGATGTCGCCAGCATGCGGCGTTGGTAAGATCTTCAATACTGATATCGCTGGGAATAGGGTTGCTCTGTGTGACCTGTCTTTTGTCGCTGACGACGAGGCGTTGCCTGTTGCGCCCCGGACCATGAACCTGATTGTCAGTCTGTTGACCTTACACATGGTCAACGATGTTGTCGGCGCACTGACCCAAGCGCGCATGGCCTTAAAACCGGATGGATTATTCGTAGCAGCCACGTTTGGCGAAGAAACGCTCTCTACATTGCGACAAGCGCTGTACAAGGCCGAAGCGGAAGTTACGGGCGGCGTAAGCGCGCGCATAGCCCCGTTCGCAACAATACAAGACTACGGCCAAGCGCTCGGCAGAGCCGGCTTTGCTCTTCCAGTTGTTGATATCGATAAAGTCCGGGTCAATTATTCCGACCCATTCAAACTGCTTCAGGATATTCGCGGCATGGGAGAAACGAGCGTGCTTCGGCAAGGCGCCAGACCACTTCGCCGCGACGTACTGATGAAAGCAATGGATCTTTTTTTGGAAAACGGCGGATCAGAAAAATTCGATATTGTCTATCTCACCGGCTGGGCGCCTCATGCAAGCCAGCAAAAGCCACTCAAGCCTGGCGCCGGAAAATCATCACTTGAAGACGCTGTAAAGGGTCTAGGCTAGTCGCCCTGCAACGTTTCGTCGATCTGATTATACATGCCGCTGGTCGTATTGGTGTAGCTACGGATCGCACCGACCACCGCAAGAAAGATCAGCGCAACGATCAACCCATACTCGATGGCTGTTGCGCCATCTTCGTCATGATGGAATGCAGCAACAAGACCCACGACTTCACGACGGCTCCTGTTCTTTCTCTTGAATATATCCATCACAACATGTCCCTCAACTGCGCCGCCAGCGGCCTGTCGGCAGGCGGCATATCCATCCCTGTCAGCGCGTCCCGCCGCACCCATTTAAGCTCTTGGCCTTCTAGCGGCCTCGGGACGCCTTGCCATTTTCTGCAGACATATAAGGGCATCAAAAGATGAAATTCCCCTGAAGCCTGCGAGGCGAACGCGACCGGCGCAAGGCAGGACGCCTCCGTATCAATGGCGAGCTCTTCCTTGAGTTCACGCACCAATGCTGCTTCCGGCGTTTCATCGTTTCCGATCTTGCCGCCCGGGAATTCCCACAGCCCTGCCAGGGGTTTTCCTTCGGGTCTGCGCGCCATCAACACTCTCCCATCACGGTCGATCAACGCGCATGCAGCCACAAGCAACAGCTTCGCCATATTTCCGCCTTAATTTGTAATCGACCCGTCTTAACAGATAGGAACTACGAAAGATAAAATTTTAGACGAATTCAGACGGACAATTGCTAACACGCATTAACGATCAGCGTGTTGCTTCCTGCTGACCGGAGTCTGACCGCTGATCATCTTGTTGAGATGATGACTTTTCTTCATTGTCCTCATCCCCGTCTACAAATTCCGGATCTCTCAAATCCGGCGGTTCGCTGGTCGTCTGAAATTCAACTTCCGGCCTGAAATAAACAACCTGGTTGCGCTCTTCCAATTCTCTCAGCGCCGTTTCGATTGTGTGCATACGGAGAAAGTCTTCGATAGAAGTGCGCACATCATCAAAAGGCACCGACTCCGTCGACCGGCGGTCCAAGACTTCCAAAATGTGCCAGCCAAACTCGGTCTGGAAGGCAGGCGCTCTGAGGCCCGGTTCCGTATTAAACGCCGCCCGCGAAAAAATTGGCGTCATCATGGATCGCGTAAACCAACCGACCTCGCCACCAACCGGCGCGGTCGCCCGATCGATAGAGCGTTCGCGCGCCAATGCGCCAAAGTCCGCCCCCTCTTCGAGCAAGGTGATAATTTCAGCCGCTTCCTCGCCGGTTTCCACAACAATATGCCTTGCCCGCACTTCGTCACCCAAACGGGTAACATCAGACTGACGCGTATAAAGGCGCTCCACGGCTTGAGGCGTCACTTCTGTTTGAAGTTGTGCGTCCATATAGGCGGAAGCAAGGACGCGGTCCCTTGCAGCGTTTACTTTTCGCGCAACATTCGGATTACGCTGAAGCCCGTCATCAAGCGCCGCGCGCGCCAACAGCCTCTGTTCAACATAAGATTCGACGAGATTGCGCTCAAAGGCCGTGAACGGCGTCAACACTTCGCCCGACTTCAAGAAGCCGCCTGCACGAGCCGCCGCTTCAATCTCCGACAGGTGAACGTAGCGCCCCTCAATCCGTGCGAGAATCGGGTCTTCCACATCGACGGGAGGGCGCAGTGTCGCCGTCCCCATCCCGTCCATAGAGGGTGCAGCCCTCAAGACGTCGATAATCCAAAGACCCGCGACAACCAAAAAAGCGCCGGACATGGCGCTGTAGGCCCGCCCAGTGCGGGTTGGCAGCCAGAGAACAAACCCACGAAAAGCCGCGCCAGCCAGCCGGCCTGCATAATCGAGCCCGCGCAGAGCCCGGCGTCCCAAGAGCTTCAGTGCGCGCCAAAGGGCGGAATCAAGCGCCGCCGCCAGCCGCCAGGTCGTGATAATAATCTTGCCGACCGCACGCAGGAGCATCATGGCCGAGCCGCCCATGGCGCGCGCGGCCGTCGCGACCGGTTTGGTCTGCGTTTCCTGCGTAAATTCCTGGCCGTCTGGCGTTTCCATATTCTCAGCCTGAATTCCGTCTTCGTTGACAGCGCCTTAGGCGCTGACTATCTCTCCGACGCCCCCAAGGGGCCAAGCAATTCCAACCCGGCCGATGACAAGGCGCGCCCCGCTCTGGTCTTAACATGGGGCGCTCATGGCCTACTCATCGCACCACGAAGGCTAGAATCCTCATGGCGTTACTCGGTATCGCAAAAAAAATCTTCGGATCTTCTAACGATCGCCGCCTAAAGCCTTTATTCCGCCGCGTCGAAGCGATCAACGCCCTTGAAGAAGAGATCGCCAAACTCAGCGATGACGGCCTCATAGCTCAAACCGAAAAGTTAAAAGAACGCTATAAAGGCGGAGAATCATTAGACGATTTGCTTGAAGAGGCTTTCGCAACCGTGCGTGAAGCCGCCAAACGCGCTTTGGGCCAGCGTCATTATGACGTTCAAATGGTCGGCGGCATGGTGCTTCATAATGGCAATATCGCCGAAATGAAGACCGGTGAAGGCAAGACTCTGGTCGCCACCCTGCCCGTTTACCTGAACGCTCTCACAGGCCGCGGCGTGCACGTCGTCACCGTTAACGATTACCTGGCCCAGCGCGACTCCGAGTGGATGGGCCGCGTCTATTCGCAGTTGGGCATGACAGCAGGATGCATCGTTCACGGCCTTTCCGACGAAGAACGCCGCGCCAATTACGCATGCGACATCACCTACGGCACAAACAACGAATTCGGGTTCGACTATCTGCGCGATAATATGAAATCGTCCATGGATCAGATGGTCCAACGCGGTCATCACTACGCCATTGTAGACGAAGTTGATTCGATCCTGATCGATGAAGCCAGAACGCCGCTGATCATTTCCGGGCCGACTGATGACAAGTCAGAGCTCTACATCACCATCGACGGTTTCATCCCTCAACTGACCGAGGACGATTACGAAATCGACGAGAAGCAGCGTTCCGTGACGCTGACCGAAGAAGGCAATGAACGGATCGAGGAACTTTTAAGAGAGTCGGATCTACTGCAAGGTGAAAACCTTTACGACTCCGCGAATATCTCGGTTGTTCACCACGTTAATCAGGCGTTGAAAGCGCACAAAGTTTTTCAGCGCGACAAAGATTATATCGTGCGCAACGACAAGGTTGTCATCATTGACGAGTTCACTGGCCGCATGATGGAAGGCCGTCGCTGGTCTGATGGTCTGCATCAGGCGTGTGAAGCTAAAGAAAAAGTCTCCATTCAGCCTGAGAACCAGACGCTCGCTTCAATCACTTTCCAGAATTACTTCCGCCTCTATGAAAAACTCGCCGGCATGACCGGTACGGCAATGACGGAAGAAGCCGAATTCGCGGATATTTATAAACTTAACGTCTCAGAAATCCCGACCAATAGACCCATCGCCCGTGAAGACATGGACGATGAACTCTACATGACGGCGGAAGAAAAATACAAAGCCATCGCTGTACAGATTGCTGATTGCTACAAGCGCGGCCAGCCCGTTCTTGTCGGCACTGTTTCGATTGAAAAATCTGAAATTCTTTCAAATCTTTTGAACGATAAAAAATTCTTTAAGAAGGTCGCCGAAACACTCCGCGAGCGGGCAGCAGCGTTAAAAGATAAAGACGTTGATCTAAAAAAAGAAATGGAAGAACAGGCGAGCTACCTTGCTTCCCTTGGCGACAAGAAAACGCCGGTTCCGCACAATGTTCTCAACGCGCGCTACCACGAACAGGAAGCCGAAATCGTTGCCGAAGCTGGCGCGCCTGGCGCCGTTACCATCGCCACCAACATGGCTGGTCGGGGCACGGATATTCAGCTCGGCGGCTCCGTCGATATGCAATTGATGCGGGCGCTCGACGAAAATGATGATGAAGAAACCATCAAAAAGAAGCGTGCTGAAATTGAAGCGAAAATCGCTGAAGACAAGAAGAAAGCCCTAGACTCAGGTGGCCTTTTCGTTCTGGCGACGGAACGGCATGAAAGCCGCCGGATCGACAATCAGCTTCGCGGCCGGTCAGGCCGGCAAGGCGACCCCGGCGCGACCAAATTCTTCCTCTCGCTCGAAGATGACCTGATGCGGATTTTCGGCGCCGGGATGGAAAAAATGCTGAAGCGCTTTGGCATCCAGCCGGATGAATCGATTGAACACCCATGGTTCACCAAAGCCGTAGAAACCGCGCAGAAGAAAGTTGAACAACGCAACTTTGACATGCGTAAGAACGTTTTGAAATTTGATGATGTCATAAACGATCAGCGAAAGGCGATCTTCGAACAACGCATCGAGTTTATGTCATCCGACACTGTTGATGACATTATCTCCGACATGCGCGGGCAACTTGTTGATGACCTTGTCGCGGCGCACATGCCGGCGAAATCCTATGCAGAGCAATGGGACGTCGAAGGGCTAAAAGAAGACCTGAAGAATGTGTTCGGCAAAGACATTCCCGTTGACGAATGGGCGAAGGAAGAAGGCGTCGCCGACACCGAAATCTCGGAAAAGCTCGTAGAAGAAACAAACCGCCTCGCTGCGGCGCGCTCGGCCGAAATCGGACCTGACACCATGCGCCGCATTGAGAAAGCAATCCTGTTGAATGTTCTCGACACCAACTGGCGCGAGCACCTTCAAACGCTCGACCATCTGCGCTCCGTGATCTGGATGCGCGGCCACGGGCAACGCGATCCGGTGAACGAGTTCAAGACAGAATCGTTCACACTGTTCGAAGGTCTTCTGGACGGGCTGCGGCGGGACGTGACGCGCATGTTGATGAATGTCCAGGTTCGCCAGCCGGAAGAAGCGATGCCGCAACGGCGCGACATTCCGATGACGGAAACGCACGTAAATCCGTCAACCGGCGAAAACGAGGCGGCAAGATCGAATCCCCGTTCGCGCCTTTCCGCCGGCATCGGCACGATCAAAGGGCGCGCTGGCGCATCGGCGGTTGATCCGAATAACCCGGACACGTGGGGCCGCGTACCGCGCAACGCCCCCTGCCCCTGCGGTTCAGGCAACAAATTCAAACACTGTCACGGTTCAATCTAGAACAGACGTTCAACGCACGCGTCGTTTCATCGCCTCTTTTATTTCGGACCGTGATTCCGCACTGGACAGATATTGCGGTTCGGTTAGGTGTTTGGTGCGTTGTTCATACGCAAACCCATACGACAGAACTGATGCATCCTGATCTTTAGCGCCCATAAATGAAACGCCGACGGGCACGCCATGCACGGTTCCCATGGGCACAGTCAAATGCGGATAACCGGCTATCGCCGCAAGATAACCTGCTCCTGCCCAGTTCGGCCAGACATCTCCGTTGATTGGATCAATCCGCGAAGCGACCGGGCCCGAGGGCGAGACCAGTACGTCGAGATCATACTCATCGAGCAAGCGGTCGATTCCGTCGCGCCCTGCGGCGGTCTGCACGTCATCACGCGCTGTAATATAATCCTCGTCGTCTAGTCCGCCTTTTTCGTTGGCGCCCTCGAAAATACTCTGATCGAACAACGCAAGTTCAACGTCGACATTCTCACGATTGAAGGCAATTAATTCATCTAGCGAACGCGTTAGCACATGAGGCGCAGCATCGTCGAGGTATTCGTTTATGGTCGCCTTGAATTCGTAGTCCAGAACAATGCGAGACTTGACCCAGAAATTTTCCGCAGACGGCTCAAAATCTTCGATTTCAACAATCTCGGCGCCGGCGGACTCTATGTCGGCTATTGCAGCATCAAAAAGCTTGATAATGTCGGCGTTAGATCCTTCCGCGAAACGCAATACGCCAACACGCGCGCCATTAAGCGCTTCCGCATCAAGAGCGGCGGCAAAATCGGTTCGTGCTTCGCCGGTAGCCATTGCGCTCAGCATCATGGCGGCGCCAGTAACTGACTTTGTCATCGGGCCGGCTGTATCCTGAGAAGAAGAGATCGGCACAATATATAGCTGTGATATGAGCCCAACGGTGGGCTTGAAGCCAACCACGCCGTTTGCGTTGGACGGGCAGATGATCGACCCGTTCGTTTCCGTTCCAACAGCGCCTGCGGCGAGCGAGGCCGTGACAGCCGCCCCTGACCCAGAACTTGAGCCGCAAGGGTTGCGGTCCAGCATGTGCGGATTTCTAACCTGCCCGCCCAAGGCCGACCAGCCGCTCATGGAGTCGTTTGATCGAAAATTCGCCCACTGACTTAAATTCGTTTTACCGAGAATGACGGCGCCTGCCTCACGCAGGCCGGCAACCAGCGGCGAGTCCCGTTCGGTGATATTATCTTTGAGCGCCAAAGCGCCCGCTGTCGTCGCCACAGGGTCTTTAGACTCAATATTATCCTTTAATAGAATTGGCACGCCATGGAGCGGCCCAAGCGTCTCGCCCCTTTCCCGTTTGGCGTCTAAAGCACGCGCGTCAGCTAACGCATTCGGATTGAGCGCGAGAACACTTTGTAACTCAGGGCCTGCCCAATCAACTGCTTCAATGCGCTTAATGTAAGCTGCTGTCGCTTCTTCCGCCGTCAGCTCACCTGACTTTAGCCTTGCGGCGACGTCAGGAAGCGTCTCCGCCATCCAGCCTTGAGCAAAGTATGCGGCATCATCAGTACTTGCAGGATGAACTGAGGCAGCATCCTCCTGTGGCGGCGCACAAGAAATTAGCGCGAGCGCCGACACAGCCGTGATAAAATGATGTTTAAGAAGCGTTTCTATCGTTTTCAGGTCCTGTACGTTTGCGCCTACTCCCACCAGTATGGGGACGCTTCGCGGTCGCCGGTCACTTCTTCGTTCAGCGTCATGGCGTCATAAAGGCGACCATTCAGCATAACATGACTTATATCATCTGTGTTTTGAATATCCTCCAGCGGATTCGCATCCAAAACGACGAGATCAGCGAGTTTGCCGGCTTCGAGAGACCCCAAACCCCCTGAAAACCCGAGATGCGTGGCCGGTACAATCGTCGCCGCCCGCAAAGCTTCCAGAGGACTCATCCCTCCGCGCACAAACGACCACATGTCCCAATGAGACGCCAACCCTTCCTCCTGACCATGAGCTCCGATAGAAACCATAACTCCCCGATCCGCGAGCAGTTTTGACGTCGCAGCGCTCACCTGATCGGCATAGTCTTCTTCCGGCGCCTTCTCGCGACGAACAGACGTCGCTTGAAGCAAGCGCGGCGGCGCATGTTTCGACAGGATTGGATGGAGCCACACGTCAGTCGCTTGACGCCAGTAAGGATCGCCGCCGAGGCCGCCGAATGTCACTGTGAGCGTTGGCGTGTACGCGACTTTTGTTGCACCGTAGAAGCTGAGCACATCTTCATAGAGCATCGCTTGCGGAATGTTGTGCTCAATCGACGTATTGCCATCCGCGATCATCGCAAGATCCATGTGCAGCAAAGACGCGCCTTCAGCAACGACAGCGATGTCTTCTTCAAGCGCCGCGGCCACAACCTGCTGACGCTGTTCGCGTCGTGGCTGATTATAGTTTTTGATCGAATGCGCGCCCTGCTGTTTCAATCGGCGCACATGATTGGCCGCGTCTTCTGCATTATCGATAACAGCGTATCGGCTCGGGCCTTTTGCGCCATAAACAATCTCGCCGCTTGAGTACATGCGTGGAGCAAGGATTTCTCCAGCACGCTGATACTCAGACGCAGCAAAAATATGGCTGGCCTTGTTCGCGGGATCATGGATTGTCGTCACACCCAGCGCGAGATGCGCCCGTGTATGCCAGTTTTGCTGAGGGATGATATCATCCACTCCCTGCGGTCCGTGCGCGTGTGCGTCGATCAACCCAGGAATGATTGTCTTCCCAGAAACGTCAACCTGACGCATGCCGGCTGGGATCGTCATCGATGCGGCGGAACCGATCGCTGCGATCCGGTTATCCTCAACAACAATAATGCCGTTTTCGATCACGCCGCCATCGTTATCCGTCATGGTAATGATCCGGGCCCCGACAAGAGCAACAGAACCGGACGGCTTGTCCGCGGTGAACGTCAGCGAAAGATCAACCCCGTTCTCTGGCGACGAATAACTGTCTTCAGCTTCATCCGCATCTTCAGACTTAGGCGCGTGCGGCAGCATATCATCGACGCTTGCCGAGAAAAGCGCTGGTCCAAGACTCCAATTCAGATTTTCACGGGACCAGTTCATATATGCAGCGCCGTCGCCGCTCGCCTTTATTACCGGCAGCGCTGAAGCACTCCTGCCAGAACCGACCATCTGAGGCCCTGGTGTCATCGGCATCACATAAGCGTTGTAATTTTCAAAAAAGGCCAAATGATCACCTGAAGGAGCAACCTGATATTCAAGCACCAACTCCCCCGAGGCATGCGTACGCTCCTCATTACCGTTAAGATTGACGCTGACTAAAGAACCTTTGGTTCCTTCCGCTTTCGTTAGAAAGACACGGTCATTGGCGGCGCCGAAATGGGGGTACGACCCGCCATCGACTATACGGGTCATGTCACCGCCACTGGCAGGTACGCGGTAAACTCCTGTCGCTTCAGACCAGTTGTCGTCAGTTAAGAAACCGCCCGCGCCTTTCTGAAACACGATCGTCCTGCCGTCTGGAGAAAATCTAGGGCGGCGATAATGACCGGGCTCACTGGTTACGGCTCTGCCAGAACCGCCACCTGCGCTTACGGTACGTACTGCGCCAAGTTCTTCATCAGACCAAGAGACATAGGCAATTCGCCTTCCGTCATACGACCATGATGGAAAAAACTCGAAATCATCACGCTCGTTCGTTAGTCGGCGCGGCGTACCGTTAGGCAATGACTTTATGTAGAGCTTTCCGAGAGACTCAAAGACGACGCGTCGGCCGTCGGGCGATACGCTGGCAAATCTCGTCATGCGCGTTTCAACTCGGTCTATGGCGACGTCAACATCCGGCCTTGGCGGATCAACAACGGCACGGGTGTCACGTACACGGAACGGAATTATGTCAGCCTCACCGGAATCGATGTCTATACGGCGAATTTTTCCGCCAGCCCAGAACACGAGCGTCTTTGAATCTGGCGTCCAGTCCATATTCGGATAGACTCCATGGATCGCCCATACCTCCTGCATATCCTGATCAAGGTCATCATAGATCTTACGCTCATCACCGGAGCGAAGGTCTTTCAGATAGAGCTTCGATTTTGCCCGCTCTCTCCGCACGAACGCCATGTATCGGCCGTCTGGGGACGGTGCAGGCCGAACTGAACCGCCAAAACCGGAAACAGCCGTTTCGATCTTTCCAGTCGCCATTTCATAACGGCGAATATTGAACAGATCCGTGTTTGAATCTTGCGCGTAAATGAAGGTTGAGCCTGGCGTTATGTTTTGCGAGTAGTAAATATAGCGCCCGTCAGGCGAGAACATCGGCTCTCCAAGTTCTTTTTGGTGGGCTTCGCTCGGACGAGACACAAGTTGAACGCCCGCGCCGCCGGAAATATGGTACATCCATATCTCGCCGCCACCGAGCGAACGCTGCGTGGTATAATGCTTGCGCGCTGCAAGATATTTACCGTCAGGAGACCAGGTTGGATTATTCAGTAAGCGAAAGGTTTCTTTTGTGACTTGTCGCTTGTCTGTACCGTCAGCATTCATGATCCAGATATTGTCGCCACCGCCTCGGTCTGACGTAAATGCTATTTTCGACCCGTCTGGTGAAAATCGGGGCTGCATATCCCACGCCATGCCGCTGGCGATGGACCGGGCTTCACCGCCGGACATTGGCATGACATAAATATCGCCAAGAAGGTCGAAGGCGACGGTCCGTCCATCGGGGCTGACATCGAGGCTCATCCAAGTGCCCTCGTCAACATCGATCGTAACATTACGTGTCGGCATGGGCGGTGCGGACACATCCCACTTTTCCTTGCCGCTCTCCGCTTCCTGCGCACTAAGGGAAGCCGGAATAAAAGTAAGAGCCGCAAGTACAGCGAACGATTTTTTCATTGATAGAGTCCTCGGATGATTCAAACGCAGTGAACCTAAGGTCTTATCGCTGCAACACACAAGTGCAGTCCTGCAACACGATTGGACCTTAGGCCGTATAAAATAGCGTTTTGATTCACTTTGCGGTTGCAGCAAGAACGGCTGAAAATAATGTTCCAGGCCAAAAATTTAGGTTATTCGTCGAATGCATCACAGTTCGTTTAGAACATTGCTCACCCATTGGGGCACGACTTTTGTAGCGGGGCCGTAAATTTTCTTGTTAAAAATACGTGCATTTTCTGAACACTCAAGATTGAGCTCCATGGTCTCAACGCCCAAGGTGCGCGCCTGGTTCACAAATCCTGATGCCGGATAAACACTTCCAGAAGTACCGATGGAAACGAATAAGTCTGCGTCATTCAAGGCATGCGCCGTTTCATCCAGAAAATAAGGGACTTCTCCGAACCAGACTACATTTGGCCGCAATCCTCCAACACGCCCGCATGCTTCGCACTTTAATTCAACCGAAAGATCCGTGCGACATTCGCTTACATCGCCGCAACCATTGCACTTAGACTTCAATAGCTCACCGTGCATGTGCAGAATATTTCTCGAACCGCCTCGCTCATGTAAATCGTCTACGTTTTGCGTGACTAGGGTGAACCTCCAGCCCGCATCTTTAAGCCCGGCTTCCAGCTCTGCGAGCGCTATATGCGCCGCGTTCGGATGAACGCTGGGTAAGGCTTGCCGGCGGCTATTGTAAAATTCATGGACAAGCGCCGGATTATGAGCAAACGCATGAGGCGTCGCGACTTCCGTTATATCATATTTTGACCAGATCCCACCCTTGTCGCGAAAAGTCGCAACGCCAGATTCAGCAGAAATGCCGGAGCCGGTTAAAACGACGATATTCATCATTTCGTCATTTTGCTATCGACCAGGTCAGGCCCGTCTTTGGCTACTGCGCATCAGAAGCGGAAACTATTCCGCGGTTTAATGTCTGGCCGGTTTGCAATGTCAAATTGCCAATCCACAGCGCATCGCTATCGGTAATTTTAGGATTATTTCCAGCCAGGCTTTCAGCGTTTCCGTACGACGCACTAACACCGAGATATGGCTGCTCCAACACCGTGCAAACACGTCCGACGGTTGGCGAATGATCCATCATCGCCTGAGCGACAATTTGTATTTCATCAATCGTGTAGGCGCCGCTGGTGACCATATCCAAAACTTCAGCCGTCATTGCCGCCTGATCATTAGCGTATGGAGTAATGCGCCCCATCAAACCAAACTGACGCTCACTGAGAACGCCGCCCAAGACACCTGCCCCGCAAGCACATGGGACTTCAGGATCTGCAATTACGCCACGGCCTTCATTGCTGCACGTGGTTACAAAATTCACAGTTGCTTGAGATGAAAGGTCCTGTGCGGCTGCGGACCCGATAAATCCCAGAATTGTTGCGGCAAATAATGGTTTCCTCATAACGCTCCCCAAGATGATGTTTCGCCCACGTCAGAAACCTGACACGTGGCTTTGTGGAAAGCAATGTAAACAAGGCTCGACGCCCGCTGTTATCGGGGCAAACTGAGGTCCGTTCAGCGCGACCGCCATAGCTCAAACCATAAAATCGCAAGGCCGATTGGAGCGACGGTGTTCCTGAACCCGTTCGCATATCAAGTCTTTATGAAAGGCTTCATTTCTGCAAGGAATTCCCGCTTACCAATATTGAGACCCAGATGGCGAAGGATGAGGTAGCTGGCCGATGTATGGAAATATAGATTCGGCAAAATCCAATTGTGGGCGAAAGCCAATCTTTTCAACGTCACATCCGCAGGGCCCATCGGGACGGTAATCTCTTTATCAGGATTTGCGTCCAGCGCTTCCCTATCGATTTCTTCAACGATGTTGCGCGCACGATCCACTCGCTGGTTTAATTCCGAAAATGATATTTCGTCGTCCGCAAATGTGGGCAGCGCCGCACCGGCAAGCCTTGAGAGACCCCGAGCCGGTATTTCGGTCGCGAAACGCACCTGCACAGCCAGCGGAAACATATCAGGCGCCATTCGCCAGTTTAGATAAGTACTTTCTTCTACGTCTGTTGCAGCGCAGCGTTCTGCCGCCTTTTCCAGGATGATATTAAGCGTATCGAACATCTGACCAACGGCAGGAAGCACCGATGATGAAATCGTTATCGTCATGAAAGGGTCCTCTATTCAATATGTTTCAGCATTTGCCACGCTGAAGATGTTTTAGTGGTTGTCCCGTAAGATCGGGTTTGACCTTGCACGCATCAAGAGCCAGAACATTGGCTGCAGAAGAAATGGTCGGCAGAAATTCTAATGTCAGCAAAAGTTCTCCTTGTTTGTCTTGGAAACATCTGCCGCTCGCCGGCTGCAGAAGGCGTGCTTCGACATAAGGCGCGCGAACGCGGCGTTAAACTGACAATCGACTCGGCCGGCACCGGGGCATGGCATGTGGGTGATCCGCCAGACGCGCGCATGATCAAGGCGGCGGCGAAACGAGGCTACGATATTTCCTATCAGCGCGCCCGACAGGTGGAGTTTTCAGACTTTTATGAGTTTGACTACTTACTCGCCATGGATCTTTCAAATCATTCCAATCTGTTAGAGATGGCGCCGCCCAATCGAAGCTGCGACATTCGCCTGTTTCTGGACTTTTCTGACGGCGAGGTTCGCGAAACGCCTGACCCCTATTACGGAAGCGGCGACGGCTTTGAGCGCGTGCTTGATTTAATCGAAAGCGGTGCAGACGGTTTTTTAAATCATGTTGAAGATGAAAGCGCGTAGCTCGCTTCAATATTATATACGCTGGCGCCGCCGCCCAATTGCGATGAATAAAGATGAAAAGCCTCAACCGGGAAAGGGCCGCAAGAAAAAAGTCCGTGTTGAGAGGCATAAACCATGGCCGTGTCCTGACTGACGCCGCGCAAATAAGCGAGCGTCACATGCGGCTTAAACTTCCGTTTTTCGATATTACAACCGGCCCGGCGCAACGCCTGCTCTGTTTTAGCCTGTAAGTGATCGAGCGCCGGGCATGGCTCGATGCCCGCCCATAGACTTCGTGGTTGCTTATCTCCAAAGAAACCAACGCCTTTCAGGCGTAAATCGAAGGCAGGCGCGTCAATGGTGGAAAGGGCGTCAACAGCATTCGAAAACCCGTGCCGGTCGGCCTCGCCAATGAAAGCGAGCGTCAGATGAAAATTCTCTGTTGGACGCCAGCGCGCTCCATCAACGCCGGACTGCAGAACAGTTAGCGCGTCAGCGACGATTTCCGGTATTTCAATGGCGACAAATAGACGGTGCATGGAAGTTCACAGATGATGTACTATGTGGCCGCCATAGATAAGTTTTAAATAAATGTCGAGAAATCAGAGGCGCTGAATGCCGCAACAAAAACTTCTTTGTCTTGGATACGGCTATACCGCCCGTGCCTTTGCAGCAAAACTCAAAGATAACGGTTGGGAAATTAGCGGCACTACCAGATCGCGAGAAAAAGCAGCTCAAATCGAAAATGATGGTGTTGAACCGATCATTTGGAACAAAACCTTTGATCCGGCATGGCTTGCTGACGCTAGGGCGATGCTCGTCTCGACACCGCCAAACGCTGAAGGCTGTCCGGCGCTACGCGATGCCGGGGATGCGATCGCAAGGAAAGCCGCAACTATTAATTGGATTGGCTATCTTTCTACCAATGGCGTTTATGGCAATCATGACGGCGCCTGGGTTGATGAAACAAGCGAGCTAAGGCCAACAACGGAGCGAAGCAGATTTCGCATTGATGCTGAAAAAAGCTGGCGCGCCCACGCTGACCAGCACGATCTGCCGCTGATTATTTTTCGCCTGCCCGGCATATACGGGCCCGGCAGGTCCGCCCTTGACCGAGTCCGCAAAGGCGCCGCGAAACGCATTTACAAAAAGGGACAGGTGTTTTCGCGCATGCATGTTGACGATATCGCCGCTGCTCTCAAAGCCAGTATGACGCGTCCGCGCATTCATGACCTTTATAACTTGGCGGATGACGAACCGTGTCCGCCGCAAGACGTGATCGAGTTTGCCTGCAAACTGGTTGGCGTCGAGCCGCCCCCGCTGATTCCTCTAGAAGAGGCCGACCTTTCCGACATGGCGAAAAGTTTTTATGCGGACAACAAGCGCGTCTCTAACCAACGCATGAAAGACGCGCTTGCCGTTACGCTTGAATACGCAACATACAAACAGGGCCTGGAAGCCATATTGAAACAGGAACAGACAGTCGGGCGCTAGTCGCCTTCGCGCTCAGTTTCTTCGTCGTCTTCTGCTTCCTCGGCGACAGCGTCTTCGTTCCATTCATAAATCCCTGTAATGGAACATCGCCGGTTAAAGCCTGGACCGTCTTCGACAATAATAGTGTCGCCTCGCGTCACGCATCCGCCGCCTGGCCGGCTATCAATGCCGATCGCCAGCGCCGAACGGAATGTGTTTTCCCTGCATGCGCCAAGAAGTTCGACATAATACCAGTTATTGACGCCGCGCTCGAGCAAAACCGCGTTATCAACACCCTTCACCGTCTTCCAGCCATTTATGCCACGCTGAAAGCAGATGCGATTGACCTTTTCGCCGATGCGATAGTCAGGGCCATCCGTTTCCGCGCCCTTGCCTTTCTCGCCGGCGAGACTTGCGGCTGTCATGGAGAGCCCGCCCAGGCTGGCGGCGGCCAATAGCGATAAAACCGTTTTCATAACCGTCTTTCCCTTCTGTTCGCCCAACCCGGGCCGATATTACCGGATTTCTTATATGGAACACCAAACAAATGACCGTGTTCCCGGGGGGATTGGAATCACATAAAGAAATCTTTATATGACCCTTGGCGCCGCCATCACGCCCTGATATACGCCGCTCAAATTTCTCAAAACCGCAAAAGGATTACGCCATGAACGCCCCAGCGCATCACGATTATTTCGTCAAAGATATCAGTTTGGCTGATTATGGCCGCCGGGAGATCGAGATCGCGGAAACAGAAATGCCCGGCCTGATGGCGACCCGCGAAGAATACGGCGCTTCCAAGCCATTAAAAGGCGCACGAATCGCCGGTTCACTACACATGACAATCCAGACCGCCGTCCTGATTGAAACTTTGCAGGAACTGGGCGCCGACGTGCGCTGGGCGTCATGCAATATTTATTCGACGCAAGATCACGCCGCCGCCGCAATTGCTGCTGCCGGCACGCCTGTATTCGCATTCAAGGGTGAAAGCCTTGAAGAGTACTGGGACCTCGCCGACAAGATTTTTGAATGGCCCAATGGCGAGACCGCCAACATGATCCTAGATGATGGCGGCGACGCAACCCTGTTGATCCTGCTCGGCGCGGACGCGGAAAAGGACCCCTCAATCCTCGATAATCCGTCCAATGAAGAAGAAACAGCGTTGTTTGACACCATCAAGCGCCGTCTCGCAAAACAACCGAACTGGTATTCAACGGTCAAGGCCAACATCAAGGGCGTGACGGAAGAAACGACTACGGGCGTTCTGCGCCTTTACCAGCGTCAGAAAAAAGGTCAGCTCCCTTTCCCGGCTATCAATGTCAATGACTCAGTGACCAAGTCGAAGTTCGACAATAAATACGGCTGTAAAGAGTCCCTCGTAGACGGCATTCGCCGTGGCACGGACGTGATGATGGCGGGCAAGGTCGCTCTTGTTGCGGGGTATGGCGATGTCGGCAAAGGTTCCGCCGCTTCGCTGCAAGGCGCCGGCGCACGCGTCATGGTTACCGAAGTCGACCCGATTTGCGCACTACAAGCCGCTATGGACGGATATGAAGTTGTCACCATGGAAGACGGCGCGCCGCGCGCGGACATCGTCATCACCGCAACCGGCAACAAGGATGTCCTGACCGTCGATCACATGAAGTCGCTAAAAGACATGGCGATCGTCGGCAATATTGGACACTTCGATAATGAGATTCAGGTCGAAGGACTGCGCAATTTCAAATGGGCGAACGTCAAGGATCAGGTCGATATGATCACCTTCCCGGACGGCAAGCGCATGCTGCTTTTAAGCCAGGGACGGCTTTTGAACCTTGGCAACGCCACCGGCCACCCAAGCTTTGTCATGTCCGCCTCATTCACGAACCAGACCCTGGCGCAGATTGAACTCTGGACCAAGGGCGATCAGTACAAAAACGAAGTCTACATCCTGCCAAAACATCTGGATGAGAAAGTCGCAAAGCTCCACCTGGATAAGATTGGCGCGAAGTTGAGCGAGTTATCTAAGGAACAGGCCGATTATATCGGCGTTGATGTGACCGGCCCATTCAAATCGGACCACTATCGTTACTAGATCAATACGGAACATAATATACAAACATCATGCGGATGCCGCCATCTACAGGGGGCATCCGCAATAAGTTTTTAGCCAACGTACTTAATTTAAGTAATTTCCGGCACGGCGGCGCATCGCCCTCTCATCTCTAAAAAATCCCTGCTGGGATAAGGACTGCGTATTCACACTTGAAATCCTCAAGTGATCGTATCGTTCGACACTGCCACGCGCGTATCGCCAGGCATGAGCCGTTGGCGCTAATCCTGAGCTAATCACGAAATCCAAAATCCAACCCCCGCCCGGCTGTGCGATATGAAAATCCGAAGAAATGTGATCCAGAGGCCGCAATGTCAGTTCTTGAAACAGCTATTTACGGGTTTATCGCTATTAATTTGATACTTGCCGCGCTTGCCAAGATCACGCTCAAATGAGAGGCGGATCATAAACCGGGAAAAAGCGTGCATCTTCTTTTGAAATTCACTTTCATTTTGATGCTTCTTCTGAGTTTTTTTCAGCTCGGCGGGACTGCGCATGCATATGATGCAAAATGGCGGGAGGGAGACGCAGCATCCTGGGCGGCGCCCGGTCTGGACGAGACAGGCTGGAAAAGCTTTGACAGTTTTGCAGGAGCGCCGCAGGGCGTGTTCTGGATAAGAGACAGACTGGAAACCTCACCGGAATTGCTCGACGGGAGCAACTACATACTCTCCTGCGAAGGAACTGGCGCGTTTGAAATTTATTTTGACGGCTTGTTACTGGGTTATTCCGGACGCCCCGCGCCTTTGGCCAGGAATGAAACGCCGGGCGGCCTGAGATTCTCAGTTAGCCTTCCCCCTGCCCTCTTGTCGCCCGGCGAACACACAATCGCATTGCGTTCATCCGCAACTAAACTGACAAATCCGACAGAGTTTCGGATTGAATGTGATGTCGCCACCCAATCGCAACAGAACAACAATGTTAGCCTTAGTTTACTGTTGCTTGGCTTCGCAGGGGCGGCTTCTGCAATTTTATTCCTGTATTTTATTCACATAGCACCGACCGGCAGGCCACGGTCGAGCGCGCTTGCCGCCCTGAGCGCCGCTCTCTCAACAACAGTCCTTGCTGCGGTCGAAACCGGATATCAAACAGGCTTCACGAATTACACGCAAACCGGCGCCATCAACCTTATTGCTCTTGTTGCAGCGCTATCGCTGTATGCAGCGCTTCCGGCGACGATTTTACTGAGATTGAACCTTGCCGCAAAGTTCTGGTGGCTAGCTGGCGCAGGCGCGCTTTTATTCCTTTCGCTGATACCATGGCCAGTTGGTGATTTCGATCATGACACTCGGGCATTTTTGTTGTTATGCGCTTATGGTGTCGTTATGTGCCTCAGCACGCAGGGTGCGACACGCGCCCACGCGCGACTCTTCGCTGGCGTTCTTGTCGTGTGCACAGTCGGAATAATCATAGATCCTGACGATCTTTACGTGTTCCTTGTGATGCTGACATTGTTTTTATCCGTCAGTTTTATCGAATATCTCCGCTCACAAGCCATACGGGCAAAACAAGCGGAAGTAACAGCTGCTCGCTTAGAAGCGGATCTTATTCGGCGAAACATCCAACCGCATTTTCTCATGAATTCTCTGACAGTCGTAAGCGAGTGGGTAGAAACCGACACCAAATCCGCACTAAAGTTTATAAAAGGTTTGGCCGACGAGTTTCGTCTTCTGGCATCCTATTCCGGCAAGAAACTTATCCCGCTGGATGATGAAATCACGCTATGCCGGACACATCTCGCCCTTATGGGAATGCGGCAACGAAGAGAGTTTTTATTGTCTGTCAATGGCGTCTCGGGAACAGAGCAAGTGCCGCCCGGTTTATTCCACACTATTGTAGAAAATGCTTTTTCTCATAATCGTTTCTCAGACCTCGTTGTAACATTCAGCCTCAGCAAATCCGAGGCAGATCGCGGCGTAACCTACCTTTTTAAAGCGCCTTTGGGGCGCCAGCCTGGAAGCAGTGCGACATCTACAGGCTCTGGTCTGCGGTATGTGCGCTCTCGCCTGGAAGAGAGTTTTCCGCAAAAGTGGGAATTGAACTCAATCCAACAAGGATCCGATTGGGTCACCATCATTCGAATCCTGTCATAGTTGAGATATACACCTCCTGATGAAGATACTCTCAATTGAAGACGAACCTGTAATTGTCGAGCGGCTGGAACGCCTGACCTCGAACTTGCTAGGTGACAAAGTCTCAAAATTCACTTCGTTTGCCACGGTCGAGGACGCCATTAAGCAACGCGATGTTTCCGAATATGATCTATATCTGCTTGATTTGAATTTGCATGGCGCTGACGGATTTGAGTTTCTGAAAACTTTTACGTCATACGCCGGAAAAACAATCATAATATCAGCATATAAGGACAAGGCTGTATTAGCGTTTGACTATGGCGTTATCGACTTCGTCGCAAAACCATTTGACCAAGAACGACTGGGCCTAGCGTATAACCGCTACTTTGATACTGCGCAGCGGAAAATTCACCCCCGTTTCCTGTCCTTTCGTAGTCATGGAAAGACTACGGTGAGCCCGCTTGACCAGGTGGCCTCAATTGCCGGCGCCGATAAATATTCGGAAGTCACTATGCTGAACGGCGAGACCTTGCTGCACGATAAATCATTGCAACAACTAGAAGAGCTTTTGCCTGCGAACTTTGAGCGTATTCACAAATCGTACATTGCGCGTTGGGATTTGATAGAAACGATTGAAACAAAGGAAGGCAGCCGTTATTTCGTCAAACTGACAAATGGCCAACGGCTGCCTGTAAGTAGAATGCGTTACAAATCGATCCGGGAACGACTGATCTGATAATGCAAAGTTAGACTTAGAACTTGTATTTTAGACCCACTCCGAAAGTATAGGCGTCATAGTCAACATCGACATCAGCAGTGCCTGACGTTCCTTGAAGGGTCATTGTTGCGTTAAACGATTTGAAATAGCGAAGATCGGTAAAGACTGAGAAGTTTTCCGAAAGACCTATATCAACGCCTACGATGCCTTGAGCCGATAGACTGGTCGCCTTGTCCATAACCATGTTAGCGCCGTCGGATATGTCCGCACTTAGTTTGGCAACCCCTATGCCGCCGCCAAAATAAGGCGTGAACCGCGAACGGTTTTTAATATCGATGATGCCGTTAGCCATGAAGCTGACGGCGGATATGCCGTCGCCAATAGCAGCGCCGTCAACGCCATTGATGTTGAAATCTCGAATGTCGCCACCCTCACGCCAGGCAGCTTCAGCCTCAAGACGGAAATTGACGCCCCCAGCATCAAAGATTTTGCCTATCGCCCCTGATGCATAAAGCCCATTATGAAGTTCAAAATCGATATCAACGGATGGAGCCCGAATTTCTTCTCGCTCTACCGCACGGACTCCGAATTGACCTGAGGCATACCATGAATTGTCCTCTGCTTGGGCAGCCCCGCCAGTAATCAATGATATGCTGAGGGCCAGTGATGATGCGCGTTTAAGCATCGGCTTCTCCTTTACCTGTTGTTCCTGAGTCGGAGATATCCGCCGCTTTCAAGCGCTTACAGTTCACTTACGCCAAAGGCTCAACTCAGACGTCAACGGCTCAAATTTTAGAATTACCGTTGCTACATCTGTCGCATTATGTTAGATTGCGACTATTGTAGCACGGGGGCGTGCTCTGTGACTGCGTATTCATACGCCTCATCGCGCTGCGTGAACTTCAACTGCGAAACCGCATGAAAGGAATGCGCTATGTCATTGTTTCGTTGGATACTTGGGTTGCCTGCCGCAGGTATAATAACAGCCGCCCTGTTTTTCATGATGGCGGAATTGATCAAAGACAATGGGCTCGAACTGAGCAGTTCAAAACAAATTCCGGACCTGAGCATAACCGCAGAAGAGCCCGACGAAAAAGGTTGGGAAAAGCCCCCCAAACCAAAACCCCTTCCCGATTCAACGCCGGAAACAGAATTCGAATTCACAAAGCCAATTGGGCCGCCGGACAGCGTCGGTATCGATACTGGGCCCGGCACGATTGAAACTACAACGCCCGATCAGAAAGGCATGTTCAGCGGCGGCACTATCAAAATTACGCCCGCCTATCCGGAAGGCTGCCGTTCCAAGGGTGCTGAAGGCGTTGTTGTTGTCGAGTTTGACATTACCCCTGAGGGCAATGTCGTTAACCCTCGAATCCTGCAGTCGCCGGACAGATGCTTCAACCGGCCGATTCGATCCGCAGTATCTAAATGGAAATTTCCGCCAGCGCCGTCAAACGGCTCAAACACGCGCCGTACTATGACCGAGTCCTTCAATTTCCAACTCGTTGAATAGCTAAGCAGTGTCGTTACAAAACCCGCTAACCTGTTGAAAACTTCATCTGGTTGGCGGGTTCAATTCCGTCTTTTGCCCTATGCGGCCAGTGCGAACACAGTACATATTGTGGGCTTGGCTGATAAACGCGCAAAATATCGCGAATCTGCATATTTTCGCCGTTTCGGGCCAAAGGCGCGAACATGAGCGACGGCATGAAGCATTGGGTAAAAAAACTGCTGATCGGAACAATGCTGAGTAGCACATCGGCGCTCGCAACGGCGCCTGTGCTGGCCGCTGGAGAGACTGGTGCGGGTGGTGCTATCGATCCTCTGCTCGCTGGCGCCGGCGGGGCTATTGCGCTTGCTGTCGCCGCCGTGATCTGGGCGCTTCGTATTTCTGCCGCCAACCGTAATCAGTCGCTTCATTGGTCTGAAAAACTTGCCGAGATGGAAGCGCGCCTCGAAAAAGCCGACTCGGTCTTGTCCGCTCATCCGGGCCTTGTACTGGTTTGGGAAGACGATGCGAAAAGCGCAAATGGCGGCTGGGGTTCGCCGAAAATATTAGGCGGTCCGGCGGCGCTGGCGTCACTCCTGGCTTTTTCGAAAGAAGACAAAACAGAAAAAACCGCACCCGTAGATCGACTGTTGAATGCGCTTGGCGCTTTAAGGCTTCAGGACGAAGACGCGGAAGAGCCTGAAACGCTCAAGGAAAAAATCAAGAACCTGCGGGATCACGGCGTTGCGTTTTCCGGCAATGTCGTAACCGCCGATGGGCGCACCATTGAAGTAGACGGCAGGGTTGCGGGCGGACAAGTCGCGCTGTGGATTACAGATCCTGCGGTTCGGATGGCGGAAGACGGAGCGGTTATTGGCGCCTTTCGAGAACGCGCGACTGACCTGCACGGCGCCCTCGCCCTGCTTGAACGCTCGCCGGTTCCGGCTTGGCGGCGCAATGCCGATCTCGAACTTGTCTGGGTCAACCGCGCGTATGCCGATATCGTTGAGGCGGCGAATGTTGGCGACGTCATCAAACAGCAGACCGAACTCGACAACACGATTAAAAAACTGGCGTCCACCGCAGCTTCGGAACGCAAGCCTCAAGATGGGAAAACCATTATCAACTCCCGCGGGGAGCGTCGTGTTTTCCGGATTGTCGAAATGCCGCTGCACGGTTCTGGCGACGCCGCGCTGGGCGGTGTCGCGATCGACATCACCGAACAGGACAAGGCGAAATCCGACCTTAAGCAACAGATCGAGGCGAACCAGCGCACCCTTGATCAAATTCATACAGCCGTCGCCATTTTCGGCGCCAGTCAAAACCTGATCTATTACAATCGCGCTTTTCGCGAATTATGGGCGCTGGATGAAGCGGAGTTATCAGGCCGCGTCTATCACGGCGAGATCCTCGATCAGCTTCGCGTCGCTGGCCATCTGCCTGAACCGTCCGATTACGAGCAATGGAAAGAAAAGCAGCTTGCTCTCTACACGGAAGGCCTTTCAGAACCCGGCTCCGAGCGCCTTGGCGGTGCGCCGGATGAAGTGTGGCACCTGCCTGACGGACGAACACTGCAAGTATCAAAACAGCGCCACCCGTTTGGCGGCGTGATGACGGCGTTCGAAGACATCACGGAAAAACTGACTCTTGAAACGCAGTTCAATACGCAACTGAGCGTACAAAAAGCGACGCTCAACAACCTCGCGGAAGGTGTCGCCGTGTTTGCCGCCGACGGCTCGATGCGGCTTTATAACAAAGCCTTTCAAAAGGTCTGGCGGCTCGACGCTCGCCTTACCGATTCACGTCCTCATATCGATCTGATTATTGAAAACCTCGATAAGCTTGCGAAGGATCCCGGCGACGCTTTTGACGCGCTTCGCCGTTGCGTCGTTTCCAAATCTCATGAAGACCGCAAGCCCATCGAGATTCGCGAAATCAAGCTCGTGGATGGCCGCACGCTTGCCGTTGGCACAGAACCCCTGCCCGACGGCGCCACGCTTGCGCGCTTCTTGGACGTTACAGACTCAAAAGAACGCGAGAAGGAGCTGAAGGAACGCAACGCCATTCTTGAAAACGCGGATCGGCTAAAATCGAAATTCGTCGATCATGTTTCTTATCAACTCAGAACACCGCTTTCGACGATCATCGGTTTTTCCGAAATGTTGGAAGGCGAGATGTTTGGCGTCTTGAATGACCGGCAAAAGGATTACGTTGCAAGCGTACTTTCTGCGTCTTATCATTTGCGCGACCTGATAAACGATATCATTGACTTGGCGGCTATCGACGCCGGCCAGCTTGAGGTTGCTCTCAAAAAGACAGACATCCGAAAGCTTCTTGAAAGCGCGGCGACTTTTGCAGCGCTGAAAGCTGAGGACACGCAGGTCACACTGAAAGTCGATTGCCCGAAAGATATCGGTGAGACTGAAATGGACGACCGGCGCATTAAGCAGGTGCTGTTCAACCTTCTCTCTAACGCATTTGCCTACACCGGCGCGGGCGGACAAGTTACGCTGGGCGCGCGCCGTGTTGGCGACGCTGTTAAAATTTGGGTCAGCGATACAGGTCGCGGACTGTCTCCGACCGATCAGGCCCGTGCCTTTGACGCGTTCGAAAGCCGGGGGCCAAGCGCAGGCGCCGGACTTGGCCTCGCTCTGGTTGAACGGTTCATCAAACTGCACCACGGCTGGGTCCGAATGGACTCGTCAGAAGGTCATGGCGTCACGGTAACCTGTTTTCTCCCGGAACAAACAAAAGCAGCAGCGGCGAATACAACTGATAAGGCCACATCATCACAGGCGTCAGCGCCACAGCCAAAAGGCAAGGACAACGCTCCAAAACCGGCGAAAAAGAAGGCCCCGGCGCGCCAACGGCGTCGCGCCAAGTCAAAATCGCCAGGATCAGACAAACCAGCATCGCGTCCGCAAGCGGCTGAGTAACGAATATTTTTTCAGGCTGACCTCTTTTTCAACGTAATTACCGCGTTAAACTCAAAGTATGTTGCATTTGAGCATTTTGGCTGCTGTCGCCGCCACATCATCGCCAATAGAAGCCATGAGTCCGCGCTATACGGACTGCATCCAGCTTGTTGACGCGGACCTTGAGTTGGGCCGTATCGCCGCTCAGCAATGGGTAAGTGAGGGCGGCGGCTCGGAAGCCCGACATTGCCTAGCCCGCGCTGACTTGAAAGCTGGGTATCCCAAGCTCGCCGCCTTGCGTCTTGAAGAAATTGCGCAACGTAACGATGCTGGTGACGATTATGTTCGTGCGCGTCTCTACGATCAGGCGGCTTATGCTTGGCTTGAAGCTGAGCAACCGGACCGAGCTGAACAAGCACTAAATGACGCACTCTTCCTAGTGCCGGACTCGGGAGAGCTATATTTGACCGCAACCAAAGTCTACGCCGCTCAAGACCGCTGGAAGGACGTTGTGAGGGCTGCTGATACCGCCGAAGCAGCAGGTTTTGCGAGTGTTGAAACCTATGTTCTGCGCGGGCGCGGTCTTTATACGCTCGCAAATTACGAGCATGCCGCGCAAGACGTCGTCAGGGCGTTGGAACTAGACCCGACAAACATCGACGCACTTGTCTTGCGCGGAGATCTGGCGCGTCAGGGTGTTACGATTGAAGTCTCTCTTGAGACGCCGGACAATAATTAAAACACCGTCGAATTTCAGCCTCGACCTGATCCGAAAATCACCTCATGGCGATGTTTAACGATTGGTTAACGATTGCATACTCCCATGGGTGTGAGGCAAAAGGATCCGCGCCAGATGACCAGCGCTTCATTGCACGCGAAAAATGTCCGGGAATTGCAGGAACTTGCGCAACACGCGCCGATTGAGCCGCGAAAACGTAAGTCTTCCTCTCTATCGCGCGCGGCGCGGTTGCATCTGATTGACGTTCTTTCCCGATGGAGCGCGCCTGGCCTTGCGCTTTTAGCTGGGGTTTCCGTCTATCTGGCGGTTGTAGCTGGACGCGTATACCCCGGACGCGCATTCGCTTGGGGGTTAATGGCTCTAGGCGCATTATGGGTGTGCCGCCGCTTGCGCAGTCAATTCCGCGCCGGCGCGAACCTGGCTGACCGTCCTTTCCGATGGCGGGCGGCCTATACGTCAAGCCTGTCGGTTCTCGGTGTTGTCCTTGGAAGCGCGCCGATCCTACTGGCGCCCGTCGACGCGCCAACAGCCCTGGCCCTTCAAATTACTGCGTTAGCCCTGTTTGCGATTTTCGCCGCCGCCCTGTTGCACTCGGCCCATTTTTTCAGCGCCGCTGCTCTGGCCGCGCCAGGCGCTCTCTTTGCAATTTTGACTGGCCTCAGAGCGGGGGAAACGAGCCTTGTGCTGGCCGCCATATCCACCGCTATTCTTGGAATGACCGGACTGCGGATCGCCAATCGATACCTTGAAAAAGGCGCAAGCCGGCGCTATCCGCGCACTGCCTTCATCAGACGGGAAATCGAAACGCCAAGCGCCGGGTATGCAAGCCATACCAAGGATGGATCACAGGCCCTTCAAGCCTGACACTCCTGTTCGACAGACCTTTCGCATTTCCTTTATGAAGGGGGCGTAACTTGCCCCTTAAATCCGTCTATTTTGTTAGACATTCTCAAAGTCTTCACGCTATGACGGACAACAAATAATCGCAAAGGAAGCGATATGCCGGACGGGTTTCTGACGGACGAAGACAGTCACATTCTTGAACAAGTTATTTCGCTGGCGCAAAAAAAGAAGGTCGGCGATTTTGACGACAACGGCGCGCCCTCTGCAGCGTTCCGGAGCTATCTCGAACAGCTCGTGCTTTATGCAACAGGCGAAGACCAAATCTGGTCTCGACCTCAGTCACTGCTGGATCGCGCTGGCCAGGCATGGAAACACAGCCAGACCAGAAAATCCGGCGACAGCAAAATTTCCCTACGAGTTGAAAAAGGGAAAAAGTGGACCGATAGTCGTCTCGTCCTAGACATCGTCACGGACGATCGTCCTTTCCTCGTCGACTCCATCTCAGCCGCCCTTGCTGACGCCGGAAGACCTGTGACGTTTTTTTCTAACGCCGTTGTATCCGTTTCACGAAGCGCTACCGGCAAGCGTGACCAAAGCGCGGCCAATATCCGTGAGTCCATGATCCACGTTGAGATGGAACCGCCGGTCGCTGAAAGTGAGGTTGAAGAACTCCGAAACGATATTGACGCCGTTCTCGCAGATGTCACGATCGCCGTCGCTGACTGGGAGCCCATGCGAGCGCGACTGGCGAGCTGCATTGCGCAACTAGAACGTTCGCGCTTGCCGGGCATGAAAGCCGACGAACAACGAGAATCCGTTCAGTTTCTGAAATGGCTTTGGGATAATCGTTTCGCGTTTCTTGGCGTTCGCCGCTTCAACTATTCAGAAGAAAAAGGCGTTCCAAACCTTATTCCCGATGAAGGGAATGACCTTGGCATCTTAACGGCGCCTGGCCGGCAGGTTTTAAAATCCACCTTTCAGCCGGATGGAAAACTGTCGCCTGCTGTAGCGGCGTTTTTGGATTCCAAAGAACCAATCATCATCGCCAAGTCCAGTTCCAAATCCCTTACGCACCGTCGCGCGTTCATGGACTATGTGGCGGTTAAAAATTATTCTCCGGACGGCGCCCCCATAGGCGAAGACTTGTTTGTTGGTCTGTTCACGGCCGAAGCGTACAACCGCCCGGTGTCGGATATCCCTCTGATCCGCGCCAAAGTCGATAAGGTGCTAGAAGCGACGGCATTCACACCCGGCGGCCACAATGAAAAAGCACTGATCAACATTCTCGAAAGCTATCCGCGAGACGAACTATTCCAAATCGACGTAGATGCGCTTTGTGAGATTTGCCTTGGCATCTTACGTTTGTTTAAGCGTCCGCGCGTAAAACTTTTTCTGCGTAGAGATCGGTTCGACCGGTTTATATCCGCCCTTCTCTACGTTCCGCGTGACCGGTTCAATTCCGACATTCGCGAGCGCGCCGGCCAGCTTTTAGCGGACACGTTCGAAGGACGTGTGCTTTCCTTCTCACCTTCGTTTGGCGACGCTTCTCTGGTGCGGGTCCATTTTATCATCGGCATCAACCAGGGGGCACCAGAAGGACCCGGTATCGTTGAGCTTACCCGTCAGGTCCGTGAAATCTGCCGAACCTGGAGCGATGGGCTGCTCGACGCCATGCGCGAAGCCCATGACGGGATCGCACCCGAAGCCCTGATTGAAAAATACGAAGATGCTTTTGGCGCAGGCTACCGCGAATCGACACCGCCAGAGATAGCGCTTGAGGACATTGCAGCCCTAGAGAAGCTTAACGATGCGCCCATTGGAATTCGCGCATATCGCCTCCCGGATGATGCTGAATCAATTGTTCGCATAAAAATATACAAACAGGGCGCGCCAATGGCGTTGTCGAAGCTTATTCCTACAATTGAATATCTCGGCCTGGGTGTTCTTCAGGAAGCAAGCCACCGCGTCACGCCCCATGGCGATGCCAAAAACGATTCATTGTGGGTCCATGATTTTTATACCGAGCACGGGCGCGGTGAAAAAATTATTCTGAATGAAGTCAAGGAAGCTTTTGAAGAAACAATCCTTGCCGTGCTGGAAGGCCGTACGGAAGACGACGGCTTTAACGAACTGGTTTTAACCGCCGGCATCAACTGGCGCGAAGCGTGGTTGTTGCGCGCTGCCGCACGCCACCACATGCAAGCTGGTTTTCCCTACTCTCAAACCTACATCGAAGAAGCGCTGTCAAAGAATTCCCCTATCGCCAGAATGCTGGTCGCTGCGTTTCACGCACGGTTCAATCCGGACGGACCAAAAGACGCTGATCAACGCATGCAAGACGCCAAACTTGCGAACCAGACGGTTGTAGATGCGCTCAACGATGTTTCCAGCCTGGATGAAGACCGGATCATTCGCCGCTTTTTGAATCTGTTTGATGCGATGACGCGAACGAACTATTACCAGCGTGGCAAGGATGGAAATCCTAAAACCTACATCTCCTTCAAAATTGACTCGCACAAAATTGCTGAACTGCCCGAGCCAAAACCTTATCGCGAGATTTTTGTTTGCGGGCCTCGTGTGGACGGCGTGCATCTGCGGTTCGGACCGGTCGCTCGCGGCGGCCTGCGGTGGTCGGATCGCCGGGAAGATTTCCGTACGGAAGTCTTAGGCCTCGTCAAAGCACAGCGCGTTAAAAACGCAGTGATCGTCCCAACCGGGTCAAAAGGCGGTTTTTATCCTAAGCAATTACCGCTCGGCGGCGATCGCAACGCCATCTACGAAGAGGGGCGTGAGGCTTATAAAGTCTTTATTCGCGGCCTGCTCGACCTTACCGACAATATCGTTCAGGGCGAGGTCAAAACCCCTGCCCGCCTGGTGCGGTGGGATGACCTCGATCCCTATCTAGTTGTCGCAGCCGATAAAGGCACGGCGGCATTCTCAGATACTGCGAACGCCATTTCAGAAGAATACGGCTTCTGGCTGGGCGATGCTTTCGCATCTGGCGGCTCTGCTGGTTACGACCACAAAGTCATGGGCATTACCGCCCGCGGCGCTTGGGAAGCCGTGAAACGCCATTTCCGTGAAATCGGCAAGGATATTCAGAAAGAAGCGTTTACGGTCGCCGGCGTCGGCGACATGTCAGGCGACGTCTTCGGCAACGGCATGTTGTTGTCCGAAAAGATCAGACTTGTCGCTGCATTCGATCACCGTGATATCTTTTTCGATCCTGACCCAACGCCATCCAAGTCATTCAAGGAACGCAAGCGCCTTTTCGAATTGCCGCGCTCATCATGGCAGGATTACGACAAAGAGCTGATCTCAAAAGGTGGCGGCGTCTTTTCGCGCAGCGCAAAGTCTATCGAATTAACCCCGGAAATCCGCGCCGCTCTCGACGTCACCGAAAAAACAATGACGCCATCGGAGCTCATTAGGGCCATATTGAAATCACCCATAGAGCTGTTCTGGCTTGGCGGCATCGGCACCTATTTTAAGGCTGATGGGGAAGAAAACTGGCGTGTCGGCGATCGGGCAAATGATTCAGTACGCATTAATGCCGACGAGATTCGCGCTTCCGTAATCGGGGAAGGCGCTAACCTGGGCCTCACGCAACTGGCTCGGATAGAATATGCCCGCAACGGCGGACGCATCAACACAGATGCAATTGACAACTCCGCAGGCGTCGACTCATCTGACCACGAAGTAAATATCAAGATCCTGCTATCAAATGCCGTCGAACACGGCGAATTAAAGCAGGAAGAACGAAACCCCCTCCTTGCTTCAATGACTGATGACGTGGCGGACCACGTGTTGCGGCATAATTACGACCAAACACGCGCTGTAACGCAGATGGAAGTTACCGCCGCTCAAGACCTGGACGTCTATGCACGCTTCATGGCGACGCTTGAGCGCGAAGGGCGGCTTGATCGCGCGATTGAGTACCTTCCTGACCTGGATCAGTTAGGTCAGCTTCGACAGCAAAACCTCGGACCGACCCGGCCTGACCTCGCAGTGCTGCTGGCCTATGCAAAACTCTGGCTTTTCGACGAACTTGTAGCGTCGGAAGCGCCAGATGATCCCATGTTCGAAAGGGAACTGTTCGGCTATTTTCCAGAGGCGCTGCATAAATATAATCGCGCAATTATATCCCATCAGTTACGTCGCGAAATTATTGCAACACGGCTCTCAAATGAGATCGTCGACACTTGCGGGGTGAACTTCGTTCAGCGTGCGGCTGACACAGCAGGTGTTGATTTCGCTGCCGTGTCCCTCGCTTACGAAGCCGTCAGAAGAATTTATAATCTCCATGATTTTGCCGCATCCGTGGACGAGCTCGACAATAAATCTTCAGCGCAGTTACAAACGGCGCTCTATCTTGAAGCATCTGCGTTACTGAAAGAACAAACCTTCCACCTGCTCGACGATCCGCAAGCAAGAGAAGACATCTTAAACAAGGGGTTGAAGTCTGTTGTCGGTCGCTACGCCGAAGCGGTGGAAGAGTTTAAGTCCGCCTTGCCTGATATTTTGCCGCCTGACGCGGCAGTGGCTTTAGAAGACCGCTATCTACGCTGGATTGCACAGGACGCGCCTGAAGATGTCGCACGCAACGCGGCGGCAATCCCCGCGCTCGAATTCGCATTCGATATCGTAAATCTGGCGACAGAAAGCGGTTGGTCTAACCCAGGTGTGGGAGGCGTTTTCTTTGCGATCGGTCGCGTCTTCAATATTGATGCTGTTCGTGAAAAAGCGCGGCGCGAGCCCCCATCAGATCACTTCGACAAGATTGCTATCCGGCAAACTATCGAGGATTTGACCGCGCGGCAGCGCCAACTGACCATGCGTGTCATTGCGTTTTCCAAGGCTGAGCCCAAGTCGGCGCCGGCGAAATGGACACAAAAGACAATTGAGAAGTGGTGTGAAAGCGCAACGGAAGCAGTAACCACGTTTGAGCAGACATCGAATGAACTTGACCTCGCTGGCGCGGTGAGCGTTGGCAAGTTTGCGCTCTTTACACGCGCCCTAGATGCCTTGCTATTGGCGACTGATCGAAACTGACGCCTAGTGTCTGAAATGACGAATGCCGGTGAAGGCCATAGCCAACCCGGCGTCGTCAGCAGCAGCGATCACTTCATCATCCCGGATTGATCCACCGGGCTGTATTACCGCAGTCGCCCCTGCTTCCGCAGCCGCCAACAGCCCATCCGCAAACGGAAAAAAAGCGTCTGAGGCGACAACTGAACCTTGGGTAAGCGCCTGCATTTCTCCGCATGCTTCAGCAGCGTCTTGAGCTTTCCTTGCTGCAATTCTGCTTGAGTCCAGCCTGCTCATCTGGCCGGCGCCAATGCCAACTGTAGCGCTGTCTTTCGCATATACAATCGCGTTTGACTTTACGTGCTTGGCGACTTTGAACGCGAACAGCATATCGGCGAGCTCTTGCTCACTAGGCTGGCGTTTGGTGACCACCTTCAGATCAGCGAGGTTGACGGTGCGGGCGTCACGAGATTGCAACAGGAACCCGCCAGCAAGAGGCTTCATGACCGAGCCTTCCTCGTTAACAGCCGGCACGCCCCCCGCAGCGAGAAGGCGCAAGTTCTTTTTCTTGGCAAAGACTTCTGTTGCTTCGTCATCGACCTCTGGAGCAATCACAACTTCAGTGAAAACCTCAACAATTTTCCTTGCTAGATCACCAGTCAGTTTCTGGTTCATGGCGACAATACCGCCAAACGCGGAAATCGGATCGCAACGGAGCGCTGCCAGATATGCTTCAACCAGGTTTTCCCCTGTAGCGACGCCGCAAGGATTGGCATGCTTGATAATCGCGATGGCGGGCTTTTCGAAACCGAACTCCGCCACCAACTCGTAGGCTGCATCCGTGTCGTTCAAGTTGTTATAAGACAGCTCCTTACCCTGAATTTGGCGCGCTGTGGCGACACCTGAACGGTTTGTACCGGTCTTGTAAAACGCCGCCGCCTGATGCGGATTTTCGCCATACCGAAGAACTGATGACAACCGGCCAGCAACGGACACGTCTTTTGGAAATGGCTCGTTATTATGAGCTGAAAACCACGTTGAAATGGCGGAGTCGTAACTCGCCGTTTTCGCAAACGCTTTGGCCGCGAGCCGTTTTTTAGTCTCCGTTTTAAGCAGACCGTCCAACTCAATTTCTTGCAGCACAGTTTCATAATCATCGGGGTCCGTGACGACACCGACAAACCCGTGGTTTTTAGCGGCTGCGCGTATCATTGCCGGTCCGCCAATATCGATATTCTCAATACATTCAGCGAAACCGGCCCCTCTCGCGACAGTTTCTTCAAAAGGGTAAAGATTGACGACAAGAAGATCGATGCCGTTTATCCCGTGTTCGTCCATGGACTCGCGATGACCGGCGTTATCACGCAGTGCGAGCAGTCCGCCATGAATTCGGGGGTGAAGCGTCTTGATACGGCCATCCATCATCTCTGGAAATTCAGTGATCTCGGAGACATCCATTACATGAAGACCTGCTTCTCGCAGCGCTTTCGCTGTACCGCCAGTGGAGATCAGCGCAATATCAGCAGACGACAGGCGCTTTGCAAATTCGACAATGCCGGTTTTGTCAGAAACAGAAATAAGTGCGCGGCGCACTCGCGATTGCTCAGTCATTGAAATACCCTTTCGACGCGCTGGTGCTTACCGCCGGGCGCAGACACCCGCAAGCGCGGTCAGGTATTTTCAACGATTCGTCTTATTACGCGCGGGTGAAGCTTTTTCCCCATTTGCGGAAAACTCCGGCACGAGATGGTGCACCGCCTCATCGAGTTCTGATTGTTCACCCTCAAGCGCGGCCTCGACGACGTCAGACAATCTTGGCGTTAGCAGCGGAAGGTCAATCATCGCCGGTGAGGCTAACAGAACGCCCTCCGCGCCAGTTTTAACGAGCGCATCGGTATCGAGAAAGATTTCTTCAAACAGCTTTTCTCCAGGCCGCAAGCCCGTGAACTTGATCTCGATGTCCTTGCCAGGCGCCAATCCATAAGCCTCGATCATGCGCTTCGCGAAATCGAGGATCTTTACTGGTTCGCCCATATCGAGAACAAACACACGCCCATCATGGGTGACGATCGGAACATCAGCATTATCCAGGCTGGCGGCCAGAAGGACAAGCTGCACCGCTTCCGGCGTCGTCATGAAGTACCGGATGATTTCAGGATGCGTTACCGTTACCGGGCCACCCATTTCGATCTGGCGTTTAAAAAGCGGCGCCACAGACCCTGTTGACCCGAGCACGTTGCCAAAACGAACCGTAACGAAGCGCGTATCGTTTTGGGCGACGTCCAGCGCCTGCGCATAGAGTTCAGCAATCCGCTTGGTTGCTCCCATGAAACTTGTCGGGTTGACGGCTTTGTCTGTTGAAATGAAGACCACCGACTCAGCGCCGTGCTCAATTGCCGTGTCAAAAACATTCTTTGCGCCGAAAACGTTGGTCAGCGCGCCTGCACACCTGTTCTCCTCTACGATCGGTACATGTTTGTAAGCTGCGGCGTGCAAAACGACGTCAGGCCGTGTACGCTCGAAAACACGGTTTAAATGCTCGATACGGCAGACATCAGTAAGGTCCGAGGAGATAATAGCGCCGTGACCCGCCTCTTTCAGCTCAAGGTCAACCTGATAAAGGGCGAACTCCGCGTTATCCACGAGCGCGAGATGAGCCGGCTCGAATCTTATAATCTGGCGGCACAGTTCGGAGCCAATCGTGCCGCCGGCTCCGGTCACCAAAACGCTTTTTCCCGCGAGAAGCTTTCGCGCGGCGCGCAGGTCAATTTTACGGGGTGGACGCGGCAGCAGTGTTGATGGATCGATATCAGAAGCCCGCGCGCGGAAATCCGCACCCGGGCGCAACAACCGCCGAACCTGATCAATTATTCCCGCCATCACACGCAAAACCGATTACCGATCCGGCAGCCTAACGCAATAGTACTACAGATGCGAGGGATTTGGACGCCAGCTACACTCTATCAAGGCGTTTGAGCGCCCATTTGACGTTAAGTCTGCCTATCCCGTCAAGATTGAACTGGCGCGCTGAAATTACAATTTGCTCTGACGCCGCCGGGGCGCCAAGCAACCCGCAATAAACGCTCTTTTCGAGAGTGAGTTCCGGACAATTTGACTTGAACCGCCATCCTTCCTTGTTTGGCAACAGCAGTATTACGGATTTTTTATCCCTGGCCAGAGATGCTTTGACACCCGGATGCAGATGAAACCGCCAGACAGCCGCTTGCAGCTCCTTGGTTTCCAGCCCGTCCAACGTTTCCTCGCCGCGCAAATCCGCACCGCCGGCTGATAGATATAGTCTGCGTGTATAATGGCCCTCCTCAGCCCCTCCAGTAACCAAGCGCCGCTCTACTTCGAGGAGGTGTCCGGCTGCTTCCTCGGCTCTCCTGTGAGTGGTTTCCGCAAACCCAACACGCACAGCAGCGGTCTCAAACGAGAGCGCCGTATGCGCACTGCGCTGTTCCAGCGCTTTTCGCCAGTGAGTATCGCGATGACCGCCGTTTCCGCAGTTGACGAATATGCGTGAGCGTCCCGATGAGAAATGCATCGATGCGCCGCTCTTGAATGCACTTGTCGCGCCGGCGTCATTCGAAGTGTCGACAATCAACAGCGACCGAGCGGCGCTCAGTTTGTGATAGCCCGTGTGGCGTGCGAAGTCCGAAACACCGCCATCCTGACCAGCGCCCGATTGAACTTCAATGATGGCTTTAGCATCGTCTTCATAGCCGCCATTGAACACCGCGAATCCGCCGTCAGCACAGCGAAAGAACGCCGCCATTGTACTGGTGCGCTGAACCATGTGCCGCAAGAAACCAGGGGCCTGATAGCCGCGCGCTTCGATAGCTTTTGTCAGCGATTGCAACCGCAAAGCCAGTTTCAATTGACGGGATGGGTTGCGGCTGACATGCCCGCCATCCGGGCGCAACTGTATACGTAACTCCCGCCGCGCCATTTCAAGACCACGCTCCGCCGGTCCCTCGCATCCAGGAAGGCAATATCCGGCGACAGCAAGTCCCAACGACGTCATTAATCGATCAAATCCTGAGGCGCTGCGATGCGCGGTGCGCGCGAGGTGTCTTGTCTGTCGCGCCATACAGGCGAGAACGCGACTGCGCCAAAGCGCGTCTGACTTCGCCAAAACAAGCGGGTGGTGAGAACAAAGCTGCACAAGTCTTTCAGATACAAAATAAGGATCCCATGTTTCAGACGACCACCGCTCATACCGGTCGAGCCAGCCTGAGAGTATTTCGCGAGCCGGTTTTTTACCGTCCTCGCCTAACGCGGAAAGATGTCTCAACCAGGAAAATTCCTGCAAGTAAGAAAATGTTGCGCTGTCAGTAGAAACCAGATCCCAGACACCAGGTAAATTATCCTGAAAGTCGATGCTTTCACCGCCCACAGCGATGCGCCCGTTTGCCAGCGCCATCGCGATTTGTTTATCTGGCGCATAAGGATCAGCAGGCTGAAAAAGCAACCGATCAGGCGCAGGCCCCTTTAGTTGCGCCTGATAAAACGGACTCTCACCCCACGCTTTGCGTACTCGCGCCAAAACATCACTTGACCTGCGCGCCCCAGCAACCTGCGTAGATGATTTTGTTCGCCCGTTCATGTCGTTCACTTATCAGGACGCAACGCGGCGATATTTTTTGCATACGCATCTGCGCCACCGCGAAATACGGCTGATCCAGCGACGAGAACGTCCGCCCCGGCGGAAATCGCCATAGGCGCTGTTTCAGGATCAACACCGCCATCAACCTCAAGGTGAATATCGCGGCCCGTTTGATCTATCAGCGCTCTTGCCGCCTCGATTTTTCTCAATTGCGATGAGATAAACTTTTGCCCGCCAAAACCGGGATTAACAGTCATGATCAAGATGAGATCCACATCGTCAATAATCGGTTCGACCACATTCACAGGTGTTCCGGGGTTGAGAGACACGCCCGCCTTGACCCCCGCCGACTTGATGCGCTGAAGCGTGCGATGCACATGCGCGCCCGCCTCAGGGTGAACTGTCAAAATGTTGGCCCCGGCTTCTGCGAAAGCATCGATATAAGGATCAACAGGGGAGATCATCAAATGAACATCGAATGGCAGGTCAGTAACCGGGCGGATCGCCTTCACCACCATTGGCCCGATCGTAAGATTCGGAACAAAGTGACCGTCCATGACATCAATATGGATAAAGTCCGCGCCTGCCGCCGCCACTTTGGCGACCTCTTCGCCCAAACAGGCAAAATCAGCCGATAAAATCGATGGTGCAATAGATACTGAACGCATTGAAATCAGGTATCGTGATGCGCTGGTCCAGCGCAATAACACAATGCCCGAAATCGTTCCCCAGCACCCAAAATTGCCGATGAAAAAACCCCGCCATTCTGGCGGGGTTTAGTTGGGGTGCGTGCAAAGAAAGCGTTGGAGGGACAACGCCAGGAATTTCGCGACATCGTCATGACGACGCCTATCCAGAAACATGAACTTCGAAAATGGCGAGAATAAGACCAAATCTACGCAAATTAAGGCAAGCTACTGGAATTATTGGTTAATTTCTGTTTTCCTTAACCTGAGACCTGCGAATCTTTATAGGTTGAAACACCTTGCGCGTTTTGAAATATCCATAGAGCCCTGCTCCGGCAACTGCAGCGCCGGATAGTAATCCGCCAATCCATTCAATGTCATAGAGCCCAACACCTGTCAGCACGAACAACGCCAGGCCAAATAGAACAGCCAGAAAACGGAGAGGCGAAGCCACCGTTCGACCGACAATTTTCGCCGCCCCGGCGGCCGTATTGGCTGTCGCTCGCGCGGCGGTAGCCGCCCCCTCAGACACGGCTTTGGCGACCCGTTTCGGTCCCATGAGCTTTAACAGCCACGCCAGAGAACCGGCTGCCGCAACCAGCAGCGCCCATTTCTTAGCGCCGATCGGCACATGCTGGTCCGTTTTGGGCGCTGGAACAGGTTCTGTGGACTGCACTTCGACTATCGCAGGAGAAACCGCACCATCAAAATCGGCAGCCAACGCAGGTTGCAAGGCTGTGCTTGCCGCACCAACAGAAACGGCGGCCAGAAGGGCGTTTCGTGTATTTCTGAGCGCTTTCATCCCATTCTCCACAAACAGATATCCGTGAGATGGGTATTGTAGAGCCCTAAATCAACTTGAAGGCCCTCTAGACTTCGACCGCTCCAAGCCCGCGACGGCGAGCCGCCGCAATGACCGTATTGCGCAAAAGGCATGCGATTGTCATTGGTCCAACCCCGCCCGGAACCGGCGTGATGGCCCCGGCCCGCTCTTTGGCGCTGTCAAAATCGACGTCTCCTATAAGGCGCGTTTTTCCGTCCTCTTCGATCCTGTTGATCCCCACATCGATGACGGTTGCGCCTTCTTTGACCCATCTACCCTCTACCATGCGTGGACGTCCCACAGCGGCGCACAAAATGTCCGCCTCGCGACAAACCTCATCAAGGTTTTTTGTGCGGGAATGGGCCATCGTGACTGTACAGTTTTCAGCCAGCAACAACATGGCGAGCGGTTTGCCGACGAGTATGGACCGGCCCACCACCACGGCATTCAATCCTGAAAGATTGTCGCGCACGGATTTCGCCAGCATTACCGACCCTTGCGGTGTACACGGAACAAGTCCTGTTTTTCCCAAAATGAGCCGTCCTGCATTGGCTTCAGTCAGTCCGTCAACATCCTTGTCGGGATGAATTTCATTTATAACGCGTTCCGATGAAATATGGTCCGGCAAAGGCAACTGAACGAGGATGCCGTCCACTTCTTCATCAGCATTCAGTTTTTTTACCAGAGAAACGACATCGTCTTCGCTGGCGTCAGCGGCAAGCTTATGTTCGATTGAACGCATACCAGCTTTTTCAGTAGCAATTCCTTTATTGCGAACATATACTTGGCTAGCCGGATCCTCACCCACAAGAACGACAGCTAGCGCTGGCTGGATGTTACAACTCGACTTTATATCCCTTACAGCGCCTGCAATTTTTTCACGCAATTTCAATGCGAAGGCTTTTCCATCAATAATCGTCATGGTTTGCTTTCGTTTTTTGCATTCTCGATAATCTTCGCCAATCGTTCAGCCAGCGTGGCCGGATCAGCGAGCATTTCCACCGTCTTTAAACGGGAAGTTTCACCCGATGCAATGGTCAGTGCGGATTTCGGTTCATCCACCGCATTTGCCAATAAAGCTATGATTGCCTTGTTCGCCTTCCCCTTATCGGGAGGCGACATCACCCTGATAGAGAGCCGTTCTTCTCCGTCCGGTCCGCGCCAAACACCTACAATGTCATCTTTTTTTGCATTGGTACTGACCCGAATGAACAGGACCGCACCATTTTTGCGCAAAGAAAATACGGGCACTATTGCAGGCTAGGAAATGCCATACCTCGCAGCCAGCCACATATTCATTTCGCGGAGGAAAAAGACACCAAGCAACAATACGAGCGGTGAGATATCTATTCCGCCAAGTGACGGCATCATGCGCCTGATTGGTCGCAAAGCTGGCTCCGTCAACGCGATTAATGTGCGCCAGATCATATCGACAATCTGATTATGCCGATTGATCACATTAAACCCTATCAGCCACGACATGATCACCATGACGAATACGATCAATGTATAGAGCTGTAATATCGCGTCGATCAGCGAAAAAAATGGCATCGGAATCATGAGGCGTCCTACTCAAAAGGCTGTTCACTGGCACTTAAGGGCAGTCGCAGGCCCTTGCAAGTAAACGGTAAGTACCCGTTATTCTTGGTCGATTGCGCGCGGCAGGCAGACCAGCGGGCTGGCGATTGAACCGGCGCGCACGAACCCGACGCCTTCATGCTCGATAATCATCAGAGTGATGTTCGTGCGAAATCCGTCTGGCTGGGTGGAAAACGGTACATCGTCTGCTGCCCACATTATTCTCCCCGCATTCTGTGTTATGCGCGTGTCCCCCTCCCAGCAGCCAGTGTAAGCGCAGACCGAAAACTCCCCATCGCGGCTCGCGGCGATCGACATGGGCGTGGTTTCATCCGCGTTTTTGGCGTCGCAGCCGTCGTTCAGGGTACACCAGACTTCGATATCGTTCTTACACAGCCATGTGTCGGCGGGCACTTCCGACTTGGACGATGATATAATCGTAGCAAAGGCCAGCATCCACATAGCGACGCTCCATTTTATAAGCGCCGCAAATATAGCGCCGGATGAGCGCGAAGAATACCCGTTTGGTTTCGGCATTCAGCTTTCGGTTAATCGGAAAAACGGGCGCTTGCCCAATCGGCGGCGCGGTCAAACCAATTCGTCGCGCCATCGTGAAGGTTGATATTGTGACCCGCCCCTTCGTGAACATACGCCTCAAAGTCGGTTACCAGCGGAAAATAGATACGCTCTGACGCGTAAAGCGTTTCATCGGATGCACAATTCACAAATCCGCCCAAATTTTCGCCGAAGCAAAAAATCTGATCGTACTGCCCCATAACGAAGAGCACGGGCGCGGTAATGGCGAGCGTTCCAAGCTCAGCCGTGGAGAGTGTCAGAAATTCACCGGATGTCCCTAATCCTTTCGTCGCTTCATCATATGCGATGACTGCAGGATCGCTGGTCGCCACCCGGTAAAACAACCCTTCTCGCGAGCCCGGCGTGGTCGTCAGATACCCGAGATCAAGCCCGACCAGCGGTCTCAACCGCGAATCCAGGAACGCGGGAAGCGTATTTAAAACCAGCCCTTGCACAGCACCGAATGGATGACCGAACCCTGTAGCTATGATGCCGTCGACATCCTGGAACAGCGACGCCTCTATCCAGGCGATTGCTGTCCCGGCCGAATGTCCGACTGTAATGACATTTTCATAGGGTCCGCCCGGCAGTCCTCCGTCACGTGCGGCCGAAACAACATCATGCAGTGTGACAGCGCCAGCCTGTAAGGTCATCAACGCACTGGGCGGACGAGAGCTGCCACCCGCCGAACCTAATCGGTCAATGGCGAATGTTGTAAAGCCCGCTTCATTAGCCACCTTCACATAATCATAGTCGTCGCCGAAACCGGGCAACGCCCAATATCGGTGATCATAAGTATAACCATGCACCAGCACCTGAACCGTCGCCGATGGGCCCTCGCCCGGATGGCACAGCTTTCCGTACAGTGAATATATTTTCGGGCCGCCTGCTATAATGGAAACCGGCAACGTGACATCGCTGCAATTCTGAAGCGCATCCGCTTTCGCAGTAGACAAAAACATTGTCCCGGCAAATATCACTGCGGCAATAAACATTACTCTGGCTTTTATCGTTTTGCGCATCTCGCATTGCCTTTCACATTCCATTGAGAAAACGAAACAAGTACTGGAGGATAACAGCGCATTCTGCTGAAGGTTGCCCATACACTGAGTATCGGCTTAACTGAACGTCATGCTGACAAGAGCTATCCATTAAGCAAATTCGTTACATAAGAAAATAATAAATGAGTAAAACTTTATCCGGTCTGACTGCGGGTCAGACATTCAATCGCTGAGCTGCGCTTCGCAAACTCGCCGGCGTATCTACATCTATCAGTACGCCTTCTTCATCTGTTTCAAGTTTCCGCATTATGAAATTGTTTTCTTCGACAAGAGGCCGCGCGCCCTTGTCTCCCTTCAGAGTCCGTAAACTGCTGATATGGCGCGGATGGAATAAAACCGGATGACCGCGACGGCCCTTGCAAAAGGGAGCGACTGCATCGGCCTGGGAGTCCAGGCTCGCCTTCTGAGCAAGCTCCTGAAACATAAAGCCGGGAACAAGCGGCATATCTCCGAGACAAATGAACACGCCTTGCGTTTCGTCGCTTAAAGCCGATGCGCCTAAAGCGATTGACGTACCCAAACCCTGTTCCGGCGCCGAGTTCACCACAATGCTGCTGGCGACAGCACACAATCGGCGCATACGGCGACTATCCTCGTTTATTACAACGATGATATTTCCGATCTGAGCGCGCTCAATGGACGCCAACGCATGCTTTAGCAAGGGCGCGCCCGCAACTTCTGCGAAGAGTTTGTTCTCAGGCCCGAATCTTGATGATAAACCAGCAGCAACAACTATGGCGCTATAGTTTTTAAGATTCATGCCAGACCTTTTAAACGTTGCGTTTCAATTATTTCCGCAACGATAGATACAGCAATCTCCGGTGGTGATTTTGCCTTGATATCAAGACCGACGGGTCCGCGAATTCTTTCGAAAGACGTTTCGTCAACACCCTGCATCCGCAACACCTCAAGCCGTTCCTGATGAGTGCGGCGGCTTCCTAATGCGCCAAGATAAAAGCATTCACTTTTCAGTGCTGAACTTAAAATGCTCGCTTCCCATTCATGTTCATGAAATAAAGTAACGATTGCTGTCCAGCGGTCTATGTTAGCGCTGACGAAACCGGATCCATTGGTAAGATGAGTGGTGCTGGTGCAAAACGGCGCTGCGTGTTCGAGGGTTTCTTCTTCCGGTGAGTAGGCATGTGTTTCAATACTAAGCGCTTTCGCGAATTGCGCGACATACGGCAAAATGAATCCTTTTCCAGCCGCCAGAAGACGCACTGGCGGATTATAGAGTTTTGCGTATTTTCCTTCGGCAAACTCTTGTTGACTGATTTTTGACTCATGAATCGAAGCGGTGAGCGCCTCAACGTCAAAATTCATTGTCATTTGACGCCGCTCTTTCTGCGCAGACAACAGTTTCGTTAAATGCTCATCGCTGAAACATGCGTCAAAGAATACGTCGATACCTGAGCCACACGGCAAACGGATATCCATATAGGGCGAGCCTTCGCCATATCGCACGCAGCGGTTTTCGCCGCTCTTCATGGCTTCTTGGGCTTCAAATACAATTGCAGCTTCGGCGCACCCACCGGTGATGACACCTATAGAATCACCATTTTCCGCCACCGCCATCTGACTACCCAATGGACGTGGCGAAGACCCTTCGATGTTTACAAGGGTAACGAGAGTTGTTTTCAATCCCTCTTCGCGCCAACGTAGCAGCGGCGGCAGGACATCCTCAGCGTAGCTCGACTTCATCAAACAAACTTACCGCAAAACCACAAGCGCTTTACGTTTGGCATGATGTGATGGCTTGTCAACCAAACCTTACCCGTTTCTGTCTCGCTGTATTTCTGCGGCGCGGTGTATTGCCTTTCGAATTCTGTAATACGTGCCGCAACGGCAGATATTGGTGATGTTAGTATTGATATCGTCATCGCTGGGGTTGTCATTGCGTGAGAGCAGGTCGGCCGTCGCCATGATCTGGCCTGCCTGACAGTATCCGCATTGCGGCACGTCTTCCTCGATCCATGCTTCTTGCACCGGATGCAGGTTTTCACCGTCAGCCAATCCCTCGATTGTGACAATCTCTGCGCCCTCCACTGAGGCCATCGGCACAACGCAAGAACGAAACGCCTGTCCGTTGAGGTGCACGGTACAAGCCCCGCATTGGGCGATACCGCATCCAAATTTCGTGCCTTTAAGGTCGGCGTCTTCACGCAGATACCATAAGAGCGGCATATCCGGATCGCCGTCATAGTTCATCGTTTTGCCATTGACCGTAAACTGGACCATTTTTTTGCTCCTTTAATTCTTAGCGCGTCGCGCCTCTATTACGCCTGCAATTGATTGGCGATTGGCAGGTCACGAATACGTTTTCCTGTTGCGTGGTAAATTGCATTTGTGAGCGCCGGTATGATCGGCGGCAGACTTAACTCGCCCGTGCCTGTCGGATGTTCGTCGCTGTCGATAATATGGACGTTAATTTCTTTCGGCGCTTCGTTGATGCGCATCAACCGGTAAGTGTCGAAATTCTTTTCAACCACTTGCCCGTTTTCAACATGAATAGCTTGGTGAAGCGCAACAGAAACGCCATCTAATGCGCCGCCTTCCATCTGTGCTTCAATGCCCAGCCTATTAACCGCCTGGCCACAATCAATTGCTGTAACGATCCGCAGAATTTCAAGCTCGCCATCTTCAACACGCACATCAACGACATGCGCGCAATAGCTACCGAAAGTAAAATGTGATGCGATCCCCCTGCCATGCCCTGAAGGCAATGCATTGCGGTCAGACCACTCTGAGTTCGCAGCCGCCACCCGTAAAACATTCGCGTCACGCCCAGTGTCATAGAAGTCTGCGCCCCAGCCGGGATAGGGCAGCTTTCGGTCAGGCGACAGAACTTCAAGACGCATCTGAAGGGGATCTTTGCCTGCAGCCTCAGCCACTTCATCGATAAAACTCTGCAACATGAAGCCCATGGTGTTGTGACCCGGGCCGCGCCAGGCGCCAAACCACATGCCGGAAGGGGGGTAATAGCTCCGTGCACGGAAATTTTCGATCATTCCCGCTGGGAATACATGAATATGAGCCCCGTACGCCGCGATAAGATGATCCCATCCAACGACCTCACCATTTGCATTCAAGCCGGCTCGAAATTTACTCATGCACGGCCGGTTAAATGCATCCTGCTGAATGTCATCTTCGCGCGTCCATGTTACTTTCACCGGCCGCCGTAACCGGTGGGATAGCCATATAGCTTCGCTGCCATAATCGGTCGGATACTTTCGACCGAATCCTCCGCCGAGTCGGGCAGTCTCAATTGTTGCCTGGGTCGGTTCAATTCCTGCAACTTCAGCAACGCAATACGCCAGCCTGTCCGGGAACTGATGTGAAGCGCGCACTGTCCAAATGCCATCGCGCATATCTGCGGCTGCGCTATGCGGTTCCATGCAAACATGCGTTAATGTTTTGGATGAATATTGAGCCTCGACAATGCGAGTGGCGCCAGATAGCGCTGTCTCCACATCGCCGTCCTCACGCATAACCTCGCCTTCCGAACCATCACTCGCTAAAAAACGGCGATAATCCGCCTCACTTGCAGCCGTACTTTCTTCGGCGAATTCACCAGTATCCCATTCAATATCAAGCAGTCGGCGTGCTTTCATTGCGCTCCAGAGCGTCTCAGCAATTACTGCTACACCACCATGAAGTGACAAGAGTTCTGTGCTGCCGCGTTCGGGCCATATCCGCGGAATTTGAATAATATCAACAACGCCAGGGACAGCGCGGGCTGCAGCATCATCAAAACGCAACGCCTCGCTCTGGAAATAAGGTGACCGGGCAACAACGGCATGCAGCATTCCTTCAAACTGCTGATCGATACCGAATACAGGCGCGCCGGTGACTATGTCATGAGCGCCCATGATACGACGATGGGTGCCAATAATACGGAATTCTTCCGGAGATTTCAGAGCGACGCTTTCTGAATCCTCTAAAGCTGCTGCAGCTTCGATCAAATCGCCATATGGTATGCGTTCGCCGCCATCGTAAATAACATAGCTGTCTTCCGTACGCAGTGCAGTTTCCGGCACGCCAAGGCGTGCAGCCGCTGCACGAACCAACCGATTTCTGATCGCTGCGCCGGCTTCGCGGAGATAGGTATAATTCTTTTTTACACTTTGACTGCCGCCAGCGCCCTGATAAGCATGGAAATAGTCAAAACCCTTGGTTGCGGCATCGCTGCCCTCTTCATTTTCAGCCAACTTTTTCAGCATAAGCGGCATTAACTCGACGCTGGTGTTGCTCCAGTCCGCGTCTAATTCCTCGGCAATCATCATTGGCATCGATGTGAACGTGCCCTGCCCCATCTCCATATTCGGCGCGCCAATAACAATGGAGTTGTCGGCCTTGATAGTGATAAAAAGTCCGAGCTTTTCACTACGTAGATTTGATGCGCTTGGCGGCTCGGCACCGCTAACTGCGTCGGTTTCACGTCCACATGATGCAAGCGGCAGTGCGGCGACAAATGCGCCGCCAATCATGCTGACCTTCAGGAATCGTCGTCTATCAAGCACTTCTGTCATGACCAACCTTAAGCTTTTAATTGATCGCCAATGGGGAGTTTACGAATGCGCTTGCCTGTCGCTTGATAGATAGCGTCGCAAAGCGCTGGCGCTAATGGCGGCGTCGCAATTTCACCAGTACCGTGCACCTCGTTCGCTCCTTGTATCAGATACGTTTCAACCACTGGCGGCGCATCAGCCATGCGCATAAACTGGTAACTGTCGAAATTTTGTTGCACTGCGCGACCATCTTCGACATCTACTTTCAATCGCAATGCCGTCGACAACCCATCCAGCACGCCGCCTTCAAGCTGCGATTTGAACCCATTCGGGTTGACGATCAGTCCTGCGTCACCAGCAACCACAATGCGTGTGACGCGAATGTCGTTGGACCGGCTCGCTTCAACATCGACAACGACGGCGCAATAACTACCGAATGTGAAATAACCGGCGATCCCTCGCCCTTGGCGGCGGCCTAACCTGCCGCCCCAGCCTGCTTCTTCTGCAGCCTTCTGCAGCACCACAGCCCAACGGCCGGTATTGTATGTGGGGCCGCCATGATCATCATACGGCATATCCCGCGCTTCCCCTAGGAGACGAAGGCGAAACTCAAGCGGGTCAATGCCAGCTTCCGCCGCTAATTCATTAATGAAGCTTTCAACGATGAAGGCATGCTGGGTTGGCATTGGCGCCCGCCATGGACCATTCGGCGTCGCCCATGAAATATGATGCGCGTCAATCTCAAAATTATCGATCAAACGGCGCGGGTAGTTGTCCGCCCAGACTGTGTTTCGCATGACATTGGCGAGCTCAACATCGGCAGCGCTGGACGTTGCAAGGCAAGCGCTATGGCTCCAGGCTGATATCTTTCCACCTTCTGTCAGCGCGGCGCGCACGATATGCCGGGACTGTGGGCGGTAATAGTCAGAACCCATATCGTCTTCGCGTGTCCAGACGAGTTTCACCGGCGCATTGACTTGTCGTGAAACCAAACCAGCTTCTACCGCCATGTCGGCACGCAGACGGCGGCCGAAACTGCCTCCCGTCCGCATGGAAATCATGTTTATAGAGGGAACCTCAATGCCGAGAGCGCGCGAAAGGTTAACCACCATACCACCGCAGCTATGACCTGGCGCAACAACATCCGCGCTATCGGCGCGCGCATGGACAATGCAATTCATGGGCTCCATGGTGGCGTGCGCGAGGAGAGGCAGTTCGTAAGTCGCCTCCACCACTTTTTGCGCGCCTTCTAGCGCAGCCCGTCCTTCTCCATCCTTGGCAAACTCAACTCCCGGCTCGGACTGGGTTTGCGCCATTTCTTCATACAATGACGCTGAACTCTCACCTGCGCCGTCGCCCTTGTTCCACTCAATCTCAAGCAGCCGCCGCGCTTTTAGAGCCGCCCACAGACTGTCAGCCACGACGGCGACACCAGCCGAAATGTACTGATTGCCAAGATCTCCTGCAGGCGGGTCGAGCGTTACGATGTGGCGAACACCAGGCACGCCGCGCGCGGCCGCATCGTCAAGAGATGCGATGCTGCCTTTGAAATAAGGGCACCTGGTCATTACGGCATGCAACATGCCCGGCAGCTCTCCGTCGATGCCGAATTTCACGTCTCCCGTGACAACGCCCTCGACGCCTTTTGACCGTTGCCATTTTCCGATGATTGAATAATCGGACGGGTCCTTTAGCGCGATGTCGTCATCTTCCGCGATTTCAGGAAATGGTTTTGCTGACGCCCTGGCCGCGAGCGTTGAAAATGCCACACGTCGACCACTTTGTTGATGAACAACATGGTTGCTTTCGGTGTGCAATTCTTCAGGCTGGACATTTAGCTCTTCCGCCGCCGATGCGATCAAAACATTTTTTGTAACGGCCGCCAACCGGCGAACCGGGTCCATATTCCGGCGCAACGTAAAACTGCCGCCGCCGCCCTGCACGCCATAAGCCCATCTGAAGCCGCCTTCAGGCTGCGTCAATAACTTGATCGGCATCTGCTTGACGCTGACAGTTTCAAAGTCAGCCCCGAGTTCTTCCGCAATCAACATCGGCAATGACGTATGCATGCCAGACCCGATCTCCGGCGATGGTGCGCCAAGGATCAATGTATTGTCCTCATTGATTTTCAGGTACGGCCCTATATCGCCAAGAAAATCGCCCGAAGATTCACTCGCGCGCGCGTAACGCAGGGGCGCATCCGCAATGAGTAGCGCCCCTCCCGCAAGTGAAAATTGCAAAAATCGGCGGCGGTCAAAAATCGCATTCATATTGCCCTCGAATATTTCCTGAAGAACAAACGAAGAGTTCGCCTGGTCAGGACGCACCAATTAACGCCAATAGAGCGCCTGTCGTTGTTGAAACGCAAACCGCTTATCGCCTTTTATCTACCGTTTGCTGACGCCCGCTGCCGCAATAGAAGCTCATCTGTATCGTCAATGGCCATCCGTCCTGTTTTTAAAACGTCTCACCGCAGAGCAATGATCAACATTTTAATTCAGGTGAATCGGAACCGTACGGATGACACGCTTTTGTTGCGACGCAATAATTATTTTTATACTGAGCATTTGTGCAGAATGTCTTAGCTGGCGCTCTGTCATTCATTCGAAGCTAGGCGCCAAAAACGCTAGACTTGAACACTGGGTAATCTAGAGTTCAAACAGGAAACCGACCAGTTTATCGGAGGTACCATGCCCGCCGACACAGCCCATACGCCCGACCGCGAGAAAACCGAAGGTGAACAGGAGTTGGCGCGGCTTTTTTCGCTACAGAAACAAGCCTACTTGGCCGCTCCATACCCAACATATTCGGAGAGGATCGACCGTCTGGACCTTCTGATTCGCTTGACTGAAACCAATGAAGACAAATTTATTGAGGCGATTTCCGCTGATTTCGGCAATCGTTCGTCTTTCGAAACTGTTGTTGCCGAGATCGTTGTTACAGTCTCGGGCGCAAAGCATGCGAGGAAACATCTTAAACACTGGATGCGTCCGCGCGGCGTCGCGACCCCAGTGCACATGTTGCCCGCGAAAAGCCGGATTGAGCCTCAACCGCTTGGCGTTGTCGGCATTATATCCCCCTGGAATTATCCGCTGCAACTCGCCCTTGCGCCAGCCGCTGCCGCCCTCGCCGCCGGCAATCGTGTTTTGATCAAGCCGAGCGAGCTTACACCGCGCCTGAGTGAAGTCTTGCAACAGGCAATCGCATCGCAATTTGATGAAACCGTCTGCGCCGTGGTCACTGGCGGAGTAGGGACCGGACAGGCATTTACCGAAACGCCTTTCGATCATTTTCTGTTTACGGGCTCGACGGCTGTTGGCGCACGCGTTGCGCAGGCGGCGGCGAAAAATCTGACGCCTGTAACGTTGGAACTCGGCGGCAAATCCCCGGCTATTATCGATGATAGCGCAGACATCGGGGATGCCGCAAAATCTATCGCGTACGGAAAAATGCTGAATGCCGGCCAGACCTGCGTCGCGCCGGATTACGTACTGACTCCTCATGCGAAATTGGATGCAACGGTTGAAGCCATCGCTGGCGCTGCTCGAAAGTTATATCCCGCCATTGATACAACCGATGACTATACGTCGATTATATCAGACCGTCATTTCGCTCGGTTAAAATCAATGATTGAAAAAGTAAGGGATCAAGGCGTCAAAATAGTGGAAGTTGGCTCATCCAACGCTTTGCACCCTCAACGCAAGCTTCCGTTGACAATCATGATCGATCCGCCCGTTGATTCTGACGTCATGAAAGAAGAAATTTTTGGCCCTATCCTGCCAATTCTACCCGCGGACACCACCGATGCAGCAGTTCAGCACGTAAACGCTGGCGACAGACCGCTAGCTCTTTACTGGTACGGAAAAGACGACAATGCACGAGATTATATCCTGCAAAACACGGTTTCTGGCGGCGTCACGGTAAATGACGCCCTGTGGCATGTAGCGCAGGAAAACCTGCCCTTCGGCGGGGTCGGCAAAAGCGGTATCGGCTCCTATCATGGTGAAGCAGGCTTTACGACATTCTCGCATATGAAACCGGTATTCTATCAGAGCCGGTTCGCAAATGGATCTATCATGCATCCTCCTTATACCGATAAAACTTCTAAAATTCTCTCGTTCGTTCGAAAGATAATATAAGCATATGAAAACGGATAAAGAGTTTCGGGAATCTCTTGGCGAGTATGATTATGTGATTGTAGGCGCCGGATCGGCTGGCTGCACGCTCGCCGCGCGCATCAGCGAAAATCCGAATGTCACGGTTTGTGTCCTTGAGGCGGGCGGCAAGGACGATAACCCACTGATTCAGGCGCCGATCGGCTTCGCCTTTCTGGGCGACAACAGCCCGACCAACTGGCACTTCGATACTGTGCCGCAACAGCACATGAATGGACGGCTAGGTCGACAGCCACGCGGGCGAGCGCTCGGCGGATCGAGCTCGGTCAACGCCATGATTTATATTCGCGGCTCAAAAGCCGACTACGACCGCTGGGCAGCAAACGGCGCGCCGGGATGGGCGTGGGATGATGTGTTCCCTTATTTCATGAAGGCAGAAGACAACGCCCGCGGGCCGGATGCACATCACAGCATCGGCGGACCGCTTTCCGTTGCAGACTTACGTTACAAGAATCCGTTGTCCGATATCTTTCTTCAGGCAGCCGCTGAGTTGCAACTACCGATCAATCCGGACTTTAACGGCAAGTCACAAGAAGGCATGGGCTATTATCAGGTCACGCAACGGGACGGGCAACGATGTTCCGCCGCAAAAGCCTATCTTCACCCGGCAAACGAGCGGGCCAATGTCACCATCGTCACTGATGCGCATGTGGAACGGGTCCTGTTCGATAATAAACGCGCCAAGGGCGTAAACCTCCTTCAAAAGGGTGCGCGCAAAACCATTTCAGCAAAGCGCGAGGTTATACTCTCGGCCGGAGCATTCCAGTCGCCGCAGCTTTTAATGCTTTCGGGCGTAGGACCGGCGGATCATTTGCGCGAGCATGGTATAGACGTCATTGCGGACAGCCCGAATGTAGGCGGCAACCTTCAAGATCATCTTGACTGGATTGCGCTTTACAAATCGAAATCGCCATACGCTGTCGGATTACATCCGGGAATGTTTCTCAGCGCGCTTTCTTCATTGAACGCCTACCGGAAGCGAAAAGAGGGCCCGTACACCTCAAACCTTGCAGAATGCGGGGGCTTTCTCAAAACCGATATCAGCGAGCCAGAACCCGATGTTCAGTTGCACTTTGTTACGGGACTTGTGGACGACCATGGCCACAAAAAACATCTTGGCAGCGGGTTTTCGTGTCATGTATGCGTTCTGCGTCCAAAAACGCGCGGTACGGTACGCCTCGCCTCACCCGAACCAATGGCGTCGCCGGCAATCGATCCGAACTTCCTCTCAGATGACGATGATTTGCAGCGGCTGAAAAAAGGTGCGCGGATCGTTGAGCGCATCTTTGACGCGCCCGCAATGAAAAGTATCCGCGGCAAGCGACTTTATCTAGACGAACCAGCGGACGATGACGCGCTAGAAGCAGACATCCGCAACCGTTCCGATACGATCTATCATCCGGTCGGCACTTGCCACATGGGAACCGATGCCGGTGCTGTTGTGGATACATCTCTGCGCGTAAAGGGCGTTGAGGGGCTTCGTGTCATTGACGCCTCGATCATGCCCTACCTCATTTCGGGCAACACCAACGCCCCGACAATCATGATTGCGGAGAAAGCGGCGGATATTATCAAGTCGACCTCAACATAGCGTTTTCGCAATTTCCACCCGCTCCTCCGGGGTTCTTGCTTCGCGTCCCAGCGCCTCGGCTTTATCCAAAACAAACCGCAAACCCACCCGGTTGGCGATCTGAATGGAAATGCCGGGACGTGCGTTAAGCTCAAGCAAGAGCGGACCCTTGTCGCGATCGAGAACGATATCGACGCCCACATAGCCAAGCTCTGTCATCTCATAAGACTTCGCCGCCATTAACAAAATATCGCCCCAGTACGGCGTTTGAATATCTTCCAGCGGATAGCCCGTATCGGGATGAATTTCCACAAACTGATCATGCTGCATGGCGCGTTTGGTTCGGCCGGTCGCAAGGTCGATACCGGCGCCGACGCCACCCTTATGCAAGTTCGCCTTACCATCTGACTCCGCCGTTGGCAGGCGTAACATGGCGAACACCGGCACGCCTTTCAGAACAATCACTCGAATATCCGGCACGCCTTTGTATGAGACTTGCCCAAAAACGTCGTCGAACTTCACGCGGTACTCGATCAGCGCCTTATCCGGTTGGCCGCCAAGCGAATACATGCCCGACAACATGTTATTGATCTGATACTTCATCGCTTCAAGGTCGGTACGCCGCCCTGATGACAATCGCCACCCGCCCTTCAAAGGCCCATCCACAACCATGATGCCTTTGCCCTGCGATCCCATGGCGGGCTTGATGACAAAGCCGTCCGAATGATCGATGAACTCAGCAAGCCGCCTCATGTCGCGGGCGTTTTTAATCACGCCGTAAAGCTCAGGCGTTGGAATGCCCGCATCCTTCGCCAGAAGTTTGGTCAGTTCTTTATCATCAACCCTGATCAGGAACTTTCGCGCGTTCAGCGAATTTACAAAGCGAACATTTCGTTCGTTAATGCCGATAACGCCGTTTCGCTTCAGGGCCTGATAGGTTCTGAACATCGTTAGTTCGCCAGCGCCCTAAACCGCCACAACTCCATCAGACGCAAGCCGGTGTACCGCCCCATCAACACACACAACCCCATAAGAACGAGCAACAGCTCTGGGAACTGATACATCAGGTATTCTACGTATGAATTGGTCATGGCGAGATAAGTAATCGCTGCGACGGCGAGGCTGCCAAAACCTTGTTTAATCGCTTCGCTTGCGGAACTTTCTTCCCAGACGATAGACATGCGCTCAATCGTCATGGTCAGAATAACCATCGGGAAGAGCGAGATGGAAAGACCGATTGCTTGATTGGCGCCCGTCATCAACACCGTGATCCCAGCCATAGTCATGACGATGAATATCAAGACCACCGCAAGTCTGGGAACCAGAAGGAGGTGCAAACGTTCCAGATAAAACCGGAGCGTCAGCCCAAGCGCCACCAGTAAAGTAAAAAGCAATACGCCGTTGAGGAGAGCCGTTTCGCGAAAGGCGATGCCAATCAATACCGGCATGAAAGTGCCAAGGGTTTTAAACCCAATGAACTGGCGCAAGAAAACGAGAATAGTAATCCCTACGGGAATGGTAATGAGCACTTGATAAACAAGCTGCGTTGTTAGCGGCAATGCGCCAAAGCCAACGGCGCGTCCAAAATCACCCAGCGGGCCGGGAGTGTTCGCAGCTACTGCCGATGCTGAAGTATCAAGAGACCGCAATGCGATTTGCACGTCCAGATCATCAACGCCATCAGCCGAAACAAGAGGCCTCGGTCCATACCATATAGTGAAGAACCGGTCCGGCGCATCACTAGGAAAAAACCGGAAATCCTCACCATCAATGTGATATTCAAGCCAGCGTCTTGTTTCCAATCGCCGCCGCTCATCTGAAAGATAAACGCCGCCGGCTATGCGGGCCGGCACGCCTTGCGATTGCAGTAGCTGTTGCGCAAGCACTAGCCGTCCAACTACGCCCTCGCCCTCGTCCAGCAACGCGGCGACTTCGTCAGCATATTGTTCGTTGTCGGCGCGCGTTTCAAAAACTGACTTTAAAGCGAGGTCCGCAAATGATTGATCATCGGCTGAGCGCTGACGGAGATTGCCGGACCAGACGATGAAAGCCTGCCGCTTCACCTCATCGGCTTCAAATGGAATAATTTGAGGTTCAGATTCCCGAAACGCTAGCGGCAATGGCGTGGATTGAGTTTCACCCAGCGTTTGTACCGCGTAGCGCAGGACCTTTTTGTCCGCAGGGTATCGATAGGTCCACACAGCCTTGCGGTTTCGTGTGCCGTTTTCACCAATCAGGCTAAGCCCGAAGGAGCCGTTATAAAACTCTTCCTGCGGAAAGGCGCGTTCGACATCTCCAGCAGGAATGTAAGCTTCTATTCTAGCGGGCTCGTTGCGCCCCTCAAACTCAAGATATAGCTCGAAGTCCCATAAAGTCGTGCGCTCGCCTGGTGACAGAGGGTAGTGCAGAACTGACGACTTGATCAAAAAAATGACTGCGCCGGCGACAATCAGGACAAGGCCCAGGATCGTCGCATGCCGAAGATTAATCTTCATCTACTGGTCCGCATTCTTCTTCGGCCATGAAGGTCCGGCTGGAGTCGACGAGGATTCGATTGGCCAGGAACTCGCGCCCGATTAGAATGTCGTATTCAAAATCCCCCCGGTCAGCGAGGTTCACTTCGGCCCGTCCCCTTCTGCCGTTGATGCAGATCGGAAGATGAATAACCGGACGCCTGATCGTACCGCCCGTCTTGGTTTTGATATTCGCAAAACGGATGACGTTCTGGTCGTAACGAATGGACCGGCCGTCCTTGCCGACCAGACGGAACTTCACCCAATTGTCTCGTTTGCCGCGTTTGTAGACTTCTACATTAAACGCGTGAACCGATGTCGTGTCCGCGCCGGTGTCCAGTTTCCCCTTCATTTCCAGGTTGAGATTGCCCACTGCGACATTCTCGATGAAGCCCAAAGTAACCGGCTCGCCACGCACGTCCTCGTCCGCCGCAGCAGCTGCGGTCGCAAGCATAAAAGAGAAAACGAGCGCAAATCGAAATGGCATGCTGATCATCTCCGTTCCGGCATTAGCCAGTAGTTTGTTCGGCGTCGGAATATCAAAGCGGGTCATAAAGTAAACAGGCTTGGCTTGCCTCAAGGCGTCGGCGAGGCTTAACAAATGGAAAGTCCGGCCCGGTCCCAAAATCACCCCTTTACGACGTTTTCTGGCCGTGGTTTTGCTTTAATAGAACGTTACGAGGCCAACTTTAAGCTCTTCAGCAGCAAATGACGGGATATAGCGGGAAATGTGCGGCATTATTGGCATTTTAGGGTCGAAAGAGGTAGCCCCACAGATCATAGCGGGCCTCAAACGCCTTGAATATCGCGGCTATGATTCGGCCGGTATCGCGACCCTTCATGACGGGCGCCTCGCCCGCCGCCGCGCGCCAGGGAAGCTATCGAACCTGGATGAGGCGCTCTCCGCTACCCCCCTCCCAGGCATCGCAGGCATTGGCCACACCCGGTGGGCCACGCACGGCGCTCCAAATGAAACAAATGCGCATCCTCACATGACGGAGCGTGTTGCTGTCGTTCATAACGGCATCATCGAGAATTTCGCAGAACTTCGCCGCGAACTTGAAGACAAAGGAATTGTCTTCGAATCAGAGACCGACGCCGAGGTCTGTCCGCAACTGATCACTTATTATCTACAGACGGAAAATATGGCGCCTGTTGAAGCGTTCAAAAAAGCCATAGGCCGAATGCGAGGCGCGTTTGCTTTTGCAGCTATTTTCTCAGGCGAAGACGACCTTATGATTTGCGGCCGGAAAGGCAGTCCTTTAGCGATCGGCCGGGGTAATGACGAGATGTATCTGGGTTCAGACGCCTACGCGCTGGCGCCCTTTACCAACCGCGTTACCTACCTAGAAGAAGGTGATTGGGCGGTCCTGACGCGAAACTCCATCGATGTGCGCGATGAAGCCGGCGCCAAGGTTCAACGCCAGGAAGTTATCTCATCAGCTTCGCAGGGACTCGTCGATAAAGAGGGTCACCGTCACTTCATGGCAAAAGAAATCCATGAACAACCGGAAGTGATCGCCCACACCATCTCCAGATATGTGGATCCGTCAACAAAAACAGTCAGGCTGCCCAATGGCGTATTTGACTTCGCAAAACTTGATCGATTGACGGTCACTGCATGCGGCACCGCTTATTATGCGGGCTTGGTCTCAAAATACTGGTTTGAAAAATGGGCAAAACTGCCGATCGAAATCGATGTCGCCTCTGAACTGCGCTATCGTGATGTGCCATGGACGAAAAACGGCGGCGCACTTTTTATATCGCAATCCGGCGAAACCGCTGACACGCTTGCAGCACTGCGTGACGCGCGTGCTAACGGTCAGCAGATCGCGACAGTAGTGAATGTTGCGGAATCGTCAATTGCACGCGAAGCAGACATCATCTTTCCGATGGCGGCAGGCCCAGAAATTGGGGTTGCTTCAACAAAAGCATTTACCTGCCAGCTTGTTTCACTTGCCTGCATTGCTATTGCAGCGGGCCGCATCCGTGGAACACTGACTGCTGAAGAAGAGTCGGTACTCGTCACAAGCCTGCTGGAAATTCCACGGCTTGTTTCTGAAGCGCTAAAACAGAGCGACAAAATAGAAACCATCGCCCGTGATATCGCCAAGGCAACTGGTATTTTCTATATTGGCCGAGGCGTCTCCTATCCAATCGCACTCGAAGGAGCGTTAAAGCTCAAAGAAATTTCTTACATTCATGCCGAAGGGTACGCTGCGGGCGAGTTAAAACACGGGCCAATTGCACTGATCGATGAAAACCTGCCCATCGTGGTGATTGCGCCCAAAGACGCCCATTTCGAAAAAACTGTTTCGAACATGCAAGAAGTCATGGCGCGGGACGGCAAGGCGTTGATGGTTTCCTGCAAAGATGGCATCGCAGAAGCAGGCGGCAAAACGTGGGCCGCAATTGAAACGCCGCAAACTCATCCCATGCTGGCGCCGATCGTTTATACAGTTCCTGTGCAACTACTCGCCTACTTCACAGCAACAACGAAGGGAACGGATGTGGACCAGCCTCGAAACCTCGCCAAGTCGGTCACCGTAGAATGATGTTCCCGTTTGTTTGACCACGGCAACAGGGCGATTTAGAGCTATTTACACTACGGACGTAACATAACGGGCAATGATGACGGCGTTTTCTGAGGCCAGTAACAAATTCAAACGCTGGTTCGTTGATGACGCCCTGCCTCTTTGGCTTGAGCAAGGCTACGATAACGAGCGAGGCGGCTTTTACGAAGCGCTGAATTTCGACGCCACGCCATCGGCTGGCAGGTCTAGACGAGTGCGCGTCCAGACCCGTCAAATCCATACATTCTCGCAAGCGGGCATCCGCGGCTGGCACAACGATGCAGAATCGCTAGCGGCAAAAGGGTTCGAATATTTTCTTGAAAAAGCATGTCCCGACAACGGTGAGCGCGGGTGCGTTCACCTAATTGATGACGATGGCGAGATTATCGATGACAAACGCGATCTCTACGATCAGGCGTTCCTTCTGCTTGCTTGCGCATCACGCTGGGAGGCCGCAAAAGACGAACGGGCCATAGCGCTCGCGGATCAAGCCCTGGCGTTTCTGGATCGTGAACTCGCCTCCCCGCATGGTGGCTGGCTTGAAAGCGACCGAAAAGAGCTACCGCGCCGCCAAAACCCACACATGCATCTGTTCGAAGCATTTATGGCATTATCCCGCGCAACAGGTGAAGATAGATTTTTGAATAGCGCTGCGAAAATCTTAAACGACTGCTTTCCTGCTTTTTATGATTCAGATAACGGCAGCATAATTGAATTTTTCAATGACGATTTAAGCGGCTTAAAACAGAACAAAATAGTGGAACCAGGGCACATATTTGAATGGGTCTGGTTGCTATCGAACTGGGAAGAACTGGCGGGTGCTGATTTTTCTCATGTACGGAATAATTTATACAAGCATAGCGCCATTCTGGGAGAGAATCCTGGCTTTTACGGCTTTGTCTATGACCGCATCGATATTGAAGATCCAAATCATCAGTCCAACCTCCGGCTTTGGCCACAGACGGAATATATAAAAGCCAGTTGCGTGCAAGGAAAATGGGGCGATGAGAAAGCCAAGTCGAGAAGTTCATCGCTTATGAACGACTTGTTTGCATCCTATTTGAACGTTGACATATGTGGATTATGGATTGATGAGTTTGACCCAAAAGGCGCACCATTAGCGCAGGGCGTGCCCGCCAGCATCCTTTATCACTTGTTTGAAGCCGTAACTGAAACAGAACGTTTTGAAACGATGGATAATGCGCAATGAAAATCCAGCCGGTCATCATGTCAGGCGGTTCCGGCACGCGTCTTTGGCCCCTATCGCGCCGCGCACGTCCCAAACAGTTTCTCAACCTCGCGGGCAAGCATACCTTGTTTCAGGATACGGTGTTGCGCTTAATTGACGATAACAACATATTCACAGCGCCGCTGATCATCGCCGGAAAAAACCACGCAGATATCGTTTCTGAACAACTTTCTGAAATCAATATTCAACCCGCCGACATCATACTCGAGCCAAGCCCGCGCAACACCGCCCCCGTTGCGGCTGTCGCCGCAGCCTGGACGAAACAAAACAATCCCGATGCGGTCATTTTCCTATCTCCTGCTGATCATTATATTGGCGACAGTCAGAAGTTTAGGGATGCAATCCTAAACGGCGCTGAGGCTGCGCAAAAAGGCTTTATCGTCACTTTTGGCGTCAAGCCGACCCATGCGCATACCGGGTATGGATACATCAAATGCGGCGGCAAGCTGACCAACGATGTCTTGCGCGTTGATACGTTCAAGGAAAAGCCAGACGCCAAAACCGCACAAGGCTATTTAACATCCGGTGGATACTACTGGAACGCTGGATTGTTTCTCTTCAATCCGCAAACGATTCTAGATGAATTTTCGGCACAAGCACCTGAAGTTGCAGTACATGCATCCAAAGCGTTTGAACATTGCTCTAACCTTGAGCATGCGCATCTGCTTGAAGACACGGCTTTCAAAGCCTGCCCCAGCGTTTCACTTGACTATGCAATCATGGAAAAAACGGATCGGGCGGCAATAGTTCCTGCGCTCGACATAGGCTGGAACGACATCGGAAGCTGGAGTGAAGTGATGAGCGAATCGGAGTCCAAGCATCTTCTTCACAACGCTGATAACGTTACGGTTCATTCAGGTGGGCCTATAGTCGGCGCCATAGGCGTCGAAGATTTGATTATCGTTGCAACCGCTGATGCTGTTCTGGTAGCCCGCAAGGATAACGCACAGGACGTACGAGTGCTTGTCGAGGAACTTAAAAAACGCGGCCGGGAAGACTTGTTATGAGCCAGCGCATCGTTGTTACCGGTGGAGCCGGTTATATTGGAAGTCATGTGGCCGTCGAATTATTGTCCCAGGGCGCGTCGCTGTTGATCATCGATAACTTTGCAAACTCGCACCCTGAAGCGGTCAGTCGCATTCAGGAGTTAGCCAACGGCGAAGTTGTATTGCTGGAACGCGACCTTGCCGACGCCGCACACAAAGGCGATATCAAGAAGGCTGTAGCAACCTTTAAGCCCGATGGCGCGGTTCATCTCGCGGGTTTAAAGGCCGTCGGGGAATCCGTTGAAGAACCAATACGCTATTATCGGGTCAACCTTGAAGCGACGATAACGCTCGTCGAGGCTCTTGAGAACGCTCATGCAAAAACAATAGTGTTCTCGTCCTCGGCAACGGTCTATGGCGAAGAAAACCCGAATCCCGTTGACGAGGACGGGAAAACAGCGCCGGCAAACCCTTATGGCCGCACAAAGTTTTTCATCGAGGAAATGCTCAAAGACTTGGCGATAGCCGACAAGTCATGGCGCATCGCCAATTTAAGATACTTCAACCCGGTCGGGGCCCATCCATCAGGTCGCATTGGTGAGGACCCGAACGGCGTTCCCAACAACCTCTTCCCATTTATTGCGCAGGTCGCTGTCGGTAAACGCGATACATTAAAGGTCTTCGGAAACGATTACCAAACACGTGATGGAACCGGCGTCAGAGACTATATTCATGTCTGCGATCTCGCCAGAGGCCACGCAGCAGCACTAGGTTATTTGTCTAAACAGACATCAGGTTGCGCGATTGATGTGAACCTCGGCGCCGGCGTTGGATATTCCGTTCTAGAAGCTGTTGCTGCTTTTAAGCGCGCCTCCAACCGGGAAATTCCATTTGAGTTCGCCCCTAGACGGGACGGCGATATTGCTGAGATATTTGCCAATCCAAGTCTGTCGAAAGAGTTGTTTGGCTGGCAGGCGCAAAAGACACTGGATGATATGTGTGCTGACCATTGGCGCTGGCAAAGCAAAAACCCGGATGGTTACAATTCTTAGGCGGCTTGCTTGGTGAATTGCCCATATTTGCGGTATCGCACCATATAGGCCGGCAAAACCGATTCCACTGTTTGCGCATCAATCCCTAGATCGCCCAAAACGCCGACCGCACCACTGTCATCGACCAAGTTGTCTTTTTTCAACAGCTTCACCTGATCAGCCGTTAGCACCGGCTCCAAAAATGGCAACCGGCCAACGATTTGAGCGAAAAACCCTATCAATGACGCAACAGGAAATGGAACAGGCGCCAGCAATCGCTTTTGCCCCGTCTCCCGCAACATCAATTCCATCAATTCACGGAAAGTATAAATACGAGGTCCGCCGAGTTCAAAAATTCGCCCTTTCGCATCGGGCCGGACCAATGCTTCGCAAACAGCATCAGCCACATCATCCACATAGACGGGCTGAAATCTTGTCTTCCCACCGCCGATCAGCGGCAAGGCAGGAACCAGCCTTGCTAGGTTCGCAAATTTGTTGAAGAAAGAATCTTCCTGACCGAAAACAATAGACGGACGCATGATTACGGCTTCAGGGAAAGCATTTTTGACGGCAAGCTCTGCCTCGCCTTTCGTGCGTGCGTAAAGACTGTCGCTCTCAGCATCTGCGCCAATTGCCGAGATATGGACGAAGGTTTCAGCGCCCGCCTCTTTCGCGAGCGCCGCTATCGCCACCGCGCCCGCGCTTTGAACGGCGTTAAAGGTTTGCGCTCCAGTTTGATGAAGCAAGCCCACAAGATTAATTACCGCGTCAGCGTCATGCAGCGCATCAGCCACGGATGGACGGTGGCGCACATTGCATTGCTTCAACTGAATTTGGCCAACGGAGCCCATGGGACGTAAAAATTGAGCCAGGTGCGGCCTTCGTACAGCCACACGCACGCGCCACCCCCGCTTTGCAAGCTCTCGCACAACGTAGCGTCCGACAAATCCGGACCCGCCGAAAACAACCGCTAATTTTCCCGTCGCCACGTCTTCTGTCTCCTCGCACGTCTGGCGGGTTTCGCCAGCGAAATCAGTATGGACCTATCTGAATTTCTCATGCCGGACAATCGTCCGATAGGCCGCAGCGTCACTGTTAACCAGCCTTATGGCGCCTTGTTTGCTTAGAGAAAACAGACTTAGCGGCCAGTTCGGCAAGTTTCGGCGGGACGGGCGCGCCGATCACGTCAATAAAGGCCCGTCAACGGCGTTTCGTCTGGCAGGCCCGGTGGGGGGCGTTGACGGCCTGGCGCTATGAGACCTCCAGGTCCTGCGCCAAGCGCGCGAATAATCGCGCGGCGCCCACGCCGTTGAGCCGCTTTTCCCGAATTGACATCGCGCGCGCGCATTCGTAAGTCAGCCGTCCTTCACCTGCCCAGGTGGCGGAATTGGTAGACGCGCTGGCTTCAGGTGCCAGTGGCCTTACGGTCGTGGAAGTTCGAGTCTTCTCCTGGGCACCATTTTTACTTAAGCGGGCAGCTCGTAGCCCTTGAAAATCTTGCGGAGTTCGGTTTTCAGGACTTTGCCTGTGGCGCCGAGCGGAATTTCATCGATAAATTCAACAGCGTCGGGCCACGCGATTTTGTCTAGTTTCGGTTTCAAAAATTCTTTGATTTCTTCTTCTGAAGGGTCTTGCCCTTCTTTTTTCACAACAATCAGCAATGGCCTTTCCTGCCATTTCGGATGATGCACGCCAATGACGCCGGCTTGCGCAACACCGGGATGAAGTAAGGCAGCGTTTTCAATATCAATCGACGACACCCACTCCCCACCTGTCTTGATAACATCTTTTGACCGGTCGGTGATTTGCAGAAACCCGTCCTCATCGATAATGGCCACATCGCCTGTATCAAACCAGCCGTCTTCGGTTAGTGTCGGCGTCTCGGCTTTATAGTATTCGTCAATTATCCACGGCCCGCGCACCTGAAGATTGCCGTCAGACTCGCCGTCATTAGGAAGTACTTTGCCGTCACTACCAACAATACGCATATCGACGAAAGGCAACGCGCGGCCGGCCTTTAGTTGTATCGGTAACTTTTCTTCAGGCGGAAGAGCGCGGATATGCGGAGGAAGCGAATTCACCGTGCCAATGGGCGACATTTCCGTCATGCCCCACCCTTGCTGCAATTCTACACCGTATTTTTCAAAACCACGGATCAACGCTTCCGGTAAGGCAGAACCGCCGCTCATGCCCTTTTTCAGATATGGCAACTCTTTACCGGTTTTCTCAAGATACTGAAGGAGCCCCAGCCACACGGTCGGCACGCCGGCGCTATAGGTGACTTTTTCCTGATCCAGGAGTTCGTAAAGCCCTTCGCCATCGAGGCGGGGGCCCGGGAAAACCTGTTTGACGCCGATCATCAAGCAGGAATAGGGCGTATTCCACGCATTAACATGAAACATCGGCACGACAGGCAGCAAAGTGTCGCCTTCTAGTAGAGACATTGATGTCGGCAAGCACGCCGCAAACGATTGCAATACCAAAGCACGATGTGAGTAAACGACGCCTTTCGGGTCGCCTGTAGTTCCGGATGTGTAACACATTGCGACAGCAGTGTTTTCGTCAAAATCAGGCCAATCAAAGGATTCTAATTTCTCGCTCAATAATTCTTCGTACACCAACGATCCATCTATCAGATCGCCCGCATGATCGCCATCCGTTAAACCACAATAATGCTTTACAGATTTAAGACTGGGTTTTAATGCAGCGACCAGGGGCGTAAAAGTGGTGTCGTAAAAGAGATACTCGTCCTCTGCATGATTAATAACGAACGCGGCGTTGTCTGGCCCAAGCCGCGGGTTGACTGTATGCAAAATAGCACCAAGACCGCCAACAGCATAATATAGCTCAAACTGGCGATGTGTATTCCACCCAATAACGCCAACCCTGTCACCTTTTTTGACACCAAGCTCGACAAGGGCATTCGCAAGCCTTGCTATGCGTTTACTGGAATCGGCAATCGTGTATCGATGGATGGGACCCTCGACGGTACGGGTGACGATTTCCGTTTTTCGAAAGTTTCGTACCGCATGTTTTAGGATATCAGTCGTCAATAGCGGCCGATCCATCATCAATCCCATCATCGCCTTGTTTCCTCCCGGGCGTTATTATGATTTCACATCAAACCGGTTCTTTAGCGCCCGGTCAAATATTCTCCCCTGTACAGTGAGATGAAAAATGAGCGGACGTCCTAAACCAGCGCTTGTGTGATTTTATCGCGTAAAATCGCTTGTTGCCTGCTCTCATCAGGAAAGCCTTCCAATATCCATTGCGCCTCAACAGCAGCAAGAATTTTCGCAACGGGAGGGCCCGGCTGAACGCCCGCATCAACCACATGCCGACCTGATATGAAAAAAACAGGCTCCACCATGGATTCAATATCCAGCCTGATGCGGCGATACTTGTCTGGAGACAGCACGCCTCGCGCGGTCGCCAAGAGGGCGCCATCGAATGCATTGTCGCGACCGAAAGTATAAAGAATGGTCTTTAAATCCTTTTGTTCGATATTGGGGGCAAAATGTTCGGCTGTCTTGATCGCTGTCGTGCGTCCCGATTTTTCAGCGTTGGACAGTCTTAACCGACTGCCGATCCCCGCCCCCTCATCGCCGTAGAGTGCGGCCAGCATCAACGCGGAATGCGCCGTGGGGGAAAGCAACTTCATGCGCGTTGCTGCTTCCAAGTCGGGTTCTTCCTGCCAAATTTCTTTCAGTACGCCACTGGAATACATCGCCTCAAGCGCGAAAACCGCTCTGGGCAGCGACAATATTGACGTGAATTCCAAGCCGACGCGTTCCGCTGACAGCTGCTGAATACCCGCCCTCAGTCGTGCGCATGCTTCAAGCCCGGCTTCATCATAGTGATCGCAAAAACGGGCCGAAAATCTGAAAAACCTTAAGATGCGCAAATAGTCTTCTTTTATGCGCGCCTCGGGGGACCCTATAAACCGGATGCGCCGCCGCCTAGCGTCATCTATGCCGCCAGTGGGATCATACAATCGACCATCCGAGGTAAGATAAATAGCATTGACCGTAAAATCCCGGCGATGCGCATCCACTGACCAGTCATTTGTAAAAGCCACCGTCGCACGGCGCCCATCCGTCGACACATCAGCCCTGAGACTTGTCACTTCAACGCCCTGATGTTCGACAATCGCCGTTACGGTTCCATGATCAATTCCCGTCGGGGCGACACGCAATCCTGCCTTTTTTAACGCCCGTGTGGCTTCTTCCGGCTCTAAGATTGTGGCGATGTCAAAATCTTTTGGCGTTTCACCCAATAAACTGTCTCGAACACAACCGCCAACGAACCGGGCGCCATCAGGGGCCGCTGCTTCCAGTGCAGACACGACGGTTTTCAGATGTGGGGCTGAAATCCAGTTGAAGCGTTCACGCGCTTCGATAGGTATAGAAAAAAAGTCCGTTTGCGCAGTCACCTGCGCGCCTCTTGGAGAAAGTCACTGTGCTGAAGCATCTCCGCGAAAGACCGTAAGATTCCCGCAGTTAGCCCCCAGATATGATATGGGCCGTAAATCGCCGCGAACATTTTGTAGGGAATACCATTCAAGCTGCGCTCTTCAATAATATGGTTAGCCAGATCACCCAGGAATTCCACCGGCACTTCAAAAATTTCATCAACTTCGCGCGGACAAGGTTTAAGGTCAGCCTGCGGATCAACAAGCCCCACAACAGGCGTAACAGAAAAGCCGAGCCCTCCCTTGTGAACGCCCATCGTACCAATCACGTCGACAAACGCGGGCGCGATGTTCACTTCTTCTTCCGCTTCACGCAAAGCAGTATCAATCGGACCCCTGTCTTCTGATTGTGTTTTCCCCCCTGGAAAACTGATTTGCCCGGCATGAGACGGCATGTCCGTAGAACGTACCGTCAGAATGACCCGCGCGCCCTCTTCGCGATAGACGATAGGCACAAGCACAGCTGCATCCTTGCGTTTATCGCTCCAGCGTTTTTCAAACAGTTTATCACCGACAAGATGCGGATTAATCTCTCGAAACAAATCATGCACGCGTTGCGCAGACGCGTGCTTAAGGTTTGCTTCGATAAGCGATCTTAGGTTGTCGCCTGCTGCATTTAATTTAGATTTCATGAGCTGCTATGTCGCCACTATATCTTCAGCCCGCCCAAAGGAAAAAAACTCTCCCTCAGACCAGACGCCAAAATGATGCACTCCATCTATTTCGTAGGTTTTGCAGTAACCTACAAGATCATAGAACACCGACCGCGTAATCCGAGCCGCTAGACCGTGGCGCACCTCCAGATAAGGAGGGACATTCGAATTTCCAGACCGCTTCTTGAAGTAAATTCCGTTCTCCGGCCCCGCGATGACCTTATCGCCAATGTTGGTGGTAAAAGTTAGCGTCTGTTTTTCTTCCACTCCTTCCGCAGTCAATAACACAGCCGTGAAAGGCGCGTCTTCAACAGTAATTTTGAGCTTTTCATGCGGCGTAACGAGATAATACTCACCCTTTTCTCGCTTCAATACGGTCGAGAACAGTCGCACCAACCGCGCCCGCTCAATTGGCGCGCCTTCGTGAAACCAAACGCCATCACGCAATATCGTAATATCAATCTTTCCGCTACGAGATGGATTCCATTGATCCACAGGTGCGGGCGAGGAAGGACTCAACCCTTCTAAATCGGCTGCATATCTCATCAAGTCAGTCATAAGCAAAACCGGCGCTCGCATTTTTTCAGCGGCGCCGGCCCTTTATTTTTTGAAAAGCTGCTCATCGCAGCCCGCGGGACTAGCGCCCGATTATTGTTCGCAAGCTATGCAACGCGCATAAGAAGCGTTCGGGTCATTGAATTCTTCAAAAAACGCGACCTGCTTTTCTGCTTCCTGTATAATTCTCGCAACCGCGCCATTCGTACGCTTCACTTTTTGCTCACCCATAATCATCGTCGTTGCTTGCGCGGAAACATTGCCGAGCAGCATTTCGAACCGGGTGCGCCGGTCTTTCATTTTCACAACGTCATAAGTCTCAAGGTTTGCAAGACGAGCCGCAGCGCCAATCGCATCGTCATAATCGCCTAGATGGTCAACCAAGCGCAACTCTTGAGCGCGTTCGCCGATCCAGACGCGACCCTGTCCGATGGAATCAACGTAGTCAGGATCCAGGCCACGGCCTTCATTGATGACCGTCAAAAACCGCCGATAGCCGTTTTCAGTCGACTGCTGAATGATATCATTTGCCGATTCTGGCAGTGGTCCGGTCCCTGTTGCAAGAATTGGCGAGAGCGACGTGGTGCCCACGCCATCGACTGATACGCCAAGCTCGGCCGCCAGATTTTCAAATGTAAAGAAGTAGCCGAATATGCCGATCGAACCGGTTATCGTTGTCGGCGCGGCCCAGATTTCATCCGCCGATGCGGCAATCCAGTAGCCGCCAGACGCGGCCATTGAGCCCATCGACGCAACGACTGGTTTGCCGCTCGCCTTTAGGGCCAAAAGCTCGTCCCTTATGATGTCAGAAGCGAAAGTGGAACCGCCCGGACTGTCAATGCGCAGGACAACCGCTTTCACCTTGTCATCTTCGCGCGCCTTTTTAAGCTGCGCAGAAACCGTGTCGCCACCGGCAGCGCGGCCTTCCGGCGCTTCGCCGTCGATAATCGTTCCCGCTGCGGTGATGACCGCGATGTTCGGATCGTTGTCGTCCGCTTCACGCCCGAGTGAAGCCAGATAACGGCGGAAACCAACTTTCTTGAATGACTTTCCATCGCGGGACTCGCCAAAAGTCTGAGCGAGATATTCGGCCGTCTCCGCCCGCGTCATCAAACGGTCGACAAAACCGGACTGAACCGCTGCATTGGCGAAATTGCCGTCAACAGATTGCATAATGGACGACATATTATTGGCGTAGTTCTCGACCGAACCGGGGGCCAGTCCGCGGGCGCCTTCCACTTTATCGATATAGGCACGCCAAAGCACATTCAAATAAGCAAGATTCGCTTCTTTCGCTTCCTCAGACATGTCATCGCGAAGAAACGGTTCGACGGCAGACTTGTAGGTACCAACCCGAAACACGTGGCTGGTGATTTTCAACTTATCCATAAAGGATTTCAGATACATGCCGTAATTTCCGTAACCGTACATAATGAGGTTACCGAAATCATTCATGTAGATTTCGTCAGCGTTCGCGGCCAGGAAATACTGGTCCTGCGAATAATAGTCGCCAACAGCGATAATCTTTTTTCCAGAGTCCTTAAACGCCGCCAGTTCGTCCGCAATGTAATGTAGTTTACTTGCGCTACTCGAAGGAACACCGAGGCTGCCCAGATCAAGGACGATCCCTTTTATGCGGTCATCTTCTTTTGCATTCCGAATAACGCGCACAATATCGTGTACTGCGATTTGCGTCGGCTCGTTCCGGCCATAAGCCTGCTCAACGAGAACTTCGAAGGGGTCGATTTCCTCCGCCGTCTCCACAAGGACGCCATTGGGGTCGAGGACCAGCGCTGCTTCGGAGGGAATCGATACTGAAACCTCGTCATTGTTGCCCGCCACGCCATTCATGACGTTTACGAGAACACCAACAAAAAGCAGCAGAACGACAAGGCCGATCAAACCTTGCAGCAAGAGCAGAAAGCCGATGATCAGCTTTGCAAAACCCTTAATGAATCCCCAAACGGTGAATTTTGACTCATGCTCAGACACAAAGGTCCCCTTTTACATTTTCGCCGACATTCGCCACGCTTCAGGTCTGCGTATCCCGCTGGCCCTATCCGCTTTTCTGGCGCCGGTAAGACGATTACCCCACCTAGCGACCCGTGTAAGCTCAATTGCTCAATCACGATACGCTAGAGCGATATGGTAAAGACATTGGCCTTAACCCCGCAAGGGGCAACACTTTTTCGACAATACGTTCACTTTCCTTGCCAAGCGGTTTTTTAACCTTCATTGAGACATGCTAATTGAAATCATGTCAGGATTCGAAGCCCTTATCCCAAGAGTAAAGCACTTAGTTTATGACCGAAAACCAGCCTGATCAGGATATTTTACAAAAATTTGATGAGATTTCGGTGAAATTCGGGCGCGCTCGCGCCGCATTGGGAAAGGTCGTTTTTGGCCAGGGAAATGTCATCGATCTGACCCTTGCTACACTTGCCGCAGGCGGCCATGGGCTTCTCGTCGGTGCGCCGGGCCTTGCCAAGACGCTTCTCGTCACGTCGATCGCGGATATGATGGGGCTTTCCGCCAAGCGGGTTCAGTTCACGCCTGACCTGATGCCGGGGGACGTTCTGGGCTCTGAGGTACTGGAAGAAAGCGCAGAGGGAAGACGGGAGTTTCGTTTCATTCCCGGTCCAATATTCTGCCAACTTTTAATGGCGGACGAGATCAACAGGGCTTCTCCCCGCACACAATCAGCACTTCTGCAAGCGATGCAGGAACAGCACGTAACAGTTGCCGGGGCGCGTCACGACCTTCCAGAGCCGTTCCATGTTCTCGCGACGCAAAACCCGATCGAACAGGAAGGCACCTATCCTCTTCCAGAAGCGCAATTGGATAGGTTTCTGTTGCAAATTAATGTGGAATATCCGGATCTCGATGCTGAAAAGCGCATGCTGGAATCAACTACGGGCGCCGACACATCGGTAGTTGATGCAGTTATGACCCGTGATGATTTGCTTGCCGCGCAGGCGCTGGTTCGGCAAATGCCGGTTGGCGAACAGATTGTGGAACTGATTTTAAAAATTGTTCGCTCAGCGCGGCCGGTTGATAACGCTAGTGAACGCGTTCGGAATTTCGTCGCCTGGGGGCCTGGCCCACGCGCAAGCCAGGCGTTTTCACTCGCCGCCCGGGCCCTCGCACTGATCGATGGCCGTCATGCGCCATCACTGGATGACGTAAAGCGTCTCGCCGGACCGGTTTTACGGCACCGCATGGCGTTAAATTTTGCGGCACGCTCAGAAGGGATTGATACGGACAAGTTCATCGAAGAAATTCTTGCGGGGGCGTAAGAGCCTGAAGAAAGGACGTCCGCCCAATTATGCCTGCCGATAATCCGTCACTTGCTGTACGACATGATGCGGAATACGCCGCCGCCTTATTTCCTGCACTACTGATCGAAGCTGAAAAAATCGCGCAATCAGTCTCAGCAGGTCTGCATGGCCGTCGCCGGGCCGGACCCGGCGAAACTTTCTGGCAGCACCGGCCTTATGCTTTCGGCGATCCGGTTTCGAGCATAGATTGGCGTCAATCAGCACGCGTGTCAGACCGCCTCTATATACGCCAGAATGAATGGGAAGCAGCAGCAGCGGCCTACATCTGGCGCGATCCGTCGCGATCTCTAGATTATGCGTCAAATCGCAACCTACCAACTAAACGGCGACGCGCAGATATTCTTATGACCGCGCTTACGATTCTGCTCTCTCAAGCAGGCGAACGCATAGGGTTGCTCGGCGAAGACCGCAGACCTTTTCAAGGTCGTAACGCGCCAGATCGCATGCTCGAAGCGTTACATGTAAATCAGTTCGCCGAAGATGAAAGCGCGCCGCCTTTGGCTAGCACGCCAGTAGGCGCGCGCATTGTGATGGCGAGTGACTTTTTTACTGATCCGATCTCCATCGAAAATGCTGTTGCCGCTTCAACGGATGCAGGCGCCAAGGGCGTATTGCTGCAAATTTGTGATCCAGCTGAAGAAATTTTCCCTTTTGACGGACGGGTTGAATTTCGTGACCTTGAAAGTAAAGACCGGCTAATCTTTGGGCAGACAAGCTCTGTCACCGCGGACTACAAGGTTGCATTTTCCGCTCATCGTGAACGTCTTATAAATATCGCACGGAAAGCTGGCTGGACATTTATCGCGCACCGCACTGACAGACCACCTCAGGCGGCTCTGCTGTCTTTATTCACCGCACTCGCAGACATGCGAAAATGGGCGGCATGATATGTTTGGCGCGTTGAGTTTTACATCGCCGCTTATCCTTACCGCGCTGGCGGCGCTGCCCGTAATCTGGCTGCTGCTTCGGGCGACGCCGCCTGCACCAAAGCAAGAACGTTTTCCGGCGTTTATCATTTTACGCCAACTGAAAACTTCGGAAGAAACACCCGACCGAACGCCCTGGTGGCTCCTTCTCATGCGGTTGGTGTTGACTGCGCTTATTATTCTCGGTCTCTCAGGTCCGGTTTTAAATGCGCCAGCGCCAAGTGAACGCAACGGTCCTATAGTTCTCATTGTTGACGATACATGGCCTGCTTCCCAACAATGGTCATTACGGCGTGACGTAATGCGCGCGACAGCAGCCGAAGCCGGCCAGTCAGGTCGCCAGATTTTTTTAGCTCCAACAGCGCCTCAGACATCCCCTCCTGAAATCGAACCGATGACCGGCGAAGCCCTGAGAGAGGCGGAAGCAACGATAGCGCCGAAAGCTTTTACTGCAGACAGAGAGGGCGCACTCCAAACAATCAAAAACCTTGACCGCTATTTTTCAGAATCAACATCTCCGGAAATCCGCTGGTTGTCTGACGGCGTTGCGACAGAGGGAGATGCGGATTTCGCAAATGCGTTAGCCGCAATTGGAGACCTCGTTGTATATGTTGATGCTACCGCCCCAAAATATATTTTGCGCCGCAGTGACGATACAAACAGCACGCTCAAATTTAACGTCAACCGCTTGAAGCCGGGTCTTGAAAGCGAAATCGAACTCATCGCGATTGCACGTGACGGTCGTGAACTCGGACGCGCATCATCGACCTTGGCCGCAGATGACGTAGAGATAGAAACCATCATCGATATTCCTCTGGCGCTGATAAATGATCTTGCTAGCGTGCGTATTGCAAATGTTTCTTCAGCAGGCACGCTCTATCTTGCAGATGCACGGGACAGACGGTCATTGATTGGTTTGGTCGCTCAACCCGAATCGAGAGCCAATAATCTCCTGTCTGGAAACCACTATATTCGACAGGCGCTCGATCAACATGCGGCTTTTCTTGAAGGCGGCATCCGTGAACTGGTTGAGTCGGATGCCTCAGTTATTATCCTTGATGATGTTGGACGCCTACGCGCCAACGAAGAAGAGGCGCTTATATCTTGGATCGAGCGCGGGGGGGTGCTTATTAGATTTGCCGGACCGGTTCTGGCGGAAGCCGCACAAGATCGCACACCGCAACTCACGCCGGTCGAACTACGTGGCGGCGGGCGGGCATTTGGCGGAGCACTTACGTGGGATACGCCACAACGTCTTGACGCCTTCGTTCCGGATAGTCCGTTTGCAGGCCTTGATGCTCCGAGTGACGTACTTGTCAGACGGCAGGTTCTGGCCGAGCCAGGCGGCGAAACTACGCTTCGCACATGGGCTCGTCTGGAAGATGGAACGCCACTGGTAACAGGTGAGAGACAAGGCGCAGGCGCGGTCGCGCTGTTTCATGTGACCGCCACCCCAGAATGGTCAGACTTACCGATATCCGGATTGTTCGTGGAGATGCTCAAGCGGCTGACATTCCTTTCGTCTCTTGGGCCTGATTCCATAGAAGAAGGCGCCAACCGGCTATACGCTCCCTACAGACTGTTGGACGGAGAAGGCCGACTTGTCCGCCCTGATGAAACAGCGAAGGCGCTGACTGAAGCCGAATTGGCCATGCTGCCCACACCTGTTCGAGAACCTGGCTTTTATGGCGCTCCGGACAGTCCGTTAGCGCTGAACGCTGTTGGCCCGCAGACAGAGTTTAAACCTCTGTCACTGCCCGGGAAGACAATATTGCCCTACGAAGCAACGCCGCCATTATCCCTTACGCCGCCTATTATCCTTGCGGCGCTGCTACTCCTGGTCGTTGACGGCGTTCTTGCATTGGTCATGAGCGGCAAACTCTCGCTTCGCCCCATCGCTGCTGTTGTGATTTTTTCGGCGATTTCAACAATTATGTTCATGCCCTACGCCGCAAGCGCGCAGCCTCTTGATCCCGACGTTGACCCCGTCGCCATCGATGCCGCGCTTTCCACTCGACTTGCCTATGTCATCACCGATGACCCCGCAATCGATCAACTGTCTGAACAAGGCATCGCCGCCTTGAGCCGGGAACTCGTTCGCAGGACCGCAATTGAGCCCGCGCCGCCCGCCGCCATTAATCTTGATACTGATGACCTTTCAGTTTATTCGTTTCTTTACTGGCCGATAGCGCCCGGTGCTGAGCCCCCCTCCGACGAAGCGCTGGTAAATATTGAAAATTTCATGCGGTTCGGCGGATTGCTGCTCATAGACACGCGCGACGATGAACGCTCCGTCGGTGCCGGCACAACGCCTGAAGGTGAAGCGCTACAGCGAATCCTATCCGAGTTGAATATACCACCACTAACGCCTCTAGATCACGATCACGTTCTTGCGCGTTCATTTTATCTGCTTGATACGCTGCCGGGACGAATGAACAATAACCCGGTATGGGTTGAGGCGGATTCGACCGGTTCAAATGACGGCGTTACTGCACTGATCATCGGAGGCCGCGATTGGGCCGGTGCCTGGGCGACGGACAATTTTGGTCGCCCTGCAAGACCCATGGGCGCCGGCGGGCCGCGCGCGCGGGAGATGGCTTACCGCGCCGGCGTCAACATTGTCATGGTTGCGTACACCGGTAATTACAAATCTGACCAGGTACACACGCCGATCCTTTTGGAGCGGCTCGGTCAATGAATATTGTTTTCGATCCATGGCTGCCACACTGGGCGTTGGTGCTAACCATCTTTTTTGGCGCTACGGTCATTCTGACATGTCTTGTCAGAAACTGGCGAAGCGGCATCCCGAGAATGCTCGCTGTTGTTGCCGTCATCTTACTAATCGCAAATCCACTACGGCGCGAAGCGGAAACCACGCCGCTAGATGACGTGGCGCTGATCCTGGTCGATGAGAGCGCAAGTCAGACCCTTGATTCACGCGATGCAGTAACACAAGACGCCACCACCAAGCTTCAGGAAAGTCTTACAAACCTTAGCGGTGTTGAAACCATCGTTTCACGCTTCACCGGTGCGGATGAAACGCTTGCCGTCGCTTCACTCTCTCAGTCGCTCGCTGATATTCCCAGGAATCGCCTGGCAGGTGTTTTTGTTGTTACCGACGGGCAGGCAGCAGACGCAGCGGACGCAAAAACATTTCCGCCTCTTGAAGCGCCAGTACATATTTTCACGACCGGCGCGCAGAACGAAGTCGATCGCAAAATTAATCTCGTCACTGCGCCGAGATATGGCATCGTCCGGCAATCAGTACGTGTAACGTTCAGAGTAGATGACCTCGGTCCCAATGAGATTCTCCTCAGCGACCGGCAGTCCGCACAAGTAACGCTTAGAATTGATGGCGCTGAAATTCTTTCTGAGCGTGTACCAGTCGGTACGGAAGCCGGCTTCGATGTACCGTTGGATCGCCCGGGTCAGTTGATCATTGAACTTGAAGTTGAAGAGAGACGCGGAGAATTAACTACACGCAACAACATCGCAGTATTGCCAATCACGGCCGTACGCGACCGGCTGCGCGTGCTCCTGATTTCTGGAGAACCACACCCGGGTGAGCGTGTTTGGCGAAATCTGTTGAAGTCGGACGCTGCTGTGGATTTGGTGCATTTCACTATTTTGCGTCCGATCGATAAAAATGACGGCACGCCGGTTGAGGAACTGGCGCTGATACCTTTCCCTCAGGACGAATTGTTTATAGACAAGCTTGAGGAATTCGATCTGCTGATATTTGACCGGTACGCATACCGCGGTGTTCTTTCCTCATTTCATTTCGATAACATCGCGCGTTTTGTCGATAATGGGGGAGCTGTTCTGATTGCATCCGGCCCTGAATACAACAGCTCCCTAAGCCTGGCAGGCCGGCGAAACCTTTCTTTCATTTTACCTGCTCTCCCCTCGGGCGGCGCCGTTGAGGAAACGTATCGTCCCGAGGTCACTGAACTAGGCAAGCGCCATCCCGTTACCGCTGACCTCGATGATGAAGATATTTGGGGTAGATGGTTGCGCCTTATTCCGGTCACGCAAACCCGCGGCCAAACTTTAATGAGCGGTGCGAATGACGGACCACTTTTGATTCTCGATCGTGTGGGCGAAGGACGCGTGGGTCTTTTTCTTTCAGACCATGTTTGGCTTTGGGCGCGGGGTTTCGATGGGGGCGGACCTCACACAGAGTTGCTAAGGCGCATCGCACATTGGCTGATGAAAGAGCCGGAACTTGAAGAAGAAGCGCTGGCTCTTCGTACAGAGGGAAAGAATTTAGTTGTCGAACGACGAACCATCGAAAATTCTGTCGATCCGGTAATGATAACGCGCCCTGATGGGGCGACAGAAGAAATCTCACTCGCAGAAACCACGCCTGGAGACTTTACCGCGCGAATCGAGAATGCACAGCCTGGTCTTTATCGAGCCACGTCAGGCGATCTATTCGCCATTGGTTCTGCCGGCCTTGAGACTACTCCCGAATTTCAAGATGTTGTTTCCACAAACGCCAAACTGGAACCTATTTCGAATAGGTCAGGCGGCGGGGTGTTTAATGTTCGCCGAAGCAATGGCGCCAATCTGCCGGAGATCAGACGCGTGCGGGAAAATGCTCCCGACTTTGCTGGCCATAATTGGGCGGGGCTGGCGATACGCAATGCTGAACGCGTTGAAACGGTTCGAGACGCTCCATTCGCGCCCGCGATTGTGTGGCTAGCGGTTATAGCACTGTCATTGCTTGCGGCCTGGGCGATTGAAGGCGGACGCGTTCGCAGCGCCAAAAACGAGCGTTAACTGCGGGGCAACCATACCGCTTTGCGCACTCACATAGATCAAATTTAACATTCTGTTTAACTGCGTTGAAAATTCACTGCGCTAAGGTTTGCCCGAGCAACACCGTATTCATGGAGCTAACGCGTGGCGTTTGCGATCAACAAAGTTCAAGGCGTGCGCCCGGCAAACCCGCACAGCCCGAATAAGAAACGAAGCCCGCTGGCAGGCTGGCTAGGCAAGAAGCCCGCACCGTCATCGGAGAGCGAGCTGCCAGTACTGGATGTGGCTGGCGGCCTCAACCGGGCCCTGCGTAATTCGCAAACGCGCCAAGAGAAATCGCCTTCAAGCGGAATGCAAGAAAATCCAGTACGCGAAGCGTTGTCAGCGATTGAAGCGGCTCTTTACGCAATAGATCGCGTCAGAGACATTCTCGAACAAGCTTGCGAAGTCACCATCTCTGCTAAAGAAGCCGATGATGCGGGAGGGAGAGCGCTGTTGGCCGAAAGCTATGACGAGCTACGTCTTTCCATCAACGAAGCGCTTGAAAAAGTGGACCCGCGCGCTTCCGTACTCATCGGAACAGGGCAGCGTCACATTGACGTCATGCTGGGCGGACGCGCCAAATACTCTGTGTCGCCTGTTCGTCTTGATGTCGGCGAGCGCGGACTTGACCTTCCCCCGCCTGCCGATGCTTTCGCCACTGACCATGAGATCGACGAAGTTCTGGCGCACCTTGATAAAGCACTTGGCCGTGCGGACCGCGCCGCCGCCAGCTTTTGCCGGGATGCACAGTATCTGATCGCACGAATGAAGGCTGAAGCAGCGGCGAACGTCTAGAGATCGTAGATACAGCTTTCGCCATTTGATGGACGCGAAACACGCACCTGCGCCAGGCCGGGAAACCGGCCTTTCAATTTTTGTCCAACCCACTGACAGATATTTTCAAGCGTTGGTCGCTCCAGCCCCTCAATCTCATTGAGCAAACGATGGTCCAGAATGTTGTGCAATTCCCCAAGCGCTTCATCCACATCACCAAAATCGACAACCCAGCCGGTCTCGGAATGCGGGTCGCCTTCGATGGTAACTTCCAACACAAATGAATGCCCGTGAAGCCGCGCATAGGGCCTCGCATTCGGGTCATGATCCAGAAAGTGCGCTGCGTCGAAATTCATCGACTTGACGATGCGCATAAGAAGCCTCTTCTCATCGGCCGCTAAGGGATGCCAATCAGCTTGTGCGTCTGCAGGCTGAGGCGCCATTGCGGATGTTGCTTGCAATATTCCACTGCGGCGGCCGTATGATCCGCGCGCGACGGCCCGTCCATAGGCTGCAAATAAAAAAAGTCAAATGCGAGGTCCTGAAAAGCTTCAGGCGGCGCATCTTCCTGATAGTAAACAAGCTTTAACTCATTGCCGGAGCGCTGGGCGAGCGTTGCCGTCGATTTCGGGCTGACACAGATCCAATCGAGATTGGCGGGCGCTTCCATAGTGCCATTCGTTTCAACGCCCACCTCAAATCCGCGCTCCTGAAACGCCTCGATTAGCGTTTGATCTAACTGCAGCAGCGGCTCTCCGCCGGTGCAGACGACATAAGGTTTGCCAGAAACATCACCGGGCCAGTTTGCCGCGACCGCATCGGCAAGGACGTCTGCGTGCTTGAATTTGCCTCCGCCCGGTCCGTCGGTTCCTACGAAATCCGTGTCACAAAATTTGCAGACCGCACTCGCCCTGTCCTTCTCAAGTCCAGTCCACAGATTGCAACCAGCAAAACGTAAAAAGACAGCTGCCCGCCCCGTATGCGCGCCCTCCCCCTGCAGGGTGAAATAAAGTTCTTTGACCGAGTAAGTCATCAGATCACACCGCGCGATATGCCGCCCAGCCCTTCGCCCGTAGTTCGCACGCAGGACATACCCCGCAACCATACCCCCAGTCATGCCGCTCATCACGAACACCTTTGTAACAGCTATGGCTGTGCTCATTAATCAAAGATACGAGCTTTCGGCCGCCCAGTGTTTCAGCAAGGCGCCAGCTTGCGGCTTTATCGATACGCATGAGCGGCGTTTCCAGCAGAAAGTCTGCATCCATGCCCAATCGCAGAGCTTCGAGTTGTGCGTTCAAAGCATGTTCGCGACAGTCAGGGTATCCGGAAAAGTCTGCTTCACACATTCCGGCCACAAGCGTTCCAAGCCCGCGCCGATAGGCAAGCCCGCCAGCCAGCGCGAGAAATACCAAGTTTCTTCCTGGTACGAACGTGGTGGGCAGTCCGTCATCAGCAAGCGTGATTTCTGTTTCGTGAGTCATTGCAGTTTCGCCGAGGTCTTTCAGCCCTGAAGCATCTGCAGATACATCCGCCCCAAGTTTGGCGCCCCAGTTCGGAAAGGCGGAACTGATTGCGCGGCGCACAGCGTGGCGGGCGCCCAACTCGACTGAATGGCGTTGACCATAGTCAAAGCCGATTGTTTCTACATGATCGAATCGGTCAAGCGCCCAGGCGAGCGCGATCGACGAGTCCTGACCGCCGGAAAACAACACCAGTGCTTTTTGATGATCAAGCTTACGCATGACAAATTACACGCGCCGGGATGAATGCGCGCCGCCTTTCTGTTAGGGGTGTATGACAGCAAGACGTTACCCGCAACAGGACTAGGATATGACTGATATCGTCTTCCTCTACGTGACTGCCCCAAATTCAGAAACCGCAGCCCGCATTGGCAGAACCCTGATCGAGGAGAAACTCGCCGCATGCGTCAATATTCATGCGGAAATGCGATCTGTCTATGAGTGGGATGGCAAGGTCGAAATCGGCCTTGAAACACCGCTGGTTGTTAAAACGACGGTAGAAAGCGCGCCAGCGGCGCGCGACCGCATCATCATGCTCCACCCCCACGAAGTTCCGTGCGTCGCCGCGCTGCCTGTTAGCGCCGAGGGATCAAACGCTGCTTTTCTGGAATGGGTATCGGAAACCACATCCGCGTGATTGGGACTTGCTAAAAGGAGCGGGCAGCACATTATCTGTGTCTGGTCGAACCTGGAGAAACTAATGACTGAAATCGCTGTATTTGCCGCCGGTTGTTTCTGGGGCGTTGAACAGACTTTCCGCGATACAAAAGGCGTGACTGAAACAGAAGTCGGCTACACGGGCGGCCACAAGGAATCGCCGACTTACGAACAAGTCTGCCGTAAAAGCACCGGTCACGCAGAAGCTGTGAGAGTGACCTATGATCCCGGCACAATAAGCTATGATGAATTACTTGATGTTTTTTGGAACTGCCACAACCCCACTCAGGTGAATCGGCAAGGGCCAGACATTGGCGATCAGTACCGAACCGCAGTTTTCACGTTGAATGACCAACAACAAAAGGCGGCAGTCGCTTCCCGCGAAAACCTATCCGCATCGGGGCAATTTGATAAACCTATAGCTACTGTCATCGAACCATTGGGAACATGGTGGAAGGCTGAAGAATACCACCAACAATACTTTGAAAAAAACGGCGGCGGCGCCTGTCACATACCAAGCTAAGCGTCCGCTCTCCTGCCGACAGCGATCCAGTCCCACGGAGACGCCGCTTTCAAGGTTCTAGGGGCATCAGCGATTGTCTCACGCCAAGGGTAAGGAACGCGGCTGACAACAACATCGCAAAGGCCTATTCGAGACAGGAATTCATCAATTTCGTCTTTTAGAAAATGTTTGGTCGGCACACCGCCCATATTAATTATACCACCGGGTAACGACACCACTTCATCTTCAACCCAACCTGCAACTTCTGCTATTGGGAATAATGCAGAACCAACCTGATAGACCCGCATCACGGCCTCAAGCGAGGGAACAACAAAGACGCCATGGCCACCCTCTTCAATACTAGCAACAACATTGCGGGCGATACGCTCACGTATATTTCCCTGATTGCCGATCAGCACATTGACACAAAAGGCAACATGGCAGGGAAAACGTTTTCCGCACCTGCTTATATCGACCACTTCATAGCTGACATTACCCGCTGTGGGTTGCGACTTGGCGTTCGCAACCAGTTTTGATGAAAAATCAACGCCGATGACTGTTTTGAAATGAGGCGCCAGAAGGCGCGTCACAGCTCCTGCGCCGCACCCAAAGTCGGTCGCAATTTTGTGGGCGCCTCCTAATCGTTTCGCCGTCGCCTCGATAACGCCGTCAGTATCGCATTCAGTAATTTGAAGAACGCGAGATGCAAAATCATCTGCAAGCGCATTCCAGTCCTTTGCAGCCATAGGCGTATTGTATCATGCTTCGCACACGCGCCTAGTGCGCAACAGGCGGGCTTAACGCTTCACCCAGGACGCCACATCACGCCAAACCTTTTCGCTTTGTAAATCACGGAATAATAGATGCCACCCTTGGGGATAGCGTCGAAATGTAACATCACCTGACAACCGCATGGCGGTTTTTTCCATAGCGTTGAGAGGAATTATCTCATCCTTTTCGCCCATGAGGTATAAGACCCTGGCATCAATTTTCTTAGCCTCGCTGTAAGCAGATCCCATAACCCGCGTTACGCCGACAACCGCATCAAGTCGCGTTTCCTTGATCATTAAGGGGTCAGCAGCCATTTCTCGCAAAATTGGGATATTATCCGTGGCTTGACGATCTGCGCGTTCGCCTGTGAGTGTTTTGCCGGGTGTAAAGGTAGCAGCCACATTCGCCGCCAAACGGTAAGGAGCAGGTACATTCCACACACCGGGGGCAGCCAGGATCAGCCCCTCTGCATCAAGAGAGCTTTCGGCGCTGGCGGCAATAATGACACCAGCCCCCATGGAATGACCCATCGCATAAAGGGGAACCTTTGGATGCTTTCTCCGCGCGGCCGCGAGTGCTGCACGCAAGTCTGCAATCAAAGTCTCCTCACCAGGCCAATGACCGAAGTTTGGCGAGCGGCCAAAACCACGCTGATCAATTGCATAAGTGGAAATGTTATGATTTGCCGCCCACCATGCCGCCGGCCCATTGAATGCATAAGAGTAGTCATTCATGCCGTGCAGAGCCACAATGATCGCGGTCGGATTTTCCGCTTCCCAACGTTGAAGGCCAAGCCGCGCACCGTCAATTGAGATAAATATGTCATCTTCAAATGAGGGCGTAACGCTTGCGGATGGGGCCTCTGGAAATGACACACAAGCCGATAGTAAAAACGCCAACAATAGCTGGATAAAGGAATGAATGGAAAACATCGAATTTTGATTCTGCATTGAGATAGTTTAGCTGGGGGTTACCTTCATGTCATCGCACAATCTGATGCAGCTAATGCTTCCTCTGCCTTTCTAAGCCATCGGCGGCGTTCTCGATTCGCCTTAATCACTGACGTCATCACCAATTGGTCAACCACATTTTTATACTCTTCTGCCGCATATTCCTTTCGCATCATATCATCTTGTTCTTCCAAAGCGGCTATTGCCAGTCGAAACCATTCGGCCTGAAATTTTTCATCCAGCAACCTTATATATTGAAAACGTGTCTTGATGGGATCGTCGGCGAAAGCATCTTTTGGCTCTAACTTCAGAAGCCAGCGCTTTGCCGCTGCAAGCCCCCTCGCGGTTATGGTGTACAGTTTTTTTTGCTGTTCGCCGTTCGCGCCAACTCTGGATCTAATGAGGCCAGACGACTCCAGCCGGCGTAGCAAGGGATAAATCGCCCCGCTGCTGCCTGAGTACCGCCCTGCAGACGAGCTCTCAAACGCCAGACGCAACTGATGCCCGGTACAAGGCTGAACCTTCCACAAATGCGCCAACGCGACGTTCTCAAGATTCGTCAGGTCTCTTGCCATCACTCAACCTTTCGGCTTAACTAGTGCAATTCGCACTAGTTGCCAACATCATTTGAGGGCCAAATATTATGGTGCTTTTCCGGATCATCGCTGTAATTGGATGCACGTCGCTCGTCCCAGCGTGCGCTACGGCACAACACAACCAACCAAGCATGACTTCTGTTGCGCAGGCTGATGCGTTGCTCGAAAAAATACTTGATGCGGATGGCGGTCCGGGCGTCATGGCGGCGGTGATCAAGGATGACGCGCTTGTCTGGAGTGGAGCGGCCGGCATAGCCGACCTCGAACATAACATTCCCCTAGAGCACGATCACAAGTTACGAATTGGCAGCGTGTCAAAACCCATCACCGCTGTACTGACGCTGTTAATGGCTCAGGAAAGTGAGCTTGAGCTTGAAGCGGATATTCGAAACTACGTACCTGAATTCACTGAAAAGCAAGGCGTGGTGACTATCCACCAACTCGCATCCCATACGGCTGGGGTGCGTCACTATGATTTCTCCAACTTTTTCGAAGCCAATAATGTTGTTTATCATTCAAGTCTTACAGACGCGCTAAACACATTCAGTGAAGAACCACTTCTGGCAGCTCCAGGAGAGAAATTTATCTATTCGAGTCTCGGGTATAACCTGATAGGAGCTGCTATCGAAAGCGTAGCAGATGAGACATTTTCCAATGTCTTAAGCGCACAGCTAACATCTCCTCTAAATCTCGCTGGAACAACCGTTGATAATTCATTGGAGATAATTCCAAACCGCTCGGGCTTTTATACTGTCACGATGAAGAATCCGGTGTTTCCATGGATGAATGACAACGAAGTGATAAATACGATCATGCGCGACAGCTCTGACTATTACCCGTCAGGCGGCATATTATCGACGGCTGAAGACCTTGCCCGCTTCACATATTCTACGTTCAACAGCAATCTGCTCCACACTGAGTCTCGTGAAATGCTCGTGACGCCGGTTCGCCTTAACGATGGCTCGATAGCAGCCCTGCCAAGAGGTGACAAATCAGTGCCCTATGGCTTTGGATGGGAAATTCACGAGTCCAGCAACAATGAACCAAGGTATTATGCTCATGGAGGCGAAACCAATGGCGCTTACGCTTTCATTCGTTACTATCCGGATCAAAAGCTAGCTGTGGCGGCGATCGCCAATTATAACATGATGGGACGCGAGCCAGCTTTCTTTAAAGTCCTCGCCGCGGAGCTTCCTCAGATATTTTTGAAATAGCATCACCATCCATTCCGTGCACTTGCTCTTCGAGTTTCTTTAGCGCGGAACGAAAAAGCGCCGCTTCTTCATCTTCAAGCGCAGCCAATAGATTGTCTTCAAACTGCAGCGCCAACGACGCCACACGATCAAACAACGCTCGCCCCTCTTCCGACAAGGACAACATCGACAATCGCCGGTCATTTTCGTTCGGCGTTCTTTTTACCAGGCTTTTCTCTTCCAGGCTGGCCACCGCCCGGCTGACAGTCATCTTGTCCATCGGCGTCATTTTGACGACATCTCGGGATGCAAGGCGCGTCGCCTGCGCCACCACAGCCAGCACACGCCACTCTGGAATCGTGATGCTTTCATTTCGGTAAGCCTGCGCCAACCTGCCTGAAATTGCATGGCCTAGTGAAACAATGCGATATGGCGCGAAGTTTTCAAGAACGAGTTCCCGTTTTTTACCTGGCGGCGACTGACGCGATACGCATGCAACGGTCATGGGATTTCTTTATGCAGTTTCTTTCAACACGCCACGTCGAATCTGATCTTCTTCGATCGATTCGAATAACGCTTTAAAGTTTCCTTCGCCGAAGCCTTCATTGCCCTTGCGCTGAATAATTTCATAAAAAATCGGGCCGATCGCATCCTGCGTAAATATCTGAAGCAACAACCCCTGCCCTTCCGTTGGCGCGCCGTCGATAAGAATGTGGTTCTTCTTGAGGCGTTCAAGGTCCTCACCATGATCACCTACTCGCTCGCCCACTTTCTCATAATAAGTATCAGGTGTTGACTGAAACGGCAGATCGCGCTTGCGCAAAAGCTCAACGGTTTCATAGATATCGTCTGTACCGAGCGCAATATGTTGTATGCCCTCGCCGTTATAACGCTTAAGAAACTCCTCAATCTGCGATTTTTCATCCTGACTTTCATTGAGCGGGATACGGATTTTGCCGCAGGGGCTCGTCATCGCTTTTGAGACTAACCCAGTCAGCTTACCCTCAATGTCGAAATAACGAATTTCACGGAAATTGAAGATGTCTTCGTAATACGTCGCCCACTTGTCCATATTGCCGCGATGAAGGTTGTGGGTCAGGTGATCGATATAGGTGAGGCCCATGTCGTTTTTCTTGGGGTCCGTAAAGTCAATTGGTTTGAAATCGATGTCGTAAATTGACTGCGCGCCGTAGCGATCGACGAGATAGACGTTAAGTCCGCCGATGCCTTCTATGCCCGGAATGTTCAATTCCATAGGACCGGTTTTGGCCTCGATTGGCTTGGCGCCGCGCTTCACAGCTTCGTTGAAAGCGTGCTGCGCGTCTTTTACACGAAAAGCCATCGCATTCGCCCCAGCACCGTGTTGGCCCCGAAAGACTTCCGGCTGCCCGGACTGTTCGCGATTAAGCAGAAAATTGATGTCGCCCTGACGATAATGAATAACGTCTTTCGAACGGTGCTTGCCAACTGCGGTAAAGCCAAGACGCTCGAACAGATCGGCCAGCTCATCCGGATTGCCGCTTGTATATTCTACGAATTCGAAACCGTCGGTGCCAATGGGGTTTTCGAAAAGGTCAGCCATGTCTATGCCTCTTGGCGTTAGGGAAAATTTGCCGATGTTGTTTCTCTGGCGCGCTCTATCAAATCGAGGAGTTGCCTCATCTGAAACGCGCGCGTTAGTAACATATGTTACTAATTCGCGGCAACCACGGTTTAGAATAACTCTTTGGGAGATATAACCTGATGAAATTATTCGGTTATTGGCGTTCTAGCGCGACTTACCGGGTGCGGATCGCACTGGCGCTGAAAAATCTCGACTATCAGTATGCCCCTGTGAACCTCCTCAAAGGCGAGCAAAAAAGCGAGGCCTATCTTGCCCGCAACCCGCTGGGACTCGTTCCGGCGCTCGAAACGGACGAAGGCGCGGTGATGACACAGTCCCTGGCTATTATCGCGCATCTTGAAGAAACCTACCCTGAACCTTCACTCCTACCTAAGGGTGCGGCGGAGCGCGCCAACGCGCGGAGCATTGCGCTGACTCTCGCCAGCGAAGCCCAGCCCTTTATGAACCTCCGCATACAGCAATATCTGAAAAACGACGTTGGCCTTGATGACGCTGGCGTTAAAAAATGGCTCAACCAGTGGCCCGGCGGCGCCATGGCGGCGGTCGAAAAAAAACTGGCGCATACGGCAGGCGATTATTGCATCGGCGATGCGCCCGGTCTCGCCGATTGCTTTCTCGTACCGCAATTTTTCGGCGCGTCACGTTTCAGCGTCGATGTTTCAAGCTTCAAAAAAATGAAAGAGATTTACGACCGCTGCCAGCAACACCCGGCGTTCATAAAAGCGCACCCGGACAACCAGCAAGATGCAGTGAAAGGATCATAAATGAAGCCCCTCATCTTCTCCATTGGCGACAAGACGCCGAAGATTCACGAGACCGCCTTCATCGCGCCGGGCGTTGTCATCGCCGGCGATGTCGAGGTGCATGAAAACGCCTCCGTCTGGTACGGATCTGTGCTGCGCGGCGATTCCAATAAAATTGTTGTTGGCAAAGGATCGAACATACAGGACGGGACAGTCATTCATGTGGATGAGCCGCATCTCGGCGGCGTGCCGACCCTGATCGGCGAGAACGCGCTGATTGGGCACAAGTGCATGCTCCATGGCGCCACAGTAGAAGATGGCGGGTTTGTCGGCATGTGCGCGACGATGCTCGATGGCTCGATCGTCAAGACTGGCGCGATGCTCGCCGCCGGGGCGTTTCTGGCGCCGAAAAAAATCGTCCCCGCCGGCGAGATGTGGGCCGGCATGCCTGCGCGCAAATTCCGCGACCTCAAAGAAAACGAAGATAAATTCGCGCTGCTTGGATCGGCCCATTACGTCGAGGAAGCAAAGGCGCATCGCGAAGCCCTCGCAGCGCATGAAAGCGGCTAGAGGCTAAGCCGAGCTTTGATCGCCTCAACGATTTCAGGCGTTGCATCAACAGGTGTCCTGTCGAATGGTTCGGTTTTATCTTCAAACGGACGCACATCACCCCTAGCCTCGAGCTGATCGACAAACCAGGTAAGTTTTCGAGACAGCCCTTGAGGCCGCCATGCGTAAATTCCGGCGCGTGAGGCGAGTGCTTCACTCATCATATTATGAGAGTCGGCCGCGACTATCAGAACATCGGCATTCCCGAGAATATCAATATACGGATTACTTCCTTCGCCTTTCCATATATATAGCCTTTCGTGAGCAACCCTTTCCTCGAGCGCCTTTAAAAATTTTTCGGGCGTTCGGCGCGAAGGCGTTATGGCGATGCTTGCGAAGTCGTTCCCTGCTGAGTTCAGGTGCGCCGCCAATTCTAGGGCTTGTTTGTCTCCATACCGTGCGCCGCCAGAGGGCCCACCAAGAACGAACCCAAGCAGAGGTTTTGGCAAGGCGCCGATATTGGCGCTGGAGGGTTGCCTCGCGGCCATGATCTTTTCCGAAAGACCGTGTGGAGAAGTCAGCGTGGAAATCACATTGGGCCCTGTAAGCCGATCATGCGCCGGAGCCCACAAGACGTCAGCCGCGCCCCTACCAAACCGCGGATCCTTCATGATGACGATCCGGGTTCGCCCTGCGCTCGCGCGTTTCAAGGAAAGCGCATGAGGGACCGCACGCCGTCCCGAGGCAATCACGACAGCCGGGGGGGCGCCAGCCAACGGCCCCGAAGCCGCCATCGGCGCTTCCCTTGGATCCACCGGTCCCCAAGGCGACATCAGCGCCCAAGGCATCCGCGGGCTCACCACACGTTTTTCAAAATTAGAATTGAGGGCGTTTGCAATGGCCAGGCACTGGACATCATCACCGATCTTTCCATCGGTCAGGACCCAGAGGCCCCCGCGCCGATCGATCATGCCAAGCGGTGGAATAGAGGCGCTTTGCATCAGCGCAGCGCACCAAATGCAAGAGCACAAGCCCGAACACCATTGGCCGTAAATTGCTTATATAAAATGCATATTGCTAATATTGTCTCTATCATTGGTGTTTTATAGCTTTCCGATTAAGAGAAATGCTGCGATGCAATATTTTCTTGCGCTAAACTCGAATCTAGGCGCACAGTGTAGATCGATATGCGGTTTTGGGACTCAGTGGAAGGGTCCTTCTAATGCCAGCAAACCAAACCGCAGCCGATAACAAAATAGGAGCATCTCTCCAATGAGCGCAGACGCCATTCTCAAAAAAATTAAGAATGAGAGCATTAAATACGTCGACCTTCGTTTCACCGATCCTAAAGGCAAATGGCAGCACGTCACTTTTGATCAGTCCTTGGTTGATGAGGATTTCTTTTCTGAAGGCCAGATGTTCGACGGCTCATCAATTTCCGGATGGAAGGCCATTAATGAGTCTGACATGGTGCTGATGCCGGACCCTTCTACTGCTGTGCTCGACCCGTTTTTTGCTCAACCAACGCTCACCATTTTTTGTGACATTCTGGAACCCTCAACAGGTCAACCTTATGGGCGCGATCCGCGCACGACAGCAAAAGCTGCCGAGGCGTATCTGAAATCCTCAGGCGCCGGCGATACAGCCTTTTTCGGTCCCGAGGCGGAGTTTTTTGTTTTTGACGATGTACGTTGGTCAACTGAACAGCAAAATATGGGGTACGCGGTCGATTCCATCGAGGGCCCCTATAACAGTTCCACGGATTTCGAGGGTGGCAATCTCGCACACCGGCCGGGCCCGAAAGGCGGATACTTTCCCGTACCGCCAGTCGATAGTGGTCAGGACATGCGCACGGAAATGCTGTCGTTTATGACCGAAATGGGAATTGAACCGGAAAAGCATCATCACGAGGTCGCGCCATCGCAGCATGAACTCGGAATGAAATTCTCAACTCTTACGACAATGGCTGACCGCCTGCAGATTTATAAATATATCGTACATCAGGTTGCGGCTGGACACGGCAGAACGGCGACGTTTATGCCGAAGCCAATTTATGGCGACAATGGTTCTGGCATGCACGTCCACCAATCTATTTGGAAAGAGGGCCAACCACTTTTCGCCGGGGACAGATACGCAGATCTCTCTGAAACGTGCCTTTATTATATAGGCGGCATCATCAAGCACGCACGCGCCATCAATGCCTTCGCGAATGCGACCACCAATAGCTATAAACGTCTTGTGCCTGGGTTCGAAGCGCCGGTGCTTCTCGCTTATTCCGCGCGAAATCGCTCCGCCTCCGTTCGAATTCCCTGGGTTGGGTCACCAAAAGGCAAACGAATCGAGACACGTTTCCCTGACGCGTCAGGCAATCCTTATCTTACCTTCTCAGCGTTGCTGATGGCTGGCCTCGATGGAATCGAAAACAAGATTCATCCTGGCGATCCAATGGACAAGGACCTTTATGATCTCCCGGCTGAAGAGCTCAAAGACATTCCGACTGTTTGCGCATCCTTGCGGGAATCCATGTCTGCTCTCGATCGCGACCGCGAATTCCTGAAAAAGGGCAACGTGTTCAACGACGATCAGATCGACGCTTACATCGATCTGAAAATGGCGGAAGTTACAACATTCGAAACGACGCCGCACCCGGTTGAGTTTGCAATGTATTACTCAGTCTAATCGTTCTCCCATAGAGCTAAAAAGCCGGGCTGATTAGCCCGGCTTTTTTATTAGCCTTAGTCCGAATGTTAACCAATTCGCGCTCCAATCCGGCATGAGTAACATTATCAAGGCCGGTGAAGCACCTTCAATGTTTAGGCAGTTAGTCCGATATTGCCTTGTGGGCGTCATTAACACCTTCGTTGGCCTGAGTATTATCTATGTGGCCATGGGCGTCTTTCTCCTAGCGCCAGCGCTTTCCAATATGATCGGTTTTGCCGTAGGTATTTTGGTCAGCTACACCCTCAACAGACGATGGACCTTTAGCAGTAACGCACCTCTCAGCCGCAGCATGACCATTTTCGGGCTTGTCTGCCTTACCGGATATATACTCAATTTAAGCGCTGTTTTGACCGCCATCCATATTGGTGGCGTTAACCCGTACCTAGCACAATTATTCGGGATTTCGGTTTATACGGTCTCCGTTTTTCTCGGCAGCCGTCAGTTGGCGTTCAGGCGATAAATCGAACGTGATCTGATTTCACTTGGCAATTTCACCATTTCGTGAGTAAAGAAGATCTCCAGTTTGAGGCATGTCGCCTTCTAGCGCCTTTAACGGATCTTCTCAGGTGGTCGAAGATATAAAGCACTACGGCATTTTTCGTGTCGATCTCGTGAAGTCTGTCTTAAACGTAGTCCATGCTGAAATCGCCAATCACTGCATGAAGATTATCGATGACAGCGATGCGTACACAACTTATTTTTCTCCCGCACTAAACAAGAAGTTTATGGAAGATTTCCCTAATCGGGATCGGTTTGAAAATGCTCTTTCTCGCGCGGGGGATGAATTTGTCGCCAAAACCCAACGAATCCATTTCGCAAGAGGCGGCGGACACAAGCTCAACTATTGGTGCAGCGTCTACCGGGAGGGCGATTTTCATGACTCCCATATTCACCGGCGGTCCCTCATTTCAGGCACTTATTACCCGCAAACGGGTGATGATAGTGCAGCAATTACGTTTGAAGCACCCTATACTGGCCTGACCATGCATGACTCGCTCGACAACAGCGCACTTGGATTTGAATTTAAACCAAGGTCGGGTGATTGCTTGATGTGGCCGTCCTGGCTACCTCATCGCGTGACACGTCAAGAAAAATCAAATGTGCCCCGCGTCGCGATTTCTTTTAATATCGACTACAAATATGAGCCCATATAATCAACATTTGCACCCGATTGCATTTCTCTTACACTTACAATGCAGCGGACGACTTTCTCGCTCGCACTGCAGAACCATCAAGTGGTTTGCCCACAGCTTGAGCGAATTTTTCGTGGTATAATGGGTGTTCAGTTTCCATCAACCTATCCCACCATGTGAAATACAGGCCATAGTTCCAGCCTGCCTGCGAATGGTGTAGGTCATGATGAGTGACAGATGTCATCCAATCGAACAAAGGTCTCCCGTCACGCCGGCTTGGAAAAATTTCATAGCCACAGTGACCAATCGCGTTTCTCAGCATCATATGGGCAAGAAAGATCGCCAACGCTATCGGTGAAACAGGTATGATTATAAGCGCGATGGTGACGAATATTGCATTCAATGCCGCCTCGCCAATATCAAATGAATAAGCCGTCCATGGGGTCGGCGCGAATGATTTATGATGTGTTTTGTGAAAGCTTCGAAAAAGCCTCAGGTCATGAATAAGGCGGTGGGTCCAGTAAAACCAAGCATCATGTAAGACGATAAGCGCTGCTATCGAAAACCCAAAATACCACCAGCCGCGTTCAGCCGAGTCCAGATATAACTGTGTAAGACCATTTTCCTTAGCCGCGATCGTAAAAAGCGCAACTGTTGAAAAAACCGCAACCGTTCGAGTTGAGTACAAAAACTCCCGCCGCATTTGCGCACGGCTTGGGTGCGTGTTGGGCCTGATTTTTCGCCCCCGAAGCTTTGCCGCCAGCATCAGGTTGATGACAAGAAACACCCCGCCTGCCCCGGCTAGATATCGGATAAAATCTTGTTTGAATACGCGAACCCAAGTCTGCGCCGTCTCAACCAACATCGCACCAGTAGAACCTTCGATGAACGTATTTAATGAAATAGGGTCGGGCATTGCTCACTCCATGGTTTTCAAAACCTATGGGCGCGATCCCTTCTGCTTTCTCGTCAAAACCAGAAAATATGCGGCTTTTTTAAAAATGCTCAGTGATTTTCAAAATCGCCTATCCTTCATTCAGGGACTTTTTCCGAAATTCTGAGGGTGTGAGCCCGGTCGCTTCCTTAAAAGCCCGATTAAACGGCGTGATGGACGCGTACCCAAGCTCATGGGCTAGTTGCAGTATCTGACGCCGAGCCTGCGCAGGATCGGCTAGAGCCGTCTTGGCGGCATCAATCCTGTATTCATTCAAGTAAGCTGAAAAATTTCGGAAGCCGAGCACGCCGTTGATCAGCTTCCGAAGCTGGTGCTCCGGAACCTCTACTTTTTCAGCCAGGAGGGAGACGCTCAGACCTTCCTGACGCCAAATCTCTTCTCTCATCAGCGCTGTAAGCTTTTCATAGGCTGTCTGGTCCGCTGCTGGCACAAATGATCGAGTATTAGCAGCCTCTGCTTCACCTCTTTGAAGACCGTCAAGCACCTCGTTTCTCGCTGCAAGCAGCCAGGCGCCGAAGCCTAGGGTAATCAAGGTGATTATAGTCGCGTGGACGAGTGATAATTGTGGCGTCAGAACTAAGTCAGCATTTGTCGTTTCCACGTATACAATTGCGAGGCCAACAATTGACACAAGAATAGCGAAAATTACCCGGAAACGGCGACGCCCCTCTATTAGATCATCTTGCGCGTATCTTAATGCCGTAAAAATCGCGTGCCCATACATGAACAATATAACAGCTCTCCATATTACAAATGAGATTGCTGAAAACAGGCTGGTTGGCTCGGCCAAATAGTAAGCCGCCAGAAAAATTATCCGCGCCGCCAATGGAATAAATAACGGCCACCGCCAGACGAAGTTGTCATCGAAGAGTGTAAGAAAAAACCACCAGAACGCGATTGGCCCAAACATCGCCAGCACGATAAGCGCTGGCATGACTGGTTCTAGCGCCCCATTCAACGCTGGAAGCGATACAAGGATATAAGCGCCCGTACTCACCGCCAACGAGGCGCCCAGAATGCGTCGCCAATTGAGCGAAAACTTGGAGATAAAAGCCGCAGCGACGAGCAAAGACATGCCGGCGCCGGCGCCTCGAACAAGTATATCAGTCATGAGCATACTGGATTCCATAAAGGGACCGCATAGCTGCGGGTCCGGTTCTGTCAACGCATGCTGGTTTGAGAGCAGCGAAAATTTTGGTTTGACAAGCCGGATAATTTATGTAACCTATAAGTTACATATGAGTGATGATCGGGATATGGACGCCGTTTTTCAGGCGCTTGCGAATGAAAGCCGCCGGCGCATGCTCGATATCGTCAAGGAAGAACCAGGTATCGGGGTCGGTGCCTTGGCCTCTGATTTTGACGTGAGCCGTATCGCCGTCATGAAACATCTGAGCGTTCTGGAGGAGGCGAATTTGATTGTTTCCGAAAAGGATGGCCGCACCCGAAAGCTCTATTTCAATGCTGCGCCAATTCAGATGATCCATGACCGCTGGACCAGCGAGTACAGCGCCTACTGGGCCGGACAGCTCACAAGAATCAAATATCTCGCCGAAACACGCGGCAGCGATAATCAACCTCGCAAAAATAAGAAAGGCTAATGGATCATGAGTGAAATGAGATATGCGGAAAAAGAAATCTATCGCGTGTTTATAGCCGCGCCAATAGATACCGTTTGGTCGGAACTCGTCAACACGACCAAGCCACGCCCGTTCTTCTGGAACGGGAACTGGGACACGCCTGATTTCGCACCTGGCAATCCCTATCGGGTATCCGCCAATAACGGTAAAGCCGTTCCTGTCATCGGCCGCATACTTGAGATGGAGCCGCCAAATAAACTGGTCACCTCCTTTCGATTAACTAACCTGCCTGATCCAGCTTCACGCGTCACTTATCTTTTAGAAGAAAAAGATAGCGGTACGGACTTTCAACTTATCACAGAAAACGTTCTCGCCGGCTCAAAGAGCGAAAAATCCATGGCGGATGGTTCGAAGTTCATCGTCGAGAATTTCAAGTCCTATGTTGAAACTGGAAAGGTTACCTTTGGCGCGCAGATGATGCTCGCGATGTTTTCCCTAATGGCACCAATCACGCCAAAATCCATGAGCGTTGAAAACTGGCCATACGACAAAGCCGAGTAAGAAAAGGAAAAACCCATGGCGAAATCACCTGAAGAAATGGCGAACGCGATGATCGCCAACATGAAAGAAAAGACGGGAAAAACGCTGGATCAATGGCTGACCGTTGCGAAAAAGTCCGGCCAGGAAAAACACGGACAAGTCGTAAAATTTCTAAAATCCGAACATGGTTTGACCCATGGTTTTGCAAACCTGGTTGCACATAAATTTTTGCAAAGCGATGCCGCAAGCGCTGAAGGCGGTGATGACGCCCTCGTCGCCGCTCAATACGCAGGTCCGAAATCGGATCTTAAACCAATCTATGAAGCACTCATAAAAGCCGTTAGGGCATTTGGCAAAGACGTCGAGATAGCACCTAAAAAAACTTACGTCAGCATACGGCGAAACAAGCAGTTCGCCCTCATCCAGCCATCGACGAAAACCCGCGTCGATCTTGGTATTAATCTCAAAAGCGAAACCGCCAAAGGGCGCCTTGAAAAGTCAGGCAGCTTTAACGCGATGGTCAGTCACCGCGTTCGGCTCGAAAGTCCGAGTGACGTCAATAAGGACGTCAAAGCCTGGCTGAAAAAAGCGTACGCTGAAGCGTAACTCGAAAAGCACAATTCTATAACGACAAGGGAGGGATACATGTCTGAAAAACTAAACTCAAAACTGCCGGTCTGGTTCTGGGTAGTCGCAGGTTTTGCGCTCGTCTGGAACATTATTGGCGTCGGTTCTTATATTAGCACTGTGACAATGAGCGAAGAAACGCTTGCCGCCATGCCCGAAGCAGAGCGTGCGTTGATGGAGGGCTTTCCCTCTTGGGCGTTGTCAGCGTTCGCCATCGCAGTATTCGCGGGGGTTGCGGGCTGTGTGTTACTACTGCTACGCAAACAGTTAGCAACGCCCGTGTTCGGCCTTTCACTTGCAGCCATCGTTGTGCAAATGGGATGGTGGGTGTTTCTTGCCGGCTCGCTTGCGGTCTATGGGATCGGGGCCGCTTTCATGCCGGCGCTCGTCACCATTGTTGCAGCATTTCTTCTTTGGTTTTCTATGAGTTCAAGCAGCAAGGGCTGGCTCAACTGAGACAACTGTTGAAGGCGCTCTTGGCCTGAGCGCCTTCTCATCAAACTTTTTTTGTGGCCTCGCAAGCTTCCCACTTCTTACAATCAAGTTTTCCCCAGCCTTTGCGAGATACCTGGAACCGGTTACATCAACAGGCAATGTAGCAACTGTTCTCAAACGATATGGCTTTCCGCGTCTTCATTTTGATTTTCATAGCTGGCGTATATTCAGCCGTACCAGCGAAAGCATATGAACAAAAAGCGTGTTCAGGAAATTATGTGCCAGAGGGGCTGAGAGGTCATGGCTCCATTACATTTACAAAGGGAACACCTGTTGGCTGGACTGTTGTCGATTATCGCGACAGCAACAATGAAAACTGTACGCTTGTCGTCTGCAGGTACGGTGTAATTCCCGACCCACAGAGTGAAGACCTAGACTTTTTTGAAGTTAACGGCGAAATGCATAAGCTCATCAGCGGCAATGTTGTCGTTCGCCCGGAAGGTTTTACAGTAACGCCGCGACGCGCACGACGGCTGAGGTTTTTCTCTACGCCATCGGCTTTTCCTGCCGCAAAAACGCCCTCGCTTTATCAGGTCAATCTCTGGCGTAAAAACAAAATGGCGAATCATGCGTCCATGTCGCCGAGTGAGTATCTACGTCACCTTAAAGCACAAAATGAGACTTGCGTCAGACTGCCTATAGAGGAATAAACCAGTTCACTGGAAACACAGGAAGATATTGAGAGTACATGGCTAAACGTGGAGGCAAAAACGGTTCTGGCGGAGATGATGATCTTTTCGGCGACTACACCGCCAAGGACATTGAGGTTCTTGAGGGCCTTGAGCCGGTGCGCAAGCGCCCAGGCATGTATATCGGCGGCACCGACGAAAAGGCCCTGCACCATCTCTTCGCCGAAGTCCTCGACAACGCCATGGACGAGGCGGTCGCCGGCCATGCGAACCGCATAGAAGTCGAGCTCCACGACGACGGCTATCTGCAGGTTACTGACAACGGCCGCGGCATCCCAGTCGACCCGCACCCAAAATTCAAGGGGAAATCCGCGCTAGAAGTCATCATGACGACCCTGCACTCGGGAGGGAAGTTCGAGGGCAAAGCGTACGTCACTTCAGGCGGCCTTCACGGTGTCGGCGTATCAGTCGTCAACGCCCTCGCCCACGACCTGATTGTCGAGGTCTGCCGAGGGCGAACCATGTTTCGTCAGACCTATGCCGAAGGGAAGCCGCGCACGAAGCTCGAAAAAGTCGGCTCGGCGCCGAACAAGCGCGGTACGAGTGTCATGTTCCTGCCCGATCCGAAAATTTTCGGGCCAACCGCAAAATTCAAACCGGCGCGGCTTTTCAAAATGGCCCGCTCGAAAGCCTATCTTTTTGGCGGTGTCGAAATCCGCTGGAGATGCGCGCCGGAACTCATCAAGGACCAGACGCCGCCTGAAGCGTCTTTTCATTTCGAAAGAGGGCTTACGGATTATCTGCAAACGCTTGCAGGTTCGAAGCCAACTGTCACCGAAGATATTTTTGCTGGCAAGGTCGAACGCAAGGATGAAGGCGGCCACGGCAACCTCGAATGGGCCGTGCTCTGGGGCGCAGCCGGTTTTGGCGATGCCGACGGTTTCGTTAATTCCTATTGCAACACCGTACCCACGCCCGAAGGCGGCACTCACGAAGCGGGCCTGCGAGCAGCGCTCACTAAAGGCGTCAAAGCCTATGCTGAGATCGCCGGCGTCAAACGCGCGGCCAATGTCACCGCCGAAGACGTTCTGGGAACTGCTGGCGCCCTCCTTTCTGTTTTTGTTCGCAACCCGGAATTTCAAGGACAAACGAAAGACAAACTCGCCACGGCCGAGGCGCAGCGGATCGTCGAAAACACTGTACGCCCAGCATTTGACCACTGGCTCGCCTCCAATCCCAAACAGGCGGGCGCCCTTGTTGACTGGGTTGCGGACCGCGCGGAAGAGCGCCAGCGCCGCCGCAAAGAAAAGGAAGTCTCCCGCCAACAGGCGACGCGCAAACTTCGCCTTCCCGGCAAGCTCGCCGACTGTTCTCAAAAAGATCGTACGGGTACGGAAATCTTTCTGGTCGAGGGCGATAGCGCTGGCGGCTCGGCAAAACAGGCACGCAATCGCGCAACGCAGGCGATCCTTCCCTTACGCGGCAAAATCCTTAACGTCGCGAGCGCAGGCCGCGACAAGATCCTCGCCAACCAGGAAATCGCCGACATGACACAGGCGCTGGGCGCAGGACTTGGCGCGAAATTCGACATCGAAGCCTTACGCTATGAAAAAGTCATCATCATGACCGACGCCGACGTGGACGGCGCCCATATCGCTGCGCTGCTAATCACTTTCTTTCATCAGGAAATGCCGGAGCTCATTCGTTCCGGACGTCTTTACCTTGCTCAACCTCCATTGTTTCGTCTCACCGCAAAAGATAAATCCGTATACGCGATGTCTGAGGAGGAGCGCGACAAGCTTCTTAAAACTGAGTTCAAGGCCAATCAGAAGGTCGATGTCGGCCGCTTCAAGGGCCTTGGCGAAATGATGCCGGCGCAGCTTAAAGAGACCACAATGAACCCGGCAACCCGCGCGCTTGCCCGCGTCGTCATCGCGGAGGACAAGGAAACGACAAGCGCCGATCTCGTCACCCGCCTCATGGGCAAAAAGGCCGAAAGCCGATTCCAGTTCATCCAGGAAAACGCCGCCTTTGTGAAAGACGCGCTGGACATATAAAACCTTTTGACTCAAAGGGGGTCTCATGCGTTTAAGCCTACCGTCACTCTTGCTTTTTACGTTTCTTCTAGCTGGCGCGGCGTGGAGTATCTCCATAGCGGTCCATGAATTGATAGGTCATGGCGGTCATTGCGCGATCGATATAACCTGCACATGGCGATACGCCGACGCCATGTATTTCGACGGCGATTACGGATCACATGCTGTAAGCAAATGGCAGATTGCTTCAGGCTCTTTAGTACAAATCGCGCTTTCCTTCTTGGCCATGCTTATTCTCTGGCTGGCGCCGCCACGGGGCTTTGCGCCTTATGTGTTTTTATGGTCGCTTTTAGGCGCAGGTTTTATTCAATCCGGCGCCTATATCGCTTTTGGTCAATTTATACATCCTGGAATGGATTGGGCGCGGCTGGTGAACGTTGCCGGAGGAGGATGGCAGCCAAAATCCTTGGCGATAACGGGCGGCATCTTGCTAGTTATTGCGGGCGTTCTCGCTTGCCGGCGTTTGATGCCGCGTGTTGAAACGGAAAATAGCGCCATAACCGGATTGCCTGTTGTGATGACTGCATATCTGGGATTTAGCGTCACTGCTGTCGCCGCCGCCTTTTTCGTGCCTTCTGACGACCGGTTGTTCATGCTTTTTGGCGGTATTGGCAGCGGCGCGCTGTTCATGTTCTGGTTTTTGTTTGCGGCTCTACCCAAAGGCGGGCCGACACGGGTCTTGCGCAATTCCACCTCGGGCATAGCCATTCTTATGCCGGTAATTATCATAGCTGCTTATGTCGTACTCCTTGGGCGAGGCATTCACTTCTAAAACACCATCGCCGCTACTATATCGATCAGATGACTATCGCTGCGATCATCCTTCTCCTCGCCGCCCTCGCGATTGGCGCGCATCTATTGTTGCAACGCCGCCGCCGCGCACGTCTCCTCGCTGCGCCATTGTCGGCGGCGAACAAGGCGATCCTCGTCAAGCGCGTGCCGCTTTACGAGAAACTCCCCGAAAATTTGCGCCCGCGCCTTGAGGGTCTCGTCAACCGCTTCCTCGACGAGGTGACGTTTTATGGCGCCAAGGGCGTCGAGATCACCGATGACATTCGCGTCACCATCGCCGCGCAGGCGTCTTTTCTTATCGTCAACAAACCAAACCGCTGGTTCCATACGCTGCGCACCATTCACATTTACCCGGCGGCGTTCAAAAGCAAACTTACCGAAATCAAGGACCACGTTCATTCCGAACGCGACCAGGCCCGCACCGGCGAAAGCTGGGCGAAAGGCCCGGTCATCCTCGCCTGGGACCACGCTGCGTTCGGCGCCGTCGCCCCCCATGACGGCCACAACGTCGTCATGCACGAATTCGCCCATCAGCTTGATGAACAGACCGGCGCCACTGACGGCTCGCCGCTTCTCGACGCGGATCACAGCGCATCGCGCTGGGCCCGTGTCTTTCAGGACGCCTACGAACGATTGCGCGAGCATGCATCGTTCGGCCGCGAAACCGTCATGGACTATTACGGCGCCACAAACCCGGCGGAGTTCTTCGCCGTCGTCACCGAAGTCTTTTTCGAACGGCCGCGCGCGCTGCGCGCCGAAGAACCTGCGCTCTACGCTGAACTTGTACAATACTACCGGCTCGACCCAGCGGCGTGGCGTTGATTGTCTAGCCTCCTTTTCTCTGGCTCGTGTTTCACGATTCCCCACGCTTCAAGCGTGGGGTCTACACCCTGACTACTGTTCATCTGCGTCATTCCGACCTCCGAGCCGAAATCCATAAATCAAGGCAATTGCAATGGATCCCGGATCAAGTCGGGATGACGAATACGGCAAATTATAAGGAATAATCGAAACATGGGGACGAAATTTAATACATTAAATTTCATCCCCCACCCGTCAGTAGGCCTTATACTCTCGCCGCCCGGTCGCGGTTTGTTAATAACGATCCCTCCAGTACGGAGTAACTGGCGCATCAGCTCTATAACGCCACATATTCAGGACGTACCATTCTTCAAAAGCATCCCAATACTCGTTCCATGTTTCAAGATCACGGTCGTAATCCGCCACAGCTGATTGAAAATCAGCATAACATGTAAACATACGCTGATATTCTTTCCGTGTAGGAGAATCATTTGATACAAAAATCTGCGGCAAACGAAGGTTGATTTTTTCATCTCGCGATGGATGTTCAGGAGGACCTGCAAAAGGCGGCAGAGGGTAATCGTATTCCCAACCTTTTCTGATATCGATCAGGACATCTTCCTCTTCATTCAACAGAAGGTTATTTGGCCAAATAAGTTCTGCAATATTCTCGACTTGCACATGACTAGGCGTTCCATAGGGAAACAGATAAGCCTTTTGTGCTATGGCAACTGCCGCAAGCCCGATGATAAAAGTAAGCTGCGCAATAGTTTCTACGCGGTTCAATTCTCTTATCAAAAATACGCGAGCCAGCCATACCGCCGCGCATAGCCCAATCGTTACAGCAATCCATTGATACAATGAAGCATTGTTGAACCAGCCTGATATCCAGATAATGGCGTATTCGCATTCCACGGTGACGACCGTGGTATACATCAGCATGATCCAGTAACTGAGCCCAAAACCAAGAAGAAAAATCGTGAATGGCGAAACAGCGATGTTGCGATGCGAACGCTGACTACGATTACTATCCAACACTTGCCGTTTTTGAATCCCCATTGCCCCTCCTGATATGAAATATAGTGCCTTATTGAGAGGGTACAATATTGTTGCATTTTTACCCCTTGCCTTTCTCCCCGCTTTCAACTATCCCGCGCATCCTCTCTGCCATGAGACAGAGAGGCCAAAGGAGCAATGGATGAAACAGCGCAAACAGCATCGGCTAAACGCGATCTGACTGCGCCGCCTTTCTTTCAGATAGGCGGGGCGAAATTTTCGCCGACCGCCGCTTGAAATAAAAATCTGAAAGAAAGAAATCCCATGACTTTCCACAAAGTTTCGGGGCCCCGGGCGTTTACGCCTGTCACCGCTTTGGCGCGACGCGAAGCGGGCGGCCCCTATGGCTGGCTGACGCCTTATATCGGCTTTATCGCCGGGCATAATGATGACATCGCCGCGCGCGTATTGCACCTGCGCCGGACGGAACTGCATTTCATCGCGCTGTGCCTATCGCTGATGGGTGTAAAGCGCGATGACGCCGATCATCTCGCTGCATTCTCGTGCGGGCTGGGGCGGCGCACGCGTAAATCACTGCTCTCCGAGTTTGCACCTGAAGCGGAACCAAACCTTGCCCGTTTGTCTGGCAAACTTGCCGGCTATGTTTGGCGGGCTGCAAGCTACCAAAGGCTTGCGGCGCTCTACGCTGAACCACATGCGCGGAAGACGCTTTGTCACCTGCCCCACATCACACGCTGGCATCTAATTATGATGCTGCGCTTGCCAGAACCTTATCGGAAGTTAGGCATTCTAAGGAAGATCAAACGGCGTCGTGATCTGTCATGCGTATTGTTTGGTCTTGAAATTGTAAGGCGCGTGCGAACTGATTTGAACGATCGGCAAATTATCGCGTCGCTTGAAAAGTCCGATGTTGGTTATGTTCGTGATTGGGTGGAGGCGCATTATGAACGCCTCCCTTTTCCGCAAGCCCCTACAGGGGCTTTGACAGATGGGAACGGCGGCGTCTTGCGCCCCGTCGCTACAGGAGGCGAATTAATCCGCACCGCGCGTGAGTATGATAATTGTATCGATACTTACATTTGGGAGGCGGCATCAGGCGCTAGCGTATTTTATCGTTACGATGCTGAAGTCCAGCGGATCGCTGTTGCGGAACTGAAACGCTTACCGGGCGTCGGGTGGGCGGTGAATGATCTGCTGGCGCCAAAGAATAAGCCGGTCAATGGCGTTTTGCGTAAACATATCCTTATGCTGTTCAAAAATGCAGGCATTCTGGCGGCGCCGCAAGTGACCGGATCGTTTTCCAGATTCAATCTCGACTTTTAAATTAGGCGCGCCATGCGGGAAAGGCGCGTCTATTTCAATATTACATTTTCGAAAACCCGTCATTTTCCCTGCATTTACACTGCATCAGCACACGGAACTTAGGTCTGGGCGCCGTGTTTGTTCGGCGTAGTCTGTAAGAGGAAACAGAACATGAAAACGAATATTATCCTTGTCGCTGGCGCAGGCGCTGCCGCGCTGTCTGTGGCCGCTTTTGCAATCGCTAATGAAAAAAATAGCAATGCAAAGACGAGCGCTGAAACCGCAACCTCCGCACTTACCTCAGCCGACATTACGGCTGAACTTGGGCTGGAGTTTGACCCTGCCATGGTCGAGGGCATGACGCCAAACCAGATTAAAGACTGGGCTGACGAACGCGAAGACCGCGCGCGCGACCGTGCTGATGCGATCCGTGATGCGGCCGACAAACGCGGCAATGACCGCATTGATGAAGAAGCCATAGAAGACAACGCCGACGCCCTCGCCGATGCGATTGAGGCGCAGGCCGAGGTCTTTGAAAAAGAGGCGGATGCGTATGCAACGCTGCTTGAAAAACGTCAGGATCGCCATGACGGCGCCATCGAGAATGTAGCTGATGCTGTGGCTGACGTAGTCGTGGACGGCGTTGACGATGTTGGCGACGCTATCGAGGACACCGCTGATGACATCAGCGATGAAGCCAAAGATGTCGAAGAAGACATGGAAGAGGACCGGCAATAGCCATTCCCAAAACCTCTTAAGGGGCGCGCTCAAAGCGAGCGCGCCGTTTTTATATATGCAGCGCATGCCCCAGCGTTCTGAGCGCTGATTCCTGGAAGGCTTCGCCGAGCGTCGGGTGGGCGTGGATCGTGCCGGCAATATCTTCGAGCGTCGTGCCCATTTCAATGGCGAGACCGAAGGCGGTTGAAAGCTCCGATACGCCCCTTCCCGCGGCCTGAACCCCCAGCACCAGATGATTGTCGCTGCGCGCGACGACGCGGATGAAGCCGTCTTCAGCTTCCATCGACATGGCGCGGCCATTCGCTGAAAAAGGGAAGTTCTGCGTTTTTACATCGTAGCCGGATGATTTCGCTTCGTCGGCGGAAAGCCCCACGGAAACGATTTCCGGATCGGTGAAACACACGGCGGGGATCGCCTGCTTGTCCCACACCCGTTTGTGGCCGGCGATAATTTCCGCGACCATTTCGCCCTGCGCCATGGCGCGGTGCGCCAGCATCGGCTCGCCCGTCACGTCGCCGATGGCGTAAATGCCGGTCATGGACGTCTGGCACTTGTCATCGATCTGGATGTAACGGCCGTCCATATCGAGCACGAGGTTTTCACGCCCCCAGCCCTCAGTCTTCGGTGCGCGCCCGACAGTGACGAGAATCTTGTCGGCTTTGATCGTGTCCGCTTTTCCGTCCGCCGTTTCGATATCGAGGCCTTTTTTCGAAGCGCCTTTGGCTTTGGCGCCGAGCAGCACCTCAACGCCCAGGCGTTTCAGCGTTTTTTCGACAGGGCGCGTCAGTTCCTTGTCATAGAGCGGGAGAATTTTATCCATCGCTTCGACGACAGTGACTTTCGACCCCATCTTGGCGAGCGCAATGCCAAGCTCAAGGCCGATATAACCGGCGCCGACCACGGCCAGATTGTTCGGCGGCGAAGAGAGGTCAAGCGCTTCGGTTGATGAAATCACGTTGTCGCCGAACGGCATGAACGGCAACTCAACCGGAACCGAACCCGTCGCGATGATCACATTCTCCGCGCGGATGCGCGCGTCTTCAGCGCCGCCTTTGACGTCGACGGTGCGGCCGTCAACGAATGTCGCCCAGCCATCGATCGCGCGCACTTTGCTTTTCTTCAAAAGTCCGCCGACGCCGCCGGTAAGGCGTTTGACGATACCGTCTTTCCAGAGAACCGTTTTTTTCAAATCAATTTCCGGCTTGCCCGCCTTAATGCCGAGTGCTGAGTCTCCAGCGAAATGCATCGCCTTTTCAAACTCGTCCGCCGCGTGGATCATCGCCTTTGACGGAATGCAGCCGACATTAAGGCAGGTGCCGCCGTGATACTGTCCCTCGACAATCACCGTATCGAGCCCCAGTTGCCCGGCGCGGATCGCCGCCACGTAACCGCCCGGCCCCGCGCCAATAACGAGGAGTTTGCATTGAATGTCTTGCATGTTCTTCCGCCTGTGTCTTTCGTCCTACATCCCGCCTCCCCCTCGTGGGGAGGCCGAAACTGCATCGCAGTTTCGGGAGGGGGGAAGACTATGAGGTCTTCCGATTATCCAAACATTTTCACCCCCACCCGAAAGCGCCTTCGCGCTTTCGACCTCCCCTCAAGGGGGAGGTAGGGAGTTTTTTAGCTCTCAATAAATATCATCGCCGGGTTTTCGATGAGCGCCTTGATGCGCTGGATGAACACTGCCGCGTCCCAGCCGTCGATAACGCGATGGTCGAAGCTCGACGACAGGTTCATGATCTTGCGCGGAACGAATTCCGATCCGTTCCACCGCGGCAGGGTCTGCATCTTGTTGACGCCGACAATGGCGACTTCCGGATGATTGATCACCGGCGTCGTGACAATGCCGCCAATGGCGCCGAGCGAGGTAATCGTGATCGTCGAACCGGACAGCTCATCGCGTGAGGCCTTGCCCGATTTCGCGGCGTCTGAAAGACGGCCCACTTCCTCGGCACACTCCCAGATGTCGCGCGCCTCGGCATGGCGCACCACCGGCACCATCAGACCGTTCGGCGTTTGCGCGGCGATGCCGATATGAACGCCGCCATGCTGGCGCACGACGCCCGCTTCATCATCGAAAATCGCATTGAGATGCGGCTGTTCCGAAATCGCCTTTACCATGGCGCGCATCAGGAACGGCAGGATCGTCAGCTTCGGCCGGCCCTCTTTGCGCGTATCGTTCAACTCCTTGCGCAAATCTTCGAGCGCCGTCATGTCGATTTCGTCGACATAAGTGATCGGCACGATCCGCGCATTCGCCGCTTCCATCTGCTGCGCGATCTTTCGGCGCAGACCGATGACCGGAACATCCGTAACGCTCGTATTGCGCACATATCCTGCGCCGCGACCGACAGCGCCTTCGCCGCCTGAGGCAATGAACGCATCGAGGTCTTCATGAGAAATGCGGCCCGCCGGTCCCGTACCCGGAACGCGCCTGAGATCAATTCCCGCCTCCGCCGCGCGTTTGCGCACCGCCGGAGAGGCCAGCGGTTTCTCACCTTCTTTTCTTGGCACAGCCGCTAAGGCGCCAGACGCAACACCGTTCGCTTTCGGCGCCGGTTTAGGCGCAGGTTTCGGTTCCGCTTTCGGTTTTTCTTCCTTGGGCTGCGCTTTCGCTTCCTTTGGCTCGGGCCCTTTCGATTCTGATTTTGGCGCTTCGTCCTTTGCCGCTTCCGGCGCTTCGCCCGGTTTCACATTGCCTGCGCCATCAACTTCGAGACGAATCAGCGGCGAGCCGACCGAAAGAATCTCGCCGACCTTGCCGCCCTGCCAGATCACCTTGCCTTCAACGGGCGAGGGAATTTCCACCGTCGCCTTGTCGGTCATCACGGCGGCGAGCACTTCGTCCTCGCGCACGTTGGCGCCGATATCGACCATCCATTCGACGAGTTCTGCTTCCGCGACACCTTCGCCCACATCAGGCAGCTTGATGACATGTTCGCCCATTACGCCGCCTCCATCACTTTTTTAAGCGCGTCGCCCACGCGTTTCGGACCGGGGAAATACTCCCACTCATGCGCATGCGGATAAGGCGTGTCGTATCCGGTCACACGGATAATCGGCGCCTCGAGATGATAAAAACAACTCTCCGCGACCACCGCCATCAGTTCCGCGCCAAAGCCGCAGGTTTTAGTCGCCTCGTGAACGATAACGCAGCGGCCGGTTTTCCTGACCGACTCTTCGATGGCCTCGAGATCAAGCGGCAGGATCGTCCGCAGATCGATGATCTCCGCATCGACGCCCGCCTCTTCAGCCGCCGCCTCGGCGACATAAACCATCGTGCCGTAAACGAGGACGGTAACGTCCGCGCCCTCACGCCGAACAGCCGCCTTGCCCAGCGGCACAGTATAATAATCATCGGGCACTTCACCGAATTCATGTTTCGACCAGGGCGTCACCGGCCGGTCATGGTGACCGTCAAACGGACCGTTATAAAGACGCTTCGGCTCCAGAAACATCACCGGGTCCTCATCTTCAATAGCGGAAATCAATAACCCCTTCGCATCGTAAGGGTTTGATGGGATCACTGTCTTGATGCCGGAAACGTGGGCGAACAACGCCTCAGGGCTCTGGCTGTGTGTCTGCCCGCCAAAAATGCCGCCGCCGGTCGGCATCCGCACCACGATCGGAACCGTGAAGTCGTTCGCGGAGCGGTAACGGATACGCGAGGCTTCCTGTGTGATCTGATCGTAAGCAGGGTACATATAGTCTGCAAACTGAATTTCCACACAGGGCCGGATGCCATAGGCCGCCATGCCGATGGCAGCGCCGACAATACCGCTTTCGCTGATCGGCGCATCAAAGCAACGCTGGCGGCCGTATTTTTCCTGCAACCCTTGCGTACAACGAAAGACGCCGCCAAAAAATCCGACATCCTCGCCGAAGACGACAACATTGTCGTCTTTTTCCATGGCGTTATCCATGCCGGATCGGATCGCCTGAATCATCGTCATTCTGGACATTGACTAAAGCCCCGCTTCCTGGCGCTGACGGCGAAGGTGCAGCGGCATTTCATGATAAACATCGTCAAAAACAGTCGCCGGCGATGAGTGCGGTCCGTCATGGAGCGTGCCGTTTTTCTCGGCCTGCTTTTGCGCCTCGGCGACCTGCATCTCGAGCATTTCCTGCATCTGATGATGCTGCGCATCTGACCAGACGCCGCGCTTGATGAGATATTCTTTCAGGCGCTCCACCGGATCGCCAAGCGGCCACGAGGTAGCCTCTTCTTTGGAACGGTAAGCTGACGGATCGTCCGAAGTGGAATGGCCGCCCATGCGATAGGTGACGTGTTCGATCAGCGTCGGGCCATGCCCGGCGCGTGCACGGTCAACCGCCCATTTTGCGACCGCGTAGACAGCCAGGTAATCGTTGCCGTCAACGCGCAAGGATGGAATGCCAAAGCCTAACCCTCGCGACGCAAACGTCGCCGCTTTTCCGCGCGCAATCCCTTGGAACGTCGAGATCGCCCACTGATTATTGACGATATTCAAGACGACAGGCGCGCGATAGGTGGATGCAAAAACGAGTGCGGAATGAAAATCGTTTTCCGCTGTCGAGCCCTCGCCGATCCAGGACGTTGCGATTTTGGTGTCGCCCTTGATCGCTGAGGCCATGGCCCAGCCAACGCCCTGAATGAATTGCGTGGCGAGGTTGCCGGAAATAGTGAAAAACCCGTGCTCCTTCGAGCAGTACATAATCGGCAACTGCCGGCCCTTTAACGGATCAGCCGCATTCGAATAAATCTGGTTCATCATGTCGACCATGGGATAGTCGGTCGAAAGCAACAAACCCTGTTGGCGATACGTCGGAAAGTTCATATCACCCGGTTGAAGCGCCTTGGAAAAAGCGCAGGCAATCGCTTCCTCGCCCAACGCCTGCATGTAAAAGCTGGTTTTGCCCTGACGTTGCGCCATCAGCATGCGAGCGTCAAACGCGCGCACACGGACCATATCCTCCAGCCCCTCTTTAAGCTGATCGTCATTCAACATGTCCGCCCACGGACCAACGGCGTCGCCCTCGCGGTTCATGACGCGAATGATCGTATAGGCAAGGTCGCGAATGTCTCCCGCCTCTACATCAATTGGCGGGCGCGGCGCGGCCCCGGCCTGCGGAATTTCAACATTGGAAAAGTCAGGTTTGTCGCCGGGCCTGAATTCCGGTTCCGGCACGTAGAGAGATAGCGGCTTGGCGTCGCTCATTTAATTCTCCGGTTTCCTACCGCCTGACGGCATTGTCAGACGAACCCTATTGCTTTGAAATCTGGCTACTTTTCGCGAGGGTGTAGCGTGCGGAAGCGCTATACCGCAATGCTTCGCGCTAAGAGTCAGAAAAAAGAGCGAGGGCGCGTTTTATGGACGTTTCAGGAGGCGGATTCTGCCAAATCCATTGGCAAGCTTAGCACAAACAGTGGCGAAACATTTATGATGAATGCGCGAGTTTGACCCATTCTTCCTCAGTCAGCACAGTAACGCCAAGCTCTTCTGCTTTCTTCAGTTTCGAACCCGCGCCTGATCCGGCGACCAAATAATCGGTCTTGCCTGAGACTGAACCGGAAACTTTCGCGCCGAGGCTTTGGGCGCGCGCCTTTGCTTCATCGCGGGTCATGGTTTCAAGCGTGCCTGTAAACACCACCGTTTTGCCTGCGACCTCGCTCGAAGATGAAACCGCCTCCACTGGTTCAGGCGTCACTTCTTTTAAGAGATGATCCACTGCTTCGCGATTGTGGGCTTCGTCGAAAAAGTCGATCACCCCGCGCGCCACCAGCGCGCCAACGCCGTCAATGGACAACATATCCTGATAGGCTTCGCTCGCCTCATCGCGCCCCTTTACCGCCGCTGCGTAAAACCCCTCAAACCCGCCATAATGGCTGGCGAACAGCCGTGCATTGGTCTCACCCACATGGCGGATGCCGAGCGCGTTGATGAAGCGCGCGCTTGAAATATTTCTGCGTGCATTGATGCCCGCAAACAAGTTCTCAACCGATTTCGTATTCGTCGGTTGCTTATTTCCTTCCTTGTCTAGGGAAAATGCACCGTCTTTTTTTGTTTTATAGGTGTAAAGATCGATTTCACCTTGTTCCTGACGGCGTTCCAGCGTGAATATGTCCGCAGGCTCCTTGATGAGTTCAATATCAAAAAAATTCTCGACTTGCTTCGTTCCAAGCCCTTCGATGTCAAACGCTTGGCGCGATACAAAATGTTTTAACCGTTCTTTGGCCTGTGCGGCGCAGATAAGCCCGCCAGTGCAGCGGCGGTCTACATCCGCCTTGCCGGTCGATGGGTTCACCTCGTTGACAGCGTGAGAACCGCAAACGGGGCAAGCATCGGGAAATTTGAATTTCCGCGCGCCTTTAGGGCGCTTTTCCTTTACGACTTCGACAACCTGCGGAATGACGTCGCCAGCGCGCTGGATCACCACCGTATCGCCAGCGCGAATATCTTTTTCTTCAATGTAGTCGGCATTGTGCAGCGTCGCATTGGATACAACGACACCACCGACAGTTACGGATGTGAGACGTGCAACTGGCGTCAACTTGCCCGTACGCCCAACCTGAATGTCGATCTCTTCAAGCACGGTTGTCGCTTTTTCCGCTGGAAATTTATGGGCTGTCGCCCAGCGCGGGTGGCGCGAAACAAATCCTAGGCGTTCCTGCAGGTCGAGCCTGTCCACCTTATAAACAACACCGTCAATATCGTAACCGAGCTTGGCGCGCTCCGCTTCGATCTTGCGGTATTGCGCTAACATTTCGCCAACACTCTCGCAGCGTTTGGTCAGCGCATTTACTTTGAACCCGTACTTTTTAAGCCGCCCGATGGCTTCCCATTGCGTTTCGGCAATAGGCTCACTGAGCTCACCCCATGTATAGGCGAAAAACTTGAGCGGTCTTGACGACGTAATTGCTGCATCAAGCTGGCGCAAGGATCCGGCGGCGGCATTGCGCGGATTAGCGAACTGATCTTCGCCGGCCGCTTCGAGACGCGCATTCAACGCTTCGAAATCTTTGTGGCTCATGTAGATCTCGCCACGTATTTCGAGCACGGCCGGCGCATTCTTGATGGATTGCGGAATATCATCCACAGTTAACGCATTGCCCGTCACGTTCTCGCCGGTCTGGCCGTCGCCGCGTGTCGCCGCGACTTTCAATACGCCTTGTTCATATCGAAGGTTAAGCGACAAGCCGTCGATCTTTGGCTCTGCAGTGTAAGCAACCGCGCCCTCTTCATCCAAGCCCAGAAAACGCCGCACGCGCTTATCAAACTCAACAACATCATCGTCGTTAAATGCATTGTCCAGCGATAGCATCGGGATCGCATGCTTTGACTTTTCAAACTTCGTCGAGGGCGGCGCGCCAACCTTGTCTGTTGGCGAGTCATCTCGCTTCAGTTTCGGAAACCGCTTTTCGATCAGCAGATTGCGCCGGCGCATCGCGTCGTATTCTGCGTCCGTAACCTCGGGCTGGTCGTTTTTGTAATAGGCTTCATCGGCGCGCATGATCGCCGTTGCAAGCTGCGCGAGCTCCGCTTCAGCTTGTTCTGGCGTCAGTTTATTGACGGGAATAGAAGCGGCTTTCTTTGTTTTGCTCATGGCGCGGGTGTACTTCTGCCTAGCCTGTCTTGGCCAGCTTTTTCCGCGCTGGTTTTTTCGCCGTTTTGTTAGGATCTAGCGGCTCTTTCAAAAGCCTTCGCGCGGCTGCACGCGCCTCGTCCGTCACTTCCGCGCCGGAAAGCATGCGCGCAATTTCTTCCTCCCGGTCAGAAGGCTCAAGCGGCGTCACTTTTGTCAGCGTCGTCGATTTTGTTTGCTTCTTTTCAATCCGCCAGTGCGATCCGGCGCGCGCGGCGACTTGCGGGCTATGCGTTACCACCAGCACCTGCGCGTCACTGGCCAATCTCGCCAGCCTTTCGCCCACTGCATCAGCAACGGCGCCGCCAACGCCGGCGTCGACTTCATCGAAAATGATAACCGTACGGTTTTCCTTTACTGACAACGCCGCCTTCATCGCCAGCACAAACCGCGACAGCTCACCGCCTGACGCAATTGTTTTCAAAGGCCCTGCTGGGGCTCCGGGATTGGTCGCCACCATGAACTCAACTGTATCAAACCCTTCGGATGTTGGATGGGATTCATCAGATGCGACTTTCGTTTCAAAGGCTGCCTTGCCGAGTTTCAATGGCGCGAGTTCCTTCGCAACAGCGCGATCAAGTTTTTTCGCCGCTTCAACACGGGCTTTCGACAGCGCTTTCGCTTCTTTTTCAAAAGCCGCTTTCGTTTTCCTCATCGTTTCTTCGAGTTCGCCGAACGCCGCCTCTCCTTGCTCAAGGTCGTCTAGTGTCTGCCGCGCTTTTTCAAGAAAACCGCAAAGGCCATCCGGCGTGACGCCATGTTTTCTTGCCTCGGCCCTTAACGCAAAGAGTCTTTCTTCAACCCGATCAAGCTCATCAGGATCGGCGCCGAAGCGCGCAATCGCATCGTCTAGCGCGCTACGCGCCTCCGCTGCTTCATTAAGCGCACTGTCGAGGCGCGCAGCAAGTTTCGCCAGCGGGTTGTCGTCACCAGACATCTGCGCGGCCGCCCGCTCTATCCTTCGCAGCGCTCCCGCCAGTTTCGAATCAAACCCGCCATCACTCATGGCGGCGGCGGCGGCGTTCAAGTCATCAGCGATTTTGTCCGACGCCATCAGCTCGGCCCGGCGCAAGGCAAGCTCGGCCTCTTCGTCTTCCTGCGGGTCGAGTTTGCCCAGAGCGCCAACCACATGCCGCAAGTAATCCGCCTCACGAATGGCGGCGTCGCGCTCGCGTTTTTTTTCTTCAAGCGCTTCTTCCGCGTCACGCCAGTCGCGCCACAGCGCGCGCATGGCGTCAGCTTTCTTTGAGAGCCCGCCAAACTCATCCAGCATACCGCGATGCGCTGAGGCGGTCAGGAAGCCCCGCCCGTCATGTTGTCCATGAATTTCAATCAATGTCTCGCCGACAGTCCGCAACATGCGGATGGAGACCGGCTGATCATTGACGAAGCCCCGCCCGCGGCCGTCCGTACCCTGAACACGGCGCAGAATTACCTGATCCTCGCCAGTATCAAGCCCGTTTTCTTCAAGCACTTTCCAGACGGGGTGATTTGATTGAGGCTCGAAAATTACAGAGACGATCCCCTGTTTGGCGCCCTGCCGCACGGCGCCACGTTCGGCACGCCCCCCGACGGCCAGCCCCAGCGCATCAAGCAAAATTGACTTGCCGGCGCCCGTTTCACCGGTCAGCGCCGTCATGCCCGCCCCAAGCGTCAACCGCGCCTGGTCGATCAGCACAAAGTCCTGAATTTGAAGAGCCGTAAGCATCGCTATACGCACCGTCGGCAGCGGCGTCGCCGCGCCCAAAAAGGCGTTAATTCATCAAGACATTGATTATCGCAATTCGCACGCGTGTTAAAGCGGCGCGAACGGCGGTCAGTTGGGCGTCGGACCAGCGGGATCGAGATCGTCATCCGCACGTTCAGCCAGATCCTCAAGCTCATCAGCCGAAGGCGGATCGATCGCACGCATCTCATCCGGGTCGATTTCCGGCTCTTCGGTCTGCTGCACGGTGCGCTTGTCCGAAGTCCGGCCCGGCAAGCGAGACCCGCCAGCGAGGATATCCCGGTTTTCAAACAGGCGATATGCGTCCTGATACCAGACTGTTCCGGGGTAATTATGACCAAGAACAGCCGCGGCGGAACGCGCCTCGTCAACAATGCCAAGCTCCAAATAAGACTCAACGAGCCGGTAAAGCGCTTCGGGCACCTGACTTGTCGTCTGATAATCGGTGATCACTTTCTTGAAGCGGTTAATCGCTGCGATATGTTTATTCTGTTTTAGATAGAACCTGCCGACATACATTTCCTTACCGGCCAAATGATCAAAGGTCAGGTCAAGTTTCAAACGCGCATCACGCGCATATTCCGTATTCGGATATCTGCGAATAACATCATTGAGTGATGCGACAGCGTTATTGGTATAATCCTGATCGCGTCCGACATCACGAATGCGTTCATAAAAACACATGGCTTTCAGGTAATAGGCGTATGCGGCGTCCTTGTTGCCAGGGTGCAGGGAAATAAATTGATCCACCGCTGAAACGGCGTCGTCATAATCATTGCCTTGATAATAGGCGAAAGCCTTCATCAGCATCGACCGACGCGCCCATGCCGAATATGGGTGTTGCCGTTCTACCTCTTCAAAGTAAGCGATCGCTTCTTCGTAGCGCTTTCGTTCCAGCATCTCGATGGCGTTGGAATAGAGCGTTTCAACAGGCCGTTCGACATAGGCGAACTTTTTCTTTTCTGAAGAACCACAGGCCGCGAGCGCAGAACAGGCGGCAAAAACTAAAACAACCCTACGAAATACCGATATATGGCTCGTCACGAAAATCGCCTTTCTGAAAAAAGGGGCTACCGAACCCGTTGCGCTGATTTCTAGTGGGGACACGGCGCCTCGTCAAACGCCTTGCTGGCCTCAAGCTGTGGCGCGCATGGCGTCCGCCGCTTCCACTGACGCCGTTTGATCACCTTGAAAATGCTGCAGCAATTCCTGCGCCGCGCGGGTATTGATCGCATGGCCCGGTTTCACGGCTGTGATAGTGCCGTTGATGGGCGCTCCGAGCAGGTAAAGGTCCCCAATGAGATCAAGCGCCTTGTGGAGCGCAAACTCCGAGGGATCACGAAGCGGCTCTTCATTTAACAGCCTGTTCCCATCGACGACGATCGAATTCGCAAGAGCGCCGCCCCGGATGAGCCCGGCATCCTTTAGGACTTGAACCTCTTCCAGACGGCAGAATGTCCGGGCGCAAGCCAGTTTTGCCAGATCATCTTCGTTTTCAAGATTGAGCGTCAATGCCTGACGGCCGATCAGGCAATTATCAAAATCAATTTCCACATGAATACGTCGTGGTCCAGGTGTGAACTCTATGAAACGATCGCCATCCTCGACGCGAACCGGAGAATAAATGGCGAGCGGCTTGCGCCGCGCCATAAGCTCCAGGCATCCTGAACCCGCAATTTCTCTCACGAATTGTGCGGAACTGCCATCGAGTATGGGGATTTCAGAGCCCTCAACATCCACCACAACATTGTCGATGCCGCACAAAGCGAGCGCCGCCATGATGTGTTCAACTGTAGCGACTTTGACGCCGCTCTCATTGGCCAGCGTCGTGCCGTGATCGGCAAACACAACTCGGGATGGCGACGCTGTGATAAGGTTGGCGCCGCCATCAAGGTCTGTCCGCCTGAAAACGATACCGGCATCAGCTTCAGACGGCCTCAAAACAGCCCGGCATTCAACGCCGGAATGCAAGCCAACACCTGAAAACGTAATTTCTTTTTGGACGGTTCGCTGCCGCGCCAGCAGACTCATACGATGCTTACTCCCCCGCCCCATACGCCAAAAATACCCATACCCTGCCTTATTTGACCCGTTAATACCGGGCGAGGCAACAGGACCGTGACCCAGGCGATAGTAGCTTACAGATTTTTTGCGCGCGCGAAACATAAGCATTATCAAGGTTTATTGCGGATTCTTATCAAAGAGCCATAAAAAAACGCGCATGGCCATAATGGCTCATGCGCGGTTTTACTAATAGTTTCAAGTTCTTGAACGCTTATCCAGTCTTCTTTTTCCGTAAGAAAGACGGAATTTCAAGATCAGCGTCATCTTGATCGTCAAACAGGTCGCCGCGCGGGGCGTTGGGATTCGATGGCGCCGGCTCTGGCGCGCGCGCTGGCGCGGTTTCGCGACGCTCTTCGCCACCGCTCAGGGCCTTGAACATGTCGACTGCAGCTTCGAGAGAATGCTTCCCGATTGCTTGCGCGCTTCGAAACGGGTTTTGCCCCTGCCGATGCGCTTCGTCAGCCGCCCGAACGGTCGAGCGTTGCGGTACAGGACTGGTTGGTTTCGCAAGAGGAGAAGACGGTCGCGGGTCAGCGGCGCCTTCGGTGAGCATCTTGCGGATTCGTTCATGAACGTCGCCAACGGGATTTTGCGCCGCAGACGCTGAAGATGAAACCGTAGGCCGAATTGCCTGAGGCGCTGCACGCGTAGCGGCCGCAGCAGCCGGCGCCGATGGCGGCGTCACGACATCAGGTTTCGGCGCAACAGCGGGCTTGTCCACATTTACCGGCTCGCGCCATGGCTTAGAAACTGCGCCGGTATTGATCTTGATCTGCGGCCGCGCGACTTCGTTTTCTTCAATATCAATACCCGTTGCGACCACGGAAACGCGAACCTTGCCTTCGAGGTCCTGATTAAATGTCGAACCGACAATGATATTGGCGTCAGGGTCAACCTCGGCGCGGATCCGGTTCGCCGCTTCATCAACCTCAAACAGCGTCATGTCCATGGACCCGGTGATATTGATGAGAACGCCCTTGGCGCCTTTCATGGACACTTCATCAAGGAGCGGGTTGGAAATCGCGGCCTCGGCGGCCTGGATAGCGCGTTTTTCGCCTTCAGCCTCGCCTGTACCCATCATCGCTTTGCCCATCTCGCTCATCACTGTGCGCACGTCAGCGAAGTCGAGATTGATAAGGCCCGGCATGACCATTAGATCGGTGATGCCGCGAACGCCCGAATGCAGCACCTGATCCGCCATGGCGAACGCTTCATGGAATGTTGTGCGCTCATTGGCGATTGAGAATAGATTCTGGTTCGGAATGATCAGCAGCGTATCGACATGCTTTTGCAGCTCTTCAATACCAGAGCTGGCAAGACGCATGCGCCTCGCGCCCTCGAAATGGAACGGCTTCGTGACAACGCCGACAGTTAAAATATCCCGCTCTTTTGCAGCCTTGGCGATCACCGGCGCCGCGCCAGTACCAGTGCCGCCGCCCATACCGGCAGTGACGAACAGCATGTGCGCATTACCCACATGCTCGAGAATTTCATCGAGGGACTCCTCAGCCGCAGCACGCCCGATATCAGGAATGGACCCAGCGCCGAGGCCTTGTGTCGTCTTCACGCCGAGCTGAATCTTTTTTTCAGCCTTAGCCAGCCCAACTGCTTGCGCGTCAGTATTTGCGACAACAAAGTCAACGCCTTCCAGCTGACTTTCGATCATGTTGTTTACGGCATTGCCGCCGGCCCCGCCGACACCAATAACCGTAATGCGCGGTTTCAATTCAGTGAGTTCAGGAACGCTAAGATTGAGTGGCATGAATGTCTCCGGTTATGCGCAAGGTGGAGGGCCGCCCCAGTTTGCATCATTGAGATGCAGGAAACCCCGTTTGGTTAATTCATTCGTTAAAGAATCGTTCAGAACCCTTTCCAAAAGGTTAACGCCGCCTTAACGAACAAATGAATCTCTTAAAATTTCGCCCTGAGCCAAGCTTCAACGCCGCCGAACACGGACGATTGATTTCCTGCTTGAAGTGATTGGTGCAAAACGCCAAGCGTATTTTCGCTATCCCGCCCTAAATTCGCGTAATGCTGAACAAGCCCCGCGCAAACGGAAAACGCTGGCGCGCCCGCCGCTTCTGGTGAACCGGGAATGGCGATGGGGCGCCCTAACCTGCCCTTCATGGCGAGCACGCGTTCAGAAACTTCACGGGCGCCGACAAGCAAAGACCCGCCGCCGGTTAGAACAACACGCCTCAAGCCTGAACGCTGCATTGGATCATCGGGGAGTTGTTCCGCAACCAGTTCAAAAATTTCCTCAAGCCGCGGCAGGATCACTTCCGCAACATCGGCTCGCGAAGCACGCGCTGTTTCATCGGCGATCCCTAACTGTGGGAAGTCCACAAACCGGTGTTCATCGCCAGGCCCGGCAAGTGCGGAACCGTAAAGGGTTTTCATGCGTTCTGCATGGGCAAGCGGCGCACCAAAAATTTGCGCGATATCCCGCGTAATGTGCCCGCCGCCCGCTGGCACGCCGCCACAGGCGATCAATGCGCTGTTGTCGTAAACAGCGAAACCAGTGGAGACGGCGCCGATATCGATCAGCACGACGCCGAGTTCTTTTTCGTCTTCGAGAAGCACCGCTTCCGCAGCAGCAAAGGGCGCAGCCACAAACGCGCTGGCGTCGAGATCGCATCGCTCGATTATATCCGCCATGTTGTCGAGATAACTTTGCTTGGCGCTAACCGAAAACATTTCCGTGGAAAGGGTTGAACCTGAGAAACCAAGCGGGTCGGCAAAGCCATCTTCGCCATCGACCCTGAAGTTCGTCGGCATGGCGTGAAGGGGCGCGCAATCCGGCGGCGTCGCAATTTTGGCGCCCTCGGCCAGCGTGTCGTCCACATCTTCCTGCGCGACAATACCGCCGACAATTTCCATATCGACGCCAATGCGGCGCGCACGCAAATGTTTGCCCGGCACGGATACGATAACACGGTCAACCTGCTGGCCCGCCATCCGTTCAGCAGCCTCAACAGCGTTCCTGACGCCGGTCTCGACATCATCAGGCGTTGCGCGCGATCTCAATGGCGCGCCATAACAACCAACGCCAATGACTTCCGCCTGCGGCGCAAATCCCGGTTCTTGAGATATCCGGGCGACAAAACAGGCGACTTTCGACGCCCCTATGTCCAGGGCGGCGATCGCCGTTTCATCCCGTTTGCGGTTTTTAATGCTGCGCAAATGCGCCACGCCTGACCTCTCTTAGCGACCTAAAGCGCTTCGTTTTTCAATCTGCCGAGCGGCTGTTCGTTTGAAGCACCACCCTTTCGTCTGTAAACGAAGTAATCCGGGTTGCGAAGATCAATATATTCGAGCATATCGTCAAGGAGGCGCGTTTCATCCTGTAAACGCGCGAGATACCTGACGGCGGCGCGCTCGCCGGTTTCGGGAAACTTGATGTCGATCCCTTCGCGGGTTTTCAGGTTCCAGCGCCGGTCACTGACCCGGATAAGCGCTGACGCACGCCCCCAAAGCAAAGGCTCGGCCTGCAGCGCTTTGAGCATATCGCTCGCAGCGCCGGGCGCGCCGGCCCCGACAATCAGCGGCAGATCGGCATACTCGTATGCGTTCACTTCGCGGATTACCGCCCCCTCACCATCGATCAAATGCAAATCACCGGAAAGCTGCCAGACCGCAGCCGGTTCGCGCTCACGCACCGAAACATGCACCGTATTCGGGAACAAGCGGGAAACGGCAGCGACACGCACCCAACCGATCTGCTCAACAGCAGCGCGGGCGCGGTCAGCATCGAAGTGCATGATCGAGGAACCGATGACAGGGCCGATGGCGTTCAGAATTTCTTCTTCGCTCGCGCGCGACATTCCGCGCGCCGTGATGCGTTCGATTTCCAGCCCTGCGGAAACCGCGCGCTCGCCAGCGAAACGGTTCAATTGTTCGCCAGCAAGGCCGAAATATCCGCCCGCCCATAAAAATCCGACCGCGACAATCGCAAGCAACACGGAACTGGCAAGCGCAGCATAGGAAAAACGCGTCCATATAGTTGCAATACGATCGAAAAAAGTCAGTTCCTTTTTCCGCGATGATTTTTTGCGCGTGGCTTTCTTTTTCATCTTTGGCATGAGGCGTCCTCCACCATCCAAGCGCAAAGCTCAGGAAATGAAATCCCGAGATGCGCAGCCTGCTCCGGCGACAAGGATGTCGGCGTCAGGCCCGGTTGCGTGTTGACTTCGAGACAGAAAACCTTGTCGCCGTCCGCGTTTTCATCATAGCGAAAATCCGAACGCGACAGGCCTCTGCAACCGAGCGATTGATGCGCGCGCAGCGCCATATCGAGGCATTGTTCGGTGATATCCGCCGGAATATCCGCCGGCACCACATGGCTAGAACCGCCGGAAGCATATTTGGCTTCGTAATCGTAAAAAGTGAGCGCGGTCGTAATCTCTGTGACGCAAAGCGCGCGGTCGCCCATGACGGAAACGGTAAGCTCGCGGCCGGGTATGAATTTCTCGACAAGCACGTCATCGCCGAGCGACCATTTTTCTGACGTCAGTTCCGCTGGCGGGCGGTTGTCGCCTTCGTGCACGATGAAAACGCCAACAGATGAGCCTTGCGCATTCGGTTTGATCACATAAGGCGCGGACATGACCTTGCCGCCAGCGGCCTCTTCGCGCGAAACGATGACGCCGTAAGGCGACGGAATTTTTGCATCCTCGAAAACAGCTTTCGCACGCTGCTTGTCCATGGCGAGCGATGAAGCAAGAACGCCGGAATGGGTGTAGGGAATGTCCATCACCTCGAGGATACCTTGCACACACCCGTCCTCGCCCCATTGCCCATGCAGCGCATTGAAGACAGCGTCGGGTTTTGCCTCGGCGAGACGCAAGGCGATGTCGCGGTCAACGTCGATTTCATAAGACTCATACCCGGCTTCTCGCAGGGCTTTCGCCGCCGCCGCGCCGGAAACCAGCGAAACTTCGCGCTCTGGCGACCATCCGCCTTTCAGAACTGCGATGCGGTTGTATTTTTTTGTCATCGCGATGCCTCACCTACGCGCTTGATTTCCCAGCGCAACTCAACGCCTGTTTTTGTTAAGACATCCTTACGTAAAGACTCTATTAACTCTTCCAAATCCGCCGCTGTCGCGTCGCCGCGGTTGATCATGAAATTGCAGTGGCGCTCAGAAACCTGCGCGTCGCCGACGATGCGCCCGCGTCCGCCGATTTCATCGATGAGCTGCCAGGCTTTGCGGCCGCCTGATTTTTCCACGTCGGGATTGGCGAAGGTCGACCCGCCCGTTCGCTCGCGGATCGGCTGCGAGGCTTCACGCTCGGCGCTGATCTTGTCCATGCGGGCGATGATGGCGTCGGGCTCGTCAGGCGTGCCTTCAAAAGTTGCGCTGATGAAGATTAGATCATCAGGCGCTGATGAATGACGATAGGAAAACCCGAGATCGGCGTTCGAAAGAACCCGCCGCTCGCCCTTGCGGTCATAGGCGACTGCCTCGACAAGCACGTCTTTTACCTCGCCGCCATAAGCGCCGGCGTTCATTTTTATCGCGCCGCCGATCGTGCCCGGCACGCCGCGAAAGAATTCGAGCCCCGCCACGCCTTCCTGCGCCGCGCGTTTTGCGACCTGCGCGTCTATACATCCCGCACCGGCGGTGACGCGCATCCCCTCCACATGTACTTGGCGAAACGGTGAACCGAAACGGATAACAACACCGCGCACGCCGCCATCGCGCACCAGCAGGTTCGAGCCGACGCCCATAACGTAAACCGGAATTTCTTCCGGCGTTTCTTTCAGGAAATGCGACACGTCTTGCTCATCGGCAGGCATGAACAACACATCCGCCAGCCCGCCCACGCGAAACCAAGTGAGCGCAGAGAGATCCGCGTTCTCGATATACTTGCCACGGACAGTGGGGAGGTATTGGACGGTGATTTTTTTCACCTAATCCCTCCACCCGGTCATCCCGGCGAAAGCCGGGATCCAGCATAAGTATAAAGCCGGGCAAAGCCCGTCATTTTGTTTTAACTGGCCCCCGGCTTTCGCCGGGGTGAGCGGGGAAACCAGCCTAACTTCACTATTCGGATGCATGGCGACAGGTAAAACCATTAACCTGGGTTAATCACTTCGCGGTATTCTTCCAACAAGCCGTCAGGGAACTCACTTTTCTTACGCGTACGCATGCAACTGTGCGTCGTTAGAGATCCATTCTGTCTTCGGAAGGCAAAAACCAAATATTCGACGCCCTTTTCGAAGGTAAGTCCACAATTTGCTCCATAGTCTAGACTCAAATAATGCGTCACAAATAGTTTTTCGTCTTTCTCGCCCTTAAGCATTTCAGCTACTGAAAATCGTGTGCTGCGATTGTATTCAGAACCAAATAAACCGCTTAACGTTCTACCTGTTTTCTCTGCAGCGCCGATAAAAATAACATCAGATATGCCAACATGTTCTTCAATACTTTCAAACTGGGCGCACGAGCATGCGATGGCTTGCGATGTGAAAAGAAAGAGCACTGAAATTGTGGCGAAAAGTGATCTGAACATACTTTACCCAATCTTCTCCAGCGCACCCGCCAGCGCATTCGCATGTTTGGTGATGTCGCCGGCGCCGAGGCAAATAACATAATCGCCCGGCTCCGCCGTTTCGGCGATCACGCGCGGCAGATCGTCGAAACTTTTCAGCGCGCTCGCATCGCGGTGGCCATGGCTTTCAAGGCCTGCGACGAGACTATCTCTGTCATAGCCTTCAAGTGGAGTTTCGCCGGCCGCATAGACATCGGTGATCAACGCCACGTCCGCTTCATTGAGGCAGGCGCAGAATTCATCGAACAGGTTCTGCAAACGCGAGTATCGGTGCGGCTGCACCACCGCGATGACCTTGCCTGACGCAATGTTGCGCGCGGCGCGCAGCACCGCCGCGATCTCCGCCGGGTGATGGCCGTAATCGTCGATGATGGTGACGCCTTTCCACTCGCCCGCTGGCGAGAACCGCCGCTTGACGCCGGCGAATTTCGCAAAGCCCGATTTGATCTGTTCGTTGCTGGCGCCGAGTCGCTTGGCGACAATGGCGGCGGGTAGTGAGTTCAACACATTATGTGCGCCCGGCATCGGCAGTTTGACGTTATCGATGCGCCCGATCTCGGTCCCGCGCTCGCGGAAAATAATGTCGTAAACGGAAGTCCCGTCCTCAAACCGGATATTCGCCGCGCGGACATCCGCCTGCGGATTGACGCCGTATGTAATAAGCCGCCGGTCGGTGACGCGGCCCACCAGCGCCTGCACCTCCGGATGATCGAGACAGACGACGCCGAAACCGTAAAACGGCGTGTTCTCGATAAAGATGTCAAACGCGTTGCGCAGGTTTTCAAATCCGCCCCAGTGATCGAGATGCTCAGGGTCGATATTGGTGACGATCGCAACCGTTGTCGGCAAGCGGATGAACGTGCCGTCGCTTTCGTCCGCCTCGACCACCATCCAGTCGCCCTCACCGATGCGCGCATTGGCGCCGTAAGCGTTGATGACGCCGCCATTAATCACTGTCGGGTCGAGATTGGCTTCGTCGAGCAGCGCCGCGACCATGGTTGTCGTCGTCGTTTTCCCGTGGGTGCCCGCGACGGAAACGGTCCATTTGAGGCGCATCAGCTCCGCGAGCATGTCGGCGCGTTTCACCACGGGAATGTGGCGCGCGCGCGCAGCAGCAACCTCAGGATTGTCGCGCTTGATCGCCGTTGAGATGATCACCGCATCGGCGCCGTCGACATTTTCCGGTTTATGGCCGATGACGATGGGCACGCCCTTGTCGCGTAAACGCTGCACGTTCGGCCCGTCGGCCACATCGGACCCGCGCACATCATAGCCGAGATTGCGCATCACATCGGCGATGCCGCTCATGCCAATCCCGCCGATGCCGACAAAATGCACGACGCCGGCGCCGAAGGGCAGCCGCACCTTGATTTTAGGCGGATCGATTTTTGAATATTGGTCTTTATTCGTCATATTACGCTTTACTTCGTGTCGCGTATTATTGCGCGACGATATTTTCTACGAGATCGGCGAGCCGCGCGGCCGCGCCGGATTTGACCGCGCCCTTGGCGGCGGCGGCCATGGATTTCAGCCTCTGCGGATTTGTCAGCAACGCCTCCAGAAGGCCGGTCAATTCATACTCGTTAATCTCTTTTTCCGGCAAAATCACGGCCGCATTTTTGTCTTTTAAAGTCCGCGCGTTACCGGTCTGGTGATCGTCCATGGCGATGCCAAGCGGCACCAGGATCGATGGGCGGCCGATGGCGGCGAGTTCCGTCACTGTTGAGGCTCCGGCGCGGGATAACACAAGATGCGCCGCCGCCATGCGTTGCGGCAAGTCAGCAAAGAACGGCGCAACGTCGGATTTCACGCCAGCCTTGTCATATGCTGCTTTCACGTTTTCCATTTCGCTTTCACGCGCCTGATGCGTAACGACAAGACGCTGACGTAATGCTTCCGGCAGGCTTGCAATCGCCTTCACGGGCGCTTCAGAAAAAATGCTGGCCCCTTGAGAACCGCCAAAGATCAGCACATTGATCTTGCCATCGAGAGATGGGTAATCAACGCCTTCAAGCGCTGCGACCGCATCGCGCACGGGATTGCCGACTTCCATGGTGAGCACGCCCGCCGGTAATTTCTCCAGCACCGGAAAGGCGTGCGCTGTAAAGTGAGCGCCTTTGACCAGCAGACGGTTCGCCCGGCCCAGCACGCCATTTTGTTCGTGCACACCGTAAGGGATTTTCATCAGTTCCGCCGCCTTCATGGCGGGCAGCGAAGGATAACCGCCAAAGCCGACAGCAGCAGACGGCTTTCTTTTTTTGAACTCGCGCAGCGATGTAAACAAACCGCCAGCGATGGAAAGTGCAGCCGTAACTTTCGCCACAGGCCCGCCAATGGACGGCGTCGCGGCGGAAATTTCAAACCGCTCATCGGCTGGAAAGTTCGCGGCGTACCGGCTCCCGCGCGCATCAGTGACGAGCAACACCTTGTGGCCGCGCCGGTTGAGTTCCTGCGCCAGCGCTTCAGCGGGGAACAGATGTCCGCCGGTGCCGCCTGCCGCCAAAGCTATGGGGCCGTCAAAATTCACGGCATGATTTCCTTGCGCCGGAAGACGCCTTGATGCGTTCTGGTCAGCGCGAAGATCAACCCGACCGTCAACCCCGTCGCCAACAGCGACGAGCCGCCATAGGAAATAAACGGCAACGTCATGCCCTTGGCTGGCAACGCGCGAAGCGTGACGCCGATATTGATGATGGCCTGAAAACCGATCAGCGCCGCAAGGCCCGTCACCGCGCATTGCGCGAACATGGATTTGAGCCCCGCCGCCACCGCCATGACGCGCGCGGTAAAAATCGCAAACAACAGGATGATCAACACGGCAAGCGCAAAACCGAATTCTTCACCCGCTACAGCGAAAATAAAATCCGTATGCGCATCCGGCAGCGCGCCCTTTACGGAAGCCGCTTCGCCGCGTCCGAACACGCCGCCATTCGCCAGCGTCTCAACTGAGCGATCCACCTGATAGGTTTCATTGGAACCGGGCTTCAAAAATCCGTCGACGCGCGCGGCTACGTGATCGGAAAAATAATAACCGGCGGTGAGCGCGCCAAGCCCTGTCACGCCGAGCCCGGCAATCCACAACCAGCTCCACCCGGCGACAAAAAACATTACCGCCCAAACAGCAGTGACGAGCGCCCATTGACCGAAATCAGGCTGCATTAATAGGAGAACGGCGAAAACGGCATAAAGGCCGATTGCAATGGCGCCGCCCGGAAACTTCGGATCGCGCGCGCCCTCGGCCAGCATCCAGGCGGCGGCGATGACGAATCCGGGTTTTGCAAACTCCGACGGCTGGATCGAAAACCCGCCGATGTAAAACCAGCGTTTGGCGCCGTTCACTTCACCGGCGAACAACAAAACCGTCACCATGGTGATGACCGCCGCAAGAAACACGATCACGCCCAATCGTCGCGCCTGCAACGGCGTCAGGAATGACAGCGCCATGATCATGAAGAGCGTTGGGCCAAGAAAGATAAGCTGCCGCGCAGAAAAATGAAATTCGCTGACGCCGCCAATACGCGACGCAGCCGATGGCCCCGCCGCCATCAGCACCACGAAACCAATAACGATGATGAGCGACAGGATGGCGAGGCTCGGACGATCGATAGACCACCACAGCCGCGCAAAGGGAGAATCATCAAGCCGGGAAAGCTGCCTCATGCCGCCTCTCCATTTGTCGACGACAGATCAGCGACGAGATCGCGAAACTTGTCGCCGCGTTCAACAAAGCTTTTGAACTGATCATAGGAAGCACATGCCGGCGACAATAAAACGACAGGGTTTGCCTTGTCGGATTTCAGCGCATCCGCACTTGCCGCCGCGACAGCTTTTTCAAGATCGCCGCACAGAACGCAATGGACTGAGCCTCGCAATTGTTCCTCGAACTGCGCCGCCGCCTCGCCGATGAGGTAGACGCTATGCACGCGATCCATCATCGGTTTCAAACTTTCAACGCCACCCTCCTTGGGTTTGCCGCCGGCGATCCAGAAAATATTGTCAAATGCAGCGAGCGCCCGCGCTGTGGCGTCAGCGTTCGTGGCCTTTGAGTCGTTTATATAGAGCACCTTGCCGTTGCGGCCGACATCTTCGAGCCGATGGGAAAGCCCCTCAAACCGCTGCGCCGATTTAACGGCCAGCGCCGGCGGCACGCCAAATTTCTCACAAACCGCAATGGCGGCGGCGGCGTTCTGCCAGTTGTGCGGGCCGCGCAAGCTGCGTGCGTTCTCCAGATCGCCGGCGAGCAAAGTTTTTCCGTCGAGGTTGCAATAAAACTTGCCGTCAAGCGCATAAACGCCGCGGCCTAATGCGCTGCCTGAAGAAACAGGCAGCACTTCAGCCGCATCGCGCGCCATCAGTTCGGTGCACACGCTCTGTGCGTAATCATCGTCGACGCCGATGACAGCAAGGTCTTCTTTGGTCTGGTTTGTAAAGATGCGCTTTTTCGATCTGAGGTATCCCGCAACATCGCCATGACGTTCGATATGGTCAGGCGACAAATTCAGGAACACCGCAGCATCAAGACGCAAAGTTTCCGTCAAATCGAGCTGAAACGACGAAAGCTCCAGCACGTAAATCGCATCGCTCGCAAACGCCGGTAGCGACAACACCGCCTCGCCGATATTGCCGCCTACATAAACGTCCTCGCCCGCCTGTTTCAAAATATGGCCGATCAGGGCTGTCGTTGTCGATTTTCCGTTAGAGCCAGTAACACCCACAATGCGCGGTCGCGCGCGCTTGTCGAGCTTGTTAAGCGCTCGCGCAAAGAGTTCGGTATCGCCAATCACCGGCACGTTTTCCATCCGCGCCTTGCGGACGATTGTATGCGGCTTTGGATGGGTCAGCGGCACGCCTGGTGAGACAACCAGAAAGTCCATCTCTTTCCAGGGCCAGTTTTTCGGATGCTCGCAGCGGTATTCTGTATCCGATGTCTTGTCCCGCGCCTCACGATTTTCATCGAAAGAATAAACGCGCGCGCCAGAGGCGACCAGCGCCTCACAGGTCGCGATGCCTGACACGCCGAGACCGAAGACGCCGACATTCTTTCGTTTTACGTCAGGGATAAGGATCATGAATACCCTATCGCAGTTTTAACGTTGCAAGACCGATCATCGCCAGCACCATGGCTATGATCCAGAAGCGGATGACAATGGTCGACTCTTTCCAGCCGAGATGTTCGAAGTGGTGATGGATCGGCGCCATGCGAAAGACGCGCTTGCCCGTCAGTTTGAACGAAGCGATCTGGATCATCACCGAAAGACCTTCGAGCACGAAGAGACCCCCGACAATCGCGAGCACGATTTCATGTTTTGAGGCAACAGCGATCGCTCCGATGGCGCCGCCTAGTGCCAGCGAGCCGGTGTCGCCCATAAAAATCGCCGCCGGCGGGGCGTTGTACCAGAGAAAGCCGAGCCCCGCCCCGATAATAGCGCCGCAAATGACCGCAAGCTCGCCCGCACCCGGCACATAAGGCACGCCAAGATAGTCGGCATAAATGATGTTGCCGACAAGGTAGACGATAAGCGCATACGTGCCAGCCGCGATCATCACCGGCACCGTAGCGAGGCCGTCCAATCCGTCAGTCAGGTTCACTGTGTTCGACGCGCCGACAATCACAAACGCCGCAAAGGGAATGATCAGGAGTCCCAGCGGCACGCCCGGCGCATTGAACCAGTTCTGGAAAATATCGAGCGGCACAAACGGCACCGGCACTGCGGTGGCGAGACCCGCCGGCGCATCCGGCGCAGCGCTGAGCGCATCCATGCAGAACCAGCCGGCGGTCAGCGCCACGGCAAACTGGACGGCAAGTTTCAGACTGCCAACAACGCCGCTGGCGTTCTGTTTGGTGACTTTCAGATAGTCGTCGATGAACCCAAGCGCGCCAAAGGCAAGCGTCACGCCCATGACGATCCACACATAAATATTGTCGAGCCGCGCCCATAAAAAAGTCGCAACCACCAGCGACAACAGGATCAAGACGCCGCCCATGGTCGGCGTGCCGGCTTTTTCGATGATATGATTTTGAGGGCCGTCCTCGCGGATCGGCTGACCGCGACCCTGCTTGCGGCGCATCCATCGGATAAGCGACGGGCCCAGTAAAAACGCAATCAGCAGCGCCGTCATGATCGCACCGCCTGTACGAAACGTCAGGTAGCGAAACACGTTGAACAGTTGGAACTGATCCGCGTAAGGGGTCAGCAAGTGATAAAGCATCAGGCCCGGCCTTCTATGTTTTCTTTTTTACCGCTGTCTTTCAGCGCGCGCGCGACAGCACTTACTTTAGAGGCGTTCGATCCCTTGACCATGACAATATCGCCCGGCGCAACCATATCGAGTACCGGACCGACGAGACCGACGGCGTCGCCGGCGTGAAGCCCGCGCATGTTCGGCGGCAATTGATCCCAGAGATGACGCATCAACTGGCCCGCTGCGTAGACCCGGTCAACCTTCGCCGCAACTAACGCTTCGGCAAGAGCGGCATGAAGCTGCGGCGCGTCCGGCCCGAGTTCCAGCATCTCGCCGAGTACGGCGATGCGGCGGCCTCCGGCTTCAAGCTCGCTGGCGCCGAGAAGGCCGATCGCCGCCGACATGGACGCCGGGTTAGCATTATAGCTTTCATCAATGAGCGTCGCCTCGCCGCCATCAACAATGATTTGCGCGCGCGCGCCGCGCCCTTCGGTTGGCGAAATATCGGCAAGCGCCCGGATAGCAGGCTCCAGCGGTGCGCCCACGGCGTCGGCGGCGGCGAGCGCTGCCAGCATGTTTGTCGCTTGATGCCGCCCCGGTATGCCGGAGGGAAATTCGTAGATTTTGTCTTTGATTTTCGCTTTCAATTGCGCGCCAGCGCCATCCGCCTGATAATTGAGCAACTGAAAATCGGCGCCGTCTTTTTCTCCGAAGGATACAAAAGAAGCAGCGCCAGCTTCTTCCGCCCGTTTTTTCAACAACGGAAAAAAATCGTTGTCGAACGGCAGAACGGCGACGCCGCCGGGCGCAAGACCAGAAAAAATTTCCGCCTTGGCTTCAGCGATTTCCTCAACTGACTTGAAAAACTCAAGATGCGCCGCAGCAACCGTCGTGACGATCGCAGCGTGCGGACGCACAAGCCCGGTCAGCGGCGTTATTTCGCCTGGATGATTCATACCGATTTCAAAAACGCCAAAGTCGCAGCGCATTGGCAACTTCGCCAGCGTTAACGGCACGCCCCAATGATTGTTAAAGCTTTTATCCGCCGCATGGACGACGCCGGCGCTCGAGAGGATCGCTCGCAATATTTCCTTGGTGCTGGTTTTTCCGGCGCTCCCCGTGACAGCAATACGCTTACCGAAGTTGCGTATGCGCGCGGCTTTGGCGAGATCGCGCAACCCCTCCAGCGTGTCGCCGACAACAAGCAATGGCGCTCCTTCAGGCGCATTTTCCGGCGCCTTCGCCACCAGCGCCGCTGCCGCGCCAGCGTCAAACGCGTATTGCAAAAACTCATGTCCATCACGAGCATCGCGTAGCGCCACGAAAATATCACCTGGTTTTAGCGTGCGCGTATCAATCGATATCCCGCCTGCAGACCATTCTTCAGCATCCCAGCGCTTAGGGTCGCCGCCACGCGAACAGAGGGCGCCGCCGGTCGCTGCCGCCGCTTCATAAGCCGTCCATAATTTTTCAAGTGCAGTTGTCATCGCCCGAGCTCCTTCATGCGGTTCGCAATCGCGCGGGAAGCAACTTCCGCGTCGTCGAACGGCAAAATTTTATCACCCACCACCTGTCCGGTTTCATGCCCTTTCCCCAAAATCAGCAGCACGTCGCCGTCTTTGAGCATCGCGACCCCCGCCGCGATGGCTTCTTCCCTGTCGCCTATTTCCTGCGCGTCAGGACAACCTTCCATGACTTGTTTGCGGATTGCCGCAGGACCTTCGTTCCGTGGATTGTCATCGGTAACAATCACTGTATCTGCGTTTTCGAATGCCGCCGCCCCCATGAGCGGACGTTTGGCTTTGTCCCGGTCGCCGCCGGCCCCAATGATGGTTACGACGCGGCCTTTGGCGTGTGGCCGAATTGCTTTCAGCGCTGTCGCCACGGCATCAGGCGTATGGGCATAGTCAACATAAACCCCCGCCCCGTTGATGCTCGAAACCATCTGCATCCGTCCGGGCGCGCCAGTGATATATTCAAGCAGCGGAATTATATCACCCGCTCCGGCGCCAGACGCCATCGCAACGCCAACCGCAAGCGCCACGTTCTCCGCCTGAAACGCGCCAATCAAAGGCGTTGTAACGACATAAGTTTTCCCATCAACAACAATTGAGAGATTGAGCCCGGACAGTTGCGGTACCGCTTCAGTGATCTGAACGCTCTCTCCCTTTACGCCGGTTGTAATAACCCTCAGTCCACGCTTTTTTACGAGATTAACAATCTCTTCCGCGCCCTCGCCGTCTGCGTTGACAACAACAACGCCCTCATCGCTCACCAGCTCGTCAAACAACCTCGCCTTTGCAGCGAAGTACTCATTAAAACTGGCGTGATAATCGAGATGGTCTTGCGTAATATTCGTGAATGCCGCGATTTTGAATTTCACGCCGTCAGCGCGGTTCTGAACCAGACCATGGCTCGATACTTCCATGGCGAGATGCGTGACGCCTTCATCCGCCATCTCTTGCAGCGTTTGATGCAGCATAACTGGATCAGGCGTCGTGTGGATCAGGTTTCGATCATAGTTTTCGGCCTGCGCTCCGAGCGTGCCCAGGCTGCCAGAGACCTTGCCAAGACGCTGCCAGATCTGCGCGGTGAACCGCGCCGTCGATGTTTTGCCGTTAGTGCCAGTGATGCCGGCGATCGTTTGAGGCTGACGCGGATAAAACCGCGCCGCCATCTGTGAAAGGCGCTTTCGCGGTTCGGTATCGACAACTATTGGCAGTCTCGACGCCACACCGGGCCGTGCAAGCACCGCGCAAGCACCATTTTCTTCTGCTTGCGGAATAAACTTTGCACCGTCGAAATTGACGCCAGGCAGCGCGGCAAACAGAAAGCCGCGCGTCACGGCGCGGCTGTCTGCCGTAAGACCGGCAATGACGGGGTCAGGCGAGAAAGTCTCGCCGGAAAGTTCAGACAGTTTCAACGCGCCCGCTCCCCGTCAGCAACCTCAAGACGCGCCTGACGGCGTCTCGAAAACCGGTCTGCAGGCGGCTCGCCGGTGATGAACGCGGCCAGCGCTGTTGTGTCGCCCACTTGCGACAATCCTAATAGCGGCGCTGCGCGTTCTACAAAACGCGAAAAGGCCGGCGCCGCATTCCACCCGGCCGTCGCATAGCCATAGGTACCCTCAATCGCTTGCGGATTATCAAACGTAATCAGGATCGCATAGCGAGGCGCATAACCGGGAACCGCACCGACAAAACTCGCGATGCGCGCATCTTTCTCATAACCGCCAGTCTTGGAAACCTTGTCGGCGGTGGCAGTTTTACCAATCGGATAATAGCCGGGCGCTTCGGCGAATTCCGCGGTGCCGTCCGTTATCACGCGGCGCAAGACACGACGCATCGCGGCGCTCGTTTCCGGTTTGAAGACCCGCCGCCCCTCCGGCGCCTCATCGACCGCAAGGAAAGACGGCGTTCTATAAACGCCGCCATTCACCACTGCCGAATAAGCCGCCAGAAGATGCAGCGGGGTAACGGAGATGCCGTGACCATAGGAAATCGTCGCCGTTTCTACCGGCCCCCATTGGGCGGGAAGTTGCGGCGCGCGGTTTTCATTAAGCTCAATCGGAAGCGCTTCAAACAACCCGAGATCTTTCAGAACACGCCGTTGTTCTTTCGAACCCAACTCTATCGCCATACGCGCGGCGCCAATGTTTGAAGAATGCTGCACAACTTCCGATAAGGTCAGAATGCGGTTTTCACCATGAAAATCCCTGATGATGCGGTCGGCGACTTTATAGGTTCCTCGCGCGTCGTACGGCGTCGCTTCACTGGCCAGACCCGCATCCATAATCGCTGCGGCTGTGAATGACTTGAACGCCGAGCCAAGCTCATAATTGTCATAGGTGGCGCGATTGCGGCGAAAATCGTCCGGTGCGGCGCCCGGCTCGTTCGGATCGAAGTCTGGCATGCTCGCCAACGCCACGATCTCGCCTGTCTCGACATCCATGACCGCGCCCCATGCAGCTTCAGCATGGAAAGTTTTCATTGTGCTGGAGAGTTCGTCTTCAAGCGCCTGTTGCACGCGGATGTCGATCGAGGCGCGCAGTTGACCATCGCCGCGAAAACGGTTCGCCGCTTTCTCCAACCCCATGACGCCGCCCTTGCCCGGCTCATCATGACCGATGACATGCGCGGCAAGATCAGCCTGGGGGTAAAACCGGTCGACCCGCGCGGCAAAACGAACACCAGGCAAGCCGAGATCGAAAACCGCTTTTCGTTCTGTCGGCGTAAGATCCGACTTGACCTCTTCGTAGCGGCCTTCCTCAAGTTTCAAGGTGAGTTCAACAGGGTCGATGCCCGGCAATACATTCGCCAGCTTTTGCGCCGTCTCGCCTGCATCCCAGACATCACGGCCCGCTACCTCCAATGCGATGACAGGCAGGTCTGCGGCCAGCAAGGCGCCGTTGCGGTCAACGATTTCCGGCCTTGGTCCATCCGCATGCGTTGCTTCTGCGTACAGGCTTGACGTCTCAATCTGGCCGAAAGAGACAAAAGCCAACCTTACGCCGAGTGCGCCAAAGACAAACACAAAGACGACTGCGCACATCATCACGCGCACCCGCGCACGATCGGCGAAACGGCCACGCGCGCCGGACGCCTTTATGTGCAGCGCCGCCGTATCTCTCTCGACAGAACGCGTATCAGCTATCACATACGCTCTTGGCTTTAACCGCTTTTGCTTTCGACCGAACACGGGGGCCTATTCCTCCTGGTTTCAGCGGCTGTTGACCTGCTCTGTTCCGGCTGACTGGCTAGCCGTTAGCTGAGAACCTGTCAGTTGAGCCATAGCCATGGCGTTGAGAATGGTGTTGTCGGGCTCGCTCCCAGCATCTTCTCCGGCGTCTTCAAGCCCAAACGCCAAAGCAAACTCTCGCACACCCATCAACTGATCGCCTGTGGACGGCCTGAGATCTGTTTTTGTATCGGCAATCCTTGCAAGCCGTTCCGGATTTTCGAGATAAGCTATCTCGGCGCGCAACATCTGAATGGAGCGAATTTCTTCAACCTGGCTCGTCTCGATCCGATCTATTTCTTCACGCAACTCCCGTACAGAAACTTCCGCACGGTATCGCCCAAACGCCGCCGCTGCTAAAATAATGCATAAAAATATAGTTGAAATACGGATCATTTATATCCCTCCCGTCATGAACGATAATTCTTTTAAGCGCGGCGCGCCAAGAGCGCTTGCATCAGCCGTTTGCGGGGGCGCATTAGTGCGTTCTGCTGCACGCAATTTCGCCGACCGTGCGCGCGGATTTTCCCCCGCCTCTTCCCGGCTCGCCGCAATCGCTTTGCTATAGAGCAGTGAAAACGCGGCCGGCTGCGATTCATCAGGCGGCAAATGCCGCGATTTCGTTTTGCGCATCTCACCGCTAACAAGAAACCTTTTCACGATGCGGTCTTCAAGCGAATGAAACGTCACGGCGACAAGCCGTCCTGCCGGTCGCAACAGCCGTTCCGCCGCACGAAGCCCGGCAACAAGCTGGCCAAGTTCATCATTGACGAATATCCGCAACGCTTGGAAGACGCGCGTCGCGGGATGAATTTTCTGACGCACTGCTGCAGGAGTCGCGGCTTCAACAATTCCGGCAAGATGGCTGGTGGTCTCTATCGGCCCTTTGTCGCGGGCCTTGATAACGGCTCTGGCAAGCTGGCCGGCGCGTTTTTCCTCGCCATAAGCGCGAAAGATTGCTGCGAGATCCTTCGCATCTGCTTTCGCGATAACGTCACTGGCATCAGGCTTGCCGCCATCCATCCGCATGGATAAAGGGCCGTCGTGACGGAAAGAAAACCCGCGTTCCGCCTCGTCTAGGTGCATTGAAGAAACGCCGAGATCGAACACAACGCCATCGACGACTTCAACGCCTTGCTCTTCAAGCGCCTCTCGCATTTCAGCAAACGGCCGGTTGATGAGAAACAGGCGCCCGGCAAATTGCGTCGCCCATTCTTTTGCACGTTCAATTGCGGTCGGATCGCGATCAAATCCGTAAACGGTGCAATCGGCCGCATTCAATATTGCGCGCGAGTAGCCGCCAGCGCCGAAAGTCGCATCAACGTAAACACCGCCTTCTTTCGGCGCTAACGCGGCCAGCACCTCTTTCAGCATGACAGGTGTATGTACTGCCTGGTTCATGCGCTGCCCCCGTTAGGGGTCGGGTTGCGTAGAGAGAGGCGCGCATCGCTGGCGATTTTTTTCGCCTCGCCGAGCGCCGCTTCAAAAATGTCCGGGTTCCATATCTGAAACGAGCGCACGTGACCGGCGAACAGCGCCTCGCCATTAAGTTTCGCATGTTCTCGCAATGGTTCGGGTAAATTGATCCGCCCCTCTTTGTCGGGAGAGAGCGGCGTCATCTGCGTGGCGATGGTGCGTTCGAGACTGATGCGCTTCGGAGAGAACGGATCGAGCTGGTCAATCATCTCCATCAGATTGTCGATGTAGTCGCCGCCGCCGCATTCGATACAGGGCTCTTCTGTGGACGGTATGCAATAAACGACATTTTCTTCGGGCAGGTTGAGCGCACGGCGAAACAGCGCCGGCGTCGCCAGCCGCCCCTTCGCATCAATCTTATTGACATAGGACCCAAAAAACCGGGCCCCGGTCACGCGCCGCATGCCGCATCCTCCGCCGCGGCGCCGATCCGGCTGGTTTCAGCCGGGCGCACGCCGCCCCTTACCCGTTCAAAATTGGGTTAACATGGGATAGCATGGGAATTTATGGGCGGTCAAAGGTTGATTCGCCCAAATGCGCTCTTTTTTCTGACTGATTACGGAACAGAAATGGAACATATCCGGTTCAGCCAGCCCAAGGTTCGCTCAGTCCATTCTCAAAAGCTGGGCGTTAAAAAATCGTGAACATGAACGTTGCTGAGGTTCAGGCTGTTTTTCGAACGGCTTGCTGGAGCGGGACAACATGCGAACCGCCATTGGGACTGATAAGCCCGTCGAGCCGTATTGCTTCGCCCTGAACGACGGCGAGCTTTTCCCGGATCGCATCACCGCTGCGATCGAGCGAATTCAACAGTCGCCGCAAGGCCGTCTGGCGCTCAAGACCCGCCTCGCCCTGTTGCAGGCACGCCTCCAGTGAACGATCCGCCGCCGCCCTCGCCGCCTTGATGTCATCAAGATCCGCCCGCAACGACTGACGCTCCTCGCGCGCCAGCTTCAACAAGCGCGAAAGGCCGTGGCGCTGCCCCAAGGAAATATCAAGGCCCGCACAACGATCTTGAGTCCAGTTTTCGTATGCATGCTCATCCATCAAGCGAACTCCGGTTTGGTTGCAAACGTCCTTTCGCAGCTTAACCTCTGTTTCGGTCCCGATACGGATTAAAACCGTTTCACTCCCGTCACCGTTCAGCGGCGCTTTCTTAATCAACATGCTTAACGCCAGACCGATTAAGCACTCGTAAACTGGTGAACTGATTTAACTTTCAAAAAAATCCATATGCTTAATGACATGGCCTGCAAATCACGGAATTACTGGGCTCACCCGGTAAGGAGTGTTTGCGGGCGATTAAAGCAAGACCCCAAAAGCCGCCAAAGCCGTTCATGTTGTTAACCATTATGAAAGCTTATGGTCGTTAGCTATTAGCGACAAAGATGAAGAGCGCGGAAAGTTTCGAGGGGAACGACGCGCCGAACAGGAGACTGAACATGCGGGTTTTGCTGATCGAAGACGACGGCGCCACGGCACAGAGCATCGAGTTGATGCTGAAGTCGGACGGGTTCAATGTGTACACCACCGACCTTGGCGAAGAGGGCGTCGATCTGGGCAAGGTATATGATTATGACATCATCTTGCTCGACCTGAACCTGCCGGACATGACCGGTTTTGACGTATTAAAGACATTGCGCGTTTCGAAAGTGAATACGCCGATCCTCATTCTCACGGGCCAGGGCGACATCGAAACCAAAGTGCGCGGCCTCGGCTTCGGCGCTGACGATTACATGACTAAACCATTCCACAAGGACGAGCTGGTTGCACGCATTCACGCCATCGTCCGCCGTTCAAAAGGTCACTCACAGTCAGTGATTACAACTGGCAAGCTGGTTGTAAATCTCGACGCAAAGACAGTGGAAGTCGCCGGCCAGCGCGTCCACCTCACCGGCAAGGAATATCAGATGCTGGAGCTGTTATCGCTCCGCAAGGGCACGACGCTCACGAAAGAGATGTTCCTGAACCACCTTTATGGCGGCATGGATGAACCGGAACTGAAAATCATTGACGTCTTTATTTGTAAGCTGCGCAAGAAACTTGCCGCCGCGACACAGGGCGAACATTACATCGAAACTGTCTGGGGCCGCGGCTATGTGCTTCGCGACCCGCAGGAGGAAAAAGCCGCCGAAGTGGCTTAAGAGCTAAACCGACCGACGCTACACTTGCACATCTGAAAAAACGCCCTGGAGAACCCGGGGCGTTTTTTTTACGCAGCAGTGACCGCACCTTCCATGGCGAGCACCGCTTTCTTGCGCGCAACGCCCCAGCGGTAGTTGTGAATGACGCCGGAAGAAAGAATGACCCGGTGACAGGGAATGAGAACGGAAATGAGGTTGGCGCCGACAGCCGAGCCGACCGCGCGATTCGCCCGTGGCGACCCGATTTCTCTTGCGATGTCGCCATAGGTTGCGCATCCGCCATAGGGAATTTTTAAAAGGGCTTCCCAGACTTTCAGTTGAAAGTTTGTACCCCTAACATGCAGACGTAATGGTTCGTCGGTTTTTCGGTTAAGGGCGAATGCAAAAGCGCGCGCCGCCAAAGGCGCGACTAATCCTTCGTCCTCGATAAATTCCGCCGCCGACCAGTCATGTTTCATTTCGGCAAGATGCAATACGTCCCCGCCCTCTTCGGCGAAACTCATCCAGCACACGCCCTTGTCCGTCGCAGCAATCAGCACGCGGCCGAGCGGTCCTTCGATAAACGCATGACGTATGACGAGCCCTGCGCCTTTTCGGCGATAGTCGCCAGGCGTCATCGCTTCCGACGCCAGAAAAAGATCATGTAATCGCGACGAGCCCGAAAGCCCTGCTGAAAGCGACGCAGACAGAACATCTTCGCCACTCGACATGGCGCGCTTTGCTTCTTGCGCCGCAAGATATTGCAGAAACCGTTTCGGCGATACGCCGGCGCCGGCTTTAAAGACACGCTGGAAATGCGCTGGCGACAAGCCCACATGGGCGGCGACATCTTCCAATCCCGGCTGATCCTCCGCATGCGCAGTGAGGAAATCAATGGCGCGTCCAACCGGTGCGTAACCATCGAGCCGTTTAGCGCTTATGGGCGCAATGTTTGTGATCTGGGTCATAGCGTTCATAAGGTTTTGTTTAGACATAGCCGCGCCCGATAACACCCGAAACTTGCTGAAAAGCATCACCGCTTTACGCCGTATTAACCCTAATCAGGCGTAAATGCATTTGGAACAATTTTCAGGGGATCACCATGCAGGATCTTCAATACATTATCGGCATTGGCTTTTCGGGCGCGGACTTGCCTCGCGCAATTATTCTGGCGTTTCTGTTCGCCATGTTCGCAAAGGGCGAATCCAATCTCTGGAAGGTCGGCCTTCTGGCGCTTCTGATCGACCGCACCGTATGGCCGATTGCGGCCATGGGCTCCTCCGGCGCTGAGATCCAGTCGATTTACGCCGCGATCGGCGGGATGGCCAAAAGCTTCACCGATGATCTTGGTATTTACATCGTACGCTATATCGGCCTTGTGCTGATGATTGGCGGCTTCCGCTGGATGCGTTCAGCGATCCACGGTATCCCGGGCAAAGCCGCTGCAGCTTAATCACTCTCTAAAGCAGCCCAAGACTGCCAACTTGGATAAACTAAAGCGCGGCCATAGGGTCGCGCTTTTTTCATGCATCTTTTAAGACGCTAGTCGCGGAAATTCTGGTACTGGAATGGCTGCTCCTGTTTCATTGCTTTTACAAAGGTAATGACTTCCTGCAGGTCATCGCGTTTCTTGCCTGTCACGCGTAAAGCATCACCCTGAATGGCGACTTGCACCTTAAATTTCTCTCCCTTAATCGCTTTGACAATCTTCTTGGCAAGTTCTTTGTCGATGCCTTGCTTGATCAAGACGCGTTGCCGGACGGCCTGGCCGGCTGCCGGTTCTTCTTTTTGATAATCGAGCGAGCCAGGTTCAATTCCACGCTTTTGCATATTGCCCTGCAGGATTTCGTGCATCTGACGAAGCTTCAGATCGTCATCGGCAAAGATTGTGATCACGCCCTCTTTAAGCTCGACAGTCGATTTCGATCCCTTGAAATCATAACGCGTAGAAATTTCACGCGTGATATTCTGAATGGCGTTGTCGGCTTCGGACAGATCGACTTCAGAAACAATATCGAAAGACGGCATGTGAATTCTCCGTTGCGAAACTTCGTATAGATACGCGACTCTAAAATAAACGCCAGACGGTCTGTAAGCCGGGTTCTGTACGCCTTGCGGCGCGACGACCATTCCTCTAGGCGCGCCATTACTGGCGTGCTCAAGCAACCAACCCGGATAACTCAGCGCGAAGACACGCCTGCTTTTCAGCGCGTTATCCCTATTCGGTCTTGCTCCAGGCGGGGCTTGCCATGCCCGTCCCATTGCTGGTCCGGCGGTGCGCTCTTACCGCACCTTTTCACCCTTACCCCGAAACGGGGCGGTATATTCTCTGTGGCGCTTTCCCTCGGGTTACCCCGGCCGGGCGTTACCCGGCGCCTTGTCTCCATGGAGCCCGGACTTTCCTCCCGCGTCGCCCGGAGGCGATACCGGCGGCCGTCCGACCGTCTGGCGTTCGCCGATTTGAGGGCCAGAACGCGAAAGGTCAAGGCAGGCTCGCCAATAACATGGCTAACAAAGGCTTTCCGGAGTGGTTTGATCTGCGCTCAAGACAGTCAGCCGAAATTAGACTTACCGCTTTATGTCCTTAGTTGTTTTTCAACTGGACGACAAATGCGTAACCTTTTCCGCTCTAACACCGCCGCGATGTTCGCTCTGGGCGCCGGCGTCTCCATCTCCGTTATTCTGTTTCCGTGGCTTACCTTCATGACGGCCGCTGTCTGCTGGACCGCCATGCGGACACCTCAACCCATCGGGATCGGCGCCACGTTCAACATTTCGCCTGCAAAGGACTTGTCCAACGCCGCCTATGAGGGCCTCTGCGCAGCGGTCGCTCTGGTCTTTGGCGTAACACTGCTGTTCGAAGCTGTTACCGCACTTGCATAAATCATAACAACGATTGCGCCGTTACGATTAGTATCCGGCGACCGTGCCATCCTTGCGCATCTCCGTTGCACCCCAGTAAACCCCGGTCTCAGGATTGCGCATGATCGCCTGATAGCCGCCGAACATCACACCGTTCTCAACGACATTGACGTCATGGCCCATGGCCCGCAACGCATCAATCGTCGCTTCCGGCACGCCAGCCTCCACATTCAGAACGCCAAGCGCATTGTCAGGCGCCTCCCCTAACCGATCTGTCGATGCGCGCCCGCCGCTGTGATTAAGCCGCGCGGCGTCGCCGGCTTCCTGCAGATTCATGCCGTAGTCGAACAAATTAATCAGGATTTGCACATGGCCTTGCGGCTGCATGGCGCCGCCCATGAGACCGAAACTGATCAGCGGCGCGCCATCCTTTTTCACGAACGCCGGAATAATCGTGTGAAAGGGGCGCTTGCCGGGCGCGTAAACATTCGGATGGTCCGGATCGAGCGAATATAACTCGCCGCGATCCTGAAACATGAAACCAAGACCGTCGGCGACAAGCCCGGCCCCCATGCCGCGATAGTTCGACTGGATGAGCGAGACCATCATACCGTTTTTGTCGGCGACAGTGAGATAAGTCGTGTCGCCAGGCCCTTCGATCTTCGGATCACCGGGCGCAGGTTCTGGATTCGCTTTTTCCGGATCAATCAGCGCAAACCGTTCGCGGCCATATTCATCCGACAAGAGCCAGTCAACCGGGATTTCCGCGAAAGCCGGGTCGGCGTAAAAGCGTGCGACATCCTCAAACGCCAGCCGTTTTGCTTCGGTGATATAATGGTGCACTTCCGGACTGCCGCGATCCCATTGCGTCAGATCAACATTTTTCAAAATGTTGACCATCTGCAGGGCGGCGAACCCCTGCCCATTCGGCGGCAGCTCGCAAAGCTCGACGCCGTCCTTGTATTCCACGCAACCGGGTTCCACCCACTCGCTTTCATGGGCTGCAAAGTCTTCAAGTCTCAAATCGCCACCGATACGCTTGAAGTAGGCGTCCATGGCCCGCGCAATCTCGCCTTTGTAGAACGCATCGCGGCCCTTGCGGGCAATGATGTCATAAGTGTTGGCGAGATCGGGGTTTTTGAAAATCTCTCCCGTTTTCGGCGCTCCGTTGGCGAAGTATGTTTCCCGGGCGTTATCGAACTCACCAATCATGTCGAGGCGTTCCTCGAACCGGTCGAGATTCATCTGCAAGTAATAGGCGATCACCGGCGACACCGGAAAACCGTTTTCAGCATAGGAAATCGCCGGCGCCAGATTTTTCCGCATGGAAAGTTTTCCGAACCGTTCATGCATTTCGAACCAGCCATCGACAGCGCCCGGCACGGTAACGGGAAGGTGCCCGAATGGCGGCAATGAATCCGCATCGCCTAACGCACTAAGCAAATCTTCAAAACTGCGGCCCATGGGACTGCGCCCCGATGCGTTGAGCCCATAAAGCTTTTCCGTTTCCGGGTCCCAGATGATAGCGAAAAGATCGCCGCCGATGCCGTTGCCGGTCGGCTCCATCAGACCAAGCGTTGCATTCGCCGCGATAGCCGCATCCACTGCACTGCCGCCTTGCTTCAGGACATCGATTGCGACCTGGCTCGCCAGCGGATGGGCTGTCGCTGCCATGCCGTGTTCGGCAATTACCGGGCTTCTGGACCACGTCTCGCCCACTGGCCTGCCGCCGGGACCTATGTCTTGCGCGATCGCGATTGAAAAAGACGCCACTATTATCGCGGCAACACAATTAATCAGCTTACGGAACATAACGCCCCTCCATGGAATTTCGGCCATGTTAGGACGTGACGCGTTATCAATGCAACCGCGTTAAAGACCGCTAGCGTAGATCAACGCCGCCCGGGTTCTTGCATCAAATCCCTGCCCTAGCGACTGCGGGCAAAAACGCCGCTGAAAGGCGAGCAACCCCGCTGTATAATCCCCGAGATTGGCGTCGTAGCCGATATCAGAAAGTGCTTTCAGTGCTTCATCGAACGTCACGCCCTCGCCGTCTTTGGGATCTCCCTCAAACGGGGCCAGCGCCAGCCCTGCGTCAGCTAACTTTTTCCACGGAAATTTTTCACCGGGGTCTTCTTTACGGCGCGGCGCAACATCGGAATGGCCGACCACCCGCGCTGGCGAAATTTTATGGCGTGAGCATATGTCTTTCACCAATGCGATAACGGCTGTTACTTGAGCTTCGGGGAAGTCGCGATAGCCCCAGGCATGCCCCGGATTGACGATCTCAATACCGATGGAACGCGCATTGATGTCGATATCGCCGCGCCAGTAGGCAACGCCTGCGTGCCACGCTCGTTTCACTTCATCAACGAGGCGATAAATGTCGCCATTTTCTTCAACAAGGTAATGCGCGCTTACTTTCGCCTGCGGATCACAAAGTCTCTCTAGCGCTTCTTTTCCTGTGGGCATCCCCGTGTAATGAAGCACGACCGTGTCGATGTCGCGGCCGCGTTCATCAAAATTCGGAGAAGGCGCATCGATCAGCTTCATGGACTACCCAGGCGGTTCGGCAAGAACGCCAGTATGGGGCTGTTTCTTGATATTTCGCAAAAGCACGACCCCAACGCCGGCGATGGTCAGCAAACCGCCAACCGCCATTCTGGGTCCAAACGGATCGCCCAGCAAGGCGACCGAGAAAAACACGGCAAACATGGTGGTCAGCAACACGCTTGGCGCAACAACACTGACAGGCAGCCGATGCAGCAACCAGTAATAAGTTGAATGCCCGATAATCGACGCTGCGACTGCAGAATAAAGCACCGCCCCAGCGAACAGCCATTTATCGACGGCCTTGTACGCCTCCACCTGACCTGTTTCGAATATCGTGGTCATAATCGTCAGTCCGATCACGCCGACCAGCGAAAACCATGCAAGCAATTGATGCGGCGTAAAGGCCGTGGCGCGTTTCACCAGCACAGCGCCGATAGCCTCCGTAAACGCCGCCGCCGCAACAAGGCCCACACCGACGCCAATGCGCGTTTCCGGATCAGGCGACGACGGTCCCGCCGTCGCAATGATGGCGACGCCGGTGAAGGCAAGCGCCATACCCACCAGCCTGCGCCAACCGGGACGGTCGCCCAGAAAAATCATCGCCATAATGGTGGCGAACGGCACATGAAGTTCGATGGCGATGGCGGCGGCGGACGCCGGCGCCAGTTTGACGCCTGAAAACATAAAGGCGTAGTTGAAGACGCCGAAACAAAGACCGCCAAAAAGCACCCTCGCCATTTCACCGCGCCGCCATCTAAGGAACGGCGACAACAACAACGCCACAAGCGCAAGCCGGACCGCCGCGTAAAACATTGGCGGCACTTCGCCGACGATCAACTTGATTACGACAAAATGAAAACCCCAGACGAGGCACATCAAAAGGAGTGCGCTAATCTCGCGCAAAGTCATGGCTCACTCCTTTTATTGATTTACGGACGAAGTAGGTCTCGCGCTTACGATAGAATCGTCGCGCTCCGCAAACGAAAAAAACTATTTCAGGATTAAGGCCTAAACGCCCGCCTGCCGCCAGCGACGCGGCCCACCCTTATGCGAAAAATAACCCATCAAGGCTGTCACGGCGAGGATTACCGGCGCGGCCAGCGCAAATACAATGATGGCGGCGCAGGATAAAATGACGATGCATGCAAACAAAGCAGTTTCCATGACCCGGTTCAGGAGAGACGATCGCTCAGCCTCGTTAAATTCTGTTGTTTTAATGGTACTACCCAAACCGGATATCCTAACTCTACTATGACGCCATCAAACCAGACTGCACCCAGTGCGTCCAGCATGATTAACCTTTTCGTCTCCCTGAGCCTACTTGTAATCAGTTAATATCTGTTCATAGGCGGTATTGATCGCCGCCATTCGGCCTTCAGCAATCGTGACCAGATCGGAAGGCACGCCGCGCGCCATCAATGCGTCAGGATGATGATCTCTGGAGAGAGCGCGATATGCGGCCTTGACCTTATCGAGGCTCTCCCCCGGCTCGACCCCTATTATCAGGTACGGGTCGTCATCCGCCAGACCCAGATGCGCCGCCTTTAACCGGTGATACGCTGGCGCTGAAATGTTGAACGCCTTGGCCGCCTGTTCCAATAGCTCCAGCTCTCGCGGGTGCGCGACACCATCCGCTACCGCCACATGAAAGAGACAGTCGAGCACATCTTCGAGGACGACCGGCGAATCATCGAAAATCTTGGCCACTCTTTTTACGTATTCAGAAAAACCCGCCACGTCCTGTTGGGCAAGCTGATAGATCATCCGAACTTTGCCAGCTTCTTTTTCCGGAAAATGAAAATAATCCCGAAACGCGTCGATCTCGTCGTCGGTTACAATACCATCCGCTTTCGCCATTTTTGCTGAAAGCGCGATCAGGGCGATAGAGAACGCCGCCTCATCACGCCGACGGCGCTGGGTCGCAAGCGCATCCAGCAGCGTCCCAAGCGTACGTTTGTGCGCCTCGGCAAGGGTCGCTTCTATCCTGTCCCAAAAGCTCATTGATTGCCTCATAATCGGAGGCCGGGAAAATCGCCACCCGTTTTGGCGCCGCACCGCAAAAGCCCGGTATTAGCCTGGGGAAAAGTTGTTTGAAAATAATTTCGCTCAAACCAGCAAAGACTTATGACAGTCATGGCGCACCCCATGCGCTCTATGACTGATGCTACACTTTGCAAAACTGAAATTTCATCGACACAATTCCTACACACATTGAAAGCGTGACTTTGGTGCTGACGATCTGAACCGGAAAGGGCCAAGGATGGGGCAAACGTTTCAAGGGCTCGGCGTATTGGCGAGCGGGCTATGTTGCGGGGCGGCTTTCACCATTATCGCACTCGTAATCGCAGGCGTTTTTAACTAGTTCTCACGTGTTATGCGGCTTGACGCGACTGTTGCGCCGTCTTCGCCGCTGAACACATCCAGATTTTGACGGTCAGCTTCTGCTTGTCTGAAGCTGCGGGCGACATCGTTTCCGTCTGAACCAGCTTCAATCCAGCAGCGCCACACCACTCACGCACTTCATCATCGGAAAACCCTAAGCGGCGGTGGGCATGTTCTTCACGTAAGAATTCGAGCTCGTGCGGGGCAAAGTCAGAAACGACCAGCCGCCCTTGCGGTTTCAAAAGCCGCGCCGCCTCCACAACAGCCAGTCTGGGCTCGGCAAGGTAGTGCAGCACATGATGCAGGCAGACGATGTCGGCGCTCTGGCTTTCAAGCGGCAAGGCGAACAAGTCGCCGTGACGGGCCTGGGCATGGGTAATGCCCGCCTGATCGAGATTGGCGCGGGCAATCGCTAGCATTTCATGGGAAAGGTCGTAACCGATCGCTGATTTGTATAGATCAGCGAAAATCTCCAGCATGCGGCCGGTGCCGGTACCAAGGTCTACGAACAGATCGACCGTCTTCTCGCCCGCCAGCTCGATAATGCGCGACTCTATATCTTTTTCTGGCAAGTGCAGGCTCCGAAGGCGCCCCCACTCCTTTGCATTCTCCTCAAAGTATGACGCCGCCAGCGCGGCCCGCGCTTCGCGCGCCTGTAAAAAACGATCGCCATCACGGGTGAGAATTCGGTCATCGGCCTCGGCCAGTTCGTCCATAACATCGATAACCGCCTGTGCCGCCGCCTGATCACCGCTGCGATCCGCAAGCCGATAAAACATCCACGCCCCTTCGCGGTGACGTTCCACCAGCCCCGCATCTGCGAGAATTTTTAAATGACGGCTGACCCGAGGCTGGCTCTGCCCGAGGATGGCGGTGATTTCACTCACGGTCAGTTCACCGCGATGAAGCAGCGCCATGATGCGCAGGCGCGTTTCCTCGCCTATCGCCCGGAAAATATTGAGAGCTGCGTCCAGCGCCATGGGATGCCTTCAATTTAGCCTAATTAAACATAAAGATATCTTTATATGATGGCAATCAGCTCGGATTTGTCTAAATTCAGCCGAAAGCAAAGCGAGAAACAGCGGATTGTGAGTCAGGGTCGAATTCTTATATCTTGCCAATATGCTGGATGACGCTGGCGCATGTTTGTGAAGGGGATAGCCGCAGCCATGAAATATCTCATTTTGATCGCCGCCCTATGCTTGCCAATGGCTGGCCCGGCCCAGGCGCAACTCGTCGGCGCAGGTGAAGCCGAAGATGTCGCCCGCGAACTCGAAACGACCCAGATTGAAACGGGCGCCAGCGAGGCAGATCCATGGGAAGGTTTCAATCGCAAAATGTTCGCGGTGAACAACACGTTCGATCGTGCATTGATGGTTCCTGCCGCAAAGGCCTATCGCGCCGTCACCCACAAAAAGCAGCGTAAGGGCATTCGAAACTTTCTGGCTAACCTGCGCACGCCTGTCACGCTTGTGAACGATATCCTGCAGGGCGAATTCGGCCGCGCCGGTGAGACCGCCGGACGTTTTGTCATCAACTCAACCATCGGTTTCGGCGGCATGGGCGATCCGGCGGAACGACTTGGCATTGAGCAGCATTCGGAAGATTTCGGACAGACGCTTGCCGTGTGGGGCGTTGATTCCGGACCGTACGTTGTGCTGCCGTTTTTTGGGCCGAGCACTGTTCGCGACGGCCTGGGCTCCGCTGCCGATGTCGCGGCCGATCCGGCGATATGGATTCGTACCGAGCCGGCGCAATATTTCCGGTATTCGCGCACGGGTGCTAACTTATTATCGACACGCGAGCCGCTTATCGAACCGCTGGCGGATATCGAAGCAGACTCACTCGACTTTTATGCGTCGATACGGAGTTTCTACCTGCAATCGCGCAAACGGGAAATCGCAAACGGCCGGACCACCTTCGACGATTTGCCCGATATCGGCGAGTTCGAGGAATTTGACGAAGAACTCGAATAATCCAGCTTTTTAACGAAACCATCTCCTGATCGGAGGATCGCCATGCGTTACCAGTCACAACGCCGTTCTTTTCTGAAATACACCTTGGCTGCATCTGCTGCATTGTTTGCTATCGGGCAAACAACGGCGTTTGCCGATCAAGCGGCGGAAGATTTCGTGCAAGGCATTCTCGACGAGGCAGAACCAATCTTGGATGCGCCGACACAACAAGAACTCCTCGACGGGGTTGAAAACCTTGTCGCGCAATATGTAGACATGCGCCGCATCGGCCGCTTTGTTCTGGGGCAATACGCAAGGCAGATGACCGACGCTCAGGCGGAAGAATATTTTCCCCTGTTTCAGCAATACGCCACAATCATTTACCAGAATACGCTGTCCGATTACGAGGGCCAGCGCATTGTCGTTACCGGCTCCGTAGACAGGTCTGAACGCGACATCATCGTCAATTCGAAACTCGCCAACCCCGAACCAGGCGCCGCCTTCGCTAACGCCGTCATTCACTGGCGCGTTTACCGCGACCGGGACGGCAATATGAGCGTCGTTGACGCTGGCGCCGACAATGTCTGGCTCGCCATCGAACAGCGCAGCCAGTTTACGTCGCTCATCGCCAACAATGGCGGCGGAGCAGCCGGGATCGATGCGCTGATTGCGGAGATTAGATCGCGAGTCAACGAAGACTGATGGCGGAAAGGCATTGTAATCCTTTCAAGTGGCTTATGAAAAAGCCTCCGCTATTGCGGAGGCTTTTTCTACTTAGGACGGCCCGGACCCGGGCCGGATTAGCATATTCTATAGTTCGAACGCGAAGCCCGCATATACAAATCGCCCAACGGCGCTAACCGGGGTCTGCACTGAACCGATATCAGGTTCCTGATCGAACATGTTATTCACGCCGACATAAATCTCCGCATTATCACGAACCTCATAGCGAAGCTGAATGTCGTGAGTTGAAACTGCAGAAGTTTCAATCTCAGTAAACGGCACGAATGGGGGATTATCGACACCTGACGCTGCCGCATCAATTTCGTCAATTTCATCCCGGAAAGCGGCGCTGCGATACCGCCAACGATAGTTCGCGGAAAACTTATTGTAAAACCAAGTTAGATCAAGCGCGCCGATATGAACCGGAGCATCGTCACCCAGCAGCGTAGCCGTTTCATCACGCTCCTCGTCAGGTGTTTGTCCAGGCAAGCTGACAACATCGAGCCGTTCCAGATAGCTGCCGACATACCTCAGGTTGAACTGGCCAAGATTGCTCATCCCAATATCAGCCGGATCGAAGAAATAATTGACTTCATAGTCGATGCCAGAAGTTTCAAAAAACGCGACGTTTACCGGTATGACCTCAAGACCGTTCAGGCCGCCGTCCGAGCGACGTGAAATAAGATCGCAGAACGGGTTGTTGATCGAAGGCAAGTCAACGCATTGATCAACGATATCCTGACTTGCAGGCGGAATAATGCCGTCAGTAATTTCGATGTTGAAGTAGTCGGCGGTAAGTGTGAGATTCTCAAACCATCGCGGTTGAAGCACGAAACCGACCGTAAAAGTTTTCGCCGTTTCCTCACTCAAGTCTGGGTTGCCGCCCTGCACGCCTTCGAACGTCGCGTTTAGTATGTCGTCACCCTGAAACGTCATGGGATCAACCCCAAGCGGCGTCAGAATTGTTGCGCAATTCATCGCACGCAAGCCGGGATCAGCGGCTTGCGGAATGTTATCGATATCGCATGGGTCATCCGGCAAGAAGAATGACTGATTCTGCGGATTGAACAGCTCCGCGATGTTCGGCGCGCGAACAGCCACGGCATAAGTTCCCCGAAAACGTATATCCTCAATCGGAGCCCAGATCGCGCCTGTCTGCCAGGCAAGGGTCGACCCTATCGTCGAATAGTCCGAGACACGGACTGCTGCATCGACTGATAACAAATTAGCCAGCGGCAGATCTTTCAATACAGGTACGCGGATTTCGGCAAATCCTTCAATAACATCATAGCCGCCAACGGTTGGGAAAAGCCTGTTCCCGAATGTGAGGCCTTCGGTATTGATGATTGGCGGAATATCTTCGCTTTGCTCGTCACGGTACTCGCCGCCGATGGCGAAACCAACCGGCCCGGCGGGAAGTTCGAAAACTCCGCCAGTATCCCCGCTGAAAACTCCGGTTATGACTGTTTGTTCGATTGTAGCCTCGCGAAGGCTGTCGTCATTGACGAAGTCAATTGCGGCTTGGGATGCGTTGCCTAAGCCAAAAAGGTTCAACGGCTGACAACCACTATTAGGGCCTGGCGTGAAGAACGAAGTGGTGCCGTAATTATCCGGCGTCACAGTCGTGTTGAAAGCGTCAAAGAAGCCAAGAAATCCAAACCCGCCCGGGAAAGGAATCTGGGGCGGCAAGGCGTCAGGGTCCAGGTTTGACCGGCAGGTCGGCTGCCCCGTTCCAGGATCAATCACCGCGTCCATTGCTGCGTAAAAACGGTCGAGAACCAGGTTATTCTCGGCGATGAACCGTTCATCCGTGCGTCCATAAACGAATGAAAGGTCCAAATTTAGATTTTTGAAGGTATCCGGGAAAGGGGTCGTCTCAACACCGGCGGCTACGCGATAAGTTCGGCGGCGAATATCTTCGGTGCGGCGGCCAAGCTCGAACGTATCGTGAGAGATAAATACGAAGTCGGCGCCTGCGGAATTCGCCGCGTCCGCAATTACATCCGGGACGAATGGGTTTTCAGCGACGTTGATCGGAATCAAATCGCTAAACGCCGGATTGCCCGAATTGAAAGAAGAGACTTGCGCGAATTTTAACTCCAGAAAGCCGGTGACATTCGGGTTAAACTCGTACCGTGTGTTCACATTGCCGACAAAGCGCTCGATGTCACCCGTCAAACTTTCCTGAAAATCGGATATGCGTGTGGAACTGCCGCCAATCGAGTTCCGGAAAGTAATGACCTCCCCTTGATCGTAAGGATCGCCATCGCCCTCAAAATCAAACAACAGGTCGAAACCGTCGAAAAAGTCGATAGCGACGCCGCCCTCGGGACTCGCGAATCGAATAGTCGCATCCTGAAAGAAAACCTGGCGCCGGCGGTCCGCACTACCTTCGAGAGCGAAATCCGGATTATCCAGTAAGGAAAAGAGTCCATCGCTCGCAAAATCGCGATCGGAATTATTTAAGCCTTCTTCCTTTGAATATTCAAAGGAAACAACGACATTGCCTCTGTCGTCCATGAAGTTTTTACCGGCCGTAACGCTGGCGAGGTATGTCGCGGCGTCGCCGTGATCCGGCGTCAGGCCGCCCTGGGCGCGAACTGAAAGCCCTTCAAAATCGTCTTTCAAGATGAAATTAACGGCGCCGGTTACGGCGTCCGCGCCGTAAATTGAAGAAGCACCGCCAGTGAGGACATCCACACGCTCAATGAGATCGATAGGAATGGTATTCGTATCGACTGACGTGGTGGCACCTGAACCGCCAACATGGCGGCGCCCGTTGACGAGTGTTAGCGTTCGGTTAGTACCTAAATTGCGCAGGTTCAAGAGGGTCAAGCCTGTCGAACCAATGCCGCCAGCAATCGCGTCGTCATTATCTGTTGACCCTACAAGCGCTGGCACTTCGTTCAAAATATCAACAATACTTAATTCACCGGAGCGCTGAATATTTTCCGCGCCTATGCTTGTGATCGGCGACGGTGCTTCCAGCGCCGGACGTTCAATCCGGGTGCCCGTAACAACGATTGTATCTTCGTCATCTGCCGTTTCGTCCTGTGCGTAAACAGGGCTTGCCAAGATCATGGCGCTGGCGGATGCAGTTGTGAGAAGCGCAGCCAAAGAGCTACGCACCAATTTCTGAGACATGAGGAGCCCCCTCCTTCGGGTGATTTCTATACGTTTGCAGGGGCGGCACATCGCCAGCTTCAGCCAACGCGTTATTCCGCACCCTTGTTTCAGCATATTACATTTTCAAATATTCTTTACAATTTGAATTAGTATTTGTATCGTTCACATTGCATTGATTGCAAATGTTGCCGCAAAGCAACATTTTCTGGTGTGCTTGGAAACACAAAAAAGCCCGCGTCACTTGTGGCGGCGCGGGCTATGCGTGCTGAAGTATTCAGTCTAATGATGAATGCTAGACCCCTATAGCCTTGGCAGCCACATCCCCATTGTTGCGGCAAAGACACCGGCGCCGGTCACGCCGGTCGCCACAAGAACGATCAGCGCTGCGGTAAATTTTGACGCCGCGCTATCATGATCCTGCGCATAAAAATAAAGCTGAAGAACGCCAAGCGGAATAAACATCTGCCCGAAATACATGACTGTTAAGGCAGGCCCCTCAAATGTCTCCGGATTAATGCCGATGCCGCCCGTCGCCAGAAACCAGAACATGATGCCGATCCGGAAAAACCACACGGCGCTGACCACCATGAAAAGCCGCATGGCCCAGCGCCGGTGTCGGTCGAAGTCTCGCCGCAGAGCGAACCGCACGGCAATGGCGGCGAAACTCACGATCAGCACGGCATCGAGACTGATCGCAAGATGGCCGATGAGCCCTCCCGGCACGCCGCGGGTCCAAACAAGATAGAGCCCCGCGAAACTGGTGATGATCGCGGTCGTTAAATAAGTGCGGCCTAACATCCGGTGAAATTTCGGAAACCGGTTCCTGATTTGCGGCGTGAGTTGCAGCGGTCCGCCGCCGATGATGATGATGGCGATCAGCACATGAAAGGCGATAGCCAGATTTCCAAGAGGGTCGCCCGGTACATATCCATCCGGCAAGGCCGTCTCTTCCAGGCCAGGCAGGCCCTTTTTCGCCAAGATCGGAATGTAGGACGCCGCCACATAATAGACGAAAATCCACTGGCCGATGGCCGCTGTCAGAAACCACAAGATTCCTGACGCCCCCAATATTCGATCAGGCCATGGGGTTTGACCGTTTCGAGATGCATAAGCCGCGTTTTGCACTTTTCCGCTCCTTTTCTTCGGTTCCGGCGCCACGCGCATTCAAAAACGGCTTTTTTTCATGTGCTTAGCGATCCATTAGACCGCTTCATCGACGTGCCGGTTGAAATTGCGCAGCGCCTGAAGAAGAGTCCGGAATGGCGGGTGACGTCTCGCCGATTTGGAAAACGGCCAGTATTTTCGCCAATATTAAGGCGCGTGCTGCGGGAAAAGCGCGCTATGCTTCTCCGCTGGATAAGAACAAGGGCCTAAAACAGATGTCTCAGCTTTATCGTCAAAGTGCAGCGGGCGATGCGTTCAAACTGACAACGACAGCGATCACTGAGATGCTCAGCCGGAAATTTCGCAATATTGAACCAGCCGTTCTCTTCTGGTGGGTATTTGTCGGGTGCGTCGCCGCTTCCAACCTGGAACGGTATTTCGGCGATCACTTTGGACCGCTTAAATATGTTGTGACCATGGCTGGGTCCGCCGGCTGCGGCTGGATGTGGCTTTTCTCGCGATCCCTGTTCCGTCCCGCCAAAACAATAGAGCCATGGGCGCTGCTGACCGTCGGCGCAATTGTAACCGTCGAAACCTATTGGCATCTCACCAGCGGGCTATCGCCGGGCGGTCTAACAGGAGAATTTCGACGGATTGGTGAAAACGCGGCTTCGCTCGTTTGCATCGGCGCGATCTCGATGGTCTTCGTTGAAGCGCTGGCCGGATACAAAGCAACATTGTCAGCGCCCGAACGCCGATTCCGCCGGATATTCGCGGGCGTCTATGGCGGCATTATTGTTATCGCGCTTGTGTGGGTCAGCAACGCTGGCGACACAACACTCGCGGCGCGATGGGGCGACGCTACGCTGGTCGGCTGTTCCATCGCCGCCATATGTTTAAGTCGTCTCGCCCTAGCCTATCGCCAGCGGCACCCCTTGCTGACGGGAAACAGCCAGCCGAGATCAATACCGCGCGCCCAAAAACACGCGGGCGATGAACGTCTGGCGCAACGGATTCTGGGCGCCATCGAAGACGAGAGGGTTTTCACCACGCCGAATTTGAAGGTCGGAAAGTTCGCGGAAATGATCGGCGAAAACGACTATAAGGTGACACAATGCATTAGCGGTCGACTGCAATATCGAAACTTCAACCATTTCATAAACTCATACCGGATTGAGCATGCGAAACGCGCGCTGCTTGATCAGGAAAATGAACAGCTTCCCATCCTGTCCATTGCATTTGATTGCGGGTTCAGCTCAATCGGCCCGTTCAACCGGGCCTTTAAGCAACATGTGGCCATGACCCCACGCGAATACCGCGCCATGCACGCTCCGGAAATTCAACATACATAAAAAAGGCCGCCAGATGGCGGCCTTTTAAATTCGTTAAATTCATAAACCCTTATGACGAATAATATTCGACAACGAGGTTCGGCTCCATGGTGCACGGATACGGCACTTCTGCAAATTCCGGTACGCGCAAATAGGTTACCGCCATTTTTTTCGGATCGACTTCGAGATAATCAGGAATGTCGCGTTCAGCGCTCTGCAGGGCTTCGAGCACCAGCGCCATGTTCTTCGACTTTTCCTTGATCTCCACAACATCGCCCGGCTTCAGGCGAACCGAAGGTATGTTCGTTTTAACGCCATTCAGTTTCACATGGCCGTGGTTGATGAATTGGCGCGCAGCGAAAACCGTCGGTACGAATTTCGCGCGGTAGACAATCGCGTCGAGACGGCTTTCGAGAAGACCGATCAAATGCTCGGCGGTGTTGCCGCGGCGGCGGTCAGCTTCATTGTAAATCCGTTCAAAGTGCTTTTCGGAGATATTGCCATAATAGCCTTTGAGTTTCTGCTTCGCCATCAACTGCAGACCGAAGTCGGACAGTTTGCCCTTGCGGCGCTGGCCGTGCATGCCAGGTCCGTAATCGCGTTTGTTGATGGGTGATTTTGGCCGGCCCCAGACGTTTTCGCCAACCCGGCGGTCAAGCTTATGCTTGGCGCTGATGCGCTTAGACATTTTTCCTCACTTCCGGCGCGGCCCGGCGCGCGGGGCCCATCCCCGGCGCAATCTCAACGGCGGTCCACGCGCCTCCCGTTTGAAGATCAGGGGCTTTAATGGCGCGGCGCAGCAAAGTCAAACCCCTGGGGACGGACTCAGCCAAGAAAAAAGCCCGCCTGAAGCGGGCTTTTTCAAAACTCTCGCAAAATGGCTGTTAAGCCGGCTTTTTCTTACGGCTTGCAGCGCCGAGACCAGCAACGCCGGCGATCATCAGCCAGATAGCGCCCGGGACCGGAATTGGCGGCGTGTCGTCCATGGTTCCATAAAAACTTACGTGGGAAACAGCGGCGCTAATGCCCAAAACATCCAGATCAAAGGTGAACGAGCCAGAAACGCCGTCACCAAGCATATCCGAAACGATTTTCAGGATCGCAAACTCAGGGCCGCCTTTAATGGCGACGTAGAGCGCTGAAAAACCTGAACCGGAGAAGTCGTAAGTCACAGTGCCTGCGCTGTCGCTGCCCATATCAAAATCAAGCATGTTAGGGCCGTTCGTGACATCGACGCCGTCATTCGCGACGTTCAGGCGTTCCAACTCGGTGAGTTGCGTGCCGACAATCGCTGAAATGGAAACATTTGCGCCGGGCAAGTCAAGCACGCCGACTGTGCCTGCCTGATCGTTGCCGTCGCAGACTGCAGTGACGCCAATCGTGCAAACCGTGAGACCGTCAGCGGTCAGGTCCGTCGCTGAAAGCGTCATCACGCCAGCAGAAGCCGTACCGGCTGCAAGAAGCGACGCCGTCGCCGCAAAAACCGAAATTGCTGACTTTTTCACAGCGGATTTAATAATTGAAAACATGGGTACTTCCCCTAAACGCAACGCCCACAACAGAATGGTAAAAGCATAGAATTTTCCCCAAAGCAATAAGATTATTGCAGTGGCGAAAAAAGCCTAAGAGGATTCAAATTCTGGTTGTAAAAACGTGAGTGAATTCGCGTAAAGCCGAGGCAGTCATCATTAGGCTGGAACTTTCATAACGTACTCTGATAGATCAGCAATCTTCATGTCTTTCAAATATCGCCGCACGGAATGAGGATAGAGCGTATAATTGCGCCCGTTCTCATCCACATACCAAGCACCGCACCCCGCCGCCCAGACCCGTTTTTGAAGATCGCCCTGGATCGTTGCATCAAAAGCCCTTGCCGCCTCAGCCGAAGGTTCAAGTTGCGCAACACGGCCTTGCCCGGCGCTCGCAGCCTGTTTGATCAGTTGAATGACGTAATTCACCTGTGCTTCGATCATCAAAATGACCGAGTTATGACCAAGGGCGGAATTCGGCCCCAGCAGCAAAAAAAAATTCGGAAATCCCGGCGCCATCACCGTCCGGTGCGCGGCGATCCCCTGCCGCCATGTATCTTTGAGACTGGCTCCCGAGGGGCCGGCGACGCTGATCGCATCCAGAATATCGAACGGCTTAAACCCGGTCGCGAGAATGACAACATCAGCCTCATGCAACTTGCCGTCTCTGGTAATGACGCCATGCTCCACAAAACCGTCTATCCCTTCCGTCACCAGATCTACATTCGGCTTTTGGATGGCGCGGAAGTAATCGTCTGAGATAAGAATGCGCTTGCAGCCGATAGGATAATCCGGCGTCAGTTTTGTTCGCAAAGCCGGGTCAGCGATAGAGTTTTCCAGATATTTTGCAAAACGATCACGCGTCATTTGCTTGATACGGTTCTCTTCTTTGTGGAAGGCGGGAAAGCGCCACTCAAGCACAGAGAAGTAAAACCCGCGATAGGCGCGCGCGAGCCATGGCGCAGCGCTGAACAAAGAACGCACCCATTTCGGATAGCCGTAGTCTTCCCGGGGAATAATCCAGTTCGGCGTACGCTGATAAACATCGAGGTGTGCAACGTCGTCAACGATCTCGGGAATGATCTGAATGGCGCTTGCCGCCGAACCGATGATGGCGACGCGTTTTCCCTTCAGGTCAACATTGTCGGGCCATTCGGCGGTGTGAAATACCGGGCCCTTAAAGGTGTCGACTCCTTTAAAATCCGGAATATTCGGTTTGTGTAGTCCGCCAAGACCACTGACGACAAAGTCGGCGCCTGCTGTTGATCCGTCCTTGAATGAGATCGTCCATTCGGCGCCGTCATGTTTGATCGCGCTGACTTCTTTGCCGAATGCAATAGACCGGTAGAGATCGAATTTTTCAGCGCAAGTTTTCATGTAATCGAGGATCTCAGGCCCTGAGGAGAAACGCCGCGTCCATTTGGGATTAGGGTCAAATGAAAAGGAATAAAGATGTGAAGGGACGTCACATGCGACACCGGGGTAACGGTTTTCACGCCAGGTGCCGCCTACCTCATCCGCCTTTTCGTATATCGTGAAGTTGTCAAAGCCTTCCTGACGCAGGCGGATCGCCATACCCATACCGGAAAAGCCAGCGCCGAGAATAGCAATGCGCGGCGAGGTTGTTTCTTTTCCGGTTTTTACGTCAGGCGCATCAATGCGCATGTCGTCGGGCATGCGGCCTCGTCATGAATATACATTCGACAAGACTGTGCCGCCTGTCGGTTAAAACAACAAGAACGCAAAGCAGCGGTTTAGAGCGCCTGTAACGCCGTCGCCAAAGCTTCAAGCCGTTGCTTGTACCCGTTCATATCCCGGATTGGCGCCTTGGCGACGCCGTCATCCATAGCCGCTTGCGCGACGGCGCCGGCAACCTCCGGCAACAGACGCGGGTCAAACGCTTTCGGCAAAATATAGCCTGGGCCGAAAGCGAAGTTTTCATCCGGGTAGGCGTTACGTACCGATTGCGGCGTTTCCATGCGTGCGACCGCGCCAATCGCACGGGCGGCGGCTGTCGTCATGCCCGGCGTCACCGTGCTCGCTGACACGTCGAGGGCGCCGCGGAACAGAAACGGAAAACACAGAACATTGTTCACCTGGTTCGGATAATCCGAACGCCCTGTGGCTATGATCGCGCCCGGCGCCGCATCAAGCGCATCCTCAGGCCAGATCTCCGGTTCAGGATTGGCCAGCGCAAAAATGATCGGGCTTTCCGCCATGGTTCGAACCATATCGGGCGTCAAAAGCCCGCGCCGCGAAACACCGAGGAAAAAGTCAGCGCCCTCAACAGCATCCGCGAGCGTTCGCTTGTCCGTCTTGACGGCATAATCGGCTTTTTTGCCGGTCATGCCTTTCTTACGGCCCTTGTAGACGACACCCATACTGTCCGTCAGCAGAATGTTTTCTTTTTGGGCGCCGCCAGCGACCAAAAGTTCGACACAGGCAATAGCCGCTGCGCCCGCGCCTGAAACAGCAATCTTTGTCTCGCTCAGCGCACGACCCGTCAGTTCCAGCGCATTTAAAAGTCCGGCAAGCACGCACACGCCTGTGCCATGCTGGTCGTCATGGAACACCGGTACTTTCGTGCGTTCACGCGCAAGACGCTCCACCTCGAAACACTGCGGCGCCTTGATATCTTCAAGATTAAATCCGCCGAACCCGGCCTGCACTTTCACGATCAAATCGGCGAGCTTGGCCGGATCGGTTTCATCAACACAAAGATCGATAGCATCGACGCCGGCAAATCGTTTGAAGAGCGCCGCTTTGCCCTCCATGACAGGCTTTGAGGCTTCGGCGCCGATATCGCCAAGTCCCAGAACAGCCGTGCCGTTTGTAACGATCGCTACAAGGTTTGCACGGTTCGTCAGTGTTCGTGATGCTGATGGGTCTCGCTCAATCTCCCGGCAGGCGGCCGCAACGCCGGGTGAATAGGCAAGCGATAAATCCCGCTGAGTCGACATGGGCTTTGTCGGAACGCATTCCATTTTACCGGCTGGCGCTGCGCGGTGATAATCGAGCGCTGCTTCATCCAGCGATCTTGATGGTGGCGCTTTTTCCTTCGCGCGCGCTTCATAGAGCGCGGCGTATGACGAGCGCCGTCCGCGCCGGATGGAATTGAACAATTTATTGAACATCTTCGCCCCGCCCCATCAACACCACTTGAGACGGCCCCAAACCGCCCGATCCCCTTCATGAGTATGCGCCAGCCAGTCCCGGACGGCTAGCCCGCGTGAACAACCTTTTCGCTTAAAGATTGGCGGACCGCCGCTTCATATTGGGCGCTAACCGGAATTTCTTTTCCATCTTCGAGGCAAACAGACTTTATAGCGCCGCCTTTCATAGTCGCCGCTGACACGCATTCAGGCCTGACAAAATGAGAGCGATGAACCCGGACGAGACCGTATGGCGCCAAACGTTCGGCAAGATCAGAAATAGAACCCCGATAAAGGTGCTCACCGCTGTTCACATAAAGGGCGACGTAATTGCCATGCGCCGAGCCTGCCGTCACGTTGCGGATAAGAACGTAGTCTTCCCTTCCCTGTGATCGAACGGCGATCCGTGCATCAAAATGATGCTGGATAGGTTGTGAAGGCGCTATGCTCTGGCGCGCCATAAGATACACGATCATAAAAATGAAAATATCAGATGACCAGGATAGGACGCGCGTACTCGACACGGCTTCAGCCGCGGTCATATTCATAATAGGCGCATAGATGAAAACAAAATACAAAAATATTGCGCCAAACGCAGCAGCGAACATCAGACTTGCGTCCAGCGCTTCCGCCATATGTGTCGGGTTTTTTACAGCTTGCTTGCGCGCAAGCACGAAAACAGCCGGTCCTAAAACAAGCCATGGCGCAAACCCAAGTCCATAATGCGTCAGCGCACGCCAGAATGTTCCGTCCATTCCTGCACGCATAGCGTCGACATAAGAAAAACCGCCAAACACGCTGACAAGCATACCCCAGGCAGCAAGCGTCACTGCCGCCAACGATAGTGCTTCAGAGTTTTCCGTAAACCTGTTGATCCTGATCACTGTGGCGCCGCCTCTGTTGTTTGTGCCCGTCAAACGCGGCGCTCAATCACCGCTGAAAAAGGCATACCACCTGCTAGTAAAATCGTCACTTACGCTGGAAACCGTTTGTCGTGTTTTTCAAACGGGTTGCAGCGCGGCAATAAACTTAGGAACGAATGGAAAAGGGCGTGAATGACGTATCCTTGTCATAGACATCGACGCCCTCAGCGCGCTTCAGCGCGCCGACAATGCGGTATGTGACGGGCGTCAGGAACGCTTCCCAGAGGACTTTAAGCAGATAGTTCGTAGCGAGCACCGTCAAGACCTGTGTGGTTGTCCAAACGCCGAGAAACGCAATCGGATAAAAAAGCAAACTGTCTACACCCTGTCCGACCACAGTGGAACCGATCGTCCGCTGCCACAGGTGCTTTCCGCCCGACGCGACTTTCATGCGCGCCATGACAAATGCATTTGAAAGTTCGCCAGCCCAGAATGCTATAATTGAGGCGAGAACAATTCGCGGCGTCAGCCCAAAAACTGCTTCATAAGCAGGCTGATCATTCCAACCGGGCGCTGGAGGCAGTTTGACGACGACCCAGGCCATGAACGCCATGAATAGCACAGCACCGAAACCGGCCCAGACGACGCGTCGTGCGCGGGCGTAGCCGTAGACTTCGGTCAGGACGTCGCCCAGCACATAGGAAAGCGGAAAGAACAGGATGCCGGCGCCGAACATTCCAACATTCCAGCTTCCAATATTGAACTCAAACAGTTGAACCAGCTTCGCGGCGCCAATCAGGTTGGAACAAACGAGAATGACCACGAACGCCGCCATGGCGAAGTCATAATATTTGAATCGATGACTGCTGAGCGCATCGGCGTGGTCGATGCGCTCAATTTCTGGTTTCGCTGTCACGGGTTATGAATTCCCTAAGGCTTACTCGGATGCGCTTTCGCGCCCTTCCCAGCCCGGACCGCGTACAACGCGACCGCCAAAAGCGCCCGTGTGTTCGCCGTCACGCAACGTGTGAACACCATTGACGAACACATGGTCGACGCCCACGGCCAACTGGTGTGGTTCGGCGAACGTCGCCTTGTCCTGAATGGCTTCAGGATCGAATACGACAACATCCGCGTAATAACCTGGCGCAAGCATGCCGCGATCTTTGATTTTCAGGTTGCCCGCTGGGAGCGAAGTCATTTTTCGAACGGCTTCTTCAAGGGTGATGACGCCTTCGTCGCGAATATATTTTGCATATACGCGCGCGAAGTTGCCGTAGGCGCGCGGATGGGTGCTTTGTTCAAGAAACAACCCTTCCGGCGCCATTGAGCCGCCGTCAGAACCGAAGCTGACCCATGGCAAAGCGACTTTCTTGGCGATGTTTTCTTCCGACATGGAAAAGTAAACCACCTGCACCCGGCTGCCGTCTTCGATCACAAGATCCATTGCCGTTTCCGTATACGGCTTGCCGCGCTCATCGGCGACTTCGGCCAGGGTCTTGCCGATATACTTCCTTAGCTCCGGGTTTTTAAAGCCTACCAGCAACACCCCCTCGGGACCGCCGGCGTTGGTGATGCCGCTAACGAATTCGGCTGATGGATTTTCAATCGCTTCGGCGACGCGCGCACGAACATCAGAGTCCTGCAATCGTTCCGCCCACGCTTCATATCCGCCTTCCTGCACCCACAACGGCATAGCGGCGTCAAGGCCCGTCGAACTTGCAGGATAGGTGTACATGTCTGCAGTAATCCGCAGACCCTCCGCCTGCGCGGCCTCGACTTTGGCGACGACCTCGTCAAGTTTATTCCAATTTGACTGACCACTCGCCTTCAAGTGATAAATCTCTGCTGGTATTCCTGCCTCGCGTGCGATCTGGATCAACTCGTCTACCGCTTCCAGCAGTTGATGAGACTCGTTGCGAATATGAGAAATATACATGCCGCCGAACTCAGCAGCAGCTTCGTTTAGCGCAACCAATTCTTCCGTGCTTGCGAAATTTGCCGGTGCGTAGATTAGAGATGAGCCAACACCCATGGCGCCTTCGCGCATCGCGTCGCGCACAAGCTCTTGCATGCTGGCAAGTTCTTCCGGCGTCGCGGCCCGGTTCTCGTAACCAACCTCGTGCATGCGGACTGTGGTGGCGCCGACAAAAGAAGCGACATTCGGCGACACGCCTTTTGTTTCCAGATGCTCCAGATATTCGCCAAGCGTCGTCCACGGGATGTCGTACTGAATGTCGCTCTGCCGTTCTTTGAAGCCGTCTTTCATTTCCTCAGACAAAGGCCCCCATGAAACGCCTTCGCCAAAGACCTCCAGCGTCACGCCTTGGCTGATGTCGCCGAGGCTTCGCCCGTCATGAATCAAATCCACAACAGCCCAGCTCAACATGTTGATAAAGCCGGGCGTTACGGCGCGGCCTTCCGCGTCTATAACCGTGTCAGCGTTTGCATCTCCAAGATCACCGACAGCGACAATACGGTCGCCTTCAATCGCGACATCCGCCGCCATACCAGGCGAGCCTGAACCGTCGTAAACTGTACCGCCCCGGATGATGACATCGTAACGCTCGCCAGCATTCTCCGACCCGCCGCTACAACCCGCTAATGCAGCAAACGCCGCCGCCGCTAATTTCTTCAACATGAGATCGCCCCTTCTTCGTTTCTCAATCACCAGATATATACGCGTTCTTCCGGCGGAAGATACATGGCGTCGCCGGGCTTTACGTCAAAAGCCTCATACCATTCGTCGATATTGACCACCATGCCGTTCACCCGAAGATCCATCGGACTGTGCGGCGCAGACAACAAGCGACGCCTGAGTGATTCGTCAGTCTGCTTAAACCGTCGCGCCTGCGCGCGCCCCAAGAACACCCGTTGCGCGCCGGTGAATCCGTCAAGCACTGGCGGCTCTTCGCCCTCCAGGGAAAGCATGTAGGCATGATAAGCGACAATAACGCCAGCCAGATCGCCAATATTCTCGCCAAGGGTCAGGCGGCCATTCACATTGAGACCGGGCAATGGTTCGTATTTGCCAAACTGCTCGGCAAGCCTGTCACCAAGAGCGTCGAAAGCTTCGCGGTCTTCTTGCGTCCACCAGGATTGCAAAACGCCGTTGCCGTCATACTTGGATCCCTGATCATCAAATCCGTGCCCAATTTCGTGACCAACGATTGATCCGATCGCCCCATAGTTCAGCGCAGGATCAGCATTGGGATCAAACAAAGGCGATTGAATATAGCCCGCAGGAATAAACGCCTCATTCCGGCTTGGGCTGTAGTATGCATTAACCGTTTGCGGGCCCGTGAACCATTCACTCTTATCGACTGGCGATGATAAACGTTGTTGGTCTCTTTTGGCGTCAAGGCTTCTCACGCGCTTGACGTTCCCGATGAGATCTCTGGCGCGAATACGCAACCCCGCATAACTCCGCCATTTATCAGGATACGCGATTTTCGCTGTCATCATCTCCAACTTTTCCTGTGCACGGACTTTTGTCTCCGGCGTCATCCAGGAAAGATTGGCAATGCGATTGCGCAAGGCCGCGCGCACGTTTTCGAACAACGCTGTCATCTGAATTTTCGATTCTTCAGGAAAGAACCGTTCAATGTAAAGTTTGCCAACCGCCTGATCGAGAAGATCATTAACCAGGGCGATGCCGCGTTTTTCACGAGGCCTTTGTTCGGACTGGCCGTTAAGGGTCTTGCCAAAAAAAGCGAAGTTTTCTTCGTCAAACCGTGCGGGAAGGTAAGATGCAAAGCTGCGCAGCAAATGATAGGTCAGGTATGCGCGCCAGGTTTCAATGTCGGTTTGAGCGAATAGACTAGCCAATTCGGGAAAAGCGTCTTTTTCGCGCACAACAAAGTCTCGCGCTTCACCGAGCCCCGCACCGTCAAAATACGCATCCCAGGAAAATGCAGGCGCGAGCTCCCGCAACTCGGCGATTGTCATTTTGTTGTAGGTTCGATCTGCATCGCGCCTTTCAGCACGCTCCCAATGCAGGGCTGCAATGGCCTTTTCCAATTCAAAAACAGCGTCTGCTTTTTGTTTGGCGTTTTCCACCTCCGCCAGTTCAAGCATTGCGGCGATATGGGTGCGATACGCTTCCCGGGTCGCCTCCATCCGTTCTGTTTCACGCTCGTAATAAGACTTGTCGGGAAGGCCGAGGCCGGAATGGGTAAGCCAGGTGACAAACCGGTCAGGCTGTTTCGAGTCCACCCAGACATAGACGCTGAACGGTCCGCCAATGCCGAGTTCGGGGTCGGCCATGAGCGCCGCAATGTCTTCGTGCGAATTCGCTTCAGCAATTCGAACCAGATCTTCCGAGACAGGCTCAAGCCCGCGCGCTTCAATTCGTTCCGTATCAAGAAAACTTGCGTATAGATCGCGAATTCGTTGCGGATCCGAGCCGCGGCGAACACGGAGATCTTTCAACTGTTCGATAATATGGGCTATTCGCTGTTCATTCCGGTCTCGCATAATGGTCGAGAAACCGTACCCGGCGCGGTCCGAAGGAATATCTGTTGCATCAAGCCACCCGCCATTTGCAAAGCGGTAAAAGTCGTCTCCCGGCCGCGTTTCGCGATCCAGCGCAGCCAACGGGTATCCCCACGGCTCAATTAATGGCGTTTCTTTTTCTTCCTGATCGTTTGCCCAAGCCGCAGCGCTCAAAGCTGTACAAACAGCGGCAACCATCGCGAACCGTACTAATTTCATCACTACACCTCTCAACCATTCTGTTCCGAGACTATCGCTCGGAAGCGGCCTGCAATTTAACAAGCGCCTTGATGACGCCATGCAGGCTTCTGGTTTCGCTTTCGGTCAACCCGGCCCGCTGAAACGCGACCTTTAGATTTCGCTCCATATTGGGGCGTTTTTCCTCCGGAAAGAAATACCCCGCTCGGTCCAGTTCGTTCACAAGATGGTCAAAAAACCGCTCGAAATTCGCTTTCGCTGCAGGGCGCAACTGGCTTGCGGTCTTAGCCAGACTCTCGCGCGCATCCGCTTTGGCCCACTCATAGGCGACAACAAGCGCCGCTTGCGCAAGATTGAGCGAGGCGAACGCTGGATTGACGGGGATGGAGATAATCCCATCGCAACGCATCACATCGTCATTTGAAAGTCCGGCCCGCTCTCCACCGAACAGAACCGCGCATTTTTCACCCTGATCAATCCGCGACTTCAGTTCTGTTGCCGCTTGTTCCGGGGATAACACGGGAAGCAACGCTTCTCTCGATCGGGCAGTCGTCGCGAGTGCATATGTGCAATCGGCAAGCCCCTCTCGCGTGGATGAGAAAACCTGCGCCTGATCGATGACAATGCTTGCGCCGGCAGACATGGCGCCGGCTTTTTCATTTGGCCAGCCGTCGCGCGGGTTGACGATCCTGAGCCCTGAAAGTCCGAAATTCAGCATCGCACGCGCTGTTGCGCCGATATTTTCACCCATCTGCGGCTCAACCAGTATGAACAGCGGCGCCGGACGCAAAAATCCTTTTCCGTCGCGGCGCGCGATTCTTTCCGTTGCGCCCGATGTGTTTTTTCCAGACCTGCTCATTTGCCCCGCCAATATAGTCGAAAAGTCCCCACAATCACCGTCTTCGCCGCCCCTGCCCCTTTCGCGTCCGGGCTCCGGATGCTAAGAGCCCGCCCGATTCACCCAGAATGTAGTCCACGGCGCGCTTCACTTTCCATCGCGCCCCAAGAAGTCCGGTAGGAAAATCCATGCAAAAGATCAAAGTCGATAATCCAATCGTTGAAATGGACGGGGACGAGATGACCCGGATCATCTGGCAGATGATCAAGGACAAGCTTATTCATCCCTATCTCGATATCGACCTGAAATATTTCGATCTGGGCATGGAAAGCCGCGACGAGACGGACGACCAGATCACAATCGAGGCGGCGGAAGCCACCAAGAAATATGGCGTCGCTGTAAAATGCGCGACCATCACGCCTGACGAGGCGCGCGTCGAGGAATTCGGCCTCAAGAAAATGTGGCGTTCGCCGAACGGTACAATCCGCAACATTCTTGGCGGCGTCGTCTTCCGCGAGCCCATCATCATCCGCAATGTTCCCCGGCTGGTGCCCGGCTGGACGCAACCGGTGATTATCGGCCGCCACGCCTTTGGCGATCAGTACCGCGCCACCGACATGCTGTTCCCTGACAAGGGCAAGCTTTCCATTAAATGGGAAGGCGAGAACGGCGACGTTATCGAGCATGAAGTCTTCGAGGCTCCTTCCGCCGGCATCTATATGGGCATGTATAATCTCGATGCGTCGATCCGCGATTTCGCCCGCGCCTGCTTCAATTACGGCCTCCAGCGCCAGTACCCGGTCTATCTTTCCACCAAGAACACGATCCTGAAAAAATACGACGGCCGCTTCAAAGATATTTTCGCTGAAATTTTTGAGGCCGAATTCAAGGACAAGTTCGAAGCCTTCGGCGGGACCTACGAACATCGTCTGATCGATGACATGGTAGCGGCCTGTATGAAATGGTCCGGCGGTTATGTCTGGGCCTGTAAAAACTACGACGGCGACGTTCAATCCGATACGGTAGCGCAAGGGTTTGGATCGCTGGGCCTTATGTCTTCGGTCCTTATGACCCCGGATGGAAAGACCGTTGAGGCCGAAGCCGCGCACGGCACGGTCACGCGCCACTATCGCGCGCATCAGCGCGGCGAGGAAACATCGACCAACTCCATTGCCTCCATCTTTGCGTGGACCCGCGGGCTTGCGCATCGCGGCAAGCTTGACGGCAATGAAGCGCTGAAAACCTTCGCATCGACGCTTGAACAGACGGTGATCAAAACCGTCGAAGGCGGGCACATGACCAAGGACCTGGCGCTATTGATCGGGGCCGAGCAAAAATGGCTCACCACCACCGGTTTCCTGGAAAAAGTCGATGAAAATTTCCAGAAAGCGATGAATTCTTAGGCCCCCGCGAGGCCACTGAAATATCGGCTAAGGTGCTGAATTTATATGCGCATTAGCGATTGCGGGCGGTCGCCCGCAGATTCCGGGCGGTTCGCCGCAAAACTCTCGTCATGGCGCCTTTCGCATGGCAACATGAGATTGGGTTGAGTTGCGTATAGCCTACGATTTAAGGAGTCTCGCCATGAACCGGTCTGCTTTTCTGATCAGCTTTGCCGCCGCGGCTGCGCTTGCAGCGCCAGCTATGGGGGAGACACGTAATTTCGATCTCCCGGAGTTCGACAAGATTGATGTTTCCGCCGGCCTGAAACTGGTGGCGACCGCAGGCGGCGCACAGTCGGTGAGCGTCGAAACAGAAGATGGTGATTTTTCCGATTTTGAAATCGAGGTGCGAGACGGCGTATTGGTTATCTCTCGTGAATGGAACCGCCTGCGCTGGCATCAACGAAAAGCCGATTACAAAGTCACTGTCTCCGCAAGGGAACTGACTGCTCTTGATGCTTCGTCAGGCTCTCATTCTTATCTTTCCGAAATCAGCACACGTCGTTTTTCATTTGATATCTCCAGCGGCGCACATGTGACAGCGGCTGGCCGAAGCGATGATTGCGATATCGATCTATCGAGCGGGGCGAATTTCAACGCTGGCGAATTCGCGTGCGACCATGCCAATATCGACGTTTCAAGCGGCGGACATGGCAAACTCACAGTAAACGCATCCCTCATCGGCGACGCATCAAGCGGTGGACATGTGTCTGTTTATGGGGAGCCGGAACGCGTAAACATTGACCGTTCATCAGGCGGGCGCATCAAAGTAAAACAGGTGATTTATCAGGCTAAAAACGACTAGGGCTTGATGCGAAAGTTCTAACGATCCGCGCTACAATAACAAAACAAATGCGCACCAAAAGAAAAGGGAAAACAATGACCATCAAATGTGTTTTGACGGCTGGAGCCGTCTCTTGCCTTGCATTCAGCGCTGCGCAAGCAGAAACGAGAAACTTTGACTTCAGCGGATTTTCAGCCGTTGAGGCGTCGGCAGGCTTGAGCGTTGAAGTGACGGTTGGCGGCGACTATTCCGTTCGAGCGGAAGGCGACGCCGACGACCTTGAAAAATTGCGTCTCGAACTGGACGGCGACACGCTGGAAGTCGGCCGCAAGCGAAGCAGTATTTTTCAAAGAAACAGCCGCAGCGACATTACGGTTTTCGTCTCCATGCCATCAATGAATGAGGCGAGCGCATCATCAGGTTCCGAGCTTACGGCGACCGGCATCGATGCCGGTGACTTTTCCGCATCGGTTTCGAGCGGCGCAGAGGCGACGTTGAGCGGGACATGTGACACTATTGACGCCAGCGGCTCAACCGGCGCTGACCTTGATGCAGATGATCTGCGCTGCAGTCATGCGGATGCGGACGTTTCCACCGGCGCCAGCCTCAGCCTTTATGCTTCTGAAAGTATTGAAGCTGATGCCTCAACCGGTGGTGATATTGTCGTATATGGTGGTCCGGCCAATACGGACATCGACAAGTCCACCGGCGGCAGCGTCCGGGTCAGAGATTAAAGACTAATCGCTTGTTCAATTGATTTGATGGCCTCAGCGGCGCGCGCGCCGTCGGGGCCGCCTGCCTGCGCCATGTCGGGGCGCCCGCCCCCGCCCTTGCCGCCTACGGCTTCCGCGCCGGCGCGAACGAGGTCAACGGCGGACAGTTTGTCTTTAAGATCGTCGGTAACGCCTACCGCCAATGCAGCCTTGCCTTCATTGACGCCGATGAACGCCGCAACGCCCGACCCTATGGTCTGCTTCGCCTGATCGACGAGACCGCGCAAATCTTTCGCCGCAACGCCGTCAAGCACCTTGCCGATGAATTTGACGCCGGCAATTTCGATGACTTCATCAGCCGGTTTCGCGCCACCCCCGCCGCCAAGCGCCAGTTGTTTTTTCGCCTCCGCAAGATCGCGCTCGAGTTTTTTTCTCTCCGCAACAAGCGCTTCAATACGCGCAGGTAAATCCTCCGCCGTCGTCTTCATGGCGTCAGCGGCCTTACGTGCAAGCGATCCCTGTTCCTCCAGATAAAGCCGCGCCGCCTCACCTGTTACGCACTCGATGCGGCGCACGCCCGCCGAGACAGCGCTTTCGGAAATCACTTTGAACAGCGCAATGTCGCCGAGGCGTTTCACATGAGTGCCGCCGCAAAGTTCAACAGAATAAGGCTTGCCCGATCCATCCAGCGCTTCACCCATAGTCAGCACACGAACATCGTCATCATACTTCTCGCCGAAAAGCGCGATAGCGCCTGACGCGACAGCGTCGTCATATGGCATAATGCGCGTTTCAACGGGACCGTTCTGGCGAATAACCGCGTTTACGCGCCGCTCAACCTCAGAAATTTCATCCGCAGAGATGGCATTGGGGTTGGTGATGTCAAACCGCATGCGTTCCGCCGCCACGAGCGAGCCCTTTTGCGCCACATGCGTTCCCAACACTTCGCGCAGCGCAGCGTGCGCCAAATGCGTGACGGAGTGGTTGGATCGGATGCGGTTGCGGCGCGCGACATCAATGGAAAGATGAACTGCCTCACCAGCTTTGATCGACCCTTTTTCAATCTTGCCGATATGGCCGTGCAGAACGCCAGCACGCTTTTTCACATCGGTAATGATGATTTCGGCGCCATCATCAGTGGTGATGCGTCCGGCGTCGCCCACCTGACCACCGGATTCCGCATAGAACGGCGTCTGGTTGACGATGAGTTCAATCTCGTCGCCCTTGCCAGCCTCACTTACGACTTCACCGCCTTTGACAATTGCCTGAACGACGCCTTCGGCCTCGTCATGGATGTAACCAAGAAATTCGCTGGCGCCGTGTTCCGAGCGCAGATCGAACCAGACGGACTCGTCCGCCGTGTCGCCGGAACCCGCCCAGGCGGCGCGCGCGGCTTTTTTCTGCGCATCCATCGCCGCACCGAAGCCTGCGACGTCAACTTCCCGGCCCTCGCGTCGGAGCGCATCTTGCGTCAGGTCGAGCGGAAACCCGTATGTGTCGTATAACTTGAACGCCGCCTCACCCGGCAAGGCTTCTCCATCGCCGAGTTTTTCCGTTTCGTCAGAAAGTAATTTCAGTCCGCGATCGAGAAGACTGCGGAATTTTTCTTCTTCAGAACGCAATGTTTCGACAATCAGCGTTTCCGCCCGGCCAAGTTCGGGGAAAGCGCCACCCATTTCACGTACAAGCACCGGCGCCAGACGCGCGAGCAATGGATCGCGCGCACCAAGCGAATGGGCATACCGCATGGCGCGCCGCATGATCCGGCGCAACACGTAACCACGGCCTTCGTTGGATGGCGCAACGCCGTCGGCGATGAGGAAAGATGTGGCGCGCAAGTGATCAGCAATCACGCGGTGCGCCGGCGCGTCATCGCCTTCAGCCTTGCGGCCGGTCAGGTCGACCGACGCGTTGATCAGTGTCTTGAACAAATCGACATCGTAATTGTCATGAACGCCCTGCAGCACTGCCGCGATGCGCTCAAGCCCCATGCCCGTGTCAATGGACGGCTTCGGCAACTCGACCTGTTTGCCGTCGGCAAACCTTTCGAACTGCATAAAGACGAGGTTCCAGATCTCTACAAACCGGTCGCCGTCTTCGTCTGGCGATCCCGGCGGGCCGCCCGGAATATGGTCGCCATGATCGTAGAAAATTTCAGAGCATGGCCCGCATGGACCCGTGTCGCCCATGGCCCAGAAGTTGTCATTCGTCGCGATACGGATGATGCGGCTTTCTGGCAGGCCGGAAATCTTGCGCCAGAGATCGAACGCTTCGTCATCCGTATGATAGACAGTGACGGTTAGCCGGTCAGCGGCGAGACCGAAATCCTTGTGCACCAGAGTCCAGGCGGCGTCGATCGCTTCTTCCTTGAAATAATCGCCAAAGGAAAAATTACCGAGCATTTCGAAAAACGTGTGGTGGCGCGCCGTGTAACCGACATTGTCGAGATCGTTGTGCTTGCCGCCGGCGCGCACGCATTTTTGCGAGGACGCCGCACGGTTGTAATCGCGGGTCTCGGCCCCGGTGAAGATATTCTTGAACGGCACCATGCCGGCGTTGACAAACATCAAGGTCGGGTCGTTCTGCGGCACGAGAGGGGCCGACGGCGCGATATGGTGGCCGCGCGCGGCGAAGAAGTTCAAAAATTGCGACCGGATATCTTTCAGCGACGTCATCAAAAGCTCATGTCATTCAAAACGAAACCCGCGCCGTTATGGCGCGGGACCGGTATTAAGGCGCGTGGCCGCGCCCGTCTAGATAAGGGGTGAAGTGGGGCGTCAAACCGCGCCCCGCAAGGCTTTACGTCATGCAGAAGAAGTTCAGCTTGTTGCCGTCTGGGTCGCGGAAATACCCGGCGTAGAAACTGTTGCCGCGCGGGCCCGCCGGGCCTTCGTCCTTCGCCCCAAGCTCCATGGCTTTTTTGTAGAGCTTATCGACCGTTTCCGGCTTGTCGCAGGCAAGCGCCACCATGACGCCATTGCCGATAGTGGCGGCGTTGCCGTCATGGGGTTTGATGACCGAGATGGCGGGCTGTTTCGGGTCAACGGCCCAGGCGATAAAGGTGTCCGCCTCCATCATGCGTTTGGCCCCAATTTCGCCGAGCAGCGCGTCATAAAACTTGGCGGCTTTTTCCATATCATTAGTGCCGAGGGTGACATATCCGATCATGGGTTCTCTCCTTTTCCATGGATAATAACGTCATAGTGGCGCGAAGACGCCGCACGACAAAGTGTGCGGCGCAGTCCGCTGGTTGAATTATTTGTGAAAGACGGGAGCGCGACTATCTCCGCGCGCTCTTTGAAGGTTACGACGCCTCGGCGGTTTCCGCGCTGTCGTCGTTCTCTTCGCCGCCGGTGAGCATATCCTCAGCGATGAGCCCGGCGTTCTGGCGAATGGCCCGCTCAATCTCGGCAGCCATATCCGGATGGTCTTTGAGGAACTGCTTGGCGTTTTCCCGGCCCTGACCGATCCGTTCGGAATTATAGGAAAACCAAGAGCCGGATTTCTCAACCACCTCGGCCTTGACGCCGAGATCGAGAATTTCGCCCATCTTGGAGACGCCCTCGCCATACATGATGTCGAATTCCACCTGCTTGAACGGCGGCGCCACCTTGTTTTTGACCACCTTGACGCGGGTCTGGTTGCCGACAACCTCGTCCCTGTTCTTGATCGCGCCGATACGGCGGATGTCGAGACGCACGGAGGAATAAAACTTCAGCGCATTGCCGCCGGTCGTCGTTTCCGGCGAGCCGAACATGACGCCGATCTTCATCCGGATCTGGTTGATGAAGACCACGAGACAATTGGAGCGCGAGATCGAACCCGTCAGCTTACGGAGCGCCTGGCTCATCAACCGCGCCTGAAGACCGGGAAGCGAGTCGCCCATCTCGCCCTCAAGCTCCGCACGCGGCGTCAGCGCCGCAACGGAGTCGATGACCAGCAAGTCGATCGCGCCGGAGCGCACCAGCGTGTCGGCAATCTCAAGCGCCTGCTCGCCAGTGTCGGGCTGTGAAATCAGAAGATCGTCGAGATTGACGCCAAGCTTGCCGGCGTAAACCGGGTCGAGCGCATGTTCGGCGTCGATAAAGGCGGCGGTGCCGCCCTGTTTCTGGGTTTCGGCGGCCACATGCAGCGCCAGGGTCGTCTTGCCGGAACTTTCCGGCCCGTAGATTTCAACGACACGCCCCTTGGGAAGCCCGCCGATGCCGAGCGCGATATCGAGGCCGAGGGAGCCGGTCGAAATCGCCTCCATATCGACCACCTCGCGGTCGCCGAGGCGCATGAGCGAGCCCTTGCCGAACGCCTTGTCTATCTGGGAAATCGCTGATTCCAGCGCCTTTGACTTATCCACGTCGCCCGCCTCCACAACACGCAAACCGCCTTTGATCATTACCGCCTCCGTTGCCTGACCGGGAGCACCCCGTCAATGAGGCGCTTATGTACGCTATTTGTTCTCTTTTGGCAAGATGGTTAAAATATTGTTTTTATATATTTTTTCAGATTTGTTCTAATTTTGTTTTTCCAGTTAGAGGGGGCGATATTATCGATGGCAAACCCAGATTTCAGACAGTTTCTCGAATCGCCTGAGCCTGTAGCAGAAAATCGCTCTATTTGGCCTTTTTCTTCTTCTAGCCTTCGCCCTTTTTCGAGCGCGTTTTTGCGATCTTACGGACTACGGCTTCGAAGACTTCTTCGGACTCGTCAGCTTCGAGTTCCCGCGCCTTTTCGCGGAATTTCTCGATTTGGCTTTTCTCTTTCGTGTCGCTCATGGGCGGTAATTTAGTCGCGCCCGATGGAGAAGTCATTAGGCGACGGGTGCGAGGGATCCGATCGGCCTTCGGCAAATTTGCTGGCGCTTGGCGAGGTCTTGCATAGGGAGTTGGTGCGCGCGGGGTATGTCGATCTTGAACCGGCTTGGGAAAAAATGCTTTGCGATGAAAAGGTCAGCTTTTGCGTCATCGCAAAAGTCATAGTTCGGAAGCATGAGACCATACGCGGGTTGCCATGCGCAGCCGACCTGTAACGATAAGATATGTTGGAGATTTAACATTTGCGAACAGCCTTAGCTTTACCGAAACTAGGTCTTCCCCGTCGTGGTGTCGGATTTGAACATCATATTTATGGTAGTCATCAGTGGCTGGGCTAAGCCACTGATAGTAGCAGCCAACAAACCTATAAATATCACTTTGTTTTTCTAAAATAATAGGCGGCAAGAACGGATCGAACGAGTCGGTTCCTAGCTCACCAACCGTGAGGGCGTGGCCAATTTTTGCCAACATAAGAGCAAACCGTTTCCGATTCATTCCCACCTGAATGGTGTTGCCTGTTGTTTCCTTCCATTCATCCCAAAGGCTTTCGCTGCTTATTATCGCGTAAGATTCGCCGTACCCAACATGTTTAGAATTAAAAAGTAGTGGCGGCGCGTATATTGGAAAAACGCCCGCAACCGGGCTTTTTAACGGATCGATGCGCAATGTTCGAACCTGGCCATATGCGTCAACGGTTTTAGCGTGTGCAATTCGTTTTTTGGCTCGCTTATTTTTTAGCAACCCCATCCGTGCACGGATGGGGTTAAACATTTGACCTAAAACGAAAGACTCTATGGTTGCGGTGTGTTTGCGGCACTTCTCGCAACTTGCGTTACGCAAGACGTGACATCCGCCAAGGCCTTCTGGGAGAATGTGTTCATCAGAAAGAGTATCCTCAGAACCGCAATAAATGCATTTACCGATATTGCGGAAAGTCGGAGGCGTCAGATTTTCTTTTTTGAAACGAATGGTCATTCCGCACCCTCTTCTCAATCCAATGTAAGCGGTAGGAAGGGCCCGGCTCACGCCGGGTTTTATGCTATGAAGCCAAAACGAGCGGACAATCCCTTAACGGCTAAACATATTGCTGAATTACAGTCTGGGAATAAGACTTTGGTGCATCATTTTGAGATCAAACAAGGTAAAGCGGCGCTTGTAAGATCACGAATTATCAACGTCGAGAAAGACGATCATGATATTGACTCGCAGCCATATTGATATGTTTGCAATCCATATCAGCGCCGGAGACTGATCCCTTTTCCTTCAACATTGCCTGCATGACTTCGCAGTCTGTCATGAAGCTCGTGTCATAGCTCATATTGAAGCGCGATCTGCCTTCATATCGGTAGGTCGCTGTTGCCCCACAATTAGGGCATGTGATGATAGCCATATAACGGCATCCTTATATGACGCCGAAAACGGTTGACTTTGCGCTCGAATTTTCCGAATGATTCCTCGTGCACAAATTCTTCCCGTTTCCAGCGGGGTTACAGTTAAACGGCGGCTCGCTACAGCCGCCGTTTTTTATTATCGCGCGATTCGATTGTTTACGTCTCGCCTTCTTACCGTTAATGTTTCCCCATCCTTTCACCCCGTCCTTGGATAGTGGAAGGCGGATTGAAGAAAGCGGGTGCTAGCGTGATGCGGTTCCCGTTTTCTTTTTTCGCCAGCGCAAGAAATGCGCCGCCTTCTGTCTAAGCGTAACGAGCGTTGTTAGCCTGGTAGAAACAATAGCGTGAAGAAGTCCTCTACCCCCGCTCATCACCCGTCAGGTATCGCCAGGCGACGCCGCCGGCGACGGAGGTGAGGCCGTATTGTATGACCAGCGACAGCCAGGTGGCGAACAGCACCAGATAGAAGCCCGCGCTTGAGCGATCCCACATGCCGGCCTGCGCCTCCAGCATGCGGCGCTCGAATTCCTCGCCCAACCGCTCTGCGGCTGAGGGGTCGACCATGACGGCGGCGAAATATTCTCCGAAGACGGAGAAAAAGCCGCCCGCCATCATCAGGCTGACCGGCGTTGAAAGAACGGCCAGGAATATCATCCAGACGAGCCAGTAAAAGAACAGGCCGATGGTCGCGTCCTTGGTCGCTTCCCATGTCTCGCCAATGCCGATGGAGCGCGCGCCCACCGCAGCCGGGAAGATCAGCGACATGCGCAAGGCGAACCAGATCGCCGCAACGATGATGGCGAGCATGAGAAGGCCAAAGGCGGCCCCCGCAATCTCGCCCGGCACGGCGCCGGCCGCGACGCTAAGAACGGCGATCAGCACCGTCATGCCGAGCATCGCGGCGATCGCGACGATCGAAACAATGACGATCAACAGAATGTAAGCAAGCAGCAAACGCAGCTCGTCACCGCCAAACGACAAATAAAACGGCATGCGCGGCGCGTCGCCCCGGATGATGTGCTTCAACACGCCGGCGATCAGCATCGGGTACAGCACGAGCGAGGCGAGGAAAATCAGCCCCGAGGTTTTCGCGATGGGGCCGAGAACGCTGAAAATTTCGTTCGGATCGCCGCTTTCCTCGATGGCGAGCATTTGCATCTGCGCGTCCATCATCTGCGGCATGGCGTAGGCCATCACGCCGGTGAGCAGCGCCGCCGGCAGCCAGACGAGCTTCAGGAAAGTCAGGAAATGCGCGCCCAGATACGCGAAGGATGCGCCCAGCGCCTTGAATACCGGAAATCTCATTTTTTCGCCCCGCTCGCTCAGGCTCTTAAGCCACCCATCGAATAACAGCCTAATATTGCAACTTTTTTATAATCCTACCGTGGAAGCGGTTACGAAAACACCCACATGGAGTTCCGCCGCTCGAACCGGCGCGCCGCCCCGAAATAAGCGGGGTTGTTGCGCTGCAAACGGTTCTCGCGCGGCGCGGTTTAGGTTAATAAACGGCGCATAGCCGTTTCATATTGAGGGGTCGTCATGGGCCGGATTTTATTTTTTCTCGTAGCGCTTGTCGCAGTGGCGCTCGCCGTTCTGTTGTTCCTGCCGGGGCTGATCCCTGTTGCGGCGTTCAAGGACCGGATTGAAACCGCCGCCTCCAACGCCGTCGGGCGCGAGGTGACGATTTCCGACAACCTTTCGTTTCGGGTTTTTCCGCGTACGGCGTTTCACGTCGAGGAATTGGTGATCGCGAACGCTGAAGGGTTCGAGGGGCCGTACCTGATCCGCGTCGAAGAAGCTGATATTGGCGTCAAACTGATCCCGCTGTTGTCTGAGTCCGTTGAGATCGACCGTTTCGTGTTGACCCGGCCAGACATCAATCTCGCCCGCAACAGGTCGGGCGCCGTCAACTGGGACCTTTCAACTGCAAGCACCCCTGAAGAAGGCGAAGCGCAATCGACCGGGAGCGGTCCGCGCGAGCTGAAACTGGGCGATGTCCGCATTGTCGAGGGCGCGGCGAGATACCAGGACGCCGCAGCCGGCAAATCATACGCCGCTGAAGACATTAATATGTCGGTTGTGTTGAAAAGCCTCGCCGAGCCATTGGAAATGCGCGGCGACATGGTGTTCCAGGGCGAGCCGTCAAAGGTCGACATTGTTTTGACCAGCCTAGCTGACATTATCGACAAGCAGCCGGGCAATCTGAAAATGAATCTGGAAATTGGCGATGCGACAGCCGGCGCCGATCTTACCGTGAACACCGGCGATGCTTTAAGTTACGCCGGACCCGTTACGCTCGATGCGCCTGACCTTCCCGCTCTTGCTGCGCTGGTCGGCACGCAGCTTGAGGACGCGCCGGGCTTTGACAAGCTTGCCGTCAAGGGCGACATCGATGGCGGCGACAGCTCGTTGCGGCTCGAAAATGCGGACATCACCTTTGACGAGATCGAGGCGCAAGGCGTCGTCAATCTGAACTGGGCGGGCGCCAAGCCGAAAGCAACCGGCGTTCTGTCTACGGAGCGTCTTGATTTGCGGCCCTATATGCCACCGCCTGCCGAAAGCGCCGAAGGGTTCCCCGCATGGTCCGAAGCGCCCATGGATTTTTCCAGCCTGCGCAATATGGACGCCGAATTCGACATCTCCACCGATGCGATTTTCGTCAACAACCTTGAATTCGGAGAAAGCCGCATCAAGCTGACAGTCGATAACGGCCGGATGACAGCCGAGATCCCCGAACTTTCCATGTATGGCGGGCAAGGCTCAGGCCGAATGGTAGTCAATGCGCGCGGCTCAACGCCTTCCTTCGCCGGCAACTTCGATGTCGGCGCAGTGCAGGCGCAACCATTTACACAAGACCTGATGAAGCATGACAATTTGCTTGGGCTTGGCTCGTTCAAGCTGAACTTCGAAGCGGCCGGCGCGAGCCAGGCGGCCATTATGAACTCTGTCGATGGTTCGGGCGGATTTGACCTTGCCGACGGCGCCCTTAAAGGCGTCAACATCGCCGCCATGGTCCGCGCCGTCGGCGAGTTTCAGGACGGGTTCAACCCGGCTGCTTTACAGCGCGCTGTTTCTGAGGCGCGCGGGCCAAGCGAACAGACGGATTTTTCCGAATTTCTTTCTGACTTTTCGATCACCAACGGGCTCGTGAATGCGCCGACAATCAATCTTACCGGCCCCTACCTCACCATGACTGGCGCCGGCACTGTGAACCTTGCCGCGCAAACCATCGACATTCGTCTGTCGCCGCGCGGGACAACCACCATGGACGGCCAGGGCGGACGGGCTGTTACTGTTCCTGTCCGGGTGGGCGGCACGTTTTCGCAACCCACCATCGGCATCGATGCGGAATCGCTGGCGCGTGCAGGTCTGCAAAGAACCCTGACGGATGTATTGAGCCGCAATCGCGATAATGAAGAAACCGAAGGCGAGGAAGCCGAAGAAGAAGATCCCGCCAGTTCTATCATCAAGGGTATTTTAGGCGGACGGCGTCAGCAGCCAGATGACGGCGCTGAGAACCCGGATGACAACAACGGCGCCACAACAGAAGAAACGCTGATCAACGAAGGCCTCAATGCGATCTTTAATCAGCGCAAGAAATCGGCTGACGACGCCGAACAGCAGAAAGAAAACCCGCAATAAAAAACCGCCCTGCCATCGGAGGGACGCGCAGGGCGGCTTTGATATTATTCTAGTCCGGCTCTTAACGGCCGTTGACGGATTTACTCGTGCGCGGCCGGATCCGGGCAGTCTGACTTAGAACGCCGCATCAACAACGCGATCAGAACAATCGCGAGGACGGGTGATGCGAGAATAAACAATGTCATTGCAACGGCGCCGCCTGCCGCAACAACGCCGATAAGTGCGCCGATCAGTCCAACGATGACGCCAAACACCGCGCCAAGAAGGCCGATGATAATGCCGGCAAGTCCACCGAAACCCGCGACAAGAGACTCGGCAACCGTTAATTGCGGTTCGCCATAAAAGTACGCTCCGACGGACAATGCGCCGCCTAAAAACAAAACCAGTATTACCGGTACATATAGCCATGCCGCGCTTGATCGCGCCGGTTCTCGATATTCTGTAGTCGCCATTTTCGCACCCCTTTTCTTCAAGCGGAACACCGCTCGCCTTTTCTTTGATGTTTCAGATAACGCAGGTACTGATGAGATAATGGGCGTGTCGCCGGATCGCCTCAAGTCTTGCGGCCTTGCGTTCAGCTTGTTTTCAAAGCGCTTCATCGCGAATGTAATAAGCTTGCGAGACGGCGTTTGCTTTGCTACGCGGTTCGTCCTTCATTCAGAACGGTTCATCCATGGCGACGCGAAAACGCGCAAACACTCAATCGGCGCCGCCGCGCGCCTGGCAACGCATGCTGTCAGGGCGGCGGCTGGACCTGCTCGACCCGTCACCGGTTGATGTAGAAATTGAAGACATCGCCCATGGGCTTGCCCGCGTTGCGCGCTGGAATGGGCAGACTGTTGGCCCCCTTCCCTTTAACGTCGCCCAGCATTCGCTGATCGTTGAAAACTTCTGCAGCGAATTAAAACCCGGCTGGCCGGCGAAATGGCGCCTCGCCGCCTTGCTGCACGATGCGCCTGAATTCGTCATTGGCGACATGATCTCTCCCTTCAAGGCGCAACTGGGCGGCCAATATAAAGTAATCGAGGGCCGGTTGATGGAAGCGATCCATCTGCGATTCGGCCTGCCCGCGCATTTGCCTGATACGATTGAAAAATTGATCAAACGCGCTGACCGGGCGTCAGCCTATTTTGAAGCCGTGCAATTGGCCGGTTTTGATCCGGCGGAAGCGCGCAAGTTTTTCGGCGCGCCGCGCGGCGTCGCCCATCGCGAGCTTGACGTCATGACGGCGCTTCAGTCGCAAAAAGCATATCTCGAGCGGTTTCATCAGCTCGCCAAAGCCATCTCTGCTTAAAAACTGAAGACAGTTGATGACATCCGCGCGATTTCAAGCGCGTGTGATCGCGCCTGCCCTTCACATGAGCGGGGGAAGTAGTATTTCTAAGCGTGTCTTTAGCAATCAGCACCCAAGCGGTGAAACGTAGTAACTGTTAATGCCGAAAATTATCGTGAGCTCACTCGAAAAGCTTGAAGAGGTCTTCCGACTTCATGAGCCTCGGTTTGCGATTTCCATTCTGGACGCCAAGGACGAAACGCCAGCCTGCCTGAAAGCCTTGCCGGCTGATCGTCACCTTGCCCTTGGCGGCGGCGATTGCGACAAAAAGAATGACGCGGAATGCTGGCGCCCGGACATTGTCGAATTCGCCACGCACTGGGCCGCGAGCGGTGAAAACATTGTCGTCAACTGTCACCGGGGCGTAGCGCGCTCTATGGCGCTCGCCTATATTTTGATTTGCGTAAAAGAAGAAGGCGCTTGCGAGTTCAAGATCGCCGAACGCCTACGCAAGGCCGCCCCCCATGCCGATCCAAATCTGTTGATGGTCTCTAAAGCGGATGAGGCGCTTGGCCGCGATGACCGCATGGTCGCCGCCATGCTTGATATGTGTCCGTGTTCATCGACCGTGGCTGCGCCTGTCGTCGTCTTGCCTGTAGCGTAGCAACCGCCATAAAAGCGCAACTATGCCTGACGCACCATCGCCATCGCTCGCGACCAATGTCGCCATCGCGCTGAACGCTGTGATTGCCGTGGTCGACGGCGACCAGCCAAAGGTGCTCACTGTGCGCGGGCCCGACCGCACGCTCGCATTGCCCTATGGTCCGTTTGATCCTGAACGCCATCGCACGTTTGAAATCGGCGTACGCGAATGGGTGGAACGGCAAACTCATGTCTCGCTGGGTTATATCGAACAGCTTTACACATTCGGCGATAAGGGACGCGAGGCGCCGGCGGCGGCGCTCGCCGAAAGCATTGGCGAGCGAATTGTATCCGTCGGCTATCTTGCGTTGGCGCCGGAAGCAGCGGACCTGATTGGCAGCGACGCCCTGTGGCATGACTGGTATGCGCTGTTTCCTTGGGAGGATTGGCGCGACGGCGAACCAAAAGTCCTACGTGAACGGATTATTCCTGCCCTCAACGCGTGGACTGCACGCGGACGCAACGCGGACATGAAACGCGATCGCATGGCGCGATTAAATCTCGCCTTTGGTCTTGGCGGTTTTAACTGGGAAGAAGAACGCACGCTCGACAGGTACGAATTGATGTACGAGGCCGGCATCGTCATTGAATCATGGCGCGACCGGGAAGCGGCCAATCTCGCCCTTCCTAGTGGCGACAGATCAGAAGCCAAAGCCATCGGCCACGCCATGATCTCCGATCATCGCCGCATCCTTGCGACCGCTATTGGCCGATTACGCGGCAAGCTGAAATACCGCCCGATCATTTTTGAAATGGTCGGCTCTACATTCACGCTTTTACAATTGCAGCAGACTGTCGAAGCGATTGTCGGTTTCAAGTTCCACAAACAGAACTTCCGCCGCAGCGTTGAAAAATCCGGGTTCGTCGAAAATACCGGCGAAACGACAAGCGATCAGGTCGGCCGCCCGGCCGCGCTTTTCCGCGTGAACCGCGAAGGGCTGAAAGACCGCGCCGCATCCGGTCTTGCTATACCCCGTTTGCGGCGGGCAAATGATTAAGTATGCTTTTAGGCATTGGGAGGTTTTGATGAGAAATTTTATTGCGATGGCGGCTTTACTGGCGCCGTTTTCATTAGCACAGGCACATGACCCGGCGGCGCAGGCGACCTATCTCGGCAACGAAGGCGTGATGGTCGCGCGCGGCGAAACGAAAATTCTGTTCGATGCGTTTTACGCCAACAGCTATGGGCAATATGCGCTGGTGCCGGATGAAATTTCAAAAGCCATGCTGAACGGCGACGCGCCCTATGACGGGATCGACGCTATATTCGTCAGCCATGTGCATGGCGATCACTTCACCGCCGAACCGGCCATAGAATATATGCGCACGCAACAGGACGTTTCGCTTTATGCCTCCGTACAAATCAAGGATGCATTTCTAGAAGCCGGTGTGAACGAAGATGATCCGGTGATGAAGCGCATTCATGTCTATGACCTTTCGCCTGAAAGCGATCCCGTTTCAATTAAACTTGACGATATATCAGTTGATGTCGTCTCGATTCCCCACGCCGGAAACCGTCCCGAGATTCAGAACTTCGCATGGCGCGTGACGCTGGACGATGAAACGACCGTCATCCACCTCGGGGACGCCGGGACAGTGACCGCAGACTTTGAGCGGCACGGCGATCATTTTGCCTCACGCGATCATGACGCCGCGTTTCCACCTTACTGGTTCTATTTGAATGACGAGGGCCGCAGCATTTTGGAAACTTATATCGGCGCGACGCAGACCATCGGCGTCCACGTGCCTGAACGCGCCGCCGGCAATGGCGACCATTGGCGGGCCGAGGCAGGCGGCGATCTGTTCACCGATCCTGGAGAAACCCGCGATCTGACTGAGAAGCCCGCCAAAACCGACTAGAAACAACGCCTCTTGGCCTTCATTTGCTCAAAAACCCCAGTTTTTCTGCGGTTTAGATCAAATTATTTGGAATTGACGCCCGGAATTTATCCGCTAATTTGCCGCCCTCGCCCCTTGCGGGCGTATATTTTGACCCTATATATGCTCTAGTTGAGCATAATTGGTTTTCCGATCCCGCGCGTATTCCGGGCGAAAACCCAAAGGAGGCTAAGGATGCCTGCATTTGGCGATGAGTCCCTGAAGACCGCGCTCCCCTTCAATGATGAAGTGCGCGCAAAAACCGATCACCTTTATGAAAAGGTGAAGGACCGGATTCCGGAGATCGAATGGCGTCTGCACGCGCCCTATATCGCAGCGATCAACGATCTTAAAAAACAGAAAAACGCCGTCATCCTCGCGCATAATTACATGACGCCGGAGATCTTTCACTGTGTTGGCGACTTTGCTGGGGACAGTTTGCAGCTCGCCAAGGAAGCAGCGAAATCCGACGCGGATATAATCGTTCAGGCGGGCGTCCACTTCATGGCGGAAACGTCAAAAATTCTCGCGCCCGAAAAAACCGTGCTGATCCCTGACAGACAAGCGGGTTGCTCGCTCGCCGCTTCCTTGACGGGCGCGGACGTACGCCTCCTCAAACAGAAATATCCGGGCGTGCCAGTGGTGACTTATGTAAACACCACCGCTGACGTCAAAGCCGAAACCGATATCTGCTGCACGTCGTCCAATGCCGTTGAAGTCGTCGAACAGGCGGCGCAAGAATTCGGCACCGATACGGTCATCCTGATCCCCGACCAGTATCTCGCGAAGAACGTCGCCGCCATGACCGACATCAAGATCGTTACCTGGGCCGGCGCCTGCGAAGTGCATGAGCGTTTCACGGCGGACGATATTCGCGAAATCCGCGAGGGCACGCCGGGCGTTATCGTCCTCGCCCACCCGGAATGCCCGCCGGACGTGCTGGCCGAGGCCGATTTCGCCGGATCGACCAGCGGCATGTCGAATTACGTTAAGGACAAACAGCCCGAAAACGTCGTGCTGATCACAGAATGTTCGATGTCGGACAATGTGGCGCTAGAAAATCCGAACGTGAATTTCGTGCGGCCGTGTAACCTCTGCCCGCATATGAAGCGCATTTCCCTGCCGAAAATTTTGCGCGCACTGCAAACCATGGAACATGAAGTGCTGATCGATCCCGAAATCATCGAAAAAGCGCGAAAGCCCATCGAGCGGATGATCGCCCTGCCCTTAAAGCGCCAGTCCATGTATAACCACCAGCGCAAGCCGGAAGTGGCGGCGATTGAGGCGCGGGTTTAATCTGCCTGAAAATAAAGGAATCCCTATGGCGGGACTGCAACGCGAAATAGTGGCCCCTACTGCTGTGATATTCGCACTGACCTTCACCCCTAATGTCGTCAGTGCGCTACAAGTTACACCCGAAGTAATGGAAGCAGCTTGCCGTTCTCAGAATTACTTACAAATGAACGGCTATTTAAATCCAATCAATTCTTATGATAAGAGTACGCTTCATATTGATATTTGGGAGCGAATGAATATCGATGGCTCTAAAGATTCAATTCAGCAACTTTTAGAGGAGCGCCAAGGTTTATATTCAAATAAATTATATGGCGTGAATATCGGCGATAAATATAACGCTGCCGCATACAAATTTTCATTGGAGTCCGAAATTGATGAAGCACACTATTTCAATTGTGTAGTCATGGAAAAGAATGGCGATTGGATATCGTTGGTACATCAGAACTGTGAGATTAAAGACATAACGCGAATACCAGAATCTGAGCTGGATTGCTGATAAGGCGCGTTAGAAATGAACTCCGAAATCCTCATCATCGGCGCGGGCGTCGCCGGGCTTTATACAGCGCTGAAGCTCAGCCCCCGGCCGGTCACCGTCATTACCGCGCGCCCGTTGGGCAAGGGCGGCGCCAGCATCTGGGCGCAGGGCGGGCTCGCCGCCGCTGTCGGTGAAAACGACACGCCCAATCTTCATTTCGCAGACACCATGCAGGCGGGCGTAGGCCTCGTCGATCCGGAAGCGGCAAGCATTCTCGTCGATGGCGGCAAGCGTGTCGTCGAAGACCTCATAAACTACGGCGTTCAGTTCGACCGCGATGAAGACGGCAATCTTGTTCTCGGCCGCGAGGCCGCCCATTGCCGCGACCGCATCGTCCACGCCACGGGCGATCAGGCGGGCGCCGCCATTATGGAAGCTTTGATTAGGGCGGCGCGTGCAGCCAACCATATCACCATCCTTGAACGGATCGTCGTTGAGGATTTGCTCACCGACGACAACGGCGTCGTCGGCGGCGCGCTGATCTATGACGTTGAGGCTGGCGAACGCGCCGCGTTCGATGCTGGCGAAACCGTACTCGCCACCGGCGGGCTTGGCGGGCTTTACGCCGTCACCACGAACCCGACGCCAGCGCAGGGGCACGGCCTCGCCTTCGCCGCGCGCGCGGGCGCTGTCATTCGCGATCCGGAATTCGTGCAGTTTCATCCCACCGCCCTCAATGTCGGTGTCGATCCCGCTCCGCTCGCCACTGAAGCGTTGCGCGGTGCAGGCGCCACACTCGTCAACAAGGACGGCCGCGCCTTCATGAGCGATTATGACAAAAACGGCGACCTCGCCCCGCGCGATGTGGTTGCGCGCGCTGTGGAAGCTGAAATCAAGGAAAAACGCGGGGCGTTTCTGGATGCGCGGGAAGCGGTCGGCGCGAAGTTCCCTGAAAGCTTCCCGACCGTTTTCGCCGCCTGCCAATCCGCCGGGATTGATCCGCGAACGGCGTTAATGCCGGTCGCTCCGGCTGCGCATTATCACATGGGCGGCGTCATGACAGGTCTCGACGGCAAGTCGAGCGTTGAAGGCTTATGGGCGGTCGGCGAAGTCGCCTCCTCCGGCGTGCACGGCGCCAACAGACTTGCCTCCAACTCACTGCTTGAAGCCATCGTCTTTGGCGGGCGCATTGCCGACCAGTTGCGGGAAAAAGAAATCACCGCGCCGGACGAACCGGGCGCCCCGGCGGACCGCATGGATCTGCCGTCGAAACCCGCCGACGCTGAAGCGATCAAAACATTGCGCGAGGCCATGAGCGCGGGCTGCGCCCTGATCCGCTCGCAGGATGCGCTTCTCGATGTCATCGACGTCATTCATGAGCTGAACGAGCATCCGTCCATGACCAGCGGTCTCAAAAGCGCGCTCGTCACGGCTGAGTTGATTGCACAAGGCGCGCTCATGCGCGAAGAATCCCGCGGCGGGCATTACCGAAGCGATTTTCCGGAAACGGAAGAAGACGCTTTCCACACCGAAATCTGCGCAACGGACGCCTATGACGAAGAGGATGGGGACGAATGAACATATCGCCGCTCTCGCCTCTCATTATTGAGGACGCCGTCGCCCGCGCGCTGAAAGAAGATTTCGGCGATGCTGGCGACATCACCACGAACGCAACCATACCGGCCGCAGCGAAAGCAACGGCCGTTATCGCCGCGCGAAAATCGGGGGTTATCGCTGGCATTGATGCTGCCGTTACAGCTTTCCGTATGGTTGACCCGTCCATCAATGTTCACGTTACAAATGGCGACAGCACGCGTGTTGAAAGAGGCGATGCAATTTTAAATCTTGAAGGGTCGGCGTGCGGCGTTCTTTCGGCTGAACGGGTCGCATTAAACTTTCTTGGCCATCTGTCAGGCATCGCCACAGCCACCGCCGCCCTCGTTGACGCCGTCAAAGGAACCAACGCCAAAATCGTCTGCACGCGGAAAACAACGCCGGGCCTGCGCGCGTTCGAAAAATACGCCGTGCGTTGCGGCGGCGGTTGCAATCACCGCTTCGGCCTATATGACGCCGTGATGATCAAGGACAATCACATTGCTGCAGCCGGCAGTATAAAGGACGCGCTTGCCGCTGCCCGCTCTGCGGTCGGCCATACTGTCAAAATCGAAGTCGAGATTGATCATCTCAACCAGTTGGATGATGCACTTTCCAGCGGCGCCGATATTGTCCTTCTCGACAACATGACCGCCGGGCAATTGCGTGAAGCCGTCAATCAAACCCAAGGCCGCGCAATACTCGAAGCCTCGGGTAATATCACTGTAGAGACTGTCCGCGCCATTGCTGAAACAGGTGTTGATGTGATCTCTTCCGGGTGGATTACCCATTCGGCGCCGAGTTTGGATTTAGGGCTCGACTTCGAGTAAGAGTTCTCCGTCACCCCTGCCAAGAAGGAATGCACGGTGAAGGAGAAGCCCAACATGAAAGCAACAAACTTTCTAACTGGAACCGCTGCTTTCATTCTGAGCGCATGTGCGCCTGAAATAGATAAACCTGCACAAACACAGCAATGCGACGTTTCATTACTCATCCTTGGCGTGGCCCAGGATGCAGGCAAACCGCAAATCGGGAATTCGGAAGACCCAGCCTGGGCTGATCCCTCATTACGGCGGCTTGCCACATCTATCGCGTTAATTGACCGGCGCGGCGAAACACCAAAACGCTGGCTGTTTGAAGCAACGCCCGACATCAAGGAACAACTTCACCGCTTAAATGAGGCGGCGCCGGCGGCGAATGCGCTTGATCTTGGCGGGGTATTCCTGACCCACGCGCATATCGGACACTACGCAGGGTTGATGATGTTCGGCCATGAAGCGGCGGGGGCGCAGTATGTTCAGGTTTTCGCCATGCCGCGCATGGCAGATTACCTCGCGCAGAACGGGCCATGGGGTCAACTGCTATCGAAGCACAATATCTTCATCGCCATCATGAGCGAGAATGAACCGGAACAACTCGCAGAAGATATTTCCGTGACGCCGTTTCTCGTGCCGCACCGGCAGGAATATTCAGAAGTGGCGGGCTTTAACATTCAGGGTCCAAACAAATCTGCGATCTTCATTCCTGACATCGACAGTTGGGAAGACTGGGATGCGCAAGAAACCCGCATCGAAAACAAAATCGCCGAAGTCGATTATGCTTTCCTGGACGCGACTTTTTTCGCCAATGGCGAAATTCCCGGGCGCGATATGTCCGGCTTTCCGCATCCCTTTGTTTCTCACTCAATGGAGCGATTTGCACCGCTGCCAGACGCGGAAAAATCAAAAGTCTGGTTCATTCACATGAACCACACCAATCCGCTTTTAAACCCGCGGGCGCCTGAACGCGCCGCCGTTAACAGGGCGGGCTTTAATATTGCTGATGAAGGCCAGGAAATCTGTCTGTAACTTCACGGAAACAAATCATGGCTGAAATTTCATCGTGACGCCTACGATATGGGACATTTTATCTTCTGCAGAGTCGACGACTTTCAATCTGTTGAGATAGCCTATCTCAGCAACCACCCCGTCTCGCAGCGTAAACCCTACGCCACTGCCAAGGCGCAATTGCTCGAACCCTGATTGCGCGCCCCACCGCGTGTTATTGAGTTGAAAATACCCTTCCCCCGATCCGTAGATATAGATATTTTCATCAAGCGCCCGGGTCAGAAAAAGTCTCTGACGCGCGCGCCATCCCAAATCGCCAATAATGAATTTTTGCTCTAACTGCGTTCTTAAGACCAGAGAATGGTTATCTGATTTATCAATATTCCAATTCAACGACTGCCACAGCCTGTCTTCGTTTCTGTTCGGCATGTCCGGGTTTCGCGTAATGATATGCCCATACCCAGCAGTGATAACCAATCCGTTGCCAACATCGCGTGACAAGTTCGCCATTATTCGTGTCTGTCCAAGCCTGTCAGCAAAGTTTGAAAATCGCCCGTTCACCTGCGCCTTTAAGGTCCATTTTTCGTCGAGCGGAAACTTTGCCTCTGACGTCAACCATAATTCGGAATCGTGATCGGCAGCGTTTACGCCGGCGCAGACGACATCAGCCAAGGCCAAAGCCGCAACACAAAACTTAAACGCCTTGCAAAGAATGAAAGACACTTAATTGCCCTCAGATTCTACGGGGCACGCACCCTGTGCGCCTTAGAGCATGTTTATTTGTAGAAGTCGAACCAGAAATAAAGACAAACAAACTGGCTGTTGCGTTACATCGCCGCCGGAGCAGCCGTTTTCGCCGTTCGGCTCGGGAAACGGTAAAATTTGTGCGTGCCAATGGTTGCAGTCGGCGTCAGTTTCGCTGACCAGTAAGGCGTTACATAATTGGCGTGATAATGGGTGGCGTTGCGGCTGATCGGCGCGCGTAATCCAGCCAGAATGGCGCCAGCAAGCTCTTCGGATGCTGTCCATTTACGTTTGTTCAAACGCGCCTGCATGGAACCGTCGCACGTAAAAGAGAACTGGCATCCCGTACGACGTTCCGAACCCTGAAAAACAACCGTGCAAATCGTATTCGGGTAAAGCGAACTTGCGACACGGTTTAGCACGACATCTGCAACAGCAAGTTGACCGATCCGTGGTTCAGAACGCGCTTCATAATAGATGGCCTGCGCTAGACAGCGGCGCTCATCCGCATCAGCTTTCGCAACAGTCAGTTCAGCAAAATCAAACGACGCCAGCGCGCGGATCGGATCATCCTCGCTGATGATATCGCCCGTGGCTTTTGCCGGCTTCAGGCGCGGCCCGTCCAGTGCTTGTCTCGTGGCGGCTGTTTCGGCCGCAAGAAAATTGGCAAGATCCGTGACGAGTTCCGCTTCGCGTTCAAGAGCGAGCCGTTCCTGACGGTCAGCTTCGGCGCGGCTTGCGTTGATGGTCGCGCTCATGGCGCTTGCAACGGCGCACAGGGAAAGCACGCCAGCAGCAAACAGGCTGCGCAGGGTCCAGTTAACGTCGTGGCTATTGTGAGTATGATTGCTCACCTGTCGTCTCGTCTTGTTGATGCGTTTTCTCTTTGTCATCGTCGCGTTTTTGTTTCCCGTTTAGGGTTCGGATGAGGCGAACCTCACGCATGCGCCCCCTTTGGGAACGCAAAATCTCAGCATCTTAGTTATTACGAATTCTTAAGACGCAAAAACGCGCCTACGTTGCGCGTCTTTCGGACGGAATATGGTCTCTCGACCGTGCAGGTGCAAATAAAATCGGCGCGCGTTAACCCTTTGTTAACCTTACCTTCGCTTCAGTAAAATGCTGTTTTCACGAAACTTTTTTGGTACCTGACCGAAGATTAATCTTTTATCCCGCTGTGAAGCGTCACGATTGCTGAAGTTTTGATTGCGCTGCAGCAAGACGGGCGATGGGCGTTCGGTATGGAGAGCAGGAGACGTAATCGAGTCCTGCATCCTCGACAAACCGGATCGAATCGGGGTCGCCGCCATGTTCACCGCAGATGCCGAGCTTGATGTCGGGCCTTGTCTTACGGCCCTTTTCAACGGCGATTTTGACCAGCGCCCCAACGCCCTCGCGATCGAGCGTGACAAACGGGTCGCGCTCGAAAACGCCCTGACGCATATAGTCCGGCAGGAATGATGCGGAATCATCCCGCGATAAGCCAAAGGTTGTCTGCGTCAGATCATTAGTGCCGAAAGAAAAGAATTCCGCTTCCTCTGCAATAAAGTCAGCCGTCAACGCCGCGCGCGGCAGCTCGATCATCGTACCGATGAGATAATCGAGTTTGAGGTTGTTTTCTTTCAAAACAGAGAGCGCGATTTCGTCAATGCGCACCTTCAAAAGCGCCAGCTCCTCGCGCTTGGCGACCAGCGGCACCATGATTTCAGGCGTTACATCCTCGCCGGTTTCTTTTTTGATAGCGCAGGCGGCTTCCATGATTGCGCGCACCTGCATCTCATAGATTTCCGGATAAGAAACGCCAAGGCGGCATCCGCGATGCCCGAGCATCGGGTTGAACTCTTTCAATTTATGGGCGCGATCTTTTAAAAGCTGCGCATCCATGCTGGAGGATTTCGCCACTTCTTCTATTTCTTCATCTGAATGCGGAAGAAATTCATGCAAAGGCGGATCCAGCAACCGGATTGTTACCGGCAACCCCGTCATCACACGGAACAACTTTTCAAAGTCAGAACGCTGCATAGGCAGAATTTTTGCAAGCGCTTCCTCGCGGCCTTTCTTGCTTTCCGCCAGGATCATTTCACGAACAGCGATGATGCGATCCGCCTCGAAAAACATATGTTCCGTCCGGCAAAGTCCAATGCCCTCGGCGCCGAAATCGCGTGCAACCTGAGCGTCATGGGGCGTTTCTGCGTTGGCCCGCACCCTCATGCGGCGCGCCTTGTCAGCCCATGTCATCAACTCGGCAAAATCACCAGACAGTTCCGGCTGTACGGTCGGCACCGCGCCGGCGTAAACCCTGCCCTCGGCGCCATCGATGGTGACCGTGTCCCCTTTCTGAACCTTGCGGCCGGCGACGGTGAAAAACGTCTCGCTCTTGTCGATCTTCAAATCACCGGCGCCGCAGACGCAAGGTCGTCCCATGCCGCGCGCGACCACTGCGGCGTGGGAAGTCATCCCGCCGCGCGCCGTGACAATACCTTTGGCCGCATGCATGCCGTGAATGTCTTCAGGGCTTGTTTCGACGCGAACGAGAATGACGGCTTTACCTTCCTGCGCCAGGCGTTCGGCTTCGTCTGAGTTGAAGACGACCTCGCCTGACGCCGCCCCCGGCGACGCCGGCAGTCCGGTCAGCACCTGATCGCGCGGCGCGTCAGGGTCAAGCGACGGATGCAGGAGCTGATCAAGCGAGTGCGGATCAACGCGGCAAACCGCTTCGTTTTCCTTGATCAAACCTTCCTTACACATATCAACGGCGATTTTAAGCGCCGCCTTCGCCGTGCGCTTGCCGTTACGTGTCTGCAGCATCCACAGTTTTTTGTCCTGGATGGTGAACTCGATGTCCTGCATGTCGCGATAGTGGTTTTCGAGTTTCTCGAATACCTTCACGAGTTCGCCATAAGCATCCGGCATCGCCTCTTCCATGGAGGGCTCATCCTCACCCTGCGCCTCACGCGCGCGTTTCGTCAGGGTTTGCGGGGTGCGGATACCGGCGACCACATCCTCGCCCTGAGCGTTGATGAGAAATTCACCGTAATAGTGATTGTCCCCCGTCGACGGATCGCGCGTAAACGCAACGCCCGTCGCGGAAGTTTCGCCCATATTGCCGAAGACCATCGCCTGTACGTTGACGGCCGTCCCCCAGCTTTCGGGAATATGGTGCAGGCGCCGATAGGTATTGGCGCGGTCATTCCGCCATGAACCAAAGACAGCGTCGATGGCGCCCCAAAGCTGTTCTTCCGGGTCTTGCGGGAATGGCCGCCCGAGCTGTTCCTCGACAATCTTTTTGTAACCGGCGATGACCTTGACCCAGTCATCGGCGGTCATTTCCGTATCGAGAAAATAGTCGCGCCCTTCCTTGTAAGTCTCAAGCAGTTCTTCAAACGCATGATGATCAAGTTCGAGCACCACATCGGAATACATCTGAATAAAGCGGCGATAGCTGTCATAGGCGAAGCGCGCATCGCCCGAGAGTTTTGCAAGCCCATCGACCGTTTCGTCGGTGAGGCCCAAATTCAGCACCGTATCCATCATGCCAGGCATGGACGCGCGTGCGCCCGAACGGACAGAGACGAGCAGCGGTTTTGACTTATCGCCAAAATCCATGCCGACAGTCTTGCCCACTTTGCTGAGCGCCTCGCTGACTTGCGCTTTCAGCCCCTCGGGATACTTCCGGTCGTTTGCGTAAAATTCCGAACAGACGTCAGTGGTGATCGTAAACCCCGGCGGCACCGGCAGACCGAGGCTCGCCATTTCGGCCAGATTGGCGCCCTTGCCGCCGAGCAGGTTCTTCATCGACGCGTCGCCTTCCGCGCTGCCGCCGCCGAACCCGTAAACCCACTTCGTGTTCTCGCTCATGGCCACCCCATGCTTGCCGGAGATTTCCGTTTGCCGGCTCATAGCCCGGCGTATTCGCGCCCTCATTAAGGCGCCGCAACGCAACAACCAAGCCTGAATTTGACGCATATTGTGCGCCAGAGCGGATCACTCTGTAAAATTATTCCCGCAACTATCCATACGCTTTTTTTCCATGTTAGGGTCCTGATGAGGCGCAATTGTTCGCTTTACTTGGGGAAGACTTGAAAGTGCGGGGGCTGGAAAAATTCCAGCGATCAGAGCGAGGGGCCTGATGGGGCGGAAAATCCGTCAAAATCGCTGGCGTGGGTATTTTTACAAAATCTCATTTGCCGCCCTTTTGGGCATTGGCTTTGTGGCGCCAGCCATGGCTCAGGGATCAGTGGCGGGCTTCGCCGGGATTTCCACACCGGCCATTATCGGCGCCACCGCCGTGGTCGCGCTTATCTCGTTTATTCTCTGGTCGGTCCTCACCTCGCGGCGCCTTCATGGGTCCTCACTCTTCAACCGGCTGTTTATCGTGGTGGCGATTACCGCCGGGTTTTTCAGCGCTGTCAGCTCGGCCATTGGGTTCTCCCTGATCACGTCGCAGGAATCGGCGGACTTTTTCCGCAATTCCGTGCTGCCGCCCGCATTTGGCGTTTTCGTTTTTTGCCTGGCCGTCGCCATCTGGGTCGGAGGGGCGGAGTTCGTGCGTCACCGCGACTGGTTTCGCGGTCTCGGCAATGGCTTCATCGCCGACATCATGTTTTTCATTGAGCGCGCGATCAAACTTTTCATTGTCGTTCCCGTCCTCGCGCTGATTTTGTTTTTCGTTTCGACATGGACAACCGTCGTCGGCATTGGCGGTGTTGACGCCGTTCGTCACACATACTCAGCAGAAATCGACAGGCTTGGAGCGGAATGCGCCGGCATAACTGCGTACCGGCAAAAAGACTTTCTGTTTCTTGAGGATTTGCGTCTCGCCGCGCAGGACGTGTCACGCGTCGCGGCGTCTGAACGGCAAGGCGGATCACAATCGGGCGCAGCGGGTGACGGCGCCGTTACCGCCTATTTCAATGGCATCGCCACGTGGTTTTCAGCGTTGGAAGAAAGCGTCGAGGCGATCATCACCGGTCCGCCGCCGTCAGGCGTTGATCCCTACAATCCCGAAATCTGTGCGAACACCACCGACGCGCTGAAGCGTATGCTTTCGCGCAACGCATTCGACAATATCGATCGCTGGAACCGCGAATTTGAAACCGCATATGACGACTTCGCCAGCGTTCTTAACCGCTGGCGCCACGACAAACGCATTGAACGATTGCTGGACGCGCAGCTCGATAACTTTTCGAGGGCAAACCCTAAGCCTGTCGGTGCGCGTATTAGCCAGCGCCAGCGTTCCGCCATGGATGACTACGCTGAAGAAGTCGAAAGCGCGCTGCAGTCGCTGATCCGCTCGCAGAAACTGCAAAAACCGCCAGTGCCGTTGAAATCCGCTGCTGAGCTGTCGCCGGCGCGCGGCCTCGACATATTCCGCGAGATGTTGAACCCGCCGCCGCCGCCGGAAGAACCCGAAACGGTTTCGCGCAGGCAATCAGTCGTCGATGCGGAGTTCGTACCGGGGCTGTCCACCATGACGCCGCGCGACGCCGTATTGAAACACGCCAACATCTTTTCTGACGTGTGGGCGCTGGCGCTGTCTTGGGATTATGCACCCTATATTTTGATGCTGGCGTTTTTGTTCTTCCCAAGCGCCGAGCGGGCCCAAGGGTTTAAGGATTAGACAGGCTCAACCAGCATCATAGCCGAATTTTTGCACCCATGGTTCCAGCACCGAAAGCGCCGGCGCCATGTGACGCTCATAGTGACGCCATTTGCCGATTGAGGATTGATAAAGCGGTTTGACCACCTGCTCCGCACTGGGCGTTGAAATAAATCGCTCGCGAGCCCGGTCGCGATAATTCAAAATCTCGTCTTCCCATTCGAGACCAAGAAACGCCAACACGTCTGTAATGGTATTTTGCATGTCCGTGATTACGTCTTCATACCGAATGACATGAACATCAAGCGGCAGGCGCGTGCGGCATGTTTTCACCAATTGACATCACCTGATCATAATACATTGCCGCCGTATCAAATTTTAAAAGCTGATACATGGCGGCGTTCATTCCGAAATGCTGCTGATAGCAGCTCAACACCACGTCTCGCGGATCGCGCTGTGCGAAGATAATTTTCGCCTCCGGGAATACCCGGTATATGACGCCCAACATCAACATGTTCAGAGGCATCTTGTCGATAATCAAGCCATTGTTGATGTCGCCGGCAAAGCTTTCGCGGACCCGCCCCCAGTATTTCTCGCGATACTGATTGATCGTCTTGTCATTCATGGCGCGCAGTTTTTTTAGACCTCCAACCGGTTTGACGATATCATTTCGAATATCGATGAGGTTTTCTTTTTCTTCGAGGGTTTTAATCGCGCTGTGAGTATTCAAAATCTGATCGAGCAGCGTCGTGCCAGATCGCGGGAACCCCAACAGGAATACCGGCGCCGGATGTTCCGCATCTTGAAGTTTCGTCCACCCGGAAACGTTTTCTTCAGTGAAGAACATGTTAAGGCGCTGCAGACTTTTCGGCGCAAGCGCGGAATCCATCGTCGAGATAGCCTCGCTGAAATGCGCGTGCATTTTATCGTTAGCAGCTTCAAACGCAGAGAACGCGGCGTCATACTCGCCGTCACGGTCTTTCGCCTGCCCGATCAAATTATATGCTGATGCGCTATCCTGGTCGTTCATGACCGTGGTTTTCATAAGCTTTTGCACAATGGCGACCGCTTCTACCGACTTGCCTTGACGCAGTTTCACCTGCGCGAGCGTGATCATGGCTGGCGCATGAGTCGGCGCTAGCGAAACAGCGCGTTCGGCAAGCGCCTGCGCCTCGTCAAATTTGTGTTCACGCTCGCAAAGAGAGGCAAGATTGACAATGGCGTTGACTTCGCCCGGGTTCAGCTTAATTGCTTTTTCAAAACACGCGCGCGCGGCACTCGCATTGCCCTGCGTCAGGCGAAAGTTACCGAGATCAACATAAGGTTCCGGCAAGTTTGGATTGAGCGCAATCACCTTTTCAACACACCGCGCCGCCTCAGGCAAGTTGGTCATCTTGCGGTAAACCCAGCCGAGCATGTACCAGATCTGGGCGTTATCCGGGCTGACCTCCAGGGCGCGTTTGAGGTATCGCTCGGCTTTTTCAACCTGACCAAGCTGCGCCAGCGTAGACCCCGCACGCTGCAATAATTCTGCGTCTTTCGGATGCTTCTTCAGCAGCTTGACGACAAGCGACGCTTCTTTTTTGAAATCACCGCGATTATAAGCGTCGTAAATTGCGCGCATGCGCGGGTCGTTGGGGTCTATGCTCATCCTTCAAGCTTTGAGAAGTCTGCGACTTTGGCGGTAGCGGCGGTAAGACGGGCTAGAAGTGACAGACGGTTTGCGCGAAGTTGCTCGTCGTCAGCGTTGACCGTGACTTTTTCGAAGAATGCATCAAGGGGCGCGCGCAATTTCGCCAGCGCCGCCATCGCCGCTTCGAAGTTTTCTTCCACGACGGCTTTTTCGGCTTTTGCTTCGGCGTCTTTCAGAGCCGTGTAGAGCGCTTTTTCTTCCGGCTCGGCGAGCGCGCCCTCCTCCACTACATTCGGGTCTGCGGGTTTTTTGTCTTTCTTCTCTTCGGCCTTGAGGATGTTCGCCGCGCGTTTGTAGGCCGCAGCGAGATTAGCGCCGTCATCGGTTTTGAGGAACGCGGCAAGCGCTTCGAGCTTTGAAACGATCAGAACGAGATCGTCCTGCAAATTGCCGTCCGCATCGGTCAGCACCGCATCGATATGGTCGTGCTTGTGGCCCCCTCTTTCATGAGAAGAGTCCCGGAGGTAGACCTTCAAGCGGTCGTGAAAAAATAATATCAGTTCTGGTCCGAATTCTTCAGGTCCAGGCCCTAACGCACCTTGTTCCATGGCTGTATACTGAAAATCTGCAGTGCTTATGAGTTTGCTAAGACGAAGTTTGCATTCTTTTAAAACAGATATCTGGGCAATTTGAATGAAGCCTAGCGAAGCGCGACGTAACGCAAACGGATCGCTTGAGCCAGTTGGCTTTTTACCAATCATCCAAAAACCAACTAAACTATCAATCTTGTCGGCGAGCGCCACGGCGACGGAGACCGGCGCGGTCGGCACATCGTCATCTTGTCCGGCTGGCTTGTAGTGATCGCGGATGGCGTCGGCGATTTCCGCCGGCTCGCCCTGCTCCAGCGCATAGTACCGTCCCATCACGCCCTGCAGTTCCGGAAACTCGTAGACCATACCAGTGACCAGATCGGCTTTGGAGAGCATCGCTGCGCGCTCAGCCGTTTCGGGATCGGCGCCAACGGCAGGCGCGATCTCCTTCGCCAGCGCTGCAACGCGCCGCGCCTTGTCGCCGACGGAACCGAGCCCTTCGAAGAACGTCACCTTGTCAAGATCGTCGATGCGTTCCGAGAGCGGACGTTTCAGATCCTGATTATAAAGATACCACGCGTCGGAAAGACGCGCGGTCAACACACGCTCGTAGCCGGTGCGCATGGCCTTGCCGCCATCAGGCGATTCAAGGTTCGCCACATAAATGAACTTGTTGGCGAGACGGTTCGTTTTTGGATCGCGTACGGAGAAATATTTCTGATGCCCGCGCATGGAGGCGATGAGCACCTCATCAGGAACCGTCAGAAATTTCTCATCGAATGAACCCATCATTACGACCGGCCATTCGGCAAGGCCAGCGACTTCCGCCAGCAAGCCTTTGTCCTCAACAAGCTCGAGCCCTTGCGCCTTGCACAGGGTTTCCGCATCGCGCGCGATCATTTCTTTGCGCTCTTCGGCGTCGATCAGGACTTTCGCTTCGCGCAACGCGCTTTCGTATTTCTCAAACGAGCGCGCCTGAATCTCGCCCGGCGCCATAAAGCGATGGCCCTCGGTCACGTCGCCGGATTTGACGCCACCAACCTCGAACGGAACCACCTCGTCATTGAACACACACATGATGCGATGGAGCGGCCGCACCCACCGCATCTCTCCATCAGACCAGCGCATGGATTTCGGCCAGGAAAACCCTTTGACGATCTCCGGCACGAACTCGGCGATCAGATCCGCCGTATCGCGCCCCTTTTGGTCGATCACCGCGACGTAATAAGCGCCTTTTTTGTCTTCACGCTGTTCGCATTGATCGAGCGACGAAAGCCCCGCCGATTTCAAAAACCCTTCGACGGCTTTTTCGGGCGCGCCGACGCGCGGGCCCTTTTTCTCCTCCCGCCGGTCAGGCTGTTTCGCCGGCAGGCCCGCAGCGACCACCGTCAGCCGGCGCGGACCGGCAAACGCCTTGACGCCCTCGGGCATGAAACTGGCGTCAAGCAGCGCCTTGTTCACCGCTTTTTCAAGATCGGCGGCGGCGCGCCCCTGCATCCGGGCAGGGATTTCCTCGGAAAACAATTCTAACAACAGCTCTGACATGAGGCCGGTTTCTAGGGGGGCTCACCGCTGCACGCAAGCCGCACTTTAGAGGCGCGCAGGTTTTCGAAAAACCGTTCAGCGCTTTTCGCGCTTCACTCCACTTTTTCGCCTGCGCGCTAGCCCGTCATCCGACGCACCTGAACGGCGTTGATCCGGACCGCCAGCTTTTCATCGCCATTGACGAAATCCGCCTCAACATGGATCAGCGTTTTTGACGCGTTGGTCACCTTCGCTTCAATCATCGCCACCGGGGCGGTCAGCGGGCGAAAGTAATTGGTCTCAAGCCGCGATGTGCGAAACCGCTCCTTGCTGTCGGTCAGGACCGTCATGGCGACAAGCCCCGCTACGTGGTCGGCAACGGAAGCGATATGCCCGCCGAACATCACCCCGTCGGGCATGATGAAACGGTCATCGATATCCCAGCGCATGGAAAGCGCGCCCCATCCCCATTTGAGCAAGGTGAAATCGCCAAGCATTTCGCGCGACCACTCGTTAAAGCGAGAGCCGCCCGACTTGTAGCCATTCAAAATGTCCGTATGCCGTTCGGAGGTGATGCGAGTCATGGTTTATCGTTCGCCGCCCATGAAGTCTTCGCGCGCGCCGATCCAGTCATCGATGTCGAAGATTGCTTCCATCTCTGTCAACATCGCTTCGAACCGTTCGCGTCCGTTGAAATTCATACAACCCTGATACCATTGAACCTGATGATTGAAGCTTTTGGTTTCAGCTTCGACAATAACGCTTGGCATGTCGGTCGCCACCGGTCCGCAATTATCGCCCGCCTCATTCGGATAGCGTGTGTCGAGTTCAGAAAAGCCGTAGGTCCTGGTAACTTTTAAAAGGTCCTTGAACGAACCGTCAGGCAGGCGCTTGCTGATAGCGCCGCCTGTTTCAGCAACAAACCGCTCGCCCCTGAAACTCAGGACATCATCTTCGTTCACCACCACTTTATAAATGGGGCAAAAACCAAAACACGCCGTGCGCTCCAGCGATATCTGGTCATAGTTTCTTTCCGGTTTTGGCGCGGCTGGGTTCGCGTAATAAGGCGTATAACCTTTCGGCGCGCAGGCGGAGACAACAACCAGAGCCAGACTAATCAACAAAGAACGCATTATCGCTTCCATTTCTCATCGCCACACAGAGCTTACGATTTAAGGTCGACCGGTGCAAAAGGCGAAAACATCTGTTTTGATTCTTCAACATCGCTGATCGTCACGTAATCGCAAACGGCGCCGAACCGCTCCCACATAGCGATGACATTCTTGTTTTCGTGGGCGGCGTCGATGGCGGCCTGAGATTTCCACTTGAAAACTTCGACGATGGTTCCGTCTTTCGCCTTGCCGCAAAGGCTTGGCCCCACCTCGACCAGCCCCTCACCGCGCAAGGTAGGAAGGTGGGTTTTCATCAACTCACGAAGCTCATCGTCCTTGCCCGGCTTTGGCCGGTAGCATGCAATGACCATAACGCTCATTGTATCCTCCTAATGTTTTGTAACGCACGCGTCCAAACCATCGCGGCGCACCACATTCATACGGGCGCGCACCGTACCTGAACGTTTACGGACGTAAGGTCCGGGCGGGTCGACCCGCCATTTATCAGGGCTCGGCAAGACGCTGGCGAGGAGCGCCGCCTCATATGCATTCAGATCCTTGGCGCTCTTGCCGAACCGGCTTTGCGCCGCGGCCTCGGCGCCGAAAATACCGTCGCCCCACTCAGCCACGTTCAAATAGACTTCCATAATGCGCCGCTTGGGCCAGAGCGTTTCGATCAATACGGTCATCCACGCCTCGCCGCCCTTCCTCACCCAGCCGCCGCCATTCCAGAAAAAAGCGTTCTTCGCCGTCTGTTGCGAGATGGTCGACGCGCCGCGCAGGCGTCCTCCGTTTTTTGACTCCGCCAGCGCCTTGTCAATCGCTTCGAAGTCGATGCCGTTATGCAAACAAAACCGCGTATCCTCCGCGGCGATGACTGCCGTGACAAGATGGGGTGAAATATCCTCGAGCCGCACCCATTGTTTGTTGACCTTGTCACCGCCAAGGCCACGCGCCGCCATGACGAGCGTTCCCGGCGGCGGCGCCACGCGGTAAACGCCGGCCCACAGAACCGAGAACGCAAAAAGCGCAACCACTGCCAACCCGGCGGCGATTGCATAACGCTTCAACCGGGATTGCAGCTTTTTCTTTTTGCTTCGCCGTTTCCGTTTTCTCTTGGGCGCGGTCAACGCCATGCTTTTCCCCTGACAATAAAAAGGGACGGCGTGAACGCCGCCCCTCTTCGCCAACATTAATACGCGAGCCTATTTTATCAAGGCGAGGACGACCGCCGATACGACCCACCCCACGAGCAGATGACCGGCGTCGATCATCAACATCGTTGCATTATGTTCGGGCGTGTAAATATAGGCGTAGTGGGCGAACGGCAGAGCGAAAACCAGCCAGAGGACCAGTGCTGTTTTTACAGCCGCCGTCATGTCGGCCACATTGCGCCATCGCATCACAAGGCCGATGCCGATGACTTGCGCGATTGTGATAATTAATCCGCCGAGCAACCACACTGGCTCGGGCGCCCCCATCTCCGTCATGCCTTCCGCCGCCATCCATGCTTCGCCAAACAGCGGCCCATACCATATCCAACCCACCATGAAGAAAACTACGGACGCAACAAGAACGCCCACCAGGTTAAGACCAAAGATTTTGGGCATATCACCCTCCGTTATTTATGATGAGAGCGGATTATAATGTGCGCCGTCAGTATTTGGAAATGTTCAAATTTGCGTTGGGTTTTCAGCGTCTAGATCATCGGGCGATAAGGTTGCATCACCCGATGATCTAGATTCTTAGTTGTCGCACCGGATTTGCGAAAAACCGGATTCCACTTTTTCGCCCGGCGCTCTAAACCGGAAAAAACCCGTATGACTGAAACCGCTCTACGGCGGGCGAATAATCCGTGGGCTGTCCGTCAAAGAGGAGGTCATCCTCAGCAAACCTGAACCAGGATTGCGCGCTCTTTACCCAGATATGCGCGGCGGGTTTCATCCAGCTTTTGTCGTCAGCTGTCCCGGCGCGTAAGGATAGAATGCCGATTGATGGCGTCTGGCCGTTACAGATACGCCCGCCGCAATCGCCGCAAAAAAGACCGTATCGATTGGCGCCGCTGTCAGCCGTCCATTCGACTTTCGCCGGCTCGCCTTCCGTAAATGAAAATGAACTCTCAATAACCGCCGCAGATAGCACGAACGCGCTGCCCGTTTGCTTCTGGCAGTTCGTGCAATGACACGCATAGAGCGTTATTGGCGGTGCGGAAAGTTCGTAACGAAGTTTGCCGCATTGGCACCCGCCTTTGAGCGGCATCTCTACACTCGCCATTTATGCCTCCGCGTAATCTACGACCCCTGCGCCTTCACTGCGACCTTGAGGGCTTTTCAGCCACGCATCGCAGCAAGCCTTCGACAACGTGCGAACGCGCAAGATATAGGACTGGCGCTCAGTTGCGGAGATTACTCCGCGCGCATCAAGCAGATTAAAGACATGCGAGGCTTTGATGCACTGCTCATATGCCGGCAGAGGATACGCCTTGCCTGACGCTTCACCGGCTTCGATGATGCGCGCGCATGCTTCTTCCGCCTCTTTAAACTGGCGAAACAACACATCCGTATCCGCTAACTCGAAATTATATGCCGATTGCTCGACCTCGTTCTGGTGGAAAACATCGCCATAGGTGAACGGCGTGCCGTCCGGTTTTTCGCCGCCATAGACAAGGTCAAATCCGTTATCGACGCCCTGCACATACATGGCGAGGCGTTCGAGCCCGTAGGTGATCTCGCCTGTTACCGGCTTGCAGTCGAAACCGCCGACCTGTTGGAAATAGGTAAACTGGGTCACTTCCATGCCGTCACACCAGACCTCCCAGCCTAGCCCCCACGCGCCAAGGGTCGGGCTTTCCCAGTCATCCTCAACAAACCGTATGTCGTGCACGGAACGGTCGACGCCGATCGCGTCAAGAGAACCGAGATACAAGTCCTGAATGTTTTCGGGGCTCGGTTTCAACACCACCTGAAATTGAAAGTAATGTTGGAACCGGTTCGGGTTCGCGCCATAGCGTCCATCCGTCGGCCGGCGGCAGGGCTGCACATAGGCCGCGTTCCACGGCTTCGGCCCCAACGAGCGCAAGGTCGTCGCCGGGTGAAACGTCCCCGCCCCCATCTCCATGTCATAGGGTTGCAGAATGACGCAGCCATTCGCCGCCCAGTAATTCTGGAGCGTCAAAATGAGGTCTTGAAAGGTCGATGCTTTTTTCTCGGTCATATCGCGGCGAACGCTAGGCGGGGTCCCGATACCCGTCAAGCTTGCCGGGCGTGTTCAAAAGCCGCTTTTGTTGGCCGCTGGCGCTCACGGCATATGGGCAGTTCCTGTCGCATCCGTTCAGCGAAATCGCGCAGGCAGATTTCTTCACGCGAGATCGGACCCGGCACGTAGTTTCCGCTGGCGAGGCCGGCTTGCATGCGCTCAATCACGTCTTTGTCTTCCAGATTGACTTCCCGGTTAATCCGCCAGTTGAGATATCGCGCGGCCTTCATTTCACGACTCTCATCAGGGATGGCGTATGAAATCTCCCGCAATAATGTCCGGTCCGGCGCAAGCGGGATGAATTGCATGTAATCGATCTGGTCAGGGTAAATATCAAAGGCGAGGTTCGGCCAGAGTTTCAGATATAGCCACTGCCTGCGGCGCTCATCTGGCAAATGCGCCGTTGCTGGCAGAAATTTTCTGTACGCCCGCACCGAAGGCGACTGGTTCGGCAATGCTTCTATGCTTGATTCAATGCGATAAGCATCGCCGTCTATCCTCAATTTGTAAGTATCGCCAACAAGGCCGCTAAGACCGTCATGCGCAACTGGCAGGTGAAGTTTGTCGATGTAGTTTTCCGTCGCGATCTTCCAGTTCACAACACGCTCGCGCAGCGTAATGCGCCCCAGCGCTTTCATTTCGCGCGACTTGTAGATTTCGAATTCTTCGCGAAACGGTTTGGCGAAATCGTCAAACGCCTGACCGCCCTCACCTGCTTTTACGAAATAAAACCCTCCGCATTCACCGAGACCTAACGGCGTCAGACCGTAGTTCCGCTTTTCGAAAAAGTCGTACCCGTCTTGCCGTGGCACACCGACCAGTTTGCCTTCCAGATCGTATGTCCAGGCGTGATACGGGCAAACAATGCGAGATGAACATCGGCCAAATGGCGCATCCAGCAAGCGTGCTGCCCGGTGGCGGCAAACATTTTTGAACGCGCGCACGACGCCGTCATTGCCGCGCACGACCATCATCAGTTCGCCCATGAAATTCAGCGTCGCATAGGCGCCAGGTTTTGCGATGTCGCTGTCGTGGCAAATGATCTGCCAACTGGATGCGAAAATTTTTTCACGTTCCAGCGCGAAGAAGTCAGGGTCGGTGTATGCCCATGCAGGAAGCCCCGTTTCAAACTCAGCAGCTTTACTCATGCTTGCCCTGTTTTCTTACGCCTCACCCAATAAAACACCGGCAAACCCGCCAACATCAAGACCGCCCCCCAGAGCAACGTTTTGAGTCCTGCCCCAAGCATCGCAATCAGGGAATAGATCACAGCCAATAAAGCAATCGCCGCCCACCCTTTGGCGCTGCGCCAGGAGTATTTGAACTCCGCCACGGCAGAAACGAGGTACGGCGCCAGCGTGCCGAGCGTTGACATGGTGATCAAGAATGTGAACGCCGCTACGAGGCCTTCCTGATAATTGAACGCGAGGAGCGCGATAGACAGCGCAGACGAAAGAATCAGCGCCAACGCAGGGGAATTGCCGGCATTGCGGCGCGCGAGTGCTTTTGGCGCAAGTCCGTCCAGCGCGACAGCCAAGGGCATTTGCCCGCTCATCAATATGTTACCGTTTGCTGATCCTGCCGTGGATATAATCGCACCTATGGCGATTAAGGGCGCCCCGATCGCACCAAGCGGATACGCAGCATCCGCGAAAGGCGCGGTCGAAACCGCAAGTTTTTCTATCGGCAACAAGAACATCACGGCGGCAGTCGAGGCGATATAAAGAACAGCGACAAATATCGTACCAGTCACAATCGCGCGCGGCATAGTTTTTGTGGGGTTCTCAACATCACCCGCCGGAATGACCGCGCACTCCAGTCCTAAAAACGCCCACATCGTGAGAAGCGCGGTCGCGGCCAGCGCTTTACCGAATGGTGCGTCTGACGGATTAAGTGGCGGAAGGTTTTCCGGCGAACCGGCAAAGATAGCGACGAGGACAATCAAAAACAGCGGAACGAGTTTTAATATTGTCATGACAAGCTGCATTGACGCCGCTTCGGCGACGCCTTTCAAATTGATAAGGGTAAGAAGAACGATCAGGCCTGCAGCAACAGCGCCTTGCGTTAACGGGCTAGCGCCCAGCATCGGCGCCAGCGCACCGGCATACCCGGCGAAGGCGACCGCGATTGCAGTTGTTGCGAAGACAACGCCCAGCCAATAGCCCCAGGCAACGAGAAAACCTGTCAGATCTCCGAACGCTTTTTGCGCATAAACATAAGGCCCGCCTGTGCGCTCTGTACGGCCGGCAAGGCGGCCCAGACTGAGGGCTATTAAAATCGCTCCAACACTTGTCAAAAGCCAGCCAAGGAAACTGACGCCGCCATAAGGCGCTAAGGACGCCGGGAGAAGAAAAACCCCCGACCCTATCATGACGCCAACGGCCATGGACCAGCATTTCCAAAAACCGATGGCGGGTTTGACCCTAGTTTCTATGGGGGAATTCATGCACAAACATTCTGCTTCATTGCTCCTGTGGTCAAGCAAAAGCTCCGGAATTGACGCCGCGTAGAGTTTCGTGATTGATCACATTCATGACCATCATTGACATAACGCCTCTTGTCAGCGCCGCAACTCCTATGTTTCCGGGTGACACAAAATTTTCCGCGACGCGCTGTTGGGAAATTGGCGCCGATTGCCCTGTCAATGTTTCACGCATAGTCATGTCCACCCATACCGGCGCCCATGCGGACGCCCCTTTGCATTATGATGAAAACGGAAAACCGATTGATCAGGTTGACCTCGCTCCCTATATCGGTCCTTGCGCTGTTGTTCAGCTTACAGATCAATCACCGCTCGTAAGTAAGGATTCAATCGCCAAGGCATTGGATGAAATCAGCGTAACGGCGCCCGAACGCGTTATCATTCGCACCTATGAACGTATTCCAAGCGAGTGGGATGAAAATTTCACCGCCATCGACGCCGGCGCTATCGACTGGCTCGCAACGTGCGGCTGCCGTTTGATTGGCGTCGATACGCCGTCGCTGGACCCCGCTTCTTCCAAAACAATGGATGCGCATAACGCTGTCCGGCGCGCTGACATGCGCATCCTTGAAGGGTTGCGTCTCGACGATGTGGCGCCCGGCGTTTATGAATTGATTGCACCACCTTTAAAACTGAAAGGCCTCGACGCCGCGCCTGTTCGCGCCTTATTGAGAACGATGTCATGACCGTACATTCCCGAAAAGATGCCGAGGCCCTCGACGCGGCTGACCCGTTGGCGCCCTTGCGCGAACACTTCGACCTGCCCGAAGGCGTTATTTATCTCGATGGCAACTCACTCGGACCGCCGCCGCGCAGTGCGCTCAAACGGCTGCATGAAACGGCGCACAATCACTGGGGCAAGGACCTCATTAAGTCATGGAATACGGCTGGCTGGATCGACCTGCCGAAAACATGCGGCGCCAAAATCGCGACCTTAGTCGGCGCTGACCCCAATGACGTCATTGTTTGCGATTCTGTTTCCGTGAATATTTTCAAATTGGCAAGCGCATTGCTCAAGTTGCATCCCGGCGCGCTCGCCTACGAACAGGACGAGTTTCCAACTGATGGTTACATCCTGCAAGGGCTGGCTAACCTGACGAATTCGCCGCTCATAAAACTGAACCATCAAGGCGGGCCGGTTGAAGCATTTGCGGGCGGCGCCAGCGTTCTGATCAAGAGCGCCGTGCATTATAAAACCGCCGCTATCGCGGATATCGCAGCATGGGAAGCGGAAGCCGGAAAAGCCGGCGCCGTCATCATCTGGGATTTAAGCCACGCCGCCGGCGTCATTAATCTCGATCTTGAAGCTGCGGGTGCGCGCTTCGCTGTTGGTTGCGGTTACAAATATCTGAATGGCGGGCCCGGTGCGCCGGCATTTGTCTATGCGCAACGAAAGGCTGCGGAAAAACTCAATCAACCCTTATCCGGTTGGATGGGACATGCGCACGCTTTTGATTTTGCTGGAGATTACGCGCCGGGTGAAGGTGTTAAACGGTTCGCTTGCGGCACGCCACCGATCCTTTCGATGTCAGTGCTGGATGCGGCATTAGATGTCTTTGCTGATATCGACATGTCCGCCGTTGAGGCGAAAGCCAAAGCGCTTGGCGATATTTTTCTGCTCCGCGCGCAAAAGCTGAGCCTCGAATCCGTATCGCCGGGTATTGGTGAAAGCCGCGGCGGACATGTGAGTCTGAAGTTCAAAGACGGCTATGCTGTCGTGCAGGCATTGATCGCACGCGGCGTCATCGGTGATTTCCGAACGCCTGACCTGATGCGGTTTGGTTTCGCGCCGCTGTATCTTGGCTATTCGGACGTCTGGGACGCCGCAGACGCTTTCGAACAGGTGATGACGTCAGAAAGCTGGAACGCGCCCGAATTCATAACGCGCAAAGCGGTTATCTAGAGCCGGTTCATTGCCGCGACGATGCGGTTCGATTCTTCAATCGGCGGCGGCGCATTCAGCGCATCCTGAAAATACCGCCGCGCGATGCTTTTTTCTCCAGCCTGCACAGCAATCAATGCGCGCCCCACATGGGCTTCATAAGCATCCGGCGTGTATTCCAGCAGACGAGACAACACTTGCTCGCCCTTTTCCGCATTGCCGGCCGCCGCCTCACACAGGCCGACATCGGACATGGCCTCAAGCGCCCAGGGGTCAGCCTGCAACGTCGCTTTGGCCGACGCGCAATACCCGGGCGTGAGATTTTTTCCCAACAAAGACTTTATGCTCGCCGCATAATCAAAACCATCCGCACCGCTAACATTCGCGATTGGCGCCGTTTCGCGGACTGTATCGCGAATGGACGGCGCACTTTGCGCCGCCGGATCAAACGCGGGCTGCACCGAAGCGAGATTGGTTCCTTGAGGTGGCGCAAGCCGTTCTGGCGGAGCTAGTCTTGCAAAACGTGACAGCCGGTCCGGTTCGCTCTCACGCAAGTTCGGTTTTGCGACAGCCGGTTCCGGCCCCAGGCTTGGTGTTTCAATTCTGGCTTCCCTTGGGAGAGCGTCAGCGAAGAAAATATCCACGCATTGAGCGGGCCGCTCCTTGATCCGGCACGGCTTTGCATTGGCGTATTCAATTAATCTCGTGGGAGCGATCCTGAGAACGCTTCCCTCTGCGTCTTTAACGATGGAAAAGCCTTCAATATTTAAACTGCGATCAGAGAGGTCCAGCGACATTTCCGCATCGACGCCTGGCAGAAAGAATAACTCATCGCTTCGTTTTTCAATGGCGCAGGCGCCGTCACAGATGATCGCGATGCGGGTCTGCAATTCCCGCTCGCCCACCTGAACGTCCTCCAGCCCCGACGCGGCAAATGCAGGCCCTAATACAGGCAATGACAGCCCGGCTGCGGCTGCAACCGACGCAATCGATGACAGAATGCGAGACCAAGCGTGCATTGAGGATCCGATTAAGCCCAAGAATGACCCGATCTTCTCTCCAGAGTCGGCCATTGCGGTCAATGGCGGCGAATCAACGCCGATAAAAAACGGGCGCCGGATGAACCAGCGCCCGTTTTACGCATTGTCGCCTTTGTAGTCCTACCAGGTGCGGTAAACTCTACGGCTGCCAGGCTTGATGTAGCCAAAGCCCCAATAATCGTAGCAAAGCAGCGCCACTTCTTGATATCGGCGTCCGCCGCGACGGAAAGTTTGAGACACAGGGTAGCAGTCGCCTATGTAGCCGCGGGAATAGACATCCCAGCCCCAGTTGACGAACAGCCAGCCGAACGGATCATACCCTCTGGAATAAACGAAGTATCCGTGGCTCGGCGACCAGTAGCCATGTTTGCGGCGCGGGCCGTATCCCTTTCTGCGGTGGCGGTCGGCGCGATAATAGCGGCGATCCTGACGCCACTGATCCCTGCGGCCCTGGCGATATGAGTCTCTCGCGCGACCACGATCTCTTGCACGTTGGTCTCTGCGGCCTTGCCGGTAAGCGTCCCGGCGATTGCCTCGGTCTCGTGCACGTTGATCTCGTCGCCCATTGCGATAAGCATCGCGTCGTGCGCCGCCATTTCTGGCGCCGTCGTTTCGGCGGCGGTTATTGTCAGCTCTGCGGTTTCCGTTGTTGTTTCGAGCGCCGTCATTACGGCGGCGATTGTTGTCGGCTCTGCGGTTACCGTTGTTGTTTCGGGCTCCGTCATTGCGGCGACGGTTATTATCTGCCCGGCGATTACCAGCATTGTTACGGGCGCCGTCATTACGGCGGCGATTGTCAGCAGCCCTGCGGTTACCGCCATCATTGGGCGCGCCTTCATATCCGCCCAGTCTCCTCTGCCCATCGTTTCGGCGGCGGTTATTGTCGGCTCTACGGTTGCCGCCATTATTGCGGGCGCCGTCATTGCGGCGACGGTTATTATCTGCCCGGCGATTGCCGCCATTGTTACGGGCGCCGTCATTACGCCGGCGGTTGTTGTCTGCCCGGCGATTCCCACCGCGATTTCTGGCGCCGTCGTTGCGGCGGCGGTTATTGTCAGCGCGGCGGTTGCCGCCGTTGTTGCGGGCGCCGTCACGGCGGCCGCCTCTCCTTTCAGCGCGACGGCCTTCACGTTGCTGGGCCGCAGCGACCTGAATGCTCGCCAGTCCGACGGTCCAGGCCGATTGAGTGGAGGATTGCGGCGCGGCGGATGCGGGCGCTGCGAACATCGCCGCCCCGATTGCTGCGCTGAAAGCAATCGCCACAGTCCTTAAGTCTAGTGTTGAAATGTCCATCAAGGGCATTCGCTTCTCCTTGCGAATAGTGCGAGCCCCCTAGCGCCCGATTGCAATCTGCGCCAGGAACGATGTGGCGTCAATTGTAACGCTGTAACTTTGGCGCGAGAAATTGCTTGAATTGAGGCGAAAACACGGCAATCGTGACGCAAATAAGGCAACACCCATGCGTATGCTGATGATTGCGGCGGAAATGGGGCGCACCAGACTTTCATCTGCGTTTCGGTTGAGAATCGGGAACAATAAAAAACCATGTCAGCGAATCGCACATTTCTGGAGTTCTTCGCTGGCGGCGGCATGGCCCGTGCGGGGATGGGGGAGCGATGGCGCTGTCTTTTCGCAAACGACATCGACCCGGCGAAATGCGCGGCTTATGCTGAAAATTTCGGCGGGAATGACCTTTTTGAAGGCGACATTTCTACATTGTCCCCAAAAGACCTCCCGCAATCGTCAGCCGATCTGATTTGGGGCTCTTTTCCATGTCAGGATTTGTCACTCGCAGGCGCCCGTGGCGGTATTAGCGCGCAACGTTCAAGTGCTTTCTTTCCTTTCTGGAGTTTGATTGAAAATCTCAACGCTGCGCAGCGCGGGCCAAGAATCATCGCTATCGAAAATGTCGCTGGTCTTTTGACTTCAAACAACGGGAAAGACTTTAAGGCCGTAGTCGAGAGGATCGCCGGCGCGGGCTACGCGGTTAGCGCGATGGTTCTCGATGCGAAGGCGTTTACGCCCCAGTCTCGGCCGCGCCTTTTCGTTCTGGGGTTTTCACATGAACTGCGGCCGCCCGTTTCCACTCTTCCGCCTGCGGATGAAACAACGCCATCCTCGCTCTTGGCCGCGTATGAAAGTCTTTCTGCTGCAGCGCGTGAGCGGTTCATCTGGCTGTCGCCTTCGCCGCCGCATGGTAGAAATACCAGGCTAGCCGATATTATTGATTGGAACGCGCCAAAATGGCACGAACCAGATTACACGGCCAATTTAATCGCCATGATGAGCAATACCCAGAGGAGTCGTATCAGTGCGCTCATCGCAAACGGCGCACGCCGCGCCGGTACCGCTTTCAGACGAACCCGCACGGAGAACGGCGTTTCTGTGCAGCGGGTCGAAGCCCGGTTCGACGGACTTGCCGGATGTCTGCGCACGCCGGCGGGCGGATCGTCACGCCAGATCGTGCTCGCCATTGAAAACGGCGCCGTCCGCTCTCGCCTCCTCTCGCCGCGCGAAGCAGCGCGGCTTATGGGTTTGCCTGAGGATTACAAATTACCGGCAAACACCACAGCAGCGTTGAAACTTACTGGCGACGGCGTATGCGTTCCGGTCGTGCGTTGGCTTGCCGAGAACGTGTTCGAACCCGCGCTAGAAGGAGCCAACGCCCGTAAAGCGGCATGACGATACGCAAAAACACCGACGTCTTCTCAAAAGAAAAACGCTCAGAGGTGATGCGTGCGGTCAAAGGCAAAGACACAAAACCTGAAATCGCGCTTCGTAAAGCGCTTTTCGCGCTTGGGTATCGCTACCGCCTGAACGTCAAGGGCCTGCCCGGCAAGCCCGACATCGTTCTTGCCAAGCACCGCACCGTCATCTTCGTTCACGGCTGCTTCTGGCACGGTCACAACTGCAAACGCGGGCGCCGGAAGCCAAAATCCAACGCGGACTACTGGCGTGATAAAATCGCCCGCAACAAGGCGCGTGACCAGAAAAATGCAACCGCTCTTAAAGAACTCGGCTGGCGTGTCGTCACCGTGTGGGAATGCGAGATAAAAACGCTCGACGCGGCGACATTACTAACCGCTAATCAATCACGATAAGCGGATAGTACGGCTGAACCGCCTGCTTCATATCCAAACGCGGCAGCCGCCTTCGGTGTTTTGCGCAGCAGCCGGATAGTACGCGACTGCGCGCCTAAATTCGTGCAGCGTCGGGACAGCTTCTTAAATGGCCGTCCTTCTTCATTCACCAGTTCGAAAACATAAATCTTCTTGCTCATCTACAATTCTCCCTATGCGTGGCGGGCACGCACTAAAGGTTCAAGTTGAGCAACAGCGCGGAACATGAAATGGGCCTCATTTGTTAATGAGGCCCTAAGGATCACTGCACCGGTGATGAACAATTGGAAAGCAAATCAGGAAGCTTTTTCAGCCGCAATCCATTCGTCTACCCGGCGTTCCAGAATGGATAGCGGTAATGCGCCGCCGCCAAGAACGGTGTCGTGAAAACCGCGAATATCAAACTTTTCGCCAAGTTCGTTTCTGGCATTGGACCGCAGCTCAAGAATTTTCAGCATACCGATTTTATACGCAGTCGCCTGTCCGGGCGCAACAATATATCGCTGGACCTCACTGCGAATTTGCCCTTCCGGCGCTGCCGAATTTTCCTGAAAATACGTGACAGCCTCTTCTTCGGTCCACCCTTTGGCATGAAGGCCGGTGTCGACCACCAGACGAATGGCGCGCCACAGCTCAGATGAAAGACGTCCGAAATCGGAATACGGATCATCATACGCGCCCATTTCTTTCGCCAGGTATTCCGCATAGAGCGCCCAGCCTTCAATATAGGCCGTTACGGTTGGCTGCGTGCGGAAGGTTGGTATGTCCGTCAATTCCTGCGCGATGGAAATCTGCATGTGATGGCCAGGATTGCCCTCGTGATAGGCAATCACTTCCAGTTGAGGGATCGGCATCGCGTTCATGTCAGACAGGTGGGCGTAAAATACGCCTGGCCGCGAGCCGTCAGGCGTCGCCTGCGAGTAAAACTGCGCCCCGCCCGGACGTTCCCTGAAGGCTTCTACGCGCCTGACAACCAGATCGGCCTTGGGCAGGATCCCGAAATACTCCGGCAAACGCTGCTTAATGAAATCAAGATGATCACGAGCTGCTTGCAGATATTCTTCACGCCCCTCATCCGTATCCGGGTAATAAAATTGGCTGTCCTCGCGAACGAAAGTGAAAAAGTCCTGCAGCGAACCTTCAAATCCGACAGCATCCTTGATCAGTTCCATCTCGCCGTGGATACGCGCGACTTCGTCAAGGCCAAGCTGGTGAACTTCTTCGGCGGTCATATCCGTTGTCGTATAATTCGCAAGGCGTTCACGATAATACGCATCCCCTTGCGGCAGGCTCCCGACGCCCGTTGCGATCTCATCTGCGTTCGACATATCTTCTTCAAGCCAGTCGATCACCGCCTCATAAGAAGACTGGAACGCTGTCGTCAGGGCCTCGCGAGTTTCAGAACGCAATGTCTCGGCCTGGTCTTCATCAATCGCGCCTTGCTCCAGGAGTGCGTTGATTTTTGACTTCGCGTCGGCCCATAACGGCGCTTCCCCTTGATCGGTGAAGGGCGCGCCCGAAATGACGCTTCTGGATTGCCCAATGGCGCCTTCATATGCAAATCGCGGTGGACGAATGCCCATTCTCGCCGACTTTTGCGCGCCTTCGAGAGCTTGGCCGAGCGCACGTGCGGCGGCGTTGAGACGGGAGATATATGCTTCCATGTCTTCTGCTGTATCCACGCGATGGAAGTTGATCAAAAACGTCGGCAAAAAGGTGTGGGCGCCGCCAAGCTGCGAAAATGTATAGCCGTGATCGCGGAACGGCCAGTTTGCTTCTGACTGATTTAACTGATGAACATAGAGATCGTATGATGTTTTCGCTTCAGGCGTCAGCAAGTCATAATCGAACTCCGCACGCATCTCGGCGACGGCCTCACGGCCCCATTGGAGCTGCTGTTCCTGCCCAGCTTCGGAAAAATCATTTATCTTGTCATAATCTTCTTTGATGCCGAGGGTTGTTTTTGTAATGGGAGAAAACTCGAGGCCTTCCTCCCACTTCTCAGCAAACCATGCATTTAACCGGTCTGTTTCCGCAGCGACAACATCAGCGTCTGGCGTTGATGCCTGTTCTTCAACAGCGTGTGATTCAGCCGCCACAGCCTCGTCGTCTGATGCGCTACCCGATTTCCATCCGTCGCCGCACGCCGTAAGTGCTGTTGTACCTAACAGCGCCAAACACAGTTTTCCTATGGATTTCTTCACCATTCGCCCCTTTCAAATTACTATTCTTTTTTGAACAGTAGTAAAAAAGGGCGATTAGAACAATGCCGGGCGTGGTAAAAGCAGTTTTGCGCCACAATGACCGGCTGGCGCGATAAACCGTTTAAGGTCTTAGCCAAATTGGGGCTCATCATCAGTCAATGACTAGCCTGTAAAAAATAACACAAGCGGACGCTGTCAGACGGTTTAACGCGTACAAAAGAAAAGGGCCTCATCAAATGATGAGGCCCCCAAAACCAGAACTATGCTGGAATAGTGTGTTTCGCCCTATGACGATTTTTCGGTTTCAATCCAGCTATCCACCCGGCGCTCAAGAACGGCAAGAGGCAATGCCCCGCCGCCGAGAACGGTATCGTGAAAATCGCGGATATCGAACTGGTCGCCCAGTTCTGCTTCAGCCCTGGCGCGCAGGTCCTGAATTTTACGCATGCCGATTTTATACGACGTCGCCTGACCCGGCCAAACAAAGTAGCGCTTTACCTCTGAACGGATCTGGCCTTCAGGGGCTGGCGAATTCGCCATGAAGTACGCCACGGCCTGTTCTTCGGACCAGCCCTTATAATGAATGCCGGTATCCACCACGAGACGGATGGCGCGCCAGATTTCTGACGTCAGCCTGCCGAAATCAGAATAATCATCCTCGTAGGCGCCCATTTCCTTGGCCAGCAATTCCGAATAAAGCGCCCAGCCTTCTGAATAGGCTCCGACAAAGTTTTGCGTCCGGAATGTCGGCAGACCGGTCAACTCCTGCGCAATAGAGATTTGCATGTGATGGCCCGGGTTGCCCTCGTGATACGCAATAACCTCCAACTGCGGGATAGGCATCGCAGTCATGTCAGAAAGGTGTGCGTAATAGGTGCCAGGCCGGGAACCATCGGGCGTTCCGCTGTTATAGTGTTGCGCGCCGCCATCTTGTTCTCGAAACGCTTCCACTCGCCGGACAACAAGATCCGCTTTCGGCAAGATGCCGAAATACTGCGGCAACCGTTCATCAATAAACGCCAGATGCTCTCGCGCCGCCTGCAGATAGGCCTCACGCCCCTCATCAGTATTAGGAAAATAGAACTGCTCGTCGTCACGAGTGAATACGAAAAATTCCTGCAGCGTTCCGTCGAATCCTACACGATCCTTTATGGCTTCCATTTCCTGGTGAATGCGCGCTACTTCATCCAAACCGTATTGATGCACTTCGTCCGGGATCATGTCCGTTGTCGTCGAAGCCGCGAGCCGGTCCGCATAGAACGCTTCGCCATTGTTGAGACTTGATACGCCCGCCGCCTCAGCACTGACATTGACCATATCCGCACTCATCCATGCGACCAGCGCCTCGTAGGCCGGTCCGAACGATTCCAGCAAGGCCGTACGCGCGTCATTGCGCAACTGTTCAGCCGTGTCTTCATCGATGACGCCATTCTCGAGCAGCGCGTCGATTTCAGACTTCGCGTCAGCCCATAAGGGCGCATCATTCTCGGCATCATCAAACGGCGCGCCGGTAATCAAAGCGCTTGATTGTTCGATTACGCCTTCATAAGCGAAGCGCGGTGGGCGCGTACCCTTCTCAGCATTGGCTTGCGCTCGCTCCAGTAATTGCGTCACAGCACGCGCAACGCCGTTAATTCTAGCGTTGTAGGCATGCATGTCGTCTACGGTATCAACAGTGTGAAAATTGATCAGAAAGTTTGGTATGCTCGCATGAGCGCCAAGCATCTGTGTAAAGATATATTGCTGATCTCGGAACTGCGCCGCTGCTTCCGCCCGTTGCGCATTATAAACCCAGATATCGTAGGACATTTTTGCTTCGGGCGAGAGAAGATCGTAATCGAAGCTGCTCTGCATCTCGGCAACCGATTGCAGTTGCCATTGCAGTTGCTCATCAAGCGCTTCGAGCGATAAGTCGTTTATCTTGTCATTGTCTTCCTTCATCCCGAGACGGGTCTTGAGCATGGGCGAAAAGTCGAGCGTTTCTTCCCACCGCGCGGCGAACCACGCATTGAGACGTTCAGTCTCCGATTCGACAGCGTCTGTCGTTGCTTCCGTAACCGCATTTAGATTTTCTGTAGTTTGAACAGCAGATGAGTCTGCGCCGCCGTCTGCACTCTGATTGCAGGCGGTCAACGCGGTTGCGCATAATAGCGCCGCGTATAGTTTTTTCACAATTGGCCCCTTCAAATGCCTGGTTTGCGACCCGCATTCATCGCCGCTGGATGCGCCGTTGTCAGCACCCGCTCCAAAGTTTGCGGCAATCCGAGACTTCGCTGCGACGAATGGCGGCTTAAAACGCCTCCGCCGGCATCGCCATCATCGTATCGGAGCCGGTTTTGATCTTATCAAGATGCATGCCCGTTTCCGGCAGGATACGCTCGACAAAGTAGCGACCGGTGATGAGTTTGTTCTTGTAGAATTCATCGCCCGCGTCTTTTTTCTCCAGCGCCGCTTTCGCTGATTGCGCCCATGCATAGGCAAGGCATGTCAGCGAGAAGAGACAAAGATAATCCATTGATGACGCGCCGGCGTGATTGAAGTTTTGCATGGCGTTTGCCGCCATCCACTGCGTCGCTTCCTGTGTACGTTCTTTCGCCAAGGCGAGACCGTCTAAAAACGGCTTCAGTTCTTCATTGTCTTTGTTATCGGAAACAAATTCATCGACTTCGGCGAAGAATGTCTGCCATGCACGCCCGCCGTCCTTCATCAGCTTGCGACCTACAAGATCAAGCGCCTGTATGCCGTTGGCGCCTTCGTATATCATGGCGATACGCGCATCGCGCACGAACTGTTCCATGCCCCATTCCTGAATATAACCGTGGCCGCCCAGCACCTGCTGCGCGTTGGTCGCGTGCCAATAGCCTTTTTCAGTGAGGTAGGACTTCAGCATCGGCGTCATCAGACCCATATAATCCTCAGCCTTTTGGCGTGTCGCCTCATCTTCGGATTTATCCTGAAGATCGCCATAAAGCGCCGTCCAGTACATCCATGCCCGCGCGCCTTCGGTAAAGGCGCGATGATCCATCAGCATACGACGCACATCGGGATGCACGATAATCGGGTCGGCCGGCTTATCAGGCTCTGCAGCGCCGGTCAGCGCCCGGCCCTGTAAGCGGTCCTTCGCGTAAGACGCGCCGTTCTGATAAGCGACCTCGGAAATCGCCATGCCCTGCAGGCCAACACCAAGACGCGCTTCGTTCATCATGGTGAACATGGCTTTCAGGCCCTTGTTCTCCTCACCGAGAAGCCAGCCGGTCGCATCGTCGTAGTTCAACACGCAGGTCGAGTTCGCGTGAATGCCCATTTTCTCTTCAATGGAACCGCAGCTAACGCCGTTGCGTTCGCCCAGTGATCCGTCTTCATTCATGAGGAACTTCGGCACGATGAAGAGGGAAATGCCTTTGACCCCTTCCGGCGCGCCCTCGATCCGCGCCAGCACCAGATGAATGATCTGGTCGGTGAGATCATGCTCGCCGGCGGAGATGAAAATCTTCTGGCCGGAAATCTTGTAAGAGCCGTCGCCTTGCGGAACGGCTTTTGATTTGAGGAGCCCCAGATCCGTACCGCAATGGGGCTCGGTAAGGTTCATCGTCCCCCCCCACTCGCCGGAAATCATGTTCGGCAGATATTGCTGCTTCTGATCGTCTGTGCCGTGGTGGTAAATCGCCTCGGCGGCGCCACGAGCCAAGCCCGGGTACATGCCGAAAGCCATATTCGCGGCAGACACCATTTCCGAAACAGCGACGGCAATCGTGTAAGGCAATCCCTGCCCGCCATATTCCGGATCAAAGCTCAGCCCCTGCCAGCCGCCTTCCTTGTAAGTCTCATAGGCTTCCTTGAACCCTTTCGGCGTGGTGACGGAGCCATCGTCGTGACGGGTGCAGCCTTCCTTGTCGCCCGAGTGATTGATCGGATGCAGGACATTCGCCGCCAGCTTGCCGCCTTCTTCAAGGATCGCCTCGACAATATCTTCGCTTGCGTCCGCAAACCCCGGAAGATTCGAGTATTTCGAGATTTGCAACACTTCGTTGAGAACGAATTGCATGTCTTTCAAAGGCGCGTTGTAGGTGGTCATCAGACTGTCTCCGTCGAGAAAAGCATGGGGATTTTTCTGCAATGTAGTCGCGGGGGGCCCGGCGTCAAAGCGCAGATGACAGCGCATAGGCGCCGAACGCAAAAATGTCGCTGTTTCCGGTGCGAATCATCCTTAATTTGAAGCGCTTGGTGGGGAATTCTTTTGTTCGTCAAAGGCTTTGCGGGTTTTGCGAAGCACCTTAACGGTGATGTGTTCTCCTGGGCGCTCTTCGAGCGTCTGCCACGGAAGAAAACGGGCAATGCCGATTTTGCGGCCGGCCCTTTGGGAATGACGGTGGAACGCCATGAAATCGAACGCGCCCTGGAGCGTCAAAGGAATTGAGCGGGACGCGCGCGAGGCCGCCAAGGAAGCCGCCCGCCGCGAAGGCATGACAGTCGGCGAGTGGCTCAATCAGATGATTTACAGCCACGGGCAGGAGGGCGCCTCTTCCAGCGGCGAGATTGAAGGGCTCAAGCTCCGCGATATCGTCACCGCGATTGAACATTTGCGTAACCGCATTGTCGAAGCGGAAAAGAAGAACGTCGACTCGTTGTCACATCTTTCACGCAACGTTGGCGGGGTCGTCGAGCGGGTGCAACGCCTTGAGCGGGTAAAACCGCAGGAAGGCACCTATCAGGACCTGGATGAACGTCTCGGCAAAATCGAAAAAGCCGGCGGCGATCGCAATCGGATAGATGCGCTGAAAGCACTCGAAAAGGCCGTGAGCCAAGTCGCGGTACAGTTTTCCAGCGCACAAAAGACAACGCTTCATCGTCTCGATTCAGCCGAAGCCCAATTACAGGAATTTGCCGAACGCATTGATCGCGTTGGCGAAGGCGACAATGCAGCCGATGTGAATTCACTTCGCACGGCTATTGAAGGCTTGGCGGAGCGGGTCGCCCGTGCAGAGAAAGTCGCAAGCGAAGCGGCGGCTCTCAAAGACGCAGCGGCTACCTCCGCTGATCCTGAATTCGTGGAACAGACAGGCGCGCGCTTGCGCGTTCTCGGCGATGAAATCAAACGCGGTGAAGATCAGATCCGCGCTTTTGAAAAAACCATCTCCAAACTCGCCGACCAGATCGAAGCAGCGGAAAAACGGAGTTCCGACGGGGTTCAGAAAGTCGCGGAGACCATTGCCGAAGTTCGCGAACAAATAACCGCTGAGGTGAGCGACAAGGACAGCCCTGATGTTGAAGCGCTGGTCGCCAGCGCCCGTCAGGAAACGGAAGCAAAGCTCGAAGGTCTGCAGCGGTCATTCGACGAAATGAAGAAACGCATGGAGGCATTGCGAGATAGCGCCGCAAGCAGCACCTCCCCTGCCCCCGCCGATCAGGCAACAGCCAAGCAAGACGCAATTGAGACGGTTGCGGATAGCGCCGACGCCAGCAGCCCTGCACAAACAGATTTAGAAGAGGCCGGCGCAGGCGATCAGAATGAAATCGATGAGCTGGAAGACGCTGTCGCCGCGCTGGAGGCGGATACGGAAGCGGAAGAAGACCCCTTCGCTTTTGATGATGATATCGAAACGGAAACCGAGGACGATGCATCAGCGGAAGCTGGCGATGATTTCACTTTCCAACTGGATGACGACGCCGAAGAAGACGCCGGTTCCGAACCAGTGCAGGCCGCTGGCGAAGAAACGCAAGTCGGCGATGCGCGTTCACGCCTCGCGAAAGTGAGAAACGCCCTGACCGGTGATGGCTTCTCTGAGGAGCACGAAGAAGAACCGTCATCGGAAGATGAAGACGATGAGTTAAGCGCTCTCCTTTCCGATCTCGATGAAGTCTCGCCGGAACAGTTCGACGACGAAGACGACGAAGACGTTCAAGATCCTGGCACCGCGTCATTGGCGCCAGCATCAAATGTCGAGTTTGATGACAGCGAGGATGACGAAGACGGAGAGGACGTAAGCGAGGTTCAGAGCGAAGCTGGCGCTGAATATGCCGGCGATCATGGCGAAGAAAGCGCTGTTGAAACCGATGATGAAGAGCAGGACGACTACGCGGCTTCAGCACGCCGCCGGGCGGAAGAAGCGGCGTCCCAGGATGACTCCGGTGAAAAGCGGCTCACTCGCCGTAATCTCACGGCCAAACAGCGCGCCATCCTTGCAGCGCGCGCGCGGCAAAAGCGTCTCACCGCCGAGTCTGAGCATGTCGAAGACGACGATGAAGCGCCCAAGCAAGAGCATCAATCTTTATCGCAAGACCAATCGTCCGAGAATGAAGTAGACGAGACCAACGCGTCCCCTGCCAGCCGGTTTGCAAAAATCACGTCGGCGCTCTCCGCTGCACGCAGCCGCCTCGGCCGCAACAAGTCGAATGATGACGATATAAATGCGGAAACCACAAATGCAGTTCCGCAAGACGAGGATGAACCGCGTAGAAACGGAGATCGCGCTGCACTTGAAACACTGAAGGCGACCTCGTCCGCGCGGCCTGTCACCTTTGCCTTGATCGGTGCTATTGTTCTCGCCTTTGCCGCTCTCGCCTATCTGATGAAAGATGTCATTTTCCCTGCCAATCCTGACGCGACTGCAACCACCAGCGCGCCGGCGACAACAGACGAAACGCAGGTCAATGTTGAAGAGCCGGGCGCATCGCAACAAGCCGCGGCAGAAGACAGCAATCTACCCGTAGTGCCCGAGGCGCCGGCGATCGACCCTGAGGCTCTGTATCTGGAAGCAATGGCGTCGCTTGAGGCGGCGGAAAATGAAGAAGCCGCTATCGCCGCCGTCGGTCAGTTGCAAGACGCCGCCGCACTCGGATTTCCGCCCGCGCAACTGCAACTGGGCGAGCTTTACAAAACCGGCCAGGGCGTTGAACAGGACCTCGGACAGGCCAGGGTATGGTTCCGGCGCGCTGCGAATGGCGGCAATGTTCTCGCTATGCACCGCATCGGCGTGATGACGGCGCGCGGCGACGGCGGGCCCGCTGACAGCCAGGAAGCGATTGCCTGGTTTGAACAGGCGGCGAACTTTGGCCTCGTGGACTCGCAATATAATCTGGGCGCCATTTATCACCCGACCGAGAACGGCGGCAGCGTCCAGAATGCTGAAAGCGCCTTTTACTGGTACTCGCTTGCCGCGCAGAATGGCGACAGCGCCGCTGAGCCTCTCGCGGCTGGCGTTGGCGCCGGCCTGACCTCGAGTGAGCGCGAAGCCGTTAATGAACGCCTCTCTGCATGGACCGCCCAGACGCCGGACCCAACGGCGAACATAATGTCCCAATAGCGTTTGCTTGCACGCCTGCATCTGGCGTGACTATAACGCCGCCAAATTTCACGTTATCCGGTTTGGCAAGTTTTGATGCAGCTTTATCTCCCCATTGCGGAGATCCCGGTCGACCCGTTTGTGGTCGTCATCATGGGCGCTGCGGTCGGCTTTCTTTCCGGGATGTTTGGCGTCGGCGGCGGCTTCTTGATGACGCCGCTGCTGATTTTTTACGGTATTCCGCCAGCAGTGGCCGTCGGCACTGAAGCTTCCCAAATCGTCGCGTCCTCCGTCTCAGGCGTGCTTGCGCATCTCAAACGCAAAACGGTCGACTTCAAAATGGGCGGCTTTCTGGTCGCTGGGGGCGCGGCAGGTTCAGTTATCGGTATCTTGATCTTTCGCGCTTTGAGACAAAGCGGTCAGGTCGAAACGCTCATCTCTATTTCCTATGTGCTTTTTCTGGGGATCATCGGCGGCCTGATGATGGTTGAAAGCGTGCGCACGCTGCTTCGCTCACCCGACAAAAAACGCAAACGCCGGAAACGAAGAAGCCCAGCATGGATGGCGTCGCTTCCTTTCGCCACGAGATTCCGTGCATCGGGTCTTTACATCAGCCCGATCCCGCCAATCGTTCTTGGCGCCTGCGTCGGCATGCTGGCGGCGATCATGGGCGTCGGCGGCGGCTTCATTATGGTCCCGGCCATGCTTTACATCTTGAATATGCCGACAAATGTGGTGGTCGGTACGTCGCTGTTCCAGATTATCTTTGTCACCGCGATCACCACAGTACTGCATGCCGCGGCGAACCAGACGGTCGATATCGTGCTGGCGTTGCTCTTGCTCACCGGCGGCGTCATCGGCGCGCAACTCGGCGCGCGCGCCGGCGTAAAGCTCAAGGCGGAACATTTACGCGCGCTCCTTGCGCTGATTGTGCTCGCCGTATGCGCGCGCCTTTTGATCGATCTCGCTCTGCCGCCGGCATCGCCTTACATTGTCGAGGCGTTGTAATGAAAACGTGGCTCATCTTACTTGCGGCATTCGCATTGATCGCACCCTCAAATGCTGCAGATATAGAAGTGGCGTTCACCGATGATCGTGTCGAAGTTGACACGGGCTTTTCCGGCGCGCGCATGACGCTGTTCGGCGCTGTGACGGGAATTGAAAACCACGCTGAGGCCATCGACATCGTTTCGGTGATCCGGGGACCCGATGCGCGTTTTGAAATCAGGCGAATGGAAAAATCGAACCTGATCTGGACGCCGGGCGACGCGCAAGTCGTTACTGGCGCGCCGGGGCTTTATCACACATATGCAACCCGTGACGTAAACGATATTGCACCGCTGCCTGTTCAGGCGGCAAACCGTCTGAACCCTGCCTTTCTGGACGTCTTGCTCACGCCTAAGCAATCCCCAGAAAACAACATCGGTCAGGAAATTTCCAATGAATTCCGCGATGCTTTTTTTGAGGAAGCGGCTGCGCTCGATCTTTATCGCGCACGCACGAGCGGCATCCAGTTTAAAAAAGGCGCGCTCTTCACCGTCAATGTCGATCTGCCCGCGAATACGCCGGTGGGTGATTACGCCGTTTCCATTTTTCTTTTTCAGGACGGTGAAATTCTGGCCTCAGACATCGCAACGCTCGCCGTGAATAAAGTCGGCGCGGAACGGCGCATCTATGAATTCGCCCACAACCGGCCCGTGTCTTACGGGTTGTTCTGCGTGTTTTTATCGCTTTTGGCAGGCTGGGCCGCCAGTCTCGCATTTCGCAAATGACGCTTTTCGTCTAGGCTGACGCCAGCGCTGTCGATTGAGGGGGCTCATGGCGAGAAATAAACAGCAAGATGAAATGACGCGATTGGGATTTTACGGCCTGACGCCGTTTGTCCTGTCCGCTGTCGCATTGTGGACGAGCCCGATTGTCCTGCCGCAACATGTGGCGCTCGATTTCCATCAACTCTCGCTCGTTTACGGCGCAGTGATTGTCGCATACCTCTCCGGCGCTGGCGCAGGCGTGACGCTCACGCCAACGCAAAAATTGCGCGAATCGTTTTTGCCCGGCCAGTTAATCGCACTCGTGGCGTTTGTTGCGATCATTCCCGATGGCGTCTTGTTCATGTGGCTGGGCGCGGCATGGCGGCACACAATCATATTGGTGCTGCTCATCTATCTGTTAATGCGCGACATGAATGCAACCTCAGCGGGACTGTTCCCCAACTGGTACGGCGCACTGCGTTTACGCCTTACATTCTGGGCGGGGCTGTCTATTCTGCTGATCATCTCCCGGCTTGTGTTGTGGGGATATTACTAGTCAGCGCATTCGCGCGAACATTTCTCAGGCGAATTGATGGACGCGGAAACGCTCGACCAGTTGACCATTGCACTCGACCAAGGCGCGCAAACCATGCTCGCCGCCGCCATCGTCATCATGATGTTCGCCATCGCGCTGGGGCTGAAGCCTGAACATTTTGCATTTTTGCGAACGCATAAACGTCTCTTCTTTGGCGGTCTCACGGCGCAGTTGATCGGCTTGCCGCTGATGACCGTGGCGCTCGCGGCAATATTATCGCCGCCGCCGTCGATTGCGCTCGGCATGATTGTCGTCGCCGCCTGCCCCGGCGGCAATGTTTCAAACTTCATGACCTGGGGTGCGCGCGGCGATACGGCCTATTCCGTTTCACTAACCGCCGGATCGAGCGTCATCGCAGCTTTGTGGACGCCCGCCGCGATTTTACTCTGGTCAGAGCTTTACCCGCCGACGGCTGATTTGCTCGATACCATTGAGTTCAACCGTATTTCATTCGTTATTCAGACGACATTGATGTTGGCGGCGCCGCTGGGCCTCGGCATGCTGGCCGCGCACCGATTTCCCGGCGCGGCGGAAAAAATCCGAAAACCGCTTGGGCTTTTTGGCGGCGGCATTCTCGCTGTCGTTATTATTCAGGGCGTCGCCGATTTCTGGCCGATCCTCGTTGCCGGCTGGATGCTGATCGCTATTCCTGTCATTGCGCATAATGCGTGCGCCTTCGCGCTTGGCGCGGCGACCGGCCGGTTGCTCGGCGCCAATGAAGCGCGGCGGCGTTCGCTCACCTTTGAGGTTGGCATCCAGAACGCAGGGCTCGCCGTGGTCCTGTTACTGGCGCAATTAAAGGGACTCGGCGGCGCAGCTGCCATCGCTGCTGCATGGGGCGTTTGGCACTTCTTTTCCGGCGGCGTTATGATCACCCTGTTCCGAACGCTCGACGCAAGAAAGGCGAAACACTTATGACCTTCGATCTCAAAATCACAGGCGGCATGGTTTACGATGGCGACGGCGGCTCTCCGGTCATTACGAATATTGGCGTCAAGGACGGCAAGATCGCGGAGATCGGCGCATGCAACGCAGCGGCGGAACAAACCATCGACGCCAAAGGCGCCATCGTCACGCCTGGTTTTGTCGATCTTCACACTCATTATGACGGACAGATCACCTGGGATCAGGAATTGAAGCCGTCAGTCAATCACGGCGTTACAACTGTCATCATGGGAAATTGCGGCGTCGGTTTTGCGCCTGTCAAAAAGACCGACCATGATCGGCTCGTGCGTCTGATGGAGGGCGTCGAGGATATTCCGGGTACGGCGCTTCATGAAGGGCTGACCTGGGACTGGGAAACCTTCCCCGAATATATGGACGCCATCGACGCCATGCCGCACACCATCGATTTCGGCGTGATGATCGGCCATGACCCTGTGCGCGTTTACGCCATGGGCGAACGGGCGAGCGCGTTTGAGCAGGCGACCGATGACGACATCGCCGAAATGCGCCGCATCGTCCGCGAAGCCATGCAAGCGGGCGCCGCCGGATTTTCAATCGGCCGCACGGATGTTCACCGCACCGCCGATGGCGACTGGACGCCGAGCGCAGAGGCGAGCGAGAAAGAGCTGACGGCGCTATCAGGCGCTTTCGCCGACCTCGATTATGGCGTGTTGCAGATCGTCAACGACTTTAACCTTGAACGAGATGGCGACCAGTTCGACGAGGAATTCAAGATCGTTGAAAGTTTTGTTCGCGCCGGGCGGGACAAGCCTGCGTCAATCTCTCTGATGCAGCGTGACATGGCGTCAAACGACTGGCAGCGCATTCTCGATGAGACCGACCGCCTGAACAAGGACGGCGTTGACTTCAATGTACAGGTGGCGCCGCGCGCCATTGGCGTCTTTCAGGGACTGCAATGCACGTTCCACCCGATCATGGCGCAGCCGAGCTATATCGCCATCAAGGACAAGCTGCTTGAAGAACGCGTTCAGATCATGCGCGATCCGGAATTCAAAAAGAAATGTCTTGCCGAACAGCCGGTGAAGCTCGCGGGGCCCGGCTCCTCCGTGCCGCCTATCGCCGACGTGATGATCGCCGCCATCGAAATGGTTGCGAACAAGTTTTTCCGGCTTGGCGAAAACCCGGATTACGAACAGCCCATGGACGCGTCACTCGGCGCCGAAGCGCGCGCCGACGGCGTTTCAGCCATGGAGAAACTCTACGACACGCTGCTGGAACTCGACGGCAAGCAGCTGATCTATTTTCCGATCTATAACTACACCGATTTCAACTACGAAAATGTGCGCGCGATGATGACTCATCCGAAGGCGCTGCCCGGGTTGTCGGACGGCGGCGCCCATGTGGGCACCATCTGCGACGCGAGTTTTCCGACCTATCTGTTGACTCACTGGTGCCGTGACCGCGCTCAGGGGCAAATTCCGTTGCAGCGGGCGATCCAGATGCTTACCGCTGACGGTGCGGATTATTTGCGGCTGAAAGATCGCGGACGGTTGAAGGTCGGCCTGCGCGCCGACATCAACATCATCGATCATGAGAAGTTGGCGTTAGGCCCGCCGCGCATGATCAAGGACTTGCCCGCTGGCGGGCAGCGGCTGCTGCAACCCGTCTCCGGCTATCGCGCGACGTTCGTTAACGGCGAACAGGTGGTGGCGAATGATGAAGTGACTGATGCAAGACCGGGACGGCTGGTGAGGTTTGGTTAGGTGAAATTCTTTCTTAGCTTGTTTGTACTGTTCTTATTGTTGGCTTGTCTGCCGGTAATTATTATCGATCACGAAAGCAATATGCGTAGATGCACCGCTAATAATCTACAACCAATTGAGGATGTTTGGACATTAGAAAACAAAAGCCTAACTGAAATAATTGATGACAAAACTGAGGACTATAGGGGCGATACGTTAGCTTACTTCGGAATAATTTTCTTTAAGGATAACTCCATTATCGCTGTCGATGAAAGCATGGGCGACATAACTCAAGAACAGCGAGACAAGATCGTGATGTATATTTTCAAGCGCGCCGCTGAGCAAGGTAGCGCTATTGCAAAAGCAGAAATTGGAGCGAGCCTGATCTTTTGTTATCAGGATGTAAAACAGGATACTATTAGCGGGCTGAAGTGGTTACTGCATCCAATGATTAAATTAGACCGAAAAGCATGGAGTTCAGGTCTGAATGCCTATGACAAAATTCTTACGGAATTCATTGATGGTTTGATGAGGCCGGTCGGAAGATAAAGCCAATGAACTTCACTTTCGACACCGTCCCGCACATTATTTTCGAAACCGGCGCTGCTGCGCGTTTAGGCGAAATCGTCAAGGAACGGATGAAGCGCCCCTGCGTCGTCACCGACAAGGGCGTCATCGCCGCCGGGCTGATCGACGGCGCGCTTCAAAGCCTCAAAACCGCAGGTCTCGACTATTATCTGTTCGACGCGGTCGAAGCCGACCCGCCGGCAAGGGTCGTGCGCGGCGCCATCGACGAAGCGCGTAAAAACAAATGCGACGGCGTGATCGGTTTCGGCGGCGGGTCCTCCATGGATACGGCGAAGGTTATCGCCTGCCTGATTAATTCGCCGCAAAGCCTCGAAGAGATTTACGGCATGGATATGGTGAAAGATGAACGGGCTCCGCTTGTTCTTCTCCCCACCACTGCCGGCACGGGATCGGAAGTCACCAACATTTCCGTCATTACGTCCGACGACGATCAGAAAATGGGCGTTTTGGCGCGCCAGCTTTACGCCGACATCGCGGTGCTCGATGCCGCGCTGACCCTTTCCATGCCGCGCCACGTCACCAACGCCACCGGCATCGACGCCATGGTGCACGCGATCGAAGGGTACACGTCGAAACTGAAAAAGAACCCTGTCTCCGACGCGCTGGCGAAGGAAGCTCTGCGTCTGTTGTCGTCAAACATCGTCAGCGCCTGTGATGAGCCCGACAACATTGAAGCGCGCGAGAACATGCTGCTCGGTGCAATGTTGGCCGGCCAGGCGTTTGCGAACGCGCCCGTCGCCGCCGTTCACGCCCTCGCCTATCCGCTCGGCGTTCATTTTCATGTGCCGCACGGCCTCGCCAATTCCCTGATGCTGGCGCCGGTGTTGCGCTTCAACGCTTCTGTCGCCGCGCCGCTTTACGCCGAGCTTGGCGACGTCATCGGCGCCAACGACACGGGCGATTTCGAAACCCGTTCCGAAGCCTTTGTCGCGAAGATGACGGAGATTTGCGCCGCCACTGGCGTCACCAACAAGCTCTCGGACGTCGGCGTTTCGCATAATGTGTTGCCGAAACTTGCCGAGGACGCCGCAAAGATCGAGCGCCTGATGAAAAACAATCCGCGTCCAGTTACCGAAGCCGACTGCCTCGCGCTTTATACGGAAGTGTTGTGATTACCGCCCATCCTTCGCGACGCCTAATCGCCTTCATCCTGAGGGCGGGCGAAGCCCGCGTCGCGAAGGGCGAAGGCGATTAGGCTCCTCAGGATGAAGGTTTAATATGAATGATCACTCTACCCGCACCGACTACAACCATTTCCTGCCGCTGCAGACGCGCTGGGCGGATAACGACATTTACGGTCACGTCAACAACGTCGCTTATTACGGATATTTCGACACCATCGTGAACGAATATTTGATCGGCGCCGGCGCGCTCGATATTCATAACGGTGAAGTCATAGGCCTCGTCGTCGAAACGGGCTGCAAATATTTTTCAGCGCTGGAATTTCCCCAAAAACTCGAAGGCGCATTGCACGTCGCCCATATCGGCAATTCGTCGGTGCGTTATGAACTGGCGATATTCAAAACCGGTGACGACGCGCCCGCCGCCGAAGGCCACTTCGTTCATGTCTATGTGGATCGTGAAACGCGGCGGCCGGTGAATTTGCCTGATGCGTTTCGGACAGCTTTGGGGAAACTCGTTTCCAACTAAACCCCGCTCATCCCGACGCAAGTCGGGATCCAGTAACAACATAATGCCGGGCAAAGCCCGGCTTTTTTACTTTAGCTGGGCCCCGGCTTCTGCCGGGGTGAGCGGAGATAAATGCAAGGATTAGGATGCCCCGATCGTCGTCCTGTGCAAAAGTCTTGCATGACCGTCATAGCCGCCCGTCGCCATGTGCAGGACCGAGCGGTTGTCCCACATGACAAGCATGTTCTCGCGCCATTTGTGGCGGTACTGAAATTCCTCACGCGTCTGCCACACATAAAGTTCGGCCAATAACGCCATGCTTTCGGCTTCGCTCATGCCTTCGAAACCGACAACGTAGCCAACGCATCCGAAGATGCCCTCGCGTCCGGTTTCAGGGTGTTTACGAATAATCGGATGTTTATGCTCCGCCGCCAGCGCATCGGCTGAGGCGCGAATATCCATGGAACGGTTTTGCGCGTCCGCTTCGCCGTAAACACCTTCCTTCGCATACGGAACACGCGCGGAATGAATGGCGATCTTACCTTCCAGTTTTGTGCGCAATTCATCCGGCATATTTTCAAGAGCAAGGTGCTGGTTCGCGAACAGCGTATCGCCGCCCATTGGCGGAATGGTGATCCCGAACAGGCAGGTTCCCGCCGGCGGCGTTTTTTGAAAGCTCCAGTCCGTGTGCCAGCTTTCGGCGAACACCGGCGCTGTCTCATCCGCCTCTCGCTTTACAGCGATGATATGGTCACGGCCGGGAATTGACGCGATGAACGGATCGTCTCCAAAGGGGCCGAAATAGAGTGTAAACCGCTCCAGGTCGTCATCGTTCATGGCCTGATCGGGAAACGCCAGGACATGATGCGCCAACCAGGCCGAACGGATTTCTGCGACGGTCTCAGGCGTGAGCGGTGTTGTCAGATCAATCCCGGTGACGGTCGCGCCGCACGCTTCGCCGCTGGGCTTTACCTCTAGCGTCATCGCTCCTGTTCCCTTTCCCGAGGCCCTTTGATAGACCGTTCAAAACAAAAGGGAAACGCTGCCGGACATGTCTGTCATTCAATCCAAGATCGACCCGCGATCTGAAAGCTTCGCGGCCAACGCCGCCGCCATGCGCAAGCTGGTGGACGAGTTACACGCCAATATCGACCGCGTGGCCGAAGGCGGCGGGGCCCGCTACGCTGAACGCCACAAGCAACGCGGCAAGCTGCTTGCGCGCGAGCGCGTCTCGCGCCTGTTGGATGCCGGTGCGCCGTTTCTCGAAATCGGCCAATTCGCCGCGTGGGAAATGTATTCGGGCGACGTGATGAGCGCCGGCGTTGTCGCCGGCATCGGCCGCATCGCCGGCGTTGAATGCATGATCGTCGCCAACGACCCGACGGTGAAAGGCGGCACCTATCACCCGATGACGGTGAAAAAACATTTGCGCGCGCAGGAAATCGCCCTCGAAAACAGGCTGCCTTGCATTTATCTCGTCGAATCGGGCGGCGCATTCCTGCCCATGCAGGATGAGGTTTTTCCGGATAAGGATGATTTCGGCCGCATTTTTTATAATCAGGCGAATTTGTCTGCGCGCGGCATTCCGCAGATAGCGGTTGTGCATGGGAGCTGCACCGCCGGCGGCGCATACGTTCCTGCAATGTCTGACGAAGCAGTGATCGTCAAAAAACAGGGTACGATTTTTCTCGGCGGCCCGCCGCTCGTGAAAGCCGCCACCGGAGAAGTTGTTTCAGCCGAAGACCTCGGCGGCGGCGATACACACACGCGCATTTCCGGCGTCGCTGATCATCTGGCGGAAGATGACGATCATGCGCTGGGCCTTGCGCGCAACATTGTCGGCCGGCTCAACTGGGTGAAACAGGGCGAAGTGACGGTGGCGGAACCGGCGCCGCCCGCTTACGACCCGGAAGAACTTTATGGCGTTGTCGAGGCCGATGCGCGCAAGCCCTATGACGCGCGCGAAATCATTGCGCGCATTGTCGACGGGTCCGACTTCGACGAATTCAAACCGCTTTACGGCTCGACGCTCGTGACGGGTTTTGCCCGGCTGCACGGCTTTCCCGTGGGCGTCATTGCGAATAACGGCATTTTGTTTTCAGAGAGCGCCAAAAAAGGCGCGCATTTCATTGAACTGTGTTGTCAGCGGAAAATCCCGCTGATTTTCTTACAGAACATCACCGGCTTCATGGTTGGGCGCGCGGCGGAAGAAGGCGGCATTGCGAAAGACGGCGCGAAACTCGTCACCGCCGTCGCCACCGCAGGCGTGCCGAAATTCACTGTCGTCGTCGGCGGATCCTATGGCGCGGGCAATTACGGCATGTGCGGGCGCGCTTATGGTCCGCGCTTCATGTTCATGTGGCCGAATGCGCGCATCTCCGTCATGGGCGGCGAACAGGCGGCGAGCGTTCTCGCCACCGTGCGCCGCGACGGCCTGCGCGAAGGCGAGACATGGTCGGCCGATCAAGAGGAAGAATTCAAAAACAAGATCCGCGCCGGCTATGAAGAACAGGGCTCGCCCTATTATTCTTCCGCACGTCTGTGGGATGACGGCATCATCGACCCGGCGCAGACGCGCGACGTTTTAGGCCTTTGCATTTCCGCATCGCTCAATGCGCCCGTCGAACCAACGCGCTTCGGCGTGTTCAGGATGTAGGAAGGAAAGATAATGACCGAACAAGTCCTCATCACCACCATCGACCAGCGCGGTGTCGCACGGCTTACCATGAACCGTCAGGACGTCAGAAACGCGTTCAACGAAGAGCTGATCGGCGGCATCTGCGACGCCATGGGCCGATTGAATTCCGATCCTAATGTGCGCGCCATTGTGCTTACCGGCGCAGGCAAAGCGTTTTCCGCCGGCGCCGACCTAAACATGATGAAGCGTGCGGCAAACTATTCGACGGCGGAGAACAAAGACGACGCGCGCCGCCTCGCCCACATGCTGTCGTCGATCTATCACTCGCCGAAACCGACCGTGGCGCTTGTCAACGGCCCGGCCATGGGCGGCGGCCTTGGCCTCATCGCCGCGTGCGACATCGCCATCGGCGCCGATACGTCATTCTTTGCGCTTTCGGAAGTGCGCGTTGGTTTGATCCCCGCCGTGATTTCTCCCTTTGTCATTCAGGCCATCACCGTGCGTCAGGCGCGGCGGTATTTCCTCTCCGGCGAGCGTTTTGACGCCGCGACAGCCGCCGACATCGGATTGTTGCACAAGGTCGTTTCCGCCGACACGTTGAACGATGAAGTGGAGGCATTGCTTGATGGTCTGCTGGCCTGCGGGCCTGGCGCACAAAGTCTCGCCAAGGAACTGATCCGCAAGGTCGCCTATCGCCCCCTCGCGGAACCTGTGATGGAGGAAACCGCCGGCATGATCGCCAAAACCCGCGCCAGCGACGAGGGCAAGGAAGGCATTTCGGCGTTTCTTGAAAAACGCAAACCGAACTGGCTAGCTGATTAAGTGACATTGGGAACCATCATTCGAAAAGTAAGAGAGGAAGACCGCGAAGCGGTCTCCGCTGTTCTTACAGCCGCTTTCGAACGCGAGGCGGAAGCGAGGCTTGTTCAAAACCTTTGGGCGCAGCATGCTGTACAATATGAAAGGCTGGCTGAGGTTTCCGGCGTCATCATCGGTTACTGCGCATTCAGCGCCGTCACGTGCAAACCCGACCTTGACGGATTGCTGCTTGGCCTCGGCCCTATCGCCGTGGCGCCGGAACACCAGAACCAGGGCATCGGCGGCGACCTCGTCAACGAAGGGCTGAAACTTTGCCGCGAAAACAACGCTCGCCTTGTCGCTGTGCTCGGCGATCCTGATTACTATGCCCGCTTCGGTTTCGAACCGGCCTCAAAGAAACGGATGACTTGGGCCGGTTTCGACGCGGGCGACGCATTTCGGATCATCACCAATACCGATGACAATTTCGATGATCTTGATCCGGATGATATTCGCACAATTCACTATCATTCTGCGTTCAACGACGTGAGCTAAAAGGAACCTGTTCATGACGCATGCTTTACTGACGCCGGTGGTAACGCTGATCATCTGGTCGCTTGTCATGTGGGTGTGGATGTTGGCGACGCGCCTGCCCGCCATGCGCAAAGCGAAAATGCATCCGCAAGCCGCCAAACACACGGGCGCCGGAAGCACGGATAACCTGCCCTCGGAAGCGCGACAGGTGGCTGACAATTACAATCACCTGATGGAACAGCCGACGATTTTTTACGCGCTAGTTCTCGCCATCGCAATCGCCGGGTTTGGGCAGATGCTCGATGTCTGGCTTGCATGGGGTTATGTGGTTCTTCGCATCGCCCATTCGATCCTGCAGGCGACGATCAACATCGTCATGTACCGCTTTTATCTCTTCGTCGCTTCGACGCTTTTGTTAATCATGCTGGCCGCGCGCACGGGCACAGCGCTGTTGATGTAACCGGAATATCTTATGTTCAAAAAAATCTTGATCGCCAATCGCGGAGAAATCGCCGTTCGTGTCGCAAGGACTGCACGGCGGATGGGCGTGGCCACCGTCGCGGTTTATTCAGACGCCGACAAAAATGCGCCGCACGTACGCGCCTGTGATGAGGCCGTGCACATCGGCCTCGCCCCGGCGGCGGAAAGTTATCTGCGCAGCGAAAAAATTATCGACGCATGCAAAAAAACCGGCGCTGAAGCGGTGCACCCGGGCTACGGGTTTTTATCGGAAAACGCCGGGTTCGCCGATGCGCTCGACAAGGCCGGTATCGTTTTCATCGGCCCCACATCGGAAACCATCAACGCCATGGGATCGAAGTCAGCGGCCAAGGATCTGATGGAAGCCGCAAACGTGCCGACAACGCCGGGCTATCAGGGCGAGGACCAGTCCGTCGATACGTTCAAAAAGGAAGCAAAGCGCATTGGCTATCCGGTGTTGTTAAAAGCCACAGCCGGCGGCGGCGGCAAAGGCATGCGCATGGTCGCGGCCGAAGCCGACTTAGAAGACGCGCTGAAATCCGCGCAGCGCGAGGCGATTTCCGCCTTTGGCGATGACCGGTTTCTGATTGAAAAATACGTGACGCGCGCGCGCCATGTAGAAGTGCAGATCTTCGGCGACGGCAAAGGTGAAGTCGTGCATATGTATGAGCGTGACTGCTCCGTTCAGCGCCGCCACCAGAAAGTGATTGAGGAAGCGCCGGCGCCGAACATGCCGGCGGCGACCCGCGCGAAGCTGTTACAGGCAGGCGTCGACGCCGGTAAGGCGGTCAACTATCGCGGCGCTGGCACGGTGGAATTTCTCTACGACGAAGATGCGGACGCCGTTTACTTCATGGAAATGAACACGCGCCTGCAGGTGGAACACCCGGTTTCTGAAATGATTACCGGCCTCGACTTTGTTGAGTGGCAATTACGCATTGCGGCCGGTGAAGGTCTGCCGCTTGCGCAAAGTGAAATCACCGAGCGTGGCCATGCATTCGAGTCTCGTCTTTACGCCGAAAACCCGGCGCAGAATTTCGCGCCTTCCATCGGTACGCTGACCACGTTGAAATTACCGCATGAAACCGCGCGGATCGATTCCGGCGTGGAGCAAGACCAGGAAATCACGCCCTATTACGATCCGATGATCGCGAAAGTGATTACCTACGGCGCGACGCGTGAAGAAGCGCTCGGCGCAATGCGCTCGGCGCTGACACAGACCCGCGTTGCGGGGCTGGAAACCAACGCACAGTTCCTCCACGCGCTTGCTGCCGAAGACGACTTCATCAGCGGCGATGTCTCAACGCGCTTCATCGAGGAGCATGAAGCGTCGCTGTTTCCCGAACAGAAACTCGACAATCGCGTTCTCGCGGCGGCACTGCTGGCGCGGCACCTTGATGCGCGAAAAGACAGCGGCGCCGATCCATGGGAAGCGCTCACCGGTTTCCGCCTCAACCGGCCGCAAAAAGCGGTCTACTGGCTGACCATGAATGGCGACGCGGCGTTGGCGACGCTGAACAACTCGAAAAACGGCGTTGACGTCACCATCGAACCTGACGCGGCGGCGGCAGCGCGCCGCGAAGGCCGCGAGCTGCAGGCGCCGATCAAATTTTCCTTCACGCCGCCGTCGAATATAGCGGATGGTTTGCGCCTTACCGTCGATGGCGAGACCTTTGTCGCCGAAACAGCGGAACACAACGGCAAGATCCGCATCTGGATCGGCGCCGATCATTGGGACGTTGAATATCCCGATCCGTTCTCCGGCCTTTCAGCGCATCATTCAAGCGAAGGTTCGCTGACCGCGCCCATGCCCGGTGTCATCACCGTGCTGTCAGCAAAACCGGGCGATACGGTCGAGGCCGGCAAGCCGCTCCTCATCATGGAAGCGATGAAAATGGAGCACGCCATCAAGGCGCCCTTCGACGGTGTCGTAAAGGCGTACAAATTCAGCGCCGGCGATCAGGTTAAGGACGGCGACTTGCTGGTGGAGTTCGAGGAAAGCGCGTGAACTTTTATCCCACCCATCCCGGCGAAAGCCGGTATCTAGTTTTACATCACTCTGGATACCGGCTTTCGCCGGGATGAGCGGATACATATATATTGTGCTATGACCCAAACCATTTCCCTTGTCGAAGTCGGCCCGCGCGACGGGTTGCAGAATGAAAAGCAGACGATTGATGTCGCCACCAAAGTCGCGCTGATCGAACGGCTTGCTGACGCAGGCATGAAATCAGTCGAAGGTGGCGCATTCGTCTCGCCGAAATGGGTGCCGCAGATGGCGGCCTCCGACGAGGTGATGCAGAAGATCAAACGCGCACCCGGCGTTTCCTATCCCGTGCTAACACCGAACCGACAAGGCTATGAAGGCGCTCGTGCGGCGAAAGCCGACACCGTCGCCGTCTTCGGCGCTGCATCGGAAAGTTTTTCGCAAAAGAACATCAACTGCTCTATCGAAGAGAGCTTCGAACGGTTCAAACCGATCATCGAAGCCGCCAAGGCCGACGGCGTTCGAGTGCGTGGCTACGTGTCCTGCGTCCTTGGCTGCCCATACGAAGGCGCGATTTCACCAAGCCAGGTCTTGCCCGTAGCCAGGACGCTTTACGATCTCGGCTGCTATGAAATTTCTCTCGGCGACACGATTGGCGCCGGCACGCCAAAAGAAACAAAAGCGCTGATCAAACTGCTCGCGCAGGAATTGCCCATCAGCGCCCTCGCCGGTCACTTCCATGACACTTACGGTCAGGCGCTATCGAACATATGGGCGGCGATCGACGAAGGTGTCACCACTTTTGATTGCTCCGTATCCGGCCTCGGCGGATGCCCCTACGCCAAAGGCGCGTCGGGCAATGTCGCCAGCGAAGACGTTGTTTATTCGCTGGAACGCTCAGGGCTCAAAACCGGCGTCAATCTCGACAAGCTGATCGAAACCAGCCTCTGGATTTCAGAACAACTCGGCCGTAAGCCGGGATCGAAAGTGACGCTGGCGCGAAGCGCTTAATCTTCAAGCGCCGCCAGCACGTCAGCCGAGAACTGATCGAGATTGAAACCATTGCCGCCAGGCTGGTTTGAATCGAACCCGCGCCGAACGATAAGAACATTCCGCTCAGGGATGATCATCAGATACTGCCCGCGATTACCGCGCGCTGCATAAGACCCATCGGGCAGACCGTGCCGCTCGCCATATAGCCAGAACTGGGCGCCGTAACCGGGAATGTGCGACCCGTCATGACGTTGAAGCGCCGGCTGCGCGGGCGACGGCGACGCCACATAGGCCGCCCATCCTTCGGGCAGGATGCGCTCCCCGTCCCAGACGCCGTCATTGAGATAAAGAAGACCAAGGCGCGCGAGGTCACGCGCCGTCGTCCATACTTGTGACGATAAAACAAAGTCGCCGTTCCAGTCCGTTTCCAGAAACGTATGATCCATGCCGAGCGGAATGATCACATTCTTGAATGGAAACGCCATGAACTTTTTGTCGTTGTTCATCCGTTCGCGCAGCGCGCGCATGGCCGCCATGGTGTCGTTATTCGCATAGCGCCAGAGCGCGCCCGGTTCCGCCACTAGCCGGTTGGTGATCGCGTGATCGACAATGCGCCCGCCGCCGAAATAAACATCGTCCGTTCGGTTTCCCGCAGTCGGCGATGTCAGACCGCTCGACATGTGCAGGAGATTTTCAAGCGTAATCTCACCGCGCGGATCGTCTGGCGCCGACCATGCAGCAAGGCCCGCCGGTTCATCTACATCGATCAGACCTTCATGCACTGCGGCGCCAATGATGGTTGCGGCGATAGACTTTGCCACAGACCAGGTGCGCTGAGGCGTTGTTGCATCAAAGCCGTCGCGATATTTTTCCGCGACGATCTTGCCATCCTGAACGATCAGCACCGCTGTTGTTTCCGATCCCTCGCCATAGGTTGAGCGGTCAAATGCGTCGGCGACCACAGCGGCGATGTTAAATCCTTGCGGCGTGTCGCCGAAAATTTCACCTTCAACATTATCGCCAATCGGCCATGGTTCGCCGGACCGGTTTTTGCGTTTCAAGTTGACCGTCGGCGGCTGAAAGTCGGCGGCCATGGTCGGCGCCTGAACACAGCCCAGCATCGGTCGCCATTGTGCAATGCGCGGCGGCGCGTCGTCAGCGTAAGTCACGGACACGCGTTTGTTTTCTTCATCAATTACCGCATCAGGAAGCGAGGGCATCGGATCATCGAATGTCGGCAGGATGCGATTGAGTTCATCACCGGCAATCTGGTCGACAGATCGGCCGGCATTGAAATGCGCCGAACACGTAAACGCCGCCTTGTATCCGGCCGCGAGTGATAACTGGGCCGGGTCAAACTCCTGCGCCGCGACGCCTAAACAAAGAAAACTCGCAACACCGCCTAGAATAATGTTTTTCACGAAACCTGCTCCTGTGTTCATTCTGGCGATAGCTTACAGCTCGTCCGCATAAACCGGCTGGATATCCACCGGCAGATGTTCGAGCGAGGCGATAACCGCTTCGGCGTCAGCATCGAGATTGGCGTAATCATCAAGGAATGTTTTTGCGGCATCATAGTTACCGTCACCCTGAATGATCACCACATCACGCGTCAGATCGCGTATCGCCTGTTCCAGCTTTTCAAAATCAAGACGGAACTTGCCGTTTTCTTCGGTAAAGGCCCCGGCGTTTTTAAAGTATGTGTACTGAAACGCCGCGCCACGCGCATGAGCGGCGACGACGCCGAACCGCATGGACCGGAACAACCCGACAAAGTGCGTCGCCAGATAACTTTCCTTTTCCGCCGCCGGAAGTTCACCGCGCTCCATCATATAAAGCACGTTATAACCGCCCATTATGTCGGCCTTGCCTTCCTCAATAGGCGAATAGAGCTCCTGCAACTGTGCGTTCACGGTTGTTTCTTCGCCGTCGACCGTAATCGTGCCGGGCCCGAGACTGTGTGAAAGCTCATGAAACAAGGTTTTATTGATCATGTGTTCTTTTTTGACGAGACCCGCCTGATCTTGGACCAGAACAACCTGCGCCATTGGTTGGAGGATCCGGTCGAACTTGGCGCCGAGAACATTATTGAGAATAACTTTCTTTGCGCCTTTCGCCTCGCGAACGCGCTCGTCATTGGGCAGGTTGAAGGCGATCGTCTGAACGCCAGGCACATTATCGCCGCCGCCATGAACCTGATAGGTAACGGCGATGGGCGATTCAAATCCGCGCTGGAAGTTTTTGTAAGACTCATCAACAGGCAGGTTCGCTTCCATATCACGCAGATAGTCTTTGTATTTCGCGAGTGCTGCGCTTTCTTCCGGGTTTTTGACAGTAATGAACGCCTCAAACGCAGTCTTGTTGCCAAAAAGGGCGTCCGTATAAACTTCGTAAGGGCCAATGGCTGCCTCAATCGGCCCGTCGAGATCCATCCACGCCATTTCGGATTCATAATAGTCGTCGGTCAAAAACGCCTCGGCCCGCAAGGTCAAAAAGCGTTTGAGACTTTCGTTGGTGGTTATATCAGCCGCTTCGCGCATCAACTGCGCCGCCGGTTCCAGCCATTCACGGTAATGTTCTGAATACGGAATAGCGACAAGGCCGCCCTCGCCGTCACGACGGATCACTGTGTACCAGCTCTGAAACGCCGCTTCATCTTCCGGATGCGCGTCGATCCAGGCGTCGAGTTCCTCCTTGGTCATATCCGCTGGATAAAAAGCGGCGCCGTCCGGCATTCGCGTATCGCCATAAAACGGCTTGTTATTGTCAAGCGTGTCCCATGGTCCGAAATGCAGATCGAAAAGGTTTAGCAATAAATCGCTGTTCGGCCCGTCATGAGCGGCAATCTCCTCACGCCATGCCGGGTTCTTTTCACTGCGCTGGCGCAGGTAAATTTCGGACATCAACACGCCTACCTGATTGAGCTTGTTGATGACCGCACGTTCCTCATCGGTCAGGAACGAGGTGTCAGGGTCCATCTCCACAACAGCGAACTGGGCGCGCATCTTCTGAAGCGTTTCCGCGCTCGCTGTCTCAACGGTTTCCTCACCGCCAGAAGGTTTTTCAGCCGCCTGGTTCGCAGGGGCGCTTGCCTCCTGATTGGAACAGGCCGCGGCAATCGCCAAAATCGATGCAGCGAGAACAGGGCGAACGGGAAATCTCTTCATAACTTGATCCTTGCTCTTCAAATGTCGTCGGGCCGCATTTTGCGACTGCTCATTCGTTAACGCCAACTTAGCCGTCATTCCCCTATTCTTAAAGGCCGCCATATTCCGGCCTTGCGAGGGGCGTAAGGTTTGAATATTGCTTGTTAGCGGTCCGTTTTGGCCGATTGTTGGATTGCGTTGCTCAATGGGGGCGTAATGAAGAATTTACTGGCTGGTCTGAGTGCAGTTTTCGTCGGCTTTGGGTCAAGCGCCCTGGCCGCGCCGGCTGATTTCGAACGCTGGCTGCAAAGTTTTCGCGCTGAGGCATCCGCGGCGGGTATCTCCGACGCAACGCTCGATTCGGCGCTGACCGGTCTTTCCGTTAATGAACGGGTTTATGAACTGAACGACAATCAACCGGAATTTTCCCGCGCAATCTGGGATTATCTGGACGGCGCGGTTTCAGCAACACGCATCCAGAACGGCCAGACAAAATATCTCGAAAACCGCAAACTGTTAACGCTGATCGAAGACGCTTACGGCGTCGATGCGGAAATTATTTCCGCCATCTGGGGACTTGAGTCCTCCTACGGCGCGATTATGGGCAGCTACGACGCCATACAGGCTCTGGCGACTCTGGCGTTCGAAGGACGGCGCACCGGTTATGGCCGCAGCCAGCTGATCGGCGCGCTGAAAATCATTGAACATGGCTATGCCGGACGCGATGATTTAAAGGGATCATGGGCCGGCGCCATGGGGCATACGCAGTTTATTCCGACTACGTATCTTTCTTACGCGGTCGATCATGACGGCGACGGCCGCCGCGATATCTGGAACAATCTGGGCGATGTCTTTGCATCGACGGCAAATTATTTGAGCGTTTCAGGTTATACAGGCGACGAGGCATGGGGTCTTGAAGTCAGATTGCCCGGTGATTTTGATTACGCCCTCGCCGACAGCAATACGAAAAAGGCTGTTGTGGAATGGTCGGCGCTTGGCCTCTCCGCCACGCGCGGCGCTGACCTGACCGAACGGTTCGACCCGAACCTGCGCGGCCGGCTGATCATTCCCGCTGGCGCGCGCGGACCGGCGTTTCTGGTCTTCGGCAATTTCGAAGCGATCCTGAAATACAACCGCTCCACCGCTTATGCCCTCGCGGTCTCGTTATTGTCCGAAGAAATAGCCGGACGTAGCGGCGCGGTTGTCAGCGTCTGGCCGCGCGAGGATCGCCCGTTAAGCCTCACGGAGCGAAAATCGCTTCAGCAGGCGTTGAAAGACCGCGGTTACGATCCGGGGCCAGTTGACGGCATTATCGGCGCGGGCACCAAGCGCGCCCTTCGGGCCTGGCAAAAAGCGGCCGGGCTGCCGGCGGACGGGTATGCTTCGGCCTCTATCCTTAATGCATTGAATTAGAAGTACTTTTCAGTATTTCAGAAATTCTGCAAAAGCCTCTTGTTGCAGTGCACAAAAAGTACTATATGCCCCGGCAATGCTGCGGCGCACAAACACCGCTGCAGCCGGAACACCGATATTCAGGAGGCCAATATGGCGACCAAGACAACCAAGACGGCGGCAAAAAAGACAACCGCCAAGAAAACCACCGCCAGCAATGGCGCTCAGATGACCGATTTCACGGACATGATGTCCTTCGCCAACGGTGCGAACTGGGCCGAAACCGCGAAAGAGCAGTTCGAAACCATGATGACGTCGTTCGGCGGCAATTTCGAAGACATGCGCGCCCAGGCTGAAGAAATGACTGAAGAAGTTCAGGCCCGTTTCAAAGCCACTCAAGACCGCGCCCAGGAAACCAACGCGATGCTTATGGAAGCCGCGCAGGAAGAAGTTGCCGACGCCGTTCAGCTCGCCAGCGACCTCACCAACGCGAAAACCTTCGCCGACGCCCTGACCGTTCAGCAGTCATACTGGACAAAGCTTTTCGAAACCCGCATGGAGCGCGCACGCGAAATGACGGAAGCAACAGTTGAAGTCACACGCGAAAACATGGCGTCTGTCGAAACGCCATTCGCAAGCTTCAAAGGCTTTGAAAAATTCTTCGCTTTCCCGGTGAAAGCGTAACTAAAGACAATACCTGTTTGATCCGCTAAGCATTCGCTCTCATGAGCAGCCTGCGGATCGACAAAGCACAAGTGGACTGGGACGCATCGTCAGATGTACCCCGGTCCATTTTTTTTGACGATGTCTATTTTTCCGGCGACGGTCCGGCGGAAACGGCTCACGTCTTTCTCGCGGGCAATGACTTGCCCAAGCGATTTGAAACCACCACCCGGTTTCACATTGGCGAGTTGGGCTTTGGCACCGGGCTTAATATCCTCACTGCGTGGCAGGCATGGCTGAAAACGCAAAAGCCCGATAGCGCAAAGCTGCATTTTCTGTCCGTCGAAGCCTTTCCGCTATCGACCGCTGAAATGGAACGAGCGCACAAGGCGTGGCCGTTACTAGCGCCGCTCTCTAAAACATTACGCGCAGCCCTGCCGCCGCCTCACCTAGGCTTTCACCATATCGCACTCAGCAACGACGTTTCGCTGACCCTTTTCTATGGCGACGCTTTTGAAGGGATGGCAAACGCCGAGGCGAAGATCGACGCATGGTTTCTTGACGGTTTCGCGCCATCGAAAAATCCCGCCATGTGGTCGCCGGAACTTTTTGCAGAGCTGGCGCGGCTTTCAAAACCCAATGCGACATTCTCAACTTTCACGGTCGCGGGCGCCGTGCGTCGCGCCCTCGAAAGCGCAGGATTTGAATGGGAGAAGCGCCCCGGTCACGGCCGCAAGCGGGAGATGCTGGCGGGCCACATCGACAAACCGCCACAGAATTCAAAACGCGCGCCATGGTTCGCAACGCAAACACGCACGTTAAAACCCAGCGCAAGTATCGCGGTTATCGGCGCCGGGATCGCCGGCGCCAGCCTCGCCCATGAGCTGACACGCGCCGGGTTTCATCCGTCCGTTTACGACGCGTCTGGCCCGGCGTCTGGCGCATCCGGCAATCCGGCGGGGCTTATCATGCCGCGGCTGGACCTTGGCGATACGGCTGCGGGGCGCTTTCATACGATCGCCTATCTCCACACGCTCGGCTTATTAAACGAACTGGATAGCGACAGCCTGTTCAACCCATGCGGCGTCCTGCACCATGCCGCAAATGACAAGGAGCGGGAACGACAGGAAAAACTGCTTGCTCAGCCCGCGCTGCCCGAGGGCTGGATCGAAAAGCGAGATGAAGGTTTATTCTTCCCGCAAGGCGGCGTCGTCGACCCGGTTGCCTTTGTCTATGGATTACTTGGTGAAACAACAGTCATTCAGGAGCGCGTGCTACAAATTAGTCAGCAGGAAAACGCCTGGCGCGTGATCACTCACGAAAGCGAACAAACCTTCGACGCTGTCGTTATCGCCAATGGACTTGACGCTTTGCGCTTCGCTGATGCGCGCACCTTGCCGCTTGCCGGGTCCGCCGGGCAAATCGACTGGTTTCCAGATGCAAACGCGCTGGATCATGCACATGCCTTCGGCCCCTACGCTGCGCCGGCGCCCAAAGGGGGCGTCATTATCGGCGCCACTTACGCGCCAGTCGCCATCGGAGCCGAGACACGCTTCACCAGGGAAGCAACAGAATCAAACATCGCCGCTGTTGCACGCACCCTCCCACAGCTTGCCGTTACGCTTGATCCGAACGCATCAACCCCGCGCGCCTCTGTGCGTTGCACGACGCCGGACCGTTTGCCTGTTGTCGGGCCGATGCCTGACTGGGCGTTTTATGGCGCCGCTTACGACGATCTGCGTTTGGGCAAACAAAAAGAATATCCCGAGGGGCAGATGCGCGACGGACTATTTATCCTCACCGGTCTTGGATCGCGCGGGCTCGTCACCGCGCCGCTTGCCGCCGCCATGATCGCTGCTGAGATGACCGGCGCGCCCTCTCCCGTAGATTTGGACATCGCTCAGGCCCTTCATCCAGCGCGGTTTTTCATCCGCGACTATAAACGCGCCCGTTCCCGAATTCTCTAAACAGAGAGGTTTTTCAGATATACCGACTTTCACTCTTGCCTGAGATGAGTGCATAGTCAGCACCAGAAACGGGCGCCAATCATGTCATACAAGGTCACATGCAGACGCATGGAAACGCTAGATAACTTGGAACTGCAGCTATTGCAGTTTCGTGAGCAGCGATTTCCTTCGCATTTTCATGAATGGCCGATTATCGCAGTCCTTGAAAACGGCGCCATTACCGGCGAATTCGGACAATACACTTATCATGGCGACAGCGATTGCGTATTTTTTTCAAACGCATTCGAGCTGAATTGTGGCGAAAGCATTGGTGACGTTTGCTATCGTACATTCATCATCCCCCCTTCGATTATCGCGTGGGCGGACAAAAATCAGAAAAATGAATTGTTTTATTTTCGCGAGACTTCAATTCGCGACGGCTCCCTGGCTGAAAGCTTGCGCCTGCTCCATGAAAAGGCATTTTCAAGCGATCAGGCAGCGGAAGAGCTGGAACTGTTGATTAAAAAACTTGTGATGGAAAATGGCTGCTGGCGGACGGAGGCAAATTCCAACGAGAAAATTTCAGCAGCCGCGCGAGACCTTTCACAATGTCTAGAGGGACAGGCATCAATCTGTCAGCTTGCTATGGATTACGGCTACAGCCGCAATCACTTCACTCGAAAATTCATGAGCGCTTATGGCGTAACGCCCTCACATTACTTTTTGAACCGGCGTATTGAAAAGTCGCGACGAGAAATCGGGCCAACCACGTCCATAGCCGAAACGGCTGCAAAATTCGGGTTCAGTGACCAAAGCCACTTTGGAAGACATTTCAAAAAGTTTTTCGGGTATTCCCCCGGCGCCTATCGTGCTTCCCTTGTATGAGAAAGCACGGATTGGATCCCCGTTAGTATTTCCGGATTGGGCACGTCCGTTCGGTTTCGGATCAACATCGAAAAATTGTCAGCGATGATCTCCTCCGCATGCACGATATAGTCCGTATTTTGCCCAACTTGCTCGAAAAAGCCGGTGACCTCTCCTAAAGAATAGTGCAGCGGCTCTCCATCCGTCCCTCTCACAAGCGTTCCTTTAGGCGAGACCCTGAATAATCTGATCGCAATCCTTTCAAAGATGGATTCTGTATTTTCATCACCGGGCATCAACATCGTTACTGGTATAACCGGAAAAGTTTCACCATTAAGTGACACGTCAATACAGTACTCGTGATGAAACGCGTCGGGATTCGTAATCCTTGCACTTTCAAGATCCGGCGTAAGCTGAATAGGCGCGCAAGCATAAAACCCGATCACAGCATAAAGGTCATCTCGTAATGATGGGTCTGTGCGTGTCGCCACATGAAGCAATTCATGGGCGAAAACGCCGACAAATCGTTCAGACGTGCGGTCCATCTGATTTTCCGGGATAATCATGGCGTTGCCGCGAGTGTAATTGCCAGCGCCGCCTTCTTCGCGCCCGGTGCTTTTGATCAACAGAACTTCGTCAGGCACAGGTAGTGATACCTGATGGTCGCGAAAAAGTTGCGCTGTGATGAGAGAAGCTGCTTCAAGCTTTTCGCGCTCCTCTGCCGACCAGGGCCTCACCGCATTTCTCGCCGCTTGTCGATAGTCCGCAGCGCCATCGCCAAATCGCAATTCCAGATCAGCACCGGTCAACGCCATCGTAAAACTGTCCTCACCACCCATAAAATCAGCGGCCGCCTGGCTTGTCGGAAAAACAAACGGGTGATGATTCGGAAACGCCGTCTGAGACTGCGTTTGCGGTGTGACGCAGGCCGAAAGCGTGCAAACGGATACGGCAGCGATTGCTATGTTTTTTATCATCAACATGGGGCCCCTCTCCCGCAAATTTACAGATCAGGCGAGTAACGCATGGGCGCTCAAGCCCGGTATAGAACAAATGCACCATAACCGTCTTCGCCGCGCCTTGCGGGGTCGCCCGGCTTTGGGTTAAGTCCCGCTAAACTCAATTCAAGGATTTCTCCCATGAAAGAGACGCCATACGGCCCGGTTCTGGACAATGTGCTTGAAGGCATCGGCAAAACGCCGATGGTGAAAATTTCGAGCATCGACACGGGGGCCTGCGAGCTCTATCTGAAGCTTGAGGCAAACAATCCCGGCGGTTCGATCAAGGATCGCATCGGCGTCGCCATGATCGAGGCTGCGGAAAAGGACGGCCGTTTAAAGCCTGGCGGCACGATTATCGAGGCGACCGCGGGCAACACCGGCCTCGCCCTCGCCCTTGTCGCTGCGCAAAAAGGGTACAAGACCATCATCGTCGTGCCCGACAAGATGGCGCAGGAAAAGATCTTTCACCTGAAAGCCCTCGGCGCCGATGTGCGCCTGACGCGTTCTGACGTGGGCAAGGGCCACCCTGAATATTATCAGGATATGGCTGAGCGAATCGCCGAGGAGACCGGCGCGTTCTACGTCAACCAGTTCGGCAACGCCGCCAATCCAAAAGCCCATTTCGAGGCGACGGGGCCTGAAATTCTCGGCCAGATGGATGGGGATGTGGGCGCCGTTATCGCTGGCGTCGGCTCGGCGGGCACTATCACCGGCCTGTCGCGGTTCTTTCGGGAAAAATCTCCGGATACGGAAATTATTCTCGCCGACCCGAAAGGCTCGATCCTCACCGATTACGTCAACACCGGCAAAATCCCGAACGAGCTGGGGAGCTGGCTGGTGGAAGGCATCGGCGAGGATTTCATTCCCGACATCGCCGATCTAAGCCATGTCAAAAAAGCCTATGACATCACCGACAAGGAAAGTTTCGAGGCGGCGCGGGATCTTTTGAAAAAAGAGGGCATCCTTGGCGGATCGTCCTCCGGCACGATCCTCGCGGCCGCGCTCAAATATTGCCGCGAGCAGAAACAGAAAAAACGCGTCGTCGCTTTTGTATGCGACCGTGGCGACAAGTACCTCTCCAAGATGTTCAACGACTACTGGATGTACGATCAGGGATTTTTGAAACGGCCGCCCCGCGGCGACCTTACCGATCTTATCTCGCGGCGCCATTCGGAGCGCGCGACAATTACCGTGAAACCAGACGACACGCTGATGCAAGCCTACGGCAAAATGAAGCTGTACGATATCTCGCAACTGCCGGTGCTCGACGACGATGGCGGCGTTACCGGCCTCCTCGATGAAGAAGACATTCTTTTCGCAGTCGTAAGAAATCGCGAGAAATTTCAGGACCCGGTCAAATCCGCCATGACCTATCGCGTCGAAACTGTCGAGGCGAAACAGGATATGCAGTCGCTCCTGCCGATCTTCGCCAAGGGCCACGTCGCCGTCGTTCTGAAAGACGGAAAGTTTGAGGGCCTCATTACAAGGACGGATTTGTTGAATTATCTGAGATTGCAGGTGGCTTGATGGATAAGACCTCCGAAAATAAGTCAAAGAGCTGGCAGTTCTTTCGGTGGTCACTATTCGCAGTACTCGCGTTGCTCTTAATCATAAATTTGTCGATTTTTATATTAAAAACATACGCAATATTTCGGTTTGGAGTTATGCCTGAATATGAAGACCACTTCTTAAAGAACACTCTTTTCGATGCCTTCTACCTTGTTTGCATTGCAGTTGTAACTTTCCTGTTTTTCAAATTTGGAATTCAAAACAAAAAATAACACTATGAACATCTACGGCCTGAAAAACTGTGATACCTGCCGCAAGGCGTTGAAGGCGCTCGATGGCGCGAGCGTGCGCTATTCCTTTCACGACGTGCGCGAGGAAACGCCGACAAAAATGCAGATCGGCCGCTGGGCGAGCGCTGTGGGGACTGACAAACTCCTCAACACCCGCTCGACCACCTGGCGCGGACTTTCCGCTGCGGAGAAAGAAAACGTCACAGAGAAAAAAGCTGTCGATCTGATGGCGAAGCACCCGACACTGATCAAACGTCCCGTCATTGAAAACGGCCCGACGCAAGTGTTCGTCGGCTGGACAAAGGACGTACAGGAAGAGGTGTTGAACGTATGACCATCAACGCCGTCATTGCGGGCTCCGACCCGCAATCCATATCCAAATGCTGCAATTTACCATGGATCCCGGGTCAAGCCCGGGATGACGAACTAACCTTAGTTCGGGCGTGACCAACACCATCCACATCCTCGTTGACGCCGACGCCTGTCCGGTGAAGGAAGAAATCTACAAAGTGGCATTCCGCTACGCCGTGCCGGTGACGGTCGTCGCCAACGCGCCAATCCGCGTGCCAAAACATGAACTGATCGAACGCGTGACCGTCAGCGACGGTTATGATGCAGCAGACGATTTTGTGGCCGACCACGCCGATGCGCGCAGCATTATTATTACCGCCGATATTCTGCTCGCCGAACGCTGCCTTAAAAATAACGCTGCTGTCATCAGCCCCAAGGGCGAGCCGTTTACCGCCGACACAATCGGTTCGGCGGTCGCCGCCCGCGCCCTGATGGCGGATCTACGCGCCGGGATCGGCAAGGGCAATGGCGACGATTTTTCCGGCGGCCCGGCGCCGTTTCAAAAGGCTGACCGCTCGCGGTTTTTACAGACGCTGGATGAGACCATCGTGCGCCTCAAACGCGGCTAAGTTGCAGCGCGATCCCACACAACGCTAAGGCGAGCCGGGACTGAAAAATTACATCCTATCTGATGAAAATCGCCACGAAACCCAGTTTCGGTGGAAGGTTATCCCCCACTTTCCAAACGGCCTTATAGTCTTCGCGTGATTGATGCCGGCGTTGCGTTTCAGGGCACGGCGCCGGAGCGCGGCGGAGCTGCGCCCAATGGAGAAAGTTGTACGAAAAAGTGACCCGAGAATTGTACAAAAAACGGCTGCAGCCCAGCGGACAAGCCAAATGAAGCGGCCGCGACGGGCCTCGCCCAACAACTTTTATCACAGAAAGACGGGCGGGCGACACCGCGCTGGCAATCCGCCGCCGCCCGCGCTAAGGCGAGCGAAAGGAAAAGGGAGCCCCGCCCGATGAGCAGCGACAAGAAAAACAGACCCGCTTTCGCAACGCGCGTGATCCACGCCGGTCAAGAACATGACCCGACCACCGGCGCGGTGATGCAGCCGATTTACCAGACATCGACCTATGCCCAGGAAAGCCCGGGCGTGCACAAAGGTTTCGTCTATGCCCGAGGCGCGAACCCGACGCGCTTCGCCTATGAACGCTGCATCGCGGATTTGGAAAACGGCTCGCGCGGGTTCGCTTTCGCCTCAGGCATGGCGGCGATCGCGACCATGCTGGAACTCTTTCCTGCCGGCTCGAACGTGATCGCCATGGATGACGTTTACGGCGGCACTTTTCGGCTGTTTGAACGTGTACGGAGAGACTCGGCGAATATGTCGTTCTCTTACGTGGACCTGACAAAGCCGGAGAACTTTGAATCGGCGATCACGCCGGAAACGAAAATGGTCTGGCTCGAAACGCCGACCAATCCGCTGTTGAAGATCGTCGACATTGAAGCGATTTCAAAGATCGCGAAGAAGCACGGGATCATGGTCGGCTGTGACAACACATTCGCCTCGCCATATTGTCAGCGCCCGCTCGATTTCGGCGCCGATATCGTCATGCATTCGGCGACGAAATATCTCGGCGGCCACTCGGACGTCATCGGCGGCGTGCTGGTCGTCAACGACAAGGATCTCGGCGACCGGCTTGCATTTTTGCAGAACTCCATCGGCGGCATTCAGGCGCCGTTCGATTCGTTTCTGGCTTTGCGGGGCCTGAAAACGCTTTCGCTGCGGCTTGAGCGTTCATCGTCAAACGCCATGGCCCTTGCAGAGTGGCTGGCGGCGCACCCCGCCATTGAGCGCGTCAATTATCCGGGGCTCAAATCGCACGCCGGTCACGAGCTCGCCAAACGCCAGATGGAGGCGTTCGGCGGCATGGTGACGATTTTCCTCAAAGGCGGCCTCGATGCGGCGAAGGCGATGCTGGAACGGGTCGAGCTTTTCACCCTCGCCGAATCCCTCGGCGGCGTTGAAAGCCTGATCGAACACCCCGGCATCATGACTCACGCCTCGATCCCGCCAGAACGGCGCGCGGAGCTGGGCGTTGACGATTCCCTTGTGCGGCTTTCGGTCGGCGTAGAGGACCTCGAGGATCTTCGCCGCGATCTTGATAACGCCCTCGCCGGGCTTTGACGCGCCGCCAAGTGACAAGCCCGCGAAGATTGTTAGACTGCCGCGTTTTGCAGAAGAGGGCGCAAGAAGGCCCGGAAAGGGCCATGCATGGCTGACGCTGAAACCGCCGGACTTGCGCAAAGCATCGACAACGCCCTGACGCCGGTCAGCGATTTTGTGTCATCGATCATATTCTTTTCCGTTGACGTGTTCGGCGTGTCGCTACCGCTGGTGGTCGTCTGGCTGATGGCGGCGGGCGTGATCGTTTCGGTCTATCTGCGCTTCATCAATTTCCGCGGCTTTCGCCACGCGTTTCACCTGATCTTCAATCCGAAGGAACACATCGACGCGTCAGGCGAAATCTCTCATTTTCAGGCACTGTCGGCCGCGCTTTCCGGTACCATTGGCCTTGGCAATGTGGCGTCGGTGCCGCTGGCGATCATTCTTGGCGGACCGGGCGCCGTTTTCTGGATGATCCTCGCCGGGTTTTTCGGCATGGCGACAAAGTTCGCCGAATGCGCGCTGGCGGTGAAATACCGCAAAGTCCTCCCCGACGGGCGCACCATAGGCGGGCCGATGTATTACATCGAAGCGGTTTTCGCCCGCATGGGCTGGAAAACATTCGGCAAGGGCGCGGCGATCTTTTTCGCGCTCATGGCCATCGGCGGGTCTGTCAGCATTTTTCAGGTAAACCAGAGCCATGCGCAGTTCGCCAACGTCACCGGCATTTCGGCGCCCGTCACCTTCGGCGTTATCATGGCGGCGCTTGTGGGCGTCGTCGTCCTTGGCGGCATTCGGCGCATTGGTTACGTCGCCGGCAAGATCGTGCCGTTCATGGCGGTTGTTTACATCGGCGCGGCGCTGATCATCATCGGGCTCAACATCACCGCCCTGCCCGACGCGATCATGACCATATTCAGGAGCGCGTTCGGCCTCGACGCCCTCGGCGGCGGTCTTGTAGGCGCGCTGATCAACGGCATGCGCCGCGCCACCTATTCCTGTGAGGCGGGCGTCGGCTCCGCCGCCATCGCCCACGCTTCCGTGAAAACCAACGAACCCATGACCGAAGGTTATGTGGCGCTGATCGAACCGTTTCTCGACACGATTGTCGTCTGCACGATTACCGCGCTGGTCGTTATTATCACCGGCGTTTATGAGCCGTTCATGTTCAGCGACAACGTGCAAGGCATCGAACTGACATCACAGGCGTTCGAGAACACCTTTAGCTGGTTCCCCGTGATCCTGCTCGTTTCGTCAACGCTGTTTGCCTTTACGTCATTGGTGAGTTGGGCGTTTTACGGCGCGCAAGCCTTCGCCTATCTCTCCGGTGGGTCGAAATATGGCGATGTCATATTCAAAGTGCTGCTTTGCGTTGCACTCTCTACCGGCGCGGCGGTGTCGGTCGGCGCCATCTTGAATTTCATCGACTCGATGCTGTTCGCCATGGCGATACCGAATATCCTTGCGCTCTATTTCCTGTTGCCGGAACTGAAGCGCGACGTGAAAGCCTATGAGGCAAAGCATGGAATTTAGGCTCTGGGGTGAGCCTTGTCGAAAACGCGGAGAAGGTTTTCGCTGTCGATTTTTGTATAGCGCTGGGTCGCCGCCAGCGATGAGTGACCGAGGAGTTCCTGTATGGCGCGCAGATCGCCGCCCGCCGATAAAAGATGCGTCGCAAAGGCGTGACGCAAGGCGTGGGGCGTCGCCGAATCCGGCAGGCCGAGCGCCGCCCGCAATTGCGCCATCGTGCGCTGGACAAGTCGAGGCGACAGCGCCTTGCCCCGTGTTGAAAAGAATAGCGGGCCTTCCGCTTCGCCGCCAAAGGGGCAAAGCTCTGTGTACGTATTAATTGCCTTGCGTGCGGCGGGCACGACAGGTACAATCCGCGTCTTTGCGCCCTTCCCCTTGATGCGCAGCGTTTCACCCAGCGGGGCGTCGGACCATTTTAGAGACAAGGCCTCAGAAATGCGCAAGCCAACACCGTAAAGCAGCGTCATCAGCGCTGCATCCCGCGCCTGTTCCCAAGTCTGTTTTCGCGTCGAAGTTTTTAACGTCGCCGCCGCATCCATTAATGCTTCGGCGTCTTTTTGCGTGACCGGTCTTGGCAGACGTTCTTTCGTTTTCGGGCCGCGCATGATGGCGATGGCGTCATTATCGACCCCTGCCCGTTTTTTCAGAAAGGAAAAAAAAGTTTTCAGCGCTGAAAGTTCCAGCTTGATTGATGGCGGCGACAGCCCCTCATTACGGCGCGCCGCCAGAAACGCGCGGAAATCTTTCGTTTCAAGCCTAGATAACAAATTGAGATTTAATGTCTCAGCCCGATAGTCAATGAGGAAACTTTCAAACCGCTCCAGCGCAGAATTGTAATTACGTTGCGTATATTGGCTGCTGCGCTTTTCTGACTTCAAATGCTGCGCAAAGGCGTTGCGCCAGTGTGTCAAAGACTGTTGTGATTGTTCAGCCATACTCATGGCCCCCACCCAACGACGCCGATAGTTAACAAACCCTTTACAGAACGGCGAGAGCAGCCAGTTCAGCGCGCAGTTCCGGGATGCCGTCGCCCTTTTCGGATGACGTTGAGCGGATAAACGGGTGCGCGGCAGGGCGGCGAATTATCTTTTTAGAGGTTGCCTCGACAAGACTCGCAAGCGCAGTTGGCTTTATCTTATCGATCTTCGTCAGCACGATCTGATAGTTCACAGCCGCTTCATCCAGAAGATCCATTACATCTGTATCAGACTGTTTTAGACCATGGCGCGAATCAACCAGCAGGCAAACACGACGTAAAACTGACCTTCCCCGTAAAAAGTCACGCGTCAGCGCCATCCACTGTTCTGCTTCTTTTCGCGAGGCGCGCGCATAGCCGTAACCCGGCAAGTCCACCAGATGCAGCGAACCCTCAAGATCGAAATAATTTATCTCTCGCGTACGGCCAGGCGTATTCGATGCGCGCGCCAAACCGTTTTGCCCGACAATCGCGTTCAGCAAAGTGGATTTACCCACATTCGAACGCCCGGCAAACGCAATCTCGGCAGGCCCCTCATCAGGCAGTCCGTCGAGATTGACCACGCCTTTCATGAAGACGGCCGGCTTCGCAAACAAAAGCCGGCCCGCTTCTAAGTCGTCGCTGGAGAAGACGGCTTCTCCGCTCACTTCGCCTCACTGGAAGCGCTTTTCTTCGTCCATGGAAGTTTGATGCGCTCGCCTAGTTCGACCTTCACGCCGTTCTTTTCCATAATATACCACTGCTGGAATATTCCCAGGAACGTGTTCCAGAACCAGTAGAGCACGAGGCCCGCCGCAAAAGGCGCAAAAATAAACATGAACACCCATGGCATGAAAGCAAACATTTGCGCCTGAACGGGGTCGGTCGGGGGCGGGTTCAATTTAAACTGGAACCACATGGCGATCCCCATCATGATCGGAAGAATGCCGAGACCTAAGATCACGCCAATAAGCGGAACAGAGGTTGGGTCGTAAGGCAAAAGCCCAAAGAGATTGAAAATTGTCGTCGGATCGGGCGCTGACAAATCACTAATATATAAAAACGGCTGGTGACGCAGTTCGATCGTGACAAACAAGGTTTTATAGAGCGCGTAGAAAATGGGCATCTGCAATAGGATAGGAAAACACCCCGCCATGGGGTTCATCTTTTCCTTTTTGTAAAGCGCCATCATTTCCTGCTGCATCTTCATCTTGTCATCAGCATAGCGCTCCTGCAGCTTTTTGATTTCCGGCTGCAACTTTTTCATCTTCGACATGGACTCATACCCTTTGTTCGCCAATGGAAAGAGAATGAGCTTGATGATGAGAGTGAGAATCAGGATGGCGACGCCAAAGTTTCCGATCAAATCTCCGAAGAAGTTGAGCGTATAAAAAATCGGACGCGTCAGAAAAAATAAATGGCCCCAATCAACGGCTTTATCAAAGTCATAGACGCCGAGACCGCCATCTTCGGGCTGGGCCTCATAAGACTGCAAAAGGTCAACATCTTTAGGCCCCCCGAACATATAGGATGTCTTCGTTAGCGACTGCCCGGGCGCGAGCGTTTCAGCGGGCATCGCATAGAAGGACTCGAATACGGGGTTTTCTTCCGTTCCCCGGTTTGTCAGGACGGCGTCAATTTCCGCATCCTGGGGCGGTATCGCCGCGGCCAGCCAGTTCTTATTGGTGATGCCGATCCAGCCGCCGACGCCCGCTTCTTCAACCCGCTTGTTTTTGTTTTTTCTGAGCGTGTTGTATTTCCGCTCGTACAGTTTCGTGCCGATGACGCCGAGCGGCCCTTCATGCAAAATCATGAAGTTCCTGAAGTCTTCCGGAATGTTCCGTTGCGTTACCGTCGCATAGGCGCGAACGACCCGGTCACCCGGACTATTATTTGTGATCGTTTGCTGCACGGTGAACATGTACTTGTCATCGACGGAAATCGTTTTTTCGAAAACGAGGTCGCCGGCGGTGCGGGTTAGCGTGACTGGTGTTGAAGGCGTCAGTACGGCGGCCTCAGGCGCCTGCCATTCGGCCCTTGCTCCTAGTTCTTTTCCAAGCGCCCATCCCTGCTGGATGAAATGTCCGTGTTCGGTTTCATCAGGGTTCAGCAAACGGATGACCGGGCTGCTTTCATCAACCTCTTCGTGATATTGAAGGAGCTTGAGGTCATCGACACGGCCGCCACGCAAATTGATCGAACCTTCGAGTGTTTCAGTTCGGATCGGCACGCGACCTGGCGAGCGCGCCAGCGCTTCTTCAACCGAGACCGGCGCTGCTTCCTCCACCAGTCCGCCACCAAGAATATCGGCGGAATCTTCGGTCGTTTCCTGCGACTGCTGCGCCGCCTGTTCTGCGCGTGCGGCTTCCTGCGCATCCCGCTGCGGTCCCAGAATTAGAAAATCCCAGGCCAGAAGCACGCCCATAGAAAGGACGATCGCCATGATCAGATTGCGGTCCATGAATGATCCCAATGGTTTGCTGGAGGCGCGCGCCTAGCATCCCGCCCCGAATGCGTTGTTATGTAGTGTTACTGGCGAGGCTTAAAAGGGCGCGCTTCATATCGTCAAGAAGGGCGGCGTAATTGCGATCATACGCCGCTTTCCGCGCCACCAGGACGTAGTCGGTACCCGCCTTGGATTTCCCGGGAAAGACCTCCCGCGCCGCAGCTCGCAAGCGCCTGCGAATCCGGTTCCTCACCACCGCACCGCCAATTTTTTTGGTAACCGTCAGCCCTAGCCGGACTTTCCCCTCATTTTCAGGGTTTTGTCGCGCCAGCATAAGAAACGAGCGGCTTTGCGCTTTTCTGGCGTCACGCATTGCGAGAAAATCCCGCCGTTTCTTGATGACGCCCAAGCACAACTCACGGCCTGACGCGTTATCCTCTTGAATTTTCAAGGATTTCTATGATCTAGGCGGAGAGCCGCTTACGGCCCTTCGAACGACGCGATGCAAGCACCTTGCGACCGCCCTTGGTCGCTTTGCGCGCACGAAAGCCGTGACGGCGCTTACGCTTCAGCCGGCTCGGTTGATATGTCCGTTTCATCGTTCAGTCCTCAAGACATAGATTTCGCGGCGCGCGCCGCAGATCGCTCCATTTAGAGCAAGAGGCGGGGAGATAAACCGCTGAATTCGGCCCGTCAACACCGCCTATGCGAAAATCACCCGGCTTTTGAGGAATTGGGCGTATTATTGCGTCTTCCCCAACCTTCGCGCCAATGTGAGTACAGTATCGCGCAACGTGAACACAAACGAGCGGATAATCGGCTACACGGGCGAAACCCGAGCAGCAAAGCCGCCAAACCAATTTATACGTAGAAACGACCAAAATATATGACAGGCACCTCCCCAAAACCTTCTCTTACCAGGCGAATTGCACCCCTTGCCCTTATTGCCGCTGCATTGGCGCTTTTTTTCGCCATGGGCCTAAACCAGTATTTCACGCTCGATTCTTTACGCGACAACCGGGATGCCATGCGAGGTTGGGTCGAATCGGCTCCTCTGCGCGCCATGGTTATTTTCGTCTTGGCCTATGCCGCCGCCGTTGCAATTTCCTTCCCTGGGGCGAGCATACTTACAATCTTCGGCGGCTTTCTTTTCGGATTATGGCCCGGAACACCTTTAATCGTGATTGCCGCCACATTAGGCGCCACGATAGTTTTTCTCGCAGCAAAATACGCGCTCGGCGATTTGTTAAGCAAACGTGCCGGAGGGTTCGCCAAACGAATGGAAAAGGGATTTCGTGAGGGCGAGCTCAGTTACATGTTCATCCTTCGCCTTGCACCCGTGTTCCCCTTCTGGGGTGTAAATATCGCGGCAGGGCTTTTGGGGGTTTCGTTGCGAAACTTTTTAATCGGAACCGGTCTCGGCATCATCCCGGGCTCGTTTGTGTACGCTAGCATTGGTGCTGGCGCTGACAAGGTTCTGGCGGCGGGCGGCGACCTCACTTTAAGCGGCGTGCTTTTCAAACCGGCGACACTGATACCAATTGCAGGTTTGATCGTTCTTGCTCTTATACCCGTATTTTTAAGACGCAAAAAAAACGAGCTAGAGGAATAATAGCATGCCCCAAACGCTCAAAGCAGATCTATGCGTCATTGGCGCCGGTTCCGGCGGTCTCTCTATTGCAGCAGGCGCCGCACAACTTGGCCGCAAAGTTATACTCATCGAAAAAGGTGAAATGGGTGGGGACTGCCTCAATACGGGCTGCGTCCCCTCAAAGGCTCTGATCGCCGCCGCGGCGCGAGCGCATGCCATGAGAAACGCCGGCAAATATGGCCTAACCGCAATAGACCCCGATATAGATTTCGCCGCTGTCATGGACCATGTCCATGCCGCTATCGCCGCCATCGAACCCAATGACAGCCAGGAAAGGTTTGAAAAACTAGGCGTAAAAGTGCTGAGAGAAAAAGCAACCTTTACCGGGCCACGGGAACTTGAGGCTGGCGAATACAATGTCAAAGCAAAGCATTTCGTGATCGCCACCGGTTCAAGGCCATTTATCCCACCGATAGAGGGTTTTAAAGAAACGCCATTCTTCACAAACGAAACTATCTTTCAGAACAAGGCCCGCCCAGTTCACTTAATCATTATCGGCGGTGGCCCGATTGGTGTTGAAATGGCGCAGGCTCACCGTCGTCTCGGCTCAGAAACTACACTTATTGAAGGAGGAACTATCCTCAATCGAGAAGATAGCGATCTTACAAGCGTGGTTCGAGAACAGCTACTATCGGATGGCGTTCAATTACTCGAACATACTAAAGCTGCGCGCGCTGAAAAAACTGAGTCTGGCATACGCATCACAACCGATAAAGGAACAGTAGACGGCACACATCTTCTGATAGCTGTTGGGCGCAAGCCCGTTGTCGAAGAGCTTAACCTAGGGCCAGCCGGTGTTGACTATGACGAACGCGGCGTCAAAACCGATGCGCGCCTTCGCACTAGCAATAAGCGAATTTACGCAGTAGGCGACGTCACCGGCGGGCGCCAATTCACGCATGTCGCTGGGTACCATGCGTCTGTTGTTGTGCGGAACATACTTTTTAAAATGCCCTCTAAAAACAGGGAAAACTTTTCGCCGCGCGTCACGTATTGTGATCCGGAACTAGCGCAGGTCGGGCTCACCGAGAACGAGGCGCGGGAAAAACATAAAGATATTCGTATTGCGACGTGGCCGTTTACGGACAATGATCGGGCAATCACCGAAAAAGATACGCGCGGGCACGTTAAGATCATTACCAATAAAAAAGGCCTCATTCTTGGCGCCGGCATTGTCGGCAAGGAAGCGGGCGATTTATTGGCGCCTTGGATTATGGCGGTTACGGAAGGCCTTAAAATCCGCGCCTTTACGGATATGATAGCTCCCTATCCGACGCGCAGCGAAGCAGGAAAACGCGCTGCGGGCGCTTGGTATACGCCAACTCTTTTTTCCAATAAAACACGCAGCCTAGTTCGATTGCTCTCAACCTTCGACTGAATGGCTCTATGCTTCCGATAAAATCTAATTCCGGCCGATCATTATCAACCAAACTGTTGATTTTGATTGTATTGTTCATTTTCTTTGCCGAATTTGTCGTGCTTGTCCCGTCTATCGCAAAGCAGCGACACGACTGGTTTTCCATGCGTATCGAGGAAGCTTATCTAGCCAGCCTTGCCCTAGAAGGCCCCCGCAAGGAACCGCTTGATGAAGATACGCTGAGGCAACTCTTTTCAACTGCTAACATTTTAGGTGTAACCATCAACAACGACGACATGCGCATGTTAATTTTGGCGCCTGAAATCAATCCTCACGGATCTCCGGACATCAAACAGGTATTTTTGGAAGAGCAAGGCCCCTTGTCTCTCATTAAGAATGCATGGGCAACCATGTTTTCACGTGGCGATCGGTTAATTCAAGCGACTGGCGCGCCAAGGTTCGCCTCTGATCAGAAAGTGAACATCATTGTTTCTCAGCGCGCGCTTCGTAATGACATGCATGCCTATGCAGCAAATATTCTGGGTCTCTCACTTATTATTTCCACATTAACGGCAGGGCTCGTTTATTGGGCGCTCAACCGGATCATTGTCAGGCCAGTTAAAAACCTGACTGCGAATATTACGGCTTTCGAGGCAGACCCTGAAAGCCACGGAGGGATCCTACAACCTAGCGACAGGAAGGATGAGCTTGGCGCCGCCGAAAAGAGCCTTGCAGCTATGGAGACTAGCGTACTCAACCTTCTCAACGAACGCCGGAGGCTAGCCGCGCTAGGCGCAGGTATTTCAAAAATCAGTCACGACTTACGGAACATTCTCGCTTCTGCGCAGTTGATGTCGGACAGACTGTCCAAATCAGACGATCCCAGCGTGCGCAAATTAACGCCGCGCCTGCTTTCGGCGCTTGACCGCGCGATAACACTCAGTCGCGACACGCTGACTTTTGGGAGGATGGAGCCCAGCGCTCTAGATAAATCGAATTTTTCTCTGAGTGCTCTAGTTGACGAAGTCCTTGATGATACGGCGGCCATCGGCATCGCCGCCAAAAACACTATTTCGGACGAGTTGATGATCGTTGCAGATCGTACACAGCTTTATAGGTCTTTATTCAACATTGCCCGCAACTCCATAGAAGCGATGCAACCTGAACCGCCAAACGATACATCAACCAACAGTGAAGAAATCGTCGGCGAACTCTCTTTTACAGCGAAAGCCCAAGAGGGATTCATCCAGATTATTATCAGCGACACAGGTCCCGGCCTTCCAGAACATGCCCTGCAAGTGTTGTTTGAACCCTTTAAGGGCTCGCGCAAACCCGGCGGTTCGGGCCTGGGATTAGCAATTGCATCGGAAGTTATCCGTGCACACGGCGGCGCGTTGAAGCTTAAAAAAAGCGACAATAACGGTGCGTCGTTTTCTATATCACTACCGTTGTCTTCAGCTTAATTCTTATTCTTTCTCAACGACGCCTGTAAGCCATACGCCTTCCCGACGAGGGTCGGCGCCGCCCTCAAATGCGTCATTGGGCATTACTTTGAATGCGTGAACGCCACTGTTTAAGCCGCGAACCTCGACCGGATGGCCTTTCTGTTTCAGACCCTCAACAATTTGCGCGTCGAAGCCGCCTTCCTCGAGTAGAGGAGCCCCCCTTGGGTATACGGCATTCGGATATTCAATTGCCGCTTGTGGGCTCATTCCCCAATCAATCATTGCGATCAGAGTTTTTACAACATATCCAATAATTGCAGGGCCGCCTGGCGAGCCTATCGCTGACCAGACGTCGCCCTCGCCATCAAAGACAATCACTGGCGTCATTGAACTGCGCGGACGTTTGCCTGGAGCCACGGCATTCGCAACCGGCCTGCCATCTCGTTCTGGAAGAAATGAAAAGTCAGTTAGCTGATTATTAAGCACCATACCTGCCGCCATGAGATGGCTGCCAAACGCGAATTCAACAGTCGTTGTCATGGACACAACCCGCCCGTAACCGTCAACAATGACAAAATGACTGGTGGAAGGCGGCTCAGGTGAGGCATCGGCCCCATAGCGTTTCCAGGCGCCAGCATTCTCCTCGTTATCGTAAGCGGCAGGGTTGCCCGCTCCAACGCGCTCAGCAGCGTAACCAGGGTCGATCAGCGCAGCTCGCGCTTCAAGGTACGGCGGATTTAACAAACCTGCGATGACAGCTTCTGGCGACAACCCTTCCCCCGAAAGCATATCGTTATCGGCAAGAAATTGATTACGGTCCGCATAGGCGAGCCGACTTGCTTCAAAAAGTAGATGCAACGATTCAATTGATCCTGGACCAGCGGCTGAGAGGTCAAATTTTTCCAGCAACGTAAGTATTTGAAGTGCTGTAACCCCGCCAGAACTTGGGGGCGCCATCGAACAGATTTGATATACACGGTATCCACTGCATACGGGATCTAGCTTTACCGCTCTATAGCCTTGCAGATCTTCAAGCGTCATGCCCCCAGGATTGGGAGCGTCATTTACCGCTTCGACAATTGCTGCGGCGATCTCACCACTATAAAATGCCTCCGCTCCATCTGCTGCAATTGCATTGAGCGTTTTTGCATAGGCTGGGTTCTTTAAAACATGACCGACCGGCCAAGGCGAGCTGGTATCGTCATAAAAATACTCAGCCGCCGCAGGTAACTGTTTGAGCCTGGGGATGCGAGATAAAAGGCCATTCAGTCTCGGCGAAACCTCAAAACCATCCTCGGCGAGTTTAGCAGCAGGCAAAATCGTTTCCGCCCACGGCAGCTTGCCATGTTCTTGGTGCGCCATCTCCAGCATCCGCACCACGCCTGGCACGCCCACAGAAAGTCCGCCAACCACGGCATCATAAAAATTCATCGGCTCGCCAGCTTCGGTGAGGAACCTTTCAGGCGTTGCAGAAGTAGGCGCTACTTCTCGACCATTATAAGTTTCGAGACTTTGCGTTGCAGGATCGTAATGCAGCATGAATGCGCCGCCACCAAAACCGGAGGACTGAGGCTCAACAAGCCCAAGTACAGCTTGAGTCGCAATCGCCGCATCCACGGCCGAACCACCGCGTCTTAAAATGTCGGCGCCAGCTTCAGCAGCATAAGGATTAGCAGCGGCGATGAACCAGTGATTTTTCGAATTCCCCGCTGGAGTTTCTGCGGTTTCAGTATTTGATGACGACACATCACTTGAAGCGCTGTCCTCGGCGACATCCCGCCCGCAAGAGACGCTAAGCGTTGCAATGGTAACAAGCCAAATTGCCCGACAACTAAACATGCCCATAACCAAATTGCTCCTCGCGCTGATCCACCGTGACATAGGAGCATACGCAAGACCGATTAGCCTTTCGACCCTGTTTCAGGCAAAAATGGCTCTGCTTGTTGGTTATGGCGCACCCGTGAGGATTCGAACCTCAGACCCCCAGATTCGTAGTCTGGTGCTCTATCCAGCTGAGCTACGGGTGCTAATCGGCCACTCTCGACGCGAGGCGCGGGTTTAACCTCATGCAGACTGAAATTGCAAGCGACTAAAGCAAGAGTAATTGAACTGTCGCCGTCCCTAACGCCGATGCATTTGTGCGAAAATAAGATTTCAAGGCGCAGACGCCCCGGCATTGATGGGACGCATAAATTTGAACTCAGCACATGACGTCGCGGTGTGTCTGTTCGAGTTTAGTGGACCAGTTGCCGCATCGACTTTTTTGTTAGACAATCGAATTATAGAAAATGAACAGTTTCCTCCAAATATCCTTATCATATATTATATTTATCTATTATGAGATATAATCTTGTAATTTTTCTCTTCGTGATAGCAATAAATTATCACTGCCATAGGCGGCGCGGTTGACAGCGTGCTTAGATATTCTAAGTAATAGCCATGCCTAATGAACTCGCATCTGAACCCTCCGGGCATGCCTTAGCAGATCTGGGCGCGGCTAAAGAAGCACAAACGCAATTTCGCCACCCGGTTAAGTCCGATGGTCAGCGGGTTTGGCGGTTGGTGCGCGATTGCGCCCCGCTTGATGAAAATTCAATGTACTGCAATTTGCTGCTATGTTCACACTTTGCACAGACCTGCATAGCAGCAGAGCGCAACGAAGAACTTGTCGGGTGGATTTCCGCCTATCGTCCTCCTGAAGATAAGGAGACGATTTTTGTGTGGCAGGTTGCCGTTTCTAGCGCTGCAAGAGGCGAAGGGCTCGGCAAGAAGCTTCTTTCAGAGTTGTTGGCCTGTGAAGGCGCTTTCGGAGCAAAATATCTGAAAACAACAATTACGAAAGATAACGCTGCTTCATGGCGGCTGTTTTCTTCTCTCGCAAAATCCCGGTTGGCTCCGATGCGTGATGAGCCTTGGTTTGACAAGAATGAAGACTTCGGCGGCCAACACGATACAGAGCATTTGGTCACCATCGGCCCGCTCTAACAATAACTGCTTCTTAGCAACTTAGGAAAAAATAATGGCTTTTGAGAAAAGCGAAAAGCAAAATGTATTTGAACGTCGCGAGTCTGATGTACGTAGCTATGCTCGGAATTTTCCAGTCAAGTTCGTATCATCATCCGGTGCCACGGTTAGGGATGAAAGCGGCAAGGAATATATAGATTTTCTTGCTGGCTGCTCTTCCCTAAATTACGGGCACAATCACCCTGTGCTTAAAAAGGCGCTTATCGAATACATGGAACGCGATGGGGTTACCCACAGTCTTGATATGGAGACTGACGCTAAAGAAGCATTCTTGCTAGAGTTTGAGCAAACAATTCTCAAACCGCGAAGTCTTGACTATGTCGTTCAATTTCCGGGGCCTACAGGCGCCAACGCTGTCGAGGCGGCGTTAAAACTTGCAAGAAAAGTCACGGGCCGCGAAAACATTATCAGTTTTACAAACGGCTTTCATGGCGTAACGCTTGGCGCATTGGCCGCTACAGGCAATGGACATCACCGGGGCGGCGCCGGTGTCGCGCTAGGCGGCGTTACACGCATGCCTTACGATAATTACTTTGGCGACGGCTCGGACTCGGCTGCTCAACTGGATCGTGTTCTGTCAGACTCATCAAGCGGCGTAGACGCGCCTGCTGCGATCATCGTTGAAACAGTACAAGGTGAAGGTGGCTTGAATGTCGCAAGCTTCAGCTGGCTCAAAAAGGTTCAATCCATCGCACGCAAGCACGGCGCTCTTTTCATCGTCGATGATATTCAGGCAGGCATAGGACGCACGGGTACATTCTTCAGCTTTGAACCTGCAGAACTCAACCCGGACATCGTGACTTTGGCGAAATCTATTTCCGGCTTTGGCCTTCCAATGGCGCTGACACTAATCAAACGCGATCTCGATATCTGGAAGCCAGGCGAACATAACGGCACGTTCCGTGGCAACTGCCACGCCTTTATCACTGCGAAAGCAGCTCTTGAAACTTATTGGCGCGATAAGAAATTCGAGCAGGAAATTTCTGAGAAGGCCGCTATTCTTGAAAACGCCTTATCCAACATAAAAGACGAAAACAGTTCGCTCGTCGTTGGACTGAAAGGCAGAGGCATGATGCGCGGCATAGACGTGAAGTCAGGCGACATTGCTGCTGAAATTGTAACGGAAGCTTTCGAACATGGCCTGATCATCGAAACCAGCGGCACCGATGATGAAATCGTAAAATGCCTGACGCCTTTGACAATCAGCAATGACGACTTGGAAAAAGGCCTCAACATTCTAACCCAGGCCGTAAGAACGGTGGCAAAGAAACATACACAACAAGCAGCCTAGCGGGATAATCATGATTGTAAGAAACTATCATCAAGAAAAAAATACTGATCGCCGTGTGGATTCCGACGGGTGGAGCAGTGTCCGCCTCTTGCTGAAGGATGATGGAATGGGTTTTTCATTTCATATCACAACCATCCACAAGGGTGCCGAACTGAAAATGCATTATCAGAACCATCTTGAATCTGTGTATTGCGTTTCTGGCAAAGGCAGCATTGAAGATCTGGATGAAGGCTCGACACATGAAATCGCGCCAGGTGTTGTCTATGCGCTCGATAAACATGACCGGCATATACTTAGAGCTGAGGAAGAAATGATTATGGCCTGCGTATTTTCACCCCCAGTTACTGGCAAGGAAGTACATAACAAAGATGGCGCTTATCCGCTCATTGAGGAAGCAAGCTAAAACGCAGCGCGCCCGAAGGATATTATGACAAAAACAACTGAACAAAATAAACATACCGTCGAGAAGATTGGCGGCACTTCTATTTCCAACACCGATGCAGTTCTGAAGAACATTTTTCTCAAGGGCGGCAAAGGTTCTTTCTATAACAGGGTTTTTGTCGTGTCGGCTTACGCGGGCGTCACCAATTTGCTCATCGAAGATAAGAAAACGGGCAATCCGGGCGTATTTTCATTATTTTCCAGCACGGAATCGGACTGGACGTGGGGTGACGCCCTTACTGCGGTCGGCGTGCGGATGCGAGAAATCAATGCAAGTATTTTTGACGACAACGCCGACCGGGCCGCTGCAGATAATTTTGTAAGAGAACGTATTGAAGGCGTTCGAAGCTGCCTGCTTGATATTCAACGGCTTTGCTCTTTCGGTCACTTCAGAGTGGACGACCATCTCTCGACAGTAAAAGAGATGTTGTCCGCTTTGGGGGAAGCGCAAAGCGCACACAATACGGCTTTGTTATTACGCCAACACGGCGTCAATGCGTCATTCATCGACTTAACTGGCTGGCGCACCGAAGAATCACCAACCCTTGATGAGCGGTTGAATACAGCTCTGGCGCAAGTAGATTTGGAAAAAGAACTGCCCATTCTGACTGGTTACGCACATTGCCGTGAAGGCATGATGCAAATTTATGGACGCGGATATACAGAAGCAACCTTTTCGCGCGTTGCAGTTCTGACGAACGCCGCAGAAGCAATCATTCACAAAGAATTTCACCTTTCAAGCGCAGACCCTAATCTTGTTGGCGAAAACAAGGTAAGAAAAATTGGCAAAACCAATTATGATGTCGCTGACCAGCTCTCGAATATGGGCATGGAAGCGATACATCCACGCGCTGCGAAAGGTCTACGGCAGGCAGACATCCCATTGCGTGTCAAAAACACATTTGACCCTGACGATCCTGGCACAGTCATTAGTGGCGATTACATTTCTGATGTTCCCGGCGCCGAAATCATCACGGGTCGAAAAAGCGTTCTCGCGCTTGAGTTTTTTGAACAAGACATGGTTGGCGTAAAAGGATATGACACAGCCATCCTTTCTGCGCTTGAAAGACACCGCGTTTCGATTGTTTCCAAGTCGTCAAACGCGAACAGTATTACACACTATCTTTACGGTTCCCTCAAAGCTGCAAGGCGTGTGAGCGCCGATCTTGAAGAGAAGTTTCCGTCAGCATCCATCACCGTTCGGAAAGTTGCGGTTCTCTCAGTTATTGGCAGCGACCTTAATCGGTCCGGGCTAACGTCGACCGCAGTTTCTGCATTAGCAAAGGAAGGCATTGAACTTCTAGGCATGCAACAACCCATGCGCCACGTCGATATTCAATTCGTAATTGATGCCGAAGACTACGACAAAGGCGTTGCTGTTCTCCACCGAGTATTAGTGGAAAACACAGACGACACGGCAAAGCGGCAGGAAGCAGCTTAAATAACGGGCTCAAAAGTAATGCGCGCGGGTAACTTAGAGAGGTTCTTATGCAGCTTACTGAAATTCAGATTGATGCTGTCGAAAAAAAGACAGACCTAACTGCTATAAAACAAGAGCACGCTGCAATCAGTAAGTTGGAAGAGGCTTTTGGCTCGCATACTTATTTCATGAATGAAGATGGCCTGTTTGTCTTCATGCAGGCCGAAGAAAAGGACAATACCGCTCACCTACTCGCGTTCGCCATGTGGGATGAGGAGGACAAAAATAAGTTGCTTCAACTCGCTGAGCCCATCAGCGCTGGCGTGAGCCTCAACCTCGAACAAGCCCATGTAATTGATAATCGGGATCAGCCCACAACCATCCACTAAAATAACGAATTGTCATCGGGCAATTTAAAATACCAAGCACTCTGCAAAAGGAATACCGATGATTGTCGTCAGTTTTCTAGGGTTCCTTTTTCTATTTTTAGCGGTTGGCCTAGCATCAGCTTTTCGCGCAAAAAAATCACGTACAGACTATTACCTTGCAGGGAACGAAGTGTCTCCTTGGCTGGCCGGGCTCTCCGCAGTCGCCACCAACAATTCTGGTTACATGTTTATCGGGGTAATTGGCTATACCTATGCGACAGGCCTGGCGGCAATCTGGCTCATGATCGGTTGGATATTAGGCGATTTTCTTGCGTCAGGGTTCATTCATCAACGCCTTCGCGAGGCAACTGCGCGAACAAAAGAGGCTTCTTTCGCCGCTGTTTTGGCACGCTGGAATAATGAAGAATTCGCTATTTGGCGGCGTATTGCAGCGATTATCATGGTTGTATTTCTTGGCGCTTACGCCGCCGCGCAGATCAGCGCGGGAGGCAAGGCGCTGCAGGGCGTGCTCGATTGGAACCCAAAGGCTGGCGCAGTGGTCGTCGCTGCAATGATACTCGCTTACAGCGCCGCAGGCGGCATCCGCGCTTCAATCTGGACCGATGCGGTTCAGTCTTTGGTGATGCTGGGCGCGATGTCTGTCTTGTTCGTGGTCGGCGTAATGGGTTTGGGCGGCTTGGGGGCGACTATTCAATCCATGTCCGAAGTACCTGAATTCCTGAACTGGTTTCCTGCTGATCTTGCCTTTCCCGGCATTACAGGCATGGCGCTGTTTGTAATCGGTTGGATGTTTGCAGGCCTATCAGTCATCGGGCAACCGCACGTCATGGTCAGGTTCATGTCGCTGGACAAGCCTTCCAACATGACCCGAGCTCGCGCATGGTATTATGGATACTTCACTCTGTTTTACGCGCTTGCGACGGGCGTTGGAATGCTGTCCCGCCTTTACCTCCCAGAACTTGGCGATCTCGACCCTGAGCTTGCTTTGCCTACTATGGCGCGTGAATTGCTGCCTAGTGTCTTCGTCGGCATGATTCTCGCCGGCATTTTCGCCGCAACCATGTCTACCGCAGATTCGCTAGTTCTCAGTTGCTCTGCAGCGATCACACACGACTTGATGCCAGAGCGTCAGGAGAAAACCTGGAAACTGAAACTGGCGACAGCCTTTGTGACGGCGCTGGCACTTGTGATCGCGATCACCGAAACGCGCAGCGTGTTCAATCTTGTCATCCTCGCTTGGTCTACGCTTGCTTCAGCCTTTGCGCCACTGCTCATTATATACGCCATGCGGCGCCGAATATCCGAGAATGGCGCCATCATGGCGCTTGCCGTTGGTATCGCGACCGCCCTCACCTGGCGTTATTTTGACCTTCACAATGACGTCTACGAAGGCATGCCAGGGATACTGGCAGGGCTTGCTGTTGCGCTCATTACATCGACGACGAGCAATAAACCTGGAAGAGTAAACATTTCTAGTAGGTAAGTTGGCTGATGGCCGCCTTTTTGAGAATGGTGCCAGGGGCGGAATGGGAAAACAGTACTATCTAATTGATTTAATCATTATTTTCCAATTCAAAAAATATTGATACCCCCAATCATACCCCCACTCACAAACCGCTATGCTTGATTGAAACACCAGCTGAGTAAGAATTTTATATTACTTCGATTTATCGTGCTCTTCAAATTTCATCTTTAGTTTTAAAACCTCATCAACTTCCTGATATTTCACGATCCGCTTGAACATCTGCGTTTGCTGCAGTCCGAACCTACCCCTCCCATAACCAAAAACCATAGCAAATATCGCTGCAAACGCCCCAAGCAGTGCAATCCAAATAAGAAAATCAGCATCTCCAATATCAAAGCTTAGATATAAACTTCCATTTTTCTGCAGGTGATCGATACCCATCAATACCCATGCCGCGCAAAAGACGCCGCTTACGATCCCATTGATTTTTGAAACTGAGAAAGTTTTTCGTGAATTCACTGTCTTGTAAAGAGGGCCAACAAACTGATCTTCCAGTAGATCGAGATGTTTTTCCCAATGCCTTTGCCAAGTTTTGCTTCCCAAATTTGTGAAGAGCCACGCAAAGGAAAGCACTAAGCCGATACAAATTACTACGAGTCCAAAAAATTGATTTTCTGCCCCGGCGCGAACCAAGAATATATACCCCGCAAATGCACTCGCAATAAATGCCCAAAAATAGGTTGCACGCTTCCAATACATTTCAATTTCAAATTTTCGCGTATCGAGTACCATCTCAAACGCACGCAACCGCTGTTCGTCCGACAATTTTTGAAATCGTTCTTCGTACTCTCTCTCAGTTAGAGGAATCAATCCTGAATAATCGTCTTTTCGAAAGAAAAATCTTTGTACCTTCTTTGCAATTTTCGGAATACACTTTAATGCGGTCCGTACCCATTCAAACATCACACATCCCCCATGTCGTCGTCGAATTTCCGCACCAGTGCGAGAATTTTCTCGGTCACACGCTCGACAATTTTTTTGCGTTGCAAGACCTTCGGTTTTTCGACAAGCGCTTCGACGACCGTATCGCGTAACGGCTCTCTGTTGGTAAAGTGATAGGCCTCGATAATGTCTTCGAGCTTGTCGCGGTGAAGCCCTTCTTCAGCGCAAAGCGCCTCAAGAGAATCCATCCGTTCCGTTGACCAATAGTCCTTGAAGGCTTGCCGAACATCCTCGCCCGGCTTCACTTTCGGCATGAATTCAGCGATGAACCGCTCGATCAATTCTTTCTTGCTGCGCAGCTGCGCTTCGGAGCCTAAAAGATCGCTGATCGCTTTGCGCTTCTCCTCCGCGTCCGATTTGCCTTTGGTGTCTTTTTTCTGGCTTGTGGCGTGCAAATCAGCCAGCAGCTCCAGAATGTAGGCGACGTTGATTTCGTCGCGTTGGATCAGCTCCAGCTCAAAATCAATGTCGTTGATGATCGAGGATTTTTCGCCCTCCTCACCCTGACGCGTCTTGTCGTATATATCGAGATACTTGCTCTTGTAGTCTTCGAACGCCTGCTCATCGATGTCGAGATCGTCAAAGGTGAAGTCTGAAAATCCGCCAAGAATATTCTTCAGCCTGATCAGATTCCGAAAAGCCTTAACAAAGGCGAGTTCTTCTTTTTCACTCGGTAGCTCGTTGACGCTATCCACGGTCGGCGCAATCGAGAGCAAAAGCGTCAACGCTTCGTTGAACTGATCGACATAATCGCCATAGGGCTCCATCAGAATGATTTCGCGCGCTTCCGGATTTGAAAAGAGCGCAATCGCTTGATCGGTCTTGTCCTTCAGGTTTCGGAAACAGACGATATTCCCGTGCGATTTTAATTCGCCCAGCGTCCGGTTCGTTCGCGAAAACGCCTGAATCAGCCCATGATATTTGAGGTTCTTATCAACATAAAGCGTGTTGACCTTCTTGGCGTCAAAGCCCGTCAAATACATGTTGACGACGAGGAGAATATCGACGCGGTCTTTATCGTTGAACCCGTCTTTTTCCCGCTCCTTGATGCGCTTCGCGATGTCTTTGTAATAGGTATAAAACGCCTTTGAATCTTTCGCCGAATGCCTGACGCCGTACATGGCGTTATAGTCTTCGATGAAGTCGTTGAGCTTGTCACGTGAATGCTTATTGACCAGCTCATCCGTGCGGATGTCGAAATCCGGTTCGGCGATGTTCCCATCCGCATCGGCGTCGTCTTCATTGGCGGCGTAGGTGAAAATCGTCACCACGCGTAAATTGTGTTTGCCTGTTTCTTTCTTGGCTTTGAATGTCTCGTAATATTTGATCAGCCCATCGACGCTGCCGACGCAGAACATCGCCGTGAAATCCCGGCTGTGCGTTTTGCGGTCATGGTTGGCGATGATCCAATCGACAACGCCTTCAATCCGGTCGTCGCTTTCGAAAAACTCTTTGGTGTCGATCCCGGCGACTTCCTCATCGATCAGCTTGCCATTGCGGCGTTTCAGCTTGCCCCAATATTCAACCGAAAATTTCAGGACATTTTCATCGCTGATCGCGTTCGTAATGACGTATTTATGAAGGCAGTCGTCGAATAGGTCTTTCGTCGTTCGTTTGCCATGAATATTCCGCACGGCGTTGTCCGCAAAAATCGGCGTGCCGGTAAACCCGAACATCTGCGCGCGATTGAAAAAGTTCTTGATACGCTTGTGCGTCTCGCCGAATTGCGAGCGGTGACATTCATCGAAAATGAAAATCACGCGCTTGTCAGCGAGCGGCACCATTCGGTCCTGGTAGCGCCTGTTGTGGATTGCAGTATTGAGTTTCTGGATTGTCGTGACGATTAGTTTGGTTTCGTCTGTGAGTTGGTCAACGAGCTTTTTCGTATTGTCTGTACCGTCAACGCTGCCTTCAGAAAAGTAGTTGAACTCGCGCGTTGTCTGGTAATCGAGGTCGGCGCGATCAACGCAGAAAACAACCTTCTCGACACTCGGCAGATCATCGAGAATTTGCGCCGCCTTAAAACTCGTCAGCGTCTTGCCGGAGCCGGTCGTGTGCCAGATATAGCCGTTCTTTTCGGTGTTCTTGACGCGGTCGATCAGCGCTTCCACTGCGTAGTACTGATACGGCCGCAACACCATCAGCACCTTATCGGATTCATGCAGCACGGTGTATTTGCAGATCATCTTGGAGAGGTGACACTTCTCCAGAAACGCCTCGGCGAATTCATGGAGCTGCGTGATCAGGTTATTGTCGCGATCCGCCCAAAAGAATGTCTGTTTGAACGTTTGACGCCGGTTGTTGGCGTAGTATTTCGTATTGACGCCGTTTGAAATAACAAAAATCTGGACATAGTTGAAAAGTGCATTCCCCGCCCAATAGGAGTGCCGCTGATAGCGATTGACCTGATTGAATGCTTCCTTCAGCTCCAGCCCGCGCCGCTTTAATTCGATTTGGACGAGCGGCAGGCCGTTGACGAGCAATGTTACGTCATAACGATTCTTGTAGGCGCCCTCGACGCTGATCTGCTGCGTTACCTGATACTCATTACGGCACCAGTGCTCCATATTGAGAAATTCAAGGTAAAGGCTGGAGCCGTCATCGCGGTTCAGGTGAAACTTGTCCCGCAAGGTTTTTGCGCGCTTAAAAACGTTACCCTTGTCGAGATAATTGAGGACACGCTCGAATTCCGTATCGGAGAGCGTGACCTTGTTGTGTTTTTCGATCTGGGTTTTGAGATTGGCGATCAAGTCATTCTCGTCGCGAATCGTTACCCGATCATAGCCGAGCGTTTCCAGTTGCTCGACGAGATTGTCTTCAAGAACCTGTTCAGGTTGTGTGGTCATTCTTCGTCTGATTCTTCTATCTCTGACTTGTAATTCCGAAGTCGCTCTTCGTAAGTGACTGGCTCTTGATCATACAGAGCGCGGCTATAGCAAATATCCAAACCCTCTGCGTGCTCTCCGAGCGCAATTGAAATTTCGTCGTCCAGATAGGCGTTGAAGTTTTTCTGCTCTTCGTATTCGATTGGTTTTTGCTCCGAAAGATCAATATTGCAAAAAATATTCAGCATATAGAAGACCGAGTTTTCAGTCATGCGAAGGATAAACTCTGAAAAGCCCGAGCTACTTACATCGGTTTTGGGAGCAGATCTTCCATGGGAAATATCTCCGCGGCGATTTCTTATCAGGTTCATTTCTTGAACTAGGCTTGCAAATTGTGACGTAAAACCGATTTCAACCGACTCGTCGTAACGTGATAAGTCGTCAAACGTTCGTTCGACTAATTGCTTAGGTTTCATACCTTCGACGACTTTCTCGTCGAACGCATTATCAAGCGATTTTAAAATTGTCTTGCATACGCCTTCAATAAGGCTTTTGCAGGTTTCTATCGTAATGTCTGGGTGCTCACGCAAGTTTTCTTCAGCGGTTTCAATAAGCTTGTGGTAGTATGCGAGGTGAGGATATTCATCCGCATAATCGTCTATCAAATCTTTAATACTTTGCATGATACCGTCATTCTAAACAAACATCTGCTGCAACAGGCCTTTTTTGAAGGATTCCATGGCGGCGATTTGGTCTGCGACGGCCTCGATTTTGGCGTCGATGGTGGAGAGGAAATCAGCGATTTTTTGTTGTTCATCATTGCTGGGTGGGACGAGAACGTTGACGCCATGAATGGCTGATGCGCTCAAGCTCGGCACTCCAGTTGCCTCATTGAATCTGAGCCAATTTACTGCCTTGACAACAAGGTACACGAAATATGGTACGTACCCTCGGGAAATATTTGAATAAAAAAGTGTATCCACCGTCCAGAAAGGCGAAGTCACGAAACGTGGCTGGTCAATAGTTCCTTTTCTTCCAATCAGTACTGATGGACCGTCATGAAGCGATTGGTTAACATGGCGGATTATTCCACCCGTGCCCAGAACTGGAATGTCTCCTTTCGGTAATTCCTTATGGTCTTTTCCATACTGGACAGTGAGTAGGTTTGCTAACTTCTTCTCCTCCCAATCCGGGAACGAAGAGCCGTCGTCGCGCGTGAAACGGATTTCTTGAGAGAATATTTGTTGCATAACGCCGCGCTTGTAGTCGGCGAGGAGGTCGCGCTTTTTGCGCAAGGCTCGCAACTTGTCATCCACCGCCCCCAAGAAAGACGCAATTTTCTTTTGTTCAGGAAGCTCCGGCACAAAGGGTGCCAACTCTCCGAGTGACTCTTGGTTGATATTTGTGTTTGCGCTTGATGTGGCGAGACTAAGGATTTTTTTACGAACGGTTTCTGAATTGAACACATAGCCGCTAAACTTTGCATCCAAAGTGGCAGGCTTTGGTCGGTACCTTATGATGAATCCACTGAACACAATACCGCTTTTGTCAGTCATTACCACGCAGGCCTGTCCAACGCCCTTTCTTTTTACGCTACTACGCACAAACAGCACATCGCCGTATTCGATATTGTATGTATGCAAATCTTTTGAGGAAGTTTTAACGAGCCCGAGATTGCTCACAGTGTCTAAAAATTCAATCCCAAAAATATCCATCAAATTGATAAAAGGCGTACCCGTACCATAATCACCTTTTTCCGCGTTGTGGCCGTTTTTTAGCTCGCCAAACGACTTGAGAGGTCGCGCACTCCACTCTTCATCAAACTCTGGAAACCGGAGTTTCGGAATGCGCTTTTCTATCGCCTTGGCCGCCATTAGACCGGCGCCTCGATGCCGAGTTCCTGGCAAAATTTGCGGATCGCCTCGTCGGCTTCCGCCATGTTCTCTTCGAGATCTTTCAGCTCCCGAACAACGGCTTGAAGATCGACCGGTTCTTCTTCCTCAAACGTATCTACATATCGCGGGATATTGAGGTTGAAATCGTTTTCTTCGATTTCCGAAAGCGGCGCCACATAAGAGAGTTTTTCCTTTGGCTCACGCACACGATATGTGTCGATGATGCTCTTAATATCTTTCTTGCGGAGATGATTCTGGTTTTTCTGCTTTTCAAAATGCGCGCTGGCATCGATGAACAGAATATCGTCTGGATGCTCGCGGCATTTCTTGAAGACGAGAACGCAGGTTGGGATCGATGTACCGTAGAAAATGTTTGCGGGCAGCCCGATGACCGCGTCGAGCCAGTTGCGATCTTCGATCAGAAAGCGCCTGATATGCCCTTCCGCCCCGCCGCGAAAAAGGACGCCATGCGGCAACACCACCGCCATCTGGCCGTTATCGTCGAGATGGTAAAGCATGTGCTGGACAAAGGCGAAATCCGCCTTTGATGACGGCGCGAGGCGGCCATATTGGGAAAAGCGGTCGTCGCTTTCGAATATCTTGTTGGCGCTCCACTTCGCCGAAAAGGGCGGATTAGCGACCACCGCTTCAAATCGCTCTTCCAGGTGTTGCGGGTGTTCGAGCGTGTCTTCCTGACGCAAATCAAACTTGCGGTAGTGCACGTCATGCAAAATCATGTTCATCCGCGCGAGGTTGTAGGTCGTGCGGTTCATCTCCTGCCCGTAATAGGCGGAGACTTCCTTCACTTCCTTCGAAACGCGCAAGAGCAGCGAACCGGAACCGCAGGTCGGATCATAAACCGATTTCAGCTTCGTCTTGCCGGTGGTGACGAGCTTCGCAAGAATGGTTGAGACCGATTGCGGCGTGTAAAATTCGCCCGCCTTCTTTCCGGCGCCAGCGGCGAATTTGCCGATCAGATATTCATAAGCGTCGCCGAGAACGTCGGAATCGACTTTATCGAGTTCGAAATCGATCTTGTTCAACTCGACCAAAATTTTGACGATTAGCTCGTTCTTCGCTTTTTCTGTGCGGCCGAGCTTTGTCGAGGTGAGATCGAGGTCTTCAAAAAGCGCGATGAAATCGTCTTCACTTTCCGTGCCCATCGTCGAGCGTTCAATATTATTAAGGATGCGCGTCAGGTCGTCGAGTATGAAATTCGATGCGCCTTCTTCTTCCTTCGCTGCGCCGCGTTTTGCGACTTCGCTGAATAGCTCGGACGGCTTCAGGAAATATCCTAGCTGGAGAACGGCGTCTTCCTTGATCGCCTCTAGATACTCGTTGCCTTCGTCGCTTTTCTCATCGATAGAAAGGAAATCGACTCCGTCCTCAGAGAGGATCGCGTTCGCATAGAGATACAGCTTTTCGGAGAGGTATTTGTAGAAGATGAAGCCGAGAATGTAGTCGCGGAACTCGTCGGCGTGCATCTTGCCGCGCAAGGCGTCGGCGATATTCCACAGGTACGATTCCAGCTTTCGCTTTTGTTCTTCGGTCATTTCGCCCCTAGTCTGCTCTCGGTATGCGATTCGAACTGTTTAGCGCGATCCGCAGCACGACGCACGCGGTTCAATAGCGAGCGGCCAGCTTCTTGAGTTCCTTGATAACGTCTTGATCATCGCCCCGTCGATCCCCTTCGCCAATGCTCGCGAGTACCTGCAACTGCTCGTCTTCGCTCATTTTCGCGTAATTGGTGGCGGTGGTCATGATTTCCTCATGACCGAGATTTTGGCTCCAGGCTTTCAGCTGGGCGATGGTGAGGTTTTTCTCAAAAGCGAGCCGCCCGAGCGTATGGCGGAAGCTGTGCGGGCTGGCGTAGGGAAGTCCGACTGATTCGAAAGCTTTGCGAAATACCTTCCGAATTGATGCGGTATTGCGCCAGGGCGCGCGGTCCAGCGCCACATACTCGAATCTGCCGTCCCTATCGAGCGAGCGCTTGGTCTTGGGAAAAAGCGGATCGTCAGGGCCAAAACCGAGATCATCGCGCAGCTCCGCAACCCATTCGGCGACAAACTGCTCTGCATCCCCGCCAATGGGATAGAACCCCGCCTTGATGGTTTTACGAAACTTCGTGTTGACCTCGGCGCCGTCCTGAAAAACCACGCGCTTTTCCATATCGATATGTTTGAGCCGCAGCGACGCGGCGGCGCCGTCTCGCGGCGACACCAGGATCGTCAGGGCGATCAGCGCACGATTGCGACGCTCGACAATCGTCGAGGTCGGCATGCCATGGATGACCTTGTGAATTTGCGCGAGGGTGGGGATGAACTGGCGCCGGGTTGAACGTGCAATCCGCTCATCATGCAGGCTCGGCGTGAAATACGCAGCGTCGCTGAATTTGATTCGGGATTTATATCCCGGCTGCTCGGCGAGCCATGTGAAGAAATCGCGCAGCGCCTTCAGCGTTGTCGAGATCGTCGATTTGCTCAGGAGCTTTCCGGTCTTCGGGTTTGTTTCTTCTTCGAATCGCTCCCGAAACGCCACCGCCTGCTGAATATGGAATTTCTTCAGCGACTTGTGCCCATTCATGGCAATGAAGCGGTCAATCGAGGCCGCGGCTGTCAAAATGGTTGCTTCGCTGTATCCTCTTGCGCGCTGTAGATGCTGGATGTAGCGGCGCTTGATGCGTTCGTTTTCGGGATTGCGTTTTGGCATGATGAATTAGTCCTAGTTAAAGTATCAAAATAAGAGGCGTTGTGCGCTACCGCTTAGTGTCGGCGCCTCTATCGCAAATTGATACGTGAATGCTGGGCATGGTTTGTCCGATACGGTCCAATCCGCAGGCGCGAAACATGGGACTTTCGCAAACGCTGCAAAGCGCGGTGAGTGATCCGGCCGCTTTGCTATTGAAAACGTAGTCAACCATGCCGAGCGCAGGCGCCCGCGGGCGACGGCATTTCATGCAGAACATTTCGCCAGGGCAGCAAGACCGTTTTCGCGAATTGAGCCGTTGCTGATACCACCGCTTGAAATCTTCACCGACGATTAGCTGTGGTCGTTGATCTTCGATGACCGGCAGCAGGCCGTCTCGAATCCAGTTTCGTACTGTTGAACGGCATACGCCGACCGCTTTCGCCAGCTCAGCCACTTCGTAGTTGAGATGCGCATGAACGGACCGCCATTTGATGCGGCGCACCATCGATTAAGACGCCCCGGTTTCGTAAAGTGCCCGGATGTCCTCGGCGCGCCAGACCGTCGTGCGCGGCCCGAGCTTTTGCGGCTGAGGAAACCGGCCCTCCTTGACGCCTGCCCACCAGGTGGACTTAGAGACCGGAATAGGTCCGCGCGGCGCCAGGATTTGATTAAGCCGGACAAATCCTGTTTCGGGGAAGTTGATTGTATTCGACACGTTATAACTCCGTCTATTTGAAAACGGAGACGGTCTAATATGTCCGTGAATGTTTGGGGGCGAATTCCGCTACAGACTGCATGAATTCAACGGTGGTTATCGTAATTCCGATAACTCTCAAGCTTTGGGCAGTAATTCCGCCCCTTCCCGCAGCCATTTCAAAATCGTGTTACGGTCGAGGGGAACACCATGCGCGCGCAAATCCGTTTCTATGTGTTTAGTGGCTGCGTTACGGGAAGAATCGGGAGTATATCCATATTGCTCAACCGCCATGCCGATCACGAGCTTGAGCAGGCTGTCCCGTTCTTTTGGTTTTAATTCACCTTGCAAATCTGCAGGCGGCTTCGCCTTAGCATTCTCTGGCGATTTCGGTTTATCGTCATTGTCGGGCTTTTCCAGCCGCGCTACGCCGCGCAGCCATTTCGGTCCGTCAAGGCCCTCTTCCAAATTGCCTGCCTCATCCAGAAAGCCAATTTTTTCATAACCCCAAATGGGCAACGGTCCGCAAATTGTGGTGACCGCTTCTTCGATTAGATTATTGACCTCGAGATGCTTGAGTTTCGCCCACGCGATAAATTCAGTTGGTCTAATTTGCTCTTCCTTGAACTGATCCGACCTTTGAAGGATGTCGTAGAGATACAGCCAATCGTTAAGCTTATCGCTCGAAGAAAGAGCGCAATATCGCTCTAAAGCCATATCCAGTTTGCTTAGTTGCAAAAGGCTACCGAGGCCGGTGTTTAACGATGAAGTGGACTGTTTCTTATTGTAATGAGAATCGTATCGGGAATAGTATTCTGGGCTAAGGCCAAGAATGAGCAACATGGCTTCCCAAAGCCGCCAGTAATCGTGCCGTGCCCAATGCAAGGCGCTTTTACGAGTTAAAAACTGATTGTCAGTGTTGTTAAGCCAAGGGGAAGGCGCTGGCTCTGGCGCATCGTCGTTTACGAATTCAGAAAAAGCATTTTTGGTCGTCATCGTCGCAAGTCCGCTTCGTTGCGTACGACCGCCACCTCCCTTCGCTTCGGACCACTACCGGAACGCTTTGCCCCTAGCCGTACAATTACGGATAAAATAGCGCCAAAACGGATGATTCGCCGAGCGTTGGGGAAAACCAGTCAAAAAATTCAAGTTCGGCGTTGCGCTCACCTTTGGCCGGAATTGCACAGATTCATTAGTTTTTCAGCCCACCATTCCGCCATCGTAACCCGCTCATCCCAGAATTCGCTGCGGGCATAGGCGGCGCGGACAGCATTACCCTCCACATGAGCAAGCGCGCGTTCGATTGCGTCGGGATTCCAAAGGCCAGATTCGTTTGCCAAAGTGGAAAAGGTCGCGCGAAACCCGTGCGCCGTCATTTCTTCCTTTGCGAAACCCATGCGCCGCAAGGCAGCCGTAAAAGTAGCGTCGCTCACCGGCCTTTTTACTGAGCGCAGCGACGGAAGAATTAAATCGCCAGAGCCCGTCAGCGCATTTAATTCTTTGAGCTTCGCCACCGCGGCTTTCGGAAGCGGCACGCGGTGAGGGCGCCGCGTTTTCGCCCGTTCGGCCGGGATTGTCCAAACGGCTTTACTGAAATCGAATTCGTTCCACCGCGCCTGTCTTAGTTCTCCGGGGCGCGGATATAGTAGAGCAAGTAGCTGCAACCCTATCCGTGTAGACGCTTGCCCTTCATACGCATCGATCGCACGCAATAATCCACCGAGCTTTTCCGGGTCAGTAATTGCAGCGCGGGGCTTTTGCGGTGGCTGCGTCAGAGCGCCGTTCAATGCTGGCGTCGGGTCCGCATCAATCCAGCCGCACGAAATCCCGTAGCGCAGAACTGAACCGACGATGATTTTCATGCGTCGCGCGGTTTCATACGTCCCACGCGCTTCAATTTTCCGTAGCGCCTTTAAGATCACCGGCGCCTTAATCTCGACTACGGGCATTTCGCCGAATTCATCGCAAGCCATGCCAAGCAACCATCGGTTCTTCTTGAGGGTCGATTCCGCCCGACCTTCCCGCTCCTGTTTTTGAAGGAAATCATCGACCAGCCGTTGAAAGGTCCTCTCTCGAGTCTGCAACTCTCTTTCGCGCGCTTCGCGGCGTTGTTCGGCCGGGTCCAACCCTTCGGCGATCAGTTCCCGCGCTTCCTCGCGCGCCTTCCGCGCTTTGACGAGACTGACATCGGGATACGGCCCGAATGAAATCAGCTTTTCCTTTCCGAGATGCCGGTACTTGAGCCGCCAGAGTTTCGAGCCGTTTGGATTGATAATGAGGTGCAGTCCGCCGCCATCGAAGAGCTTGTAGGCCTTGGGCTGCGGGGCGGCGTTCTTGATTGCGAGCGCTGTAAGCATTTTGGGGGTATCGCCTCCTCACCTGAATCGTCGATACCCCCGAATATACCCCCAAATACCCCCAATTATAAGAGACCTTGTCGGACGCCCTTGGACGCTGAACCGCAATAATACACTGTTTTTATTTGGTTATTGGACGTTTTTGGATGTTGAAAATTTTGAGAATGGTGCCCAGGGGCGGATTTGAACCACCGACACGCGGATTTTCAGTCCGCTGCTCTACCAACTGAGCTACCTGGGCCCTTTGAGGCGATTTAGACGGGCCCGGGTTCGGCCTCGCTCTTGCCCCCTGCAGACGTTTTGTCCGAAGAGGAGCGCGGCTTATAGGCCAGAAAACCGGGCCTTGTCCATGGGGCGAAGGGGGAAAAACCGTCCACTTTGCAGATGGCGCTCACCTGGATTATTGAAGTCAAAACATCAGGTTCATTATGCCAGCCGCATCCAGCACCAAAAAGAAATCAATCGCTAAGAAGCCAGCAACGCGCAAGATGACCATGCTTGGGACGGCGGCGAAACCGGCGGCCTCGCCGGATGAGGCTTTGCTGGAAACGGCGCCCAACCCTCACGCCGGGTCAGCCTACCTTGTGCGGTTCACCGCCCCTGAGTTCACAAGCCTTTGCCCGGTCACGGGACAGCCCGACTTCGCCCATCTGGTGATCGACTATGTACCATCAAAACTAATTGTCGAATCAAAGTCGCTAAAACTATTTCTGACCTCGTTCCGCAATCACGGCGCCTTTCACGAAGACTGCACGCTGTTGGTTGCGAAGAAGGTCATCGACGCTGTCAAACCAAAATGGTTGCGCATCGGCGGGTATTGGTATCCGCGTGGCGGGATGCCTATTGACGTTTTTTATCAAACAGGTGAGCCGCCCAGGGGATTATGGGTTCCGGAAACAGGCGTTCCGCCATACCGGGGAAGAGGATAGCGCAGTGTCATGGAAATTAATTGTAACGGGGCTCTTAGCGCTTGCTGTTTTCCAACCGCAGGCTTTTGCTGACGCCCTTGAAGGAAAAAAATCGTCCGCTGAAATTCTTGCGGAGGCGCCGGACAAAGACTGGCTAACGCTCGAACAGGATAACCTTCTCTATATCGAAGTAGCGTCGGGGCGCGCCATTGTCGCACTATCCGATACGCTCGCGCAAAATCATGTGGCTCAGATCAAAACGCTGGCTCGCCAGGGCTTTTATGACGGGCTTTCTTTTTACCGGGTTATTGATGGGTTTGTGGCGCAAGGGGGCGATCCCTTCGAAGAACGCAGCGTTGGCGACGCCAAGGAAAGCCTCGCGGCGGAGTTTGAAGAATCCTATTCAGCGTTTCGCGAGCGGACGAAATCGTTCAGTGTATCGCCGTTCGATGACGGCTACGCTGACGGCGTGGGGTTCGCAAACGCCCTGCCCGTCGGACTCGATCAGACTACGCAGACCGTATGGCATCTGCACTGCACTGGCGCTTTTGCTTTTGGCCGAAATAACGAACGCGACTCAGCGAGTACAGAATTTTACATCGCATTGCAGCCGCAACGCTACCTTGACCGGAATCTCACAGTATTTGGACGAGTAATCGACGGCATGGAGCATATTCAGCGGCTTCGCCGTAACGTACCGCCAGCGAGCAAAGACGAAGATGTGGGCGACACAATTATCTCAATGCGGCTCGGATCGGACCTGACCGCAGGAGAACAAAAACATCTTCAACTGCTCAAATCCGACTCCAATAGTTTCGCAGCTTTTGTCGAAGCGCGAGCGAACCGTCCGGAAGAATTCTTCTACTACAGGCCGAAACACATTGATATTTGCCAGCTTCCAATTCCTGTTCGTGAGGCGCCACAAGGAAGTGGAAGCGAGTGACCTCAGACAAAGTTGGACCTTGGCGTGTAAAGTCAAAATCAACGGTTTTTGACAACCCGTGGATCAGTATTGTTGATCACAGCATTACGCATCCCGACGGCTCTCCCGGGGAATATGGCGTCGTTCGGTTTAAGAACCTTGCGATTGGCGTTATGCCGATTAATGCTGACGGCAAGGTTCCGCTGGTCGGTCAGCACCGCTTTCCGCTTGATCGGTATAGCTGGGAACTGCCCGAAGGAGGCGGTCCGCTCAATATCACCGCTCAAGCATCAGCGAAGCGCGAACTTACTGAAGAAACCGGCCTGACTGCCGCATCATGGGAGCAACTTAGCACGTTCGATGTATCAAACTCAGTTACTGACGAACGGGCAGTTTGCTTTCTCGCATGGGATTTAACACAAGGCGAAGCCAAGCCAGAAGCTTCCGAAGCGTTAACCATAAAATGGGTTTTCTATAAAGACTTGTTAGAAATGGTGATGACGGGCGAGATAACCGACAGTCTCACGATCGTGATGACGCTCAGCGCACACGTCAAAGCCTTGCGAGGCGAGACGCCAGCCCCTATTTCCGGGCATCTGCTTGCGGGACGCGCCTGAACATAGGAGAATAAGCTCATGTCAGAGCCTTCAGCGAATTCTTCAAACGTGGTCGCACTTACAAGTGAGCAAACCTGGTCGCGCATGCGGGTTGAGGCTGCAACGGCAGCGGCGTCAGAACCTGTGCTCGCCAGCTTTCTCCACGCGACAATCTTGAATCATGAGACGTTCAAAGCCGCCCTCTCCTATCGTCTGGCGCAGAAACTTTCCGACCTTGAGATGAACGCCATGCTCTGGCGAGAAGTGTGCGCGGAAGCTTATGAACGCGAGCCGCAGATTGTCGAAGCGGCGCTTTTCGATTTGCGTGCCGCGTTCAATCGCGATCCCGCATGTCACGATTACATGCAGCCTTTTCTTTATTACAAAGGCTATCAGGCTCTGCAGGCGCAAAAAACCGCTAACTGGCTATGGCGTCACGACCGCAAGCCTCTGGCGCTTTATTTGCAAAGCCGCATGTCAGAGCTTTTCGCCGTCGATATTCACCCGGCTACGAAAATCGGCAAAGGCGTATTCATCGATCACGCAACTGGCGTCGTCATTGGCGAAACCGCGGTTGTAGAAGACGATGTTTCAATCCTTCAAAATGTGACGCTTGGCGGCACAGGCAAGGATGAAGGCGACCGTCATCCGAAAATCCGCCGCGGCGCGCTCATCAGCGTGGGCGCGAAAGTATTGGGCAACATCGAGGTGGGCGAAGGCGCCAAGGTCGCGGCCGGCAGCGTTGTTTTAAAAGCGGTCGAACCTCACTGCACAGTCGCTGGCGTACCTGCAAAGCCTGTGGGCGCGTGTGCAGAACAAAGCCCGTCGGAAACGATGGACCAAAACTTTTACTACGACACCTATTCGATCTAGGCCATCCGCGCTAAACGAGCCTTTCACTGTTGAAAGACAAGCATGCGCGTAGACCTTTTCGATTTTGAGTTGCCGCCGGAGCGCATTGCGTTGACACCGGCCTCGCCACGCGATTCCGCGCGCCTGCTGCATGTACGTCAGAACGGGCTTGATGACCGTGTTGTTCGCGAATTGCCTTCAATCCTTAAACGCGGCGACCTCCTCGTGACTAACGACACGAAAGTCATCCCGGCGCAGCTTTTTGGAAAGCGTGCCGCGCGCTGCGGTGGAAAACCTGTTTCTATTGAAGCGACCTTGCATAAAGACCTTGGCGGCGGTTCCTGGCGCGCATTCGTTCGACCAGCGAAGCGGTTGAAAGACGAAGACGTCATCATTTTTTCCGACGCGCTATCCGCCACTGTAAAAAAGCGCGACGGCGCCGAAGCGGAATTAGCGTTCAATGTTGCACCCGAAAAATTCCAGACTGCTCTCGAACAAGCTGGCGTAATGCCGCTGCCGCCATACATTGCCCGCAAACGCCCGGCGAATGAAACGGACCGGAAAAACTATCAGACAATGTTTGCAGACGAGGCTGGTTCCGTCGCGGCCCCTACCGCCGGCCTGCACTTCACGCCGCAACTGCTCGATCACCTTGAAGCAAATGACATTCAGCATGTTTCTATAACCCTGCATGTCGGAGCCGGAACATTTCTGCCTGTATCAGTCGAAGACACCACTAATCACAAAATGCATGCCGAGTGGGGTGAAATCACCCAAGAGCAGTCGGAACTTATCAATACAACGCGCGCCAAAGGAGGACGCATTATCGCTGTCGGAACAACCTCGCTGCGCCTGATGGAAAGCGCCGTCGATGAAAACGGCATTGTTCGCCCGTTCGCGAACGAAACCGATATTTTCATCACGCCGGGCTATCGCATTAAAAGCGCCGATATGCTGATGACGAATTTCCACCTGCCGCGTTCGACGTTGTTTATGCTTGTCTGCGCATTCGCGGGAACTGAAACAATGAAATCCGCTTACGCTCATGCTATCGACCAACAGTACCGATTTTACTCCTATGGCGACGCTTGTCTTTTAGAATTGAACCATGACTGAACCTTTCTCTCTTTCTGTAAACGCCACTGACGGCGCCGCGCGAACCGGTGTTATCAAAACACCGCGCGGCGAGATCAGAACGCCTGCTTTCATGCCAGTCGGTACGGCGGGAACAGTAAAGGCGATGTTGCCCGAGCATGTTCGCGCGACCGGCGCTGATATTGTTCTGGGCAATACGTATCACCTGATGCTGCGCCCGACGGCTGAGCGTGTGGCGAAACTTGGCGGTCTGCATCAATTCATGAACTGGTCTCGTCCGATCCTCACGGATTCTGGCGGATTTCAGGTCATGTCGCTTTCAAAACTCCGTAAACTGACGGAAGATGGGGTTTCCTTTCAATCTCATATTGACGGTTCGCGTCACATGCTGACGCCGGAACGGTCTATCGAAATTCAATGTCTTCTCGGTTCTGACATTCAAATGCAGCTCGACGAATGCCCGGCCATCCCCATCGAACACGACAAGGCGCGAGAATCCATGTTGCTGTCGGCGCGCTGGGCGGAACGCTCAAAACGCGCCTTCGAAGAACTGTCCAAGCCCGGCCAGGCGCTGTTCGGCATCGTGCAAGGCGCCAACTACGAAGACCTGCGCCGCGAAAGCCTCGACAAGCTGATTGAAATCGATTTCCCCGGATATTCCATCGGCGGGCTTGCGGTTGGCGAAGGCCGCGAGGAAATGTTCCGCGTTCTCGATTTCACCTGCCCGCACATGCCTGCTGACAAACCGCGTTACCTCATGGGCGTCGGCAAACCGGCGGACATTGTCGGCGCCGTCGCACGCGGCGTTGACATGTTCGACTGTGTCGCGCCGACCCGGTCAGGGCGGCACGGACAGGCGTGGACAAAAACCGGCGCGATCAACATCAAGAACGCGATTTTCGCTGAAGATCCCGAACCGCTCGATCCCGAAAGCGACTGCCCGGCGAGCCGGGATTATTCCAAAGCCTACCTTCACCACCTGTTCAAGGCTGGCGAATATCTGGGGCCGATGCTGCTGACCTGGCACAATCTGCAATATTATCAGGACCTTATGTCTGGGCTGCGAGAAGCCATCGCCTCGGCGCGCCTCGCCGCCTATATCGAAAACTTCAAATCCGAAACCGGCGAAACGCTTGTTTGAAATCAGCGGCGTTTTGCGCGGCCGAATCGGTTGACCGCGCCGGTTCCCGCTCCTATGTTCCGCGCCTTCCGAGGCGTATCGCCGCTCCACGGTTTGTCGCGTGAGCGGCTTTTGTTTGCCGGAAAAGTCTTTATAGACGTCGCGTTCGGGGGCTGAAGTGGGCCCTTAGCTCAGTTGGTAGAGCAACTGACTTTTAATCAGTAGGTCGATGGTTCGAATCCATCAGGGCTCACCACTTTTCCCCGAAACGCGCAGCTTCCAGCCATTAACGCCTGCCTAGGATTTTCGCGCTCTTATGCTATCCCTTGAACGCAAGAGACAGCGATGTTTGAACAGGCGAAAAAAGCGTTAGCAACATACAAGCGGGGCGATCCGATCGCCGTGCTTGGCATGTCCGGCGTCGGCAAAACGCGCATCGCCTCACTCTTGCGGCGGGAAGCCCGCTGGTTTCATTACTCCGTCGATTACCGCATTGGCACCCGTTACATGGACGAGGCGATAGTCGATAATTTCAAACGCGAGGCGATGAAGACGCCACTGCTGCGCGACCTTCTGTTGTCTGACTCGATCTATATTTCCTCCAACATTACCTTCGACAATCTCGATCCCCTTTCAACCTATCTCGGCAAGCCCGGCGACCCGACGAAAGGCGGCATCGCGTTTGACGATTATGTTCGCCGCCAGCGTCAGCACCGCGAGGCTGAAACCCGCGCCATGAACGATACGGGCGCCTTCATCGAAAAAGCCCGCGCGATTTACGGCTATGAACATTTCATCGCCGACACGAGCGGGTCGATCTGCGAAGTGGTCGACGCCGAAGACCCGAGCGACCCGGTGCTCACCGCCCTCTCCGGCTGCTGCCTGATCGTTTATATCGAGGGCGACGCTGCGCATGCCGATGCGCTGAAAGCCCGTTTCGATAAAGCGCCGAAGCCCATGTATTATAATGAGGACTTTCTGCGCGGCGTCTGGGCCGATTACCGAAAGGAAACCGGCCTCGCCGAAGCTGACGTCGACCCCGATGCGTTCATTCGCTGGGGGTTCGCCCGCCTGATCGACTGGCGCTTCCCCCGCTATAAAGCCATCGCCGATAACTGGGGCGTCACCATTTCCGCCCGCGCGCTTGAAAAGGCGCAAGACCCGGAAGCGTTTCTGGCCCTCGTCGATGACGCGGTGAAAGCGCGAAGCTGAAACCTCAGCGCGCGTTCGCCGCACGATAATGTTGTACAGCGGCCCCTCTCCCGTCTCTTCTGTTTGGCCTGGGGCAAGGCGTTGCGGGGAAAGTTGTACAACTTTAAAAAATTTGTTGTGCAACATTTTGCTCGCCTTTTCGGCGCACACGGACTGTTCACGCGTAAGCACGGCAGACGCAAAAGCCGATGGAACTGTGTCAGTTGATCTCATCACGGCCGCGAGTATAGGACCGCTAAAAAAGTGGTGGACGGCCGTCCACCAACTATTTTTCCGTGGTATCATGAACGGCTCCCGCCTGTTCTGGCGATATAAACGTCTTTCTCCTCCTCCGTTTACGAACAGAGCAATCACTTGTGAGAAAAACCATCCGCTCATCCCGGCGAAAGCCGGGATCCAGTCAAACGGAAAGACGGGCTCCGCCCGGCATTATCATGTTTAGCTGGGCCCCGGCTTTCGCCGGGGTGAGCGGGGAGAACGGTAGGTGCGCTATATGGTGACTGAACCCTTCCCAAAGGGGAGCGTAAGGAAGTGGAGAAACTTGCGGAAAAAGATTGATTGCTAGTTATCAGCCTTATTCTGAATGCGCTTTTGCATCTCACTCCGGTATACAGAAGTGCATGAAGAAAACCGATCTTCCAAATTGATCTTATGAACTTCAAACTCTTTTGGAATATTGAAAAGTATTTCGCGCGAAATTAAACAATCTACAATATAATCATATCCAATCATATGATCTTCATGAAAATCAATCGCACACATATCAAAATGCTTTTCTAAAAGCGGGTCTATATTTTTATAAATGAACTCTAACGATAACATTCGCAAATCTGGGTGCTCAGGAACGCAGAAATGCTGAATTGAATTTCGTACTTTCTGAATTTCTTCGTAAAGTTTACTATCTGGAATTCTTTCTCCTACAGCCACCCATAATAAATTAGGTAGCCGTTCAAAATTATACGTTCTCCCTTTTTTAATAAGCAAATTTATATCAAGATCGTCAGATGTAGTGTCATCCAAACCAAACAAGTCACGAAATATCAATAACGGATGCTCCCTTGCAATAATCGCTTTTAATACTAGTTCTCCTGCCAAAGCTGCATTTAATACTGAAATACGCTCCCAATGCTCATTTCCCGGATCACAAAAAACAGCATGCATATTTGCTTGCGCAAGAGCAGCCAATCCAGTTTCCAAAATACGTCCTGGAATTTCTCTTAGTGATTCATGCATACACGTGTGTTCTCAATTTTTTAGTTCTAAGTTATGATTTTTCCCAAACCCCCTTTGCCGCTTCCCGGCAGGCCCAGTCGCTCCCACATTTCATCGACGCGCTTGATCACGTCGTCGTCCATTCTAATTTCCGCGCCCCATTCGCGGTTTGTTTCGGGCGGGAGTTTGTCGGTCGCATCGAGGCCGATTTTGGAGCCGAGGCCGCTCTCGGGCGAGGCGAAGTCGAGATAATCTATGGGCGTGTTTTCAATAACCGTGATGTCGCGGGCCGGGTCCATCTTTGTGGACACCGCCCACATCACGTCTTTCCAATCACGCGCATTGATGTCGTCATCAACGACGATCACCCATTTCGTATACATGAACTGGCGCAGATACGACCACGCGCCCATCATCACCCGCTTGGCGTGACCGGGATAGGCTTTCTTCATACTGATGACCGCGATGCGATAGCTGCACCCCTCGGGCGGTAGCCAGAAATCGGTAATTTCAGGAAACTGCTGTTGCAGGAGGGGGATGAACACCTCGTTCAGCGCCTCGCCCAGGACGCTCGGCTCATCCGGCGGGCGGCCCGTGAACGTCGACAGATAAATGGGGTTTTTCCGGTGCGTGATCGCAGTAATGGTAAACACCGGGAACCGTTCGACCGAATTATAATACCCCGTATGATCCCCATACGGACCTTCATCGGCGTAATCATCCAGTGAGACGTACCCTTCGAGCACGATCTCCGCCTCCGCCGGAACTTTGAGCGGTTGCGTCTTGCAATCGACGAGATCGACTTTCTTCCCGCGCATCAGCCCAGCGAAGTGGTATTCCGACAGCGTATCGGGCACCGGCGTCACAGCGGCGAGAATGGTTCCCGGGTCGGCGCCGATGACCGCCGCCGCCGGTAGGGGTTCAGATTTTTCCTTGCCCCACCGCTGGTGATGCTGCGCGCCGCCGCGATGTTTCAGCCAGCGCATGATGGTTTTGTCGCGCCCGAGTTTTTGCATGCGGTAGATGCCGAGATTGTAATCGTCTTCGCGCCGCGTCCCCGGCCCTTTGGTCACCACCAGTGGCCAGGTGATCAACGGCGCCGGCTCCCCTGGCCAGCAGGTCTGGATCGGCAGTTCGTCGAGATTGATGTCGTCGCCGGTCTTCACCACTTCCTGGCACGGCGCGCCCCAATCCCGTGACGCCGGTTTCATCGCCATGACGGTTTTGGCGAGCGGCAGCATTTCAAGCGCGTCTTTCAATCCGCCCGGCGGTTCGGGCTGGCGCAGGAACGCCAGCAGCTCGCCTACCTCGCGCAGCTCTCCGGCGGTCGTTCGTTCCTTGCCCTCAAGGGTCACCCCCATGGCGACGCGCTTAACCGTGCCGAAAAGGTTAACCAGCACCGGCATGGGGCTGATCGATCCGTCATCCATCACCGGCTGTTCGAACAACACCGCCGGGCCGCCCGCCGCCAGCAATCGCGTCTGGATCTCCGTCATCTCGAGCTTCACCGCCACGGGTTCAGATACGCGGATCAGTTCGCCAGCCGATTCGAGTTTGCCGATAAAGTCGCGAAGGGATTGATAGGACATGGCTTACCTTATGGCGGAAATGCGGCCCGCCCCATGCGTCTTGTGACCGCAAAGGGGCGCGCGGGCAAACCTGTATAAAATGTGAAGCGCCATTTAACCTATTTTTCGCCCGCGCACTTTACGGTAGGGGGACCGAAGCCTACGTTAGTCGGGCAGTAAGTTGCGTTGCAGCAGCTTCCATTTGCATCGTTGCAGTGCACAGTTTCGTCGTGGCGGTCGCCGCTGGGGAGTTTTTGTTCGGCATGTTGCCGTTGGTTCATCAGATTACCGGAACAACGCTGGTTATCGCAGGGCTGATTGTCCTGCCCCTGCCTATTCCTCTCGGCCTGATCATGCTGACGCTCGGTTTTGCGCTGCTCGCGCCTTACATCCCGGCGGTGCAGCGGCTGATCCGGACCATGCGCACCAAATGGCCCAACCTTGACGCGCAGCTCCGCCGCTGGCGCGACCGCATGCCCCCGGTGATCAAAAAGACCATCGACAAGACGCACCCGCTGACGCCGGCGGAATAGACGTCTCGCCGGCTCTTTGCGGATTTGACGGCGCATTGGGACCTTTCTACTCTCACACGTGTTCGATTCGTTATCACACGCGTTTCTGTCATGGTGCGCCCATTGCACGGAAACCCGCCGCAAAAGGAGAATCTATGTCTTCGACTTCATCCGCCATCTTGAAATCACTTGGCGCCGGTGCGGCGCTTGTTCTCATCGCCTCCTGCGGCGGAAGCGGCGACAGCGCATCGAATGAGCAGACCGGCGGCCCGGTCGATGCAGCAGCGCAAGAGATTGCCGATACACGCCACGAAGCCATGGAAGACATCGGCGGCGCCTTCAAAACCATCCGTGATCAGATGAATGCCGGATCGCCTGATATGGATGCAGTTAGAACGGCTGCCGCCTTCATCGAAGAACAATCGACGCAAGTCGGCGACTGGTTCCCGCCTGAGACATCGCCCGTGCTTGGCGTCGATACCGAAGCTCTCGCAACCATCTGGGAACAACCGGAAGAATTCGCCAGCGCCGTCGAGCGGTTTGAAACGGCCGCCGCCGCATTGAACACAGCCGCACAAAGCGGCGACGCCGACTCGCTTGCCTCAGCGGTTCAGGGCATCGGCGGCGCCTGCAAGAATTGCCACGACAGCTTCCGCGTCGATGACTAAGGCGCCCGCAGCGCAATGACGGAAGCATCTCAAAAAGACGCAATCGTCTGGGATTGGAGCGTGCGCGTCTTTCACTGGAGCACCGTGGCGCTGGTCGCGCTTCTGTGGTGGTCTGGCGAGAACGACGTCATGAACTGGCACCGCCGCTTCGGACTTGCGCTGATGGCGCTTCTGATTTTCCGCATCTATTGGGGCTTTGCCGGAACGCGTACGGCGCGCTTTTCTGATTTCGTCAAAGGTCCTGGCGCGATCCTCGCCTATATGCGCAAGTTGAAACGGCCCTATACGCCGCGAATAGGGCACAACGCCCTTGGCGCCTTAAGCGTCTTGGCGCTTCTTGCCGCGCTCGCGGCGCAAATCGGCTTTGGGCTCTTCGCGATTGATGTGGACGGCATTGAATCGGGTCCGCTGGCGCATCTCGTCTCTTTCGACATGGCCCGCACGGCGTCGGATCTTCACGACGCCAATTTCAATTTGCTCGTTGGCCTAATCGGGCTCCACGTCGCCGCGGTCCTTTTTTATCATATCGCACTGCGGGCGAATTTGATCGGCCCCATGGTGACCGGCAAGCGCAAAGGCGCGACCGCGTCCGGCATTGGGCCTTTTCCCATTGGCCGCGCCGTTATTGGCGTCATCATCGCCGGAGCGGCTGTGGCGCTGACGCAGCTTTAGCCGATATTTGAGAAATCCGGCTTGCGCTTTTGCAAAAATGCAGCGCCGGCCTCGCGAAATTCAGCGGACTGAAGCTGCGCGGCGAAATGCTCGCCTTCCTCTTTCATCCGTTCAAGGACCTCTTCGCGGCCACCCTTCATCAATTGTTTCGTGAGGCGCACCGCTTCAGGGGCCTTTTCAGCGATAGAGCGCGCCGCGCCAAGCGCTGCTTCCTCAAGCGCGTCCGCCGCAACGACTTCATTGACGAAGCCAAACTCGCGCGCCCGGTGCGGATCGATCTTGCTGGCAAGAATAAACATCTCGGCTGCGCGCTGATGACCCGCAATGCGCGGCAACAGCAAACTGGATGCGGCCTCTGGCACCACCGCAAGATCGGTGAACGGCGTATGGAACGCCGCAGCCTCAGACGCATAAACGAGATCGCAATGAAACAGCATGGTGACGCCAACGCCCACCGCCGGGCCGTTGACGGCTGCGATCAACGGCTTTTCCGCCGTGGCGATCGCTTCCAGAAACCGCACCACCGGGCGGCTGCCATGAGCGTCATCAGCAAGCGCCGCGCCGGACATGAAATCGCCGATGTCATTGCCGGAGGTGAAAAAATCGCCCCGCCCCTCGAACAAGACAGCGCGCACGGATTTGTCTTCCTGCGCTTGCGCCAAACCATCAGCGAGCGCTGCATACATTTGCGTTGTAATGGCGTTTTTCTTGTCCGGCCGGTTGAAGCAAAGCCGCAAAACGGCGCCGTCGCAGGTTTGGGAAATATAGTCGCTCATATCACACTCGCTTTATTCGCAATTTTTGCGACTTGACGCGAAGCACCGCGCGGGATCAAGAACGGGACGCAGTTGAGGATCACTCATGCATATCCGCATTCTCGAAACCGGCGAACCGCCCGCGCCTCTGAACCGGGAATATGGCGCTTATCCCGCCATGTTCGAACGGATGCTGGCGCCCCTGTCGTCTAGGTTCTCATTCTCCACTTCCGCCATTTTCAAAGGCGAAGCGGCGCCAGGCCCCAGCGAATTTGACGGTCTTCTGATCACTGGTTCTCCGTCAGGCGTATATGACGGCGACAGTTGGATCACTAATGCTGAAAAGCTTGCCCGGCTGACAGCCAAAGCAGGAAAACCGCAAGTGGGCGTCTGTTTCGGCCACCAGTTGATGGCTCAGGCGTTCGGCGGCGAGGTTACTAAATCGGACAGAGGCTGGGGCGTCGGCGTGCATAAATATGAACTGAACGGCAGCGCGCCATGGATGACGCCGCCGGCGCGGCGCATCGCCTGCGCCGTTTCGCATCAGGATCAAGTCGTCACGCCGCCGCCCGGCGCGCGCGTTCTTGGCGGATCGGACTTCTGTCCCAACGGCGTCATCGAATATGCGCAAGGCCCGGCGATTTCGTTTCAGCCGCATCCCGAATTCGCCCACGACTTTGGCGCCGCGCTTTTGCGCCTGCGCGCCGAACGCACGCCAAAGGACAGGGTTGAAACAGGCCTTTCAAGCTACAAGAACCGCAGCGACCGAGAACTCATGGGCCGCTGGATTGCGAACTTCTTTTTGAACCATGCGAGGTGAAACGTGGACGACCTGATTTTGACGATTGGCGACAAAAACCTTTCTTCCTGGTCGTTGCGGCCGTGGTTACTCCTGACGCAAGCAGGCATTCCGTTTACGGAAGATAATATCAGGCTCGACCGTCCAGAGACGCGCGGCATTCTATCCGAGAAATCTCCTTCCGGGCTTGTGCCATTCCTTACGCATGGCGACGTCAAAATCTGGGATTCTCTCGCGATTATGGAATATTTGAACGAGCTGTTTCCGGAAAAACAGCTCTGGCCCGAAGATCCAAAGGCGCGCGCCATTGCGCGATCTGTTTCGGCGGAAATGCATTCAGGGTTCGCGGCGCTGCGCACGGTCTGGCCGATGATGTTCACACGCGAGGGGATGCGTCACCTTAACGCCGGCGGCGTTCAGCGCGACGTCAACCGTATCAATGATCTCTGGACGAAATGCCGGAAAGAATATGGAAACGGCGGTGATTTTCTGTTCGGCAAGTTCTCCATCGCCGACGCCATGTATGCGCCTGTGGTCTCGCGCTTTGTCACTTATGGCCCCGTGGCGCTCTCGCCGGAAGCATCGGCCTGGCGCGACATGATGTTCGCCCTGCCCGCCATGAAGGCATGGGGCGACGGTGCGAGAAAGGAAATTTCCGCCTAAACCTCAGGCCAACTTGCGCGGAACGGCGGGAGCCTCTATCCCCCGGCCCATGCAGAGCAAAGAAGCAGAATCGATCCTGTCGGCCGTCCTCGCCGACGCCAAAGCCGCCGGGGCCGAGGCCGCGGACGCGGTGTTTTTTCACTCCGTTTCCAGCGGCGTTTCCTGGCGGATGGGCAAGCTTGAGGACGTGGAAAGGTCTGAAGCCGCAGACCTCGGTCTGCGCGTCCTGATTGGCAAGCGTCAGGCAAGCGTTTCAACAACTGACCATTCCCGATCAGGCCTGAAAGAGCTTGCGGAACGCTGCGCCGCCATGGCGAAGTCCGCGCCCGAAGACCCCTATTGCGGGCTCGCCCCCGTCGACCGGCTGGCGAAAGCCCCGTTCAGAGATCTCGACCTGGGCGATTATGCAGAGCCATCGACTGAAGCGCTGCAGGAACGCGCCGCTGCATGCGAAGAGGCGGCGCTTGCCATAAAAGGCGTCGTCAATTCATCAGGCGCCGGCGCCAGCTATGGCGAAGGCCAGAAGTGGCTGATGACCAGCCACGGTTTCTTCGGCCAATCCGGCGGCTCCAATCATTCCGTTTCCGTGAGTGTTCTCGCGCAGGACGATAACGGCATGGAGCGCGATTACGATTACGATTCGAAAACGCACCTTTCGAACCTTGGCGACCCGGTCGCTATCGGCAAGAACGCCGGGGAGCGCGCTGTCAAAAGACTGTCACCGCAGAAACTGAAAAGCCGCACCGCGCCGGTTGTATTCGACAATCGCCTATCGCGTTCGCTTCTGTCGCACCTTTCAGGCGCTGTGAACGGCGGCGCCATTGCGCGCGGCGTCAGCTTTTTGAAAGACAAGCTCGGCGAGAAAATTTTTGCCGAAAACATCAATATCATCGATGATCCACATGTTCTTCAAGGTGCGGGCTCGCGCCCGTTCGATGGCGAAGGTGTCGTTAATGCTCGCATCGACCTGATCAAAAATGGCGTTCTGACCGCATGGTTGATGAATGCGTCACAAGCGATGCAGCTTGGGCTGGAAACTAACGCCCGCGCCGCACGCGGAACCGGCGGCGCGCCAGGCTCAGGCTCAACAAACCTGACACTGGAGCCAGGTAAAAAAACTTTCGATGAACTTTTAAACGACGCGAAAGAGGGCCTCCTCGTTACCGATATGTTTGGGCCACAGGTGAACCCCAATACGGGCGATTATTCCGTTGGCTGCTCCGGTTTCTGGTTTGAAAACGGCACCGTCGCTGACCCGGTAAGCGAGATCACCATCGCCGGCAACATTCTTGAAATGTTCGCCGGGCTTGTTCCGGCCAACGACCTCGATATTCGCGGTGCAACCAACGCACCAAGCGTCTTGATCCCGGCGATGACCATCGCAGGCAACTAAAACTCTAACGGAGAGATATGCATGTCCGACAAGCAACTGCTTCATTTAGTATTCGGCGGCGAGCTTGATAATCTTGAGGAAGTCAATTTCCGTGATTTGAGCAAGCTCGATATTGTCGGGGTCTTTCCAAACTACGCCGAAGCTGAAAAAGCATGGCGTTCGAAAGCACAGCAAACCGTTGATAACGCGCATATGCGTTACTTCATTGTGCACATGCATAAGCTTCTTGATCCCGATGGGGATGGAAAGTTTTAAGCTTCAATAATGGGCGACGCCTTTACCCGTGAAGAATTTGCAACGCCAGAAGGGCGGCGGCGCGCCTGGCGCGCGCTGATGCTTGGCGATCACGGGTTCTTGCGCAAAGTCTACGACAACACGTTCGAAATTGCGCCGGGCAAGATGTGGCGCACCTATCAGCCCTCTCCCGCAAAGCTGAAACAATGGAAAGAACGCGGCGTAAAAACCGTCATCAACTTGCGCGGTGAAAAACCGAGCGGGGCTTTGCTGCTCGAAGAAGACGCATGCGAAAAACTGGGGCTGACGCTCGTCAACTTCCGGGTGTTTTCGCGCGAAGCGCCATCTGTCGAAGTATTGCGCAACGCACGCGACTTGTTTGAGGCGGTCGAGTACCCCGCCATTATGCACTGCAAATCCGGCGCGGATCGGGCGGGCCTGATGTCGGCGCTGTATCTTTTTTTTCACGAGAAGAAACCGCTGGACGAAGCGCTTGACCAGCTCACTTTCAAGTACGGTCACGTGAAATCCGCGAAGACCGGCGTCATCGATCTCGCTTTTGAGCGGTACATTCAGCACGCACGCGCGAACAACATTCCGCTCAATGATACTGACGCGCTGATCGGTTGGGCGGCTTCAGATGCTTATGATCCAGCGGCGTTAAAGCGCGAGTTCAAACCGAAACCACTCGCCAGCATCTGGATGGATGTGTTGCTGCGGCGGGAGTGATCAGACTAGCTGCAATGCTGCTTGTTTGGCGTAGGCTCCGTCTACAGCGACAAGCTCGTCATGGGTTCCGGTTTCAATAATGCGCCCCTTGTCCATGACAACAATCATGTCCGCGTCTTTCACTGTAGACAACCTGTGCGCGATGACCAGCGTCGTGCGCCCTTTGGTAAGACGCACTAGCGCTTCCTGAATTTTCGTTTCCGATTCCGCATCGAGCGCCGACGTCGCCTCATCCAGCAGCAGGATCGGCGCATCTTTTAAAAACGCACGTGCGAGTGCAATACGCTGGCGCTGACCGCCGGAAAGGTTGGCGCCGCCCTCGCCCAGTACCGTGTCATAACCATTTAACATTGTACTGATGAATTCGTTCGCTGCCGCACTTTCCGCCGCACGGATAATATCAGCCCTGCCCGCCTCCGGACGGCCGAACGCAATGTTTTCGAGCGCAGACATGTTGAATAAGATCGCTTCCTGACTGACCAGCGCCATACGCGCACGTAATGACCGCAAGGAAACCTTGCGGATATCCTCGCCATCGAGCAGAATGCGACCCGACGTGCAGTCGTAAAGGCGCGGCAGCAGATTGATCAGCGTCGATTTGCCCGCGCCTGATGCGCCGACTAGCGCGACCATCTTTCCAGCCGGGATCTCGAGCGAGATATCTTCCAGAGCGTTTTTATCGCCATAGGAAAACGAAACCTTGTCAAAAGTGATGGCTCCCTTTCCCGGCGGCAGATCAATGGCGTCAGGCGCGGACTTGATAGCGGGCGTCATGTCGATAAGCCCAATCATCCGCTCAAACGCGCCGAATCCCTCTTGCGCGACGGCGTTCAACGTGCCGAGGCCGCGCGCTGGTTGCGATAGCAACAGCAACGCCGTCATGAAGCCGGTGAATTCCGAAAACGCGATATCGCCGGATGAAATTCTAAGCGCGACAACGCCAATGATGATGGCGATGGCAATAGAACCGGCGATAAAAATTAGCGGCTCATTGAGCGCGCGCGTATAGGCGAGCTTTTTTAACAGACGCAATCGGTCATCGAAAGCTGCGCCGGCGCGAGCACGCTCAAGCGGTTCCAGTTGATAACTTCGCACCATGCGGGCGCCGCTGACGCTTTCGTTGATGAGAGACGTCACATCGCCTGCCTGCGCTTGTGCATCGCGGGACGTCGAGCGCATGATCTTGCCGATCCGTGAGACGACAACCCCTACTACGCCGTAAACCAGCACAATGATCAAAAACAACACGGCGTCGAACCAGATCATCGCAGCACAAAGACCCAAAAATGTCAGCGCGTCGCGCACGCCGTTCGCCAGCCGCGTCAGCATTTCGCGCATGACCATCACGTCATTGGTGAACCGTGAAATGAACTGCCCGGACACTTCGCCGCGCACCTGTGCGAAATCGAGCGTCGTCAGACGGTCGAACATGTCTGTTTGAATATCGCGCAGGACGGACAGCGTAGCCCCGGCATTAAGGCGGCTGACAGCATAAAGCGAGCCCGCGTAGATCAATCCCAACAGAACGATGACAAGCGGCCCGAGATATGAGACCCGCGCCAGCGGCGCAGCCGATTCGCCGCCAGATAGCGCGCCAAAAATCCATTCAACACCGAATGCGATCGAGGCGTTCGCGCCCGAATAAACCGCCATGGCCCCAAGCGCCAATGCAAGACGCGGCCAGTAGCGGACAAGGTAATCCCGCCACAAACGCGCGCCCAGTAAACGCGTGGTCAGACCAGCATCCTTCATTTCGGTTTTTTCAGACGACAAGAAACCATTCCATTCGTATTCGTATTGCATTGTTGCTAACACCGCGATTCGGCGCAACCTATTGACCTTGAGGCGGAATTGCGGAACGCCTTTTGGCAAGCCGCCAACCACCGCACCGAGCCCGGGAATACGACCGCACATGCTCAAACGCCTTGCCAAAAGCGCTTTCGCCCAGCACGCCGCGTCTTTCCTCATCGGCCTTTATATCCGCCTGGTCTACTTTTCCTCTCGTTGGGAGCTAGAAGGGCTGGAACACTACGAAGCGGCCGAACAGCACGACAAAGGCGTAATCGTCGCATTCTGGCACAACCGCTTGCTGATGGTTCCCATGCTGAAGCGAAGAACTGAACGGCGTTTCTTCATGCTCGTCTCAGCTCATCGGGACGGGCAGATGATGGCCCAGTCCGTCAGCCAGTTCGGGATCGAGTTTATTCGCGGATCGGCCGCAAGCGCCAGCAAGCCCGGCAAAAGCAAACGCGGCGTTGCAGCCGTCTCCGAAATGATGTCTGCGCTGGCAGGGCAGAATCTGGTTGGCCTGACGCCGGATGGCCCCACGGGCCCTGCTGAAAAGGTCAAACCCGGCGTTATCCGTCTTGCGCAGCTCAGCGGCGCGCCAATTCTTCCCATCGCCTATTCCGCCAGTCGCGGGTCGCGTTTAAACACATGGGACCGGTTTTTGATGGCCGCACCGTTTTCCAAGGGGTATTACATTGTCGGCCCGTCTATAATCGTGCCCGCATATGCTGATGATGACGCTCAGGAACGCCTGCGCAAAGAGCTTGAAACCGCCATAGACAAGATCACGCGGGAAGCAGACGAGCGCGCGAAACGAAGCGACTAAGAGGATTGCCGACTTGCCGATGACGACGGAAATGCGCGAACCTTTGGGGCTGAAAATGTATCGCGCCCTCAGCCGCGTTGCGGAGCCTGTCGCCGCGTTCACGCTCGATCGGCGACTGAAAGCCGGCAAGGAAGATGCGGAACGCATCGGCGAACGCAAAGGCAAGGCGGAACGAGAAAGACCGCAAGGTTTTCTCATCTGGATCCACGGCGCCAGCGTCGGTGAGTCGCTTTCCGTGTTGCCGCTGGTCGATCAGCTGAAAGCCGAGCGCCCGGACGCGATCTTTCTTGTCACCACAGGCACGGTAAGTTCAGCGCGCCTGTTGGAAGAGCGCCTTCCTGAGCGCGCCTTTCATCAATTCATTCCCCTCGATCATCCGCATTACGTTACAGATTTTCTGGAACACTGGCGCCCGGATGCAGCGATTTTTGTTGAGTCTGAATTCTGGCCGAACCTTATTTTGAAAGCACGTTCGAGCATTCCATTCATGGCGCTGGTGAATGGCCGTATCTCGCCGGGATCTTATGACGACTGGAAACGTCAGCCTAACGCCATCAAGTACATATTGTCGGCGTTTGACGTTATCATCGCGCAGGATCAACAAAACGCTGAACGCCTTAGCCATCTTTCAGGGCAACCGATCAAGTCCCTTGGCAACCTCAAATACGCCGCGCCGCCGCTTCCCGCTGATGAAAAACTGATATCCGATATCGCCAGCCAAATCGGCGCCCGGCGCCGCTGGCTTGCAGCCAGTACGCACCCGGGCGAAGAACAACAGCTTTTGTCTGCGGCGAAACTACTCAAGTCTTCCTTTCCCGATCTGCTGACGATCATCGCACCACGTCATCCCGACCGGGGCGCCGACATAGAAGGGATGGCGAACAGCGTCGGATTGAAAACCGCACGACGCGAAAACAACGACAAAATCGCCTCTGAAACCGATATCTACATTGCTGACACGCTTGGTGAACTGGGAATTTTTTATCGCCTTTGCGATGTCAGTTTTGTTGGCGGCAGCTTGACGGAAAAGGGCGGCCATAATCCGTTGGAGCCCGCACGCCTTGGCGCTGCGATTTTGCACGGACCTCATGTTTTTAATTTCGTCGAAACCTATGCCGAGATGCGCAAAGCCGGCGGCGCGGCCTTGACCCGAAACGAGCGCGAGATTGCTACGGCGACGCGTCGCCTGTTCGCCGATCAAAAAACCCGCCAGGCCATGACCGCCGCGGCAAAATCCTGTGCTGAGGAGAACGCCGCGCGCATACTCGCTGATGTCTGCGCCGCGCTTTCACCCATGCTCGCTACACACGAAAAGAATTCGTAATGCGCGAGCCATGGTTCTGGCGTAGCGATTCATTGTCAGCAAGGGCAGTCACCTTATTGTTGGCGCCAGCCGCCGCCGTCTATCAGGCAGGGCACAAGCTGCGATGGAAGGTGACAACGCCCGCGACTGCGCCACTGCCCGTCATCTGCATCGGCAATGCAACGCTTGGCGGCGCCGGCAAAACGCCTTTTGCATTGTTGATAGCCAAGCTGCTTGTCGAGAGCGACGTAAAATCCGCATTTTTAACACGCGGCTATGGCGGCGCGCTGAAAGGCCCTGTGCTTGTTGATACGCAGTCTCACAATGCAGGCGATGTGGGCGATGAAGCGCTATTGTTAGCCAGACATGCGCCGACTGTGGTCGCGCGAAACCGGCCTGAGGGCGCAGCATTTGCAGCTAAAACTGGCGCAAACGTCATCATCATGGATGACGGCTTTCAAAACCCGTCATTGAAAAAAGATTTATCGATCTTGCTCGCTGGCGCCGGCGAACGTGATGCTCCCCAAAAAACCTTTCCCGCTGGCCCGTTTCGCGAGACAGTCAAAGACGCGTCGGAACGAGCGGATATGGTTGTCTCCATTGTCAGTGATGAAGGCTCGGCGGAAGGTAGCCAGTTTGCCGCATGGCTTGCGCCGTCAAAGCCACCGACGCCTGAACGTGTTATCGCGTTTGCCGGCATTGGCCGCCCGGAACAGTTCTTCAGCCTTCTCGTTAATTGCGGATATGACGTCGCTGAAAGCATCGCCTTCCCCGACCACCATCGTTTTAGAGATGCTGAACTTGATGTTCTCAAACAAAAAGCCGAACGCCTGAACGCCAAACTTATATGTACGGAGAAGGATTTCGTTCGACTGTCGCAAAGCTATCAGCCAGACATCGCTTTTTTCCCTGTAGAGATGCGTATTAACAATCCGAAGGCGCTCACAGAAAAACTGCTTTCCTGCATTTCAGCACACGAAAATGCGCTATAAGCATCAGCAATGTCTGAGATACGCATAAATCGGCCGGATGCCGGCGTCGCCCTACCGGAGCGCCGCTCAAACAGACCCGTAACGCCAGGTCATTATATCGAGCTTGCGTTGATGCGGGGGCTTATCGGTTTTTTCAGGCTGATGAGCGTCGATGCAGCGTCTTCCTTTGCGGGCAAATTTGCCCGCACGATCGGGCCGCTGATACGCCCTGCATCCAAACGGGCCGAGCGCAACCTCGCCAATATCTATCCTGACTGGCCCCCTGAAAAAATTCGCGCCGTGACGGCTGATATCTGGGAAAACCTTGGCCGCGTGGCGGGGGAATTCGCCCATCATGACAAATTTGGACCAACAAGCGGTCGCATGGAAATCGAGGGCAAGGAAATTCTCGACCGCATCGTTGCCGAGGGCCGCCCGGTAATTTTCGTCACGGGGCATTTCGCCAATTGGGAGTTGTTTATGGCGACACTCCTGAACTCCGGTGTAAATTATGGCTTTGTCTATCGCCCCGCCAACAATCCGCTGACGGATGAGCTAATCATCAAACATCGCGCGAAGACCATGTCGCGGTATCAGATCCCCAAGGGCAAACGCGGCGGACGCACGCTGATGCAGTCCCTGTCAGAGGGGCGTTCGGTGCTGATGCTGGTCGATCAAAAGCTGAATTCAGGCATCTCAGTTCCGTTTATGGGAAAACCGGCGATGACCGCGCCTGCGGCGGCGCGCCTCGCCATCAAGCACAAGGCGCCAGTCGTCTACCTGAACATGGAACGTTTAACGGGTGCGCATTTTCGAATGCATGTGCACGAGCCCATGGCATTCGAACCAACAGGATTAATGCGTGATGACATCTATAACCTGACAGTGAAAATCAACCAGACGCTCGAAACCGATATTCATGCGCGGCCAGAACAGTGGTTATGGTTCCACCGACGCTGGCCAAAAGACTAAAGTTTATTCACAGATGCCTACGCTGGCGACGTTCACCCCTGCGGACGCCGCCATGCAGGCGTTGGAGTAGGTTTCCCCGTCGCATCCGCAAACCGGACGATAGTCCTTGGTGCAAAAGCGCGGCTTTGCCCGGCAAATCCCCGCAGCGTCGGCGATTTCCACGCAATCGCCAGCCGCCAAGGCGCAATAATCGCCTTGGGCCTCACATTGAAACCCGCCAATGCCGCCGCAAAGCCCGCCGGTCTCGCCGATTTCAGGATCGCTGCTGTCAGGCGTTCCTGTGGTGCAGGCCGCGACAAAAAGGAGAAGAGCGACAGCGCGCAACATCACTCGTCGCACTTCTTCATTTGCGACTGCATGTAGTTTTTCTCGCCGATCTTATCGATAAGGCTCAGTTGCGTTTCGAGATGATCGATATGCTCTTCCTCGGACTCAAGAATGCGCACCAGCAACTCCCGGCTCACATAATCCTTGACGCTTTCGAAATACGCGATCGCTTCAATATAGAGCGGATGCGCGCGCTTTTCCGCGCGTAAATCGCACTCAAGAATTTCCTTGACGTTTTCGCCGATATAAACCTTGTCGAGATCCTGAACGTTCGGCAGGCCTTCGAGAAACAAAATACGCTCGATCAATTCATCGGCGTGTTTCATTTCATCGATAGACTCGTCGTACTCAACTTTTGCAAGACGTTCGAAACCCCAATCCTTTAACATGCGCGCATGCAGGAAATACTGATTGACCGTTGTCAATTCGAGCTTCAACGCCTTGTTGAGATAATCGATGACTTTCTGGTCGCCTTTCACGGATAAACTCTCCTGCTGTTCGATTCGCTAAGGTCAAAATAAACGATCATATGCTCTGTCAAAGGATTATCTTTGCAAGCGCCTATCAATCGCGCACATTTTTGCGCGATCAGTGTGAATGCTAATAATTTGTAAGAGGGTTTATTCGGCGGCGATCGTTTGCGCGCCGTTTTCAACGCAACGCGCGTCTTCGATCAGTTGCGCAACGTCAGGCAAACATTTGCCGCATTGAGGGCGGCGGCCGCAGCGCTTGAAGACCTCTGAAACCGTGCGCGCGTCGTTGCTCGCTTCAGCGAGTTCACTGTCCTTCAGCGCGTTGCAGATACAAATATACATAAGCCATCTTCTCTGGCCGGCGGACAAGCCGACCCTCAATAGATGGTGCAATTAATAATGATTGTCAATTACAAAATGATTAATCGCCGGATGTCCGGGTTGGCGCTTCTTTTGGCATGATTCCGGCGATTAGCTGCGGATCCACCAGCTCGCCTGCCCATTTCATACTCCAGTGAAGATGCGGGCCTGTTACCCGCCCCGTCGCACCGACCGCGCCGATAATATCTCCCTTTTCGACCCGCTGGCCAGGTTCAACATCAACCCTCGACATATGCAGGAACGCGCTCTCCAGCCAGTGGCCATGGTCGAGGAGTACGAGACCGCCCTCGAAATACATGTCCTCTTCGGCGAGGCGGACAACACCCGGCGCCGGGGCATAGATCGGCGTGCCGGTCGGTGCGGCCACATCGACGCCGGAGTGAGGACGTTTTGGCTCGCCGTTCAAAATGCGCTGCGAGCCGAAAACGCCGCTGATCCGGCCGACCACGGGCCAGTCAAAACCCAAAGACCAGTCGGCCAGCTCTTGTGTTTCGGCGCGCGCGGCTTTTTTCTTGGCCGAATCGACAGCGATCTTGGCTAACTGCTCTTCTGTAAAACCAGAAACTTTTGACTGATCAAGACCGTCAATGCGCTGGGTCGGAAATTCGCGATCCTCAATCTCGAATGAGCGGCGTTCAACACGTCCATCGGGAAATTCAACCACTAGCAACGCTGACAATGCGCTGTCGCGCCCGAAGCCCACGAGAAAGCGTCCATCGTTATCGACCATGACGTCTTTGCCGTCGAGTATCACCTTGGCGCCGCGTTCCGTCTGGCCGAACGCCAATCCTCCTTGCGCAAGATCGCCTTCCAGCGTGAACATTTCCGGCGCGCCGGAGAAAACCTTTTGCCGTTCAGCAACCTGCTGCATCGCTTCAGCAAAGTCGGCGCGGCGCAGCATCGACTTTTCTTTATCGGTGGATTCAGTATTCAGCACCTTGGCGCCTGGCGCCGGCAACTTCGCTTCCGTTTCCGTATCAGCGCCTTGTGCAATTGCACCCGCCAATGACGAGAACGCCAACAATAGGCCTGCAACAAACAAACTCTGTTTCATCATGACGATCCCGCTTCCTTCATGGCTTGCAACGCAGTCGCTGCGTCGAGATAGGGTTCCTGCTTGTCGACGCTCCAGTAGCGCAAGGCCTTGAGCGGAATTCGCGTTCCCGAGACGGCGCAAATCACAAAGGCGCCGGGCTTCACCACATGGAAATCGCCATCATCATACTCGATGATCGCTTCGTCGTCGGAACTGATGGTGTCGAACGGATTCATAAAATTCAGCGCTGCAGATAACAGGGAAAACATCAATACCGCGCCTCAAGGCGGTTAGTCAAAAAGCCGCTGCTGGCGCGGCGGCGTCTTTTTGGCCTTTGATTTTGCTGGTTCTTTTTTGGGACGTTTTTCACCTGCGAGTGCGTCGAAACGGAACCCGCGCGCGCCGTCGGCGAACTGGATTTCCCCGCCCCGGGAACCAGCCGCATCGCTTGACCTGCGGATCAGGCCACCACCCTCGTCACGGACGAGGGCGAACCCGCGTTCGAGGACATTCTCATAGGAAACTGCAGCCAACACCCGCGATACTGAGGCAAGCCTTGCTTGCCGGTCAGTCAACAGACGCTCGGTGCGGTCTGAAACGCGCGACCACGCGGCGGCTATGTGGTTTTCACGCATCGCAAACCCGGCTGCGAGCAGATTTGGCGTCAGCCGCCCGCTAGCACGCGCGAGCGACGTCAACGCATTATCGAGCCGCGCGCGAAGCCCTGAACGCAACCCGTCTGCCGCTCGGTCTAGTCGCTGGGTCGCCGCGCCTAGAATATCCTCTGGCCGGCCAAAACCGCGCGAGGCCGATTGCAGCGCCGCCTTGCGCGTCTCGATTAACCGCACTGCAGAACCCGTAAACCGCCGCTCCTTGTTCAACAGCTCGCTTAAAAGTTCCGAACGCACGGGCACGGCGATTTCAGCCGCCGCTGTGGGCGTCGGCGCGCGCCTGTCGGCGACATAGTCGATCAGGGTCGTGTCCGTTTCATGCCCCACGGCGGAAACCAGCGGAATGTCACTCGCCGCTGCGGCGCGCGCAACAACCTCCTCATTAAAGCACCACAAGTCTTCCAATGAACCGCCGCCGCGCGCAACGATCAGAACATCCGGACGCGGAACATCGCCGTCTGGTTTTAACTTGTTAAACCCTTCAATCGCCGCCGCGATCTTTTCTTCCGCCCCCCTGCCCTGCACCAGCGTCGGCCAGACAATCACATGACGGGGAAAACGCTCGCGCAACCGGTGCAGGATATCGCGGATAACAGCGCCTGACGGCGACGTTACAACGCCAATGACTTCCGGCAGAAACGGCAGCGGTTTTTTCCGTTCCGGCGCGAACAAACCTTCCGCTGCAAGCTTCTTTTTACGTTCTTCGAACAGCGCCATCAGCGCGCCAACGCCGGCAGGCTCGAGGGTGTCGATGATCAACTGATAGCGCGATTGACCCGGGAAGGTGCTCATCCGCCCCGTCGCCACCACTTCCATACCCTGTTCAGGGTTGATGGATAGGCGCGCCGCCATCCCCTTCCACATGACGCCGGAGATGACCGATTTTTCATCTTTGAGATCGAGATACATATGTCCCGACGCCGCACGCGTGACCCGGCCAAGTTCGCCCTTGACGCGCACTAGCCCGAATGCGTCCTCAATCGTACGTTTCACAGCGCCCGAAAGCTCTGAAACCGAGTATTCACGGATGTTTCCGACTGCTGCGCCGGGCTGTTGTTCAGACATATTCGTGTTAAAGCATGTTTTGCGAGCGCGTATAAGCTGGCTTTGCCGGAGAGAGACGGCAAGCGCCTTCGGCGATGATAGTTTCATGTGATGACGAACACAGGCCCTTCCGCCGGGCGCGGCTAATGGGAGCCTCAACAGCACTTGAATTTTCTTTAGAAGGGGAAGATCGATGAAAACCAAACTGTTCCTGGGCGCCGCGGCAGCCGCGGTCGCCCTTGGCGGCGTCACCATGACGGCGACATCTGTTTCAGACGACGATGCCGCCTTGCCGTTTTTGCATCCGCTGGCGATTGCGCGATCCTTGTGCGGTGAAAACCCGGACGGTCTCGCCAAGCGCCGCGCGTTTTTCGTTTCCGCTGCGAAAGCCTATGCGCAAGCGACGGAAGAACCGCAGAACATGGACAATATGCTGCGGTCGGGCCTCGGCGATATCGCTTACGCCATAACGACGTCAGAACCAGAAGCGCAAGCCTGGTTTGATCAAGGCCTCGCTTTTACGTTCGGCTTTAATCACACCGCCGCAGTCAAAGCGTTCAAAAAAGCGCAGGAAATCGATCCCAAATGCGCCATGTGTTATTGGGGTGAGGCTTTTGCATACGGCCCGAATATAAACGCGCCGATGTTTGAAGAAGCCGTGGCGCCGGCATGGACCGCGATCAACAAAGCAATTTCGTTGCGTGACAACGCCAGCGAAAAAGAACGCGCGCTGATTAATGCCCTTGGCTATCGCTATCAGGAAATGCCAATCGCTGATCGGTCAAAACTCGATAACGCCTTCGCCGATGCGATGGACGCGGTGGCGATTGAATATCCCGATGACGACATGATCGCGTCGCTCGCCGCCGAGGCGAACATGGACACGCAAGCGTGGGATTACTGGGGCGAAGGCGGACGCTCTCCCAAAGGTCGCACGGCGCGTACTATTTCACTGCTTGAAGGCGTGCTTGCGCGCAACCCCGATTATCCGGCGGCGATCCACCTTTATATCCACATTACGGAGGCGTCTCGCGACCCGTATCGCGCGGCCGACTATGCCGACCATTTGGCGGCAGTGACTCCCGGCTTAGGCCACCTGGTCCACATGCCGTCGCACACCTATTACCGCATTGGACGTTTTAAAGAGTCGCTCGACCATAATATTGATGCTGTCGCGGCAGATGAAACCTATCTCGCCGGGGCCGACGCCAGCATTCTTTATGAATATGGCTACTTTACCCACAACATTCATTTCGCCATGACGTCGGCGCAGATGGCGGGAGATGCGGAAACCGCACTCGCCATGGCGGCGAAGCTCGACGAGAAGCTGCCGATTGATATGGCCGCCGCCGCGCCGTGGGTGCAGCCAATCAAGGCCGCGCCATACTACGCCATGGTTCAATATGCCGATCCGGCAGATATTCTGTCTACGGAAAGTCCTGGCGATGAGATGCCATTCCTCAAAGGCGCCTGGCACTATGCGCAAGGCGAGGCTTACGTCAAAAACGGCGAACTTCTTTCCGCCATGGGCGAAGCCGAAGAAATAAGTTCGCTGATTGCAGAAGCAGACTTCACCAACCTCACTGAAGGCGGCGTACCGGCGCTCGATATTCTCAACATCGCGCGCCTTACGATCATTGCACGGGTTTCCGCCGCTGAAGGAAACTTCAGCACGGCGATTGAAGCCATGGAAGACGCCGTCGCTCTTCAGGAAGGCATTGCCTATACGGAACCCCCATACTGGTATTATCCAGCGAAACAGACCCTTGCCTCGATGCTGCTGCAGGCTGGCAAGGTCGAACGCGCGGAACAGTTGTTCCTCGAATCTCTGACGGAGTCGCCGAACAACGCTTGGGTGCTTTTCGGGCTTTCAGAAACCTACAAGGCCCAGGGCGACAAGAACGGCGCAAAATACGCGAACGGGTTATTCAAGGATGCATGGCTCGGCGGCAAGAAGGTCCACCCAGCCCTTGCGCAACTCTAAACCGGGAGCGGCGTAAAGCCGCTTTCGCATTGCTCGTAAAATCGCCCTAAACTCCTACCCGAGATTGGGGCGATTTTTATGATGGACACAACAAAGCATCGGCTTACACGCCGGGCGCTGATCAGCGGTGGCGCAGCGTTCTCTGTTCTGGGTTTTCCGGTTCCCTTCGCGCGGTTCTTGCCAGCGGGCATGCAACCCGTCGCACTCGCGCAGGAAAACATCCTTCCCGGCAAATCAGGGCTTTCGGTTTTGAGCGATCGCCCGATTGCAGCGGAAACGCCGCCGCATCTGCTTGATGAAAACGTAACGTCCGGCGAGCACATGTTCGTGCGCAACAACGGCCTGACGCCGGCGGTCACTGCTGAAGACGTCGCGGACTGGCGGCTTGTCATTGATGGCGAAGTCGAAACGACGCTCGACCTTTCGATCGATGATCTCAAGAACGATTTTGAAGAAGTAAAGCTACAACTTCAAATCGAATGCGGCGGCAACGGCCGTAAATTCATGACGCCTGCCGCGCGCGGCAACCAATGGACGTTCGGCGCTGTCAGTTGCGCGAACTGGACGGGCGTGCGCCTGCGCGACGTGCTGGATCGCGCTGGCGTAAAATCCACCGCCGTTTACACGGGCCATTACGGCGCCGACATTCATCTATCCGGCGATCCTGAAAAATCTCCGCTTTCGCGTGGCATACCAATAGAAAAAGCGATAGAGCCGCACACCATCATCGCTTACGCCATGAATGGCGGCGATATACCCTTGCTGAATGGATATCCCTTACGGCTGGCAGCGCCCGGCTGGCCCGGTTCATGTTCGCAAAAATGGCTGACGCGCATCGAAGTGCGCGATCGCGAACATGACGGTGCAAAAATGACCGGTCAGTCCTATCGCGTGCCACGCTATCCGGTCGCGCCGGGGACCGAAGTCCCCGACGAAGATATGGAAATCATTCAATCCATGCCGGTAAAGTCGCTGATCACCGCGCCGCAGACCGGTGCACGCGTGAGTGCAGGCGATGTTTTCGAAGTCCGAGGTCACGCATGGGCGGGTGACAACGAAGTTGCAGCGATGGACGTTTCCATCGACTTCGGCGCCACATGGACCCGCGCAGAACTCTCCGCGCCAGTCAACCGCTATGCATGGCAGCATTGGCGCGTCGAACTCACTCTGCCCGAAGCCGGTTATTACGAAGTCTGGGCGCGTGCAACGGATGATGCGGGCCGCATGCAACCGGCAACGCAACCGGGCTGGAATCCGCGAGGCTACCTCAACAATCTGCAGCACCGCATCGCGATCTTCGCCTTATGACAACGGCGCGGAACATCTTCGCGCGCGCTTTGACACTCGCCGCTATGGTGATTGTCGTCATGCTATTCATGCGGCTGTTTACATCTGATGGTGAAATGACTTCTGCTCAGAAAGAATCCCCATCTACATCGATGGCTAAAACCTGGTCAGGCGAGATCAACTATGCGCCTGCTTACCTCGCCTTGACGCCCTACGCAAAGAGACAAGAAAAAGGGCATTCTTCCAAATTCGATCCGTTGGATGAGTACTGGGGCTTGCCGCGCAGCGATGGCGTCGAAAACGTATCAGCCTATTGCGGCGCGTGTCATTCGTTGCAAATCGTCATGCAGCAACGCCAGACGCACGAAGGCTGGGACTACCTTCTCACCTGGATGGTGAAGAAACAGGGCATGGCGGAACTCACACCCGATACACGAGACGAAATTCTCGATTACCTAACCCGCGAATTCGGGCACGAATAACTTAGCAGAGCCGTTACGGCCGCTCGCTCTGTTTCGCGATCTGCGACAGCCGGAATATACCAAAACCGGCGCTCGCTCCTAATGCAATAGAAATGACGAGGGCTGCGGTACCCGCAGCCGCGCCCCAATGGAAAGCATAAACCGTAGACCAGAGCACAGCCTCAGACACGGCGAAGGTTTCTGACGCGATCAGAATAACAAGCGCCGCTAAGCCTATTTTTTCGAGCATGAACGCCTCCGACAACTAGGCTACGTGGGAACGGAAATGAGCTAAACAAATCACGAATTGTTTCTGCGAAACTAGTCGTTATCGTCTTCGATCAACTCTTCTTCCATCCGGCGGATCTCTTCTTCCGAAAGCTGGGTGTCATCGCGCAAACTCCATGACGGCTCGAACGGCGCCGGTCCGACACCGGGCCGGTTACCCTCAACTCCGCGCATAATATTGTCGTCACCTGCATCGGGCAGGTTGTTGAGATCATCCTGACCGCCGCTTGGATTGCGCAGTTCTTCAGCAAGCTGACGGGCGCGCTCGCGCGCCAATCTCTCCGCCACCGGTCCGGCAGTCGGGCCAGAAACACCCCGCTCGCGCGAGTCCTCTAACAATTCTGTCGCTCGCGACCAGTCTTCACCGCTCGAGCCCGGTGTCCAGCCCGAACGGATTTCACGACGACCTGCACATTCCTGCGCCTTGTCGTCATCGTCAAACTGTTCGGGACAGAAAATAGCAACAACACCCGAGTCGCCCGGCGAAATTGCTGCTTCGCCTACCGGCAACTGCACTTGCGGCAGAACGTAACGCCGCCCGGTGAAAGACGGTTCCTCATCGAACATGTCATCGCCAGTGATTTCTTCGGGCTCGTCCTGCGCAAGCTCTTCGGTTTCGTCTTCTTCGTCTGTCGCTTCTTCTTCACCGGCAGAATCATCTTCACCGACGATATCATCAAGACCACTCTCCAGCGGCGATTGCGGCTCTTCGTCGACCAGCGGTTCCTCATCGTCCTCTAAAGGCGTTTGTTCTTCTTCAACTGGCTCCGGTTCCGGAAGTGAAAGATCATCTTCTTCAGCCGGCGCCGGATCGGGAATCAGCGGTTCGGGTTCTTGCGCCTCTGGCGCCAGCAGCGGTTCTTCATCCAGATTGAGTTGAAGCTCCGGTTCCGGCTCCTCGACAATCTCGGGCTCGGGCTCCGGCTCAGCTTCTTCCTGCACCGGTTCTTCTTCGGGCTCGGGTTCTGGTTCCGGCTCAGGTTCGGGCTCAGGCTCTTCGACGATTTCCGGTTCGGGCTCTTCTTCTTCCGGCTCAGGCTCCGGTTCGGGCTCAAGTTCGATCTCCGGGTCACGGAGAGGCAGATCGAGCGGCAAAGTTTCCACAAGCGTCACCTGGATCGTGTCGCTCGGCGCGTTGGGAATCCAGATCCTGACCCGCGCGAAAGTCGACATCAGCGTGAGGACCACAAGATTGACCGACAACGCCAGCACGAGCGCCGAGCGTCCGCGTCTGGCGTCATCTTCAGCCAGATAATCGAGAAATTTTGCGCTGCGGCGGCCAAACGGGGCGTAAACGCGCATCAAGGGCCGGAACACCGGCGCGAGTTTCAGACCTAACCGGTTCAATGGCCCGTCTGGAATTTCCCGTTTTCGTTCCGGCATAGCCGGCAATTCCTCCCCGTTCGTCATGCGACCTGACATTGATCGGCGCGGCCCCAAAGCCTAAACGCAACGCAGGGCCTAAACGCATGACAGATGAAAAGGAGATCGCCCAAGTGAAAGTCCTGTTGGTTGGCGGCGGCGGCAGGGAAGACGCGCTCGGCTGGAAAATCGCGCAAAGCCCCGAATTGTCAAAGCTCTATCTGGCGCCTGGCGGCCCCCGTCTCAATCACATTGGCGAAAGATTGTCCATTTCAGACGGCGACATTGAGGCGCTGGCCGATTTCGCCGCCGAAAAGGCTCTTGATCTTGTTGTGGTGGGGCCGGAAGCGCCGCTGGCCGCTGGTTTGGGCGATGCGCTGCGCGAGCGCGGCGTCCCTTGCTTTGGGCCGGACCGGGCGGCGGCGAAGCTCGAATCGTCGAAGGGTTTCATGAAAGAGGTCTGCGCCGCTGCAGGCGCACCCACCGCCAGCTATGGCCGGTTTAGCGACGCCGAACCAGCAAAAGCGTTCCTGCGCGAGCAGACCGCCCCTTATGTTATCAAGGCGGACGGGCTCGCTGCCGGCAAAGGCGTGGTGATTGCCGAGACGCTTCAAGACGCCGACAGCGCTGTGGACGAGATGCTTGGCGGCAAATTTGGTGATGCGAGCGCTGAAGTTGTCATCGAGGAATTCATGGAAGGAGAAGAGGCAAGCTTCTTCGCGATCACCGATGGTGAGAACATCGTGCCCATGATCGCCGCGCAGGATCACAAGCGCGCCTATGACGGAGATGAAGGCCCCAACACCGGCGGCATGGGCGCCTATTCCCCGGCGCCTGTTTTCACAGGCACGGTTTACGAACGCACGATGAAACAACTCATCGAGCCTGTTGTTGCGGAAATGAAAAAACGTGGCACGCCTTATGTCGGCGTTTTGTACGCCGGGCTGATGATCAAGGACGAACAGCCGCGTCTTGTTGAATTCAACGCGCGCTTCGGCGACCCCGAATGTCAGCTTTTGATGCGCCGCATGCGGAGTGATTTGCTTCCGCTGCTTTATCGCGCGGCAACAGGCCAGCTCAAAGGCGCTGCGATTGACTGGAGTGACGATGCGGCGGCGCTGGTGGTCATGGCGGCGGACGGCTATCCCGGCGCCTATAAAAAGGGATCTGAGATCAAAAACGTCGACAAGGCCGAAGACCTGCCCGGCGTCATTGTTTTCCATGCAGGCACGAAGGAAGAAGACGGCAAGCTGCTCGCCAATGGCGGACGCGTGTTGAACGTCACCGCCACAGGCGCTGACATTCGCGAAGCGGTGACGCGCGCTTACGCGGGCGTTGAGGCTATCGACTGGCCCGGCGGGTTTTACCGCAAGGATATCGGCTGGCGCGCGCTTGGGGGCGCGTCTTGATTCCCGTCGACAAATGGCGCGAGGAAGCGCGCCGCATGGAATTCAGCGGCCACTCAATCGCCTGGTGGACAAGCGCCGATCCTAATAACGAAAAACCATGGCTGCTTCTCATCCATGGTTTCCCCACGTCGTCATGGGACTGGTCGGGCATGTGGCCAGAGCTGGCGCAGCATTTCAACCTTGCAGCCCTCGACATGCTTGGCTTCGGCCTTTCTGACAAACCAACCAACATAAAATATTCGATTTTCAATCAGGCGGATTTGCAGGAAGCGCTGCTCGAACATTTTTCGGTCAGCGAAGCGCATTTGTTCGTGCACGATTATGGGAACACCGTCGCGCAGGAACTGCTGGCGCGGGCGAATGAAAAAAGTCTGAGCTTCGCCATCAAGTCTATCGTGTTTTTAAATGGCGGACTCTTTCCCGAACAACACCGTGCGCGACCAATCCAGAAACTCGCGTTGACGCCGTTAGGCCCCCTGCTTGGCAGCCAGATGTCGCGTAATAAATTACGCAAGGCGTTCGACGGTATATTCGGCGTAAACACCAAAGCAACGGACGAAGAAATCGATGCACACTGGTCGCTGTTCGAGGAAGGCGGCGGCAAAAAAATCTTTCACAAGCTGATGCAGTATATCCCCGAACGCAAAGCCAACCGCGAACGCTGGGTCGGCGCGCTGCAAGAAACGCATATCCCGATGCGCCTGATCGACGGCGGCGCCGACCCGGTCTCAGGCAAGCATATGTATGAGCATTATCTGGAGCTTGTCCCGAACGCAGATGCCATCTTGTTCGAGGACATCGGCCACTACCCGCACACCGAAGCGCCGGATCGTGTGACGCATGCTTTCTTCGATTTTCACCGTAAACTTGGAACCGTAAAACCATGACCGCGTTTTTCACCGTCTTCGCCGCTGTTTTCCTCGCCGAGCTTGGCGACAAGACGCAGCTCGCGACCGTGTTGTTCGCCAGCGACGAAGGCAAATCGAAATTGCTGGTGTTTTTCGCGGCGGCGCTGGCGCTGATCGCCTCGACCGGCGCTGCGGTGATCGCAGGCGCGGCCGCCGACCGATGGCTGGCTGCGCTGCCATTAAAGCTGATTGCTGGCGCCGGATTTGTTATCATCGGCGCGTTCATGATCATCGAACATTTCCGCGGCGCTTGAAGAGGAACAAATGGCCGACAGAGCAAAAGAAGATTTCACCGGCGTCACCGACGCGCCCGAACACCTGAAAATCGATGAGGCGGCGCTGAGCCGTTACATGGAAGAGCATGTGGAGGGTTTTAAAGGCCCCGTTAGCATCAAGAAGTTCAAGGGCGGCCAGTCGAACCCCACTTACCTCATCAACACGCCGTCGAAAAAATACGTCTTACGCCGCAAGCCGCCGGGCAAATTGCTACCATCGGCCCACGCTGTCGACCGCGAATATAAAGTGATGACGGCGCTCGGCACGCAAAATTTCCCCGTGCCGAAAACCTATGCCCTGTGTGAGGACGACAGCGTCATCGGCACGGCCTTTTTCATCATGGATTTTGTGGAGGGGCGCATCTTCTGGGATGCGGGTCTGCCGGAAGTCGCCAAGCAGGATCGTGCGCCACTTTACCATGCGCTGATCGACACGCTCGCTGACCTGCATATGGTGGACTACCAGGCAACAGGCCTCAGTGATTATGGCAAGCCCGGCAATTATTTTGAACGCCAGATCGGGCGCTGGTCGAAACAGTATGAGGCGGCGGAAACATCGGCCATCGAGGAGATGAACAATCTCATCAAATGGCTGCCCACGGCGATCCCGGCGGATGATGCAACCTCCATCGTTCATGGCGACTTTCGTTTTGATAACGCCATCATGCATCCGAGCGAACCGAAGACGCTCGCCATTCTCGACTGGGAATTATCGACGCTCGGCCACCCGCTCGCCGACTTCACATACTTTCTGATGGTCTGGCACATGCCGCGCTCCGTACGCGGCGGATTGATGGGACTGGATCTGGGGGCTGAGGGTATACCGACGCTTGATGCCGCTGCGGAATATTATTCAAAGCGCACGGGCCGCGATGCGGTCGGTCACCTCGACTTCTGCCTCGCCTATAACATGTTCCGCCTCGCCTCGATCATTCAGGGCGTTTACGCCCGCTCGCTGCAGGGCAACGCCTCCTCCCCGGAAGCAAAAAAGATGGGCGATCAGGTTCAGCCCCTCGCGGCGCTGGCGTGGAGTTTTGCGGTGAAAGCGGGAGCTTGAGGATTGCTCGATCGATCAGAATTGAATGTAATTTACGAGTCATCGAGTAGCGGCGGGAGTGCAAAAGCGCGAAAATCACGCCATTCCGCAATTACGTCTACCAAAATATCTATTACGCATAGCCGTACTGGCATAACCGTTTCAGGAGAAGTGGAGCGCGGACACTACACGCGCAAACAAATGCAATTGGCCGTAGCTAAAATCGAAGTTGAACTCCTGAAAAAACTTGAGCGTGCTATTTCCACAAAGAACAAACGAAAATAACGCACGCACGCTCAATATTTTTGCATCTGACGGCGTTGCTCCGTTAACAAAGCCACCACCAGCACCGCAATCAACACAGACCACCCAGTCATGATGGCGGGTGGCGCAGCGATGACACCGAGTGACGCAAGTGCAACGCTCAGGAATGCAAGATGCGCAAGCGCGCCCGTCGCCTGCCCGGTCAGCGCCCAGCCTGCGCGCCCGCGTGCGAGAACGGCGGACTCCAGGCCCAGCGCCGCGATGTGAAAGATCTGCGCCGCCGCCATCAGCGCAATCAGCGGCGCGGCGGGCAAGAACGCCTCGCCCCCCACCGCGACGGCAAGGTCACGGCGGAAGAGGAAATACAACAAGACGATCGGCGCAATGATCGCTGCCGCGCTGGCGATGGAGCGTAACGCCACTTTCACCATGGCGGCGGGGCCGCTTTCGGCTTCGATGCGGGAGAGTTCCGGATAGGTCGCCTGGTTGAACAGGGTGATCGGCTGCGCCAGCAGATTGGTGAGGTTATAGGCGAGTTTCAAAAACCCTGCTGGCGCGCCGCCGAGAACGGCGCCAACAATCAGTACGGGAACATTATTGTGCATCAGCTCAATTGAGCTTGAAAGGTTCGTCTTGATCATAAAAGGCAGCCACGCCTTGTCGGCGGCGCGCTCCGCCTTGCCAAACAGGCGCGGGCGTTGCTCGCGCCGGACCAGCTCGCGCCAGCCAAGCCACCAGAGACTTGCGCCATGCACGAAGACACTGGCGATCCAGACGATCAGAAATGCGGATAAACCGGCGCCGGTTAGCCACAAGATAATCGCGCCGACAAAACGCACCGTCGGCATCAGCGCCAATTGCCAGCCGAGCAATTTGAACTTGTCGTAAAGCCGCAAGACGCCCGTGGGCGTCGCGGCGATCAGGAACGGCGTTGCAAAACAATAGGCCGTGATCAGCCCGCGAATGTCCTCCGACCAACCGAAGGCGCGCGCCGCAAAGGGCGCAATGGCGAGCGCGGCGATGACGGAAACCACGCCGCTAATGAGATCAAGCCGGATCGTGTAGCGCAAAAGGCCCCTGAACCGTTGGTCATCGCCATCGCGCACCATGGGCGCGCCGAAACGAATGACCGCCTGCCATGACTGAAACCGCGCAACGCCGGCTATGACCATAGCGTAGGCATGGGCGAGCACCAGCGCGCCCATGCCCTCCGGCCCGAGGCCGCGCGCGGCGATGGCGAGATAGGCAAGGCTTAGGATGCCGCCAAGCGCCTTGCCCGACAAAAGCGCGCGGGCGTTGCGCAAGATGCGCCCCACCGGCCCTGCTTTTCCCTGCTCGCTTCTGTCTACGCTCATGCCGCCTGCAAACCGTCTTTGGCCTTTTAACTTGCCGTCCCCGTAATAAGCCGCAACACCCTGTGCGGTAAGGGTTAATTGACGCTATATTTATTCGCACCTATATCGGCATTGATTTTACGTGGCTCGTGATTGGCGTTGAGCCGCTGCCGCCATCCGGCGGGCATCGCGCCGCTTTACCGGCGATCATCAACAATTCGATAATCATTCAGGCAAGGCATCATTCGAACAAGGAAAGAGATTGCGTCCATGAGCGATAAAGCAGAAAAACAATATCACTTCGTCGTCATGGCCGCGCAGCGGTTGGGCATCATCAATCCGCTCGCCGAAGCCGCCGGCGTCAGCCACAAATGCCTTGTTGAGATCGAAGGCAAGCCGCTTGTCGAATGGACGTTAAGCGGCATTGTCGATAGCGGGCTGGCGAGGCAGATCACCATTTCAATCGAGGACGAGACCGCGCTGGAAAAGGCGGGCTATGTTCGCGGCCTGATGGATTCCGGCCTCGTTCGCGTCGTTCGTTCAGGCGAGAACATTTTCGACAGCGTCGCCGCCGCCCTCGATAATGACGATGCATTCCCAGCCATTATCACCACCGCAGACAACGTCTTGTTCACGCCGGAGATCTTCGGGTTCTTCTGCAAGGAAGCGGAACGGTTTGACGCCTGCGCCGGCATGGCCAGCAAGGAGACGCTCTATTCCAAATATCCGGGCGGTCAGGAGCGCTTTCACAAGTTCCGCGACGGCGAATTCACCAACTGCAACATCTTTGGCATCATGAACCCGAAGGCCCTCGCGGCGGCGTCCGTATTCCGCACGGGCGGTCAGTTTCTGAAAGCGCCGCAGGCGAAGCTGATTGGCGCATTCGGCCTGTTTAACGCCATTGCCTACAAGGCCGCCTGGTTCAAGCGTGATGCCGCTTTTGCAAAACTGGGGAACAAGTTCGGCCTTGACCTCGGCGTTGTTGACATGCCCTTTCCGGAATCCCCAATCGACGTGGACAATGAGCGCACGCTGGCCTTCGCCACTGATATTCTCAAAACCAGAGAAGCAGAACCTGCAACGGCTTAGGACCACGGTTCTTTCTATGTCGCCGCTATTTTGGACAACGCACTGACCTTGAATTTCGAGTGCAAAAAAGCCGGCCCCGAAAGGCCGGCTTTTCGTATTCAGTCAGGTCTGCTTTAGACGTTAAGCAGACTTCTTGCGGCGTGCTGCAAAGCCGAGGCCTGCAAGACCCGAAAGCAGGAGCGGAAGCGCGCCCGGGATCGGAACATTCGATACTTCGAACTGCGCGATCGTGAAGCCAGCGTTTGGCGTGATTGCGCGGAACTCGAAAGTCTCGCCGAAGAACACCATCGTCAGCAGGTCAACTGCTTCGAATGTGCCCTCGAGCGCACCGTCGATGTAAAGTTCGAAGAAACCGCAAGGTCCTTCAGGCTGATCCGCTGCGCCGCAATCTCTGTCAGCGCCGGAGTTGAACTCGATATTCGTCAGGTAAACTGCTGCGTCGAAAACGAACTCAACAGCTTCGAGCGAATCGAGCTGCGTCTGGTCCTGCGTGTCGTCCATCTCGGACAGCGCCGCCAAACCTGAGTTCTGCGGAGAGATGTCCTGGATCAACTGCGTCGCATTACGAGACGAGAAAGTGTTGTCGGTGTAGGTGTAGGCGGTCGCGGTAAAACCAATGCCTTCCTTGGAATAGGCAAAGCCATTCGCGTCGTTGTCGGTGCAGAGGTCTGCGCCAACGGTGCCGCAATCCATGGCGACGTTGCCGGTCGGCATGTCGAGGAACGCACCGCCGCTCTTGAAGATGAATGTCGTCGCATTCGCCGGAGCCGCTACGAGGAATGTAGCTGCAACTGCTGCTGCGATAAGACGAAGGGTGGTCATAAGTCGTCCCCCACTCGGATACTAAAACTGTTGCCCGGAATCGCCGAGCGTCGCGTTATTAACGGACCATTAATAACGCATTTCAATTTCTAGATATCCACTGCAATGTCAATGCCTCTAGGGCCTCTGCACGCAAAAAAATCGCTGCGTTGCAACAATTTAGTGGTTTCCGCTCAAACCCTCGCGCCATGCGGGAATTGTGGCGAAAACATGACGCAAATTAACCATGCAGAGAGCACTCATTCGCAGCCGTTTGCGATGACGCGCTTTCGGGGATATGGACCCCTAAAATCAACACCCGAAAGAACCCATTCATGAAAAAGCGTTTTTGTTCATTTTTCACACTGGCGGCGGTCCTGTTCCTCACCGCTTGCGCAAAAGTTGACGACGCCGGCAGCCAGCAGGCGCCAGTCGAAAACGTCACCGTCTACACCGGCGGCCCAATTTATACTGGCGTGGATGAAGCCCCGCGAGCCGAAGCAGTCGCTGTTTCAGGCGGTGTTATCCTTGCAGTCGGCACGCGCGACCTCGTGATTGAGGGTGCGGGCGACAATCCGGACATCATCGATCTGAACGGCGCAGCGCTTTATCCCGGCTTCACGGACGCCCATGCGCACTTCTTCGGAATCGGCATGCGCGAGTTGACCCTCAATCTTGAGGGTGTTGGTTCGGTTGAGGAACTCGTCTCTATCGTTGCGGCGAATGTCCAGCATACGGGTGAAAGCGAAACCATTGTCGGGCGCGGCTGGATTGAAACCGGCTGGCCCGAGGGGCGGATGCCGACGCGCGACGATCTCGATCCGGTCAGCCCGGATAACCCTGTACTCCTGAGCCGCGCTGACGGTCATGCGCTGGTGGCCAATTCCGCCGCGCTTGACGCATCCGGCATCGACGACGCCACGCCCGATCCCGAAGGCGGAAAGATCGAACGCGATGAGAATGGCCGCGCAACCGGCATTCTTATCGACAACGCCATGAGCCTCGTCGGTGGTCTCGTCTCCGCGCCGACGGAGGAGACGAAGCGCAACGCCTTCGAAAAAGCGTCAGATGTTTACGCCGCCTATGGCTGGACCGGTCTTCATAACATGTCGGTTGACCCTGCGAATGTCCCTGTGATGGAGGAGATGTCGGACGAAAATCTTATCAACGTCCGCATTTACAACTCCATCGATCAGTCAGGGCTCGACGCAATAATTAGCAACGGTCCCAGCACCAGCGATAATGGTCACGTTATCACCAATGCTATGAAACTTTACGTGGACGGCGCGCTTGGCTCTCGTGGCGCCGCTCTTTCGGAACCTTATAGCGACCGGCCGGATACGAGCGGTCTGTTGTTGATGAACGAACAAGAGGCAACAGCTCTGCTAGATAAGGCAATTGCGGCGGGCGTTCAGGTGAACACGCACGCCATCGGCGATCGCGGCAACAAGCTTGTGCTCGACTGGTATGAAGACGTGTTCGCACGTCATCCGGATAAAGACGATATGCGCTGGCGGATTGAACACGCCCAGATCGTCCATGTGGAAGATATTCCACGCTTTGCCGAGCTTGGCGTCATCCCATCAATGCAGCCAAGCCACGCCATTGGCGATCTTTTTTTCGCACCAGACAGGCTCGGCCCCGACCGCCTTGACGGCGCCTATGCCTGGCGCTCCCTGATCGACGCCGGCGCCGTCATCGCCGCTGGGTCCGATGCGCCGGTGGAGCGCGGCGATCCGCTGATCGAGTTTTACGCCGCCGTCGCGCGACGCGGCCTCGACGGCACGCAGACCGAAGACTGGCGTCCCAGTCAGGCGGTGAGCCGCGAAGAAGCGCTAAAGATGTTTACCCTCTGGCCTGCTTACGCCTCGTTTCAGGAGAACGAACTCGGCGCCATCGAGCCGGGCAAACGCGCCGACTTCACGGTCTTCTCGAAAGACATCATGACCGTTCCGGAGGACGAAATTCTTTCCGCCAAACCGGTCATGACAGTCGTCGATGGCGAAATCGTGTTCAAAGCGGAAGGTTAAACGCGGCGCGCGGCGCATTCAGCATCTTGCCAACCTATCAGCGCCACACCATATCTTAGATGTTATGACCTTCTGGCAGTTCCTTATATTTTTCGGGCTGTCAGTGTTTGTTATCTGGAACATCTGGGTCGCCATCAGATCTCTCGGCGATATTGGCGACGACGATTAACAGGACAGAACTGACAGGCGCCGGCCCTCAGCTCCCTTATCGAAAGAGTTGGGATGCGAACCTGCGCCCTTAATCAAGCGGCAAACAATTGATCCATATCCTTGAAGCACTTGAACTCAAGCGCATTGCCGGCTGGGTCCAGCAAAAAGAAAGTGCCCTGTTCCCCCGCCTCGCCTTTGAAACGAATACCCGGCTCAATGATAAAGTCCGTACCGGCATCTTTGAGGAGGTTCGCCAGTTTTTCCCATTCCGCCGGGTCAAGAACGACGCCAAAATGTTTGACGGGCACTTTTTTACCGTCGACTTCGCTTTTGGAAGTGAACCCGCATTCTTCGGGCGCGAGATGAACGACCAGTTGGTGACCGAAAAAATTAAAGTCTATCCAGCGCTCAGAGCGCCGCCCGCGCTCACAGCCAAACAAGTCGCCATAAAACGCCTCAGCTTTGGCGAGATCGTCGACGGGAATAGCTAGATGAAAAACCGGCGCCGTCATTGTGAATGTCTCCTTGGGAGTTTTCACCCATGCAGGGTTGGAAACAGGCGTAAAAAGAAAGCATATTGAAAAGAGGCGGATTTGCCTACCGCTCGCGACAATAATAAGAATGCTGATCGCAGAAAAGGACAAACCGTGACCACAGGATCCAAATTGCTGACAGATGCGTTTTACGTTTCGCCACAACTCTCCGTGGCGGAAGTCGCCGCCGCAGCGGATGAAGGGTTCAAACTGATCGTCAACAATCGTCCGGACGGCGAAATGATCGGCCAGCCGAAAAGCGCCGAGCTGGAAACGGCGGCGACTGCCGTTGGCATGAAATACGCCCATATTCCCGTCGGGCCCGAGGGCATCACCCAAGGTCATATTGAGGCCTTAAAATCGGCGTTGGATAGTGTCGAGAGAACAAAGACTCTCGCCTTTTGCCGGTCAGGCGCGCGATCAACCTTCCTTCTGTCTTACCTTTCAGCAAGCGAAGGCCGCGCTGTTTCGGATATTGTCGCTGATGCAGTCCAGGCGGGGTTTGACATCAGCGCGCATGCGCCGGTGCTGGAAGCATTGGGCAAGGAAAACAAAAACGACGAGTAGTATATGAGTTTGATTGCAGTAGTTCTTACACAGATCTTTACGGTTGCGAGCGCCCAGGAATATGACCCTTACGCGCCGCCTGAAGTGATAGACGCGCCGTCATGCGTTTGCCCGGCGACAACGGAACGTCCTGACGTCATTTTTTCCGGGTTTGTGATTGACGCAGAAGTAACGCTCGGCTCAGACAGACGCTCCGTGGAGGACCGGATGGCGACCATCTTTGACGTCAAGTGGTCAAACAATGGCGAGATCGAAGGCAGGACGCGACTCTGGCATACAACACTCGATGCGACCTGCGGCGTTACTTTTGACTACGGAAAAAAATATTCCGTCGCGGCGCGATGGCTGGACGGCGATCTTGAAACGGACCGATGCCTGATGGAGGCCGCTGACTAATTTTAGTAATGGATTGTTATTTTCGCGCTTGTCGCCGCCGCCGGGATAACAATTGTTTCCGTCAGCGTGACCCCGCAGCGCAAAAAGGCCACATCGCGCCCGTCCTCGTCAGTAACGCGCTCTTCCTGTCCGGCGCCGCAGTCCAAAAAGCTGCCCTGCTCTTTTTCGATCACATAAGTGTAATTCGGCGGGGCCGCCACATAGGCGCGATCGGTGATGCCGCCCGCCCCATCGCCGATGGAAATCCCGCCTGCCGATTGGGCGGCGGCGGGACCGCAAATGGTTAACGCCGCAATCGCAATGGCGGTTGTAACGTTCAGGAATTGTTTACGATCGGCACACATGGCCGGTTCATCGCAAAAGCCGCGCCGTTCGCCTGAATCGGGCTATTTATCCGCTCGCGAAGTCTTTATTTCCTTGTCATCGCATAAAAAGCCATGTTGATTGCGGCGGGGGATGGATGCATCGGGAGCGGGCATGTCGATCTTCGGCGAGTTTAAAATTAACGGTAACGAGCTGGTCGCGACCGAGACCGGCGCGGTCATACCGCTCACGTCCGGCTTTGCACGCGACGCTTGGCGCATCGCCAGCTTTGTCTGGCTCATCAACGGTCTTCGCGCTACGCGCATCGTTCGCGGTCGTGAACCGCGCGCGCGGATTTCGTTCTTTCCGAAAAAGCCGCGCTCCTATTACGCGATCTGGCCAGTATGTCAGTTGGCGGACGTCAAGATCGTAGACGACCCCGACGAAGCCGATCTTCACTTTTATTTCGAGGATCGGGAATTTTTAACGGCGCCGCGTGTGGCGCCTTCCGAGAAGCCAGCTTTCAATGTCGGCTGTTTTGATATCCGCAAAAGTGTCGTCAGCCGCATCTTTGAAGAAACTTTTGGCTACGCGCTTTGTGTCGACCCCAGAACGCATCAAGGCGATCTCGTTGAAAAATCAGAATCGAATGGCAAGCATGACGGACGCCTTGTTAGCGGACCCATAGGCGCCCCAAAACCTGGCTATGTCTATCAGCGCAATATCGAAAACACTTTTGACGGCGTTGAGCATGTGGACATCCGCACGCCGGTGGTCGGCGGCAAGACGACGCCTTACGTATTTTTGAAACGGCGTAGCCGCGATCTTCGTTTCACAAACGATAATCATCGCGTCGATCTTGCTGCAACCGACGCCATGCTTTCCCGTGAAGAGCAGGATAAGATTTCCGCCTTTGCACGCAGCATGCAACTGGACTTTGGCGGACTTGACGTCCTGCGCGATCGCACTGACGGGCGCATCTATATTGTCGACGCCAACAAAACGGATATGGGGCCGCCTTCAGCCATGCGCGCGCAGGATAAACTGACCGCCATGCGCGGGCTTGCAGACAGTTTCGCCGCGATGGTAGACGACGCGCTCAAGCAATAAGGCGCAAAGCCATTGGCCGGCATACCCTTTGTTAAAGATATCAACTTCACCTACGGTGCCGCTGATGTGGTAGCGCCAGGCGTACGCCGCGTCATCGCGGAAAATCCCGGACCGTTCACCTATACTGGCAGCGGAACCTACATCATTGGCGAAGGCGATGTGGCCGTCATCGACCCCGGCCCTGATCGCGACGATCACCTGAAAGCGCTGTTGCGTGAATTGAAAGACGAACGGGTGACGCATGTCCTGATCACCCATACGCACTCGGACCATTGCGGACTCGCGCGTAAATTTGCAGATGCCACAGGTGCGCCGGTGCTAGGGTTTTCAGGTCATCCCGTCCGTAACAAGAATGATGATGCGCCAGCGCTGGATGAAGGCGCCGATTATTCTTTCACCCCCGACGAATTTATTGGCGACGGAGCCATTGTCGAAGGGTCAGATTGGCGGATCGAGGCCGTGCACACGCCGGGGCATTTATCGAACCATTTATGTTTCGCCCTGCCTTCACAAAAAGCCTTGTTTACGGGCGACCACATGATGGGGTGGGCGACAACCGTCGTGGCGCCGCCGGATGGCGACATGGGCGATTACATGAACAGCCTAGACGCCCTGCTCGCTCGTGACGACGAGATTTATTTTCCGACCCATGGCGCGCCCATCCAAAAACCCCGGCGGTTTGTGCGCGCGGTGAAGACCCATCGCCTGATGCGCGATGCGCAAATCATCGACCAGATCAAAAAAGGCCGCACAACGATCAAAGAGATTGTTCCCGCCATGTACGCCGACGTCGATCCGCGCCTGCACAAGGCGGCGGCGCTGAACGTCTTTGCGCATCTGATCAGGCTGGTCAGAACCGGCGCAGTTCAGTGCGACGGCGAACCGGCCCTCGATAAAAATTATACGGTGCAGGTATAACGCTCAACACGTTCTTTACTCAAAACGGAACCAGGAAAACCCGAAATCAGAATCGGTTTTCATCGCATGGATGCGTTCCGCATCGTTCGGGCGACCTACATATTCATACATTGACGCTGCATAATCGAGATAATGGTCGCGATAGACAAAGCCATTGTCTTTGAGCACGGCGAGGCGGGTCATATAATCATCAAAGTCCGAAGCCGTTACGGGCCCGGCTGTGGAAATTCGAGCTTCCGAACGAGCGATCGCATCTTTCAGTTGCGCTAGAATTTGATCTCTCTCTGCGGCGTCAATCCAGATGCCTCGCATTGCTACAGCTTCGATCTCTTGCAGATTTTCAATATTTTCAAGTGGGTTTTGCTCCAGCAGCACAAAGTCGGCTGCGGCGCCCGGTGCAATAACGCCGAACTCTCCATCCTGTCGCATCGCGACCGCGGCGTTCGTCGTAGCGGTTTCAAGCGCCTCAAACGGCGTCATGCCGAGCTCCTGAAAAATTCTCAATTCCTCATGAAGAACGAACCCGGGAACCAACAATTCATAGGAACCGGAATCCGTGCCGGCCAGAAATTTTGCGTCATCAAGCGTACGCAACTCCGTGAAAATTTGCCGCGACATCGGATAAATATTTTGCCGCAGAACAGTGACTTGATCGACATCCTGCGCGGCATGATTTTTCCAGCGTTGCAACATGGCGGGCGGCACGTATTGCATCATCTCTTCATTAGCCAACACACGTGTCGCGTCGTCACCGCGTAGGTGGTTTAGATAGGTAGTGAAGGTGGGCGTATTCCACACTTCGGCGCCATCTGTTGCGGCTACATAATCTTCATCACTGATCGTCAACGCACTGTCGACAATGTATCCTTTGAAATGCTCAAAGGTCCGCATCCCCGAGCTGACGGCTGTTTCCACACGAACAGGTACAGGAATGTGGCCAACTGCATCCATTCCCTGCGCATGCGCCTCTTCTACAATTGCTAAAAACAATTCTGCTGAAAGGGAATTATGCGTCTTGATGAAATCATATCCCAAAGCGGCTTGTTCTCTTACCGCGTCGCGCGCTTCTTCCACAGTATCTATCTTGCGCGCGTAACCGCCAAAATCGCTGCCGTTCAAGATTGTTCCTGAAACAAACATACGCGGCGCAAACAATAAATTTTCTGCCGCCGCATCGCGCATTTTCAAGAGGAACGGAAAACCGTCGAGATCGCGCACAGTTGTCACGCCCATGACAACATTCAAAATGTGTTGGCTATGCGACTCGAGGTTATGCACATGCATGTCAGTAAGGCCTGGCGCCAGCCAGCGTCCGCCGCCGTCAATTACTTCGGCGCCGTCAGGGACCACAACATCAGCACTAGGACCGATTGCTAAAATTTTTCCATCGGACACCACCACCGCGTGGTTCAATAATGGCGTATCGTCCTGCATCGTGATGACGTTGACGTTTTCAACCACATAATCAGACGGCTGGTGGTGGGATGACAGATCGGCCACGAGTTCCTGAATCTCAAGCTCTTCCATCAAACTGTACCAGCCACTTCGCTGCGACTCTGACCAGTCTACGCTCAAGTCAATCTGAGGTTCCGGCATCTCTTGAACAACGGCGCCGTTACTTGGCTGCGATACTCTCTCGCATCCCATTGCAAGCACGAGGGCGGCGACGACCGGCATTGGCGTCACTAACAATTTCAGACACGCGGATTTTTCCATCAAATACTCACATCAGGTCGGCTGGTTATCGACTGCATCTTAATATATCGATTAGTAATAATTTACAACAGTCGCCTGAGAAACCCGAAGACTCGCCACCTTACACTGGCAACAACACCCTTCTCGCTTCAGCAATCAAGCGCCGTTGCATATCGCTTGGCTCGCCCTCAATTTCCGCTGTCTGTTCAAGCAGATCAACAAGCTGACCTTTTTCAGCCTCGGTACACACCTCGGTAACAGGACGCAGAATTTTGCGTACGTTGTTCCCGGCATCATTGATCTCGCCCACCGCCATACGGCCAAAAGCATAAAGCCCCTCGGCGGTTTCCTCATCAGCCTGAAATATGTCGCGCATATCGGCGACAATTTTTTTGTACTGACGATCAGTAACATGCCCGTCATAGGCGGCCATTTGATAAAGCAGCACCGCCGCCGCTTCGCGCGGGTCGGAAAGGTTTTCAATGAGACGTTTATCGACGCGGCGGTTCCATTTACCTCTGCGGATGACGCCCTTCACCTCGCCTACGGCTTCGCGGCCTTCGTTCGCCGCACGCATGAAATAGGTGAATGCCCAGAACGCCGCCGCCAGCGCGCCCAAAATGGCGAGGATAATGTGCATATGTCAGCCCTCTCAACCGCCAAGACCAGCTTATTCGAAGCCGGTTGAAAGGTCTATTCTTAAGGATAAAGCTTTTGCTTCACCCAGTCATTGTTTTCACTCACATATTGCAGGCGATCATGCAGGCGATATGGCCGGTTCACCCAGAACTCAATTTCAACAGGTTTTAGTCTGTAGCCGGACCAGTGCTTCGGGCGAGAAACATCGCTATCATAGTCCTTGTCTAGTGCAGCTATTGCAGCTTCGAGCTTCGCCCTGTCGTCAAGCGGTCGAGACTGGGCCGAGGCATGGGCGCCAAGCTGGGCGCCGCGGGCGCGCGATGCAAAATATTCGTCCGCCTCTTCATCGCTTACAGGCGCAATATCCCCGCGAAAACGCACCTGCCGGCGAATGGTTTTCCAGTGAAAACAAACCGCCGCTTTCGGGTTCGCGGCAAGCTGGCGCCCTTTCGCGCTCTCGACATTCGTATAGAATGTCAGGCCACAGGCGTCGAAATCTTTTAACAAGACCATGCGGACATCCGGCATGCCGGCCTCATCGACAGTCGCGAGCGCCATGGTGTTGGGATCGTTCGGCTCCGTCTTGCCGGCCAGCGCCAGCCATTCGGCAAACAACGCAAACGGATCACCGATGGAAAATACATCCCCCTGATCGTCATCAACAGCATACGCCTCGGCGTTTGGACTTGGCGGAATGAGGTTTTCACTCTTCATGAATATACTCCAGCGGGGCTGAATGAGGCCCGTTAACCCTTCCTGCGGCGATTGGAGGCATGATAGCCCTCGCGATTGGAATGATGCTGATATAGAAAAAGCGCATGTCTTTAAACACCTTCGGCAGGATCTTTCGGTTTACCACATGGGGTGAAAGCCATGGGCTCGCCCTTGGCGTGGTGATTGACGGTTGTCCGCCCGGGATCGTAGTGCGGCCGGAGGATATTCAGGCGGCTCTCGACAAGCGCAAACCCGGCGGGTCGAAATTCGTCACCCAGCGCAAAGAGCCCGATACGGTAAAAATCCTTTCCGGCGTGTTCGAGGATGACCGCACCGACGGTCCGCGCACGACTGGCGCACCCATCAGCCTGATGATCGAGAATGTCGATCAGCGTTCCAAGGACTATGCGGATATTCGCGACAAATACCGCCCCGGCCACGCAGACTTCACCTATGACGCCAAATACGGGCTTCGTGATTATCGCGGCGGTGGCAGGTCATCCGCACGCGAAACCGCAGCACGTGTCGCCGCTGGCGTCATCGCGGAAAAAGCCCTGGCTGAAGTGCTGGACGATCCGGTGTGGATTCGCGCCTGCCTCGTGCAGATGGGGCCTTACAAAATCGACCGCGAAAATTTCGACTGGACGGAAATTGACAAAAATCCATTCTGGTGTCCGGACCCGGTCGCTGCGAAACTGTGGGAAGAAAAGCTGGATGAGGCGCGCAAGGCAGGTTCATCCATGGGCGCCGTTATAGAAGTTGTCGCCTCGGGCGTCCCCGCTGGTTTCGGCGCGCCGGTTTACGGCAAGCTCGACGCCGATCTTGCGAGCGCAATGATGTCAATCAACGCCGCCAAGGCTGTCGAGATTGGCGCAGGCATGGATGCGGCGGCGCTGAGCGGCGAAGAAAATGCCGATGAAATTCGTATGCGGAACGGGCGCCCTCATTTTCTCTCGAACAAGGCGGGAGGCATCCTCGGCGGCATCTCCTCGGGACAGGACATTGTCGTCAGGTTCGCCGTTAAGCCGACCTCGTCAATATTGACGCCGCGCAAAACGATTACGGCTTCCGGCGAAGAAACTGAGATACAAACTAAAGGCCGACATGATCCATGCGTCGGCATACGCGGCGTGCCTGTGGGCGCGGCGATGATGGCGCTGGTTCTTGCGGATCACGCTCTCACGCACCGCGCGCAGTGCGGCAGCGTTACACCGGCTTTTTGAAGCCAGTCACTTTTGTCAAAAAGGCGAGCGTTTCGTCTTGCTTGTCCAAACCCGCATCGGCAAAAAGCGATTGCAAGTCTTCCCGGCAATAGCTGTCATAATAAGGCTCATGAAAACCGCGTGGAAAATTTTCCAACAGAATATCAAGGCCAGGCTCATCGCCATATTGAATAGTATCCACCTGAACCAAAATCCCGCCAGGCTTTAGAACGCGCGCGATTTCAGCAGCGACGCGTTTTCTGACAGCAGGGGGCAATTCATGGAATAAATAAACCGCTGTGACGATATCGCATGATGCATCGGGCAAGCCGGTCGCTTCAGCATTTTCCTGAACAAAAGCTATATCCTTCCACCGGCCCAAGTTCGCGCGCGCTTTGCCTATATAGGCCGGCGACAGATCAAGAGCGGTGACATTCAGTTGTGGCCAGTTGTCTTTCACTTCACCTAAAAACCGTCCCGTACCGCAGCCAAGATCCAGCAAGTGCGCTGTACTGGCGTCTTTTCCTTCAAGCGCTTTTTTTATGAATGGAAGCGCCTGCCGACGCATGGGACCAGCAGCTCCAGTGAACAACGTCTCAACCTGCATATCATAGCGGTCGGCAGAGCTTTCGCTCATCCATCCATCTGTCTGGTAATGAAAATTCTGCAGATAGTAACGCGGAAATTTTTCCTTATACGCGAGCGAGTAAACCTCTGAATGGCCTTTGGCGGCTTTTCGCCGAGCGACCTTATCGGCATCGCTTAGATAATCCCGGCTTTGTTTCCAGAGTTTTGCAAAAGACGGCCGCTGGCGCAGATCCACAGGCATTTTATATTGGCCCGTCTCGATGTTTTTCCAATCTCGCTGAAAAAGCTCGCGAAATGCATTCTTCAACCGCTCCCGGTCGAGCGGCGCAAACTCTTCCGCATAAGGCGCGGCGCCCGGTTCCGTCAGCGGCCCCATCTTGCGGCGGCCGTAAGCGTAATGTCCGGTGAACCAGAGAATGCGCGCGGCTTGAGTCGCTCCATAAGCCCCACGCTTTGCGCCATTGGCGATGACAGTGCTTAACGGCGCCATGGCGAGCCCTTTCTTGACAGTCCGTACTTTCGATATGGCAGCATACCGGAGCGTTTCAATGGCGTAACTGTGACAAGACGCGGCCCTCTCACTGCCGGTTTACGGCGCTGACGAGAAATTCCGCGTTTCCGTCACCACCCTTGATCGGACTGTCAATCACGCCGGTCACTATCCAGTCTTGCCGGGCGATCCATTCAACAATGTTGCGCGCAGCAGGCTCAGCTAATCCATCTTTCACTAAGCCACCCTTGCCGATGCCGCTCGGGCCGACTTCAAATTGAGGCTTGATCAAAGCCACAAGCTTCGCCTGCGGCGCGGCAAGCGCCAACGCCGGCGGCAACGCTTTCTTGAGTGAGATAAAACTGACGTCGCAGACGATCAGATCAACCGGATCGGTAATGAACGAAGACGACAAGTCTTTGGCGTGGGTGCGTTCCAGATTTATCACTCGCGTATCGCTCGAAATGTGTTCATGGAGCTGTCCGGTTCCCACATCCACGGCATAGACTTTTTCAGCGGCGTTTCTGAGAAGCACATCCGTAAAACCGCCCGTAGACGCGCCTAGGTCAAGACAAACCTTGCCAGCGGGGTCAACGTCAAACGCACACAACGCGGCTTCGAGTTTCACGCCGCCGCGCGACACGAATGGATGCGTCGCACCAGTTAAAACAACTTCATCAGCTTCGCCTACTTTGTGCGCTGGTTTCGTTGCAGGTACGCCATTCACGTGAACCAGGCCCGCTGCAATCGATTCCTGCGCACGCGTCCGGCTTAGAGACAGCCGGTGTTGAACAAGATATTGATCAAGACGCATAAAGCGAAATGATCATTTTCGTCTTATGCTTGCAATAGCTTAATTGGCGCTCATAGTTTGTGATTATGGAAATGGATCCGCAATCCACACAATTTCTTGCAAAGGCATATTTTGGAATTATGATCCGCTTTTTGAATTATCAGGCAACCATTTATCGACAGCCGCATCCCCGACAACCTTGCGAGCCCTGCGCTCGACCGCTGCGGGCGAGAGTATTTCGCTGCTTAAGGCCTCGATGAGCCATTCTTCATAAACGCCGCCGGTTTCAGCAAAACCAGTTTCGACCATTGCGTCATACATCGCTGCAGCCAGCAAATGCATGCCGTTGTCCTGCTCTCGCCAATATTCTCCCGGGTCGCGATCAAGACCTAATCGAAGGCTCACGATCATATCGAGAGCTTGCGTAGAATCTTCATCAACCAATCGGCCCAAGCTGGAATAACCCCATGCTGGATCGGCGGTGTCGATAATATTGTTTATAAGCGGATCAACAGCGATACGCGCGCCAGCTTGTCTGAGCGTCGCATTATTTCCGTCGAAAGGCGGGTGAAACATCTCATGCACGGCGACACGCAACGTATCCGCTTCATCCCAGCCGTGATAGGTCGCAAAGCGCTGACCGTGTACACGAATGCCATAAGGGCGATTATAGTGTAGCAACAAGACTTCAATTCGCTTTTCAAGTGAGCGGCCTAAATACCGCTCCTGTTCCGGGATGATATCGTAACCGGCAAGATAATTACGAAATAAAGAAGCGCGCTCTTCTGCTACCGGCTTGACTTCATTTTCCCAGTCCGCTGCAAAACCTGCCTGTCGCAACTCATCATAAACTGTTCGCAGATCACCAAGTTGCCTCAAGCGTTCATCACTCAACTCTCTATTCAAACCCTGAAAAAATGGTTTGGGATCAGCAAGCACAGCGTAAACACCGTCTACGGAAAGATCGGACACCGCCCCTAGCGGAAAGGCGAAGCTTGGACCGGCAAGCCCTTGGCCAGGCGCAGAGAAAGCAACACCAATGCGATCCAGCGCGGCGCCGGCTTCTTCACTTAGCGTGGCTTTGTATTTCGCGATTTCATCTGGATAGTGACTGCTCTGCAATTTGTCGCCAGACATAGCGCCGATGAGCAGCACTGCATCAAGACCCGGTGCGGGTTTAACCGCCCATTCGGTCACCGGTATTCCGGCCTGTGTTTGATAGGGCCCATGCGAACAGGCCGTAACCAGAAAAAAGAAAATGATCGCCAGTCTACGCATGCCGCCCTCAGCTTTATGACACGCGGGTATGATAAATGTGCTAGCCTGTCGACGCTTGAACAAATCTGACATCACGCCGTAACGCGCCAGGCGATACGCCAGTGCGACGTTTAAAGTCGCGCGTCATATGCGCTTGATCAGCATAACCTGACACATGCGCGGCATCAGTCAGCGCCGCTTGGGACAATATCGAGCTTAATGCTCTGCGAAATCTGAGTTCGCCTCTGAACTCCGCCGGCGAAGCGCCGAAAAAGCGTTTAAAAGCTCGCGCCAAATGCCCGTGCGAAATATTCAAGTTTCTGCAAATTTCAGCAATGGTGATTTCTGCATGGCAGCGTAGTAGGTCTGCAGCCTTAACCGCACAGCCGCCAGCATTATTTGCATACCGTTCAACGCCATTTGCATGTTGTAATATAAAAGCAGGTGCATAGTCCGGCGTTTTAAGCGCCACAGACCGAAGAACATCAAATTCTTCCGGCTTCAGCACCTTGTATCCTATCCGCTGCGCCTCACAGAAGGGCAACGGCACATTGAGGACGCACGTATCGGGGCGCGTAAAAATATTTCGATGGCGATGAAATGGGGGATGGATAACGATGTCGCCCGCCTCAACAGCAAACACTCCATCTGCACTCAACTCGAGGTAAGCTCCGTCAGTGACAATGGCTGCATAAGCGGATCGATGTCGGTGGAGCGGGTCTTCGGCGACGTCTTTATGCGTGCTGACTTGCGCATCCGCATGGAAGTCACGCAACATCGCCATCGTTAACCACGCAAATTCACCACGTTCGATTCCATGCCGAGCGCTTCGCGTGCGCGCTCAACAATATGCTCCGCGTTGAGTTGCGCCGTGTCGTACATCTTTGCCGGTGAATCCTGATCCTGGAAAATATCTGGCAAGTGCATGGTGCGGATTTTAACTCCGGTATCAAGCAAGCCTGTCTCGGCCAGGAAATGGAGGACGAACGCGCCGAAGCCGCCGCGCGAGCCTTCTTCGATGGTAATCACCGCCTCATGCTCGCGAACAAGCCGCATGATAAGATCATGATCGAGCGGCTTTGCGAAGCGCGCATCAGCGACCGTTGTCGAGATGCCTTGCGCTTCCAGCGTATCGGCGGCCTTCATTGCTTCCGCGAGCCGTCCACCAAGCGCGAGAAGCGCGACTTTCGTGCCTTCGCGCATAATTCGGCCCTTGCCGATGTCGAGGATCTTGCCGTTTTCCGGTAGATCAACGCCGACGCCCTCGCCTCGCGGATAACGAAAAGCGATTGGCCCTTCATCATATTCGTTAGCCGTCGCTGTCATATGAACGAGTTCGGCTTCATCACCTGCCGCCATGATAACCATGTTAGGCAAGCAGCCGAGATAGGCGAGATCGAATGCGCCGGCATGAGTTTGCCCGTCTGCGCCAACGAGACCAGCACGATCCATAGGGAAGCGCACAGGCAAGTTCTGGATCGCAACATCGTGCACAACAGAGTCATAGGCGCGCTGCAAGAAGGTTGAATAAATCGCTGCGAACGGACGCATGCCGTCTGCGGCCATGCCTGCAGCGAACGTCACCGCATGCTGTTCCGCGATGCCCACATCGTAACAGCGGTCAGGATAAACATCCGCAAACATGTCTAGCGAGGTGCCCGAAGGCATAGCCGCCGTAATGCCGATGATCCTGTCATCCGTTTCGGCGAGCTTGATCAGGGATTTTGCAAACACCTTTTGATAGGTTGGCGCGTTTGGTGTTCCCTTTTTCTGTTTGCCCGAAACGACATCGAATTTGGCGACACCGTGATACTTGTCAGCGGATTCTTCCGCAGGCGGATAACCGGCGCCTTTGCGGGTCACCACGTGAACCAGTACTGGGCCCTCTTTCATATCGCGGACGTTTTCGAGCACCGGCACAAGCTGATCGACATTGTGGCCGTCAATCGGACCCACATAGTAAAAGCCGAGTTCTTCGAACAAAGTCCCGCCAGTCACCATGCCGCGACCGTATTCTTCCGCTTTGGCAAGCTGTTTGTAGACAGCTTTCGGCAAACGCTTTGCGAGCTGTTTACCGAAAGAACGGAAGCCCTGATAAACGCCGGATGACGACGCGCGAGCGAGATAGGCGCTCATGGCGCCAACAGGCGGCGCAATTGACATGTCGTTGTCGTTGAGGATCACCACCAGCTTGCTCCCAAGATGGCCGGCGTTATTGAGCCCTTCATAGGCCATGCCGCCTGACATCGAGCCGTCGCCGATAACGGCGATCGCGGTTGCGTCTTTCTTCTGATGACGCGCCGCTTCGGCAAACCCTGTCGCCGCCGATATAGATGTCGCTGCGTGGGCCGCGCCAAAAGGATCGTACTCACTCTCAGAGCGTTTGGTGAAACCGGAAAGACCGCCGCCCTGGCGCAGGGTGCGGATGCGATCGCGACGACCGGTGATAATCTTGTGTGGGTAACACTGGTGTCCCACGTCCCAGACCAGCTTGTCTTCCGGCGTGTTGAACACATAGTGGATGGCCGTCGTCAGCTCGACAACGCCAAGACCAGACCCCAAATGGCCGCCAGTGACCGAGACCGCGTCGATCATTTCCGCGCGCAGTTCATCAGCGAACTGGCGCAACTGGCTTTTCTCAAGCTTGCGCAAGTCAGACGGCAGGTTGACGGTATCTAGCAACGGCGTTTCTACGGCCATGGGGAACCCCTCGTAAAATACGGTTTTTCCACCCTTATCCGGGCGAAGGCCCCGTTCTAGCGCCTCGGCGCGATTTCTCCACCCCTTTCAGTGTAAAATCGCGGCAATCAAGGGTCAATTTGGGGCAGATTGTTGCTTAACGGACGCGGAATAAACGCCCTGCGGTGGACCGGGCCATAGACCCCATGCCAGACTTTCGCACACTCTATTCGGGGCGGGCTCATGAACTTCAAATCCATAGCCAAAATAGTTAGCGGCGCAAGCATCACTATATTGCTGTTTTTCTCGGCCCCGGCATCCGCGCAAACCTATCTCGACGAATACAAGCTTTATCAACAGGCCATTGAGGATGGCGATCCCGAAGCCGCCCTGCGCCACGGGCGCGCGGCCTGGCAAGCGGCGGAAGAAGAACTGGGCGATCATAACCTCACCGGCATTCTCGCCTTCAATTACGGCCAGCAAGCTTTGTATACGGACGCCGAGGCGGCGCTAGAGGCTCTAAGACGTGCAGATGAATTGGCGAAAGCCGGCATCGCCGAGTTGCCTAAAGACGATCTGGCACTGTTCTTGGCTTATGCAGATTTTGAAATAGACGACAGCTCCAGACGAAGGGCCGCTAATCTGCGCAACATTCTAGAAGATATTGAAAATAGCGGCGCGACTACGACTACTGATGTGGCCAAGATGTGGCTGGGGCTCGCCTTGAGCGATGTACAGAACGGCAGATACAACCACGCCAAGAAAAGCGCCCCTAGCGCTGAAGCAGCTGTTGTATCGGTATCGCCTGAGGATTACCGTACGCGTGCGACAACTCTAATTTTGCAAGGAATTCCACTGCTCGTTCCAACGCCGCGTCATCGGCGGGAAATTCAAAATTCTCTTGAATTATTTGAAACCGCGATAGAACTATTTCCACCTCAAAAAAGCATTGATGATTTCGACCAAATACTCGCACAGGCCTTGGCTTGGGAGCATGCGGGACATGCAGCCTATGTGTCTGACGATCATAGAGGGGAAGCGCACCCCGAAGGTTCGTATGAATACACCCTCTTTGAACCTCGAATGAAGTCCGCAGAAGAATGCGGTATCGAGTGGACCAACAGATCGCCGCCCAAATATCCGCCCAAAGCGCTTCAGAGAGGGTACATTGGCGCTATTGTTGTCGGTTACAGCTTAGACGATAACGATAAAGTTCTTGAGCCAAGGATACTCGCGGAAGTTCCACGAGGCGTTTTCGGAGAAATCACGCTTGAGAGCATGAAAGATTGGCGGTTAGAAACGACCGTTCTCGATGACCCTCAATGCCGCAAAAACAGGCTGACGATGTTTTCATTCATTATCCACTAATTCCAGGCAGTAACAGCTGCTCAAAACTCGTTATTTCAGCCTTCCGTTTTCCATCGCCCTCACTTATCTCTGACCCCATACGGCAAGCGCTGCCTTCTCAAACCTTGCACGCATGTCATGATCGTCACGCCAATGCATTTGCGTGAAGGTGATGCCTATGAGATCGAGCGACGGATCAACGAAAAACAAAGTTCCATAACCACCGTTCCAGCCAAACGAGCCAACAGATTTTTTGTCGTCTGGGCGTTCAAGCATAGTTCTTCTGACGCTCAGGCCGTAACCCCATGCATAATCGCCCTGCCACGAATCAGCGACGGATTTTTCCACGTGTGGCCGCGTCATTAGGTTCACCGCCTCCGCTGACAATATCCGTATGCCATCCAACTGGCCGCCACCGAGCAGCATCCGGGCAAAACGAGCATAATCGTGCAAAGTGCTCTTTACGCCGCCTCCGCCAGACGGAAAAGTTTCTGTTTCCGGATCGTAGGGAGACGACATAACTGTGAGCGCACCATTATCATCACGTGTATAGAGCGCTGCAAACCGCATTCGCTTACTATCAGGAACGACAAAATAGGTGTCGTTCATCTTCATCGGGTTGAATAAGTATTGATGAAGAAAGGCATCGAACGACATTCCGCTCGCTGCCGAAATCACCGCCGGCAACACCTCGTAAGCATTGCCATACTGGAACCCTTCACCAGGCTGATGGCGCAAAGGCAGCTTCGCTATACCTTCGGCGAACTGCATATTCGATTCGCTGTCCCAGAGGGCGTCAACCGCTTCGGAGTAGCCAGCTAGACCACCCGTATGCGTCAGCAAATGCGCAATTGTCATTTCCCTGACCACGGGAACACACGCTGAGGAAGCTTTGTCCGCCTTGCTGCTTTGTACGCAACTACGGCTAAAAGACGGAATATATTTGGAAACAGGATCAGCAAGCAAAACTTTTCCCTGATCCACAAGCAGCATCACCGCCGCTGCAGTGAGCGGCTTTGTTAGGGAATCGAGACGAACAATGGTGTCCGTGGTAGCTGCGACGCCTGGCGCGTTCTCGCCAGCAGCATACTCAAACACCACGCCTTCACTGTTCGCCAAGAGACCCAAGGCGAGCCCAACTGAACCGGAAGAAACTGATTCTGAAAGGGCTGATTCGAGCGAAGCGCGCTGCGCATCATCAAGCCTCGGTCCTTGTATAGGAATAGTTGAGCAACCGGACAGCTCAAAAATCGATATGAACAACAAAAGCATGCGCTTCGAGAAGAACATTGGCCACCCCATTTATATCGAATAGTATGTTAACCGTACCCATATTGGCTAAGGCAACGCCGCTTACCGCAAAATAGCCTCTGTTTGCCGTAACTCATTGCTAGACCAAAACACACAGCCCGCTCTCAAGGCAGGGCGGTCTATGACACTCAGTCAAAACTCGCCTTCTCGGCCTTCGGTTTTCCGCCAGTATCGCCATTTGGGCTGACTACGATCTTCTCGATCTTTTCCTGCGCGGATTTCAGCGTCTTTTCGCAATGGGCTTTGAGGGCCGCGCCGCGTTCATAAAGGGCGATGGAGTCCTCAAGCGCGGCCTGCCCGCTTTCGAGTTTCTGAACAATCTCTTCTAGCTCGGCGAGCGCTTTTTCAAAGGACAGGGTGGAAATGTCGTCGGGTTTCTTGGCCATACGCCCTATTTGCGGCGGAACGGCGGAGAACGCAAGGACAAGCGATCGCCACGCTATTCAATCCTCTGACCCTTTTTATACATAATATCGAGGCTTCTGATCGCCGACATATCGATAAGTGGATTGCCATTAAGTGCTACAAAACTCGCCTCAGCACCCGGCGTCAGCTCGCCTATCCGCCTATCCGGAAAGATAGCCTTTGGCGTTGCAACACTTAACGAATAAAGCGCGTCCGACGCCGTCATCAAGCCTTGATCAATAAGAAACAGATACTCATCAATACTATTAAACTCACCACGGTCAGAACCAATGAGAATCGTGACGCCTGAGTCCTTCAAGACTTCCATATTGTGACGTGCTGCCGCTTGCCAAACGCTGATGAACCGTTGGGCCGTTTCTGCAGCAGCTATAGACGGCGCCTCTGAGCCGTTCAATTGCCTTGCGAACCCATCCGGGTCCGCTAGAATTTCATCCATTCCGCTTAGTGTCGTGACGACGTCGATACCCGACTGCGCCGCGCTTTCGGCATCCTCGCGGGAGATCTGATATCGGGCGGCATCATCAAGCAGTGACAAGAGCCACGGATTATCAAAAGCCATGGTCAGGCTAGGACCCGGCGCAAAACCCGGCATATGGGCAATCTGGTCAACGCCCGCGGATACCGCCACATGAAAATCTTGCGCTGACATCACGTGGGCCGATACGCGCAAGCCGCTCGAATGCGCCTTTTCAACAACCGCCGGAACGAGCGCCGGATTTAGTCCCTTGTACCAGCTCGAAACATCAGTGTTTCCCTGCAGAAATTCAAAATCCTCACTGTAAGATAAAAATATTTTCAGAATGTCGCCGTCCATCGCTTCAATAGCCGGCCATTTTTCTTCCAGGTCGCTCAATGAATCGATGTAATGAACCCACTCTCCGTCGATCGCTTCGGGGCTTAAAAAATACTCTCCAATTTGGCTCGGATGTGCATCCGACGCAGTCAGCCCTGCATATGCGTTAGCGATTTCCGGCGCGCCAAAGTCGCTGTGCATCTCTTCTTCGCAAGATTTTTGCGTAACGCGAGCATTCAGAATTTGCGCGTAGAAAATACCGGCTTCAATAAACTGCTCGATACGCCCTGGTTCACATAACACCATGTGATGGTGCGCTTCTGCGAATGGCGGGACAACATAAGCGCCATTCAAATCGACAACATGTAAAGAAGACCCACTGGCTGGCGGCTCGGTAAAAACACCGCTGCCGGCATACATATCCCGTTCAATGAAACGCCCCGCCTCAAACCAAAAGCCGTTAACGAAATGCGTTTGCGCGACGGGTAGTGCGTCCTTTCCGGTAGCCGGCAGAGATTGATCGCACCCAATCAGCACAATCAACGCTGCAAACAAGCATCGCATTGTAGTCATGTCTGGCCTTCAGTTTTGCAGCGGCGCGGTAAAATCCGGCAACGGCAGCACGATGGTCCCCTCACTGACTTGCTCGCCGCTCAGGAATTGAAAAATGCGCTCGCCGATCTCCGGGTCCGACATGAATAAATTATGTCCGGCATTTTCCACATAGATTTGCGTTACATCCGAAAAACCGGCCACCGCTTCTGCCTGACTATCCGGATAGGTGCGTCCATCAAGCATGCCGGTCAGCAAGAGCGTCGGCGTATTGGAATAGGGAAGCGACCTGAACTCTTCACCCAAATCGAGCTCAGGCAACGCATCCTTTATATGCGGCATGGGAAAGTTCAGGAACGAGCCAACAAGGCCTGCCTTCGCCTGCTCGCGCACCAAAGCAAGACGGTCATCAGAAATTCCCGACGCAATATCCATTGCCGTGGACATGGGCGACAATTCCAGCGTGCCGCTGCGCAGGTAACGATAAAGGAGCGCCGCAGCCGGTTCGTACTGTCTGGCATCAACTGCTAAATATAGCGCGAGCACTTGCGCTACGTTGCGGGGGTCTGCGCTTGAAAAGGCTGAAAGCAATTGCATGTCAGCCTTGCCAAACACAAGGGTTATTGGCGCGCCGCCCTCCCCCTCAATCTCCACCACTGCTGGGTCTGCATCTAGTTTCGCATGAACACGGCGCATCATCGCCGCAATGTCGGGGTAAACGGCCTTTGCGGCGGGATCCTGATCAATAGCCGATTGGATGCGGCCATAAAATTCATCGGTTCGCTTGGGAAGTTTGACGGTCTGGTGCAGGCCTTCAGCACCCGTCATAACGATCCGGTCGACCCGCTCATCCATGATTTTGACTGCCGCCATGGCGAGATGCGTGCCGTAACTGATCGACCAGAGGTTTATTTTCTCCGCGCCCAGTGCGGCGCGCAGATCATCAAGGTCCCGCGCGCTTTCCAGCGTATTGTACGCACTGATGTCATTATCATTTGCCGCCCAGAATTCCTTACATTGTCGCGCTGCATGTTGATAAAGCGCGGTGATGGCGTCTTCAAAAAGCGGCTTGTCCAGTGGATACGCCAAATCCGTTTCGCAATCTTGCAGGTGATTTGACAGCCCTGTACCACGCTGATCGAATGCGATGACGTCAGCGACGCCCCGCAGCTTCATAAATAGGGGGAACCGCCTTCCCTGTGCTGTCCCGACACCTGTGCCCCCCGGACCGCCGGCAAGATACACAATAGGCGCGCCTGGATTGGGGTTCGTCGATGGAAATCTCACATAACCGAGCGTAATCATACGCGAATTTGGGTCGGCCCGGTTTTCCGGAACCTCGAAAGTTCCCTTGAACGCTTCAACACGGTCGCCATTGCGCGGTTCGAACAGATAGGGTTCCTCGGCAGCCAGTTGAGGCGGCGGCGCAGCCGTAACGCAGGCTGATATCGCCAAAGACGCCCCCGTAAGCAGCGCGATCCCGGTTTTTTGCAACATAAAAAATCTCCCTTGCCTGCAACCTCATTAGACAAAGCCCGCTCATATTTCAGTCTTAGATCGGCGAACGTCTCTCTCTGACGGCGAACGGCGACATCTGCATCGCAGCAATGATCGTCAAACCGGCAAAATACCGCTAAACATGGATCATGACCTGGCTGCGTGCGTTCATAGTCTCGTTTTTTTGTCTTGTGGGCGTTAGCGAAACGCAGGCGAAAACGTTTCATGTTTTCACGAGCAGCCTCGTTAGTGAAACCGATACTTCTATCTTCGCTGATCCCGGCTTTGACGACTCGAACTGGGAAGAAGTTTCACTGGACCGTTTTGATCCGCAAGGAAAAGTCATGTGGTTTCGCGCTCGGGTGGACGGGCGCGACCTCATGCAATTGAATGAAACGCATCCGCTCGGTCTGTTCCTTTTTGCGCTCGCATCACGGGAGGTCTATTTCAATGGCGAAAAAATCGGCGCCACCGGCAGTCCCGGACCAACGAAAGCCGAAGAAACGGCAGGTGCGGTTGATGCGGTTTACTTTATCCCTGAGCGATTAATCGAACCGGGCGAGAATGTTATCGCTGTAAGGATTTCGAGCCATCACCTACCGTCACGCGTTATGGCCCCGTTTCACGCCATGTTCATCACTGCATATCAGCAACCCAACGCGCTAATAAAGCAAGCATATTTGCCGGCGATCTTCGCCGGCGGCGCTATCGGCCTTGGCGCTTTTTATTTTCTTGGTCTTTTTACGTTGAACAGACGTGACTACGCTTCCCTTTCGCTCAGCATTCTCGCGCTTGCCATTATTGGTCAGCTCAGCGCCGAAGCCTGGCGGGCATTTCATCTCTATGATTATCCATTGCATATGCTGCGTTTATGGCTCGTGCTCGGTTTTGCACTGATCGCTGGCGCCGCTTTGTCTGTTTTTGCCGCACATTTATTTGCACCAAAAAACCTGCGTTTGGTGTTCGGCATCGGTGCTGGGCTCGCATTAGTTTCAGTTTTTTTGCCTGGCTACGACAGCAAAACAGTCTTTGTCATCTTGTCGTTTGCTTTGGCGGCGTTGATTGCATCAGCCATCGGCGCGCGCAGTCAACGAAAGGGCGCCGTAATCACAGGACTTGCTATTGTTTTCTTCTTTGTTGTCTTTCTTGCCGATCCCTGGAACTTCCTTGACGTCAATTACTACCTGATGATGGCGGCGTTGGTCTTTGCGCTCTTCATTCTACAAATCAGAAACCTGACGCATGAACGCATAAAGAAAGAAGAAGCCGCCCTTCAGGCAATTCGCTTGCGTCACGAACTGCTTCGAAAACAAATTCAACCGCACTTCATGATGAACACGCTTACGGCCCTGGCCGAGTGGATCGAGCAAGACCCCAAGACAGGCGTTGCTATGATTGACGCCCTCAGTCAGGAAATGCGGCTGCTCTATGATCATAGCGAAAAAGCACTCATACCTTTGGAAGAAGAATTAGCGTTGTGCCGTCACCACCTGAAAGTGATGTCCTTGCGCGCCGATGCAAACTTCTCTTTGCTTACAAGTGGTCATACGAAAGACCTCACTTGTCCACCGGCAATCATCCTGACGCTGATTGAGAACGCTTTTACCCATAATGAGTATCGTTCGGGCGCGGTTTTTGAGATCCACACTAACCGGGATCAGCATAGGGTATGCGTTCAATGTTTAACGCCCATCGCGGAAACGGCGGCAAGTTGCAGCCATACCGGCGCCGGGCTGGCTTATGTCAAAGCGCGCCTGACCGAGGCCTTCGCTGACCGTTGGGAGATGCATTCGGCGCGCGACGGCGCGCATTGGAAGACGGAAACCTCATGGCAAGACAGCTAATTGACATATTGGTTGTCGAGGATGAGCCGCTCGCCGCTCAGCGTCTGGAACGATTCGCCAAATCCGCTCTTGGCGATCAATTTGGACAATCTGAATTTGCGCGAAACTTGAACGAAGCCATTCCGCTTGCCTCACAACTTTCCGAACACGCTCTGATGTTTTTGGATTTGAACCTGTTTGGCGCAGACGGGTTCGATGTATTCGGCGTCGATGCGCAGTCTCCGGCGAGAACGATTGTCGTTTCCGCCGATCAATCCCGCGCGGTCGAAGCTTTTTCTCATGGCGTTGTCGATTTTGTAGCGAAGCCGTTTACGCAGGAACGGATATTTCAAGCTGTGGAACGCGCTCTCAACGGCCGTAACCCGCTTGCTCCGCCCTTAGAATATCTCGGCGGCATGCAGGGAAAAGCGGGATCAGGCGTATCGTTTGCTGACCTTAACTCCGTTGTTGCGCTACATGGCGCGGATGATTTCGTTGAAATCGAACTTGATGATGGACGCGTACTGCTCAACAGGAAGACGATGCAGGAACTGGACAAGTTGCTCGGCTCAGATTTTTACCGCATCCACAAATCCCACATCGTCAATAGAACATATGTCAAAGAATTCCTCTCTCTTTCAGGAAGCCGCTACCAGCTATTGCTGCAAGACGGCAGAGCCTTGCCGATTGGCCGGTCACGGGTGGAGCAGGTCAGGAAATGGCTGGGGATTTGAATTATTCTGCAGCAGCGGTAGCTTCTAATTTGCGATTTGCCGCTGCCGGTTCGTGAATGCGCCACGACCAGTATTTGTTGCCGCCCTCATTTTCTACACAAGGCCAACCGCGCCGTTTCAGACTCCTGTTGATCATCCAATTGAGATAGCCATGGGCGCATAGAACAATATCGCCATCTTGTGCATAGCTTTCCAGACGGTCAGCAATTTTCCCGACCCGTTTCCAGGTTTCGAGATGATTTTCAACACCGCTCGGCGCATACCCGAAAATCCAGAAGATACGAGAGACCACTCCCCACTGGCCCGGTCGTAGTTTGATGAAATCTGGGAACGGCGGCGGCGGTAACGGCGCTTCAACGAACATCGGATCGGCTGGAACATTACGTTTACCGCCGGTTGCCTTGCGCGCCGTTTCAATGGCGCGTGGCAAGGTCGACGACAACACTGTCTCCGCACTGCTTGCCAGTTCGGTCAAGGGCCCCGGCGGATGCTCATCCGGTGCAAGGCCGCTCGCATCATATCGCGCCCACCAGTCGCCATATTCTCGCGCGGAAACATTCACTTCGCGCGAGAGGTCAGGACGCCCGTGGCGTACGGTAATTATGCGGCCGCTCATGTTCTTTCGGAATGCTCCCAGCAAGACTTATGGCTTGGTTCTCAGGCCTGCATCAAGGTCTTTACGTGGGCCGCGACGGAACGCCCAAGAGCGGCGAGATCATACCCGCCCTCCATCAGCGACACCAGCCGCCCGCCTGATTTGTCCTGGGCGACGGCTGCAATCTCAGCAGTGATCCAGGAAAAGTCTTCTTCAGTCAGTTTAAGCCCGCCAAGCGGGTCTGCAGCATGGGCGTCAAAGCCAGCGGATATAATAATGCAGTCCGGTGAAAAGTCAGAGAGCGCCGGCAGCAATTCTTCGCCCCATGCCTTGCGGAAAGCTTCTCCGTCATCGCCGGTTGCTAGCGGTGCATTGGCGATATTATCGAAGGCGCCGCGATCGCTTTTCCGGCCCGTGCCCGGATATTGCGGCCATTCATGGGACGACGCGTAAAATGCATTCTCGTCATGCCAGAACGCTGCCTCAGTGCCGTTGCCATGATGCACGTCGAAATCAACAACCGCGACTCTTCTTGCGCCGTGCGCTGCGCGCGCATGTTGGGCCGCAATCGCCGCCGCGTTGAAAATGCAAAACCCCATGGCGCGTTCAGGTTCCGCATGATGGCCCGGCGGGCGGGCGGCGATGAATGCATTCGTTGCGTCACCGGCGTAGATCGCATCAATTGCATCGCAGGCGCCGCCGGCAGCCCTTAATGTGGCGTCAAGCGATGACGGGCCCATAAATGTGTCAGCATCGAACTGAACAAGCCCTTCCGACGGAGCGCTCTCTTCAACGGCTTGACGGTAGCGGTCCGGGTGCACGCGATCGATATGCTCTTTCGTCGCCAGCGGAGGCGTGCGCCTGATCAGTTCGGCAAAGTCTTCCGACTGCAGGGACTTCTCCGCCGCCACATATCTGTCAGGCCGTTCGACATGCCCCGGCGGCACTTCATGACGACCGAATACCGGGTGGGAATAGAGGAGCGTTGTCATCTCACCGTGTCTCCAGAGTAGAGTGTCGCAAACTGGGCAAACTGTGTTTGCAGATCAAACCAAAATGTGAAATGCTACATATGTAACATTAAATGGGGGTTCCCTTAGATGCACGTTCGTATCGCCTTTAGTATTTTGATTTCAATCATTTTTACCGCCTGCTCTCCAGCATCTGAAATAACGCTTGAAACGTTGATCGACAGGAATGCAGAAGCCCGCGGCGGCAAGGAAGCAATCGAAAGCATTCGCAATGTGGATATAGAGCTTTTGATTGTGGAGCCGTCTTTCACCGTGACGGGTCATTACAGGGCGACCCGCGAAGGTTTCATGCGCATCGATGTTTTTGCGGAAGGCAACCGCGTATTTACCGAAGCGCTGGGCCCTGATGGCGGTTGGCAAATGTTCAATGATGGTGAAGTCGCGGACCTGTCGCCGGGAGGTGACGCCGCCTTGAAACGCGGCGTCATCGGCAACCTTTACGGTCTGCACGAATTGCCAGGCCTTGGTTACAAGCTTGAGCTTGTCGGATCTGCCGAGCGTAACGGATCGGCCTTTTGGGAAGTTGAAAGAACTGCGCCGGACGGTTTTTCAGAGCATCTATTCTTTGACAAAGACACGTTCCTGCAAGCCAGCAGCGTAGAGACAAGCGCGCTGCATCCTGACCTCGATTCGACGGAGGTCCGCCAAGAGTCGTTCATACTGTCATATGAAGAAATCGATGGCGTGCTATTTAGATCAAAATCCGAGACGCGCAATCTTGAAAACGGCGAGCTGATGCAAACCACGACAGTGACAGCAAGAACGCTCAACGTAGATAACATCGATGCGTCACAATTTTCGAGACCAGCAGCCGAATAATTCACTGGCCTCATTGAAACCGCTGAAAAGTCCCTAAGCTCTTTTACCAGACCCGGTTGACTTTCTTTAGCTGGTCTTTTATTTAACCAAATCATTAATTAACGATTTGGTTAAGTATGGATCATCTCAGCGCCGCTTTTTCCGCCCTCGCCGACCCGACCCGCCGGGCGATTATCGCGCGCCTTGCCGAGAATGAGGCGACAGTAAATGAGATTGCTGAACCATTTGACATCAGCCTTCCCGCCATCTCGCGACATCTGAAAGTGCTCGAAAACGCTGGCCTCATCTCGCGTGGGCGCGATGCCCAATGGCGCCCCTGCAAACTCGAACCGCAGGCGCTGAAAGGCATTGATGACTGGCTCGAATTTTACCGCCACTTCTGGGATCAGCGCTTCGACAAGATGGGCGCCTATCTCGCGCGAATCCAAAAACAGAAAAAGAAGAAGGGAAAATCCTGATGAGCGCACAACTCGCCGACAATGAACTGTTGATAACCCGCACTTTTGACGCGCCAGCCTCGCTCGTCTTTTCCATGTGGTCCGATCCCGAACACTTTAAAAACTGGATGGGCCCTGAGACCTTTGACTGTCCAGTCGTTGAAATGGATTTCCGGGTTGGCGGCGCTTACCGCGCCATGATCCGCTCCGACGAACACGGAGAAAACTGGTTCGGCGGTGTTTACAAAGAAATTGAACGCTACTCGCGTCTCGTCTTCACTTTCATATGGGATAGCGGCGGTCCATCCGACGGCGTTGAAACAACGGTAACAATTCTGTTCCGTGAAACTGGCGGCAAAACCGAGCAGATATTTCATCAAGCAGGCATCCTCAACGCCGACCGGCGCGATTCTCAATTTGGCGGCTGGTCAAGCGCATTTGAGAAGGAGCACGCATATCTCATGCAATTTGTGAAAGTAGAAAAGGAGTAAAAGATGAAACAATTTCTCGCGGTTTATACCGGCACACCGGCATCGTTTGAAAAATGGAAAACCATGGACGAGGCCGAACGCAAAAAGCGTGAAGAAAAAGGAATGAAAGCATGGATGGACTGGGGCGCAACACATGCAAGCGCCACTGTTGTCGAGGGCGGTCCGCTAGGCAAAACCAAACGCGCCAGCACGGATGGTATAACAGATATCAAAAACAACCTTTCGGGCTACATCGTCATTGAAGCGGCATCCCATGACGAAGCAGCAAAGATGTTCGAAAACCATCCACATTTTACGATTTTCCCCGGCGACGCCGTCGAGATCATGGAATGCCTGCCTATCCCTGGCATGTAAACAAAACAAGAAAAGGAGAAACCCAAATGATAACAGTATCCGCTTTTGCTTCCGTACCGGATTTCGCTAAAGGCCAGGTGCGCGACCTGCGCGTACGTTGGGCCTTGGAAGAAGCAGGACTACCCTATAAAACACGCCTTCTTGAACAGGGCGAACAGGACAGTCCTGAGTACCGCGCGCTGCAACCATTCGGACAGGTGCCGATTTTTGAGGAAGACGGCCTAGTCTTGTTCGAAAGCGGCGCGATCGTATTGCATATAGGCGAGCGTTGCGAATACCTGTTGCCCAAATATAAGGACGCGCGGGCAAAAGCCCAGCAATGGCTTGTCGCCGCAGTCAACTCAATTGAGCCGTTCGTTATGAATGTAGCATTGATTGATCTTTTTTATGCTGATCAGGAATGGGCCAAGCTTCGGCGTCCGAGCGCTGTTGAGTTTATGCACAAACGGCTCAGCGCGCTGTCCGGTAACCTCGACTACAAACCTTTTCTGGACGGCGACGCCTTCACCGCCGGCGACCTGATGATGTCGTCGGTTTTACGCATCCTGCCGGAGATCGCTGAGACACATCAAAACCTCTCAGCCTATATTGATCGCTGCACATCGCGACCGGCTTTTAAGCGCGCCATGGATGGTCAGCTCGGCGATTTCAGAGAAGCGGCATAACCGCAGTTGCACCCGTTTGCGGTTTGGGCTCTTCTGTCAGAAAATTCTGCTGCAGGAGAGCCCCGATGCCGCAATTCGACATGATCGTGATCGATCCGGAACGCGCCAAGGATGTAAACATTGAACAGCACACGGCCGGTACGCCCTTACGCGAAGGCGGCGGGGACGAGACTTATCGTTGCGGTTGCTGCAAAACCAAGCTGTTAGTAAGTGTCGCCCATCATGACGCTCATGGCGTTGTCATCAAATGCGGGAAATGCGGCAAGGTGAATACGGAACCTCATCACCATTAGGATTATACTATTGGCCAGGGCTCGGCGCGTCTTTCAAGCACCTCTATCTTGTCACCGACTTTCAATTCCCCGCTCCCGCGTGGCGAACATCGCCAGCCAAAAAGCGCGCCCGTTATCTTGGCGTCGGCGGATTTTCGGATTTTAGCCAGCGTGCGCAGCGGTTCCTTGCCCGCCGATTCCCCAGTCATTTGATCCTTCGTCGTGACCACGCACCGGTCGCACGGAATAATAACGTCAAAGACGTAATCGCCAATTTTGATGACAAGCCAGCTATCATCCGCCCATGCTTCGGCGCCGTCGATGACGATGTTGGGCCGGAATCGCTCCATTCCCACCGCCTCGCCGCCATTGGCTATAATTGAATCGTTCAATGCCTGTAGCGACTCAGTTGTTGCGATGAGGAACGGGTGCATATCGGCAAAGCTGACCGTCGATACTGGCGACCATTTCGCCGTTGTCATCCGTTCCGCTTCTTCATCCATGAAATAAAGCCGGGCCGGACGATCCAACAAAGTTGAAAACCACGACGACGCCTTGTCGCCTGCATCCATCGCATCAACCTCGTCGCGCCACACCTTAATCCGGCGCCGCGATGCTCGTGGTGGAAGGGCAACATCACATTCGGCGCCATTGCAGCTCAGACGAAGACCATCGCTTGTCACTTTAGCTTCAACTTGCGCAAGCACCGGATGATCGCGTTGCGTAAGCGACTGCCCTTCTGCGCTTGTCACAAGCCAGCGGCGGTCATTGACAAGACCGCGCTCATCGAATGCTGCTCGCTCGCAAGCTACTCCGCGCACACCTTTGACCGGGTAATAATGTAGCGAGGAAACTTTCACAGGTCAGCCGCCGAGCATACCTTCCATCAGGGTTTCCGCAACGCCTGGTGGCGGCGTTGATGAATCCGGCACGAAGAAATCCGGCGCCAGTTTTTTGGACGCATCAACACGATACTTTTCGAAGTCCGTAACGCCATTCTCGTAAAGAAACGTATCGTCAATTATAAAGTTGCCGCTGAACTCCTTCGCCGGTTTTGTGAAAATCATATGGGCCGCATCGGAAAGAATATCGACACTGCGTGACGCCTGCATCATGGCGTCGCCGCCCAGCGCAAACTTCACCGCCGCCGTGGCGATCGCCGTGCGCGGCCACAACGCGTTAAACGCGACGCCGGCGTTTTTGAATTCCGCCGCCATGCCAAGAACGCACATAGACATGCCGTATTTCGCCATGGTGTAGGCGGTGTGCCCGGCGAACCATTTCGGGCTCATGTCAAGCGGCGGCGACAACATTAAAACATGCGGATTATCGGATTTTTTAAGATGCGGAATACAAGTCTTGGAGGTCAAAAACGTTCCGCGCGCGTTGATGGAGTGCATCAAATCCCAGCGCTTCATCTCTGTTGCTTCCGTGCCGGTCAACGAAATCGCCGAGGCGTTGTTGACGCAGATATCTATCCCGCCGAATTTTTTGACTGTCTCGTCAACGGCAGCCTGCACCTGCTCCTCATATCGGATGTCGCAGACAAGCGGCAGCGCCTTGCCGCCAGCCGCCTCTATCTCTTCCGCAGCCGTATAAATCGTGCCTGGCAGATGTTTGTGTGGTTCCGCCGATTTTGCCGCGATCGCAACATTAGCGCCGTCTTTTGCAGCCCGTAACGCAATCGCCAGACCAATGCCCCGAGACGCACCCGTGATAAATAGCGTTTTGTTTTTAAGATCAGCCATGAACGCCTCCTTTTGAGCGCACATTGGGGCTTAGCGCTTCGGCGCGCAACCGGAATAGGCAGCGTCAGGCGCCGTCCTCGGACAAACCGCAGCGGCACCCAATGATGAGCCGCGCCTCGTCAAAGGTTCTCACGCGCCTGATTCCTTCCTTGATCCGGCCATCTTCCCCGCATTGCTCACACACGCCGACCGCCACGTGATCATCCATAATCACGCATCCTAACCCATGCGAGTCGATGTGATTTTTGATGCTGAGTAGGTTCGGCGGCAACTGACGGCTTTCAGGCATTCGGTTTCCTTTCCATCAACATGCGCCCCGGGAACGTGGCGGAAGATGAGCCCGAAACCGCTGCAATGCAACAGATGTTAAGCGTTTGTGGAAAATTTTTCTGTATAAAGATTGATTAAAATTTTAATCGTTGAAATTATCGCGTTCGTAGCTGGGGCAACGTGAATAACTGATATTAAGCATGTCGATACGAGGAGGCATGCGAAACCGCATCGGCAGACCGACCATGCCCGTTCCTGGAGTCGTGAATATCAGCACGCCTTTTTCCATACGCAGGCCGGAAGCATTATCGCCGCAAACGCCGGTCATGACGCAGGTCACCATAGGGAGCTGAATCTGTCCGCCATGCGTATGCCCGCCTATCAGCAGGTCGGTCTTTGTTGTGGTGGAAAAGTCCCGAACCGTCGCCGGATTGTGCGTCAGAACGATGCGCGGCTTGTTCAAATCAGGTTCGAGCAAAGTCAAATCTTGCCGCCGTCCCCATTGATCGGAAAGCCCCACCAGCTCAATAGCGAACTGACTGTTTGACAAGATTAGAGCTTCGTTATCGATTAAACGGACGCCGTGAACGGGAAGCGCAGCCTGCAATGGCGCCGTCAAGTCCGGACCTGGCAAGCCAATATCATGATTGCCAAGCACGGCGAACACCGGCGCTGAAAGATCGGCGAACGGCCCAAATGTTTCTTCAAACCATTCCGGAGCGAGAAAATAAATAAAATCGCCGGCAATCACTGTGAAATCCGGTTTCGAAGCCTCGACCGCTTTTACAATTCGCTTGATCGGCATCGCGTTCTTAAACAGACCGTTATGCGTGTCGGAAAACACAGCAACGCGCATAGCTCCGCTGCTCTCAAAACACGTGTCCAGCGCGATATTATGCTCATGCGTCAGCAATATGCGCGGCTCTACAAACCGGCCATAAGCCAACAGCGTAATCACAATCAGAAAAAGAATAGCGCCCCAACGCCATACGCCATCCTTAATGATCGCAAACCAGAAAGCTGTGGGGGCAGCTACAACGTAAAGATAGCTCACGTAAAAAATCGCGAGCTTGATCCATTCAAGCGGGCCGATGTCGGTCATTGCAAATGACCTAGCTCCCTATTCCGGCAAATCCGTGGCCGAACTTGAAAAGAAAAGTGTCAAAAGGAAATTACCATTTCCGTTTGCGCTTCGCGTCCTCGACTTCTTCCCAGACTCGCAGCGCATTACCACCAAGGATTTTTTCGATCGCTTCGTCATCATAGCCGCGCGCGATAAGGCCATCGATGAGGACTGGAAAAGACGAAGCGTCCTTAAGGCGCGTCGGCAGCGAGTCGCCAACACCGTCATAATCTGAACCAATCCCGACATAGTCCACGCCCGCCAGTTCGACCGTTCGGTCAATGTGATTAAGTACGTCTTCCAGGTCAGCAAATGGATACGGATTTTCTTCCGCCCATTCAGCATAAAATCCAGCGCGCTCTTCGCTCGTCATCGCGCGGCCCATCTCTGCTTCCTTGGCGTCCACCGCAGCGTTTCTCAGGCCGGAATATTTATTCGCTTCTTCCGTAAGGAAAGCCGAGCCGTAATTGATCATCACAACGCCGCCATTGTCGGCAATCTGTTTGACCAGGTCATCGGAAAGGTTTCGCTCCCAACCAGGGGTGAAGTGACGCAACGAAGAATGTGACGCAATCACTGGCGCACGTGTCGTCGCCAATGCATCCACAATCGCCGCATCGGAAAGGTGACTGACGTCAATAATGATGCCGAGGTCGTTCATCGCCCGGACAAGTTCAAAACCGAACGGCGACAACCCATCCCAGCGCTTGTTCTCGTCATAGGAAGAATCCGAGATATGATTTGATTTTGAATGCGCGAGCGTAATGTAACGTATGCCGCGATCATAAAAATGCTTGAGGTTTTGGAGGTCGCCCTCAACCGGCGAGCCGTTTTCCATGCCAAGCGGCAAGGCGACCTTGCCGTCCTCATGAATACGCCGCACATCCTTGGGGGAATAGGCGATCTCGAATTTATCCGGGTACTGCGCGGCCACCCCTTCCATGAGGCCGATCAGAATATCAGCGCGTGCTTTGGCGCCGCCTCTATCTTCGTAGTCCGCCGCCACATAGATCGACATGAACGGCGCATCGAGCCCGCCGACTCTCGCGCGCTCATAATCAAAATCGATTGATTTCTCACCTGTCGCCATGTCAGCGCCGGCTGAAGCAATCGTTGAAGGCGCATCGATATGACCATCAACAATAATGAATTGCTGCGCGAGCTCCTTGGCGTGGTCCGATGGTTCGGCAGCGGCTAACGCAGGCATTAGCGAAAGAATGGAAACGGTGAGAATTTTTTTCATGACAACCCCGTGATGGTGACTCATTGCTTTGTGTCAGAGCGCGCCGATTCTCACAACCCGATGCGTAGTCCTGCCAAAATCAGATGATTTGCCATGACGGCGCCGCATTGTCGTCTCGCTCGCGCCTTATTCTCACCGCGTTGAAATTATTAGCGTTATTTCGCGACGGAAGCCGATAGTTCACGCGTTTATCACTTACAGTCGTCGTGCTGAGGGCGAAAACACATTCAGGGGCCATCATGCCTATTTTAAAGAAATCGATAAAACCATTGCGTCTGGCACTGATCGCCGGGGCAGTTGGCATTGCCGCTGTTGCCGGCTCAATGGTGCTGTCTCGTGAAAAGGCGCCAGAGTACCAGACCGCCAGCGTCACACGCGGCGATCTTCAGGTGGCGATTTCCGCCGCAGGCAAGGTGCAGCCAAAAAATTACGTGGACGTCGGCGCCCAGGTTTCAGGCCAACTTGAGCAATTTTATATCGAGGTCGGCGACAAGGTTGAAAAAGGTCAGCTTCTGGCCGAAATCGACGAAACACGGGCCGCTGCACAGGTTGAAGCCGACAGAGCGCAGCTAAAGGAACTAAATGCTTCCTACACACAACAGGAAGCAACGCTGGAACTGTCCCGCGCAAACGCAACGCGCGCGCAGATGCTCTATGAAGCTGATGCAATCTCTCGTGCGGAATTTGAAGCAGCGTCAGCAGATTTGAAAATCGCTGAAGCGCGGCTCGCTCAACTCGACGCTCAAAAAGAACGTCAACAATCAACATTGCAAGCGGATCTGGCAACGCTTGAGTTTACAAAAATTTATGCGCCAATCAGCGGCACTGTTGTTTCCCAAGCCGCTGTTGAAGGTCAGACCCTCAACGCCAATCAAACAACGCCAACCATTTTGCGTATTTCCGATTTGTCCGTCATGACAATTGAAGCCGACGTTTCGGAAGCTGATGTATTGCGGATTAATAAAGGTCAGAATGTTTATTTCACGACACTAGGCGGCGGCGAACATCAGTGGCGCACTACCGTGCGGCAGGTGCTGCCGCAACCGGAAGTTCTAAATGACGTTGTACTCTATAAAGTGTTGCTCGACGTCGAAAACCCTGAAGAGCTTTTGAAACCGGAAATGACGGCGCAGGTCTTTTTCGTTACGGGCGAGACAGAAGATGCCGTACTGGCGCCCGTCGCCGCATTGCGCGATCGGCCCTCACGCGAAGGCCGCGGCGACCGCAGACGCAATCGCGAAAACCAGCGCGAGGAACGTCAGGGCCTGATGGCGGCAAACGCTGCGGAGCCAGAAGCTAATAATGATGAGAATGCGCGAGGCGCGAGGCGCGGTACGCGGAACCGCTCCGGCAGGGAAGGCATGCGTGAAGCCCTTGAGGCGAATCCGGACGCGGAACGCAAATACGTGCTGGTCATACGCGACGGTGAGCCACAACCGCAGCCGGTGCTGGTCGGTATCTCAACACGCGCCCAAGCGGAGATTCTATTCGGACTTTCCGAAGGCGACACCGTGATCACGAACGAAAAAGTTGCAACTGTCGTTCAAGAGCGAAATTTTGACCGTAGCCGACGCCCACGCGGCATGGGCCGCAGGGGACCTCGCTAATGTCCGCTCTGCTGGAACTTCAAAACGCCGAACGCGTCTACGGTGATGGAGAGACGCAAGTGCGCGCGCTTGATGGGGTATCGCTATCCATCAATGCCGGAGAGTTTGTCGCCATTGTAGGCCAGTCGGGCTCAGGCAAATCAACATTAATGAATATCCTCGGCTGCCTGGATAAACCGACCGGCGGCGCATACAATATTCGCGGACACAATATATCCGATCTTGATGCGGACGATTTCGCCGCGCTCCGCCGCGACACGTTTGGTTTTGTGTTTCAGCGCTACAATTTGCTCGCCAATGCAACTGCCCTAGAGAATGTAGAGATCCCTGCGATTTACGCAGGCGTTGATCGCGAAGCAAGGGAACTGCGGGCCGGAGAGCTACTCGCCAAGCTCGGCGTCGGCGACCGGTCGACTCATCGTCCGAACGAACTCTCCGGCGGCCAGCAGCAGCGGGTTTCCATCGCCCGGGCGCTGATGAACGATGCGGAAGTCATTCTCGCCGACGAGCCCACCGGCGCCCTTGACTCATCATCCTCCGGCGATCTGCTCGAATTGCTTGAGGAACTACACGCAGCCGGGCGCACGATCATTCTGATTACACATGACACGTCCGTCGCCGCGCGCGCAAAACGCATTATCGAAATCAAGGACGGCAAGATCGTCTCTGACACTGGCGCAGCACGGACGCAGGAGGCTCGCGAGCAGTATCAAAAACAGCAATCGGCCCCCACCATCATCGACCAGATCGGGGAAGCGGTGAAAATGGCGTTTCGTTCTCTCCGGGCGAACCTGTTCCGGACATCACTCACCATGCTTGGTGTGATCATTGGCGTCTCGGCTGTTGTCGCCATGCTCGCCATTGGTGAAGGCAGTCAGAAGCAGGTGGTCGCCAGCATAGAAACCATGGGCTCAAACCTTTTATTCGTGCGTCCCGGTGCGCCAGGCACGCGCATGCGCGGTTCGGCAATCGCGACACTCACCACCGCCGATGCGGAAGCGATTGCTGAACTCGACAATGTTGTGGCGGCGGTTCCAGTGAGAAGCGGGCGCGAAACATTGCGCGCCGGAGCACTGGATTATCAAACCACAGTCGATGGCGTATCCGCTGACTGGCCGCTCGCACAAAACTGGAAAATGGCGGAAGGAACATTTTTCTCCGCTGAAGACCAGATCGCCTATCACGCCGTCGTCGTGCTTGGCGCGACAGTAGCGAACAACCTTTTTCCCGATGGTAATGCTATTGGTAATTACGTCTTTATCGGCGGCGCACCGTTTGAGATCGCGGGTATCCTCGCACCCAAAGGCGCCACCGCCTGGGGGCAGGATATGGACGATGTGGTGCTGGTGCCGATTACCACCGGTATGATGCGTCTGTTCGGCCAGAATTATTTGTCATCCATTACAATCGCCGTTGATGACACAAAACGCATTGCCGAAACAGAAACGTCGGCGCACGCCCTCGTTCTCTCCCGCCATGGCACGGAAGATTTCCAGATCCGCAACACAGCATCTCTGCTGGAATCGGTCGAGGAAACGCAGAGCACCTTTGCCATGCTGCTCGGCTCCATCGCCGCCATCTCGCTGCTCGTCGGCGGAATTGGCGTCATGAACATCATGCTCGTCAACGTGAGCGAGCGAACACGCGAGATCGGCGTCCGCATGGCGACCGGCGCGCGACGGTCCGACATTATGGTGCAGTTCAACACCGAAGCGCTTGTGGTCGGAGGGCTTGGCGGCCTCATTGGCCTTGCACTCGGTCTTGCTATTTCACTGACGCTCGAACGCTTCGGCATGTCGATTTCTATCACGCCCGAACCGGCGATACTCGCTTTCGGCTCAGCCCTCGCAATTGGCTTGATCTTCGGCTACCTGCCCGCGCGGAAGGCCGCCCGGCTCGACCCCGTCATCGCGCTAGCCTCGGAGTAGATGAAATGAAACGTATGGTATTACTCCTCACATGCACTGCACTGACCGCCTGCGCAACACCGCAAACATCGGTTTCCGGCCTGACTGAAATGCCGCTTGCCTATGATCATGTCGATCAACAAGGCGACCCGATTAGCGCTCAATGGTGGCGCGCTTTTGCAGACCCTAAACTCGATGCACTTGTGAATGAAGCGCTCGCAGCCAATCAGGATATAATCGCAGGCATCGCCCGTGTCCGCCAGTCTCGCGCTTCGGTTAAGTCGTCAAACGCTTCTTTGTTCCCGACGATCAATGGCGGCGCATCAGCGTCATCGAATTCTGAAAGCGACTTTGGTGATATTTCAACTTCAGGGCGCCTTTCCGCTTCCTACCAGCTCGATATTTTCGGCCAGAATCAGGCAGACCGCGCCGCCGCTCACGCAGGCTATGATGCACAGGTATTTACACAAAAGGGATTGGAACTCACGGTCCAGTCGGACGTTGCATTCAACTATTTCTCTATACTGACCCTTCGTGAGCGACTGGATACCGCGCGATCAAATCTCACAATCTCTGAACGCATCTACGACATCATAAAAGTGCGATACGATGCCGGCGACGTCTCTGGTTTCGATGTTTCAAGTCAGGAGGCTTCTCTTGCCAACGCTCGCGCACGTATCCCGCAACTTGAGCAACAGCTTGTGTCGTTTGAAACTGCACTTGCCGTTCTGCTTGGACGAACGCCGCAAGGGTACGACGCGCCGGAAGGCGACATTCTCGCACTGACGCCGCCATCGATTGATCCAGGACTGCCTGCAGATCTGTTACTGCGCCGTCCTGACCTCTTAAGCGCCGAAGCTTCCTTGCGCGGCGCAGATGCTGGCGTCGCCGCCGCACAACGGGCGTTTTTACCTTCAATTGATTTAAGCGCCGGCTTGTCGGCAGCACCGCTCACCGGCGGGACAAACATCATTGGCTCCCTCGCCTCATCGCTCGCAGCGCCGATTTTTTCTGGTGGACGCTTGGAGGCCGGGCTCGACAGCGCCGAAGCACGCGTCGATGAACAAGTGGCGCGTTACCGACAAGCGACATTAGCGGCTTTGCGCGACGTAGAAGTCTCACTCAGCGGCTTGGCGACTGCCGAACAACGCGAAGACCAGCTTGAAGTGGCCTACGCCGCCGCCGAGCGTTCGTTGGAACTTTCCGAAGCACGTTATCGTGCGGGCACGGATAATTTGACGAGCCTTTTAAATGCACAATCGACGTTTTTTAATGCGTCCGATAGCTTGGCCCAGGGTCGGCTCGACCGCCTGACTGCTGCAACTGACTTGTTTGTCGCTCTCGGCGGCGGATGGGCTGCCGAGAATAACCGCCTTGCATCATCCCAATAGCAGACCTACCCACGCCGCCGCAACAATATCGTCGCCAGCGCCATCAGCATAGCGATGCCGACACAATAGGCGGACATGAATGCCAATTGTTGCGGCAAGGAAATTCCTGAATCAATGAGTGTGCCAGTTAACCCTGGCCCGGCGGCGGTCGCCAACACCATTGCCGAGACAATAACCGACCGCACAGCGCCGAGATGTTTTACACCATAAACTTCCGGCCAAAGGGCGCCGAACAGCGTCGATGAAACGCCGTAGCTGACGCCGAGACATCCCATAAAGGAAAATAAACCTAACGCGCCTGTTGCTCCAGATGCGAGAAGGCATGCCGCTGACAATGGCAGCAAAAAGAAAGGCAGAACAAGCAAGGCGCCAAAACGGTCGATCACTGACCCTATGATTAGTGCAAAGACGACCGTTGTGATCGCCATTAGCGATAAGCCTTGCGCGAACAGTTGCGGCGGCCACTCACGCAGCGCCGTCAAATAGTCCTGATGAAAGAATATAGTGGTGCCAATAAAAGGCGGCGCCAGAACCCCAGTCAACAACGCCCAAAAAATCGGATCCCGCAAGACTTCTGCACGTGTCCAGCTTCTTCTTGTCTCTGCTGGCGCGCTTTCCCCTTCCATTGGCGTGCGTGGCTTCGCGTAGGCCCAAACGCTAAGCGGCAGACCAATCAACAACAACGCCAGCGCGCTGAAAATCCATCCGGTCTGATAGCCAAATGCAATCGCTATGGCAGCGAAACAAAGCGGCAGGGTCGCCTCACCGCCCTGGTGCCCCAAAACCACCAGCGAGACAGCGCGGCCGCGCATGGCATCGAACCAGCGCCCCGTAGCGGTTAATGCGATATGGGTCATCATGCCTTGCCCAAACAAACGCAACATGAAAATCGCAACAACCAACACGGCGACAGTTGGCGCAAAGGCAGCAAGCAATGTGGCGCTAGCAAGCGCCGGCACAACCATCATCAGCAAACGATGCTCCGGCACGATATCAACGAGACGGCCCACAAATGGAAGGCACGCTGCGCTGCCAATAGTAGCCGCCATATACAGCCGCCCAAACTCACCATGGCTTAAATCAAACTTCGCCTGCCATTCCGCCACAGACCCAGATATGAAAAACGTCTGACCAAAACTTGAAAAATAGGTGAGTAAAAACCCGCCTGCGATCCATCGGAAATTTTTGCGGATAAATTCAATCAAACCTGAAACTCCGGACTATCGCCAATAGGGTATGACTAGCTGTCGTTGAAGCAACATGCACCCCTGTTAGTAGAGACTAAATAGGTAATTCCGAAGTGTGTTTGATTTCACGTAGCGCAATTGAAGAACGCACCTGCCCCACACCAGGCAAGCGAAAGAGAAAATTCTCAAGAAAATTGTCATAGTCTTCGATATCTTTCGCGACGACACGCAGCGTGAAATCAGAGTCGCCCGTTGTTGCATAACACTCAAGCACTTCCGGGCGTTTGGCGATTTCAACCGCCACATCCTCAACCACTTCTGAATAACGCCGGTCAATGGAAACGTGCACGAACGCACTGAGCGTAAATCCCAGCGCCTTGCGATCCAGTTTTGCTGAATACTCTTTTATAAAGCCGCGTTCTTCGAGCGCCTTCATCCGCCGCCAGCAGGTCGCCGGCGACATATTCGTTTCATCCGCCAATTCCTGGGAAGAACCGCGGCAGTGCTTCTGGAGCAAGCGCAATAGCTTCAAATCAGAAGCGTCTGGTCCGGTTTGCATCTTTCACCTATGTGATAGAATTCAATAAATATTATCACTATATGATATATTATGAAATAATTATTTCGTAATTGTGGACATCCTGGCCTTGAATTGAAACACAATTTCCGAGCGAGAATGCTAAATTTCGCGCGGTTTTCGCCGCCAAGGGAGTCAGCCCAATGCCGAACAGCGCCGCGCAACAAGCTTATGAGCCGTCTTCAAACGCCTCTCGAACCTCAAACCTGATCGACCCCTCCATCAACTGGCGGCGCATTGCCTACGTGACGCAAGTCTCACGCGCTCTCGATGCGCTTGAGGAAACAAAGCTCGTTCCCGAAAAGAAGGTGCTCTACCAGTTTTCAGCGCGCGGCCACGACATGGCGCAGGTGCTGTTAGGTACTCTGCTTACACATAAGCATGACGCGATCTGCGGTTACTATCGGTCCCGCCCGATCCTGTTGTCGCTAGGCGTTGACCTCGTCGAAGCGCTCGGGTCTTCACTGGCGCGCGCGGGCGGTTACTCCGACGGACGCGATATCGGCGTTGTTTTCAATTATCCTAACCCCGACGGCCCTTCTGCACTGCCCATGTGCGGCGGCGTCGGCGCGCAATACACGCCCACCGCCGGCTGGGCCCAGGCGATAAAGTTCCGTACAGAAACCTTAAAAGATCCTGAGTATAAAGGCGCCATCGGCGTCGTCCTCGGCGGCGAAGCGTCATGCGCCACAAACGGCTTCTGGTCTGCGCTGACCATGGCGACGACGCTAAAGCTGCCGATGCTGTTTTATATAGAAGACAACGGCTACGGCATTTCCGTACCATCGCATTTCCAGACGCCGGGACAGAACATCGCCGCAAACCTAGCAAGCTTCAAAAACCTAAAAGTCCTCGACGGCGACGGAACCGACCCGGCCGAAGCCGCCATGCTGATTAAAGATGCGGTCGGGACAGTGCGAGAGGGAACGGGCCCCGCTCTCCTCCGTCTTACGGTGCCGCGTCTTCAAGGACATTCCTTTCAGGACACGCAGACATACAAGTCCGAAGAATTTGTCGAAAAGGAATGGGCGCGCGATCCGCTGCCAAAGCTGAAGGAAAATCTTGTTCCTGCGCTCGTTACTGAGACCGAGTGGGCCGAGATCGAAAACCGCGCACAAGCTGATGTGGAAGCCGCAAGAGAAAAGGCGGAAAGTCTGCCTGTTGCCGATCCGTCGACTGTGGCGACGAATGTTTTCTCTGGCGACGAACCGCAAAAAAAAGGCGGCTTAAGGGGAAGTTTCACCGCGCCTTCAGGCGATACGGCGCCATCGCCCGAAGGCAACCGCATCAACATGGTGACGGCGATCCGTAAAGTGCTGGACCATGAACTTTCGCTGAACGACAAAATGGTCATCTTTGGCGAAGACATCGGCCCGAAGGGTGGCGTTCACGCCGTAACGCTCGGTCTTCAGGACAAATACGGGGAAGACCGCGTCTTTGACACATCGCTTTCCGAAGAAGGGATCATCGGCCGCGCCGTCGGCATGGCGCTGAATGGTTTGTTGCCGGTGCCGGAAATCCAGTTCCGCAAATACGCAGAGCCCGCAACAGAACAAATCAACGATTGCGGCTCTATGCGCTGGCGGACGAATAACCGCTTTGCAGCGCCCATGGTCGTGCGCATGCCGGTTGGGTTCTTCAAATGCGGCGATCCCTGGCACAGCCAGACCAACGAAGTGCAGTTCGTGCATTCGCCGGGCTGGAAGGTAGCCGTACCGTCAAATACAGAAGACGCCGTCGGGTTGTTGCGCACCGCGCTGCGCGGCGATGACCCTGTAATGTTCCTTGAACACCGCGCCATGCTCGACGCCGCATGGGCGCGCCGACCCTATCCCGGCGACAAATACATGCTGCCGTTCGGCAAGGCTAAAGTGACGAAGGAAGGCGACGACATTACGCTCGTCGCCTGGGGCGCTATGGTGGAACGCTGCGAAAAGGCGGCAGAAGCGTCGTACCGCAGCGTTGAAGTCATTGATCTCAGAACGCTCATGCCGTGGGACAAGGAAACGGTGCTGGCATCGGTTGCGAAAACCCATCGTTGCCTGATCGTTCATGAAGACTTGCAGACCGGCGGCTTTGGCGGTGAGATTGCGGGCGTTGTCGCCGATGAAGCGTTCCTTGACCTTGACGCGCCGGTTTCTCGCCTCACCATGCCCGATGTACCGAGCCCCCATAACCCTGTCTTGTTGAATGTGGTTGTTCCGGATGCGGACCGCATCGCTGCCAAGATAGATGAACTCTGCGCATTTTAAGGTAGAGATTTTATATGACTGATACTGATGTTCTGGCCCCAGTCGAACAGGAAGGCACCCAGGCCGTCGTTCGAAGCTGGCTGAAAAAGATCGGTGAAAACGTCGCCGAAGGCGATCCGCTGGTCGAGCTTGAAACTGATAAAGTCGCCGTCGAAGTACCTGCGCCCGCAAGCGGCGTATTGAAAGAAATCGTTGTCTCCGAAGACGGCGCAGCGGAACCCGGCGCCGTCCTTGGCCGTATCGGCGAGGGCGCCATGAGCGCGGCGCCGAAACCGGATACAGAAGAACCCAAACAAGAAACACACAAACCGAAAACCAACGGCGCGGCGAAAGTCGCGGCCGCTGCGGTAGCGGATAAAGAAAATCGGCTGTCGCCATCGGTGCGCAGGCTGGTTCTCGAAAACGATCTTGATCCCGCGCAAATCGACGGTACGGGAAAAGATGGGCGCCTTACGCGCGCCGATGTCGAAACCTATCTGAAAGACGACGGCCGGAAACAACAGAGGAAGACGCCGACGCTCGCCCGCGCACCTTCAAGCGGAACAGGTCGTTCTGAAAAAATCCCGCACGACCGCATGCGCCGGCGAATCGCCGAACATATGTCTCACTCCGTTGCGACGGCGCCGCATGTGACGGCTGTATTCGAGGCGGACTTTTCCGCCATCATGGCGCACCGCGCAAAAAACAAGGAAGATTACGCCCGCCGCGGCGTCAACCTAACTTACACCGCATATATGCTTGTCGCCTCGGTCGAAGCCATGCGCGTATCGCCGACGGTGAACAGCCAGTGGCATGACGATTGCCTTGAAGTCTTTGAAGACGTAAATATCGGTGTCGGCACGGCGCTAGGCGATAAAGGCCTCATCGTGCCGGTCGTGCAACAAGCCCAGCGCCGATCGCTGTTCGATATCGCCGGAGAACTGCAACGCCTCACCGAAAAAGCGCGTAACGGGGCTTTAGCACCTGAAGACGTGCGCGGCGGAACATTTTCAATCTCTAATCATGGCACATCAGGATCGCTAGTCGCCTCGCCCATCATCATCAACCAGCCGCAATCGGCGATCCTTGGCGTTGGCAAACTGGAAAAGCGCGTAATTGTTAAAACTGTCGATGGTGTTGATTCCATGCAAATTCGGCCTATGTGCTACGTCACATTGACAATAGACCACCGCGTCCTTGACGGATCGCAAACCAATGCGTGGTTGTCTCGCTTCGTCGAAGTGCTAGAGAACTGGCCGCAATAAACTTTAGGGGCGTAAATGTTATCTGATCTGGATCTCTTGGCGCCAGACGCCATCCTTGGGCTTTCAGCCGCTTTTCGCGCCGATCCGCGAGAAAACAAGATCGATCTTGGCGTAGGTGTTTTTCGTACCCCTGATAATCAAACGCCTGTGATGAAAGCCGTAAAACGTGCGCAAACTCAGATAGTCGATAACGAATCAACCAAAAGTTACCTGCCGCCCGAGGGCGCGCCAGGCTTTGGTGATGCAATCGTCAATTTATTGCTCAGCGAAAAACACCCGGCGGTGAAAGACGCACGTGCGCTCGCAGTGCAAACGCCTGGCGGCTGTGGCGCGTTGCGCATCGGCGGCGAGTTGTTGAAGCGTGCAGGCGCAAATAAGGTTTATGTTGGCGAACCAACCTGGGCCAACCATAAACCGCTGCTGAGTGCGGCGGGCCTCGAAGTCATCGCGCTGCCGTTTTATAATAAGGAAAACTGCGTCATCGACTTTGATGACTTTATGAGCGGCGTTGAAAAGCTTGAGGCTGATGATGTTCTGCTTCTGCATGGTTGTTGCCATAATCCGACTGGAGCCGACCTCACCCGTGAACAGATCGATACAATTTTTGACGCCGCTGAAAAGCAGAATTTTGTTGTCTTTATCGATACCGCTTATCACGGATTTGGCGAAGGCCTTGATAATGATGCTTACATGGTGCGCGAAGCGGCACGGCGTTTACCATCAACGCTTATTTCGTATTCATGTTCGAAAAATTTCGGACTATATCGCGAACGGGCAGGCGCGCTGATTGCCGTCGGTGAAAGCGCCGACCATACTAAAGCGCTCATCAGCCACATGACTTCTCTTGCACGCGGCATGTATTCCATGCCGCCGGGGCATGGCGGATTGATAGTTTCAAGCATACTGCAAGATATCGACCTGAGCGCGATGTGGCGTAGCGAACTGTCGGATATGCGCGAGGCCGTGATCGGCAATCGTGAACTGCTGGTTAAGACAGCACAGGAAATGCAGCTCGGCGATGAACTTGACTTCATAACGCGCCAGCGCGGCATGTTCTCAATGCTGCCGGTGACGAAGGAACAGACCGAAATATTCCGCGACAAGCACGGCGTTTACATGACCGGCAACGGCCGCATCAACATGTGCGGCGTCAATACCGGCAATGTTGAAGCGCTCGTCGCCGCATACAAGGACGTAGTCCTTAGTTAAATGTTTCGCCATTGGCGGCCTTTTCTTTGAGCAGCTTTGAAATTTCAAAGCCTGACCCGAATGCAGTTTCGTGTTTTTTCAGACCGTCAACGATTGATTGCAATCCGACTGTGTCCGCCCAGAACATGGGCCCACCCGTATACGCCGGCCAGCCGTAACCGTTGAGCCAGACGATATCGATATCGGATGCGCGTTGCGCCTTTCCTTCTTCAAGAATTTTTGCGCCTTCGTTCACCATCGGGTACAGCAGGCGTTCGAGAATTTCCTGATCGCTAACGTCGCGCTGTTCCTTGCCGGACTTTGCTGCGAATTCAGCAATAATCTCTTCAACTTCTTCTGATGGCGATCCACGGCGATTCTCATCGTAGTCATAAAACCCCTTGCCGGTTTTCTGACCGCGCCGGTCGCGTTCGCATAAAACTTCGCGCACAGTGGAACTTGAAGACGTCTCTTTGCTCCAGCCAAGATCGAGGCCAGCGAGATCCGCCATCTGGAACGGCCCCATGGGCAGGCCGAATTCCGTCAGCACCCGGTCAACATCCCATGGCTTTGCGCCTTCGAGAATAATCGCCTGCGCCTGATCCTGACGCTGGCGCAACATGCGATTGCCGATAAACCCATGACAAACCCCGGCAACCACCGCCACTTTTTTGATCTGCTTTGATAACGCCATGGACGTTTTCAATACGGACGCGGACGTCTTATCGCCGCGCACGATTTCCAAAAGCCGCATTATGTTCGCTGGTGAAAAGAAATGCAGCCCGATAACCGATTCCGGCCGTTTGGTCACGGCAGCGATTTCGTCAACATCCAGATAGCTTGTGTTCGTTGCGAGAATGGCGCCGTCCTTTACAATGCTATCGAGGGTTTTTAATACTTCCTTTTTGACGTCCATGTTTTCGAAAACCGCCTCGATCACGAGATCGCAATCGGCAAGATCATCGTAAGATAAAGTGGGCGTCAAAAGCCCCATGGCTTTTTCGACTTGCACGTCTGTCATCTTACCGCGCGAAGCCGTGCGTTCGTAATTCTTGCGGATAATACCGACGCCGCGATCAAGCGCTTCCTGTTCCCGTTCCAGAATGGTCACCGGAAGTCCGGCGGAAAGAAAATTCATGGAAATGCCGCCGCCCATGGTGCCCGCGCCGAGAACGCCGACTTTTTTGATCGGAATAAGAGCCGTATCAGCTGGAATATCGTCGATCTTTGACGCCGCACGCTCAGAAAAGAATACATGGCGCAGCGCCTTCGACTGATCGCCCATGACAAGCTTCATGAAAAGCGTGCGTTCTTTTTTAACGCCATCCGCATAGGGAAGTTCAACCGCAGCCCGCACGGCTTCTATGCATGCCGCAGGGGCTTCAAAACCGCGCAACCGTTTCGCATTCTTTTGCTTGAAATCCTCGAAAACCTGCGGGTTCGCCGCCGCTTCTGAAATCTTATCGGCGCGCTCGCTGGATTTCGGATGCGATGCCTTGCCCGCAATCTCTTTTGCAAACACGATCGCGTCAGCATCAAGCGCGCTTTCATCTGCAAGCCTGTCCACCAGTCCGATATCCGCCGCTTTTTTCGCACCGATCGGATCGCCGGTCACAATCATCTGCAAAGCATCGCCAACACCGACAATACGCGGCAGCCGCTGCGTGCCGCCGGCGCCCGGCAGGATGCCGAGTTTGACTTCCGGCAGACCGAGCTTCGCGGAGGGAACTGCAATGCGGTAATGACACCCAAGCGCCACCTCTAGGCCGCCGCCAAGCGCTGTGCCGTGGATTGCAGCTACAACCGGCTTCGTACTTGCTTCAATTAAATCGACTACTTCAGGCAGGGATGGCCCAACAGGCGGTTTGCCAAATTCGGTAATATCGGCGCCAGCAAAAAATGTTCTGCCTTCGCACCGAATAACAACTGCTCTTACTTCGCTATCACCAGAGGCCTCTTTAATCGCTGCGGCCAACCCGGCTCTCACTGCCTGACCAAGTGCGTTAACCGGCGGATTATTTGAGGATACGATTAAAAGACCATCTTCTTTTCGTGTGGTGATAACAGACATCTTTCCCTCTTGGCCTGAGCTGGGTGAATGTGCAGCGCATCAATCGCCCAAATGATTAAATCCGTACCTTACGCACTAAATTCTATGCAGCAGAAACTGGAATACGCCTTATCGCCTTGTAATATATGGATTTCAACACTAACCTTCATGTTAAATGAACAGCGGTTTTAAATACCGGGCGCGTGATGAATCAAGGCCCGACATTTTTGGGCAGGACCTGTCATGACCCCAAATCAAAGCTTTGTGTATGAGCGTCACTGAAGCGCCGCCTTTATCAACTTCGACAAACCGCTTTTACGAAAAGCGCGAACGTATCATCTATGCCGCAACCCATCTGATCAACGCTCATGGCGTAAAGGGGATGACGTTTGTTGACGTTGCAAAGCTTGTTGATCTGAACACGACGAGCGTCACTTATTACTTCAAACGCAAGGAACAGCTTGCCGCTGCCGTCATGCATCGCTCCATAGAGCAGTTGGAAAACCTCCTCGCGCAGTCTGAAACCGCTCCCTCAGCTCGGGAAAAAGTCGCCAATTATATCGGTGCGTCATTCGATCTACATGCGCGTATCAGACGTCAGGAATGCCCGCCTATGGCGCACCTTTCTGACATTCGCACGCTCGAAGACCCATACAGGAAAGAGCTTTCCAATCGCTACATCGACTTTTTTCGCCGACTGCGGGCGTTTTTTGGCGACACGAGCGATGACCGGCTTAAAGCCTTGAACGTTGCACGCACCCATGCGCTCGTTGAAAGCATGTTCTGGCTGCCCGCGTGGGTGACGCAATATTCGATTTCTGATTTTACCCGCCTAACTGACCGCATGTTTTCTGTTTTCGATAAAGGAGTTGCTTTCGACAGCTCTGGCTGGGATCCGATTTTATTAAATCCAGCCGATTCTAGTGAAACGCATCCAGGAGATATGACAAATGCGTTTTTACGCGCGGCGACACACTTGATAAATGAACGCGGTTATCGCGGCGCATCAGTGAATCGAATTGCTGACAAGTTAAACGTTACTAAGGGCAGCTTCTACCATCACCTGGACAAGAAAGACGACCTTGTCATTGAATGTTTTCGTATGAGCTATAGCTGCGTTTCGAGAACACAATTGCGTGCGTTAGAAATGGAAGGTGATTACTGGCTCCGCCTTTCATCCAGCATGGCGACGCTGATCGATATACAGTTCAACAGTGACTTTCCTTTATTGCGGACCACTGCATTGCATGCGCTTCCAACAGATATCCGCAGTACTATTATTGAGCGCTCAAACCGTGTAGCACGGCGTTTTGCCGGCATGCTTGTGGACGGGATCGCTGAAGGATCAGTGCGTGCTGTCGATCCTTTCATCGCCAGCCAGATGATGATGTCAACTTTAAACGGTGCTTATGAACTGCGGCGATGGGCAGGGCCGTTGCCGCGCGACGATGCATCCCGTATGTATGCATCAACAATTTCGTTCGGTCTCTTCGCTGACATCTAGACGGCTGATCTGCAGCCTTGTGTTTCATGCAACAGTATATTTAAACTCACCACGTACAGGAGACGCCGCAAGACATGCGGATTGAAGAAATCATCAGAAAAAAGCGTGACGGCGGCGAACTGGATGAGGCTGAGATAAACCGAATTGTTTCCGGTCTTTCCAATAACACATTGCCAAATGAACAAGCTGCTGCTTTCGCCATGGCGGTTTTTTTTCGCTCCATGACTGAAAACGAAATCAGTAAGCTGACCATCGCCATGGCGCGCTCCGGTGACGTAATAGACTGGGCTGGCGAAAATCTTGCCGGCCCTGTCGTTGACAAGCATTCAACCGGCGGTGTCGGCGACAAGGTCAGCTTTGCGCTAGCGCCCATTGCGGCCGCATGTGGATGTTATGTCCCGATGATATCTGGCCGCGGCCTTGGCCACTCAGGCGGCACCCTCGATAAAATTGAAAGCATCCCGGGATATCGGGTGCAGCCAGGCATTGATGAATTCAAACGCGTCGTCAGAGAAACAGGCTGCGCCATTATCGGACAAACCGGCGAGCTCGCGCCAGCAGACCGAAAGCTTTACGCTTTACGCGATATTACTGCGACTATTGAATCCGTTCCGCTGATTACAGCGTCAATCCTGTCAAAAAAAATCGCTGCGGGAAATCAGGCATTGGTGATGGATATCAAGACTGGTTCTGGCGCATTCATGCCGTCCTTGGAAGCAGCGAACACGCTTGCCGAATGCATCGTCGCCACCGGCAACGAAGCAAAGCTGAAAACGCGAGCGCTAGTTACCGATATGTCCGAGCCTTTAGGCAAAACTGCGGGAAACGCCGTCGAAATTGATGAAATTGTCCATTACCTTACGGACAAGTATCGTGAGGAACGCCTTGATACAGTGATAAAATCCCTGTGCGCGGAGATGCTGACAAGTGCTGGCGTCGAACAAAACGTCGAGACGGCGCTGACACGGATTGAGAGTGCAATCACGTCAGGACGCGCAGCAGAGATTTTTGCAAAAATGGTTGCCGCGCTGGGCGGGCCTGCCGACTTCATGGAAAAGCATGAAACATATTTGCCAAATGCAAAATACGCGGCTGTTGTGATGCCAGGGAAGACCGGCTTCCTCTCGGAAATAAATACGCGCCGTATTGGTGAAGCGATTGTCGATCTCGGCGGCGGACGTCAACGCACTGACGATAGGCTTGATCTATCAGTAGGTTTCACAGATATAGCACCCACCGGCGCGGCTGTCGGCAATGAAAGGCCGTTAGCGATAGCCCGCGCCGCCAGCAAAGATGCTTTGAATAAAGCAATTGCCGCCTATTCGGATGCATGCGTTATATCAGATACCAAGCCGGAGGCGCGGCCGTTGATTTATAACACCGTTGCCTAAATCGAAGTTGTTTATGACTTGTACGGATGCAAACCTGATCGAACATGCAGCAAGTGTGCGGGAACGTGCTTATGCGCCTTATTCAAATTTCAAAGTCGGCGCGGCGATTATTGACGACAAGGGAAACCTTCACATTGGTTGTAATGTAGAAAACGCCGCCTACCCAATTGGCAATTGCGCCGAGATTTCCGCTATCGCCTCCATGATCGCCAGCGGCGGAAGCGAAATCAGAAAAATCGCAGTTGTTGGCGGCGGTGAGACAATCGAACCTTGCATGCCTTGCGGCGGCTGCCGTCAGGCCATCGCGGAATTTTCGGACGATAATACGGTGGTTGTTATCAAGAATACGGACGGGTCAGCATCATCGCTAACCTTGAATGAGCTCTTGCCGCACGGCTTTCGCCTTAAATCTTGAAGCGAACGCGGAGCTTTCGCTTTAACAGCGAAATTGGTAGATTACATGTCATCATATGCGGCAGCCCAATTACCCTTGTCCGGTTTGCCGCAAGACGCGTGTAGTAAAATCCGCCTGCCTTAACGAACTATAGGAATGAAGCTTGGCCCGCGCACTTATCGGCATATTGGACTCTTTCGGCGTCGGCGCCACGCAAGACGCGCATAAATTTGGCGACGAAGGCGCCAATACGTTTGCGCATATTGCAGAAGCCTGCGCCCGGGGAGAAGCGGACAAGGAAGAGTTGCGTTCGGGTCCATTGAAAATTCCGAACCTGATGCGGTTAGGGCTTGGCGAGCTGGCGCGCGAGGCGACCGGCGCACAGGTTCCTGTAGACGCGCCATCGCACTTTGACGGCGCTTACGGTTTCGCGGCGGAAAAAAGCTACGGCAAGGACACGCCAAGCGGCCACTGGGAAATGATGGGTCTGCCAGTTGAGTTTGACTGGGGCATGTTTGCGAAAGGCCCGCCAAGCTTCCCAGAAGAACTGCTCCGCGCATTTATAGAACAAGCGGACCTTCCCGGCGTGCTCGGCGACAAGCATGCTTCCGGCACAATCATCATTGAGGAACTGGGCGAAGAGCATATCAAAACGGGCAAGCCGATTGTTTACACTTCCGCTGATTCTGTTTTTCAGATCGCCGCTCATGAAAAACACTTCGGGCTGGAACGGCTTTATGACGTTTGTGCGATCGCGCGAAAGCTCGTCGACGATTACAATGTGGGTCGGGTTATCGCGCGCCCCTTTGTCGGCGAACGCAAGGGCGAATTCGAACGCACCGGCAACCGCCGCGACCTTGCGACGCCGCCACATGAACCGACGCTGTTGGATATTTACGCCGAAATGGGGCGGCCCGTCATCGGCATCGGCAAGATCAGCGATATTTTCGCGGGCAGCGGCATCACGAAATCGGTAAAAGCTCACGGCAACGACGAACTGTTTGACATATGGCTGAAAGAAATCGAAACCGCGCCGGATGACGCGATCATCTTCGCCAACTTTGTCGATTTTGACTCGCTTTACGGGCACAGGCGCAACGTTCCAGGCTACGCAGCAGCGTTGGAAACCTTTGACGCGCGCTTGCCGGAGCTGGAGGCGGTTCTGAAGCCAGATGACGTGGTTATTCTGAGTGCGGATCACGGGTGTGACCCGACCTGGCCAGGCTCCGATCATACGCGCGAATACATTCCCGTGATTGCCTTTGGTGAAAAAGTCTCTGCCGGTTCCATCGGCAAACGCGATACATTTGCAGATATTGGGCAGTCTTTAGCCTCGCATTTAGGCATCGCACCGCTTAAACATGGCGTGTCATTTCTGGGATAAGGGTGGAAAGAGGTTCGACAATGAACCAGCCAAACATTATGGAACTGGGAAAACGCCGGAATTCTGGCCCAGATCACAATGGCGCGCGCAATCCGGGGGTACCGCTCGACCTCGATTTAATCGATACGATCCGCATAAACAAATCCGCTGCGGAACGCCGGGTATCCACACTCGCCGGGCGCCGCACTGTAAAGAAAGACTGGCAGGCCGCATGGTTGTTAAAGGCTGTCACCTGCATGGACCTGACGACGCTTGCAGGCGACGACACAGATGAAAGGGTCCGGCGGCTTTGCGCAAAAGCCCTGCAACCAGTGCGCGCCGACATTCTAACGGCGCTTGGCGCTGACCGTCTTGGCATCACCGTAGGCGCCGTTTGTGTCTATCATGGCTTTATCAAAACCGCTGTCAAAGCGCTGAAGGGTTCATCCGTGGACGTCGCAGCAGTATCAACCGGGTTTCCCGCCGGTCAAGCGCCGTTCGAAACAAGACTGAAGGAGATTGAGCTTTCAGTCGCTGACGGCGCTACGGAAATTGATATTGTCGTGAGCCGGAAGCATGTGCTTAATTCGAACTGGACGGCACTTTACGACGAAGTCAAAGCTTTCCGTCAAGCGTGCGGGCCAGCGCATCTAAAATCCATTCTTGCAACGGGCGAGCTTGGCTCCATCGGCAAGGTCGGCAAGGCCTCCATGGTCTGCATGATGGCGGGGTCGGACTTCATCAAGACGTCGACTGGCATGGAATCGGTAAACGCCACCCTGCCCATCAGCCTCGTGATGATGCGCGCCATCCGCGATTATCAGACGCAAACCGGCCATAAAGTCGGTTTCAAACCGGCGGGCGGCATATCTGACGCTAAAACCGCGCTTCAATATCTGGTTTTATTAAAGGAAGAACTGGGCGATGAATGGCTGTCGCCAAAGCTGTTCCGCTTTGGCGCTTCGCGCCTGCTTGGCGATATCGAACGCCAGCTCGAACACTATGTGACAGGCCGCTACTCGGCCGCTAACCGCCACCCGATGGGTTAAACGATGTCAAATGTCGCGGAAATCTTTGAAACCATGGAATATGGCCCGGCACCGGAAGAGTCCGCTTATGTGCGCGACTGGCTGAAAGAAAAGTCCGGCGGGTTTCAACACTATATCAACGGCGAGTTTATAAGCGGCGACAAATCGCAAAAAATCATTGAAAGTCGCAATCCGGCGACCGGTGAGAAATTGGCGAGTTTTCCTGCGGCTGGTGAAACAGAAGTAAATGCGGCCGTCACCGCCGCCAAAGCCACCTTCCCGAAATGGTCAAAACTTTCCGGCCATGAGCGCGCGAAATATCTCTATACTCTGGCGCGCCTTGTGCAGAAAAATTCCCGCTTTCTTTCGGTTCTCGAAACGCTTGATAACGGCAAGCCAATCCGCGAAACGCGTGACATCGATATTCCGCTGGTTGCCCGGCATTTTTATCATCACGCCGGTTGGGCGCAGCTTCAGGAAACAGAATTTGCCGATTACGAACCACTTGGCGTAGTCGGCCAGATCATCCCATGGAACTTCCCGCTGTTGATGCTCGCATGGAAAATTGCGCCAGCCATCGCCATGGGCAATACAGTTGTTTTGAAGCCGGCGGAATACACCAGCCTTACGGCACTTTATTTCGCCGAATTGTGCAAGGAAGCTCAAATTCCGCCGGGCGTCATCAACATCGTCACCGGCGAAGGCGAAACGGGCGAGCTGATTGTCAAACATCAGGATATCGCAAAGATTGCGTTCACCGGGTCGACCGAAGTCGGACGCATCATCCGGCGCCAAACGGCGGGGTCGGGTAAAAAACTTTCACTCGAACTCGGCGGCAAGTCGCCTTTCATCATTTTCGAAGACGCAGACCTCGACGGCGCCGTCGAGAGCCTCGTCGACGCTATATGGTTCAATCAGGGCCAGGTCTGTTGCGCCGGTTCGCGCCTGCTGGTGGAAGAAAGCGTCGCCGGCAAAGTCACAGAAAAGATTAAAAAGCGCCTGTCTTCTTTTCGCATCGGCGACCCGCTCGATAAAGCCATCGACATGGGCGCGATAGTCGATCCCGTGCAGCGCGACCGCATTCAGACATTGGTGGAGCAAGGCGAAAAGGAAGGCGGCGAGGTCTGGAGCCCGAAGATCGACGTGCCGGAAATCGGCTGTTTCTACCCGCCGACGCTAATCTCGAATGTCTCGCCATCGAACGTCGCTGTACGCGAGGAAATTTTCGGCCCCGTTCTTACCTCCATGTCGTTCCGTACCTTGAAGGAAGCGATCGACCTCGCCAACAATACGCGCTACGGGCTCGCGGCGACCATCTGGTCGGAGAACGTCAACCGCGCGTTGGAAGCCGCCAGCATGGTGAAAACAGGCGTCGTCTGGGTCAACACCACCAACGGGTTTGACGCGGCCTGCGGGTTCGGCGGCTATCGCGAGTCCGGCTTTGGCCGCGAGGGCGGACGCGAAGGCATTTATGAATATGTAAAACTGCGCAAGGAATGGGGCGGTATTGAAAAACCTGTCCCTGCAGTCGAAATCGAAGAAGATTCAGGCGTCGAAGGAATCGACCAGACGCCGAAACAATTTATCGGCGGCAAGCAAAAGCGCCCGGACTGGGCGCGCACCATGCCAGTCGCAGCCCATGACGGAACCTATGCGGGCCGAGTTTCCTTTGGCAACCGCAAGGATATTCGCGACGCGGTCGAGGCGGCATTCAAGGCGCCGGGTTGGGGTGCAACAACCGGCCACGCCCGCGCGCAGATTCTCTATTTCATCGCCGAGAATTTTTCGAAACGCGCCGATGAATTTACGAAGCGCCTGCAACAGCTCACCGGCGCGACTAAAACCAAAGCGCGCGCGGAAGTCGACGCAACTGTCTCACGCCTTTTCGCGTACGGCGCCTGGGCCGATAAATACGATGGCCTCGCGCACTCGCCGCCGTCGCGCAATGTCGTGCTCGCCATGAATGAGCCTATCGGGATTGTTGCGACCGTTTGTCCCGATACGGTGCCGCTTCTTTCGTTTGTTTCCATGTGGGCGCCGGCCGTCGCCATGGGTAACCGCGTCGTGGTCGTGCCGTCGGAACGCTATCCGTTACTGGCGACTGATTTTTATCAGATCCTCGAAACGTCGGACGTTCCGGCGGGCGTAATTAACATCGTTACAGGCGAACGCGCGACGCTCGTCAAGACGCTGGCCGAACACGATCAGGTGGAAGCAATCTGGCATCACGGACCGGCGGATGAATGCAAGTTTGTAGAAGAAGCTTCAGCCGACAACCTCAAACGCGTCTGGACCAATCACGGCCGCGCCCGTAATTGGTTTGATCCGCGCATTGGCGAGGGGCGTGAGTTTCTTTCGCATGCATGCGAAGTTAAAAACATCTGGCTGCCTTACGGTGACTAAGCGACAGGAATAGGTATGCGTTCGTTCAGTATAATCGTCTTTTTCACATCAGCTCTCGTGATTTGCGCTTGCGCCAGCAACCTCGCAGCGGAAAGCAGCGAAATTATTGATGATGATGTCATTGCCGCGATGATGGAACGGCATTGCGTATCATGCCATGCTGCGAACCCAAGCGATCCGATTTATCAGTATCCGGCAGGCGGACTTTCCCTCGAAACATTGGATGGTGTTCGGAACTTTGCCTGGGAAATTCGGCTCCAAACCGTCGACAGCGATCTCATGCCGCTTGGCAATACGACCGGCATGACCGACAGCGAACGCAAAACTCTGGGCGCATGGCTTGATCAACAGGACGAATAAACAAACTGCTGTATTCATGAACCACGATATTCAAACCGCTGCGAACGCGATCCGCGACAGACTTAACGCCGCCTTCCCCAAAACCGTTCTCGTCCTGGGAAGCGGCCTTGGCGAGTTCGGCGATAAAATCGACATAGAAGCAATTATTCCCTATGGCGAAATTCCGGGTTTCCCGGTGTCAACGGTTTCAGGTCATTCGGGCAAGCTGTTAATCGGTACGGCATCTGCCGTTCCCGTCGCCTGCATGCAAGGCCGCTTGCATGTTTACGAAGGGCACCCGATCCAGCAAGTGGCTTTGCCAATCAGAACATTCCGCGCGCTCGGCGCGGAAACACTTATTCTTACAAACGCCGCCGGCAGCCTTAAAAAGGAAATGGGGCCCGGCTCGCTAATGGTGATTGAAGATCATATCAATGCATCAGGCCGTAATCCGTTGATTGGTGAAAATGACGAGAAAATTGGTCTGCGCTTTCCTGACATGAGTGAAGTTTATGCGCCGGAATTGCGGGAGAAGCTTCTCTCGGCGGGAACTTCAGAAGCTCTTGACCTTTCAACCGGAACGTATCTTTACACAACAGGCCCAAGTTTTGAGACGCCTGCGGAAGTTCGCATGTTCGCCAAATGCGGGGCGGACGCCGTTGGCATGTCAACCGTGCCAGAGGCGATCGCCGCCATTCATTGCGGCCTGAAAGTCGCTGGCGTTTCGTTAATCACGAACCATGCGGCGGGTATCGCGGCTCACAAGATCACCCATGACGAAACGCTTTCAGTCGGCGCTCTATCTTTTGAAAAAATGAGCCGGCTCATTCTGCGGTTCTTGCCGTCAATCAATTAGCCTTCTTCGACCGGCTGGCGCATGTAAACCTGGCGCGTTGGAAAAACGGTTTTGACATCTCCGAACTCCTGCGTCGGAGCCGAAGGCGAACCCGTGCCTGCCGCCGGCGCGGCCTCGAGAATATTGTCGATCCGTTTCTTTGTCTCCGGATGGCCGGAAAACAATGACGTCGTGCGTTTTGACTTGCTTGGCACGAGCTCAAGCAAGGTATTGAAGAACCCGACGCCATAAGCAACGTCCCTGCCGGTCCTGTCGAACACGTCAATGATGTGCAAATCAGCTTCGTCTTCGGAATCCTGAGAGTAGCCTGAGGTCACCAGTTGGTACATCGGTCCCTGTAACGCGCCGAGAGCGGAATTGACGTTATTATTGTCGACTGCCTGCGCGACTGCGGTCGTCGCCGCTGATGAAAATCCTTTGTAAAAGGCTTTCTTTTTCATCTCACGTTTGACGTGGCTCAGTTCAGCGTGGCCCATCTCATGAGACAAAACAGCGGATAGCTCGTCTTCTGATGCAACATAGCGCAGCAATCCTTTATTGACGGCGACTTTGCCCCCAGGAAGAGACCATGCGTTTACTTCGTTGTTGTCGAGAACAACAATGTCCCAGGCGAATGCGGGCCGCTCGCTTGTTTCGAAAATAGGCTGTGCGATGCGCGCTACTGCATTTTGAACTGCGCTGTTGCGGTAGGGCCCGCCTGAAACATTGATGAGTGATCCGTAAAGCCCCTCGCCCATTTGAATCTCATCTTCCTCGTCGATAGACAGGCTTTCGAGCGTTTTAACGATATCGACAATCTTGCCCAGATCGAGCCGGAATTGAGCGTGTGCAGCGGCAGGCGCCATCACGCCAGCAGAAACAAGACCAAGCGTCATCAGCCGGCGTGTTTTATCGAGCGTATTTTTTTTCATCTTGCTTCTCCCATATCAGGATGCCGTGAGCGACCCATTCCAATTTTGAGGCGGTTGCGAAGATGCAAAATCGGTTGCGCGCCGATGGTACATCGCTGAAAGCTGATCATCGTTTTTCCACTTTGCGAACATTTGCGCAGCATTGCTGAACTGACGGTTGCGGAACAATTCAACAGCCCGCGCAAACTCCGCCGCATGATCCATATCGGCAGGCGTCATTTCCGCACGCAAGCCCAATATCTCATGGAGAACAGAATACTCACTACGACCCCGCAGGATAACGATATCGACAGGCCTTAAAATGAATTCATCGCCAAGCGCAGCGGCGAAATCATCATCTGCAAGTATGCTCGTGCCGTAATCCTTACTCGCAGGCTCGAGCCGCGCCGCGATGTTCACTGAATCGCCAACTACCGAGTAATTAAACCGATTGCGCGAGCCGAGATTGCCAGCAATGACGTCACCAGTGCTTAAGCCGGCGCGCAAACCAAACTCACGTTTGGACTCGCGGCTCAATTTCTCCACCGCTTTTTTGCATTCAAGCGTCGCTTTCGCGGCGGACACCTCCATGCGGTCTATTTCAATAGGCGCGCCCCAAACGCCCATGACCGCATCGCCGATGAATTTGTCCACATAACCTTCATGATTATCGATCGCGTCAGCAACAGCGGACAGAAAATCATTGAGTTTCGCCGCCAGCACTTGCGGCCGATCTGCAAGTTCGCCGGTAAGTTTTGAAAACCCCGCCATATCGACAAAAAGAATAGCGGCGCGACGGCGTTCTCCGCCAAGACGCAAACTGTCCGGATTTTCCGCAAGCTGATCAACAAGCGCCGGACTTAGATAATGCTGAAATGCGTGCCTGATCCAGCGTTTTTCCTGATCCTCGAGAAATGTGCGGTAGCTGTATACGACCGTGTACATGATGCCGCCGCCGCCCATCCAGGCGATCACCGGCGTAACCGTACCAGCGCTGAGCATAAAAGCGCCCGCAGCCCACATCAGCGCGGCGGCGCCAAATATCACCACTACGCCGATCACGGGCTGAATTCTGAAAAATATAACGCCAAGCAGAACGAATATCGCTGCTGAAACAGCAAAACTCGTTCGTCGCGGCATCATTTGAGGGTCGCTGTCATGCAGCAGCGTGTTAGCTGCAAGCGCTTCGATCAAAACGCCAGGCACAGTGCCCCGTGGCGGGGCTTTAGGCGACGTCGAAGCAACACCGCAATCCAGAGAGCGAATAACCGGCTGGCGGTTTTCCACAAACCGGTTCGCCGCCACATGCCGGTCTTCAACATCTAACGACGTGCCGATCAGGACAATCTTGTCCTTGAACGCTTCAAACACGTCCGTTCTGCCAGCTTGCGCACAAGCATAAAGATCTGCGACCCGATAGGCGGGGATTGTCTCCACGGTCGTCAGAAAGTCGATCAGAAACGGCTCACCCTCGGGCGCAGCCTCAGCGCCTGCGCGCCTCGCTAGCTCAGCAGCGAATGACGGTGTAACCGTACCATCGACCCTGTCGAATTGCGGAGGGTGACGCCGGATAACATTGTCCGCATCAGGAATAATCTGCACCGACCGGATATTGTCAATGCCCGCCGCAAGGATTTGCCCCTGATATGGCGTGATGGCGTTCTCCGATAGCCGAACTTCCGCAAGCACCAGCCGACCCGGCCTGGCGCTGGAGGCAATTGCGCGTAGAAACGGCCGGTCAAATCCGGGAATAAGGTCGCGCGTCGATAGGGTTTTTTGAAAGATCATGTCGAGCCCCATGACCTTCGGCCCACCGCCGTCGACAGCCTGAAAAACATCAGCAAGATGTGGCGTCCACGCGACATCTGGTATTTCACTGAACGGCGGAGAATTATGCGTCGTTTCATCAATCAGAACGAGCGCAATGTCCGCTTCCTCTTTCTGTTCACCGGCGAACGCGCCAGCCAAAGGCAAGGTCAGATCAATGCCGAGACGCGTGAGGTAGTCCGAAAAAGGCGCTGAGGCCGCAGCGGCAAGTCCCGCTGCCATGGCGGCAATCACCGGCAGGCGCAAAAGCCGCGCATATTTTGAATCAAAGGCCAAGCGGGATCACGCTGGTCAAGGGCGACGCCGGTAATTCAAGATCAGGATCGATAGAGAAAACCGTTTTCATGTCATCACCACGACTAAACGAAACGACAACTTCGTATGGCATCCCGCGTTCGAGCGCCGGCCCACCCTCGGGATAGGCGACCTGCACGCCATTGACTTCTGTTTGCCAGAGCAGTGTCTTCGGTTCCGCATCCAGATAATAAACGCTCACCGTAACAGGCTCGCCGCGTGTGCGCTCGCGCGGCCATACAAAACTCGGGCGCTCCGCAGCAATTGTTAATTCATTGATGGCTTCTTCCGGCAGCAGACTGTCATCAACGCGTTTTACAGCAACACCAGCTTCGGTCGCTTCGGAATCTATCGCCAGCGCCGCAGTCTGACAGGCGCGCATTGTTGTCGTCGATGTCCCGCCGCGACTGGTTTTCGCGTCATCGTCACGCATCCGCACAACACCGCCTTGAAAAGTTTCAACAATGCAGTTGTCGAAATAAGCGATGGTCATTTGTCCTTCCGGGCGGAGGTCAACCTTGTCGCCCTTATAGAGATAATCAAAATCGAAGACGGTCGCTTCCGGCGCGTCGGAAATGAGCTCAACCATTGCGACGGGACGGTCGTTCGCTGCTGATGCCGTGCCAGATGCAAACCACAAACCGCTAACTATAAGCGACGCGACAAAAGCAAAACTGCTGTTTCTCATTACCATCAATAATCTCCGTTCCAATGAGAACGCGAATCAGGAACCAGCCACTAAGGCCGCAAAATCAAGAACTGAAGCTAATTTCCTCGCCTCCCCTGGCGCCAAAGCAAGTATAGTCCATCACCCTGAAAAGGTCACGGGGCAACAAACTCCACAACAAGAGTTAATTCCGAAAGAAGCCAGCGGCACACCGGCAAGAAAGTTTTGGCGGGCCAAAAGACGCATTCCAGCAAAAAACATGGCGAACGGCGCCGCTCATGCGATAGGCGGCAGCGCCAAAGACTATGTTCAACGCGCTTTTTCTGCAAAAACCCGCCTGGAGCAACCACAGAGCCTATGTCAGAAAACACCAGAAATATTCCGTCGGGCCGCAGATTCTGGATCGCCCAGCTCATTTTCTGGACGGTCTTCTGGGCTTTTGATGTTTTGCAGGGGCTGGAGTATCGCCGCCTTAATGAGCTGGACCCGGCCGTTACCGCAACCCTGTTGAAATCGTTAATGCCGACCGGCCTGGGCCTGACGATCACAAGCTGCTTTCGCTACTTATTTGTTCGCATACGCCATTATGATGAAAAACTCTTCATTACTGTCGCTTTTATTGCCTGCGTTCTCGGATCATTCATCTTTGCTGCAGGGCACTATGAACTGAAGCATATTTTTGGAATTTATGACAGCACGCAAATTTTCTATTGGAAAAAATGGGGTGCGTATGCACCTTCCCGCTTTATTATACTCGCTATATGGACGGGCCTGTTCTTGTATCTACTTTATGCAGGCGAAGCTGCGAGGCAGCGCGCGAGATTAAGCGAACTTGAAACCGCCGCATCGCGGGCGCGTTCGGAGATGCTGAGATATCAGGTTAATCCTCATCTGTTATTCAATGCGCTCAACACCGTATCGGGCCATGTCTTAAATAACGACATGCAGACGGCCGACCGCGCCATTCAAAGCCTGTCGGATTTATTACGCTGTAGTTTATCTGACGGTGACGCTACCAGCATTACGCTCGAGCAGGAAATTGCGAGAGTGGGGCTTTATCTTGATGTGGAGCGGACACGGTTTGGCGATGATCTGAAAACTCGTTTTATCATTCCTGATGAACTGAAAAACATTCAGCTGCCGCCGCTGCTTTTACAGCCCCTCGTTGAGAACGCTATGAAACATGGGCTGTCCCGAAGCGCAAAGGGCGGTGAAATCACGGTCTCAGCCCGTCAGCATGACGGACACACACAGATTGTTGTTCGCAACGAAATTCCTGAAAACAGCCTTTTGGACTATTCAGCAGAAAAACCTGCTTCTTTCGGTGTGGGATTAAAAAATGTCGCCGAGCGATTAGATATGTTTTTTGACGGCGACACATCGCTCGAGATTACCGAAGATACAAAACTTGCATTCTCTGTAGTACTTACATTTCCTTCGCTTTCTCATGGGGCAACGCAATGACCGAAACCCCTAAACTTCGGGCGCTTTTGGTTGATGATGAAGCCGCCGCACGCCTTGCTTTAACAAAACGGCTTCAAGCCGTTTCTGTTAACGTGGAAGTTTGCGGCGAGGCGTCAAACGGCAAAGACGCTTTGGCGCTGATTGATACGCTCGCCCCCAATGTCGTGTTTCTGGACGTTTCCATGCCGGGACCTACTGGCTTCGACGTTGCCCGGAAGCTCACAGGTGAAGAAGCTCCGCTTGTTGTTTTTTTAACCGCCTATGGCGATCGGGCCATTGAAGCCTTCGAAACCGAGGCGATTGATTATGTAACGAAGCCGGTTGCAGCGGACCGCATTGAACGGTGTATCCAGCGGGTTTTGCAAGAACTCGAAAAACGCAGAAAGCTCAACCTCTCCACCGAATTTCTATCCGCAATCGCAAATAATGAAACAGTTATCAATCAGGCATTGGCATCAGTGAACATGCTGAATCTGAATGTCGGCGGCGGTGTGGCAAGAGTACGTGAAGAAGACGTTCTTTATATTGAAGCGGCGGGGGAATACGCCTGTGTCCACACCACTTCAGAAACATTTGTCGTCCGCGAATCGCTCAAGCATTTTGAAAATCAACTCTTATCTGACAAGTTTTATCGGATTCACCGCCAGACAATAGTAAACATCGAAAAAGTAGAACGCGTTTCCTCGGACAATGGTGTGGAACACAAGGCGCGCCTTACAAATGGCAAAGAGTTTCCCATAAGCCGACGCAACGTTACTGGCTTAAAAAAGGTGCTGACCGCTTCGCCTGCGTAGACAGCGCGCCACAACGTACGCCGATATCATCTCTCTGTAAAAGCATGATCCAGCGACCGGGCAACCGGCTTAAGGATATACTGCATTACCGTGCGCCGTTGAGTAACGATTTCAGCCCGCACTTCCATGCCGGATGACAACATACGTTTGTTGCGGCCGTTTCCGATAGCCTGATTATCCAATGCGATGTAAGCGATATAATATGCTTCATCCGATTTCTCGTCTTTAAAACTGTCAGGCGAGATATGCGACACCACCCCGCTTAATTTTCCATAGCGGTTCGGATCAAACGTCGTTACTGAAAGCTCGGTTTTCTGTCCCGGCGTAATGTGACCGATATCCTTTGGCTTTACGCGCACTTCTGCAAAAAGCTCGGCTCCTACTGGTGTGATTTCAGCAACTACCTCCCCTGGGCGAACGACATCACCGGCGCCATCCACAGTCACAGTATTCACCACACCTGCAATTGGCGCTCGCACGATCAGCCTGTCGCTTCTGTCGCGCAAGGAGGCAAAGGGTTTCTCAAGCTCAGCCAGCTCGGAAACGACTTGCGAGCGCTCTTCGGCCAGCGCAGTCTTATATTCCGCTTCCAAACCAACCCGTTCAGCTTTAGCGGTTTCATTCGCCTCACGCGCCTGCGCCAGTCTTGATTTTGCCGCGGCTGCGCGCGCTTGCGCTGAAGATACAGACGCGCGTGCATCGAGATATTTTTGCTTGGACGTAAACCCGTCGACGATTAGCTTTTCCTGAATGGCCAGTTGTTCGTTTGCCAAATTTAAGAGCTCTGATTCGGATTTATGCTCCGCAAGCATACGCTCCACTTCCGCCTGAGCCGATGCTTCCCCCGCAATAACCGCCGCCATTTTTGCTTCATGTGTAGCGCTCGCCGCCTCAAACAAAGCTTTCTGTTCAATGACGAGATCAGGCCATTCAGATTGCCATTGAGAAAAATCGGGAGTTCGCTCCGCTGCTTGAGCTTCCAGGCGCTCAGCTCGCATGGCCAGGCCCGCTCTGCGCGCTGAAGCGCGCGCGAATTCCCCACCACCACTTTCCTTTTTAAGCTCGACAATCGGCTGGCCTGCACGGACAGTATCCCCGGGCCCGACAAACACTTCGTTGACAATACCGCCCTCAAAATGGGCCGCCTGCCGGGTCGAGCCGTGCGGCGCAATTTCGCCCGTAGCGACAGAAAGCTCACGAATGCTCGCAATACTCGCCCAAACGAGAAGCATAATGACTAACCCGCTGACAATCGCCATCGCAGTCCGCGCAAGATGCGGCGGAGCGCCTTCTTCCAATTCAATCGGCAGGGCAAGCGCATGGCGCTCGCCGACATTTTGAATTTCACTTCTATCATTTTGCTCAGACATGTTGCGTCTCATTTATCTTTAGGCGGCAAGAACATTTGGAACGATTTTTTCAGGCGGCCCCATGTCGCGCAGTGCACCGCGCTCCATCCATGCGACAAGATCGGCAATGCGCATGTGACTTGGCCGTTGCGACGTCATGATAATGGCGCTTGTTTTGCGCTTTTCTTCTATCATCGCCAACAATGCTCTTTCGCCACCATCATCAAGCGTTGCAGCCGGCTCATCGAGCAAATAAATCGGCACGTCTTTGATAAAAGCACGCGCAAGATTAATTCTTGCCACCAACGGATCTGGCCAAGTTGCTCGTGCTCTTGTACTGCACACAGTCTCCACGCCCCGATCAAGAGCGTTGCCGAAGTACTTGTCGATCCCGAGCTTACGGACGATTCCGTCTATTTCTTCATTCGTGGCGTCAGGTTTGGCGAAACGAATATTCTGAGCGACCGTTCCGTGAAACAGGTCAAGCGATTGCAGCCCAACACCGATCGAATGGCGCCACTCACCCTTGTCGAGCTGGCGCAAGTCCAGCCCGTCAACAGTAATGGCGCCGGCCTGCTGCTGGTCAAGCCCTAGCAGTAATCGCAAGATCGTAGATGCGCCTGACCCACTTTGGCCGTAAATACATAGTACCTGCCCCGGCTGGATGTTAAATGATACGCCTCGCAAAGCAGGCTCTCGTTGGGTCGGATAGCGGAACGTCACATTGTTAAATGCAATATTTCCTTTGAACGTCCTCGGAATAGTCGCACTCGCATTCGGATCACGCTCAAGAGGCATTTTAACAAGTCTGTTCGCCTGCTGAACGCTCTGCAAAGTCTGACCAAGCGTCATCCCGGTAAGGAAGATGCTTCTGATTGGCCCTAAAACCCGCCAAGATAACGCCATAACGGCAATGAGGCCGCCTGCAGACAACGTACCAGCAAGCACCATGCTAACGCCAATGGCTAAAACACTTACGCCAGCAAGCGCTACCATCGACTGAGAAAAAGTCTGCATCAAAAAATTCAACTGCCGTACTTTTACATTAGCCATCGAAACTTCTGCAGATAATTTTCTCTGTCGTCGTAACCAGATGTGTTCTGCCGAAAGATCGTTGATCGCTTGCTGTGATGAAACAGCCTCAACAACAAGGTTGTTTAGTTGCGCTCTCCCTTCGCCGGCTTTGCGTATAAGAGCGCTGTTTTTTGGCAGCGCCCATGCCGCCATTAGCGCATAAACGACAATTAGCGTCACCGGCGCCCAAACGAGATGCCCCCCGAGAAACGCAATTACTGTCAAGAAAAGTACGATAAAAGGAAGATCGAAGAAAGCGCTTGCCAGCGGTCCGGTGAATGCCTCATGAAGCGACGTCATCTGCCGCAACCGTGTTAACTGCGAACCGATTGGCGCACCCTGAGTGTGAGATAAAGATAAATGCAAAAGATGCCTGAAGACAGTTTCATTCAACTGCTCATCCAGCCTTGCGCCAAGATAGGATTGCTGTTTGACACGCACCTGTCTCAGCAGGAATTCCGCGCCGACAATCATAGAAATCCCGACAGTCAAACCGATCAACACATCGAATGATTTCGTTGCCACAGCCTTATCGTAGACCATCATGACAAACAGCGGCGGCGCCAGAGCAAGAATATTTACAAAAAAGCTAATCAGGAATGTCTGCTTAACCAATGGCCGGAAAATTCTGAGTATCTCAGACGACCAGGAACTTGTAACTGTTTCTTTTTTTTCCCCTGTGTTGTTCTGTTCAGGAAATATGGCGTACGCATCCAGCGCGTTCAGGTTTATTTTTGTATTCGTTTTTGCGGATGGGTCAAAGATGACAATGTCGCCGTTCTTTTCCACACGCTCGGCAAGCTTTACAGAACCGTTTTCGTGAAACAGAAAACACGGAAGGTATTCGTTTCTTAAATTTTCCCGACTTGCTTTTTCAACAGAAGAAGAAAAACCCAGCCGAAATAGTACAGTTCTGAATGCTGCTACTGTCGTGACATCATCGGCATGGGGCATCGCCTCAAAAATACGCCTCTGGCCTTGCACCCAATCAGTCAACTCCAGAAACCTTTGAAGCACTTTCATGCTGTCATCGTTGACAGCATTTTTTATTTCCGCATCTGCGGAAAACGCCTGCCTGAGTTTAGCGCGCAAGTGATGAACATGCGTAATCTGGGAAGCCTGGCTTATCCCATTTAATTGGGAAACAGCACTCGACTTAGTTGGCGATTGTCTGGCTTTATAAATCATGATGCCGTCGCCTGCCTGAAGTGATCCGGTACGCTCGTCGCCACAAGTTTTAGGCCCTTGATTTCATAAACTTGGTCGGCGAGGCGCAACATTGACGGCCTATGAGATGAAAGGATGATCGTTGTTTTTCCGCGCAGTTTTTCAAGCGCCCTTATAAATTGCTGCTCCCCCGCAAAATCCAGCAAAGTGTTTGCTTCGTCCAGAATCAGAACCGACGGCCGCATCGCCAGTGCGCGTGCGAGCGTAATGCGTTGCGCAGTCGGCGCCGGCAAGTCGCTAGCAACATTGCTTTTCAATACCGTGTCATACCCAAGGGGCATTCGTGCAATTTCTTCATCTAATCCAACAAATTTGGATGCAGATAACGCTACATGAACCGGCGTTTCGCCAAACAAAGTAATGTTGTCGAGGATGCTGCCTCTGAAAATAACAGGCGTTTGCCCGACATAGCGAACTGAAGCACGAACAGCGGCCTCGCTATTTTTTGCAAGAGAGCCATCCCCAAAAATAATTTCTCCCTTGGTGATTGGCGCATCGTAGCGTAATGCTCGCAGCAGTGTTGACCTCCCGCTTCCGTCAACGCCCTTAATCGCTATGAAAGAACCAGCCTTGATATCAAAAGAAAGATCTTCAAACAGCGGAAGCGCTTCTCCGCGCTGGATTGTTACACTTTTCAATCGCACTGATTTGGGCGTAAACCGCTTGGGAAAAAACGGTTCAGATACTTTTGATTGATGAGGGCAAGTTTCAAACAACGCCTCGACACGGGTTTGGCGATGTTTAGCGAGCTTAGTCTCATTCCAACTGGACAACGAACGCAAAAGCGGCTGCAATAGTTGGGATGATAACAGCATGCAGCACGCCAAAGCGCCTAACGTTAAGCGGCCGTTGATGGCGAGTACAGCGCCAACTGCTACAATAGAAATGGTGGACAGAGATGCGTACGCCGCCTGATAGGTCTGGCTATATCCGTTAAGCAAAATCATGCGCCGCGTCAGCAAACTCGCTGACGACTGCAATCGCTCAAACCGCCGCATAATTAACGGCTCCATCGCATTCGCCTTAACCGTATGAATGGCGCCCAGAATCTCAATAATGAAATCTTGTTTCCGAGAGTCGAGTTGCTCGCGCTCTGCGATCAAGTCGTTGATAGACCTTGTAGACTTCAACGCCATGTAACCAAAAATGGCGAATAGAAAAACAACACTGGCGAAGATCCAGCCGCCAATTAGGAGAATAACCGCTGAGAAAACAGGAATAAAAAGGATATCGACAATGACGATCCTTGAATGCGCACTAATATGATTGCCAAGACCAGAGATCGAATTATAGCGCTCGAGATGCTCACTTGATGTTGTTTGACTGAACCGGGAGGGCTTTGTTGACAGCATGGAGGTAAACGCATCAACACTCAATTTGTGTGTGAAACTCGCCGCCGACCAGTTCACTACTTTGGATCGTAAATATTTAAGCGCTGCGTCAATGCAAACCGCACAGCATAATATGATTATTAATAGCGCCAGCGTTTCAAATGCTGCGTTTGGCAAAACGCGATCATAGACCTGAAGGACGGTCAGCGGAAGCGCCAGGGCAAGAAGATTAACCGTAGCGGATGCAGCATAGGTCTCCGCGCCGATAGGCGGTTCTGGAAACGCCTGCCGATTTTCGCCATTCGCGCCGAAAAAAGAAGAAGATATTTCCTTAATGGTTTCCAGCATTAAACCGCACGCAACTCACCCGCCATACATTCAGTATTTTTTAGGGTTAAATCCTTTCAGAAACGTGATCGCCAATGGTTTTGGCTATGTTTAAGCGGATATTAACCAGGCTGATAAGTTTCTAGTTAAGCCTCTCAAGATACTCTCTGATGCGTAGTAACGCGTTCAAAGTAGAGTCATGGCAAAAGATACTTCATCGACTGAGGGTTCAACGAACTTTTCAAACAAGAGTTTTTCGGAGAGCGATGCGCTTGACGCAAAGGCTGAAGCAGCTGCGGAAAGCGAACGCCAAGACTTAAAGAAAGCTCGCGACGGAGAGACTTTCAAGTTTGACAACAATGAAGGCGACAACGGATATGGAAACCTTCATTACGGCGAACAGGATGCCGAGGCTGAAAAGTCATACCACTCAGAGGACTCAAGCGCTTCTGACCAGACGAGCGCTGCAATCACCGCGCAGGGCGGCGCTGATGTTGGAACGTCCGAAAATGAAAAGCCACGAAGTGTTGAAGAAAATCTGACTGATGAGCGTGAGAGTTCTGAAAATCGCTTCGCAACAACTAATGAAGCGTCTTTTGCTCAAGGAAGCAGTACACGACAGCCAGACTTCACCGTCGGCAGCAGCGATAACGGCAATTCCGTACGTTCCGGAGCAGTCGCTAAGAGTTCTGCCGCGGACAATCCTGGGATAACTGACGAGCCTTCAAGCGTACTTTCAGGCGACCATGAACCAAATCTGGCGCCAGACGATATCGCCCTGTCGCAAACTACTGTGGACGAGAATGTCGAAGGTTCGGTCGTCGCCACACTTTCCGCCAGTGATGGCAACATTGACGATGTTCTGACGTTTGAAATTATCGGCGATTCATCAGGTTTTTTTGAAATCGTCGGTGACCAGTTGCGTTTAAAGCCAGGCGTTTCTGTCGATTTCGAAGCACAGAATGTATTCGATATTTTGATTCAGGTCACCGATAGCACAGGCAACAGCTATCAAGAATCTTTCTCTATCAATGTTACAGACGTCAACGAAAACCCTGTCGATATTACCCTTGGTGGCGGCAGCATTTCTGAAAACGTCGCGGGCGCTGTGGTAGGCTCGCTATCCGCCTCCGACCCTGATACTGGCGACTCTGTCAGTTTCTCTGTCTCTGATGACCGATTTGAGGTCATCGATGGCCAGTTAAAACTGAAAGACGGCGCCAGCCTCGATCATGAAGCTGCGGACAGCATCGACGTTACCGTGATTGCAACAGATCAAGGCGGTTTATCGACAGAGCAGGTGTTTTCGATCAATGTTTCCGATGTTAACGAGGCGCCTGTCGATATCTCGCTGAATGGTAACGCCATTACCGAGAACAGCGCTGGTGCGGTCGTTGGCGCGCTCTCGTCTACTGATCATGACGCTGGTGATACGGTCGCCTATTCTGTCTCTGATGATCGGTTTGAAGTCGTTGATGGTCAGTTGAAACTGAAAGATGGCGTCAGCCTCGACCATGAAGTTGCGGACAGCATCAACGTCACTGTGACTGCGACGGACCAGGGCGGCTTCTCAACTGAGCAGGACTTCTCTATCAATGTTACAGACGTCAACGAAGCGCCGATCGATATATCGCTAAATGGTTCTAGTATCGCTGAAAACGTTGCTGGCGCAGCAGCGGGAACACTTTCTGCAACTGACCCTGATAATGGCGACACAGTCAGTTTCTCTGTCTCTGATGACCGATTTGAGGTCGTCGATGGTCAGTTGAAACTGAAAGACGGCGTCAGTCTGGATCATGAATCCGCCGATAGCATCAACATTACTGTAACCGCAACCGATCAGGATGGGCTCTCAACCGAGCAAGCGTTTACCGTAAGCGTATCAGACGTTAATGAGGCGCCGGTTGATATCTCGTTGAACGGTGCCAGTATCGCGGAAAACAGTTCTGGTGCAATTGTTGGAAAGCTCACTGCCATCGATCCAGATTCCGGCGGATCACATACATTCACTGTCTCTGACGATCGCTTTGAGGTCGCTGGCAATGAGCTTAAACTGAAAGACGGCGTCAGCCTCGATCATGAAGCCGCGAACAGCGTCAATGTTACCGTCACCGCAACCGATCAGGGTGGCCTTTCAACCGAACAATCTTTTTTCATCGCTATCGATAACGTGAATGAAGGCCCTGTTCTAAGCCTTGCCAATAGCCCAGGCCTCAAAGCGTCCTACTTTGATGTTGGACACGCCATACGGAATCTGGATGAAGTCGATTTCAACGCTAGCCCAGATGCCGCCGGCGTCGTTGATAATCTGAACTATATGAATGGTCAGGACGCGTTTTGGGAAGGCGCGCCTCGCGATTATTTCGCAGCCAAATATGAGGGGCAAATCGTCGTCGAAGAAGGCGGTTCATATACATTCTCCATGGCCAGCGATGATGGCAGCATGTTGTTCATCGACGGCCAACCTGTGCTCGACAATGACGGGCTGCATGGCACGCGCACCCGCAATGTGACCGTGAACCTTGATGAAGGCGCCCATGATATTGAAGTTCGGTATTTTGAAAATGGCGGACACCAGACCTTGCAGCTTGCCTGGTCGGGCCCCGATACAGATGGCGCGAAAGAAGTTATCAGCGGCGATAGCTATCAGCACGGCTATACGCTCGATAATTTGACAGCGCCGGAAGATGAATCTGGCGCGTTGATCGCCAAATTCAATGTCACCGATCCGGACGCAGATGACACACATATTTACACTGTCAGCGATGAGCGTTTTGAAGTCGTCGAACAGGATGGCGAGCTGGCGCTGAAACTTCGCGACGATGCAATCCTCGACTTCGAAACCGAGTCCCTTGTTGAAGTCACAGTGACGGCAACCGATGCTTCTGGCGCAAGCAGCTCAATGACGCTGCCCGTTAAGGTAGCTGACAGCAATGACGCTCCTGAGATTACACTGACAGGCGGCGAAGGTCTTCAGGCGTCATATTATAATGTCGGTCATTCGATCAGTAATTTGAATCAAATTGACTTCGACGCTGCGCCTGACGCTGAAGCGGTAGTCGAAAGCATCGACTATATGAATGGCCAGGATGCATTCTGGGAGGGTGCGCCAGGCGATTATTTCGCTGCGAAATACGAAGGCCAGTTGATGGTTGAGGAAGGTGGGTCCTACACATTCTCCATGGCCAGCGATGATGGCAGCATGCTGTTTATCGACGGCCAGCCAGTACTCGATAATGATGGCCTTCACAGCACGAGAACACGAACAGTAACCGTGGACCTTGATGAAGGGTCTCATGATATCGAGGTCCGTTACTTCGAAAATGGCGGGTCGCAGACATTGCAACTCGCATGGTCCGGACCAGACACAGATGGCGCCACAGAAGTCATCGGCGGCAGTTCTTATCGTCTTCCAGGCGTTGACGATGCAAGTCTCTATGGCGTGACAGAGAATAACGCAGGCGAAGGCGCGGCATTATTTACGGTCTCCGATCCGCAAGGTGACGCCGTTACACTCACGGTTGATGATGATAGGTTTGAGATCGTCGAAAACGACAGCGGTTACGCTCTGAAGCTGAAGGAAGGCGCTTCAGTCGACTACGAAACGGAATCTGAAATCAACGTCAACATTACGGCGACGGACACTCATGGCGAAGCTTCTGTGCAAACAGTGACTGTGCCTGTAGCCGATGTAAATGAAAGTCCTTTGGATATTGCACTTGAGGGCGGTTCAGTTTCTGAAAACGCAAGCGGCGCGATGATTGGCTCACTTTCAGCAAATGACCCTGACGCAGGTGACACAGTCACGTTTACTGTTTCAGATGACCGGTTTGAGGTCGCGGATGGCCAGCTCAAACTGAAGGATGGCGTCAGTCTCGACTATGAACAGTCACAGACTGTCGATGTAACCGTTACGGCCACAGACCAGGGCGGCCTCTCGACTGAACAGACATTCACCATCAACGTTGACAATATCAACGAGGCGCCTGTTGATTTCGAACTTTCGCCGATTTCACAGTCCGGCGTTCTTTCGTTAAACCAGGACGGCGGCAACGATGATGTAGCAATTGCTGCAAACATGGAAGGTTTCCCGACGCAGGCCCTGACTGTCGAGGTGACTTTCACGTCATCACAAACCGATGTTGGGTCAGGCGTACCATTGTTTTCTTATGCAGCAGACGGTGGATCCAACAACGAAGCGTTGATGTGGCTCGAAAGCGGGTCCGGCAATCTCAATATCTTTCTTGCAGGGCAATCATTCAACACCGGCATTTCCAACACATCACTTCTTGATGGCGAACAACATACTGTTTCCTTTACCTGGAATCAGGCGTCCAACGAACTCAAAGTCTATGTCGATGGTCAGGAAGACTTTTCCAAGTCCGTAAACATCCGCGACCTTAAAACAGATGGGACTGTTGCCTTTGGGCAGGAACAGGATGCCGAAGGCGGCCGTTTCGACACGAACCAGATCTTCGAAGGAGAGATTTCAGAGGCCCGCATCTTTGACTATGCGCGCTCTGCTGAGGAAATCGCTGATCATGCAGGTGAGCCGTTGAACGGGCCCGAAGCCCAGACCGGCGTCGTTTCAAACTGGGTGATGAGTTCTTCGAAAGACGGCGTGGTTGAGGATATCGCCGGCAACAACGACCTTCAGTTATCGAATGGAGCCAAAGTCATTGGCGGCGAGAGTTTTGATACGCCGACGGTTGTCGAGAATAATGAGGGCGCCGTTGTCGGCTCCCTATCCGCGATTGATGGTGAAACTGGTGAGGCGGTATCCAGCTTCGCGCTGGTTGATGATGCATCAGGCTTGTTCGAAGTTGTCGGTAATGAGCTGAGACTGAGAGACGGCGCCGCACTCGATCATGAAGCTCAGCAAAGCTACGAAGTTACTGTCGAGGCAATTGGCTCTAGTGGAGAGGCTACGCAACAAACAGTTACGATTAGCGTTGCAGACGTTAATGAGGCGCCGATTGATGTTTCATTTGATGCCGCATTCGGCAATGGCATTTTATCACTGAATGAAGATGGCGGAACTGACGACTATGCAGTAGCCGCGAATATGGAAGGTTTCCCGACCGATGCGCTGACGGTTGAAGTCTCATTCGTTTCTTCGCAAACGGATGTCGGCAATGGAACACCGCTGTTTTCTTATGCTGCAAGCAACGGCTCCGACAACGAGGCGTTGTTGTGGATGGAGGGTTCTAGCGGTAATTTGCATGTCTTCCTTGCCGGGCAGAAGATTAACACAGGCGTACCGAACTCATCTTTGCTTGACGGCGAACAGCACCAGGTTTCGTTTTCGTGGGATCAGTCGAGCAATGAACTGAAAGTTTATGTAGACGGTGAACAGGAATTTTCGACCAGCATCAACATTCGTGACCTCAAATCCGACGGTACGCTCGTTTTTGGTCAGGAGCAGGATAGTGAGGGTGGCCGATTTGATAGCGGGCAAGTATTTGAAGGCCAGATTTCGGAAGTGCGCATATTCGACTATGCGCGTAGCGAAACTGAAATCGCTGACAATGCAGGCAACCCGTTCTCAGATCCGGGAACTGAACCGGGCCTTGTCAACAATTGGGTGATGAATGAACAATCGGACGGCGCCATTGAAGACCTTGTTGGTATCGACCACCTGCAGCTTCAGGGCGGCGCCAGCGTCGTTGATGGAGACTTTGGCGGAACGCCGACAGTTATTGAAAACCACAGCGGCGCAATAGTTGGTACAATTTCAGCTACCGATCCGCAAACTGGCGAGGCCGTCACCGATTTTGCTATCGCCGAGGATCCCTCCGGCATGTTCGAAATGGTCGGCAATCAATTGAAACTGAAAGACGGCGCCGCTGCGGACTTTGAAGCGCAAAATTTACATGAAGTCACAATCGAGGCCATTGGCGCCGGCGGCGAGTCGACTATGCACACGCTTACTGTCGCCGTTAGCGACGTGGATGAAACAAATACGATCCACGGAACGGATGGGAACGACAAGCTTGTTGGATCTTCGGGCGCCGATGTCATTTTCGGCGGCGGAGGCAATGATCGTATAATCGGTAAGGCCGGTGCAGACGAACTTTATGGCGGCGCTGGCAACGACAAAATCTATGCGGACGCAGAAGATACCGTAATCGACGGCGGCGATGGTAATGATCGCGTAATCGTTCGTGGAAATAACGGCTTTTCTATCAATATGGCGGCATCCAGTGTTGAGCGCGTTGACGGCGCCGCTGGCAATGACGTCCTGGACGCTACTGGCATGAGCGGTCGAGCAACTCAGATCGGCAATGGCGGCGACGACACATTGACTGGCGGCGGCGGTAACGACGTCCAGCGTGGCGGAGATGGCGACGATATTATTTCCGGCGGCGGCGGAAAAGACAATATTCGCGGTAATGCTGGCGCGGACGAACTTTACGGCGGCGCGGGCAATGACAAAATTTATGCTGACGCGGAAGATACAGTGATTGATGGAGGCGCAGGCAACGACCGTGTCATCGTTCAAGGTAACGATGATTTTTCCATCAACATGACCGCCTCTAGTGTTGAGCGCGTTGACGGCGCCGGCGGCAACGACTTCATGGACGCTACTGGCATGAGCGGTCGAGCAACTCAGATCGGCAATGGCGGCGACGACACATTGACTGGCGGCGGCGGTAACGACGTCCAGCGTGGCGGAGATGGCGACGATATTATTTCCGGCGGCGGCGGAAAAGACAATATTCGCGGTAATGCTGGCGCGGACGAACTTTACGGCGGCGCGGGCAATGACAAAATTTATGCTGACGCGGAAGATACAGTGATTGATGGAGGCGCAGGCAACGACCGCGTCATCGTTCAAGGTAACGATGATTTTTCCATCGACATGACTTCCTCAAATGTGGAACGTGTTGACGGCGCCGCTGGCAACGACTTCATGGACGCTACGGGCATGACCGGCAAGACGACGCAAATCGGCAATGGCGGCGATGACACGCTGATCGGTGGTGATGGTAACGACGTCCAGCGTGGCGGCGATGGCGATGATATTATTTCCGGCGGCGGCGGAAAAGACAATATTCGTGGCGATGCGGGTAATGATGTTATCACCGGCGGCGCAGGCAATGACCGAATGGATGGCGGCGATGGCGATGACATATTTGTTTACGCCCTCGGTGATGGCTCTGACCGAATCAACGGCGGTGAAGGCTGGACAGACCTCATTCAGGTTGAAGGCGGACTGGAATCGCTTGGCGAGTTCGGAACCGACTGGACTGTAACCCTAACAGAAGGGGCTATCGTTTCCGCGGATGAAGATGGCATCATCTTTACCGACGATGCAGCAGGCGTTGTTGAGTTAAACGATGGCTCAACGATCCAGTTCACCGAACTCGAAGGCATCATCGGCTAAACGCCGCCACCCTTAAAATGCACCTGCTCAACTCCGTCTAAATTGATTTTAGAAAATTTAGAACGAATTTTGATGCATCCCGAGCGCACTCAATCGTACCCGAATGCGCTAAGTATGATCATTTTTGCAACGTGACAAAAATTCAATACTGGCTGCAGCCCTTTGAAATAAAGGCTAATTCCGCAGTCACGGACAGTTTAAACAAATTGTCCGTTGAATGTTCACAAGGCCTTTCCTGCATCTGAATTCAATCCTCCCGTGCTTTGGGAAAAGAAAATGGCGCGGGCGATGTCTTACAAATTCGGATGGACTGCAATCGCAACTGCGGTTTGCATGTTTTTTGTCGCGGGGTGTTCAAGCTCTGAGGAGTCGCCGCCGCCGGAGACGCCTCCAGGCACGCTGCCGCCCCCCACGGCGTCAATCACGGCTTCCGAAGCATCCAGGTTTTTGAACCAGGCGACCTTTGGCGCGACCGCGGAAGAAATTGAGCGCTTGCAATCTATGGGCTACGCAGCATGGATCTCAGCCGAGTTCGCCAAGCCGCAAGAATCCTTGCTGCAAAGCGTGTTACTTGTAGAAGCATCCGGTGCTGAGGCCGGTCAAAATGAGCTCAGCGAAACATTCTGGACGCGCGCCATTGTCGGCGATGACCAACTTCGACAGCGTGTCGGATTTTCCTTGTCGCAAATCCTCGTGGCCTCTTACAGCGACGGCATGCTGGCTGAACGCCCTGTCGCGATGGCGAATTATATGGACATGATGTCCGCTGGCGCTTTCGGAAACTTTCGCCAAACCCTTGAAAACATCACTTACAGCCCGGCCATGGCGATCTGGCTAACGTACTTGCAAAACCAAAAGGCCGATGAGGAGGGCGAAGTCGTTCCAGACGAAAATTACGCTCGTGAGATCATGCAGCTTTTCACAATTGGCACGCTGGAACTTGGTAGCGATGGGCAAGTGCGCCTCGACGGCATGGGTGAGCCAATCGAGACTTACGACAATTCAGATGTAACCGAGTTGGCGAAAGTTTTCACCGGCCTTAGCTGGGCGGAACGCGGTCAATTTCTTGGACGACCCGACACGGTGCGATCGGAATACCTGCCATTGGTGATGTTTGAAGCCGAACATTCACCGGAAGCCAAATCATTCCTTGGCGTCACCATACCACCGAACACGCCTGGAGATCAAAGCATTGCCATAGCGCTTGATGCGCTGTTCAACCACCCGAACACAGCGCCGTTCATTTCACGGCAACTTATTCAACGGCTGGTGACCAGCAACCCCTCCCCTCAATATGTTGGCCGCGTTGCAAACGCCTTTCGGTCCGGCAGGTACGTTTTTGCCGGCGGTGAAGTCGCGGGCGGATCGGGGCGTGGCGATATGCGCGCTGTTGTTGCAGCCATCCTGATGGATGATGAAGCTCGCGATGCTGCATTCATGTCCGACCCTGCTTACGGAAAATTACGCGAGCCGGTGATACGGTTTACGCATTGGGCGCGCGCCTTTGGCGTGACGCGAACCAATATCGATGCCGTTGAAGACCTCCGCGATACACGTGCGCCGAGCAGCCTGAACCAACAAGCGTACCGCTCGCCATCTGTGTTTAACTTTTATCGCCCCGGTTTCGTTGCACCAGGAACAGAAAGCGCCGCCGCTGGCCTGGTCGCGCCGGAACTGCAAATCACAACTGCAGCCAGCGTCACCGGATATGCAAACTTCATGGACGAGTTCATCGTCAATCGCGATAACCGCGCAAATATTGCACCGGACTATTCGCCCGAACTGGCTTTAGCGGGCGATCCGTCCGCACTGGTCGATCACCTCGACTTGCTGCTGACCGCGGGGGCGCTCAGCGGGTCCGCACGTTCGCGCATCATCGACGCTGTCAACGCTATTGATTCAAGCAACGGAACGTTTACTCGCAACGACCTCCGCGTGCGCACGGCAATTCTTCTGATCATGACGTCATCCGATTATATCGTTTCTCGCTAGGGGCAATGTGATGAACTTTTCCAGGCGTAATTTTTTAAGATCCGGCGCGGCTTGCTCTTTTGGCGCTGCGACGGGGTTTGCAAATGACCTGATGCGCTTCAATGCGTTCGCTGCCGACACCTCCGGTTACCGTGCATTGGTGTGCGTATTCTTGTTCGGCGGCATGGACGGGCACGATACGGTTATTCCGTATGACACTGCCAGCTATAACCAATACGCAGATATCAGAAGCTCCCTTTTTAATCGCTATGATGACAATGAAGGCGGCTCAACCCGCGAGCGCGATCAGCTTTTACCGCTTACGCTTGCAAACGCTGGCGCCTTTGGCGGCCGCCAGTTCGCGCTGCCGCCTGAACTTGGTCCGTTGCACGAACTTATCAATCGCGGGGACGGCGCCATCGTTTCCAACGTCGGACCACTCGTTGTTCCGCTAAACCGCACCGAATACCAGAACCGCACCGCGCCACGCCCGCCCCGGCTTTTCTCCCATAACGACCAGCAATCGGTCTGGATGTCTTCCCGTCCCGAAGGCGCCCAGTTCGGCTGGGGCGGGCGACTGGCGGATATGATTGCAGCGTCGCTAGGGAATTCCGACGCGACGTTCACCACCGTTTCGACATCGGGATCGACAGTATTCCTGCAAGGAGAAATCGTCGGTCAATATCAGGTCGGTTCGAACGGGCCACAGGAAATTCGCGGCCTCGGCGAAAGCTCGCTGTTTGGCTCTTCTCAACTGCCCGGCATCTATGAGGCAAGCCTGAGAGCGGAAGGCCAGTCACTAACGAATCTGCTTCAACGTGATTTCTCAGGCGTAATGAACCGGTCGATTGACGCCAACCGCACTTTGCGCGAGTCCTTTGGCGGCGCCGCGCCCTTCGCAACCGCGTTTCCGCAGTCCCGCCTGGGCGCGCAGCTTCAGGTGGTCGCGCGGATAATCGCGCTTCGCGCCTCGCTGGGCGTCAGCCGCCAGGTCTTTTTTGTCGGCGACGGCGGCTACGACACCCATTCCAACCAGCATCAGAGCATGCCGCGCCTTCATACCGGCATCGCCGAGGCCATGCGCGCATTTTATGAAGCGACTGTTGAAATGGGCATCGATCAGGATGTTGCATCGTTCACCGCATCTGATTTCGGCCGGACATTAACAGTCAACCGAGACGGCACCGATCACGGATGGGGCGCGCATCATTTAGTCATTGGCGGCGGCGTCAATGGCGCGCGCATCATCGGGGATTTTCCGGAGCCGGTGATTGATCATGAGTACGACACAGGAAACGGCAGGCTTATTCCAACAACCGCCGTTGACCAGTTCGCTGCAACGCTTGGCGGATGGTTCGGCTTAAACAACAGCGAATTAAACGATGCGCTGCCGGGTCTTTCAAACTTTAGCCAAACCAATATCGGCCTGTTCTCTTAGCAGGCGGCAAATACCAGGGGATTTCAGAACAGAAGCAAATTTTCCGCCAGCATGCGGCTTGATGCGTTTTGTTCTGATGTGACGAGGAGAGTGAACGTGACGCCCAAAAAAAAGATCTGGTTGTCGGCGTGTTCCGCCCTCGCCCTTGCCATGGCGTCCGCCGAAGCCGCCATTGTGCAGTCTTCTGGAAACGAAGAACAATCTAGCATTACCTACGCGCGCACTCTGCGTGATCGGCCGCTTGACGAATATATTCAACGCTCGCGCGCGGCCGCCACAGACACGCGCGACGAAAGTGACTTTACAGACAACTATGCTGACGACATTGGCGACGGACTGTTTTTTGCGCCCGGGGTTCAAATAAACGGGCTTGATATTCAAGAGCCGCGCATTGCAATTCGCGGATTTTCCTACGGCAATAACCAGCATCGCTCGACCGTCGCCGTTTATCGTGACGGCGCGCCTGTGACGGATGTTCATGGAACAAGCAACACATCGGAAATCGACCTGCAATCAACGAAATCGATCAAAATTTATCGCGGCGTCGCAAATTTGCGTGAAGGCGGCGACAATCTCGGCGGTGCGGTGAATTTCGTATCAAAGACCGGACGTACGGCGCGCCAGGGTCTAACCGCGCGAGCCGAGGGTGACGCTAGCATGGATGGCAAACCTGCCGGCCAGGCGCACATCGCAATTGCTAATGGGAAAGAAGCCTCGGCGCTCGACTACTATCTTTCCGCTACCGGGGTTTACGAAAACGGTTTCCGCGATAACAACCGGCGCTCGAGCCAACAATTTCACGGGAACCTTGGCTATCGTATTGCCGATGCCGTCTCGACGCGCCTGTTTATCGATATCGTCAACAGCAAAACAGAGCTTGCCGGCGGGCTGGAGCCCGGACTTGCCTTAAGTGATCCGCAAGAGCCGACCCCGCCGGTGACGTTAGGGCCGCTATTTCCGGGCGGACCGGTCTTCAACCTGCTTGACGGCGCGCGTCAGGATGATTTCGCGCGCGATATCCGAGAGGGACGCGTCGCGAGCAACACGCGGTTCAGCCTGCTTGGACACGATATTGACGTCAGCGGTCATTACACCCGCCGCGAGGTTACAAGCCCGCAAATCGATTTCGCCGGGTTCATAGAGGAAGAAGGGAGCGAATGGGGCGTCCGCACGCAGTTTGAACGCGTCATGCCGGTTTTCGGCCGGGAATTGATGTACCGTGCTGGAGGATCTTACGCGACAGGGCGCCAGGATTCCGACCGTTTCGAAAACATCGAAGGCGCTAGAGGCGACATCACCGCCAATACGCAACACCGTTCAAAGAATATCAGCGGTTACGTCCAGGGCTTCTACAAGCCTTTTAAAAAACTTGTGGTTGACCTTGGCGCGAAGTTTATTCGCGTTGAAAGAACGCTCACCGACCTTGAAGACGACGATACCGATGACCGGTCTTTCACAGGCATTTCCGCGCGCGCCGGCGCAGCCTACAAACTTCTCGATACGATTGAAGTTTATACCAGCGTCAGCCGCGCGTACGAGCCGCCGTCATTTTATGAACTTATCGCAGAAGACGCGACATCATTCAGCGGCCTCGATGAGCAGGACTCTTTCACCATCGAAGCCGGTCTGCGCGGATCGTTTACCGATTGGATCGGCTGGGATATCGCCTATTATGACACGGATGTCGAAAACGAGATCATCAACATCGCCGACCCCTCAAGCTTTGTGAACAGCGACGTTTTTGAAAACGTCGATCAAACTACCCATAAAGGCGTTGAGGCAGGCATCGATCTGAATTTCTTTCCTGCAACAATGCGCCGGCGCGATGCGGCGCTTACCTTACGAAACGTCTACAACTATAACAATTTCCGCTTTACCGATGCTGACCCTTTAGGCTCCATTGACGGAAACCGCATCGCGGGCGCGCCTTTGCATCTTTATCGCGGCGAGCTGCGCTACGCCGTCAATGATCGCTGGTTCGCCGCCGTGAATCTGTCCTACACGCGCGGGGATCATTTCGCCGATCACCTGAACGAAGTATCGGTTCCCACCGGCGCGGTGATCGGATTTTCCGCCGGTCTCGCGTTAAGCGAGAACATTGAACTCTTCGCATCCGGAGAGAATATTACGGACCGTGCCTATGTCGGCGGCGTAACACCGGTGCTCTCACAAAATCTTGACAACGCGCGCATCTTCACACCGGGCGCGCCGGCGTCCTTTTACGGTGGCCTGAGATACAAGTTTTAGTTTCCTTGTCACTGAAGAGACGCAAAATGGTCCACCATGGCGCCGTTTGCATGCAACACTGGCGACGTTCACTGGTTAGCCGGAAAAACGGTCCGAAAGCCCGTAGATCGTATTATTCAAAATTCTCACCGCTTCCGCCTCATTGGAGTTACCAGCGAAATTTCAGGTCCAGCAGGCCTCTCGCATTCTCATCGGGCGAGACTGCGTCAACCTCGAACCTGCTTGAAACAGAAACATTGTGGGCGGTCAACAGATCAAAACCAGCTCCAATCCGGACTTTATTCTTACTGCGTAACTCTGATGGCAAATCAAATTGAACGCCAGGCGCATCCGCAAATGATGCAAGAATGCGATCGCTGCCAAGAGCAAGCCTTCGGTTATAGGCAAGACTGAGCCTCGGCAAGAACGCACCAGCACGCGATTTCTTGTTCCAACCAAACCTGATCCCGATTTCGCCCTCAAGCCCGTGCGCATCCTGCCGGTCAATGTCAAATGCGACATCACCCATGGCAACAGCTTCAAACCGGCCTTCGCCAATTGTCTCGTATCGAACGCCGCCGAATATCTCTGATTGCCCTCCAGCAAAAGCAAAACCGCGCCCCGTTTCAATAGATGCGGAAAGGTTCCGTCCTTCGTGATTGGTTTGCAAAGGTGAAAACCGTGCACTACCAGAAATGTTTGATGAACTATCGTATTCCTGTTCGCCGTAAGAAATAATCGCATCAAGGTATTGATTGCTGCTGATCCGTTGCGAAGCGTAGAACGACATCATGAAGTTGTCGATTTGCCCTTCCTCGCCGGCAAAAGCAGCAAAAGCGGAGTAAGACCGTGTAGTCCCGAAGCTTGCGCCAAATATCGCGCCGGTTGGCGTTAAATAGTCAAAGCCTGAAATCGTTCCGCTGCCTCCCATGAAATTATCGCCAGCAGCGCCGAACTCCGCCCTCCATGCGCCAAACATAACGCCGTCGCCAGCTTCAAATTGTGATGAATTTGCAAACCGGAGCGCGTTCGCTCCCCGTACGAAACTGGATTGGTCTTCCCCTTCCAGAGTAACCTGCCGTAGCTCGGACAAACGCTGACGCGCGCCAGACTCAAACCGTTGCGCTGTCGCCGCGGTATCTTGTGCGAAATCACTGAACCTTGCAGGGTTGAGTTGTGCAATTTCCGCTTCGAAGTCAGCACCTTCCGGCAGGTGCTGAATACGGGCCAAATGACTTGCAAGAGCGCCGCCCGCGACCGGGACAGCTTCGTCGAGTTGCGAAGCGAAAGATTGATCACTCTTGCTCGCCGATGCAACGGTTGCAAAACTAGCGACATCCGCAATGACCTGCACCGCACTTGGAAGCTGCACGAGGTCAAAACTCAACAAAGGCGTTGGTTCGGGCAATGTCTCAGTCGCGAAAGAGCCCGCAACAGAAGAACCGCTAACGACTTCAAAAGTCGCACCGTTTGTATAAACGCCGCCGGCATCGATAACCTCAATCGCACCGCCTAGGGTTGCTGTTCCACTTGAGGCAAAACGTCCATGGCCACCACCGCCCTGAATTACCGGAGAATAAACACCGCCTGTATTAAACGCGTAACTAGCAGTCGATTGCAGTGTCCCGCCGCCAATGGCTAATGATGTTACTGAAGGCAGCGAAGGAACAATGTACAATCCCTCGCCAGTTTTCATTGCTGTTTCAAAGCTCGAAAAGCCGCGATTAAATGAACCGGCGCCTTCAAACAACAGTGTATCCGTGCCGCTGCTTCCGGTCGGATTGGAATTTGATGTCGATGCGCCGCTCAATAGCAGCGTGTCGTTACCAGATCCGAGGTTGATGGATCCAAGAACCGAAGACCCACCCAGCATCGCCAGCAAGTCATCGCCTGAACCCATGAGTATGGCTTCGCCATTGCCGGTCGCATTTCCAAGGGACGGTGTGATCGTTCCCGCGTTGACGATAAAGTCGTCGCCGCCATTGGTCGAAACACCGATTGCGCGACGTCCGTCAATATTGGTATTGGCGCCTGATCCACCGACTTCTCCACTCTCGCAAACTTCAACATCCCCGATGTCGATAGCGCAGGCGCGGCCGGTATCACGATTGACAGTCGCGGACACGCTGGGATTCGAAATAGCGCTGATCGTTCCTTCATTCCAGACCAGATCATTTCCGCTGCCCGTCTCAACACCAATTGCAAGAGCGTTCAGCGCATTCGCCGTGGCGCTTCCTGATGCGTCTCCGTCAAACCCAACCCCGCGCGCGTCTGCGTTGGCGACCGCTCGCGGAATGGATCGAGCAATGATGTCGCCCGTATTGTAAATCGTGTTGTCGCCATTGCCCGCCCTGATCCCATAAGCAGAGGCGTTGTTTGCGTTAGCCGTAGCGGTCGCGAAGGCGTCGATCCCGAGCACATCACCGCCAAATCCTGCGTCCGCTTCAGCCTGGTCGGCGCGGGGCTCGGCGGTTACGTCGATCAAACCCTCGTTTACGACAACGTCATCACCATTGTTAAGCCAAGCACCTGCCGCTCTGGCGCTGTTTACGCTTACGGACGCTGTCGCTCGGGAATCCGGTTGCGCGAACGCATCAACACCATCGGCGTCGCTGATCGCATCGGCATTTCCTGTCGGTCGCGACAGGACGATGATCTCGCCGGCGTTGACCAATGTATTGTCGCCATTTCCCGCGACAAAGCCGTATGCACGACCGGTACTGACGCCGACAATTGCCGTGGCGGTGCCGTCACCATCGACAATCGCATCACCGTCAGCATTGGCGTAGGCGTAACCATGGCCGCGAACGGCAACGTCGATCACACCGTCGTTGTAAAGAGTCGTCGCCTCGTTACCGGCGCTTACGCCGCGCGCATCCTGACCATTATTGGACGAAGTCGCTTTCGCAACAGCATCAAGATCAAGCCCGAAAATATTGTCGAGAATATCCCCATCAGACCGGCTTTCCGTGCGCGCCGTACCAAGCGTTTCGATGTTGATGCCACCGGTGTTCCAGACAACATTCTCTCCTGTACCGCCATCGATACCGATTACCCTCGTCGAAGTGGTTGTGCGCGAGTCCGTAACACCATCCGTAAAGAATCCGCCTGTATTGGCGAGGTTCGTTGAATCAGGGCTCGCCGATGCCGATACGGTGATAACGCCGAAATTTTTCAGGAAATCATCGCCTGCGTCACCTGCGATACCAACGCTGCGCGCAGTCGCCGCTACATTAGAGCTCGACTTTGCACCGCCGACAGTTGCGATAGTATTACCCGACGCATCGGTTGACGACGTCGAGATAACCTTGAGCGTGCCCGTATTTTCGATGTCATCAGCGCCAGCGCCGCCGCCGATGCCCAACGAATTCGCCGTGGCGTTCGCCGTTGCGGATGAAACAGCGCCGCCAACAAATGCATAGTTGGTACGGTTAATGGTTCCGGATGCATTTGAGTTCACGCGAAGGTATCCGGTGTTGAACAGATAATCATCTCCATCGCCGCCCAATATGCCACTGCTTGTTGCATTAGACGTAGTGGCCGCGCTGGACACTGCCGCGCCGAAACTCACGCCAATGGCGCCGCTAGTGGTCAGGGTCGATGTCGTATCCACAAACATGCTGCCGCCATTGCCTGCGATATCGTTGTCGTCTCCTGCATCGAGGCCCGTCGCCGTTGCGATCGCGGTAATGCTGTCATTGCCGACGCTGGCGCCGATCAGCGTGAAGGCGAGCGAATTAAGTTTCGCTGTCGCCGTTGCGTCCACATCCGTTATACCGTCCAGCAACAACATATCGTCGCCCGCCCCACCCAGAACGCCTGCAGCCGTACTCATGGCGCCGGTCTGTGCGGAAGACTGGTTGGCGCCAAGGATTGTAATCTGTGTGCCGCCAACGGTGTTCGTTGAGGACGCATTTGCGTTGATCCTGCCATCGATCAGGACGGTATCATTATTGCCGCCGGCATCGACGCCAATTGCCGTGGACGTGCCGCCCACGGTTGGCTTCGTTGAAGAGTACCCGGCAAGATTAACGGTCAAACCGCTCATGCTGAATATATTCGTAGACCTGGCGTCAACAAGATCGCCCACATAGATGACGTCATCGCCCGCGCCGCCAGAAACGCCAGTCGCGGTCGGGCTCGACGTCACGCCGGAATTATCAAATGCCGCACCGATCAGCGTAATCGCCGTATTATTCAGGGTGAAATTCGTGGTCGCATCAATGTCGGCGGTTCCGTAAAGCGCCATGTTGTCATCGCCGCCGCCGCCAGCGACTCCAGTCGATGACGGGGTGAACCCGAAAACGTTTTTGTTCGACGTGCCGCCGACGAGTTGAATAGAGGTGTTGTTCGCATTGCCGGTGATGTTGGACCCAACGACAATCGTTGAATCCTCGAAGGTAATGATTTCGTCACTACCCTCACCGCCGTCAATGCCGAAACCGTTAGTCGCCGCTGTCAGACGAACATCACCAAGACCGGCGCCAACTGCGCCCACTGTTACAATCTGCGCATTCACATTCGCCGTCGTCATCGCGGTGATGGCGCCATCATGACCAATAACATCATCGCCTGCACCGCCTTCAATACCGGCGGCGTTCGCGGTCGAGACGGTGTTGATATCGCCGTCAGCGACCCCGCCGAGCGAAACGGAAATCGCGCCCGCGCTATTATTGGCGTTTGCTGTGGCGTTAATCACGCTTTCATTAAGGATGGCATCACTTCCGCCGCCGCCGGCAATGCCGACTGCATGGGCGATGCTGTCCGTGTCGCCGTCAGCGAAGGCCGCGCCAGCGATATTCACATTAACGCCGGTGCTGGATGTCGTCGCCGTTGCGGTTGATGTCAGCATGCTGCGATTAACAATCGTATCCGCACCGCTGCCGCCGTTGATTGCGTGCGCCGTCGCATCGGCGGTAGTTGAAACATTCGCCGTGCCGCCGGAAATAAGCCCGACTGAAACGCCAACCCCCATCGTTTTTGCGGTAGATGTCGCCGTCACAGCATTTGTGTTGAGGATTTCATCATCGCCTGCCCCGCCGGAAAGACCGTGAGACGTCGCCTGCGTCATGGTCGATGCATCGTTAAAGATGGCGCCGGCTCCGGTCAGCGACACGCTGACCCCTGGCGATTCCGCCAGCGTAATCGCCATCACTTCGCCTGCGTTGTTGATGGTATCATTATCACCGCCGCCGCCGATCCCGGTGGCGTCGGCAAACGCGTGAGTTGAAACATCGTTCACCGTGAAACCGACGACCGACAGTGACACGTTGGTCGATGCCGCCTTTACATCTGCATTTGCAGTGACGGCGCCCTCGTTGAAAATCGTATCCGGTCCAGCGTCTCCAAATATCCCAAAAGCGTCTGCATCCGCTGTCGTGCTGAGATCTCCGACGGCGCCGCCAGCCAGATTCAACGTCGCCGTTACGCCGAGCACATCAGCGAGTGCGGTCGACATAACGGTTGCGTTGTTGAACAGATAGTCATCACCCCACCCCCCGGTAACGCCATAGGCGTTTGAATAGGCCCGGCCGTCAAAATCGCCGAGCGCCAGAACAGAGACAGAAGCGGCGGCGCTGGCGCCAGTGACGTCAACGTCGGATTTCACGGTGATATCCGCCATGTTGAAGATCGAGTCGTCGCCGAATCCGCCGTCTACGCCATAGGCATTGCCGGTTGCCGTATTTTCCGCCGTCGCCAGTGCAAACCCGAGCGGCACAAATGATACCGGGGCGGCGACCGATACAGAAGCGCCAGTGGACTTGGCCACAGTATCGACAAAGAGCGCGCCATAATTGGTTATGATGTCAGCGTTTTCCGAACCTGTTGCGGCAATCTCAACTTCATTGTCGTCATCATCATTTTCTGAATCTACTTCCAGACGTGCAGCTTCGTCGCCCGCAATACCAGTGGCGTATGCTGTCGCATCGGCCGTTGCATCGGTCAAAGAAACACCTAGCGACGCGCCGGCAAGCACGCCTTCCAGCGTTACAGACACCGCAGCGCCGGACGCATCCGCATCTGCATCAACATCGAGCATGCCGAAATTTGTGATGACGTCTGCGCCAAGACCACCCTCCATCGCGGCGGCGGCAGCGTTTGAGTTGCTCGACACGTTTGCGAGCGCCAGCCCGCCGGAAAAGCCTGCGCCGTTTGCGCCAATCTTGACGCCGACGCCTGTGGAACTCGCATCAGCCATGGACATGGCTGTCAACGTGCTCGCATTTACCACGTCGTCATCGCCCTCGCCGGCGTTGAGGCCAGAGGCGTCTGCATTCGCTGTAGTCGATGCTTCCACGAGCGTCGCGCCAAGCGTCGCGCCCGCTGCTGTTCCCTGTCCTGATACCGCAACTGAATCGGCGTCGGCCGTGGCGGTCGCCATGACGTCGACTGTACCGGCGGCGCCAAGCGCATCGGCGCCGTCGCCAGTAGCGACACCGATCGAGTTCGCGCCGGCGGTGACGTCCGCACGAGTGAGCGCAGCGCCAGCCGCGAGGCCGGCTTGAACCGTAGCCGCAATTTCAATAGCGACGCTGTCGGCGTTGGCGTCTGCATTCGACGTGGACGTTAGCGTACCGACGGTAAGAGCTGTATCGCCGAATTGGCCGGTGGAAATACCGGTTGCGTTAGCAGTCGCTGTTGAACGGCCATCCGCCGCCGCCGCGTTAATAGCTACGCCGGCAAGCGTCCCGTTCAAACCGATGGCGAGAGATGTCGAACTGACATCAGCCGTGGCGTCTGCGGTGATCGTCCCGAGGTTGGTAATCTCATCGACGCCAAGATCGCTGATAATGCCGGTGCTAGTTGCTGTTGCATCCGTGACCGTCCGCGTGAGTGCTGCGCCAGCCGCAAGCCCCGCCTGCACGACCACGCCCAACTCCGCCGCAATGCTATCAGAATCCGCCGTGGTGTTGGATATAGCGCTTAAAGTCTCAAAATTGGTGATTTCATGATCGCCCGACGGCGCGTCAAACGCGCTCGCGGTTGCCACAGACGTGGTGCTGGAATCCGCCAGACTCGCATTCAACGTAAAGCCCGCCAGCGTACCGCTCATACCGACTGAAACCGAGTCACCAACAGCGTTCGCCGTCGCAGTTGTCTCGATAGATCCGCGATTTTCCGCACCCTGATCGTCGCTCGACCAGTCAACCCCTGAAGCGTCTGCGGTCGCCGTAGCGCCGGTAATTGAAAGCGTCCCTGCGCCGGCAAAGCCGCCCATTTGCGCGCCGGTAAGCGCCACGGAAACGCCTGTTGCATTTGCGGTCGCCGTCGCGTCGGCGCTAAGCGCGCCATTGTTCACCAATAAATCGGCGCCATCTCCTCCCGTAATCGACTGAGCTGTCGCCGTTGCATTCGCTGAGCCGTCAACGGCGGCGACACCAGCCGCCCCACCCCCTGAAACACCTTCCAGCGCGAAGGTAACGCCGACCGTATTTGCATTCGCATTCGCCGTTGCATCTGCGACACCGTCATTAATGATCGTATCGTCGCCTGCGCCGCCATCCATCGCAGTTGCTGTTGCTTCGGCGTCTGTCGCCGCGCGCACCATGACGCCTTCACTGACGACCCCCTCTGCTTCAACTGCGGCGGTAACGCCGATCCCTGTGGAAGCGGCATTCGCTGTCGCGTCTACAATGATTTCGCCAGCTTCGGTGTTCGAGAGCGTATCATCGCCATCACCGCCCGAAACGCCAGTAATGAAGGCATCAGAGTCCGTAACTACATCAGCAAGCGTAAAGCTTAAATCAAACGCGAAGCCATCTGAACTGGATAGGTCCGGGATTTCCACCGAAACGCCCACCGCCAGCGCATCGGCAAGCGTAGTAAGATCAATCAGTCCGTCATTGAAAAGAATGTCGCCGCCTTCATCGCCGCTCATACCGATCGCATCGGCCCAGGTCGCCGCACCGGCGCCGCCAAGCGTCCAGCCGGGCAGATAGCCGGCCGCGTCGGGGAGAAATCCTGCGGGAATGCTAACCGCCACGCCGACCTGTTGGGCAGTCGAGGTGGTCATGCCGGTGATGTCGCCGTAATTGTAAAGCTGGTCTTCGTTAAGACCGCCGGTCATGCCAATGATTTGCGATGACGCAAATGTATCAAGCGAGGCAAGCGTCTCACCCAGAAAAAGCGACTGAAACGCCGCTTCAGGCACACCGATCGCCGCCACGGAAACCGTCACTGATTCTGCATTGGCGTTGCCGGTGAGCCCTAGGAGGCCGCCTACATGGTTTAAGAGCATGTCTTCGCCGTCACCACCAGAAAGCCCGATCGCCGTCGCCTGAATAGGTGGCTCAACGTCTTGATCTGTACCTGAATCAAAGCCTGCCGAGATACGCCCGCCAACAATCGTCGCATCGATCAATGAAAGATTGACGCTGTTGTTGTAGCTTTCCGATGTCGCCGTCGAATTAATCGCGCCACTATTGTCGAGTAAATCATCATGGATACCACCATCGATGCCGACGGAAACAGCCTCAGGCGCCAGATTGAACGAACCACCGGAGACGTCGATAAGATTGATCTCGACACTGGTCGATTCCACATGGGCCCCAGCGCTAATCGTTATGTCACCGGTATTGAACAACTGATCATCGCTCATACCGCCCCAAAGGCCGCTGTTCATGGCGGTTGCGTTGAGAGAGTTGTCGCCAATGCCGCCATCGGAAAGACTGAGCGCAAAGGATCCGCGCAACGCGCTGGCGCTTGAAACACCGATGATTGTCCCGCTGTTGCTGATCCAGTCGCGGATTGTGTCGCCTTCGATGCCGATCACCGTCGAATTGGCGTTCGTCGACGAGTCCACAACAACGCCATTGACGATTTCAATATCAAGCGTCGATGACGTCGCGCTCGCGGCGGCGGCCAGAGTCATGGTGCCGCTATTTTGCGTCTCGTAACGATTGCGTGTGCCGCGAATGCCCGTAGTTGTCGCATTGGAAGTGATTTCGACGATGGCGCCCTGTTCAAACGAACTCGGATTCTGGCCGATCATCGAAATTCCAGCGATAGAATTCGAAAAAATTGTCCCTTGGTTATCGATCACGTCAGCGCCAAAACCGCCATCAATGCCAGTGCTGATCACTTCTACATTAGAGGGGGCGTTGAAGTTTAAAAAACCAAACAGATTGAGTCCGAGATTGACGACGCCTGCGACGCCAGTGGTCTGGACATTGATGTCTCCGGTATTGGTGAGTGTATCCCGGCCATTGTGACCGAAAAGCCCGATGCCCTCAGCACGTACATCTGCGCCATCTTGAAATGCGCTAAACCCGGAGAATACGACCGCTTCATTCGCAAGCACATCGACATCAATCGGGCTGGTGTTCTCGATTCTATCAGAGCCCGTACCAGTGGAAACGCCAACGCCGCGAACATCGGCAGCTCCCGAGACATTCACCGCACCGCCACTGACCGTCCCTTTATCTGCCCCACCGCCAAGATCTGTACCCGTCTCATTTATCTGCTGCGCGTGACCGCTGCTTGCAAACACCGGCAGGGCTGTAAGGCAGGTTGTGGCAAGCAATCTGCCTAAACGGTTTTTTTTATTCATCTTAGCGGCCGGTGTCATGGGAACTCTCCCGTTCATGATTCAAGTGGTGTAACGGCTTCCAGCAGCAAGACCTCTGCCTTGCACAACGCACGGAATGGCCCGCCGCGCTATCGCGCAGCTGGCTGGCGTTGTCTTTGAAAATGACAGTCGTACATGCCATTTCACGCATCATTCTCTCCCCCAGAGAGAAACGCGCTTCAATAGAATCACGAAGCGCAATCTATATAAAAATGCGCGTGCGCTGCATAAGCGGTCAATTACGTGATTCCGGTAGTTCTTGCTAAAAAGGCTCTATTTATGAATGTTATACCGCGAATGCGAATGCCGATGCGTGTAACAATATCCGCTAACAAGGCATGCGATGCTTCATGCGAGCGGCGCTTCAATCGCAAAACATGAGCCTTTACCCGGCTCGCTCTTTGCAAAGAACTTCATGCCTTCTTCATCAACAATTTCTCTTACTATGGCCAGCCCAAGGCCCTCGCCATCGGGGTTGCTTCCATTTTGTGAGCCTCGGTGATTGCGCTGCATAACCGTTTCTAGTTCGCTCGCTGATATGCCGGGTCCTGTATCGTATACTTCAACAAGCAATCTGTCGCCGCGTCTTCTGCATCCTATCAAAACCTTTCCCGACTTTGTGTATGCGACGGCGTTTGCAACCAGGTTGGTAATAACACGCAACATGGGAAACGCTTCCAGGCGTACAGAACGCGAGCTTGGAACTATGACCAACTCCAGCCCTTTATTTTCCGCTTCAGCCAGAAACATGCCGTGTACAGCATCAAAAATAACCGATACTGGGGTTGCGGGGCCTTTAATCCCGGCCTCACTGCTCGCCTCGTTCAACGCCGTTTTCGTAAAATCATCAACGAGCCCTTCTATATAATCGAGGCTGCGTTCAATGCTTTGCCCCTGTCCCTTATCCGTCGCCGAAGACGTCTCAAATTCTTTTAATGTGCTGCGCAGTGCAAAAAGCGGTTGGCGGATATCATGTGAGGCATTAGCAAGCACGCGACCGCGCTTTTCAGCCTCTTCCGCTGCTTGCTCGTAGCGACTTTCAAGCGAATTCAAGCGCTCGTGCAACGCAAGGTTTGATTGCAGCGCCTCGACCTGATCACGCAGCGATTTATCACGTTCGGACCGGATGTGTAGGATCGCCGCTGTCATGGCTAGCCCCATCATGGTCGCGTCAAACAACGTCGCAGCGCGCACAATATCAAGTGTCTCACTACGCCCAGGCGATATGCCCATGACATCACGCGCCGTAACGAGCACAGAAGCAAAGACAATACCAAACCAGCCTGTAAGATAAAAAACTATCCGTGGCTGAATTGTTTTCATGGCACGGAAGCCAATCACCAAAAACGAAATCGCACCAAACGTCACCCAGTATGTCGCGACTTTTTTTGCATTGCTTTCGCCTATGAAAAACGCTGAAAATGGAATGAGCGCACACAGCACCATGAACATTCTCAGAAAGATGTCAGCACCTGGATAATTTTTCTTGGTATCCAAAAACACCCTGGCGAACACAGCAGCCGCGAGCCCAACAAGACAGCCGAGAGGTAGAGACGCATATCCATTAAAAAGGGGCGCGTTTGGCCAGAAATACTGAAAAGCGACGCCGTCGCGCTGTCCAATATATAATATGACAGCAATAGCGTAGAATGCATACGCCAGAAAAAGCCCGCGCGGCGTTACAACAAAAGCAATTGTGCTCATGACCGCGAACGCAAACATCAACGCATAGAAAGTAAAAAGTTTTGCTGTGTATGATTGTGACCAGCGCTCAAAACTCGGCAAAGTCTCAAAGCGGATGGGCAACGTCGTACTACCACGTGAAAGGTAACGAATATAAATGTCTGCCCCTTCGACAGGCTCAAATGTAATCGGTATTACGATATTCGGATGTGGAATAATTCGCGTGGCAAACCCTGAATTTTCATTTTGTTCGAATAATATCTCCGCTCTTTCGTCATCAACTTTAAATATCGCCAACTCGGTCATGAAATTCGTTTGCAACGTCATCCGCATGTCTACGGATTCGCGCTGCTGATTGATTACAGGAATTTTCAGCCAGATTGCCGACTTGGTGTATTGAAAATCAGGCTCATGCGTCGGCACGACATCAAAATCGACACGGGCGATTTCATTTACATTCAACGCGCGCGTTTCATCCAGATGATAGTATATTCGGCCTTCAAGGTTGCGCACTGGCTCGCGGCCATCAATACGCACAATCCGATCCGCGGCGCTGACGCTTCCGCAGGCAGCTATCAATACTGCAATGAAAACTGCTGGCAGCACCAAAATACGATGACAAAGCTGTCCAGTATGAATAAAACGCACGCTCAAGCCTCCGGAGCCAACAACTGTGACGCTGACTGTCGTAATCGCAGATGATCATGCCATTGTCCGGCAAGGTGTGAAAAGCATTCTTGCAAGTTTGAGTGATTTTAGCGTCGTTGGCGAGGCTGAAAATGGTGTTGAACTGGTCGCGCTGGTCAAGCGTCACACGCCAGCTCTTGTTTTTGCTGACATCGCCATGCCCTATGCTGGCGGTCTCGAAGCTGTGGATGAAATCAGACGATGGAGCCCCAATAGCCGGCTGATCATTCTTACTGGCCTAACCTCACGTGGCCTGGCGGCGCAAGCGCATGCCGCTTCAGTCGATGGACTTTTTCTGAAGTCCGACCCGCCTGAGGAATTGGCGCAAGCAATTCCCAAAATCATATCCGGCGAGCCTGTCTATTCCACCGCCATAGAAAAAATCCTAAGCGAAGCCCACCCGTCCGATATGTTAACGGCGCGTGAGCTGCAAGTGCTGCGCGGTATTTCGAACGGTGAAACAAACGCCAGAATTGCTGAACGACTGGGCGTTAGCGCCTATACAGTCGATAAACATCGCACCAATATGATGCGAAAATTGAAAGTACATTCAGCAGCGGAGTTACTCGCACTCGCTTTACGTGACGGTCTTTTGGATTCCGCGAGCACGCTTTAGATGCATAATGACTATGGCATAAAGATGTTACGCATCATGGCTCACTTTCGGCTTTGAAAGGTGCTCTTTAAAGCCCGGCCAGTGAGATTTACAAACCGAATGACGACAACAGATTTACGAAATTAGACCAGGATGAACAGGAGCGATTAGTGGCGCAAGACAGACCATTAAAAGGAGTTCGCATACTCGAATTCGCCGGAATCGGGCCCGGCCCGTTTTGCGGGATGATCCTTTCTGATCTGGGCGCAGATGTTGTACGCATTGATCGTCCGGGCGTGAAGCCGCAAGGCGTTGGAAAAGTAACGGGGCGTGGCCGACGATCTGTCGCTCTCGATTTGAAGAGTGATACCGGAATAGCAACTGCGCTCAACCTTATTGAAAAAGCTGATGCATTATTTGAAGGGTTTCGGCCAGGCGTTATGGAGCGCATCGGGCTCGGCCCTGATGAAACGCTCGTTAGAAATCCTGCGCTTGTGTACGCACGCATGACCGGTTGGGGGCAAAACGGTCCGCTTTCACACGCTGCAGGCCATGACATTAATTATATTGCTCTTTCTGGCGCGCTTGGGTCCATGGGCAGAAAAGACGAACCGCCGCCGCCGCCGCTCAATCTAGTTGGTGATTATGGCGGCGGCGCGATGTTTCTCATCGTTGGATTGCTTGCCGGTCTCCTTCGCGCGCGTGAAACTGGCAAAGGACAAGTTATAGACGCCGCCATGACTGATGGCTCGGCGCTGTTGATGGCGCTGTTCCACGATTTAAAAAATTATGGAGTGTGGCGCGACGAGCGTGGTGCCAATCTACTGGATGGTGCAGCGCCGTTCTATGACACCTATGAGTGTGCCGACGGAAAGTTTGTCAGTATCGGCGCCATTGAGCCGCAGTTCTACGCCTTATTGCTGGAAAAGACAGGCCTTGCCGCTGATCCGGATTTTTCCATGCAGATGGACCAAAAACGTTGGCCGGAATTGAAACACAAGTTAGCCGCGATTATTCGTAAAAAAACACGCGATGAATGGGTGGAAATTATGGAAGGGACAGATGTTTGTTTTGCACCTGTTCTTTCATTATCAGAGGCGCCTACCCACCCGCATAATGTCACCAGAAATACCTTTATAGACTTTGAGGGAACCATACAGCCCGCCGCAGCGCCACGATTTCGAGGTGTACCGAACACTCCCGAACGACGCGCCCCTGAACCAGGCGAACATACCGAAGAAGTGCTTGCCGAGTGGGACTGTAAATAAGGTCATACGTATGCTGAAAAAAATGAGTACGGATAAGCGCAATACTTATCCGTTTTCTGCTAAACGCTCGGCATAACATCACGAAGGGATAAAGCTTGGGCTTTTCCGAAACCGCCTAGTTAACTACTTGCGGTATCCAAGCAAGGCCATCGCCTTCCATGACGCCGTCAATTTTTTCGATTATTTCGTAGGTCTCAACATCATACGCCCATACCTGATTTAATCGAGGCATCGTCACAAAGGCATATTTTTCATCCGGCGACATTATAATGCCAAGCGGCGTGCTGTTTAGAGCAATTTTGGTTTTAATCTCTCCGCTTTCCATATCAATTACAGTTATGTCGCGTGAGGCGGTGTGCGTGACCCAAATCTCATCCCTGGTTTCTGAAACAAATAAATCAATGGAAAACTGACCACCTGTAGGGATATCACGTATGCGCCTGCGCTCATTTACATCGATTACTGATACGGTGCGCGCAAAAGCATTCGACACATAAAGGCTGGCGCCGTCAGAACTAAATCTCATCCCTTCAGCCCCACGCCCTGTCTCGATCGTATCGACTGACAAGTCATCATCGAGTGATATGAGACTTATGGAACCATGGTCAAAGTTCGCGGTAGCCAGAAGGTTGCCACGTGGAGACATCTTGATTTCATGAACGCCCGCCACCCCAATATTGATTGTCCGCAACCGCTCACCGGTGACCGCATCGATGTGTTGAACTGACTGATCGTTTTCACATGTTACCCAGATACTGGCGCCATCATGTGAAACAGCGACGCCATGCGGCTGTTGACAATCTTCAAGCTGAAACTCACCCACGGTCTTTACCATCGTAAGGTCGATCTTGCTGATGCTTTGGCTACTGCCGTTCACCCATTTCAATTGATCAGGTTCAATAGGCTCGTCATGGGGTTGAGGATAAACGCCGTGATTGGGAACATACGCGAACCTGCCGTCTGGTGAGGCTGCAATCTCATGCGGCCCGACGTCGCCTGTTTTCGCACAGCCAGATTCGATAAAGCCCGGTACGGTAAAGACACATACCTGATGCGCCGAACGACTGACTGCCGCTATTCGTGAAAAATGAGATAGAACGAGAGCTTTGGGCGCTTGCATAATATCCGCCTGCGCACCGCCTTTTTTATGTGTGCTGGCGTAAAAGATGCCGGAACCGTCCAGGGAAAAACGCGCCCCAAGATCGCTTCCCTCCGTATTTAGAAGACGAAGATTCCTTACCGATTCCCATCCACCTCCGCTTTTGAGCGCACCATAAAGATCACCGCTAACGCCGCCCTTATTTTCCGCTCTGTGAGAAGCTTCGAATATGAGGAGTTTGTCATCCGGCGAGGTAACGACTGTCCACTCGCCGCCTTTGCCATTGATAGTTGGGCCAAGATTTTCGGGGTCGAGAAACCGCCCATTCGAGCTACGGGCAACATATAGATCGCCAAGACCATAACCGCCGGCTCTCATTGACGCGAAATAAAGATCGCCATCGCCATTTAAAGTCGAACTGTATTCGTCAGCAGGAGAATTTATGGGCGCCGGAAGAATTTCTGCTGCACCATAACCATCCTCGACTACGGCTATACGCCAGATGTTACGATCATTTGCCGCGTCGTTTCCCTCACCCCGATCTGATGTGAAATAGACGAACTTTCCATCAGGAGAAAAGAATGGGTCAGAATCGGAATGCGCGCCTGAAAAGGCAGCAACTACGAATTCGCTCCATTTCCCGTTAGCCAATCGACTCTCATAAATGGCGCCGCGACCGTTTTCGCCCCATTGACCTTCACTACGCGCCAACAGCCGCACATTGCCGTCAGGAGAATAAGCGATTTCCGTTTCGACAGCATCTGTAGACACAACACCAGGCTCGACTTTAGTGATCATATCATCCGCACTTGCGGCTTGCATCGCCGATGCAAGCAACACCGTGGCAAGAAAAATCGAGTTCCGTTTCGCCGTTCTTCTGTTTGCGCCTGAGCAAGATACGCCCTGAACAGTTCTAAATTGACAAACTCTAAATTCTTGTAGTGACTTCATGATCCGCCTCCGCCCAAAACTTTGATAATGTCGCACGTGTTTGTTCTGCTAACGCCCTGTCATTGGCCGCTTCAGCTGCAAGTAACAAACCCAACAATGCTGGCGGGCGTTGTGGCGTACGTTCCAGAGCCATCTGGTACGCGACAATAGCCCCGGAGGCGTCGCCAGACTTTAGCAACAGTTCCCCCAACAGTTCATGCGCGGGCTGATAAGGAGATGGGGGCCCGACCGGCAAGGGCAATTGCCGCTCAACTTGCGCCGCCAACCGGGCCAGCTCAATTGCTTTTTCCAGTTCATTTTGATTGTCAGCTATCGACGTTTCAATCACAAGCCTAGCGGCGCGGATCCGGTTAGCTCTGCTGATATTTTCTGACGCTTCCTCTTGCGCCCCCAGCAATTCTAAAGAGGAAACAATCGCGCGTGCTTCCTCAAAGTCTTTTTGAGCAGCAGCAGCCATCCCAGCGCCGATCAGAACGCTTGTCTTCATCATAGTGCTTGTAAAATCATCCGCAACTTGAGCAGAGTCCGCTACGTCCCATTCCCCGGTTTCAATAGCGAACCGCGATGTCATCATTGCATCTTGCGCAATACTGAAAGTATTGCCGGTATCTCGGGCAATCTCTTTAACTTTGCGCAAACTACCTCGTGCAGCATCGACTTTCCCGAGTTGCAACTGAGTGTACATCAACCAGTTCAAGCTGTGTGTGTCATATGCGTTGCCATCCAACCCTCTTGCCGTAGCCGATGTCACAGAAGAATTGAAAGAGCGTTCGTTCGATTCTTCAGCTTCGAACCACATGCCAAGCTGCACATATATGTGCGCCGGCATATGCAACGCATGTGAAGACTCAGGTGCAATGCGCGCATAAACATTCGCCATACGCAAACCCAATACGGCATGAACGGGATCATCATACGCGTGTATGAGATAGTGCACCACGCCTGGGTGCTCGGGATAGCGATCGAAGAAAGGTTCTAATACAGCCGCTGCTTTCATTAGATCCTGAAAGTCCTGGCCTAGGGTCGATTTTCCAAGAATTGACAGGGCATAGAAAGATGCAATCTCTACATCATGAGGGTAATCTGAATGCAGATCACGCATTACAGAAAAATAGTTATCTTCACGTTCTTCGCGTTCGCCCTCTCCAAATAACGCTTCCACGGCGCCAAGAAGACGTTTTTCCATATCTGTAACCGCTTTTGTTTGCCGTGCCCCAGCATTCCTTCCCAATCGGTTCAGAATCGCTTTTGCGGTTTCGACATCCGGGTTTGATCCAAACGGATAATCATGGGTCAGGGCTTCGCCCCAGTAGGCCAAAGCAAAATTATCATCTATTGCTTGGGCTTCCTGAAAAGCATCGCGCGCCTCGCTATACCAAAAGCTATGCAGCGCCGCTAATCCACGATTGAAGGCCGCTTGCGCATCTGGGCTGCCTGAATTAGCCAAATATACTTTGCCCAAGCCTTGGCTTTCATCTTCTGCAAACACCGCAGCTTGCAACGGCGTCGCAACATGCAATCCAAATAATAGCCAGAACAAACGCCGCCAGTTGCGCATAACAAAACCTTTCATCCAATCATAATGATGTTTTTCAATCAGTAAGTTTGCAAACGCCCTCACCCTCTTCAACAGACAGCAAACGGCTTCATTTGAGCCATGACGCATCTACTATGCTACATAGTATTACTAGCTTTGATAGTAGTAAAGTCTTTACATGCGGCGCAACGCATTTAGGATCGACCGTGGAGAAAGCGCCTTTTATGAAACAGCCGCAACTATTGAAGCTCTCAAAACAAGGAAAACTCAGAATACTCGGCGAGCTTGAGACCGAAATCATGGACATCATGTGGGACGGCGCCCCGAGGCGGGTGAAAGACGTTCACGAAATTTTGAGCAAGAAACGCGACATCGCTTACACGACTGTTATGACGGTCATGACCAATCTATACGCCAAAACGCTTCTGACTCGAAAAAAACAAAGCCGCGCATATGTCTATTCAGCCCGGCAAAAGCAGCAGGCTTTTATGGGAGAAACCTTTTCGAAGTTGATCAAGTCGATGCTAGGCGATTATTCCGAGCCAGCGATGCATCATTTTATTCAGGAACTTCCCGACGCACAGAAAAAAAAGCTCGATAAAATCGGGCAAATCGCCAGGAAATCACTTAAAAAAAAATAACCCCGCCATGGAAATTCTTACTCTCATAACAGACAGACTATCGTTCGGGAGCGCATTGATATTTTCACCAGCCCCACCCTGTCCTGCAACATTATTATTGAGGCTTCATCTGTTTCTTTTTGTCGTTGGATCACTCTCAGTGGCGCTAATAAAAATTCGCCATGAGTATATCTTCAAAAATACAAAAGATGGTCACTGCAATGACAAGCGCATTCAAAAATTTCAACGCGCGGCGGCGGTTGCAACACTACGCACCGGCAGCCCACACCCAACCCTGCTGATCGCCAAGGATGGCGGTATAAATATTTCTGCAATTGGAGTTTTCAAGAAGCATATTCGCGCTCACCCCTCAGTCATAGACAGTATGAGTGAAAATGAACTTGCTGCATTGATCACCCATGAGCTCGCCCACTTTAAGCATCACGATAATTTAAAAATGCTGCTGGCGCCGCTGCTGCTAGGCGTTCCAGCTATTATACTCATGCAATCTTTTTCCGTGGCTTATATAGTGAGGGACCTCTCAACTCACTTTTTATGGATTCACGCAGTTATTTTTACAATCATCATTATGGTTGCGCACTACGCGCTATCAATATCGGGCCTAAAAGCCATAGCAAGCAGAAATGAAACGCATGCAGACCACCATACGCGCAAACACTATGGCGCAACGATAATGAGAGGTTTGGAAGAAAAAATGCGGACCTTAGCGAGAAGCTTGTAACATATCGAAAATATTTAAGTTTTTGGCGACAAACAGCACCTTGCGCGACAATAACCACGCGAAAAAGGCGAAACTCGCTACAAAAAAATCAGGCTAGAAATTTCTAATCTGAAACAGGCGTTTCTGATGCAAGTCCGCGCCAAAGACTTACGCAGCAGGCGAGCAGCACGAGCGTAAAAGGCAATCCTGTTGTTATGGCGCCAGCCTGCAGCGCGGTTAACGCAGCAGATCCGCCACCAACCAGCAATACGATAGCCACTAACCCCTCCATCGTCGCCCAGAAAACCCGTTGCGGTATTGGCGCGTGAAGTTTTCCGCCTGCTGTGATGCTGTCGATCACAAGCGAACCGGAATCGGACGACGTTACGAAAAACACGATGAGCAGGATGATTGCAACAAGCGAGGAAATTTCAGCAAACGGTAAATTCTCCAGCATTTGAAACAGCACCAGCGAGACCTCGCTAACGCCGCCTGACAGAGAACCCACGCCCGATTTCACCTGGTCAATGGCGGTGTAGCCAAACGAGCTAAACCAGATAACAGCGACGATCACAGGCATCACTAAAACAGCCGCCAGAAATTCCCGTATTGTTCGCCCGCGCGAAACGCGCGCGATGAACATGCCCACAAAAGGCGACCAGGAAATCCACCACGCCCAATAAAAAATCGTCCAGCCGTGAAACCATTCCGTATCTTCACGGCCGATCCAGTTGCTTAACCGCAAACTGTCAGTGACGTAAGAGAACGCATTAACGCCGTAGCTCTGCAATATGCCAAGCGTAGGCCCCGCCAGAATTACGTATGCCAAAAGCAATAACGCGAGAACGATATTGACGTTACTCAATACCCGCACGCCGCCATCAAGACCGCGCACCACAGAGAAAATCGCCATGGCTGTGATGCTTGCAATCAGAATGACCTGCGTTGCAAGACCATTATCGATCCCAAAAAGAAAATGCAGGCCGCTTGCCGCTTGCTTGGCGCCGAGCCCTAAAGACGTTGCAAGACCGAAAAGCGTTGCGACTACAGCCAGCAAATCGATGAGATGGCCCGGCCATCCCCAAACACGCTCGCCTAACAATGGATAAAACGTCGATCGAATCGTGAGCGGCAGCCCCTTGTTAAACGTGAAGAATGCAAGCGATAGGCCGACTACCGCGTAGATCGCCCAAGGTGTGACGCCCCAATGAAAAATTGTGGCGCTGAACGCGAGCCGCTCCGCCTCTGCGCTACGCGGCTCAACATCAAGCGGTGTGCCAAACCAGTCCGTATAATATGCGGTCGGTTCTGCCGCGCCGTAAAACACCATGCCAATGCCAACCCCAGCCGAGAACAGCATGGATAACCACGACAATGTACCGAATTCAGGCTTGGCGTCAGGCCCGCCTAATCTTATTTTGCCAAATGAAGACAGGCCAACAAACAGACAGAACAGAAAAACAATGTTCGTAGCTACAACAAAGAACCAGTCGAACCGTTTCAAGGTCCAGTCACGCGCAGCCGTGAGAAACTCTCCGGATGTTGACGAGAACGTTAATGTAATAATCGCAAAAGAAAGAATGAGCCCGGCGCTCATAAAGAAAACTGGATTGTGAATATCAAGCCCTAGAAATTTGATATTATCCTGACCAGTCTGATAATCCGTCTCGTAAACAGATTCTTCAGGCGCTAATTCTTCAGGCAATGTTTCTTCTTCGGCGGTCAATGTTGATACTCCGTCAACGTTTTTCCTAGGGCGTATTTCAACGGCCCTAGATAAGGTTCATAGCACTGCCATTGACTAACGCTGGATTTGTTAATCGGCTGGCGTACTTGTTCTGAACTTGCCGTGCGCACCGATCTCTCAGTTTTATGGTACTCAACACATGCATGCTCAAACGGCAATGCGCAGAACTCGAGAATACGCTTTACTTGCCCTTCTAAATCGTCAAGCACATCTTCATGTTGTACGCGCAAGACTTTGCCAGGCAGAACGGCGTTCCAATGACTCATAAGCTCTACATAATCGTGATAATATCGCCCAATCTCGGTCAGGCCGTATGTAAACTCCTGACCTTCTGCAAATAGTTGTTTAAAACCGGAGAAACAGCAGGCCATCGGCTCACGGCGCGCATCAATAATTTTTGCATTAGGTAAAATCAGGCTGATAAGACCTATGTGCCGAAAATTATTCGGCATCTTGTCAATAAAATAAGGCGCGTTCTGACGATGAATTTTTGTACCTTCAATGTATTTTTCTCCGAGTTCAGAGAATGCAATATCGCTCATTTCAGGCAGGTTTTCCGGGTACCCTACTGATTTAGCCTGCCGGGTACGCCTTAAACGATGAGCCAATGCAAGAATGTTAGGTAGTTCAAAAGTTCCGTCTACCAAACTATGCGACGCAAGTATCTGTTCAATAAGAGTCGATCCTGCACGAGGCAATCCAACGATAAAGATCGGATCTTGAGCTGGACACCCTGAGTTCCCGTGACGAATAAACAAATCTTGGTCGCAGCTCGCCGCAATCGCGTGCAGCTCATCCGTCATCTGATCGGCATCGTACCGGCATTGTTTGCGTTTCAAGTCGTTGCCCTTTTTATAATAGGCAAATGACTCTTCGTAATTCCTTCTATCTTCAAGCGCCTTACCCAGGGAAAAACAGAATTGAATGCGTGATGCGTAAGGCAAATGATCATTTTTTACTTGGGCGCGCATTTCTGAAATTTCAGAATCACTGAAACGATACGTTTTCAGATTCGCCAAACCATAATAAGCATCACCAAGTGCGGGCTTTGCTTTGCATGCAGCTCGATAAGACTGGACTGCCTCTTGGTGGCGTCCATATGTTTTAAAGGCGTGACCCCGAGAAACAAGCGTCGCGGCATCATCCGGCAACGCCGTCAAAACGCGATCAAATAAACTTAGCGCTTTTTTGAAATCCCCCAACTGCATGCTATCGACAGCAAGCTGTGACTGAAAAAACGGATCGTCAGGGCGTTCATTGTACAGTTTTAATGCATGCTCATGCGCAAGGTCGTATTTCTGGCGCTTACGAAGCACTTTGATGTAATCAAGGCGGACCTGAAGGTTCTCAGGTTCAAATGTTAGCGCGCTTTCCAGCAGAAACTCGGCATCTTCAAAGACGCTGAAACGCGCGCCAATTTCAGCGAGAAGCCGCATCCCTTCAACATGGCGCGGGTTTTGCTGCATGAAGGCGCGGCATAGCTCTTCGGCCTTCAATAGCCGCCCTTCATAGAGATGATTTGCGGCCGCAATCAGCGGTTTCGGCATTTGCGCCCAGTACTCTGCCTGGAGTTTCGCTTTCAAAGCACCTTCTTTATGCCCATTCGCTAACAGAATTTCAGATTGCGCGCGCCAACTCGCTTCAAGCGCCGGGTTGAAAACACAGGCTTGCTGATAGGCTTTTAGTGCTTTTTCTGATTCTCCCTGCGCTTTGAAAAGATGACCCTCTTCCTGATACGCACGCCCAAATTCTGGCGCCGCAGCTTTTAGCTGTGCAATAAGATGAAATGCATCTTCCGTTTTATTTAAATACCGCAAGCACACGGCGCTTAAAAAAAGCGCCTCCACTGATTGTGGCGCATCGGTCAGGATAGCGCGCAACTTGCCTAGCGCCTTAGCATATTCTCCATTACGAAGACTGGCCCTTGCCGCCTTTAGATTTTCCTCGTTTTCTGACAATGAATACATCCAATCAGATAAAAGCGCCCCTCAAAGAGGGGCGCTTTCTGGTATCATACCTGATGCTCGAATAAAAATTCGTCTCGTATTAGTAAGTTAACCCCAACCTAACGCCAATCGTTCTCGGCCGGAGTACTGTGACGCGCTCTCGATCATAGACAAAGTTGTTTGCGAGCACGCCATAAGTGCTTCCGAGATTTTCTCCATACACTTCAAGCGACCAGTGGTCCGCATGAATTCCTGCTGAAGCACTCAAAGTCGCCCATGCGTCATTCTTCGCTTTGTTTATCTCAATAATATCGCTGAAAGACGAGCCAGAATAGACAACCTGAGACTGGATATGAGCGCGATAGTTGTTGCTTACGTCCCATTCATATCGTGCACGAATGTTTCCTTGGAAATTCGGCGCAAAAGCTAACTCTTCGCCTGCAAGAACATCGTTTGTCGGGGTGAGAACTTCCTTGATTTCAGTATCAAGAACAGAGAACGCGCCCGACAGCGTTAAACCTTCAAGCGCAACCGGAGCCCAGACGACGTCGCCCTCAACACCCATAATCTCCGCATTCGCAGCGTTATCAGAGAAGAAGAGATTTGTAATGCTCGGATCGAAAATCGTCGTTTGCAGCCTCGATATATCGACGTAAAACGCATTCCCGTTCAACTGCAACTGATTTTGGAAAAGCTGCATCTTCCAGCCGATTTCATAATTCGTGACTTCGTCCGTATCGATGGCGAAAGGCACGGTGAACCCGCCAGGCCCTGCCGCACCGCCCGGCCGGTTAAGCAGACCCGGACGGAAGCCTTCGGAATAGGTGGCATAAAACAGGAGATCATCCGTCGGGGTCCAACTGACATTCCCTTTAAAGATAAACCCGTCTGTGCTTGCCGTGTCCGGCGCGCCAAATGGATTGCCTGGCGCGAACTGCGCGCTGATATTGGTGCCGCAACATTGGGATTCGACAGGCTGACCGTTTGAGTCCGTCGTAGGGAACAAGCGGTCGAATGCCGAATTCGCACTCCCCTCAAAATCGACCTCAATGTCATAATAGCGCGTGCCGAATGTGAGCGTCAGAACGTTTGGCACAAGCTCGTAGTTGATTTCACCGAACACGCCGAATTGCTTATCGGTACGAAGTATGTCGTTGCGGAAGATCACCTCATCAGGGAACGGGCCCGGGTCGCTGAAATATCCGCCATCAGATTCATTGCCAATCTGCCCGGCTGTCGCCGCACCGTTCGTCAGTGGAAAATTTGGCGGCAAAGCGCCAATACCCGTGGAACCATCAGAATTGATGATGTTGAGCGCGCCCGGATAGGTGAAATCGTTGCGTTCAGTCAGTTCAAGATCGCTGTAAAAGGCGCCCACTGTAGCCCGCAAACGGTTTTCTCTAGGCGTGTTAAAACGCAACTCGTGTGTGAAGACTTTTGTTTCTGTAACCGAGTCCACATAAAGGTTAGGCGGCTGACACGTACCCATGGGCGCGCCTGATGGGTAAACGACCTCATAGTCGCAGATATAATCGGGCAGATACTGTCCCACGAACAGATAATCAGAATAGTCTACACGCTGGTTCGTGTCCCGATCAGTGTACGCACCGGTGTAAAGCGCTTCCAGGGCGCCGATGCGACCTTCAACTGTCCAGCTCGTATTATGAAAATCATCGTCGAGGCGGTCATCTTCAAACCGCTGGATGTCGTATTCATCCAGTTCCGGATCGGCAAAGAAAACGCCATCCGCTTCGAGGTCCTGACGAGCATGCATGACCGTAACGCTCCAGTCGTCATTAATCTGGTACAACGCTGACGCCCTGAAGCCCGTGTATTGTGTATCGTTAAAGTCTTCTTCAACAAGGTTGGCGTTATCCGCCTCCAGAAAAGTGACGCCAGACAAGTCAGAAGTTGACTGAAACCCTGCGCGCTGTGCTGAAACAGGCACGCCATTGGCGCGTGGCGTTCCCTCGGGGCGGAAACGCCCGGACTCCGATGCATCGCGCGTGCCCGGAACATTATCAATGTATCCACCTTGATCGTCGATATACCCAACGACGCGCAAGGCAAAGCTGTCCCCTACAGGAATATTGAGCATACCTTCGAACTTGTTGCTCATCTCCCCGCCTTTTGTGGTTTCAATACTTGAAGAAGCGGAAGCTTCGAACTCGCCGATGCGCGGCTTATTCGTGATGAGACGGACGGTCCCCGCCTGGGAGCTCGCGCCGAATAAAGTGCCCTGCGGCCCGGGCAATACCTCAACACGCTCGAGGTCCACGGCATAAACATCTAGATTGCGGCCCGGCTGAGATAATGGCTGTTCATCCAGATAGAGCGCAACGTTGGGCGCCAGCCCGGCGACGCCCGCCGTGGTCAGGTTCGGCGTCGTCGACGCTAAACCACGAATATAAATTGTATTCTGACCTGGACCGCTTCCGCCCGCCGTAACGCCGGGAAGCTGCACAAGATAATCAGTAAAGTTATCGACGCGGTTTTCTTCCAACGTCTCTGCGCCCAAGGCCTGAACGGCGACCGGTATGTCTTGCGCATTTTCTGCGCGCTTCGTGGCGGTAACGACAATTTGGTCAACCTGTGCATTTGCGGCAGTACAAATGACAGCAGAAACGGCAATTAATGATGCGCCTGAAAGATACTTTTTCACTAGTTATAACCCCTCATTCCTGGCAGCTTTAAAGGCTGCAATCGTTCTTGATCCGGCGGAGCGAAACGCTGGCGACACGCATCAACGCGGCAAAAGCCGAATCTGAATGGATTGATGGTTTGGTTATAGATGGTAATTAGAAAAACAAAACAGCTATGACGGTATTTAAACGTGAAGCGCTGCTTTTTCTGGCTATTTATATTGATTTTCTTAGGTAATTCAGAGGATTGTAGAAATTCGGAATGCTCATATGATTCGAATTTCGAACCGCGTTATGCAACTTTTTGGTGCGTTGGCTGCGGCTGATTACACTACGATTGGCAAGAAGAGTCGCCAAGCCTGGCCCATATTTTCCAAGCAGATATCTAACCTCTAGCGGGACCGACCCAGACTTGCTGTGCGTTGACAAATTCATGAATGCCGTGCGGACCTAGCTCTCGGCCATAACCTGATTTTTTTATGCCGCCACTTGGAAGACGCGGATCGGTCTTGACTATACCGTTGACAGCTACTTGGCCGGCTTCAAGTTCTCGCGCCAGCGCTTCACCCCGTTCAGGTGTAGACCACACGCTGGCCGCAAGGCCGTATTCCGTATCATTAGCAAGACGAAGCGCATGATCAGCATCGTCAGCACGGATCACAACGCCAATCGGTCCGAAAGTTTCTTCCTCAAACGCACACATGCCCGGCTCAACATCCGCAAGCAGCGTCACCGGATAAAAGTATCCCGGCGCACCCGGCAACTCACCGCCCATGACCAGGCGAGCGCCATTGTCTACCGTCGCCTGAACCTGGCGGTGAAGTTCGTTTCGCAGGTCTTCACGCGCGATTGGTCCAACATCCGTGTCATCCAGGGCGGGATCGCCACCCTTGAGCGCAGTGAATTTTTCGGTGAGCAACGCAAGCATCTGATCATATACCGGCGCCTCGACGATCAACCGCTTGGCGGCGATACAGGATTGACCGGCGTTTATGATGCGTGAGACTTTTAAAATCTCCGCCGCTTTTTCAAGGTCGGCGTCCGCCAGCACGATGCTTGGGTCCGAGCCGCCAAGTTCCAGCACAGCCGGCTTAATCTCACTGGCTGCTATAGACGCCACCGCCGCGCCGCCGCGCGATGACCCGGTAAAAGAGACCGCTTTAATGCGATCGTCGCGCAAGACCCGCTCAACACGTTCAGTTTCAAGCAACAAGGCCTGAAAAACGCCTTCAGGCGCATTATTGCGAACGAAAAGGTCTGCGATCGCTTCGGCGCATCCCGGCACATGCGGATCGTGCTTCATCAAACACGTATTTCCGGCCATCAATGCGGGCGCGCAAAAACGAAACGCCAGCCAGAACGGCGCATTCCAAGGGAGAACACCCATAACGGCGCCAATAGGAAGGTGTTGAACGTAGCTATGCGTCGCATCCGAGGGCAATGTTTGCGGCGCAAGATAACTTTCCGCGTGTTCTGCATAATGCTCAGCGCACCAGGCCGCCTTTTCGACCTCAGCGCGCGCTTCACGAATGGGTTTGCCCATCTCTTCGGTCATTAGCGGTGCAAGTTCTTCGACGCGGTCTCTCATATCCGCCGCTATTTTTTTTAAAACAGCCGCGCGTTCTGCAAAAGACGTCTCTCGCCAGTCAGAAAACGCCTGCTGCGCCGCTGCAAGTTTATTTTCTATGGCGCCATCGTTATCAGCTTCTGTCTCACGGACTACCTCACCATTGGCAGGGTTTATTGCAGTCAACTTCATAAGTGATTTGCTCTGATTGTTTGCGGCTTAAGCATCGCCAGAAATGGAATGAACATTGGACGCAGTCGCACTCTTTTCAGGACGTACGACAAATTCACGATCAAGCGTGAAAAAAGATTCGCATCCGTCCTCGGTGACATAAATCGTGTCTGAGATGCCGACGGTCTTGTCGCCTTCGACACCCCATATCCATGGTATAATGTGAAATGTCATTCCTTCTTTCAGGATGCGGGAATCACCCTGCATGAGACTTAGAATATAGCCCTCATCCCAGCTCGGCGGGAACGCAATGCCGATAGAGTAACCCGAGCGAGTAATCAGATGCCCGCCATGATCGCCGCTGTTGATGATGTCGCGAATGATATTATCCGCATCGGAAACCGTCAGCCCGGGACGAATGGCGTCTTCAACCTGCCGGAGCGATTCCATCATTCGCCACTGGGCGACTTCCATGGCTGGCGATAACTCGTCAAGCACAACGGTGCGCATCATCGCCGTGTGATACCGCCTGTAACAACCGCCAAGCTCCAAGAACACATGCTCACCAGGCTGAACCTTGCGACCTTCCCACGTTGCGTGACCGATCATCGAACGCGGGCCGGATGTGACATACGGCATGACAGCCGGCGGCTCCCCGCCTGCATTAAACATCGCCTGGCTTATTGCAGCGCCAATTTCATTTTCTGTGACGCCGGGTTCAATCATGTCGTAAGCCGCGCGCATGCCCGCTTCTGTCGCTACAGCGGCTTTTTTCATCACCTCAATTTCTGCGGGCGATTTGCACAAACGTCCTTCCTCAACGATGCCGAAACAGTCGATCAACAGCCCGCTGGTAAATGCGGTTCGGATACGGTCTTGCTGGTAAGCAGGAAGAAAATAACTGTTCCGCTCATACCCGATCGTGGCGTCCCACAGACCGAATTCACGCAACGACTCCACGAGCCGCTGAATTGCATCACCATTATCAGGATATGGCCGGGTTTTTTCGACCCACGTCCGCGCATGAACGTTGGACTCCTCCATATTTCGCGTGATCATGAAACACTCGCCATCCAAAGGCACGATCAACGCCTGAAAGAAGGAATAACCGGTCGTCTGATAATCCGTGAGATACATTATGTTCTCCGGATCAGAGATGATCACTGCGTCCAAGAGCCTCTCGCTCATGCGCGCTCTAAGCTCTGAAATACGCCGCTCATACTCTTCCATAGGGAAGGTCATGTCATCGCGCTGTCTCATGCCGCCTCCGCAACTTTGTTGATCGCGTTTTCAAGAATATCTATGCCCTCATTCAAATCGTCGTCAGAAATCGTCAGCGGCGGAATAAGCTTCAGAACCCGACCGGCGGTGCCGCACCCGCCAATGAGCAAGCCGTTCTCAAAACACGCCGCCACAACCTTTTTTGACAGCTCGCCATCTTTTGTATCCAGCCCCTGGATCATGCCGGCGCCGCGCACTTCAAACCAATGAACGGAGTGCTGCTTGGCGATATCTTGCAGCCTTTCATTCATGCGCGCGCCTTTTGTTTTTACGCCGTCAAGAAATGAACCATCTTCGAAATACCGCAACGCTTCACGGCCAGCGACAAATGAGATTCCTTGCCCACGAAAAGTGCCCGTATGTTCGCCAGGCGACCAGTGTTTGTCATGTTCAGGCTTAATCATATTCATGGCCAGCGGCGTGCCGAAGCCGCCTATGCCCTTCGCTAAACAAATGACGTCCGGATCAAGTCCCATGCCGTCGAAACTGAAGTAGTCGCCTGTCCGGCCACATCCGGCTTGAATGTCGTCGATAATAAAGAGCGCCCCTGTATCTTTCGCGAATTGTTGCAACTCTTTCAACCATTCGCGCGTCGCAACATTGACCCCGCCTTCCGCCTGGATTGTTTCCACTAAGATCGCCGCTGGTTGATCGAGCCCTGATGAACTATCAGCGTAAGCCTCAGCCATACCATCCAGAGGGTGTCCAAAAGACAGCCGCGTTACATTTTCCAACGGCACTCCAGCCGCGTTCCTGAAATAGTCATTAGCCGTGCAGGCGAGAGAACCAAGCGTCATGCCGTGAAATCCGTGACTGAAAGCAATGACCGATCGCCGGCCGGTGACGCGCCGGGCGATTTTCAACGCGGCCTCAACGGCGTTTGTTCCCGTCGGACCTGTAAACTGTAATTTATAGTTCATGCTTCGTGGTTTCATGATCGTTTCTACAAACGCTTCAATGAAGTCACGTTTAGCAGTTGTTGACATATCAAGACTGTGTGCGACGCCATCCGATTCCAGGAATTCGATAATCGCTTTTTTCATGCGCATATTATTATGGCCGAAATTCAAAACTCCGGCGCCGCCGAAAAAGTCAATGTAAGAACGGCCGTTCTCATCAACCTGACGTGCATTTGAGGCGGACTTGAACACAGTAGGAAAGATCCTGCAGTAACCGCGCACATCTGATTCCCATTGCTCGAACACATCCATGATCGCCTCCTTATTCTTGATTGTCTCTGCCTCTATCGGGCAAAATTCCAGCCAGACGCGAATAAACGCCTGTCACGACAGGTATCAAACCATCGTTAAAATCATATTCAGGACTGTGGCAAGATACGCGGTGATTTGGCTCACCGTCATCAGCGCCAATAAGCGCAAAAGCGCCCGGCCTCTCCTTGAGATAATAACTGAAGTCTTCGGACGCCATTATAGGAATTGGTGTGTCCGCACTGTTCCAGCCGTCCCCAAGCTCATCCAGCAGCGCTTGACGCATTAACGCCGCAGCGTCAGCATGGTTCACTGTCGCATCATATCGCGAAAAGTGCTCAACGATTGCCTCAACGCCATAAGCAGAAGCAGCACTTTTTGCGATCTCCGTGATCAATTCATTTACTTCTTGCCGGTCTGCAGCACTCGCCAACCGAATGCTGCCGCCTAGCTCCGCTTTGTCGGGAATAATTGTGTCGCCGCTCGGCGCATTGATAGAAGTAACACTGACCACGACTGCAGATTGTGGCTGCAAACGCCGGCTTACAATTTGTTGTAAAGCGAGCGTCACTGCTGACGCCGCCAGGACCGGGTCTCGACAGGCCTGCGGCTGACTCGCGTGTCCGCCTTTGCCGAGAAGCGAAATTTTGAACGTGCCGTTGCCCGCCATGACAACTCCGTCGGGACATACAGCCTTTCCAAACGGTATCCCCGGCCAGTTATGCCAGCCGAAAATCATGTCAACATCATGGAGCGCGCCATCTTCAATCATTCGCTTGGCCCCATGACCGCCTTCTTCCGCTGGCTGATACAGTAAAGTGACAGGTCCCGGCAGTTGATCCTCATGAAGTTTCAGCCACGCAGCCGTAGCCATTAGTGTAGCGGCATGACCATCATGCCCGCAGGCATGCATCACACCTTGTGTTGTTGAACACCATTCGCGCCCGCTTTGTTCCACAATCGGCAGCGCATCAATGTCTGCACGCAGCGCGATCCGCCGACCTTTTGCATTTTGCGCTATAAAACCTAGTGTCCCGGTGTCAGCACACGCCTTCCACGGGATGCCAAGCGCATCCAACGCACTCCTTATGACGGCGGCTGTTTTGGTTTCTTGCCAGCTTAATTCTGGATCTTGATGTAGGGATCGGCGAAATCGCACCGCAGTATTTACAACTGCGGCCCAGTCCTGATGTTCGCTTGAAAAGGTAGATGGAAGCGAGGACATGCACCCATGCCTAGCGTATATGCAGGCTTTTGCAACAGTCAGGCGGCTTCAAAATGACGTGGTGCTTGTGACTTCCGCCAGAATATTACGCCACTTAATGATACGCCGCCATTTAATCGCCGCAACGATGGGTTAATATTGTTAACCAACTGGCTTGCTAGCATTCTAAATCAAGCCGGAGCGCATCTGATTAAAATCCGCGAGAAAAATATTCGCAACGTGGCGCCTGACAATTATCCGTCAGGTTATCCTCAATGCCGTTACCATATGTGAGCCATATCTGCGTTTGGCCAAAGCGAGTCCCGGAAACGCGTGTCTGAAATACACGCGCGAGTGGCGGTACTCCGGAAGCTTTAGCAATATGATCACAACGCGCGTTTAACCACTCATCTATAATGCCCGACGGCATGCCTTTTGGGAATGTTGCAATTTGCAACCTTTCGGAATGCTTTTCTTCCCCCAATCTATTTGCTTCCATAAGGAGGTGAATATCGTGTGGTGAAAAACCTTGGTCATCAGCATCCTGTAGGGCAGCACGCAACTCAGGGTCATCAACACCAAAGTCTTCAGCTTCCCCCCAATGAGTTGCATTCTGATATTCTTCGGTAACCAGCCAGGAATTGGCGTCATTCTCTCGTAATGATCGCCAAAGCCGCCATTCTATCGCAGGCAAGTCGATCTTTCCGCCTAATCGCAGCGCAAGCAGAATTAAGTTGCGAAGTACGTCAAGAGAATCGTTACGGCCTGGTTCTGCATAATAGTTCGCCTGCAAGAAACGTCTGGTCACTTTACTTTCCCCCAAATATCAAGGCGTTCGCCTCGCCTTGTTTTTATTCTTCCCATTCTACATTCCCGCAGACGCCAATACACTGCCCGCTTACATGAAGCGCCTCATCAGAAGCTAAAAACCATGCGACCCGGCCAACTTCTTCGGGCTTGATCCATGTACGCATAGACACATATTTTAGAAATCGCGCTTCTGTGTCCTCAACTGTTTCTCCCGCGTTCGCTGCAAATTTTTGAACAAGTTTTCGTCCTCGCGGATTGTCAATAAGGCCTGGAAGAATTGCATTACAGCGAATTCCAAACGGCCCAACTTCTCGCGCCAAGGCTCGCGTTAGGCCCTGTAGTCCCGCCTTGGAAGCGATGTAAGCAGAACGGTTTGGGAGTGCGACCGTGACTGACGCAGTGGAGATATTCACGATGCAGCCAGCGCCTTTTGGCTTCATAAGTTTAAGCGCTTCACGAATACAGTAAAATGAACCGGAAAGATTAATTCTTAAGGTATTCGCCCAATCTTCGAGATCGATTTCCTCCGCCACCCCCGAACCGCCGCCGATGCCTGCATTATTGATAAGGACATCAACACAACCATTTACATCAAGCGCTTCAATGAAAAACCGCGCCACCCCTTCTGGATCGCCAACATCACAAACGGTGCCCGTAATACGAGAATCATTTTTTAGAACTTCGCGAACAGCGCTCTCGCTAACGTCACAAATATGAACGTGAGCGCCCCTATCAGCAAATAGCTTCGCTGTCGCCAGACCAATCCCTGACCCGGCGCCGGTAATAACAACAGATTGCGCGTTGCCGGTTCCCATTATGCACTAACTTTTGAGATGCCTAACAACTCGCGCGCCTCACTTGGTGAAGCTGGCGAACAGCCCACATCTTCAATTATGCGAACTGCGCGCTCTACAAGCTGGCCATTGGTGGCGAAGACACCGCGATCAAGATAGAGATTATCTTCAAGACCAACGCGTACGTGGCCGCCTAGGAGAACAGACTGAGCAGCGGTTGAAAATTCTTCACGAGCAATCCCCATTGCAGTCCAGACTGCGTTTTTCGGCGCAAGATTGCGCATGTACATGACCGTTTCCGGTGTCGATGGCGCACCCCATTTTACGCCAAGGACGAACTGCATCATTGGCGTGCCTTCAACGAGCCCTTCTTCAATAAGTTGATTGGCAAAAAGAACATCACCCGGCTGGAACGCTTCGAGTTCGGGCTTCACGCCAAGCTCCATAAAGCGCTTCGCCATGCCGCGTAGAGTACGCGTCGTGTTCAGATACACGAACTCCATATCGCCTTCGACCTGATTGCCAGTCGTTACGTCTATGGAGGCGATATCAGGGAGACACTCAACCAAGTGTTCAATTCGGCCTTCAACATCACGCATATCACTTTCCGGCAATCCAACTGCTTCGTTCTCTGGGTCAGGCAAGAAAAAGGCCCCGCCCCCTGCCGATAAGTTAATCAAGATATCGACGCCGCTACTTCGGACACGATGGACAATCTCTTTAAACAGGGCAACATCAAACACGCCATGCGTCGTTTCCGGATCTCGCGCATGAATATGCACGATTGCGGCGCCAGCATTCGCTGCCTCAATACACGCCTCTGCAATCTGCTTTGGCGTTACCGGGAAATTGGGATGCTTTGGGTTAAATGGCGCATTGCCGGTAACCGCGCACGTAATAATGACTTTACGCTTCATAGATCTGCCCCTTTCTCGGTTCAATACGGTCTGCTTCTTCAAGATGTTTAATGAGGAGCATCAAACGGCGATCTCGCCATGCTTGCTGACTAGCAACGTCCGCCGTCTCTTCACCGCCAGCAATTTGATCCTGCACTTTTTTGAAAAGACGTGGCGTCCATTCATAATCAGTGCGCAAATCCCGGACTATACTACGGTAGGCGTCACCATACATATTCATATACTGAGCGTAACCCGTTGGCGCGTTTAGGTGCCCCGTCAGAAACGGTCCCATGAAACACCATCGCATACCCAGCCCGCGCGTCATCACATCATCAAGGTCCGGCGCTGACAGATACCCCTCACCGACGAGATATAGCGCCTCAGCTACAACGGCGGCCTGTAGTCGGTTTAGTGCGTACCCGGTTATTTCTTTCTTTAGAGTAACGGTTGCTTGGCCACAGCCGGTGAGAAATTTCTTCGCAGCTTTCAGTGTTGCAATACTGGTAGAGGAGGTTGGACACAGCTCTGTAAGAGTCGTCAAGAAAGGCGGGTTAGTTGGGTGCGCAACCAAACAATTCGCAGAATTCCGTAAACCTTCCATAAAAAGCGAACCGGCGATAGCGGATGTCGAACTTGCTATAATCGCATCTTCAGGTGCGTAACATGCAATTTCTTCAAATGTCGCTCGTTTTACTTCCAACAGTTCGCGTACGCTTTCCTGAACATAAACGGCGTCAACAAGAGCATCTTCGAGAGTTTCAGCTATTCGAATATTGTTGATCGCCGAGTGCGCGTCATGCAGAAGGCCCGCAGCCTCCAGGTCACCTAATGTCGATTCAATTCGCTCCTTAACCTCATTAAGGACATCAGCATTGGCGTCATAAAGCGCAACTTCATGACCGGCTTTTGCAAATACGACAGCCCACGCTCGCCCTATAGACCCAACACCTACACATACGGTCTTTTTCATGACGCAACCGCTCCTTCAAAGCCCGCCTCGTCTTCTATTTGAAAAGACCTTCTCGCCAACCGCACGCCTGCAAACAAAAAGATGAAGGCGAGCGCCGCGCCTCCGCCGCAAACAATGCTGATTGACCACTTCAGCATTGCCGGGTCCCCAAAACCAAAATCAGTGATAAGGCCAATGAGTAACGGCCCGAGACCAATTCCCATTATGTTGACAACAAACAGATAAAGAGCAGACACCTGCGCTCGCACTGTGTTTGGCGCAATTAACTGAAGTACTGCCGGCGCAAAAACCGTAGGACCCGCCGCAAGAAACAGGCATGGCGCCAATACCACCATCGCCAAAGCGGCTGTTGGCACGAGCGCAACCGACGCAAGACATGGAACCGAAATCAACGTCCACAACGCCATCAATCGAAAATAAGATACGACTCTGCCCTCGCCGACTTTCACTTGGTCCGCTAATCGGCCAGCAATTAATATGCTCGCCACGCCAAGAATGAGAAAATACCCGCCAAACGTCACGCCAACCTGCGCCGGCGACCACCCAAATTCGCGGATAAAATGTGCGGGCAGCCACAAGTTGAATCCATAAGCAGCGATATTGAAGCCTGAGATACCGGCGAAGTGCATTGCCAGAATTTTCCAATTCCCCTTCAGGAATGGTAAGAGTGCGCCCCCTTGTGTGGGTGTGGGTGTGTGTGCGCCTACATCTGCAATACAGCTAGAACGTCTTTCTGGTTCCTTGATCAAGGTCATCAGGAATGCGAGCGCAATTCCGGGCGCGCCAACAGCGATGAACGTCGCTTGCCAGGGCTTTATTTCACCCACAACTGGAATATGAAAAGAGCCCAAGCCTGCAAAATAACCGTAAAGCGCGCCTCCTGCGAAATAGGCGAGCCCAAAACCGGTTGCAGCACCAAGAACATAAACACTCATGGCGCGGCCAAGTTTTGACGGCGGAAAATAGTCAGACAGCAATGAGTACGAAGCGGGGGATAATGCAGCCTCGCCAACGCCAACACCTATGCGACCAATAAACAATTGTGTGAAATTTCGCGCCAGACCGCAAAAGACTGTCGCCACACTCCAAAATACGACGCCGACAAAAATAACAGCACGCCGACTGGTTTTATCTGCGAGGCGTGCAATCGGCAGACCCATAACTGTATAAAAAATCGCGAACGCAAAGCCGCCAAGCAACCCCATCTCTGTATCGCCAACCTGCAAATCGTCTTTGATAGGCTGCAGCAACAAGCCGATTACCTGACGGTCTACATTTGAAATCGTGTAGAGCACGCTCAGTATTATTGCCGCCCTCCAGGCTTGGGCCGGCGGCGGGTAGGCTTGTTTGCTTCCGAGCGCGGTCATTTCTCTACGTTGTCGGATTTGTTAGTTTTGGAGTTTTGCGAATTACTGAGAATATGGGCGACTTCCCGCTCGAATACGCCGCGCCAGAAATCAAGCTGCGCCCGGGTTGTCGCTTTAGTGCGAACAACATCCATCAAAGCCATCCCTCGAAGAAGGTCCAGAAAGCCGTCCGCCAAGTGCATCATGTCGGAGTCTTCCTGCACTTCACCATCAGTCAGGTTGCTGAAAATACGCCGCCGCCACACAAGAAACTTTGCAGAATGCGCCATCCAGTAGCGGCGCATTTCGGGGTCGTGACGACAATGCAATAGAAGTTCAAAACCGGGATAGAGCCAGTCTTCAAAGCCTGCTTTCCAGATCTCATCGAGAATTTCACTTTGCCGGTTTTCCTGGAAAAGAACGATGATGCGCTTTTCCAATTCTCCCATGACATTGTTAAGAAGATGCCCGAACGCTTCTGTGAGAAGCTGTTCGCGAGAGCCAAAATGATGGAGATAGGCGCCGCGCGTTACGCCTGCCGTTTTTGCAATTAATGAAGTTGTGGTGTCGCTGAAACCGTATTTAGCAAAACATTCTATAGTCGCCTCAATAAGACGCTGACGCGTTTCTGCGCTTCGCTCCTGTTGAGGCTGCGACGGGCCTGACTTGCCGCGCTTTGTGGGCAATGCGCTAATTTTACCACCTGAGGTCTTCACAAATCTAACTCCTGTTTCGTTTCATGCGCGCGGACTGAATACGCGGTCGAGAAAATCTTTGACTAAGACTGCGCCAATTTCGGGATTTTCCTGCACAATCCCATGACGGCATCCCTCAATAATATGAAGCTCTGCATTTTTTCCGATCGCCTCCGCAATCGCGGTAGCCGCTTGGGGCGGACAAATAGGGTCGTCTCTACCGCCAAGCACCAGCACCGGACAGGTGATAGAGCCAAGCTTAGGAAGGAAGTCCATCTGCCGTAACGCCCCTCCAGGGGATAAAAGGCGCCGGATCAATTCCTCATTGTAAATGATCCGCGCCTTTTTATCTGGCGGCATGGGGTCAGTACTGTATTTAGGCAGGCATCGCTCATAGTATCGCTCAAGCGATTCTGGCGTACCGGTGGTGAACGCCTGTCGCGCTATATGCTCGGCGTCTTCACCCACAACTCTGCGAAAAGTTTCGCAGACATCATCAAGAACAAATTTTGCAGAGGTACTGTTCAGGATAACGCCGGATGCATGATCGGGATGGCGAACGGCATAACTTTGCGCCACCATACCACCGAATGACGTGCCCAATATGAAAGGCTTCTCTATTTCCAATGCATCGCAAAACGCCGCCACATCGTCACCCCACTGATCAAGTGTCTGACGGCTGATATCTTCCCACCCATCAGAACGGCCGTGGGCGCGGTGGTCATAAAAAATCACTTGACAAAACTCGGAGAGTACCGCGAGCGCGTCACGGCTGGCGGAATGATCCCAACCTGGGCCGCCATGCAATGCTACCAGCGTTGGACGCTTACGAAACTCAGGACCATCTGCTTCCAAAGAAAACCCTGCGACTTCAAAAAAGATACGAATTCCGTCGACTTCGACCCTCATCACGCAGCCCCGTCCCAGCTTGCGACCGCAAGTTCCGCATTTCTCAATACTTCTTTGCCGCGGGCAAGCACTGACGAACGCCATTCACTAGAAGCAGGGTATAAAAGCTCTCGCATTTTACCACGCGCCAGTTCTGCTTCTCGGCGTAGAGGGTCCTCATAAGCAAAAATGAAATTGATGCGACGAAAGAGATCTATCTCTTGCATCAAGTCATAAGTGCCAAACTCAAGCCCAACGCAATGGATTTGCGCAAATGGCGCGTGACTGAGTATGTCATATGGCATGCTTCCATGCTGCGGTATGAGCGCATCATCGCCAGCAATATATACTTCGCCATAAACGTGCCTGGAAAACTCGATGCGTTCTTTACCTTGGCTGCGATACATAATGACCAAACCGTCACCGAAATCGCCAAAGCCAGTATGAATATCAACACAAACTCCAAGTTGCACATTAGGAATCATTTTGTACGCAACGGAATCAAATGTCTGCTTGGACCAACAAGGTCCCCTGCCATGATAGGTTAAGCCTTTAGCATTGAAGTGCTGACCTTGACGAAATAGCGCGATAAAAGCGTCTTTCCCATGAGCCGTAATATACGCTTTGATTTTCTCATCCGCTCTACGCAGCGTGTCATCAGTCCATGAGGACGGGTTTATAGCATCATCCAGATAACGGTATTCGGGATTGTCGGGGAACGGCGGCGTGGAATAAACAAAATTGCGAAACACATCTATGTTGTCTTCGTTTTCTCGCCTGTCCCATGCCGCACCCCAAGGGTTAACTAAATGAACCAGCAAAACTGCGGCGTCGGCAGGCAAACGTGAAGCATCAAATGAATCTAAATAACCAATTTGCAGAGCGGACCCGGCATACCCCTCAACACCGTGCGTACCTGAATTAACAAGCAACACGCGCCGCGCAGAAGCCGGGCCAAGCCGGGCCGCCGCCATACACAAATCTTCTCCAGACGGGCCTTTAAGCGGATGCCGCCGGAGCTCTATCTCAGCACCTGCAGCCTCAGCGCTGGCTACAAATTTTTGGTGCGCATCAGTGACCGATTCTGAAAAATGACCACTCATTGTTGTTCGTATCTTACCCTTGAAAATTGTGCGGCCTGACGGAGTTGTTTTCGCAGGCCGCAAAAGCTTTTTAAGCTTGCCTTATCCGCTGACACGGAGCGTTACACCCCATGTGCGCGGATCATTATAGGTTCCGGCAATAGCGCCTGAGAACGGGTTGGCGAATCCAAATACGATGCGATCAGTATCAGCAAGATTTTTTACCCACGCTGACAATTCCCAACGCTCATCGGGCGAACGATAACCAGCACGCATGTTCACAAGGGAAATATCCTCGGCCTGCGTGACGATTGTATTGCTGGCTGAGGAGTACCGCTCATCACGATAACTCCATTCAACAAGACCGAACAGAGATCCGGAGCCGCCAAGTTCGTGCGTGTACTGCGCGGCAGCGTTTGCCGTCAGCCCTGGCGCGTCCGGAAGCTCATTTCCGGTAAAATCACTGCCCATCGCATCAGCGTTTCGGAAATCATCATATGTGGCGTCGAGCACGCCAAGACCGCCTACGATCTCAAAGCCTTGCACAGGCCTCGCGCTGAATTCAAACTCTAAGCCTTTAATGGTTGCTTTCACCGCGTTCTGGACCGTCAAGCCTCCAGAAATATCATCAAGGGTAAGCACCTGAAGATCGTCGTACTTCATTTGAAAGGCAGAGGCAGCAAACGTAAGATCACCCTCAAGGAAATTGCCTTTCAAACCTACCTCAGCATTGCCGACTGATTCTGATAGAAACGACAGGTCAGATGCATCGCTTATATAATCGACATTAAAACCGCCGCTTTTAAAGCCTTTCGAATAGGTGCCGTAAACGTTTAACGAGCCGGAAAGTTCATAAGTTAACGCCGCCATCGGTGAAAAGTTGGTTTCATCAATTTCATCCTGAAGAGGACCAAATGATGGAAACAAAATCATGATGTCTTGCGTGAAATTATTTAGCTCCTTTTTTTCATAAGTAACACGGGCGCCGCCTGTGACAGTAAGCCGGTCTACCGGGCGAATATTAACCTGCCCAAAGCCGGCATAACTGTTCGTCACAACTTCACCGATAGAGTTCCCGTCAAAGCCAAATACAACAATTGGCCTTTCGCTATTCACTTTCTGGTAGAAGTAATACCCGCCCAATATCCAATCAAACGAGCTGCCTGCGTCTGAAGCCAGACGAATTTCCTGGGAAAAATGTTCCGCTTCTTCGAACCAGCCATTTACAGCAATAGCGGGCGCTGGCGTGTCATCATTATCGATAAACTGATTATCGATAATTGTTTTACGATAGCCCGATATCGAGGTTAGAGAGAGACCAGAATCAAAGTTTTTTTCGAGATTAAGCGCGGCCCCGAACGAGTCCCGGTCTTCACGCCCGTTTAGATCTATGTTTACAGTTCGCGGACCAGTCGTCGCAAGCGGATCGCCGTCCAGCGGCTCTGGAAACGCACGCGCACGACGGTCACGGAAAGCGTCAACAACCAGGCTTGCCTCAAAATCATCCGAGGGCGTCCAATAAAGCCCTGCGCGCCCTCCGAGAGAATCAATGTCGTTAAGATCTGTACCATCAAAAACGTTCTCGACTGTTCCATTGCGCTGCGTCGTATAAAGCGCCAACTTGGCGCCTAGTGTATCGGACAAAGGCCCTGAGACATCGCCTGAAAAGCGGTAAAGACCAAAATTGCCTGCTTCGCCCACAAGATTATAAGCGACTTCCTCGCCAGGTTTTTTCGTTATGACGTTTATCGCGCCAGCTGTGTTGTTCTTACCAAATAACGTGCCTTGGGGGCCGCGCAAAACTTCGATTTGCCCAACGTCTGTCAGATCGAAACTCTGACCGATGGGCCGACCTGTATAAACGCCGTCAATATAAACCGAAAGGCCGGACTCAAAGCCAATATTGCGTGTATTTGAGGAAACACCGCGGATAGAGAATTTCGGCGTCACGGTCTGGAATTCATTGGTAACCGATACGTTCGGCACCATGAACTGCAAATCTTCGAGCGTAATAACGCCGCGCGCTTTTAAGTCGTCTTCCGTAACGGCGGTCACGGAAATCGGTACGTCCTGAAGCGATTGTTCACGCTTTTGCGCCGTGACAACGATTTCATCTGCGGCATGCGCGCTCACCCCGGGCACCGCAAATATGGAAACACAGGCAAGAAGTTGTTTTTTCTGAATTTTTGGAAGCATTGGCCCCTCCCAACAAGCATTCACGTGTGAATGTTTTTGGATCTAGTTATACGTGCCCTCTCAACGCTATATAGTCATACTATATTCCTTCATGCAATGAAAAAATCACTAGTGAATGTTTTTGCAAATGACAGCACCTCAAGAACCACGCCCACCTAACTCGGGTTTACGTGCTCATGAGCCGGTGGTTTGCAGCGATAAAGCTTCGTGACAAGCAGGCTTGGCTTTTGTGAACGCAATAAAAATAAAATGCTTCAATCTGGCTGGTTTTATGCCTTGGAACGCCTCAAGCCGTCATTCCGAGCCAATAAAAACACCAATGTTTGAGCGGCTTACTCAAGCGGCGAAATCCATAGGATTGGATAGAGCAAACGTGCACGAATAACGATGATCTCGTTACCACACGCATTGCCTTTGATTATCACGAAAGCAAATAGCCAATTAGCGAAATCAATTATATAACTAAAGTACCGAAAAACCCTCATTGGAGGCTCGTCGTGAAGATGACGCCAGCCGAATATATCTGTATTAGTCTGAATACAGCCGCCTAGTGCGCAGCCTGAAAACTCAGCTTGAGACTCAAACGATGGATTTTCCACTACTGGTCGGCGGGCAAGAAAAACCTGCCTCTAACAATGCCATCTTCAAACGCATAAATGCAGAAACTGACGAGTTAATCTCAAGAGCTGCAGCAGCAACTATAGATGACGCCGTCTCCGCCGCAGACGCTGCACAGAGCGCTTTTTCATTATGGTCTTCATACGGACCCAATGCGCGCAGGGAAGTTCTACGAAAAGCTGCGGAGATTATTGACGAGAGAAAAGAAGATTTTGTCACCCAAATGATGGCCGAAACAGGTGCGACAGCGCCGTGGGCTGCATTCAACTGTATGCTCGCCGCAAATATGTTTAGAGAAGCAGCCGCTATCACAACGCAAATTAATGGCGATGTCATTCCTTCCGATCGCCCCGGCACTATTTCGATGGCGGTTCGCGAGCCTGCTGGAGTTGTTCTTGGCATCGCTCCCTGGAACGCACCTATTATTTTGGGCGCGCGCGCAATTGCAACACCGCTTGCCTGCGGCAACACAGTCATTTTGAAGTCGTCGGAAGTTTGTCCCGGCGTGCATTACATGATCGGCAAGGCGGTGCAGGATGCAGGCGCGCCGGCGGGCGCGATCAACGTTATTTCCAATGCGCCGGAGGATGCCGGTAAAATCGTCGCCGCCCTAATCGAACATGCCGCTGTCAGGCGGGTAAACTTCACCGGCTCTACGCGGGTCGGCAGAATAATCGCTGAGACCTGTGCGCGTGCTTTGAAACCGGTATTACTGGAACTTGGCGGCAAGGCGCCCTTAATCGTACTAGACGATGCGGACATCGACGCTGCTGTCGATGCCGCCATATTCGGCGGGTATGCTAACCAGGGTCAAATTTGCATGTCCACTGAACGCGTCATTGTCGACCAAACATGTGCGGATCAATTTGTTGAAAAACTGGCCACCCGTGCAGTTGCACTACCGTCAGGACCAAACACAGAACAGGTTGTGATTAGCCATATGGTTGATTGCAAAGCTGTTGAGCATGCAAAGGCCCTGGTTGATGACGCCACAGAAAAAGGCGCAGCGCTGATAGCCGGCGGCCATGCAAATGGCCTCATCATGCAAGCCACAATAGTCGACAACGTTACGCAAAACATGCGGCTTTATCACGAGGAAAGCTTTGGCCCGATATTATCAATCATTCGCGTTAGCGATGAAGATGAGGCCATTCGCGTCGCCAACGACAGCGAATACGGATTATCCTCGGCTGTATTTGGCAGAGACGCCAGCCGCGCCCTTGCAATAGCCCGCCGCGTCAAAAGCGGCATATGTCATGTCAATGGTCCAACAGTACATGACGAACCGCAAATGCCGTTCGGGGGTGTTGGCGCATCAGGATACGGACGCTTTGGCGGTGCTGCAGGTATTGACGCATTCACCGAGCGAAAATGGATAACAATAAACACTGAAAAACCGCACTACCCATTCTAGCAGCACATGCATTCCTTTCTGTCTAATCACTGACGTCAAGGCGGTTCGTGTCGCGACGAAGCGCTATCATATGCTAACTGAAGCAGCACAGTTGTCTAAGTTTTACTTAAACAGAAAGTCATCGTCACTTGACCCCGACAATGTAGCAAAGCCAGCTCGGATGGCTGGGCGCTTCTTCGGTTGCTTCCCATTCGCCAGTGTCGTCGCCGTTTTCGTCTTCTGTTTCCCAATACACAAGGCTTTTGGAAAACCCTGCTTCCTCCAGCATTTCACGCACCTCGGGAATCGTCCAGAATCGCCAGTTATATTCAAAAGCGCGTTTTAGTTTGCTGCCGTCTGCAAAACGAAAATGGATGTAATACGTACCCTCGGAAGTGACAGGGTTAAATCTTGCTTGTTCCCAATGATAGCTGAAACCATTCTTACCCTTGGTAATAACGCGTTTTTCGGTATGATTTTCAATATATGTTTCTTCGCCTCCCATCATATCCATAATCATGACGCCCTGATCATTCAGATTCTGATAGGCGGCCTTGAAATACTCGATCACTTCCTTACGGGTTTTGAAAAGCCAGAACGAAAAATTTTGGGCTGTGAGAATATCGGATTTGACGTCGGAAACTGAACGAACATCTTTTTCATATACAGCGACGCGTAATTTTTGAGTGGGCTTAAGGCGAAAAAGATTATGATCACGGCCCCACTGAAGAGTCGTCGGGCAGAGGTCGACGCCTACTGCGGTTCTCTTTCTGTGCGATTTCACCCACTCGCAGCAAACGCTAAACGTGCCGCAAAAGTCCTCCCTCAAAGAAAGTGGTTTTGCGTCATAGGCTTCCTTATAGGCTTGTTCGAAAAACTCGACATCGACATCCGGACTTTGTACTGACTCTTGATAGCAGACGAATTTGTCCGCCTTCTCGGCGAGCGTTTTTTTTCGGTTTTTGTGGGCTATTTTACTCGTCATGACATTCATTCTTACATTTCTAGGATCGGAAGCCGTATAACCATGCGATTGATCTGACTCGAGCATTCGCACAACCGCTATAAGCTTAGATTGTTGTCAAATCCACAACACGCAGCAACAACCCTGGCACAACACAAAGCTAGAAAACTCAGGCCCCAACATAGGCTGTCTTGACTGTTGTATAAAATTCGGCGGCGTAGCGACCCTGCTCGCGCGAGCCGTAGCTCGAACCTTTCATGCCTCCAAAAGGCACGTGATAATCGACACCAGCGGTCGGCAAGTTCACCATCACCATGCCAGCGCGGCATTCCTGTTTGAATTTCGTCGCGGCGCTAAGCGACGTAGTACAGATGCCTGCGGAAAGCCCAAATTCCGTATCATTGGCGAGCGAGATCGACTCGTCTATGTCGCTGGCTTTGATGACGCTCGCCACGGGCCCAAAAATTTCTTCCCGGTTAATCTGCATTTTGTTGCTGGTCTCCGTGAAAAGCGCCGGCGTCATGTAAAAACCGGGCGTTTCGCGCTCCAACAATTCACCACCACAGAGCAACTCGGCGCCTTCTTCTTTGCCAATATCAACATAGCGAATGTTTTGATCAAGCTGACGCTGATCAACGACCGGCCCGATTTGGGTTCCATCAGCTAGGGCGTCACCAACAATTAGGTTTTCGACCTTGGATTTCAGCGCCTCGATAAACTGGTCATAAACAGGCGCCACGACAATCAGACGCGACGACGCTGTGCAGCGCTGACCGGTAGAAAAGTAGGCTCCGTTCAGCGCGCAGGCGACAGCGTTGTCAATATCCGCATCGGCCAAAACAATCAGCGGGTTTTTACCACCCATTTCAAGCTGGTATTTTGCACCTCGCCTGCTGCAGGAGGCTGCTACAACGCCGCCAGTATTGACGGAGCCAGTGAAGGAAACTGCATCGATGCGCCGATCATCCAGCATCGCTTGCCCGACTTCACGGCCACTCCCCATAACAAGATTGAACACTCCATTGGGCAGGCCTGATCTTGCAATGATGTCACTAAGCGCCCAAGCGCTTCCCGGCACAAGTTCCGCAGGCTTGAAAACAACCGTGTTCCCATAGGCAAGCGCAGGCGCGATCTTCCAAGCCGGTATCGCGATCGGAAAATTCCATGGCGTTATAATGCCTATTACACCCACTGCCCCACGCGTGACTTCCACCTCGACGCCCGGCCTTACTGACTTGAGATGCTCGCCTTGAACACGGAGCGCTTCACCAGCAAAAAACTTGAAGATTTGCCCTGCACGGACTACCTCACCCGTTGCCTCCGGCAATATCTTTCCTTCTTCGCGCGCGAGTAGCCGGCCCAACTCATCTTTACGGGCCAGTATTTCGGAACCAATCGTATCAAGAATATCGAAACGCTGTTGAATGCCGCTATAACGCCAGCTTTTGCTTGCCTCAACAGCGGCAGCGATCGCCGCATCTGCCTGGTTTTTATCGGCGTGGGCATATTCACCAACGATATCATCAGTATTTGATGGGTTTATGTTCTTTGTCGCGGCGTCACTCGACGCCCAGCGTCCATCAATATAGTTTTGAAATATCGACATCATTGCCTCCAGTGGTCTGTTCTATAGTTTCGTCAGTTAAAACGCGCAGGCGAAAATGGCGCGCTAGGAATATGCGTTGGTCGTTCACCAATCATTTCCGCGACAAGCCTGCCCGTAGCCGGCGCCAACATCAGGCCCATCATACAATGGCCGGTAGCGATAAGAGCGTTTGAGAGATTCGGCGCTCGACCAATAATTGGCAAACTGTCCCATGTCATCGGGCGCCAACCGAACCATTCTTCTTGATAAATGACAGGCTTATCCATGTGCAAATAGGTTGTTCCACATTCTTCTAACTGGCGCATTCTGAATGCCGGAAGTTCTGCGTTAAACCCGACGAACTCCATCATCGAGCCAAGACGCAAGCCATCCTCAAACGGCGTGATTGCAACGTTATTCTCCGGCGCAACCATCGACATTTTTGGACATATGCCAGGCCGCGCGATGGTGAGTGAATAACCTTTTCCTGGAAGGACTGGAATTGCACACTCGAATTCTTTCGCAAGTGAAGGGCTGTAAGCACCGGCGGAGAGCACGACCTCATCAGCTTTAAAAACCCCTTTAGATGTAATCACTGATTTTATTCGGTTACCTTGCTTTTCAAGTGATGTAACCTCGCAGTTTTCGATAAATTCTACGCCATCGTTTTGTAGCTGACGCGCCCAAACGGTTGCAAGGCGGCTGGGATGAACCACTGCATCCTGTTCATAAAAGTATCCTCCCGCCAATCCGCTTTTCAGCGAAGGTTCAAAATTTGCAAGATCGTTGCCGCTGATTTTCTTCGCGGAAACGCCAAACTCTCTAGTCAAAAGGTCATTTTTCTTCTCAAAAGATTCAAACGCTTTTTGCGAATGATAGACATATAACGTCCCGCACTTGTTCCACTCGCAATCGACAACGCCGCCATCCAATAGCGATTCAAATTCTTGAAACGATGAATCAAGGATGCTTTTCAGTCTGGCAGCAGACTTTAGTATCTTTTGCTGCGAACAATATCTTGCAAATTGCAGCATCCAATTGACGAACGAAAGCTTTAATTGCGGCTTTATCCGAAAAGGCGCGCTCGCATTAAAGAATGACAGAACGCCATTTTTGATTGCATCTGGTGAATTCAACGGCAATACATGACTTGGTAAAATATGGCCGCAGTTTCCATAAGAGCAGCCATCTGCGACTGATCCTTTATCAATAACTGTTACCTGGCGCCCCTCCGCTGCAAGATAATGTGCACAGGCGATCCCGATAATCCCGGCGCCAATGACAATAACAGACCCGCCCGTGTACTGCTGGCTCATGCAATCCCCAACCGGAACGGATCATCATTTTGAAAGACTAATTGCGTCTCACCGAAAACAAACGCTTCTCCTGTAATCGATGGGATAACGCCACCGCCCTTGCCTACCCGGTAAGATGCTGCAAAGCGGCTTCCCACAATGCTTTCCTGAACCCAGATCTCCTCCGGGTCTAACTTCCCATCTGCAGCGAGACAGGCGAGCTTTGCACTGGTCCCAGTGCCACACGGCGAACGGTCATAAGCGCCGCCGGGACAGAGTACAAAATTGCGGCTGTCAGCATCGCTTTCCGGCGGGTCCTGAAAAAACTCAACATGGTCTATTTCGGCGCCGCCTTTGCCCGTAACGCCTGCGTCGGAAAGCGCGCGGCGAATTTTGGAGGACACGTGCGTCAATTCCGAAACATTTTTTAGCGACAACGCCAGCGGCGTTCCGTCAACCAAAAAAAACCAGTTACCGCCCCAAGCGACATCCCCCGTGACAGCGCCGAGTCCGGGAACATTAACCGTCACATTGCTACGGAATCGGTAACTCTCAATATTTTCCAGCCGCACCTTGTTTGCGGTAAGTAATTCCGCAGTCACAATCCCCACAGGTGTTTCAATGCGGTGTGCTCCTGGATTTATTTTACCAAGATAAGCAAGAGTGACGAGCAACCCAATAACGCCGTGCCCGCACATGCCTAGATATCCGGCCGTGTTAAAAAATATAACGCCTGCCGTGCAGGTTGGATCCACGGGGTCGCAAAGAAGCGCCCCGACCGTCGCATCAGAACATCGCGGTTCACATACGCACATTGTACGATAATGATCATATTTTTCAGCAAAAAGCGCGCGGCGATCCGATATCGGCCCATCCCCAAGGTCGGGACCGCCTTCGATAATTATCCGCGTTGGCTCTCCGCCAGTATGAGAATCAATTACACGCACAAGCGAACGTTCAGTCCTTGGCGCCCGGCCAGGCTGACCACCATTCGCGGAACTGGCGCCAACTCTGCTCTAGAAAAGCTTTCTGAGAGGGGCTTAGTTGGTCTGCTGAATTAAGCTGATGTGCGTATTCCGGATTCCCCTCAAGCACCATCAGATGCTTGTAGTAGAGTACGAGGTCCGGCCCTTCATCAAAGGTGGAAAGGACGTTCAAGGCGTTATCAAGTTCACGCGCATTCCGGCGCGCTACCACATCGCCTGCCGCCGCACGCTCGCAAAGTTCCACAAGCCGCAACACTTCGCGCGGCAACGCATTGCCAACACCGGTGATGGCGCCGCCGGCGGCGCAATTAACATAACCATGGAAGACTTGCGTATCTACGCCAACCATTAAAATCAGATCGGGATCGGCTGACGTAATATGTTCTGCTGCGTAGCTGAGCGATTGCGCTCCACCGAACTCTTTGAAGCCAACTAGACTAGAATGCTCTGCGCGAACCTTGAAGAAAAGATCCGCCTTGGTCTCATATCCGTAATAAGGGCTGTTATAGATAACAGCAGGCAGGTCCGGTGCAGCACTGAGGATCGCTTTGAAGTGGTTATACTGAGCGATTGGAGAAACGCCTCGCGAAAGCACGCGCGGTATAACCATCAACCCTGCAGCACCGGCTTTGGCGCCGTGTTCTGCGATCGCCGCGGCGCGATGCGTGTTTTGCGCACCAGTACCCACCACCACCGGAACGCCTTTGTCGCAAAGCGCCGCCACGCCATTCATGCGTTGCTCATCTGTCAGAAGCGGCCAGTCGCCCATGGAACCGCAATAGACAACCGCGCTCATGCCAGCGGCTATCAGTTCCTCACCCTTACTGGCGAGCGCATGAAAATCCGGGCGACCGTTAGCATCGCAAGGGGTCATTAACGCGGGCATGCAACCGGAAAATACGTTTGAATTTTCAGCCATTCTGATCTCCTCGCGGGCGCACAGGTCGTTCAGCTTCTTTTATCCCGCGTGTCACCCGCCGTCTTGGCCCAAACCTCACTCAAGACTTGATTTTTTGCACAATTTGAAGACTGTTTAGCATGTAGCGAGCGGCGGAGTTTCTCGTGATTATTAAGGAACGTGGACCAATAGAGGCGCTTTTTGACTGCCTGGCCGATGTTGTCTTTTTTATCAAAGACCGAACCGGGCGATATATCGTCGTTAACGATACGCTGGTGCGCCGGTCCGGTGCGCAGCGCAAAAACGATCTCATCGGCAAGACCCCCTCTCAGGTACTCGGCGCCTCGCTTGGCGCAGGTTACGAAAAACAGGATCAGGCGGTGCTCGAAACAGGAGAGCCGATCCTTAATCAGCTTGAACTTCATATCTATCCAAACCGCTCGATCGGCTGGTGCATGACAAACAAGCGCGCTTTGCATAGCGACAATGGAGCACTCGCAGGCTTAACCGGTATTTCACAGGATTTGCGTGCGCCGGATATAAATCATGAAGATTACGCACAACTAAAAACCGTGATTGAGTATACCGATGAAAACTTAAGCGATCCACCGGATTTGAAAACCCTTGCTTCTGTTGGTCGAATGTCGCCCTACCAGCTCGACCGGCGTATGCGTCATATATTTGGGCTCACGACCGGGCAGTGGGTGTTAAAACAACGCCTTGATTTTGCACGCCGCGAATTGCTGCAATCCGAAAAACCGATCATTGAAATCGCCATGAATGCCGGATACCGCGATCAGAGCGCTTTCAGCCGGCAATTTTTGCGCGCCACCGGCTTCGCACCAACAGCATTTCGCAAAACCCAGAAGGCCTGAAGCGCAGGTCACACTATTTAGATGTTAGCGAATGGTTCCGTATAGCTGTGCTGCGGTTCAGTGAACCAAACCGCGCCCTCGTCAGTCATATAAAAATGATCTTCCAGTCGCACGCCGAACTCTCCAGGCACGACAATCATCGGCTCATTGGAAAAACACATGCCAGACGCCAAGGGCGTTTTATCAGACAGCACCAGATACGGACCTTCATGGATATCAAGCCCAAGTCCATGGCCAGTTCGGTGAGGCAAGCCCGGTAATCGATAGTCCGGTCCCAGACCGTGCGCTTCCAGCACACGCCGAGACGCACGATCAACATCAGCGCAGGCCACACCAGGCTTCGCCGCATCAAAAGCTGCTTGCTGCGCTTCTTTTTCTATATCCCATATGCGCCGAACCTTGCTGTTCGGCTCACCGAACGCATAAGTGCGTGTAATATCCGACTGATATCCATCGACAGAACACCCCGTATCGATCAGTACAACATCGCCATCTTTCAAGGACGGGTCGCCCGGTTTGCCATGAGGGTGTGACGTTCCCTCGCCGAACTGTACGGCGCAAAACGTGCTGCCGCCGTCAGCTCCAATCGCACGGTGTGCATTGTCAATGAAAGTGCGTATTTCGCTTGCTTTCATTCCATCACGCAGTACACGCGCGGCGGATGCGTGCACTTTGAGCGTCATTTGCATGGCTTCGCGCACCAGCGCCAATTCGGCCTCTGACTTCCGGGAACGCATTGAAGTCGTGAGCGGTTCCGCGTTGCTCAACCTGACCCCAGACGCCGCTTCCCGAATTCTTTCGTAAAGCCACAAGGGACAATTGGGATCGACTGCAACGGCATTGGCGCCAAGCCTGGACAAGATTGACGCCGCTAGCGCGTTAGGGTCCTCATGTTCTTCCCAATAACGGCAATCAGCATCAATTTGAAGTACTGGTTCCAGTGCGCTGTCTTCAAACTTTGGACAAATCGCAACAGCTTCGGTTTGAGAGATGACGAGACCGACAAACCGCTCCGTCTGTCCCCACGGAACGCCTGAGAAATATCGCAAATTAGAACCGGCCGTCAGGATGACTGCGTCATCACCGCGATTGCGCATCAACTGCCTCAGACGGACAATCCGATCTTCACGCTCTGCTTTGCCAATTCTCGCAACCCGCGATGCAAATGGGCTTATCGTCTCAAGCTCAGCGCTCACTGTCGAGCCGCCAACACCGTTATTCATATCTCTCACTTTCGCGCTGCATCGTAAATCATTGTAGCCGTCATTAAATCCAGATGAGCGCCGCCGCCATTCTTGAAGACTGTAATATCTTTTTCCGAGCTGCGCCCCTCAGCCCCGTTGATCAGGTCGTAAAAGTCCCCAAGCACGTCGGTGCGTTGTATTGCGCCGTTGGCAATCGGTAAGGTCAGGTCGCCTATATGATCAATTGTCGTATCGCGGCTGTCTACGAAAATCTTTGCCTTGCGCATTAACTCATCATCTGACTCGCGCATATCGGAACGAAAGGCGCCGACAAGATCCACATGGGCACCAGGAGAGATCCAGTCACCGTTTATCACAGCGGTAGGCGAAGATGTCGCCGTAATGATGATGTCAGCGCTTCTAACACAATCCTCAAGCGCGCGTTTTGCAGCGACGACACGCTGGTCTTCAATTGAATCTGCAAGCTTTTGGGCCTGCTCAGCTTTGCGCGCCCAAATGACAATCTTTGCAAGCTGAGGCATCATATGCGCATATGCATCTGCAAGTGCAGAAGCGAGCGCGCCAGCTCCAATCACCACCGCCTTCGATGAATTTTTGCGGGCTAACAGCTGAGCGCCAAGGGCCGAATCCGCCGCCGTCTTCCATTTCGTAATCAACCCGCTGTCAATTACCGCTTTCAGACTGCCGGTTTCGTCATCAAAAAGAAGGAACGCGCCCTGAACGGCCGGTAAGCATTTGTTAGCATTTTCTGTGAATACGGTGACCGATTTCATGCCGCCGCCAAGACTCTCTATCCACGCGACGCGATTAAGAAAGCTTCGATCTGGCTCGCCGATAACAACATCTCTAGTCACCGCGCGAGCAAGTTGATGACCTTGACGCATGGATTCTACTACATCACGCCACCGCATTTTTCCGAGCACATCTGACTCAGTAATGAATAAAGGCGGTTTCATATTTTTAATGACGGCCAAGTGTCATTGACCCGATAGCCCGTAGGCCATGGATCACTTGGATCAAGCATCAACTGATATGTGCCGGTCAGCCACGCGCGCCCGCTTACACTCGGAATGATGGCGGGTTTCCCTCCTGTTTCGGTTTCATGCTCTATGCGGCCGATAAATTTTGAATCCAATATTGATTTAAAGACGACCTCATCACCAACTTTCGCCTGTCCGCGCGCGTGCATTTGTGCAAGCCTCGCTGAAACCGCCGTGCCAGTAGGTGAGCGGTCAATTTTGCCAGGCTTGATAGCAACGGTGTGTTTTGCTGTGACGCAGCCTTCTTCCATTTGCGCTGGGTTCGTCAGCAAACAAAAGGTGATTTCGTTCATCTCGTTTAGTGTCGGATGTTGAAAGCCGATTTGTTCACTGGCGGCGCGGCTGATCTCCATGCCCAGCGCGGCGAGGTCTCGCGCTTCGTCTGGCGCCAATGATAGACCAAGGCTGGCGGCGTCTACAGTGACGAAACTGTCCCCACCGAAAAGTATGTCCACAGATACTGTTCCATGGCCATTCAACTCAAGAGGAAAATCCAGACGGTCAGCAAAGGACGCTATATTTTTGAATTCCACGCTTTCAACCTTGCCGGCTCGGCAAGTAGCGCGAACATCGATCAGGCCGCCCGGCATCTCAAGCTTCAAGTGCGTAACAGGCTCCTGCATCGGAAAAATACCGGTCTCAAGCACAACTGTCACGACACAGATCGTGTTAGACCCTGACATGGGCGGTACCGTTTCCGGCTCAAGAATAATATTGGCTATATCTGCTTCAGGATTTTTCGGCGTAGTCAGGATGTTGATATGACGAAAGACGCCGCCACGCGGTTCGTTCAACAGAAAGTCTTTTAGAGTTCGGTCCCGCGCCAGAATACGTGACTGCTCCCACAACGTCTCAGCTTCAGGAAGCTTGACGCCACCGACAACGACATCGCCAACCTCACCTTCGGCATGACAACCAACAACGTGGATAACTCTATCAGATCTCATCTTTCCTTACGGCTGAATACCGTTTCCAAAAAAGGTTGCATTTGATCAGAGCGTTCAGTTCTGCACAGTTACCGCTGAACGCTGGGCAGGTTCAGTTCATGTTCGCTGGCGCAGTCGATAGCAACTTCATATCCCGCATCGGCATGGCGCATGACGCCTGTCGCGGGGTCATTCCACAACACGCGCTCAAGACGGCGGGCGGCATCATCGGTTCCATCCGCGCAAATCACCATGCCTGCGTGTTGAGAAAAGCCCATACCGACGCCACCGCCATGGTGCAGCGAGACCCAAGTGGCGCCAGAGGCGGTGTTGAGGAGCGCATTTAATAGCGGCCAGTCGGAAACGGCGTCAGAACCGTCTTTCATAGCTTCGGTTTCTCTATTTGGCGAAGCAACGGAACCACTATCAAGATGGTCCCTGCCGATCACGACGGGTGCGGATAATTCGCCGGACTTCACCATCTCGTTAAAGGCGAGGCCGAGCCGGTGACGCTGCCCGAGACCTACCCAGCAAATGCGCGCGGGCAGCCCCTGAAACGCGATCCGTTCACGCGCCATGTCGAGCCAGTTATGGAGATGCGGATCGTCGGGGATCAGCTCTTTCACCTTGGCGTCTGTCTTGTAGATATCTTCCGGGTCGCCGGAAAGCGCCGCCCAGCGAAACGGCCCGACGCCGCGACAAAAGAGCGGCCTGACATAAGCCGGCACAAAGCCCGGAAAATCGAACGCGTTCTCCAGACCTTCCTCTTTAGCAACCTGTCGGATGTTGTTGCCGTAATCGAGGGTTGGCACGCCGGAATTCCAGAAATCAAGCATCGCCTGAACATGGACTTTGATTGACTTGCGTGCGGCGGCCTCAACTTCTTTGGGCGCGATTTCGCGCTTTTCTTTCCATGTCGCGACGGTCCAGCCTTGCGGAAGATAACCGTTAACAACGTCATGGGCGGAAGTCTGATCGGTGACCATGTCTGGTTTCACACCACGTTTTACTAGCTCGGGAAAAATGTCAGCAGCGTTGCCGAGAAGACCGACAGATTTAGCCTCTCCCGCCTTCGTCCAGCGCTCGATCATCTCAAGCGCTTCGTCAAGGGACGTGGCTTTCTCGTCGACGTATTTCGTGCGCAGGCGGAAATCGATGGAGTCTTCGTTGCACTCGACCGCGAGACAGCATGCGCCGGCAAGAACAGCAGCGAGCGGCTGCGCCCCGCCCATGCCGCCGAGGCCGGCAGTTAGAATCCATTTTCCAGAAAGATCGCCGCCGTAGTGCTGGCGGCCCGCCTCCTTGAAGGTTTCATACGTGCCCTGAACGATTCCTTGTGAACCGATGTAAATCCACGAACCGGCCGTCATCTGGCCGTACATCATCAGGCCTTTTTTATCGAGTTCGTTGAAATGATCCCAAGTCGCCCAGTGCGGCACTATATTGGAGTTGGCGATCAACACGCGCGGGGCGTCCTTGTGAGTTTTGAAGACGCCGACCGGTTTGCCGGACTGAACGCAAAGTGTTTCGTCTTCGTTGAGCCCCTGGAGCACGCTGACAATCCTGTCGAAATCGTTCCAGGTGCGCGCGGCGCGGCCGATGCCGCCATAGACCACAAGTTCGTGGGGGTTTTCGGCCACATCCGGGTCGAGATTGTTCATCAGCATCCGCATGGGCGCTTCGGTGGTCCAGTGCCTTGCGGTGATCTCGCTGCCGTGGGGGCTGCGAACCGTGCGGACGTTATGGCGTGGGTTGGTCATGACAATTTCATTTCAGTGTTGGCCGTTACTTCGTTCATAGCGATCATCTCCCCCGCTTTTTTCAAATCGTCCGCCATAAAGCGGTCGGCCTCAAGCGTCAGGATTGTTTTGCGCACATTCGCAATGACGCTTTGCAAAGCGGGGCTCGTTTTCAACGGCTTGCGAAACTCTATGCCTTGCGCCGCTGTAAGCAATTCGATGCCGATAATCTTGAACAGGTTCTCGTTCATGGGGCCGAGCCTGCGCGCGCCATGGCATGCCATGGAAACATGGTCTTCCTGATTGCACGAAGTCGGCGTTGAATCTGTCGAGCAAGGATTTGCGCGCTGCTTGTTCTCGCTCATCAGTGCGGCTGAGGTCACTTCCGCAATCATGAAACCGGAATTCAATCCCGGTTCGGGCGTCAAAAATGCGGGCAGGCCATGTGACAAGGTGGGATCGACCATCAACGCGATGCGCCGCTGGGCGATCGAGCCGATTTCGGCGATGGCCAGCGCAATCTGATCGGCGGCAAAGGCGACCGGCTCTGCATGGAAGTTGCCGCCGGAAACGATAGAGCCATCGTCAAATACAAGCGGATTATCTGTCGCGGCGTTGGCCTCAATCTCCAGCGTCCTCGCCGCCTGCCGCAGCAAGTCTATGCAAGCGCCCATCACTTGCGGCTGACAGCGAATACAATAGGGGTCCTGAACCCGCTCGTCTCCGTCGCGATGGCTTTCGCGAATTTCGGAGCCCTCCATCACGTCGCGCAGGAATGAGGCGGAGTCGATTTGACCTTTATGTCCGCGCACAGAATGAATCTCCGGCCGGAACGGCGCAGACGACCCCATTGCGGCATCAGTGGACATGGCGCCGGTAATGAGCGCCGAAGTCACAGCACGCCATGCATTGAATAAGCCTGATAACGCCAGCGCCGTTGAAACCTGAGTGCCATTAATCAGGCCCAATCCCTCTTTCGCGCCAAGAACGAGGGGCTTCAGGTTTGCTGCGGCGAGCGCATTTTTAGCTGGCATCCGGTCGCCGCGGTACCATGCCTCGCCTTCCCCCATCATTGCCGCCGCCATATGCGCGAGTGGCGCGAGATCTCCCGATGCGCCGACGGAACCTTGTGACGGGATTACCGGCGTTACTTCTTTCACGAGCATCTGTTCAAGTTGCCGGATGACCTCCATGCGTACGCCTGACGCGCCGCGCCCAAGCGAGATGAGCTTCAGCACCATAATCAGACGCGTAGTGGCTTGATCGAACGGTTCGCCGACGCCGGCGCAATGGGACAGGATCAGATTCCGCTGAAGCGTCTCAACATCTTCAGGCGCGATGCGTTTATTAGCGAGTTTGCCGAAACCGGTGTTAACACCATAAACGGGGTCATCGCCCTTTGCAGCTACCGCTAAAATCTCTGCTGATCTCTGAATACCTTGATGACATACCGGATCGAGCCCCGCCGGTTCCCCGCCTCGATAGACGGTCTCCAAAGTCGTTAAGCTCACGGATCCCGGAATTAGTAAGGTGCTCATATTTCATACAATCAAGTTGGCTTCGACTACGACGGGGTGAGGATCACCTCTTGCCATTCAGCTTCATCAACTATTCCTGAAGGATGACGTACTTGGCGATAGCATTAAACTCGTTTATTGTGCGATATGTATGCACATATTAACCAAGGGTGCAAGATGTGAAGAGTCAGACCATATCAGCCAAAACCATGCTGACAGCCAATGGCTGGCAATCAGACATGCATCTCACTATCGGTGAGGACGGACAGATCGCCGCCATCAAAAACGGGCTGGCGCCGAACAGCACCACGGTGGACGTTCTCTTGCCGGCAATCAGCAATGTGCACAGCCATGCGTTTCAACGCCTGCTCGCCGGATTAACCGAATACCGCACCAACGCTCAAGATGACTTCTGGTCGTGGCGAGCGTTAATGTACAAATGCATGGATTATCTGCAGCCTGATCATTTTGAGATCATTGCCGCTATGACGCAAGTAGAAATGCTCGAGTCCGGCTTTTCCGCCGTCGGCGAATTTCATTACGTGCATCACCAGCCCGACGGAACACCCTACGATCAGCCGGGTGAAATTTCAAACCGCGTGCTTCAGGCGGCATTGGATACAGGTATTGGCCTCACGCATTTACCAACTTTATACATGCAAGGCGGGCTTGACGGGAGGGCTTTGGCAGGCGGGCAAAGGCGTTTTGGATGTACTCCTGAAGCTTTCTCTGCGCTTTATTCAGACATCAAGAAAAGCTTCAATGGCGCACCAGCCGATTTTATGCTGGGCGGTGCAGCACACTCCTTGCGCGCCGTCTCTTCAGACGGACTTTCATTACTGAAAGATATTACTGAGGGGGCGCCGACGCATATTCACATCGCGGAGCAGACGGGAGAAGTCGACGAAGTCTTGTCACACCTGGGCGCGCGCCCTGTTCGCTGGTTGTTGGACAACTACGATATTAACAGCCAGTGGTGCCTTGTTCATGCTACGCACATGGATAGCAGCGAAATCAACGATCTCGCCCGCTCTGGCGCTGTTGCCGGCGTGTGCCCCATAACCGAGGCCAATTTGGGCGATGGTATTTTTGAGGCTACCCAGTTTGCAGACAAAGGAGGCGCCTTCGCTATCGGGTCTGACTCCAATGTGCGCATTTGCGCCGTCGAAGAATTGCGCATGCTAGAATATAGTCAGCGTTTGCGCGACCGGCGGCGCGTACTGCTCAATGATGGTAACAAGTCATGCGGACGGCGCCTTTTAGATATGACCGCGACCGCAGGCGCGCAGGCTCTTGGGCGAAGCGCCGGTGTAATATCGCCTGGACTTATCGCTGACCTCGTCGCGCTTGATCAAAGCACGCCTGTTTTATGTGGCCTTGATAAAGACGCCATCTTGGACGGGTGGATTTTTGCTGGCGACAGCCGTTGCGTAAGCGATCTATGGGCCGGGGGGCGTCATGTCGTAAAACAAGGACGACATATTCATCGTGAAAAGATTGTTCCAAAATTTTTATCGCTGATGAAAGAGGTCAGGTCAGCCTTGTGACATTACATACTCATCAATCCTTAAAGTCTGATATAATGCAACGCATCGCCGCCGGCGAGTGGCGACCAGGCGCGGTCATGCCTAACGAAGCGCAGCTTGCGGAAGAGTATGGATGCGCCCGGTCCACAATCAATCGTGCGCTACAGACACTGGCAGAAGATGGTTTGATCGAGCGCAAACGCCGGGCCGGCACACGCGTGCGTGAGTTGCCTGTGCGGCAGGCTAAATTCAAGATCCCGCTTGTTCGACGGGAGGTTGAAGAAACAGGCGGCGCATATCACTCGCACGTTATTTTAAAAGATGTTCTGGAAGCCCCCAACCATGTCGCTGCAAGGCTTCGATTATCTCCGGCCTCTAGCGTTTTACATCTGCAAACTGTACATCTGTGTAATGATAATCCTTTCGCCTTTGAAGATCGTTGGGTAAACATCGAAGCGGCGCCGGATATTTTAGATGCTCCCTTCGATCGAGTAAGCGCTAATGAATGGCTGTTGCGTCAGACGCCTTATTCAAACGGCGATGTCTCTTTTTCAGCGGAAAAAGCAGGAGAGATGCAGGCTTCTGCATTGGGAATCTCTAGTGGCGACGCCCTCTTTACTATAGACCGTACAACGTGGTTTGGTGAACAATTTATAACTTGGGTGAAGCTCTACTATCGGCCTGGCTATAGCTTAAAGAGTAATTTGTAGCCACTACGTCATAACGCAGTATCGGTCGCGTCTCGCGCTATTCGTCAAGCCCCATAACAGCTTTTGTTTCGAGGAACTCTTCGAATCCTTCAACGCCCCATTCACGGCCATTACCTGACATTTTGTAACCGCCAAATGGCGCAGAATGGTCCAGCATAGCACCGTTCACATGCACCATGCCCGCGCGCAGTTTCGATGCAACACTAGCGGCGCGCGATGGCGAACCGGAAACATAGGCCGAAAGGCCGTAGATCGTATCGTTCGCGATTTTAACGGCCTCCGCCTCATCAGCGTACGGCAAAATGCTTAGTACAGGGCCAAAAATTTCTTCCTGCGCTATCGCCATGTCATTATTGACGTTCGCAAAGACTGTCGGCTTTACAAAATAACCTTTGTTTAAACCGTCCGGTCGCCCCGTGCCGCCGGTCATCAGTTTCGCGCCTTCATCAATTCCTTTTTGAATGAGGTCTTGTATCTTATTCCATTGTACTTCGCTCACTGCCGGACCAATGGTAGTCGTCTCATCTCTCGGACCGCCAACGCGAATTTTCTCAGCGGCTGCTTTTGCGATTTCCGCCGCTTTGTCATGCATATCAGCCGGCACCAGCATGCGCGTTGGCGCGTTGCATGACTGACCGGTGTTGAGCATGCATCCCATAACACCGCCTTTTACCGCCCGCTCAATGTCTGCATCGTCGAGAATAATGTTTGGCGACTTACCGCCCAACTCCTGCGTCACGCGCTTAACCGTATCGGCGGCGGCTTTGGCGACAGCAACGCCGCCGCGCGTTGAGCCGGTGAATGACATCATGTCAACACCGGGGTGGCTGGATAGCGTCTGTCCGGCGTCAGGCCCCTCTCCATTGACCAGATTGAACACGCCTTTCGGCACGCCAGCTTCATGCAAAATATCCGCAAACACAATGGAACTAAGCGGTGCGATTTCAGACGGCTTCAAAACCATCGTGCAACCCGCTGCGATGGCTGGCCCAACCTTGCAGGTTACCTGATTTAAAGGCCAGTTCCACGGCGTGATAAAACCGCAAACCCCTATAGGCTCCTTCTTTATTCGCGTGGAGCCGCGCTTTTCTTCGAATGAGTAATCAGCAAGGACCTTTCGGGCGGTCTTCAGATGTTGCAACCCTGCTGCCGCTTGCGCTGCTTTCGACAGCGACAAGGGTGCGCCCATCTCCAGCGTGATTGTTTCAGCGAGTTCATCATAGCGCTTTTGGTAAGTCTCAATAATACGGTCAAGCAGGCTCTGACGTTCTTCTTTTGATGTTTGTGAAAAACTGTCGAAAGCATTTTGAGCCGCGGCGACCGCAGCATCGATATGCGCGGGCGTTCCAAGACTGATCTGCGCAACCGCCTCTTCCGTCGCGGGGTTAACAACATCAAGAAGCTTTGCGTCGACCGGGCTCACCCATTCGCCATCAATGTAAAAGTCTGCGCTGTGCCGCATGACACTCTCCTCACATACCCAAATAAATAACCCTAAATCTCACACAAACCTGCATACTCCAACACGGCATGCAAGAGAACATTGCACCCTGCTGCTAGATCATGAGGTTCCGCGCTTTCAGCTTCATTATGGCTGATCCCGCCCTTGCAAGGCACGAAAATCATGGCGGTCGGCGCCACGCGCGAAATATAAACGGAATCATGACCGGCGCCGCTAACCATTTCCTTGAAAGGGTATCCCGTTTTTGCTGCAGCATTGCTAACAGCAGTGATGCAATTCTCGTCAAAGGCTACAGGCGGCGAATGCCAGATCTCCTCCAGTGAAACGGGCGCACCACATAAGTTTTCTTTTTTTACGATGGCGTCCGCTTTTCGATGCATCGTTTGCAAAATGGCAGGCTCTGGATGACGCAGGTCGAGGCTAAACTGCACTTTTCCTGGCACTGTATTGCGCGAGCTGGGATGCGAATGAATTTCACCTACCGTCACGCGCGCGTGCGGCGCATACTCGCGAGCTAGTGTAAAAAATTGCGTAAGCAAGGATGCCGCCTTTTGAACGGGATCGATGCGCATTTCCATGGGTGTCGGCCCAGCGTGACATTCCGAACCGGCGATAACGACATCAAACCACACGATACCCTGCACGCCAGTAACAACGCCAATAGTCTTTTTTTCCGCCTCCAGAATTGGACCTTGTTCGATATGCGCTTCAAAGTGCGCGCCAAGCTTGCGCCCTACCGGAGCAATGCCTGCGAGCTCATGCTGTACAAGCGCTGCTTTTAAAGCAACACCATCTTTGTCCGTACGGCCTAGCCCATAATCGAGAGAAAAGGCGCCAGCGAAAACACCTGACCCAAGCATGGCAGGCGAAAAACGCGCGCCCTCTTCATTCATCCATACGGCGACCTCAACGGGCGCCCTCGTAGATAATTTTGCATCATTCAATGACCGGATGACTTCCAGTCCGGCTAATACGCCATAAACGCCATCAAACTTCCCTCCCGTGGGCTGACTATCAAGATGACTACCCATGACTACCGGCAAGGCGTCGGTGTCTTCACCAGCGCGTTTAGCGAAGAGATTGCCGATTTCATCGGCGACAATCTCGCAACCGGCGTCAACACACCATTTGATAAAGAGTTCGCGTCCCGCCTTGTCCGCTTCGCTCGCAGCAAGGCGGCAGACGCCGCCTTTCGCCGTAGCGCCGATTTCAGCCATCGCCATCAGCGATTCCCAAAGGCGGTCGCCGTTTATTGTAATCTCAGGAGGCATGGCGCCTAGTCAGCATAAGACAGCGTGCCTTCAGCAGACGCCTCTCCGGCGCGTATGCTGTCGACAACAGCACGCAAGTCTTCCAGATAAATATCCACGACATCTTCAGATAACGGATCAAGCACGAGATGCGCGAGGGGCGGGTCCATTACGCCACCGCTAGTCCATCCCTTTTCAGACAAACCGCCGACAATTTGCTCAACGCGAATATCCTTGGCGCCGTAGACGACAATTAACAAGTCCGTATCAATAGGTTCTATTCCCTCGATCTTGTTCAAGCCTTCAATCAGGCGCGCTTTGGCTTTCATAGCGCGATCCGCATAAGCAATATATCCGTCTTCGCCGAGGTAACTCAGCGCCGCCCAGGCCGCCGCCACTGCTGACGCCGGACGCGAACCCGTGAAAGCCTGGGTAATATAAGGCGAACAAGGCCAATCTGTAGGCGATACAAAATGATACTTCTGCAATTCCTCCGAACGCCAGGCGATAGTTGAAATGCCTTTCGCCGCATAACCATACTTATGCAAATCAGCAGAAATGGAATGCACGCCATCTACCGAAAAGTCCCACTTGGGAAGGTCGATACCCAGTTTGCTGACAAACGGAGAGAGATACCCACCGACGCAGGCGTCAACATGCAGCCAGAGATCATGCTTTTTCGACACTTCTGCAAGTTCGTCCATGTTATCAATGACGCCGTAAGGCCAGGAAGGCGCGGAACCTGCGATCATGATCGTGTTTGGTGAGATCGCTGCTTCTATTGCTACCGCGTCGGCACGCCAGTCATCCCTGACAGGGACTCGCACAATCTTGATACCGAGATATTGGCATCCTTTGGAAAAAGTTGCGTGAATGGAATAAGGAGCAACGATTTCCGGCTCTTTAATATGCGGTTTTGTTTCCTTCGCCCACTCACGCGCAGCATGAAGCGCGCAGAAAATGCTTTCCGTTCCACCGCTGGTGATGTTCGCAACGATGCCGTCAGCACCGCCGCTCAAAATGTTTGACGCCATACCCGTAACGTCGGCTTCAAGATCCTGCAGACCGGGAAAAAACCGGCGCGCGACACCATTGAGAAAAAAATACTTTTGATAGGCTTGAGAGACGACGTCGACCATATCTTCCGTACCTTTCATCGCATAGCAGCTCATATTACCGCGAAGCACGTCGGGTTCTTTTGTAAGCGCCTCGTCGAGCTTCGAAAGAACACCCATCTTTCCTAATCCCTGCTTCGGCAGGTTGACTTTCTGACTCATGCGTTCCTCCTAGACGTAATTGGAAATATGGATGGACGGACGGCGCGACGCCCATGGCGCAGCGCGTTCAAGTTCGGCAGACAATCCAAGGATCGTACCCTCATCTCCGAACTTACCTGTAATTTGCGTGCCAATAGGGAGCCCGTCCTCAGTCATGTGAAGCGGTACTGAAGCGGAGGGCTGACCCGTTACATTAAAAACGCCTGCAAAAGGAGAATATGCATCTCCTCCAAACCAGTCCCAGAACTCGTCGATATCGACATCCTTGCTGGCAAAATATTCAACCGGGGGCGGCGGCCCCATCAACACGGGCGAGATCAAAATATCAAACTTCTCAAAGAAGCGGCCCATAGCGCGCTGTACTTTCCCGTAAATGCTAAGGCCTTTATGAAAATCGAGCATGGAGACTTTCCTTCCCTCTTCATAACTGGCCCAGGTCAGCGGCTCGAGATTATCTGGCGAGGGCGTTCTGCCTGTCGCTTCCGCTGTTAGCTGAACGCCAGCCGCGAACCCCCCTTGCGCCGTCATCTTTAATGACCAAAGGTACTCGTCCCAGGGGATTTGGGGCGTCGCCAGTTCAACTCTGTGACCTAACTGTGCGCATAACGCTGCAGTTTCTTCAGCTGCTTTTGCACAAATCGGTTCCGGTTTGGCTCCGCTGAACGATGCTACCATCAACGCAATACGAAGATCTTTAGGCGGATTGTCTAGTTCTTCCACGTAAGGGCGCATGGGTGGCGGCGCCACATGAGGCGCACCGGGATCTGACCCATAAACTGCATCAAGCAGAACGGCCGTATCGCGCACGGAGCGCGTGACGACCAATTCCGCCGCGCGCCCACCGGAAGATTCAGCGATATCGGGGCCGGACGGAATCCGCTGACGCGTGGGCTTCAACCCGTATAAATTGGTCATGGAAGCCGGAATGCGAATTGAACCAAGACCATCATTTGCGTGAGCAATTGCCACAGCTCCAGCTGCAACTGCAGCAGAAGAACCACCACTTGAACCGCCCGGAGAATAGTCCTTGTTCCAGGGATTATGAGTAACGCCTTGCAATACGTTTTCGGTAATAATATTGGCGCCAAACTCCGGCGTGTTTGTTTTACCAAGTGTAATGAGGCCCGAACGCCTGAAACGCGCCATCAGTTCCGTATCATGTTTGGCGATAATACCTGCAGCAAGACGGCTCCCAGCATCGCAGACTTTCCCTTCCATCTGCGCGCCTAAGTCCTTCAGCAAAAAGGGAACGCCTGGAAAAGGCTGATCGGCTACGGAAAATACACCAGCTTCGGCAAGCGCCTCTTCTGCATAATCCTGGCAGCGAAAATTCAACTCCTTGTCCAGCACCTCAATCGCAGCAACAGATGCTTCGACCGCTTCTTTCGGCGACAATTCCTTTTTTCGAATACGCTCCGCCAATCCAACGGCATCGAATTCAGCCAGCTCGGCAGCAAGTTTAAGGTGAGCTTTATCGATATTGATTTCTTCACTCATGAGCGCTCTTCCCACTAAAACGACCGTTCGAGGCCCAAAACGTGCTGCGACAAGTATGAAAGGATCATATTGGTGGAAACGGGCGCCACCTGATAAACGCGGCACTCTCGCCATTTGCGCTCGATGTCATACTCCCGCGCGAATGCAAAACCACCCAGCGTCTGCATGGTTGCCTCTGCCGTGTGCCAGCACGCTTCCGAAGCAAGAAGTTTTGCAATATTCGCTTGCGTGCCGCAGGGTTGCGAGGCATCGAAAAGCGCGGCGGCAGTTCGCCCCAGCGTATCCGCACTCGTTAACTCCGCCAGTCCGCGCGCTAAAGGAAACTGAATTCCCTGATTTTTGCCAATTGTCCGTTCAAAAACGATACGCTCATTGGCGTAGTCGACTGCTTTTTTCAAAAAGAATCGCCCATCGCCAACGGCTTCTGCAGCAACCATGATGCGTTCAGCATTGATGCCGTCAAGAATATAACGGAAGCCTTTGCCTTCTTCGCCGATCAAGTCACTTGCCGGAATTTCAAGATCGTCGAAGAAAACTTCAGTCGTATTATGATTAAACATCGCCTCAAGCGGGCGAATGTCGAGGCCTTTGCCCAAGCTTTCCTGTATATTCACAAGAAATACCGAAAGCCCTTCGGTTTTTTTTGCGCACTTTTCAACAGGCGTCGTGCGCGCCAACAGCAACATCATGTCTGAATGCAACGCTCGCGACGTCCACACTTTCTGGCCGTTGACGATATATTTGTCACCACGGCGAATGGCGCGGGTTTTTAGTTTAGTGGTGTCTGAACCGGTTGTCGGTTCTGTTACGCCAAAAGCCTGCAGGCGAATTTCTCCCGCGGCGATCCCCGGCAAGTATTTTTCTTTTTGTTCCTGACTGCCATGCCGCAAAAGCGTACCCATTATGTACATTTGCGCATGACCTTGAGAAGCCGTGCATCCATAGGCGTTGATAGTTTCAAGAATCACGCAAGCGGCGCGCAAGGGCAAACCCGCCCCGCCATATTCTTCCGGTATGAGCGCTGCTAGGTACCCCGCCTCTGTTAAGTCCTTTATGAAGGCAGTCGGGTAATCGCGCCCATCTTCAAGTTTTCGCCAATATTCGCCCGGATACCGCGCGCAGATGCGCCCCACTGCCTCTCGCAATTCCGGATAATCAGGTCCGATTGAAACGGAAAGGCTTTCTGAAAACTGATCCAGTGAAAACGTCATACTGTACGCCCTCTTTATACTGACTGGCGAAAGGACTTCGGCAAACCCACATCGCCGATGTGCCCAAACATGGGAATGTTGGGCAGGGCTCGTTTTACATACTGCCGAACTTCAATAAGGCCCTGTGGGTCAACGCCTGTGTCGAATCCCATTGCCTCCAACATGAACGCAAGGTCTTCCGTCGCTATGTTGCCTGTCGCACCTGGCGAATTCGGACATCCGCCGAGACCTGCAATTGAACTGTCAAAAATACGAACGCCGCATTCCAGCGCCGCTACTACATTCGCCAGCCCTGTACCACGCGTATTATGGAAATGCGCGCTCATGGGAATATCGCCAGCCGCTTTTGCGACTTCAGAAAAGACATTCCGAACCAGCGCCGGATCGCCATACCCGACAGTATCCGCAAGAGCAATTTCATCAGCACCAGCGCTCAACAATTCCTCAACCACGTGCATGACTGAGGCAACAGCGACCCTCCCCTCGATTGTGCAACCGAAAGTGCACGATACGCCGCCAATGAGTTTTGTTCTCTCTTTTCCTTTTCTACCGTCACGGACCGATGCAATCCGTCGAAACTCTTCCAGGCTTTCTTCAGTGGGTCGCTTGACGTTGGCGTGATTGAAACTGTCCGAAGCAGAAACAATACAAGTGATTTTGGGGACACCCAGATCCATGCCACGCGCCACCCCCTTTAAATTGGGCGCGAGCGCGGACGGAGTAAGCTCAGACAGAGTAAGGGCAAACGCTACAAGCTCGTCTGCATCTGAAAACTGCGGGATATATTTCACTGGCACAAATGAACAGACCTCCATTTCGCGTATGCCGGCGTCATATTCTCGCTGACACCATCCGATCTTGTGCTCCGTTGGCATAAATTCTTTGATGATCTGGAGACCATCCCGCAAGCCTACTTCTCGTATGACGACGTTGTCGGGCATCAATTATGTACCTCTGAAAACCGGCTTACGCTTTTCATTAAAAGCCTTGACGCCTTCATGCCGGTCTTCGCTTGAAATAAGCTCGTGATAAAGGTCGATCTCATGCTGTAATGCTGCTCGTTTTTCCATATCCAGGCCGGCGCGCATTGCGCGTTTTGCCTGCCTGATTGCCAGAGGTGCGTTTTCTGCAATTCTCCCGGCAATCGCCAGCGTCTTCTCTAACAGAACCTCTCCTGGATAAAGCCTATTGACCACGCCCCATTCCATCGCTTCATGCGCTGAAAAGGGTATAGCTGTCAGGATAATTTCATTCGCGCGCTTCAAACCTACCGCACGCGGAAGGTTTTGCGTACCGCCTGCGCCAGGCATTATTCCCAGAGACGTTTCCGTAAGCGCAAACCGGGCTTCTTCTGAAGCATATGCAAAATCTGCTGCGAGAGCGAGCTCACATCCACCGCCAAATGCTGCGCCGTTTATTGCAGCAATGACGGGTACGGGGACATCGTGAAGCTCAAACAACGCCTTCTCCATGATCTCATGTTGATGAGACCATTGCTCATCTGTCATGCCATTTCGTTCTTTCAGATCGCCGCCTGCGCAAAAAACTTTCTCCCCGGCGCCCGTTAATACAAGCGCACGAATGTCGACTTCATCACGCGCAAGAGCGCTAAAAAGGGCATACAGATCTTTCGCCATTTGCGTATTGATCGCATTTGCCGTCCTTGGCCGATCAAGCGTTACCAAAATCACGTGCGGGTGCGGCTTTCCAACCTTGATGGTTGCATAATCAAGGATCATTTTTTGGAACTCGTTTTGGAACGAAACTTCAAGACACGGTCTGTATCTTCACCAAGCTTAGGCGGCTGCTTTCGAAACGCAGGCCGCATGCCATTAAAGGAAAGCGGCAAACCTATTAATGAACATTCCTGATCGCCAATGGTCTGAATAATGCCTAAAGCTTTGGTTTGCTCATTCTCTGTGACTTCTTTTGCATTTTGCAACGGTGCATTTGGCACCTGCGCCGCGTTAAGGGCGTCTTCCCAATAAGAAGTCGCCTTTGTCTTCACAATTTCAGCTATCATTGGAACTAGCAGATGGCGGTTTACGACACGCGCGCCGTTCGTTGCATACTTCTCATCCACCGCCCATTCCGCTTTGGCCAAGACTTTTGATAGCCTTTCAAACAGCCCGTCGCTGCCTGCGGCAATCATCAAGTACCCATCAGCGGTTTCAAAAACTTCATAAGGAACTATCTGCGCCGCGGCAGACCCCAGGCGTTTTGGAATATCGCCTGAAGCCATGAACGTTCCAAATACCGGCGTCATCCAACCGATTGCCGTTTCATATAACGACGTATCGACAACGCTACCGCAACCGGAGTTTGACCTCGCAATCAGCGCTGAAAGAACGCCGATCACTGACCACATGCCCGCCCCCATGTCGACAATTGACGTTCCAACCCGTACAGGAGCCCGGCCTTCTTCCCCTGTTACACTCATAATGCCGCCAAAGGCTTGCATTAGAGGATCATATCCGGGCCGGTTGCGCATCGGTCCCGTCTGCCCGTAAGCAGACAGGTTACAGTAAATCAGAGACGGTTTTTCCGTACACAGTGTTTCTGAGTCGAGGCCATATTTCTCCATCACCCCCGGCCGGAGATTTTGTATGACGACATCAACCTCTTCCAAGATGTATGATTTTAACCCATTTCGCTCTTCTTCATCCGACAGATCAACGACAATACTACGCTTGTCCCGGTTGAATGCCTGATAAATGACGGCGACACCGTCGCGATAAGGCGGCCCCCAATCACGGGTGTGATCGCCCCGGCCCGGCATTTCAACTTTCACGACGTCAGCGCCGAGTTGCGCAAAGATTGCCCCCGCAAAAGGCGCCGCCACGCTATGGCCCGCCTCAACCACAGTGACGCCAACCAGAGGTAGCCCTTCAGCACTTGGATTTATCGGTAGATCTGAAGGCATTTTGCAGAAAATCCAAATCCTCTTGATGAACCCCGCCGCGAAAAGCGAGGCGTATTTCCACGCGAATAGACCCGGAGAGAAAACAATGCTAAAACCGGGGGATTCCCGAGTGACGATAGAATAGCTCTCTGCTTAATGCAAGGCACAATGAAAACAGAGGACAACCAAATGGCGGATCAATTTGATCGCACCGCGCAGGCAGCGCTAACAAGTGACAGCAAAGCGTGGCCAAGTCCTGTGCTTGGCTGGTGGGCGGTATTCGTTCTGACGCTCTCTTACACAGCCGCTTACATAGATCGGCAAATTCTTGGGTTACTTGTCGAACCGATCCGTAACTCCATGCAGATTAACGATACTCAAATCAGCTTATTGGGCGGCGCAGCTTTTGCCTTGTTTTACGTTATTATGGGCCTTCCTCTGGGTCGGCTCGCCGATCGTGTAAACCGGCGAAACCTCATCGCCGGAGGTATCTTTGTATGGAGCTTGATGACCGCCATGTGCGGTCTTGCAACGAACTTCTGGCAACTATTTATGATGCGCGTGGGTGTTGGCATAGGCGAAGCCACTTTATCTCCCGCCGCGCTTTCAATGATCTCAGACTATTTCCCGCCCAAAAAACGCGCTCGCCCGCTTGGCACTTATATGGTGGCTTTAGCTATTGGGTCGGGCCTCGCGTTCCTGGTCGGCGGCAAAGTACTACAGTGGATGTCAGGGATCCCTGACTTATCTTTACCCATAATTGGCGCGATCGAACCATGGCAGGCAGCGTTTATTATTGTTGGCCTGCCAGGGTTGCTATTGGTGCCAATGGTCCTTCTCATCCGGGAGCCAGCACGCCGAGGCTTGAGGCCACAGAAAACTGATACGGCGAAACATCAACAAACGACACTGCAAATCCCTTTAAAAGAGGTGGCGCGTTTCGTATTCGTTGAGAACCGCAATACTTTCATGGTGATCTTTATCGCTTTCGGATTACTGGGGCTACACTCCATCACATTGACCATGTGGTTGCCGCCATTTTTTCAGCGCACTTTCGGCTGGGACACCGGTGAGGTCGGAACGCGGCTAGGCATTATCATTCTAATCTTCGCTTCTCTGGGTATGATCGGCGGAACGTCCATTGCGCAGTGGATGAACCAGCGCGGCCTCAAGGACGCCTTCCTGCGCGCGCCGCTCTATCTCACATTGGTGATGGCGCCCTTGGCGATAGCTCTAACACTCGCGCCAAATGCCTGGATTTCGCTTGGACTATGCGTTCCAGTCATCGGTCTTTCATTTGGATTGTTTGCCTTTGTGCCAGGCCTGCTGCAATCAATTACGCCAAACCAAATGCGCGGCCAGCTTGGCGCATTGTTCTCTCTCTTTAATAATGTCATTGGGCTGATTTTTGGCCCAACATTGGTTGCACTTATTACTGACTTTATTTTCAAAGACCCGATGGCGCTGAAATACTCAATGACAATTGTATCCGCAGTCACGTTGCCGATCGCCGCCATTATGCTGTTCCTGGGTCTTAAACATTTCAGTAAAAGCATTGATGACGCACAAGAGTGGATCGATTCAATGTAATCTATTGCATAATAAAGGGGTTTGGAAATTTTGGCGCAAGGTTTATCCAGACACTTTTGTTTTCCATAAACTCTTCCACAGCGGCGCGTCCATTTTCTCTCCCAACACCGCTCTGTTTATAACCGCCAAAGGGCAATTGAACACTGAAGGCGCGGTAGGTGTTTATCCAGACGGTGCCGGCCTTTAGCTGTTTTTCAACACGATGAGCACGAGCAAGGTTTTGCGTCCATATGCCGGCAGCCAAGCCGTAATTCGTTCCATTTGCAATCTCAATCGCTTCCTGCTCGTTTTCAAACGATAGGACGCATAACAAAGGGCCGAACACTTCTTCTTGAGCAATACGCATCTGCGGCTTTACACTCGTGAAGATCGTAGGTTGAACAAATTGTCCCTCGCCTGCACCGCCGCCAAGTACGCACTCAGCACCTTCTGACTTTGCAATATCAATGTATTCAAGAATTTTCTGCTGCTGGGCTTTGGTCGTGACTGGCCCAACTTGTGTTTCCAACGCCATGGGATCGCCCACTCGTGCTGTCGACGCCTGATCGACCAAGCGTTTGACAAATTCATCGTGTATTGAGTGATGAACAAGCAACCTTGAGCCCGCAATGCAAGTTTGACCACTCGCAGCAAAAATGCCTGCGATCACACCGTTTACAGCATTGTCCAGGTCTGCGTCTTCAAAAACGATATTCGGCGATTTACCGCCAAGCTCAAGTAAGACTGCCTTTGCTCTACTTCCTGCAGTCTGCGCGACGGCACGCCCGCCTGCTTCGCCGCCAGTGAATGCGACTTTTGCAACCTTGTCATGAGCAACCAGCGCATTTCCAATCTCATGCCCATAGCCAGTGACTACATTTAAAACACCGTCGGGAAACCCGGCTTTCGCGAAAACTTTGGCAAACTCCAACGTTGATGCAGAGGCGTGTTCTGAAGGTTTTAAAACGATTGTATTACCTGCCGCCAACGCTGGCGCGAGTTTAAAAGAAGCGAGCAGTAAAGGCGAATTCCAGGGTGTAATCGCAGCAATCACCCCAAGCGGCTCTTTTCGCGTATAGGCAAAACCGTCAGGGCGGTCGAGCGGCACCACGTCGCCGGTGACCTTGTCAGCCAAACCTGCGAAGTAACGAAATATATGCGGGATGTAAGAAAGCTGAGCCCTCATCTCCGATAACAGCTTGCCATTATCGCGTGTTTCGATCTCCGCCAGATGCTCGCCTTGTTCCTCTATGCAATCAGCAAGCGTATTCAGTAAGGAGCCGCGTGCAGCCGCCGTTAAATTACACCATTCAGGCGAATGAAACGCCGTGTCTGCCGCCGTGACTGCAGTCTCGATATCTAAGGCATTCGCATGCGGTATCCGCGCCCAGTCTTTTTGCGTGTACGGATTTTCTGAGAGTAACCATTTTCCGGATTTTGGATCTGTAAAACGTCCTCCGATATAGAGCTGATATTTTTCGAGCTCCGGCATGTCCGTCTCCTTCATAAATGGAAATTAGCGGTATCGGCCTACCATTCCAGACAACACCGCGCCGTCCACAGGAAGGCCGATCCCGTTAATCATCGATGCGTCATCTGAAGCCAGGAACAAAATGGCGGCAGCAACCTCTTCCGGGCGCACCATTCGTCCCATGGGAATTTTCGATCCCATGACCTCTCTAAGTTTTTCTCGCCCGCCTAAAGACTCCGCCATAGGGTCAAGAAGCTCAGTATCTGTCGAAGTCGGCTCGACGGCATTACACCGGATGCCTAACTTTTCATGTGCAGCGGCAAGCGCAACACTCTGCGTCAAAAGCTTTAGCCCGCCCTTACTGGCGCTGTAGGCAGCCCCATCTTCTGTAGACCAGTGGGCGGCGACTGATGAAAGGTTTACAATCGCGCCGCCCCTTCCGGACGCGCGCATAATGCGAAACGCATGCTTGCACCCGAGGAAAGCGCCTGTGAGATTAACGCCGATAACATGGTTCCAGCTTTCAAGGTTGCACTCGTCAAATGTGGCCCTTGCACCTACGCCCGCTGAGTTGACAAGAACGTCCAATCCGCCGGTTTCAGAAGCGATTGCATCGAGAGCGCCAATCCAATGCGCCTCATCTTTCACATTCACATGTTTAAACCTTGCGAAAGAACCAATTTCCGCAACTGTTTTTTCAGCAAGCAAGTCGTTTTGATCGAGTATGTAAACTATTGCGCCTTCGCTTGAAAACGCCTTGGCCGCCGCTCTCCCGATACCTGACGCGCCGCCAGAAATCGCTACAGTTTTTGAAGAAAACCGTTCCATAATCCGCCTAATAAATCGGCGGAGGAAGCATCATGCGCAATGCTTTCCCCCGCCTACAGGGAGGATTTATTCCTCGCAACTAGTTAAAGGCGTAGCTTAGCTCAACGCCGAATGTTCGCGGCATGCCCGTTGCGCGCAAGACTCGATAGGTGCTTGCAAGGTTGTTGACCCAGGTTGAATACTCTTCGTTGAAGATATTCCTTGCCCAGAAGGACAAATGCCACCCTTGATCAGAGGCAAACAGGCTCGCCCGTCCATTGACCAATGTGTACCCGCCGGACTCAGTCACTGGTATGTTGGATATATTGGTGAAAAACTTCGCCGAATGAGTAACGTCAACCTGAACCGATCCGACATAGCCGTTTGCGACATCAGTTGTATATCGCACTGAGCCATTGGCGTTTACAGGCGGCGCAAACGACAGTTCTTCGCCAATTGTAATCGCGTTCATTGGCTCAATGCTGTTCTTGATTTGCGTGTCAAGAACACCGATGCCGCCGCGGATATCCCATTCCGGCGTCGGGCTCCATTGGATATCACTCTCAAAGCCGGCAATACGCGCATCGGCGAGATTATTGAGAGCAAATATGTTGCCCATGACGCCGCCGCCAGTATCCACCAGGAAATTGCCAAGAAGTTGAGCGTCCTTGTACTCATACCAGAAGGCTGCTGAATTCCACCGTAACGTCCCATTCGCAAGCGTTAGCTTCTTGCCTAACTCAAACGCGTAGACTTCTTCTTCATCGAAATCAGTAATAGAAGCATCGTTTAGCGCCAGGTTGCCATTAAAGCCGCCGCTCTTGAACCCGCGAGACGCGCTAAGATAGATCAGCGTATTGTCATCCGGTGTAAAATCGAGGGCGACCTTTCCAGAAATATTGTTGAACTCTTTTGAGTCAATTCTTTCCGATGCCGGCACGCCAAACGGTTGAAGATCACCTGGTGGCGGCGGGTCGAAAGAAACGACTGTAGGCGGCATCATGAAAACGTCAAAAAAAGTTCGCCCTTCAAAGTCCCGCTTCTCATGAGTGTAACGCAGTCCGCCTGAAAGCTTCCACATTGGTGAAAGCTGATATTCTGCGTTTCCGAATGCCGCAAATGTCTCCGTATCCTGAAAAATTTGCGTATTAATGGCAACGCCGCGCGTATACGCCTTTACCTCGGATATTGGCGAGTCCAATGAGTCGGTCTGATAATATAGACCGGCGATCCACTGAAACGGACCGTCATAGTCCGACGTAAAACGTACTTCCTGCGAGAAGACGTCGATATCATTTACGTAATAGTCGTCGACAATAATCTGCGAGAAGCCGTCAGCATCCTCGCGAACTTCACGTTCAAAATGCTCAAGGCCTGTAATGGATGTGAGAATAACCGGCCCCGCATCCCACTCTATGGTGGCGACACCGCCTATGCCTTCAAGATTCAAAGACGGCCTGAATCCGGGCGCAGATGTAAACGGGTCTGTATCAGGCTCCTGATTGAGAGAGAGGTCGAAGCAATCCGGCTCGCCACCCATCAAAGTACCGTTAGTAAAAGCATCGCAAAAGCCATCCAGCGCTGCATTCCCGCTCGGCAACATGTCATATTGCGCTAAGTCACTAGTTTCTTTGCCGCCGTGAACATTGAGATTGATCTCAAAGTCATCTGTTGGCTGAAAGTTGAGCTGACCACGCAGGGCAAAGCGCTCAATCTCACCATGGTTCTGGCCTAAGTTCCGGTTGTAGAAAGGTCCATCGCTTTGTTTACGATAGTCGCCCGATAGCCGGAAAGCGGCGCGGTCGCCGAGCGGCGCATTAATGAAGCCGCTAGTTTCAAAATTCTGATAGTTACCGTATCCAGCCGTAATTTCCGCACTGAATTCATCGATATCAGGGCGTCGTGAAAAGAAACTCACAGCGCCAGCTGTTGTGTTACGGCCGTACAACGTACCCTGAGGCCCTTTGAGTACCTCAACCCGTTCCATGTCAAATAGTCCGAAATTCAGCATGACAGCGAATGGGTAAAAAACTTCGTCAACGTGAACAGCCGTTGGCGAGCTATTATTTGGTGCAATATCATTTAGCCCGACGCCGCGAATGGCGAAATTCGGCAAGTTGTTGCCGAACAGGTTTACCGTTGTGAGGTTTGATGTCTGTTGTGCGATGTCATCAGCCGTATCGAAGCTGTACGCTTTCATGTCATCGCCAGAGATCGCCGTAACGGAAATGTTGACGTCCTGAATGCTTTCATCGCGTTTCTTAGCAGAGACGATAATCTCATCAGTCTGCGCAGCCGCCGGGCCACCATACACGAGCAAGGCGGCGCAACTCGCCGCTGTGATCATTTTCGCCGTCATTTTCAAAACCCTCCCTGGCGCAACTTTAAAGACAACGCGCCATAGAACTCAGTATTCAACGAGTTTAAAAATCAGTCAAGAAAAACTCGGGCTTTCCTTGGTATTTTCGCATGGAAATACGGCTCTGAGCAGAACATTGCTGAAAAAAGCTATATTCTAAGCTCCTCGCGCCCTGGGGGGGGAAATGTGAGAACCGTAATTTCCCGAGTTTAGTTATGCGCTGGCATTCAAATTCTCGTAGTAAGGAATCACGACTTCACCTTGAGATTTCCTGTTGCCCACCAATGCCTCGGTAAATGGCGCAACAACTTCGCGATCCACGACGATGTTGAGGCAAGACGGCAGGCCTGAATCAAGCGCGCGCCTTATCGCAGGGCCGATTTCATCAGCTTCCGTCACACGCTCACCATGACATCCGAATGCTTTCGCAACGCCGTCATAACCAGAATCTGCAAGATCAACGATTGATTGCCGGTTCGCGCCAAACATCATCATTTGTCCGTGTTTCGACAAGCCCCAGCACTGATTATTGAAAACGATGTTTAGGATCGGCAGATTGTGCCGCGCCATAGTATCAAATTCCTGGATGTTAAAGCCAACCGCTCCGTCCCCAGCTATGCAAACGATAGGCTTGTCCGGATGCGCAAGTTGCGCGCCGATAGCATATGGCATTCCAGTCCCCAGGCATCCCAGATAGCCCGTCACCATGAAACCACCGATGTCAGATTGCGCAAGGTTTAATTCAATCCAGTTATATGACTCTCCCCCATCAACTACGACCCAGCTTTGTTGAGGCAGGGCATTCACAATTTCAAAGCCTGCCTTATACGGATGAATTGGGGTATTGGATTTATCCAGGGCGTCTTTAAAGCGCCGAATGTGCCAGTCAGCAGCATTCGTTACGACGCTTCTCCATTCTTCCCGATCAGACCAGTCATAACCTGCCGCATCTGTGATTGCAGTATTTAAAAATTCGCTGCAGTCAGCTTCGATACCAATTTTTACAGGACGAAGACGGCCAATCTCAGACCCGTCAATGTCAACTGATATTATCTTCGTGTCAAAAGGCACCAGGCTGTCCGTCATGCCGCCTGTATAGCGACCAATTCTCGCGCCGAGCAACAACACCACATCCGGCGGCGCCCCCTCGTCATTCAATGCTTTAAGATTAGCAAAATCACCGCCCCATAGCGGATGTCTTGTCGGTATGGCGCCATGAGCCTTACAATTAGTATAAACGGGCGTATCTGTCATTTCTGCAAAAGCCGTAAGTAATTTTTGCGACTGCGAAAGCGCAACTCCTGCACCGGCCATAATGATTGGACGCTTGGCTTTTTTTAATAGATCTAGCGCTTCACCAAGGCTTCCAACTCCCGGCGCTGGCTTTGCTGGCAATTCAATCTTCGGCGAGTCAAACTCTTCATAAGGAAGAGGTTGATAAATAACATCCGCCGGAATTTCCAAAAACACCGGACCGGGGCGCCCAGTACTTGCAACGCGAATAGCACGAGCAACAATCCGGGGAATTGTTTCTGTACGCGTAATTCGAAACGCCCACTTTGAAACCGGTTTGGCTAACGCGACTTGATCAAACCCGCCCTGGAGGGCGTTGGCTTCGTTCTCAACCAGGGGCTCAGCCCCAGCGATAACGATCATTGGAACGCCGTCAAGATAAGCATCAGCGAGAGCCGTTATGACGTTTGTCATACCAGGCCCTGCCGTTACGAACACTGCCGCAGGACGCCCATTTGACTTTGCATAACCGGCACCTGCATGCCCCGCCGCCGCCTCGTGACGCGTATCTATGATAGGAAACGAATGATCGATGGCAGCCTGAAAAACAGGCTCAAGATGGCCGCCATGGAGAGCAAAGCCTTGATCGATGCCGCCCGCCAAAAGCGTTTTAATAACCATGACGCCGCCGTCTACCTTCGCCATCTTTTCACTCCTTAATCTGTCAATAATCGGTTATACCCCGGTTTTATAGAGCGGAAAAGGACCCTGGCAACAGACTTCGAGAGCCAGGGTTGGAGCGTCACTCAAATCTTTCAGGCGTCACATACCGGGCGAAGAGGTCATCAATCGTCTCCCGCCGCGTAACAAGGTCTGCGTTTCCACGACAAACAAGCACGCTTGCGGGTCTTGGAATCGAGTTAAATTGACTGGCTTGGCTTTCTCCGTAGGCGCCTGCATCAAAAACGGCGAGCATTTCTCCCCTCTCAAGTTCGGGAAGGGGCCTGTCTTTGCCAAACACTGCTGGAATACAATTCGGTCCGACCACATCGGCAACCAAGCTGAGGTTGCGCTCCATTCTGCTTGTTGGGACGATCAAATTGCGCGCGCCATGCAACGTCGTTAGCACAAGCCACTCACCGCTGGCGTCAACATTGACCCAGCATCGGTCCTCATCATGTTTGATACAACCGACGCGCGTCAGTAAAACACCGGCGTTATTCACCAAATATCTTCCGGGCTCCAACCAAAGGATCGGCGTTTTCATGCCCGATCTATTCAATCCTTCGCGCAACGCAGCGCAAACACAGTCCGCGTAGTCCTCAATGGAAAACGGATTTAGCTTATCTGTACGCGCTTCAGGGTCGCGATCGCTTGGCCAACCGCCGCCGATATCAATAATCTTCGGTGAAAAACCTGTTGCGGTATTCAGATCGCCAATAAGCGTGGACAGCGCGGTCGCATTTGCCCTTATAGCATCTGCATTTCGCGTTAAGCGGCCAATATGTAAGTGATAACCAGCAAGCTCCAATTGTGATACAGCTTTGGTTTTTTCAATAACCCGCTTCGCTGCCTCAAAGCCGAGACCCCATTTTTTTCGCGCCAAAACTTGCGCAGCCCCATCCCCCGAAGGGTAGGCATCGCTTTCAAAATTCGCCATGAGTTCAGCATCGAAAGCTTTTAGCCTAATCAACACTTTCACATGACTCTGCATTCCAGAAGCCGCATACGCCAGTTGCGATAAATCGCTTTCCACGTCGACAACAATCATGGCGCCAGCCTCAATCGCTAACTTCAGTTCATGTTGCGTTTTGTTGCTGCCGTTTAATGTCGTTTTAGCTGGGCACCTTCCGTATTCGATCGCAAGCTTTAGCTCTCCATAACCTGTGCAATCAAAACCTGCCCCTTCCTCTGACAATATCCTGCAAAGAACCGGGTTTGGGTTGGCTTTTACGGCATAGAGCACCTCAACCGATTCATCCCAACAGCTATGGAAAGCAGAACGGAAGCGGTGAAAATTAGATCGCAACGTTGTTTCGCTAATGACAAATAAAGGCGCTCCAAAACCCTCGACCAACTCGCTCACAGTTGTACCGCCGAGCGTCAGCTCATGGTTCTCGTTGATCTCCGCATCATCGCTCGCGCCCATGGCGGCATGAAAAAGCGATAGAGCCGTCTCGGAGAACGGCTCTATATTTGAAGCGTTGCCATGTATCATATTCGGTTTTACTCGACTATTTTCCGTTGACGTTGATGCTGTCATATATCAAACAAACGCCATCTCTCCTGACAATACAAATTCAAAAGCTACGATTTTTCAGTTAACTATACGCGCACTAAAGAGCCAAGCCCCGCCCACACCTGTCCCAGAGCTCAGCTTGACAGGAAAGAATTGTAACGATTAAAACTCGGTTTTCAACGGTTATGAAAAAGCTAACCGGAAAGCACTGGAAGAAAAGTTTGGCGCACCAAAGGCCTCGAACGAGAAAATCCGCCGTAAGGCTTAAATGTTGGACTAGTGAGTTATGACAAAAACGCCTGCTTCAACTGCAGCGCTACAACTGGCGGATAAGAAGCATCACGCTCACCCCTTTACCGATCCCAAAGCCCTAGCCGAAAACGGCTCGCGAATTATTTCGCGCGGCAAAGGTGTCGAAATATGGGATAATGACGGCAACAAGTATCTCGATGGCATGGCAGGTCTGTGGTGCGTCAATATCGGATACGGACGAAATGAAATTGCAGAGCGTGTTAAATCTCAAATAGAAGAGCTGTGCTATTACAACTCATTCTTCATGTCCGCAACGCCGACGCAAATAGAGCTGGCGGAAACAATCTCCTCGCTGACACCTGAGGGCCTCAATCATATTTTCTTCGGTACATCCGGGTCGGATGCTAACGACACCGCCTCGCGGTTGGTCCGTCATTATTGGGACCTTAAAGGTAAACCCACCAAGAAAACAATAATCAGTCTTATCCACGCTTATCACGGCAGCACGATCACCGGAGCGTCCCTGGGCGGCTGGCCCGCTATGCACAAAATGGGTTCAACTTTGCAGGCAGGCTACACCCATATAATGCCGCCTTACTGGTTTGAGTTCGGGCGTAATCAATCGAAAGAAGACTTCGGGCTCAAAGCCGCGCAAGCGCTTGAAGATGCAATCCTGCTTGCCGGCGCTGATAATATCGCCGCCTTTATTGCTGAACCTGTAATGGGCGCGGGAGGCGTCATCCCTGCGCCTGATACATACTGGCCGATGGTTCAGGAGATTTGCAAAAAACACGATGTTCTTTTGATTGCCGACGAAGTCATCACCGGATTTGGGCGTACAGGGGAATGGTTCGGTTCTTTCACCTATAATATCAAACCAGACATTTTGAACATGGCGAAAGGGCTTTCCTCAGGATATGCACCCATCTCAGCCACTGCGGTTAGTGACGATATGTACGCGGTGCTTAGCGCCGGCGGTGAAATTTCTCATGGTTTTACCTACTCAGGCCATCCAGTTTGCTGCGCGGCAGCTCTTGAAAACATTCGCATCATGAAAGACGAAAAAATCGTCGAATATGTGCGAGATGTGGCCGGGCCGCATTTTCAAAATAAACTACAAGAATTCGCAGACCATCCTCTTGTCGGCGAGGCGAGAGGCGTTGGCCTTCTAGGCGCGCTTGAACTTGTACGGGATCCGAAACAAGGTGAGAAATTCGCACCCGAGAAACGGGTCGCCATCCGTTGCGTAGAAAAAGGGTTCGAGAATGGGATCATCATGCGCGCCATACGGGAGGTGTTGGAGTTCAGCCCGCCTTTGATCATAACTACCCAAGAAATCGACCTGCTGTTCGACCGGGCACGCTACTGCATCGATGAAGTCGCTAAAGAAGAGGGCATTCTCTAAAGCCCAAATCCGCCGCTGCCCCGAATTGACGTCGCGAAGCATATTGCCCAAAATGTTTGGCGATTCTTTTCGTAATGGGCTATGGCAGCAAAAACACAAAAAAAGAAAACCGTAAAGCGCAAACGCCGCAGCGGCACTATGCAAGCGCGCGGCGTTAAACGTCGTGAGCGCATTACATCTGCTGCAAAAGAACTGTTGCTAAAAAAGAATCTCGAAGATATTTCCTATAATGAAATTGCTGAAACAGCGAAAGTGCCCGCCGGGTCCGCGTATCATTTTTTTCCAAATGTAAATTCAATTTATGCTGCAATAGCCATGGAATTTTTGCAGCGTTATGTGAGTGCTATTGCGGCCCCTGCAAACAAAGACTTTCATACATGGCAAGACGTAATCGACAAGCAAATTGAACAAGGGGCCAAGCTCTTTCAAGAAGACCCTGCCGCGATGAAAATTATCATCGGCGGGAAGACTCCCCCGGAAATTAAACACTGGGATCGGGAGAATGACAGACGTATCGCGGAAATGACAGAGCAGGATATCAAAAGATATTTTCAGTTACCCGAGATTCCTCGCGCCAACAAAGTATTTTTCTATTATGTCGAAATCGTTGATTTAATTTTTTCACTTTCCGTTTTGGAGCACGGAACAATAGCCCCCCACATGGTTCATGAAGCACAGGTTGCGGGAAAATCATATCTGAGCAATTATATACCCAATATACTTTCTAAAGCCTAGCCAGCCTCTAAGCGTTTCTCTGCTAAAATTTGAAATAGACCCGCAAGGCTTATTCCATTCCGCATCACGGTCGGCCGTGTCATGTATATGCGGACATCTAGTTTTCAGTAGAATAAACTAAACCTCAAGACTGAGGGCTAACTTGGGATCGGTTAAACAAGCGTCGAAAAAACATAAACGCCAAAATGAGAATAGCAGCACTCCCAATCAGCGCAGGTAAAAGCGCACTTTTCAAAACGCGATCCGTGGATAAAAAATCCGGGTTACCAGTCTGCCAGAGCACCCATTCGGCGCCGATGTCAGAAGCGAGTGAAGGATGCCCATTAACTAGCGCGACGTAAGCATCACCCGTTTCAGGATTAATACGCACGGAAACATTGATAGCGGGTTCATTGGCGCCGTCGTGTCCATAGATATAATCGCTGCCGGACCGTGTGGGTGCATAAAGCATGGTCCCTAGCCCCCATATGCCGCTGCCAAGGATACTTGCTTCTGGCGCACGCATGGATTGCAAGGCCTCTGCGCTGAGCCCGAGCGCTGGGTCAGCCGTCGCAACTGCATGCACAAGCCGCATTAAATCGGCGGCCGACGTGGAGAATCCGGTGGCGCCCGCGGCCGCATATTTATATTGAGGCGCCGGGTTGCCAGCCGGATCGAAGGAGCCAGTTGCTTCTTCGATGTCTCCAATAAAGTTGAAAGATGAGCGGTTCATCTCAAGCGGCTTAAGAAGCCTGCCTTCGATAAAACTCTGATAGTCTTGGCCGGACACCTCTTCAATCACTAATTGCAAAATAAGATAACCGCCTCCGGAATAGGCAAACTCTTTTCCAGGCTCTGAGCCAACCGTGATCTCCACATCCCGCCCGGAAGATGCACGTGGGTGGCTTAATGACTGCTCAAGCGTAGGCAGAGTTTCGCTAGCTTCGTAATCACCGAACCCCAAGCCATCAGTCAGGCCCGCCGTGTGACTAAGGAGCCGCCGGACTGTTACATCGTCTTCATTAAATGGGCCATCTGGCAGATTCCAGCGCGTCATATGAGACGACACAGCATCATCAAGATCGATCCGCCCCTCCTCGACCAGCGACATCACGCCTATCGCAGTGATCCATTTACTGAACGACGACGTTGGAAAGATTGTGTTCTCATCGACGGCACGCTCAGCCCTAGCGTAATATTCCCCTACCGTTTCGCCGGCCTCTATAAGAATGAACGCTGTATTGCCGAGATTGAATTCATCAATCATGCGTGTCGCTTCAGCGAAAAATGCAGCATGACCGTCTTCAGGCGCAACCGGTTTCATCCACCAGCCATAAAAACCCACAAATACTGTAAAAGCGGACCAAACAGCAATGGCGGTTAATGCGCCAAGCACAACAAAACTGAGTTTCAGTAATTTCATCTTATTTCTCCAGAACACATGTTTAGTGACTTTGGGCCGCAAAACTAGTGCATGATTTTGTATAAAATCACCGCCTCACAGTGGCTGTCCGCCCACACCTCCACCACGGACAATTTACCAGTCCATCGATCGATTATCTGTCTTGCGCAATCTCGTCTTACAGCTTCGATTGTCGCACGGTAAGCAAGGTTTGCGTTTTTGTGTCCAATGTCGGCAAACGTAGAATTGAAGCGGTCAAAAAAATCCGCCATGCCCGCGCCAACTGTTTGCCAGACGTCATTCGCATAGTCGCGTGCGATGATCACGTCTTCGCGCGTGCCTAATACTGATACGTGACCCGACAATATATGATCGAACTCATACTCAAGGATCATGTCAAAGAAGGCCATATAGGCGCCGACATCCGAAGTGGCGCCAAAATTCATAAAAGGAACTTCGCCCGGAGTAATGGTATCCACAGCCAAAACGAATTTCTGTTTCGGTAGATAAATAATCGTATCTACATCTTCGGCGTGAAAAGACGCCGGTGTAAGCTCTACTGTTTCGCCGCCAAGCGAGAAGCTATGAGGTGCATTATATGTTTCAGTAGCGGCTAGAATGCCGGGATGCTTTGCTATAGCGATGCTGTGCGCAACATCCCCATGAGCGACGACTTCCAGTGCATCAATATCTCCAAAAACGCTTGCACCGCCGATATGGTCGCTATGACCATGGCTATAGACTAAGTAGCGTATTGATTTGTCCGGTGCATGCTGACGAATGGCGTCGGGCAATTTGTGAGCAAAGCTCGGTGGCGCATCAAATACAATGACGCCGTCATCAGTGACAAGAAAGGCAGACTGATAGACGCCTTCCGTCACATAAAAGAGGCCCGGCTTTATCTCTGAAACATATAATCCCGTTTCAGCGTCCACCTGAGGCATGCGCGCTAACATTTCTGGCAATTCTGGCGCAAATGCTTCAAAGTAGTTGGGGGCGCCAGACGAAAAGCTGACGTCGTCGCCGGTATTGAATTGCAGCGGCGCTGCTTCGTCAGCATTAGATTTGGAATAGACTGCCTGCAGCACAACCGCCGACAAACCAACCCAGAATACTGCCGATGCAAAAAATTCGAATGTTTTCATTATAGTTTCCCTGAGATTGAAATGAAAAAGATTACGCTCGAAACAACGGATGCGATGGTTCGCACATGGTTCCAGCGCGTCCACTTGCGTAGATAAAAATCCCACACTTCTGCGCCAAAAGCTGAATGTGGGTCAGCGCTGTCGAGTTTGTTGTTGAGCGGTACGTTATAGAAGATGGTAATCAGGAACATGCCGCCGAAATAGATAGCGCCACCACCCGCAATTAAGAGCGCACTCTGCCTGGACATGTCCAACAATGCTGTTGCCGCAACACCAACGGCAGCGACAGTCGTTCCGAAGAAAAGCGGCATGAAAGCTGAGCGTAGGATGACGTTATTGATGGACTGCATAGCGAGAATGCCCGCAGATGTCTCGATCCGCGCCAATGAAGCCATAATAAAGGCCGAAAATGCGAAGTAGACGCCGGCCATGACGCCGCTGCCAACTGCGCAAAACCAGAGAGTTGCTGTGAGAGTTGCATCAAGCATTGGACAATCCGATTGGTTCTGTTTCTGATCAAAACCTATAATCTGGACTGTTATTCAGCCATGTTCAGTCTGTTCAGAATCATACGAGTTCGTCTAAATTCACCCTATGGACGCTATTGCCAACTTATTGGAAGGAACGCGCGCACGGGGAGCTTTTTCACTTCGCTGCGTCATGAGCCCGCCTTGGGGGTTGCGCATTGTGGCGCAGTCGCCCGTTACCCTTATTGCTGCGGTCAAGGGCGAATTATGGGTTATGCCCGACAAAGGAGACCCGCTGCACATCGCGCCAGGCGGTGTGGCAGTGACGCGCGCGCCAGACCATTACAATGTCGTGGGCGCTATCGATACAGAACCGGAAATTGTCATCCACCCTCAACAGCACTGCTGCGATCTTGAAGGAAATTCCGTACTCGAAGAGATGACACACGGCGTACGAACCTGGGGAAACGATCCTAAAGGAGAGTGTGTTTTTATTGTTGGTGCTTATGAGCATTTGAGCACGGTGAGCGATAGGCTTGAAAAAATACTTCCCCCAGCATTGGCTCTGAGTAAAGAAGACTGGGACTCTCCATTGCTGTCAATTCTTGTGACTGAAGTTGGAAAAGACGAACCTGGACAAGCAGCCGTTCTCGACCGGTTGTTAGATCTTTTGTTGACGGCCGTATTAAAAGCGTGGGCGGGAAAACAGGATTCGGAACGTCCCGTTTGGTGGCAGTCCCAAGGTGATCCGATCGTGGAGCGAGCGCTTCAACTCATTCATAAGGACCCCGCTTATGCCTGGACCTTAGATAAGCTTGCAGCGAAAACCAACGCATCGCGTGCGTCCCTCGCCAGACGCTTCAACGATATTGTCGGTGAACCGCCGATGACGTTCCTAAAAAACTGGCGTATGGCGCTTGCAGAAGACCTTCTCCGCCGACCGGAAGAAACTGTGGGAACAGTCTCCGAAAAAATCGGCTACAAAAGCCCTTTTGCTTTTAGCGCCGCGTTCAAAAGGATCAAAGGCGAGAGCCCTTATGAATATCGGGCCAGAGCGCGATAACCGGTGAAGTAAGTTTCTCTCCCCCCCCTCAAAACCCGATACATAATTCATTTTACCCAGATACACCCAGCTTACTGATGTAAGGCATTTTCACGGTAGTCTCGCAACAGAACACGAAACCCTTTTTGCAATTACCTCGACACGCTGATTACCTTTTCAGCAGCTCGGCGAGCGTCAATAGCCACTTTTTTTGCGTCATGAAGGTGTGCAAGTACGATCGCACCCTCTTTTATGATCAGTAGCTCGTTCGCAAGCTGTTCCGGTTCGTATGCACCGGCCTTTTTTGCGCGCTCCGTGAAATCGGCTGCCAATAATCGCTTATGCTCCGCAGACGTTGCATGTATCGGATGAGCACGGTCCTGGTATTCAGAAGATGCTTTTATAAACATGCAGCTTTTGAATTCCGGCTCATTAAACCACTCAGAAAGCGCGTCAAAAATAGCGATAAGTTGATCTTTTGGTTCGGGCGCGATCGCCTCAATACGGCGCATGAGCCAATTGCGAAATTGTTCGTCGCGTAGCCGCAGCGTAGCCAGGATGAGTTCTTCTTTCGTCCGAAAATGTTTGTAAATCGCCGTTTTTGAAACGCCGGTCTCTCTTGCAAGTCTGTCCATGCCGATGGCGTGGAACCCGCCCTGGTAGAACGCTTTAAGCGCTTTCTGGACTAACTCGTCACGTTTTGAGGCGCTCATTAGGGCCGTCTCCTCACAACTACAATAACAGAATCGTAAATACTTATGATCGGCTTTATTGCAAGAAGAATCCATATTCTTTTGCAATAACAATTATATAGCCGCGCCTTGAATATGTCGAGTGCGAAATTTCACAAAATTCTTCCATATAACATTGACAGATCGGTACACTTTTCATATTTAACATGCACCGATCGGTAAATGTATCCGGCCGGGCAATCCGGGCGGAGGTCAATCCGCCCCTCATACAGAAACAACATTGTTTGAAAGGGGTCAGCGAAATGGAAAAGTCGCTTCGTCAATTCTACAGTAGGGGAACAGACGCCTCGGCGCTCATTTTCAGCATCATTGCAAACTTGGCGCTTCTCTTGGTTGTCATCAGTCCGGCAATTTTACTGTTAACGCCAGTACACGCCGAAGAACCGGCTTCCCGCGCCGCCACAGCGAAGTCACCACCTAAAAATGACGGCCTTCCCGAACCAGGGTTTGAAATCACAAACGATGACACAGCGATTGTGATTACGGATCCGCAAAATGACTTTCTATCGCCAAATGGAGTGACATGGGGTGTCGTCGGACAAAGCATTACCGAAAACGGTACAGTCAAGAATCTGGAAGCATTGTTCAGCGTGGCGGATGAAACCAGCATGCCTATATTCGTATCTCCTCATTACTATTTCGCGCACGATCACCAATGGCGATTCGAGGGAACCCTGGAAACATTGATGCACAACATTGGTATGTTCGATCGACCCCATGCGCTGACACTTGAAGGGTTCGAAGGCTCAGGCGCCGACTGGCTTGAGCGGTATAAGCCTTACATCAATAACAGCAAGACTGTCGTTACGAGCCCACACAAAGTCTATGGCCCCGATAGCAACGACCTCGTGCTGCAACTGCGCAAGGCGGGCATCAATAAAGTCATTCTTGCCGGCATGTCGTCGAACCTGTGCACGGAATCACATATGCGCACGCTGATTGAAAACGGTTTTGAAGTCATGGTCGTCACGGACGCCACCGCAGGCGCCATCACTGAGCACTACAATGGATACGCCGCATCCTTAATCAACTTTCGCATGATCGCGAGCGCCGTTGATAACACCAGCAATACAGTGAAAGCGATTAAGGCTGCATTCCGCCGCTAACACTCGACGCCATCCATTAATCGGATGGCCTGAAGCGTCCGGCTTGCGTCTCCCTCTCCTAACTCCCCACGCCAGCCGGGCGCGCCAACTTCTCAGGCCTTAAGACATGAACAAAGCCTGAAGAGAGCTCCGCAAACCAGTCAACTTCGTTTGTGGAAAGACAAACCAACGCAACTCAACACTAAAAAAGGACTAGCCCATGACTAACACGCTGAAAAAAACCGCCGCCGCTATCGCATTTGCACTTGTCACGCCAATAGCGGCATTTGCTGAAGACGAATACAACGTCTCTACTGGTGTAACCGCGGCAGGCGTTCCCCTTGGTCTGCATGGCGTCGATCCGGTTACCTTATCGACATTAAACGCTGTTGCAGAAGGTGAAGCTGCTCACACGGTCGTCGAAGATGGCGTCGCTTATTATTTTGCCTCAGCAGAATCCGCACGCCTATTCAAGTCGACGCCTGAGAAATATACGCCACAGTATGGCGGGTTTTGCGCATATGCGGTTGCCAAAGGCAAAAAATTCGATGGTGATCCGCATTACGCCGACATCGTCGATGGTAAACTTTATCTCTTCGTGAACGCGGAAGTTTTCGAAATCTATAAAAAAGATTCCAAACGCATTCTTGCGAAAGCCGAAAAAACCTGGCCGTCAATCAAGCACACTGCTGTCGGCGATCTCTAGTAAGAGTTTGCGCCCGAACAATTGTGTTCGGGCGCACCAGCTGAACTTAATTTATAAAACGGAACCACCGTCATGAAACCGCCCCTTCCGCCTTTCACAGAACAAACCGCACGCGAGAAAGTGCAGGCCGCCGAAGACGCCTGGAATACCTGTAACCCCCAAAAAGTCGCCCTAGCCTATACAGAAGACTCTGAATGGCGAAACCGGAACGAGTTTTTAAGCGGACGCGAATCTATAAAAGCGTTTCTAGAACGGAAATGGGCGAAGGAGCAAAACTATCGCCTAAAAAAGGAGCTCTGGGCGTTCACAGAAAACCGGATTGCTGTTCGTTTCGAATATGAGTGGCATGATGACAATGACCAATGGTTTCGCAGCTATGGAAACGAGATGTGGGAGTTTGCGGCCAATGGCCTGATGCAAAAGCGCTACGCCAGCATCAACGATTTGCCAATTCGTAAAACTGACCGTCGCCTGTAGACAATCTGGTTTTCAAAGGAGATAGCTTTTGCCTCGCGCTTTTGCAGAAATAGCATTCACACCGTCAGTGATTGATGTTCAAAGACAACAGGGTTCAGCGGAAAGCTATGCGAAACTCCTATCGCCCGAGGCGGCTGGCGGCGAAAAACTTACAAAACAAGAGATCGCATTCATCGCTGAGCGGGACGGTTTTTATCAGGCAACGGTGTCAGAATCCGGTTGGCCCTATGTGCAGTTTCGCGGAGGCCCGCGCTGGTTTTTAAACATTTTAGATGAGAGGACTATCGCTTATGCGGATTACCGCGGTAACCGGCAATATTTAAGTTTAGGCAACTTGTCTAAAAACAGAAAAATTTCTCTTATATTAATGGATTACCCTAGGCAAAGACGGCTAAAAATATGGGGCCGTACAACCATTCATGGCAACACCGATAACCCAAAACTCATCGCACAGTTGCATGACAAGAATTATCCTGCACGTCCGGAACGTGTGGTCGTAATTTCAGTCGAGGCATATGACTGGAACTGTCCGCAACACATTCCCCAACGATACACTCTTGAAGAGCTCCAACACGTGCAAAGTATCGAAGCTGATCGCGGATGAAGCAGGTGGATTTGCAACCATCCGTATAGAATGCGCCATAACACGCAGCTTCTCATTCTAAAAAGAAAGTACTATTCAAAGCGTAGCTAAATCCGGGTTCCTTCGGAATATATCGTTCTACAACGAAGCTTCCATAAGTGTGGAAATATCTACGCCAATTTTCATGGCCCAAAAAATAATCTTAACAGCACTACCAAATAAACTGATGTGCTCCTAATCAAGCAGCGATTTAAGGTTGGTTTTTATATCTGCTAACGCTGCTAGATCTAACGCCGCGCCTTTTTCAATCAGTCGCTTTCCCATGGCGAAGGAAGCAGGGTCGTTGATCGCGTCGACTGCAAGCGGCTTGCCGTCTTTAAAATACCAGACGGCGAAACGTTTTGCTGCCGGGTCACCGCGAACGACAAGTTCGTCATGCCCCTCTATGAGCCCGACCGTTTGCAGCTTGACGCCGTATTGATCAGACCAGAACCAGGGTAAAGCATTATAAACGACAGACTGGCCAGCCATATTGGCGCCGGCCGCCTTCGCCTGTTCGATTGCGTTTGGCACGGATTCCAGCCGCAGCCGGCGACCGTAGCGGGGCGACGGAAAATTCGCACAATCGCCCGCCGCCCAGATATTTTCATCACTGGTGCGAGCGTATTCGTCGACGATAACTCCGTTACCAACTTCGAGGCCCGCCTCGGCGGCAAGCGTTGTTTCCGGAAGCGCCCCAATACCGACAAGAACAGCTTTGCAGTCGATGACTTCGCCCGTCGTCAGCTTTGCGCCAGTCACTTTACTGTGCTCACCGAGAAACTCATCGAGCGCCGCACCTAACCTCAAGTCAATTCCAGCATCGCAGTGCAATTGCTGATAGAATTCAGACACTGGCTGGCTAGAAACACGCGCCAGCACGCGGTCAGCCATTTCAAGAACCGTAACATCCCGACCCGCCTGGCGCGCGACAGCCGCCACCTCAAGACCTATATACCCTGCCCCGACGATAACTACGCGGCCGTCACAGTGCAAAATGGAGCGCAGCGCATCACTATCCTTGAGGGTGCGCAAATAAAATATGTTCTGAAGGTCTGCACCCGGAGATTTCAATCGACGCGCCGGCGCCCCGGTTGCAATCAATAATTTATCGTAGTGTGTTTCGTCGTCGTCTTCGGTTATTACCTTTTGCGCACCACGATCTATCAACCTTACTTTTTCACCAAGATGAAGAGTGATATTTTGTCGCTCATAAAACGCGCCCGGGCGTAACTGCAATCGATCTCGTTCAAGCTCGCCTTTGAGATATGCCTTGGAAAGCGGTGGGCGTTGATATGGGGCGGCCGGCTCATCACCAAACATAGCTATATGGCCGTCAAATCCTGCCTGACGTAATGAAATGGCGCTCTGCGCACCCGCCTGGCCGGCGCCAATAACAACCGCTCTATGCAATCTTCAAATCTCCCGATTTCTAACACACCTTTTCCAACACGTTCATGGATGCTTCAAGGTTAGCCGTAAAATCTTCGGTATATATCGCCGCAAGCTTCTTTCTAAAACAAAAAGGACTTCACAACTAAATTTGTTAGAAGAAATGCGCCGTTTACACAAACCATAGCTGTCTTCAGCTAACCGCTGCTGATAATACTCCATGAAAGATCAGTCTGCTTAGAGCCTGAATACAACGAAGGCCAGATCGGTCGGGCGGAAGCCGCTTCAATCTGGCGTCCTCCTTTTCAAGGCTTTTCAATGTTTGGCTTGCTCCACGTTCAACCCGACATGTTCTTTGCGCCAGTGATAATACGTGATTTTATTCACGCCAAAACAGACAGATCAATGGTGGTTTAGTTAAAAAGACTTGGAAGCCATAAAGACAATCCTGGCACGTAAGTGATGACGAGAAGCGCCACGACAAGCGCGCTATAAAACGGCCAGATCGTTTTCACAGTTTGCTCCACCGGAATTTTTCCAACCGCCGAACCCACAAAAAGCACTGAGCCAACTGGCGGCGTTACCAATCCAATGCCAAGGTTAAGCATCATAACAATACCGAAATGCACAGGGTCCATGCCGATTTTTTGGACAACGGGCAGAAGGATAGGCGTCGTAATGACGATTAACGGTGACATGTCCATGAATGTACCGAGCAGCAGCAGCATGATGTTGATAATCAACAAAATAAGGATTGGATTGTCGGTCAGCGTCGTGATCAGGTTTGCAAGCTGCGTAGGCGTTTCTAAAATTGCTAATGCATAACCGAACGCCGTCGCCGACCCGATGATTAACAGCACCATTGCTGTGATTTTCACGGATTGAATGGCAGCCTCGACAAACTTGGACCAACCAAGCGACCGATATACAAACGCGCCTACTAGGATAGTATAGATAACGGCAATCGCCGAGGACTCGGTTGCGGTAAATACGCCGCTCAAAATCCCGCCCATGATAATGACTGCCGCCATCAGCCCTGGTACCGCCAGCGCAAAAGCGCGAACGAAAGCCGCCCATCCCGGGAAAGAGCCTTTCGGAAACCCGCGTTTAACAGCGACAATCCAGGCGACAAACATCAGCAGTGCAGCTGTAAGAACGCCGGGTATGATGCCAGCGAGAAACAAATCGCCGATTGAAACACCTGTACCTGTCGCCGCTGCGTAAATAATCATGTTGTGTGAGGGCGGTATGAGAAGGCCGACAATCGCGGCTGTTACAGTTACATTGACAGCATAGTCGCCGCTATATCCTTTTTCTTTCATCAGCGGCATCATGGTTGAACCCATCGCTGATGCACTGGCGATAGCAGACCCCGAAACAGCGCCGAACAAAGTCGATGCGCCAACGGTAACCTGCCCCAGCCCTCCACGAGCTCGCCCGAACATGGCCTCCGCAACCCGCACCAGCCTTTCGGCAATACCGGAGCGGTACATGAGATCACCTGCAAAGATGAAAAACGGAATCGCCATTAAAGTGAAAACGCTCATGCCTGCAGCAACGCGCTGGAACACAACGACGAGCGGAATATCCATTACAATGAACGCCGCCATCGATGCACCGAGCAAGGCGAACGCCACAGGCGTTCCAATGGCGAGTAGAACCAGTAGGGTCAGTACGAGGACAGTCAGCTCCATCGCGGGTCCTCCTCGTCCTTAAGATCGACTCCTTTTAGTTCTTCCAGAACACGCTCGACTGAAAAAAGAAAAATGAGCGCGCCTGAAATGGGAAGTCCCAGATAGGCAAGCCCGCGCGGCAGACCAAGCGATGGAATGACGTGTGACCATGTTCGCGCCACCAGCTCCCCGCCCCATATCAACATGGCGACGCCGCACGCCGCCACAACCAAATCGGCAGCAACGCGCATCATCTTGCGTATTCCTGCTTGAACTGCATTTTCAACAGCAACGATGCGAATATGAAAGCCTTCTCTTACGCCAGCAGCAGCGGCAAACGAGACGTACCAGATCATCAAGGTCAAGGAGGCTTGCTCTGACCAGGAAGGGCTTGAATTCAATACATATCGGCCAAACACCTGCCAGCCGACGATCACAGTCATTATCGCCAAGCCTGCAGCCGCCGCCTTTAACAAGAGATCAGCAGCTACATGGGTGACTTTCGAGAGTTGGTTCATCATCAAGCTGCTAACTCCTCAATTTCTCGTACAAGCCGTTTTTGATCGTCGGTTACGACAAACTGCTCCCAAACTGGCCGCATGAGTTCAACGAATGGGGCAAGATCGGAAACTTCATTCACCTTAACGCCTGCCGCGATGAGACGGTCTCGTGCTTCAGCAACGCGCTGATCCCAAAGCCTACGCATGAACGGAACTGAATCCTTTGCAGACTGCCTCACCACTTGCTGCTGCTCTAGGGAAAGCTTGCTCCAGCGCGTTTTAGACATGAGTAAAATTTCCGGGGTCATGACATGGCGCGTTAGCGAGTAGTATGGCGCTGCTTCAAAATGTCGGCCTGACTCATAGGAGGGCCAATTGTTTTCAGCGCCGTCAATCACGCCCTGCACAAGCGACTGGTAAACTTCGCTTAAAGACATTGGCGTTGCGTCGGCTCCAAGCGCACGAATCATCGCAACATTCAGATCGGAATTCGGTACCCTGATCTTCATGCCGTTCATGTCGTCAGGCGTTAAAATTTCCCGGCCTACATTGTAAAAACTGCGCTCGCCCGAGTCGTAAAAGCAAAGGCCGACAAGGCCGTGAGGCTCTAGCGAGCGGAGAATCGCTTCTCCCGGCGCGCCGTCCAGTGAAGCGCGCATATGTTCAGTTGACTGAAACAGAAACGGTAACGACGGAATTGTCGTTAACGGCTCGATTGCGTTTAGCGGCGCAAGAAACACGCGGTTCATATCGAGACCGCCAAAAGTTGTTATCTCCAGGGTATCTCTTTCCGAGCCTAACTGCCCGCCGGCGAATATTTTTATGTCCAGTTCGCCATTCGTGCGCTCACGAAGAAGTCGACCCATTTCCTTAACAGCCTGCACTGTCGGGTACTCTTCCGGGTGCGTGTCGCTGGAATAAAGCGGTCGACTATGTTGGCGCTCGCAGGCAGCGAACAAAGATGCGCCCCCCAACATCGCCAATCGCCTGCTGATTTTCATGAGAACATGTCTCCAGCTCTTGAATGCGGCTTTTTGTAGTGGCCGCTTTTGCTTTTCCTCAAGGCGTCATTGATGCTCTGTTATATTTACAGACGCCAAACTTAATAGTCAGCTTTAACGTGTTATGTTCCCCACTGTATAAAAGGAACTTTCGCAAAAAGCTCGCGTTCTTCCTTACGCGGATCACTGACAAGCTGCGTTTCCTCGTCGAACACCATAGTCTCTCGGGCAGGCAAATTATGCTTACCCCATTGTGGTATGCTATCATGATTAGGATCGCCATTGCGTGCGAGATTGATAAACGCTTTGCTTAACTGATCAGCCACGCGGCGCGCACTGCGCCCCGTTCCGGTCATGGAGCCTTCCTTTTCCATGTTGTCAAACGCTAGCGGAATATCGAATGTGTGTGGGGCGCCCCATTTACCGCCGTCTAAAGGCGATGGTAAATTCATTTGATAAACCCAAGTAGGGGCGACCTGCCGCGCGCGCGCATCAGACTCCTCAACCTGCCCTCGCCATGACCGGCCCGCTGTTGTCGCTGCGAAGAAAACATCGGATGGAGAGTAATCAGGATAAACTCGGCGGTAGGTTTCCAGAACTTCTATTGGAGATATGTCAACACGCATATGCCGGGCAAGACGTGCGGGGACCTCATCCCAGGTCAGATCAAACGTATCCGGCTCACGATTACCAATGAGGTTGCGCGTTTCATCTTTTGTATTGCCTAGGATCATCGGAATTGAAGCCGATTGCGCTGGCGCTTCAGGCCAGAACGGATGTTGCGTTAAAAACCTCTCGTCCAGCACAGGCCCAAAATAAAGCCCGCGTTCGGAATTAATTGGATCAACAGCTGACAGCGCCTCAATCATTTTTTCTGCGGGCGCAGTTTTCAATGATTCTACGTCATCATATTCAATCGACGCCGCATCCAGGAAAGCACGCGCACGTTCTGTCGCGTTTAGCGGACCTGATGCCGTCACTTGCTGACCGCTCATCGTTGCCGCTGAATGAAACAGACCCCTCGCTGCCGGAGCCGCCATCATAGTCGCGATTTTTGCGCCGCCGCCGGATTGCCCGAAAACCATCACACGGGAAGGATCGCCGCCGAATGCTGCAGCGTTGTCTCGCACCCACCCAAGGGCAAGCACCAGATCCCAAATGCCTGCGTTGCCAGAATCCGGAAAAGCCCCGCCAGTCAGCATCGGCAAGTACAAATAGCCGAAGGCGTTGAGACGGTGATTGACTGTAATGACGACAACGTCACCCTTGTTGACAAGATTTACGCCGTCATAAAGCGAATGCGATCCCGAGCCAGAATTGTAGGCGCCGCCGTGAAAGTAAACTATCACCGGGCGGGCGCCGCCATCTGCCAACGCAGGCGTCCAGACGTTTAAAAACAAACAGTCCTCACCCATCGCTTCACGATCGCCACGTTGCGGAGAGGCCGCGCCATAGTCGAATGAATCAACTGGGTCTTGCCATGGTATAGGCGCGACAGGTTTTTGAAAGCGTCGTTCAGATGTATCTGCACCGTAACGAACGCCTTTAAAAGTTTTGACGTTGTCTCGAATATAGCCTCTGACCGGCCCATGGCTGGTCAATGCAACTGGGTGTTCTTCTGTCTTTGCCGCGACTGCGCTGGAGGGAAAAAGCGTACTGGCCGCAAGGCCGGTTGCCAGAACGTCCCGGCGGTTGATGTTGCTATACTGGCGCATTGCCACGCCCTCCCTCGCGCCTTAAGGCGTCATTTATTTCCGCACTTCAGCGGCAAGCTTCACCGCCTCACTCGCAAGCTCTGTCACCGCACCAAAGTTACCGGCTTCAATTTCTTTCGCTGGCGTTAGCCAGCTTCCGCCGCAGGCGATCACTGAAGGGATCGCCAAAAAGTCTTTTAAATTATCCGTAGATACGCCGCCCGTCGGCATGAATTTCATTCCGCGGAATACGGATGACAGTGCCTTCAACATCGGCGCGCCGCCGGAAAGCCCCGCCGGAAAAAACTTGACTGTCCGCAATCCCAAATTCCAGGCGCGCTGAACCTCACTTGGGGTGACGACGCCAGGAAAAACCTCCAACTTATGCGCTTGGCAAAACTTCACGACATCATCATTCAAGCCTGGTGAAACAATAAACTTTGCGCCATGCTTCACAGCCTCTTTTGCCTGAGATTCAGAAAGCACTGTGCCAGCGCCAACGATGGCGCCTGATGCTTCCTTTGCGATCGCTTCGAGACAGCTAAGCGCCGCGTCGGTTCGCAACACGACTTCGATTATGTCGAGCCCGCCCGCCTGAAGCGCCGCAACCGTTTTCAGCGCAACTTCCGGGTCGTCGGCCTGCACCAGCGGAACCACCGGCGTATTGTTCAATTTCTCAGCGAGCATAAAAAGAAGCTTTCAATACGTTACCGCTGCACCCTTCCCGATCCGTCGCCGGACATAAGCTTTTCGACCTCGGAGACGCTAACGCGGTTGAAGTCGCCGAGAATGGAATGTTTGAGGCAGCTCGCGGCGACAGCGAATTCCAGCGACTGCTGGCGATCAGTGTAGGCGTTAAGGCCGTAGATCAGCGCCGAAGCGAAACTGTCGCCGCCGCCCACGCGATCGACGATATCGGTCATGTCGTAGCGACGGCTTAGTTTGAATCCGTCCTTGTCGCGCAAACACGCCGACCAGCCATTGTGATCGGCGCTCTTGCTCTCGCGCAGCGTGATCGCGATGGCGCTCATATTCGGATAAAGCTCCAGCACTTTTGCCGATAGCGCTTCATATTTCGCCGTATCGAGCTCGCCGCTTTCAACTTCCACATCGACTGTAACGCCCAGAGACTTCTGACAGTCTTCTTCGTTGGCGATGCCCACATCCACATACTTCACCAGCTCGGTCATCACTTCCGGCGCGGACTTGCCGTATTTCCAGAGTTTGCCGCGATAATTGAAATCGCATGACACCGTGACGCCGGCGTTTTTCGCTTCGCGCACGCATTCAAGGCTCAGGTCTGCGGAGTTTTGCGTCAGCGCCGGCGTAATGCCGGTGATGTGCAGCCACTTCGCGCCATCGAATATCTTTGCCCAGTCGAAATCGCCTGGCTTGCATTCAGCAATCGATGAATTCGCGCGATCGTAAACGACTTTCGACGGACGCTGATTGGCGCCGGTTTCTAGATAGTAGATACCGACCCTGTCGCCTGAACGCCGGATATGACGCGTGTCTACACCGAAACTTCGTAGTTCGCGCACTGCGCTTTCGCCGATATCGTTATCGGGCAACGCCGAAACAAAAGCAGCATCAAGACCGTAATTACACAGCGCCACGGCGACATTCGCTTCTCCGCCGCCAAAGGTCGCCTCAAATGACGGCGACTGAAAGAACCGCTCATGACCTAGCGTCTTCAAACGCAGCATGATTTCGCCGAAAGTGAGAAAGTCAGGCATGACGTGCCTCTTTGTTAACGCGTTCTATCTCGCGAGCCAGCCGCCATCGACTGCCAAGGTCGTGCCATGCACATAGTCCGATGCTGATGACGCCAGAAACACAACGGCACCGGCAAGGTCATCAGGGTTGCCCCAGCGGCCCGCCGGTATTCGCCCGAGAATTTCCGCGTTGCGTTTTTCATCGGCCCGCAATGCAGCCGTATTATTCGTTGCGATATACCCGGGTGCGATCGCGTTTACATTGATGTTTTTCAAAGCCCATTCATTGGCGAGCAGCTTTGTAAGCCCTGCAACGCCGCTCTTGCTGGCCGTATAGGACGCAACACGAATACCACCCTGAAACGACAGCATCGACGCGATATTGATGATCTTTCCCTTGCATCCCGCGGCGACCATTTTTCGGGCGACAGCCTGTGAAAGGAAAAACAGGGTTTTCAGATTAACGTCCATCACCGAGTCCCAGTCTTCCTCGGTGAAATCGAGCGCATCGTTGCGTTTGATCGTGCCGGCATTGTTGACGAGAATATCCACCGGCCCAAGCGCTGCTTCCGCTGCGGTTACGACAGCCTCAACGCCGTCCGTGGAAGACAGATCCGCTTCGATAAACGCAAATCTCCGGCCCAGTTTTTCAACTTCAGCTTTTGTTTCCTCTGGCGCTGTTCGCCCGACAGCGGCGATATCGGCGCCTGCCGCTGCAAGACCGATGGCGAGCCCTTGCCCGATGCCGGTATTGGCGCCAGTTACCAGCGCAACCTTGTCTTTCAAGCTAAACATTTGAAGCCAATTAATCCCTAACAGTTTTGGATCTTCGTCCAATTATTTAAGTGTGCTGCGCTCAGGAGCGTAATACGCTTCTGAGGTAATCAGCGATTGCTTCATCTTGCGCGTTTGAGAAGAAATACTCCTCGAAACGCTCTCCCGCGATGGCTGCCTTCAACAGATCCTGGTCGACCTCTTTCAGTACATCGAGCATGTCATTACATGACGCGGCTTTGAGATCTTTCAGTATGCCGCGGTTCTTCGCCATGACAGCTGCGCGCTCTTTCGGATATCCAACGCCGCGCTCAACCTCGAACAGCTTGCGGTAGCAATCCTGAAGGTTCAGCTCCGCAGCCCATCCGAAGCCCTTTGCGTATGGCATAGCCAGAGCGTTTCCGTCGTTGATCTGACCGAAAAGAAAGGCGTCCGTTTGATCCACAACGAGGCCGCAAAAAACGCCGGGCATGGCGTTACAGGCCAGCATAGAACCCATACCGGTGCCACACCCCGTGACAATGAAGTCCGCCGCCTTTGAATTGATAAGTATGCCGGCAAGAAGTCCGTTCATCGGATATGTCAGCGAGGCCTTATCTTCCGGCGTGTACATGCCGTAGTGAAAAACCTGGTGGCCGAGCGGCTCAACCACCGAGGTCAGCGCGTCATGAACTATATCGCTCTTGGCGGCCTGGCTGTTTTCAATAATCAGTGCGATTTTCATTGAACCTACCTGTTTTTCGACGGCTGCGGACAAACCCACCCAACTGCATTTAGGTAACCGGTGTCATAACATCGAAACCTAATATATTCAAGCGGCTAGTTGCTAGCTTTTTGCAGGAGATGCGGCGGATTCCCGGACCACGATCTCCGGCGTGAACGACACAAGCTCAGACCCTGCCTTTTCAACAGGTTCCTTTAACAACAACGAGGCCGCAGCTTGACCCATCTCCCGGATAGGCAGGCGCACAGTAGTCATGGGCGGCCAGACCCGCGCCGCCATGGGCGTATCGTCAAACCCGACAACAGAGATATCGTCTGGCACGCGCAACCCAGCCTTGCGCACAGCCTGATAAGCACCGACCGCCATCTCGTCATTACCTGTGAAGATCGCCGTTGGACGAGCATCTGAGTAAATCAGTTTTTCCGCACACTGCACGCCTGAATCAAAAGTATACGCGCCCTCAACTGTCCATTTTTTCCGCAGTGAAAGACCATGCTCTTTCAGTCCAGCCTTAAACCCTGCCATCCGCTCGTGTGCAGAACGGAAAGTTTTAGGGCCATGAATGTGGGCTATTTTTTCATGCCCCAGCGAAGCCAAATGTCGCGCGGCCTGCGCCGCCCCCTCCGCATCATGGGTACGAACCATACGTGAGGGCGCGTCAAGCTCAACCGAAGCAATGCGAACATATTCGCAACCTAATTCCTCGAACATCTCGGCAAGCGTATCATCTTCGGAGACTGACGGAGGCAAAATAACACCCAAGGGTTTTTGCTGACTGACAAATGTGTGAATTTTTTGCTTGAATGTAGCTTCGCTGCGCTCGCAAGGGTGCAAAACGAGCTGGAAACTCGTATCGGCGAGAACATCCAGTATGCCGCGCTGCATGTTCACAACATATTGCGGACTTGGATTGTCGTAGATCATACCCACGAGAAATGATCGCCTAAACGCCAGCGCCCTAGCCTGCGGATCAGGGGCATATCCGTGCTCCGCTATGATCGCTTTGACTTTTTCCCGTGTCTCCTGACGCACAAGCGGCGATTCATTGATCACCCGCGAGACGGTTTTCTTTGAAACATTTGCAAGGCGCGCAATGTCGTTAATCGTTATCTTCGCGCGACCGCCCAAAGCACGTGTATTCGCCGGCAAAGTTTCCGCTGTGTTGGTAGTTTTTTTGCCGCCGCGCGCCACGATGAGTCCATTATTGATTCGTTGACAGAAACTTTCGCTTGCTCTTCGGCAAAGCGCAAACTCCTTTTATCCCCGTAAAGAGCTTAAGTACCACGCGCCTTCGATCCATCATCGAGAACGTCAGGTCTGCGCGGTTCCATCGTATCGAGATTCCATTGCGACGGATCGAATTCGCGCCCTGTTTCCGCCATTTCGGGATAGCCGCCAACCTCTTCCTGGCTATCAATGATCCAGCCTCTGCCCTCGGCTGCGTTCGCAAGAACCCGTACATCATGTGCATCGCGATCCCATGGGCGCGCGCCAGCATTGGCTAATACATGCTGCTCTACAAGATTTGACGGCCAAGGCGTGACATTGTCCGGAAGGTCAAGCGGTTCGGCAACCTCGACAATCTTTGCTGCGCTTGTCGTGTAGCGGCCCGTAACCGGCAAAGGCCGGCCATATTCGTCGACAGCGACGTTGTCCCGCATGTACAAAGCAAGATCGCCGTCGCCGCCAAGCATCACCATTGGAAGATCTGCAGGCGTAGATGGGCCGCCGCGCAAAACATTGCCGATCAGCGTCATCTGACCCGTTTCAAATGGAACGTCACCCCATTCAAGCGCCTGTAGATTGTAGTGAATAGCGCGCGGACCCGGATCATAAATGAAGTTATTGATCATGGCGCCATGAACGCCGCCCTTAAACAGCGCGCTGCGCTCATAATTATGCGCATAAAGATTACCGTAAATCAGCAACTTACTGACATTGTCATGGATGAGCGAGCCTTTGGAATGTTCGAATTTAGGATGAGTTGAGTCAGCAAGCCCTTCGGCAATGATATTGTTGCTGAATGTGATGTTATGAGACGTGCCGTTTCGCCAATCCTTGGGCGTATCACCAGTAAAGCGCGGACCTGAAGCGGAGAGGTTTTCATCGGTCGCCCAGGTTAAAGAGCAATGATCGACAATCACATTGTATGCGGAGACAGTAGAGATAGCATCTTCACCCCAGCCACTGGCGCGCGGTTCGCCCACATCGCCCGGTCGTATGCGCAGATGCTGAATGATCACATCATGACTTCGCACATCAATCCCGCCACGGATCAGAGTGATGCCCGGCGAAGGCGCCGTTTGACCTGCAATCGTCACGAACGGTTCTGTGATAGACAGTGTTGATTTTTGTAGGTCGATGACGCCGCCGACTTCAAAGACGATAATCCGCGGGCCTTCAGTATTTATAGCATCGCGCAAAGAGCCCGGCCCATCAGAAGCGAGAGTGGTCACCTTGATGACTTCTCCGCCACGCCCGCCTGGCGTTGTCGCGGCCCAGCCCAACGCGCCATCAAAGGCGGCGCGGCCGGCTTCCGTCCGTGATTCGTTTTCAGCAGACTCTCCGCCCCCGCATGCGCCGAGAAGGCTCACCCCGGTTATCACCGCCAGACTGCGAATTATTTTGAGAAATCCTGTGATAAACACGAAAAGCCTCCTCCAAAGTCATCTTTTAGCGCCCAAAATCATCTACGGGCAGCTCTTTTGTTTGAAAATGACACCGGTTTCCTATAAAGTCCACCATCAGGGACAAAAATCGACAGGCGCAAAAATATGCAACAAAAACAACCAGCCGCCAACGTGTCAGACATCTCGGAGATCGCCCGGTCTTTTGTCGGGGCTCGCCAAGCCGGACAGGCGCTCAAGACCTATCCGGGGACGCCGCCGGACACTTTGCGCAACGCTTACGCTATCCAGGACGAGGCGATCAGCCTCTGGTCCGATGACATCGCAGGATGGAAAGTCGGCAGGATCACAGGTGCAGATGAAAAACGGTTTGGCGTTGATCGTCTTGCCGGTCCCATCTTCAAGAAAACGATAAGAAGCTCGAACGGAAAAAACGAGGCGATGCCGGTTTTTGAAAACGGATTCGCAGCAATTGAAGGCGAAATCGTAATTACATTAGGCACTGATGCACCTCCAGAGAAAGCAAATTGGACTATCGACGAGGCTGCTGACTTAATTAAATCCATTGCAGCAGGCATTGAAATCGCCAGCAGCCCCTTTTGCGGAATCAATGACTTTGGCCCGCTGGTCACAATATCGGACTTCGGAAATAATTTCGGCTTGATCGTTGGCAATGAAATTCCAAATTGGCGCCGATTAAAATTTGATACTTGGCGGTGCGAAACTTTCATCGACGGCCAAAGTGTCGGCAAGGAATCGCCAGCATCGATTCCCGGCGGACCACTAGAATCGTTACGCTTCCTGCTGGAACTAAGCGCCCAGCGCGGCCTGCCGCTTCAAAAAGGAATGGTTATTTCAACTGGCGCTATTACTGGCGTCCACGTGGCTCATGTTGGCCAGACGGCAAACATTGTTTTTGATGACGTAGAGCCAATTCGTTGCGAATTATTTGCTTTTGAACCAATCGATCCCGCATCTTCAAATTTGAGGCAACCGGCATGAAAAGCTCAGCATTATTTTTTACAGCGTTTATTTTTTCAGTCTCATGCGGACAAACTGGTAACTCCAGTGACAATGAGAGTATTCAGGGAGAAATCGGTTCTTCTTTAACCGATAAGAGCGAAGTCACCATTGATGACCTGCCGTCCAATGTTCTTGCTGTGGCACAGGCTACACGGCCGAATGTTACTTTCACCGAGGCCGAAAAAGAAATCCGTAACGGAAAAACCTATTATGACGTTGGCGGCGTCGATGAGAATAACCTCGAGATCGAACTTGATATCATGGAAGACGGCGCAAGCTGGCGCGTCGTTGAAATTCAGCGCGATATCAGTTTTGTTAAAACGCCAGAATCCGTACGCACTGTGCTGTTAGAGTACGCACCAGGCATATCGCCTGACCGCATCATTGAAAGTGATCAGACCGATGGCGTCATCATCTATGAATTTTTCACCCGCAGCGAGACAGGCGAAGAAACAAAGCATGAAGTCAAACTGGAAAATGGCTTAGCCGAATTCCTGGAACAGGAATGGGAACACTAGCTCATCGCTCAATACGTCATTGTCTTAAACCGCTCCGCCAGCTGCAGTATAAACTCACAGACAAGGTTGTTGAGAAATGTCCGTCGCTGCGGTCAGCGAACTGTTGACTTTCGAGGCTGCGTGCGCAGCCATAAGGCTACGACTGATATTAGAACTGATCTTCTTTCCTGCCCACCAGCAAGACGAAAGTCTTGATGTGTTGAACATGCTGAAAGCATGCTCACTGATCCGCCTATACCAATCAACTCAAGAACCTTACGCCGGTTGATCATAGACTATCCGATTATAGTTTTTGCCAATGAAAAGCCCGAAGCGCGGGAGGACGCTTCGGGCTTTTTTTACTTGGTCAGCAACTATAACCGTCGCCTAGTTCCAAGGGATTAGAAGTTGTACCGCGCACCGAACAGGAAGTTACGACCTGTGTGGTGATAAAGCGTTGGAAGCCCCAGCATATCGAATGTTTGATGCTCATACTGATCCGTGAGGTTCAGCGCATCGAAAGTCAGCTCTATGCTATCTGTCAACGCATACTGCATAGCGAAGTCAAGATTGAACGTGGAGGCAACACCGCGTTCCTCTCTACCATCGCTGCTGCGAGGGTTTGTCGTTAGATAATCGCTGCGATAGGCGCCGGTGACGCGTGCGCCCAAGCGATTATCTTCATAATAGAAAGTCGCGTTGAACGCATGGTCGGAGAAGCCAATGATTTCATCAGAGCTAACATATGTGTAGTTGCCTATGAAACCGGTGTTTCCAAATGGCCCCGGCAGCGAAGAGAAGGGCTGCTGATAGATAAATTCAAGGCCTTTGATTTTGGCTGAGTCTCCATTCACAACTTGTTCTATTTCAACGTCAGGGTCTGCCCCTCCAGCCAAGTCCATGCCAAGCGGGCTTGTTGGCGAAGCGACAGATGCAGGCAAACCGGACTGGCTGAAAGTTGTCTCAATCGTATCGGTTTCCGTGAAGAAAGACCCAACGTCTTTGTAGAAAAGACCGACCGCCAAAAGCGACTCCTCTGCGAAGTACCATTCAAACGAAAGGTCCAGATTAGTCGCGCGGAACGGATCAAGTCCGGGATTTCCAAATTCAATCGCGTATGGCGGGCCAGTAAATGTATCGATAGAGCCGCCTGGCGTCAGGTTACCCAGCGATGGGCGCGCCATCACCTGCGCGAACCCGGCGCGGATCAGGAAATCTTCACCTGGCTCGAGCACGACGTTAAACGCAGGCAACCAGTCGTCGTATTTTCGATCAACCGTGACTTCGATCAATTCGTCGTTTTCATCAACAATCACGCCGGTCGATGCTGTTCTTGTTTCAACATACCGAACACCGAAATCACCCCGGACCGGAATGCCGTTCATATCGAAATTGAAATCAAACTGGACATATCCGCCGAGATCTTTTTCGACGACGCCTCTTGTGTCCTGCACACGCTGCACTGCAGGTATGTTAAACAGGTCAATTAGTGCAGCAGACGCATCGAAATCCGCTGAAACCCAGCTGGTATCAATTCCACTAGGCGCATCCAAGCCGCTGCCAAAGCCTGTAAGCAGGTCTACAAGATCACTTGTGACAGGAACGGCGCCTTCGAACCCATCCAAGTCTGCAACGCTACCCTCTGCGCGCGCTTCAAACGTTGAAAACTCAAATCGCTTCCAACTAACGCCGCCCTTCATGGTGATATTATCATTCAGGTCGTACTCAAGATTTGACTGAATTGTATCATATGTATTGTCGACGCCCTGCGGCCGGTTCCGAAACTGCGTAAACAGGAACGAGGAAGGAGAGTTTACGTCCATGGACCCGAAATCGACAAATGCTGCGTTCGGGTTTCCCGTAAAGTCATAGGTGTAACCGGTTACAGGATTTGCAGCGTCGAAGAAAATGGTCGCCTGGGTCGGCACGTCAAAATCGGACCGGGAAATGCCGCCGAAAATGTTGCCGCGCATGCGATCTGAAAACTCGTGTTCCAGATTGCCGGTAAACTGATAGAATTCAGTACTCAAAAAGTCACGGCGATGTTCGCTGCGAGCCGGCACCAAGCCGTTCGATACATCCGGCTGCAAATCGCCAACGAGGCGGGTCAGAACACCATTGCTGTCCACTGTGAAGTCAGTGACATCAACATTGTCCGTGTTGCTGCGAATGAAAACCTCCAGAAACTCTTCATCGCGCTGGCCGTCAAAGTTTGAATAAAGGCCATCGATAGAAAGGACTGTTCTATCAGATGGGCGGAACTGCATGGAACCCGTCAGGCCGAGACGCTCCTGCTCATAGTCAAGCCGGCCATAACGAGGGATGCGGGCGTAGTAGGCGTTTTGCAGTGTCTGACAATCCGCCGGCAATGGATCACCCATGCAAGGGACGCCGCCGACAGATCGGAAAACGCCCTGATCATCAAAACGAACTGTCGAAAACCCTTCTTCGCGGATCGTGCGCTCAGTATAGGCGGCGGATAAAAGCACGCCCCAAGTTTCAGAAGGGTTCGTGTAAGAGACGAGTCCGGCAAGACGAGGACCAACATCATCCGAGAGGTCGTTATAGAAAGCCTGGCCTGAAACTGACCCCGTCCATCCTGCACCGTAATCAAACGGCTGAGCAGTTTTCAGTTCGACATTTGCGCCAAGCGAGCCTTCTTCCACAGAAGCAGACTGGCTCTTACGCACAACCAGTTCATTGAATAGTTCTGAAGCAAACGTATTGAAGTCAAACGCGCGACTTCTGTTAGACCCGCCCGAAGCGTCAGAGCCGCCATTTGTTGTCAGCGCTTCCATACCGTTGATCCGTACACGCGTGAAATCACCGCCAAGACCTCGCACCGTTACGCGGCGACCTTCACCTGCCTGGCGATCAATAGATACGCCTGGAATACGCTGTAATGATTCAGCGAGGTTCAAGTCAGGAAAGTCAGCAATGTCTTCTGCTACAATCGCGTCAACGATAGATGTTTCATCGCGCTTTGTTTGCAGCGCAGCGCCAAGGCTGCTCCTGAAACCGGTGACGACAATACGATCTTCCGTTTCATCGTCTTGTGCCAATGCGCTTGCAGGAATGGCCATACTTGTAGCCAAAGCAAGAAGCGACACCCCCAAAAAGGTGCAAGATTTTTGTGGTCGTACGGTCATGGTTCCCTCCCATTATGGCGCATTTTACGCCGGTTTGGATATTTTGACACCGGTGTCATTTATTGTTGCTACCGGTGTCATTTTTTTTAGACCGTAACTCGGCGAAAATCTTTTGGCAATGCCTTTAAGCTTTCAAAGTTTAAATTTGTTGCGAAGATGCAACCATTTTGAATAACGCGCCACAAACATTCACGCAAACTCAACACCTGTCTAAATCTCTCTGCCGGCGTTTCAAATTGCAATGTCTTTCTTGGCTGTTCAATTAAGTGCCTCGCGATCTTGTTGAATGGCGCTTGCGAGTGCGCCGATAATTCTGTTCCCTTAGGAAGACGCCGCCTGAGCAGTCGGTTGGTGATCTCGTTGGAGCCGCACTGTCGTGGGCTCTGGATCGCAAAAACACGTAACGCTTTGAGTAAAGCGGGCTTATTCAACAGCAAACTGGATTCAGAAATTTTTTCAGGTCGGATGGCGGTGGAAGCGGACAAGATCGAGCCTGTCTTCGGCGGAATTCGCTGATATAGAGGATACTACAGGGAAAGTTTCAGAATTTTGGTAGGTTACACTGAACTATTCCCATTTTTAGATAAAAATTCAGAGCCTTAACGACAAATTCCCTGAGTAATTTAACAGGGAATGCTGATTCGAGATCAGAGAACTTTTGCCACGAAAACCGTTTTTCGGTAGCGACAGCGTGTTAGTTCCGGAAAGTATCTGTCATTATTTGCCGTAATTTTTCTTCCGGTAGTTCGAAAACTTTAAGCGAGTTTGCCCCCACCATCGTTTCGGCTGCAACCATTGCATTAACAATAGCTTCTTCAGTCGCTTGCACCGTTGCATCGAACAGCACAGTCAGGTCATTATTAGGATACATAGATATTCCATGAGCTATGTTTTCCTCGTCCATGATACCGGACTGCGCGGTCGAAAAAGCAATAAAGATATCCCCCGAGCCGTCATTGCTTACGGCCCCAAGCCATCCCAGCGCAAGTGACGGCCGCTTGGCCACCCGTTTGAGCTGGTGCGGCAATAGCGGTGCATCTGTCGCGACGACAACAATGATAGATCCATCGGGGGCATTCGTTTCGTCAGCCTCGGCCTTGGAACATACCGCCGCCCATGCGCCATCTGGCCGCAATGATGGATTCTCGTAACAGGGCAGAGGCGCCTCCATCAGTATGCTGACAGGTATGCTGGCGATCTGTTTAAGGTCGGACCGCCTTCCGTAGTTGCATTGAACAAGAACGCCGACCGTATAGCTTTCGCCATCGACATCAACCACGCGTGATGACGTTCCAATTCCGCCTTTAAACCGATTGCACATCATCCCCGTACCGCCGCCGACCGCACCCTCAAGCACAGGACCGGGCGCAGCGTTACGCATTGCGTCCATGGCGTGCCGTTTTTTGACATGAAATCCGTTAATATCGTTAAGGGCGCCATCATAGGTTTCTGCTACTATGGGCGCATGCCATAAGGCGGACCAACCCTTATCGACCATCCATTCAACAGCAGCGTCGCGGACGACGCCAACCGAGTGCGTGTTGGTAATTAGCAAGGGCCCGTCTATCAAGCCTCTCTCATCAAGCCACGTTGTTCCCGTCATTTCTCCAGATGCATTAAGCGTAAACCAGGCCCCAAAGACGGGACTTGTGGACTCTTTTCCGCGCGGATGAATGGCAGTGACGCCAGTGCGCACCGGTCCTTTGCCGCGGACCAGTCTTCCCTCACCCTTGATCAAAGTAGAATGCCCGACTTCTATGCCTGCAACATCTGTAATCGTATTGTTCGGACCAGGTTCACCTGTAAATGGGACGCCCAAATCGCGCGATCGGTCACTAGCGAATGTGCTCGCTGGTAAAACCGCTAAGCCAAGGACAAGCAAAGAAAGTGTAGGCATTGAAAGGTGCATGGGCATAATCCTTTGCTTCAGGCAACCGGCTGCTTCTTTGACGTGATGAGACTGACGCAAACTGTACACATAAGTCCGGCAGCAAATCCTGGTATCATTTCATAGAGGTCATAAAACTGAGTTTTGAAAAAGGTAATCCAAATAACGGTTGTCGCAAAACCACCAATCATGCCTGCGAGCGCGCCAATCCATGTGGTGCGCTTCCACCAAAGAACGCATAGGATCATTGGCCCGAACGCAGCGCCGAGTCCCGCCCAAGCGAATAATACAAAGTCGAATATTGAGCTATTTTGATTAAGCGCGACGAGTACGCCAGAAACCCCAACAAGGGCTGTAACCCCGATACCGATGCGGCCGAGCGTGCGCGTGTCTGCATTTGGGCGGAGTACTTGGTGATATAGATCACCCACAAGAGCGGATGAAGCCAGGTTCATTAATGAACTGACGGTGGACATGACCGCAGAAAGAACCGCCGCGACAAGCAACCCGGTCACAAACGATGGAAAGAGGTCTTCGCTCAAAGTCGGCATAACTGTTTCGGGATCGGTTAAATTTGGAACCAGAACGCGGCCCACAAGCCCCGTACAAACGGCGCCCAGACCGAGGAGAAATATCACTACAACAGAAATTCGGCTTGCTTTTCGAATCTCCTCCACACCGGAAACGGCCATGAACCGCACCAGTAATTGCGGGACGCCCATAAACGGCAACCCCACGGCAAGGGAACTGGCTAGCGCAATCAGGCCGATAGTCATTCCGGATGACAGATCCACAGGGGCCAGCAAAGCTGGATTGATTGATTTTAGTGAGTTAGCAACATCGCCAAGTCCTCCGGCTTCAATCAGACCGGCGATGGGAACCGCCGTGATGGCAAAGACCATCAATAGCGCCTGAGCCGTGTCGGTATATGCAACCCCTCGGAACCCTCCAAAGCTGGTATAAAGTACGGTCACAAACCCGCCGGCAATCACGCCAATCGCGTAAGGCCAGCCCAGAAAACTCTCAAAAGCTTTCCCGGTCGCGAGCATTTGCGCGGCCACATAAACCAGAACCATAGCAAGAATTATCAGGGCGGCGGCGATGCGCAAAAGGTGAAATGGGTCGCCTAGTTTATCGGATAAAATGTCGGGAACAGTAATCGCATCCGATTTGATCGCTGCCCTGTTCAATCGTTTAGCTACAAACCGCCAACTCAACCAGATACCTAAGGTTTCACCGAGTACGACCCATAGTGCATTGACGCCGACCGCATACGCTAACCCTGACAGCCCCAGCAACAGCCAGGCGCTTTCTCCAGTGGCGTTCATCGAAAAAGCGATAACCCAGTAGGGAAGACGCCTTCCAGCAATATAGTATTCTTTTTTGGAAGACGTTCGCGGGCGCGCCGCGATTCCAACGATCAGCATCGCCGCCAAGTAACTTATGACGACTGTAAGAATGATGGCGCCGCCGTTCATACGTTTAGACCAAAGCTTTTGGACAGAAACCGGGGGGCATTCCTCACGACTTTGTTGAAAAAACTCTCGCTCAACCGGTATCGTGAAATTCCTACCGTTCTCTGCACGAATATCATGTGCTTGGCGTCGCAGCTATTCGATAAAATATCCATCATGCCTCGAACGTTGTTCTCCCGCCCATTATAGTTCTGGTGACTTTGATTTCTTTTAGCGCTTCAGGATCAACAGCTACTGGATCGTCAGCCAGCATAACGACATCTGCAAACTTTCCAGGCGTTAATGTGCCTTTGACGTTTTCTTCCATGGATGCGTAAGCCCCATTGACTGTGCAGACTTTCATTGCCTGTTGGATGCTGATTTTTTGAGATTCCCCCCATACGCGTCCGGCAAAATCCTTTCGCGTCGTCAGGCTTTGAAGGGCCATCATCGGCTCGTAGGGCCCCGGTAAATAATCTGAAGCTGGCGCGACCGGAATGCCGTAATCGATGAAAGACTTGTGGGCGAACATCCACTCCATCTTTTCTGCACCATATTCGGTCCATTTGTTTCCATGATAGTGCGCGTACGTGTAAAAAGGGGCCGGAATAGCACCTGTTTTCTTTATCCGCTTCAGGAGATCGTGGTTCACTAATGAACAATGCTCAATACGAAAACGCGGATTTGGTCCGCGCCACTCCTTCAGAACGCGCTCATAGGCTTTCAAAACCATATCAATTGTCACGTCTCCGTTCGCATGGATGCCGATACGGAACCCATGCGCGACAGCATCATCGACGGCAGCGTCAATCTCTTCCTGGGTCATCGTCAAAATGCCGAAGTCGTCAGGCCGCCCTTCGAATGGCGTACTCATCCGCATAGTCCGCTCCGACGCGGATCCGTCGGCGGAATGTTTGACAGCATCAATGCGCACCATGTGGCCGCCATCTCCGCTTCGATAATTCAGATCCTTTAACATCTGATACAGGGAGCCATTGCCTGAATTATTCGCCCCAGGCATGATCCCAATACGCACATTGAGATCATCCGCGTGATGGGCATCAAGATAGGCTGTGTATTCATCAGGCGAACAATATGCGTCAGTGACTGAGGTCAAGCCTGCAGCAGCCATACGCTTTGTGGAAAGCGCAGCATTCCTTTGGTTATCCGCACGCGATGATACCGGATAGTTCTCCGCTCTGTAGAATACATAGAGCGCCTTCTCGGCGACACGTCCTGTGAATGCGCCGTTTTCTCTGTAGAATTTTCCGCCTTCGGGATCAGGCGTTTCGATTGTCACCCCAACGGCGTCGAATGCGGCGGAGTTTGCAACACCCGTATGGCCGCCACGATGGATGATCAAAATCGGATGACGGGTGCTGACAGCATCAAGGTCAACTCGGGTTACCGGAAGCCCGCCTTCGAATTTTGTGTCGTCATAAGCATGACCAAGAACCCACTCGCCGGGCTCTGTTTTCTCAGCGCGCTGTCTCAACGCATCCTGAACATCAGCAATGCGCCGCAAATTCACATCGACGCTAATCGCCTCATTGGCCATTAGCGGATGACTGTGTGAATCGATAAAACCGGGCATGATAATCTGATCACGAGCGTCAATTATTTTTGTCGACGGCCCCGCAATCATGCGCATATCGTCATGCGAACCGACAGCCAGGATTTTATCTCTGCTTATCGCGACGCCGCTCACCTCGCCAATCGATGGGTCCATGCTGTAAATTTTTTTCGCCAGAATTATCGCGTCCGCCGTACCAAAGTTTACTGCTGCGCGCGCGCTGCCAGCCGCCAGGAAAGCGCCACAGCCCGCCGCCCCCGTAATCAGTGATCGTCTGGAATAACAATTCATTGTTTAGATCTCCCTGCTTCGATATCGATCAGCCAAGGCTTTCCAATACTCGCTTGACCTTTTCAAACGTGCGGTAAATGTCGTCAGGCTTTGAGTTCAGGAAAGGCGCGAATTGTAAAATGTCTCCGCCGTTTCTGATCACCAAATCCTCGTCCCAATAACAACGTTTATGTGCCTCAAGACCGTGTATGCCTTGCCCATCCGTATGCGGCGCTAATTCGATAGCGCCCATGAGACCGACATTGCGCACATCGATCACATTTGGATGGTTGGCAACACTGTGGATTGCTTCTTCAAACACACCCTCAAGCGAGCGGGCCTGATCGAAACTACCTTCGTCTTCATAGACATCAAGTGTCGCGAGAGCTGCTGCCGCTGCAACCGGATGGCCGGAATAGGTATAGCCATGGAAGAACTCGACAAGATGAGGGGGCCCCTGAACAATGCTGTTATAAATTCTATCGGTAACAATGACCGCGCCCATGGGGATAACGCCATTGGTAATGCCTTTTGCAGTGGTGATAATATCCGGCGTTACGTCAAACCGTTCAGCGGCGAAACTGGCGCCTATTCGGCCAAAAGCATTAATAACCTCATCAAAGATCAATAATATGCCATGCCGGTCGCATATGTCTCGCAGCCGTTTTAAGTAGCCTTGTGGAGGCGGTAAGACGCCTGTCGACCCGGGCGCTGGTTCAATTATCACCGCTGCAATATTGGACGGGTCGTGTAATGCGCAGATACGTTCCAATTCGTCGGCTAGGTGTGCTCCCGATTTTGGCAATCCCTTCGAAAAAGCATTCTCACTCAAATTTAACGTATGCGGAAGATGGTCTACCCCAGGCAACAAGCACGGACTGAACACCTTGCGGTTCGCAACCATGCCCCCAACTGAAATTCCCCCGAAATTTGTTCCATGATAGCCGCGTTCCCGGCCAACAAAACGTGTCCGCGTCGCGTCTCCATTTGCATGATGATATGCCAGAGCGATCTTTAGCGCCGAGTCTGCCGCTTCTGATCCCGAATTACAGAAAAACGTATACTCAAATCCGTCCGGCGCCATGGATGATATTCGATTGGCAAGGTCAAATGCTTTCGGATGACCCATTTGAAAGGCCATAGCGTAATCAAGTTCCGCGACCTGCGCCTGCACAGCTTCAACAATTTTTGGGTGACAGTGCCCAAGGCCGCTGGTCCACAAACCAGAAAAGCTGTCGTAAATTTTCCGTCCATCTTCCGACTGATAGTAATGGCCTTCGGCTTTTGTCAGAAGCCTGGGATGCGCCTTGAAATCCTGATTGGAAGAAAACGGCATCCAATAGGAAGACAGAGACTGGTTTGTGTGCATGGCTTGATGCAACCCTCAAACAATAAGTCTCCTAACGCTATGGCTGTAACCACGTGTTCAGCAAGACGTTAAACAGATTAGAAAAGCTGTTGATTTTCTGTGCCTTGCTTGAGAAAGTGTTTAGTATCCTAAACACGTGGCGGGCCTGTGCGATGAACTCAAAAAACGATCGACCTCAAGAAGAAGACATTGGCGCACGCCTCATGCGGGTCCGTAAAGCTTTTGGGTTGTCTCAGCGACAGCTCTCAAAAAAGGCGGGAATTGCGAACGCCACGATTTCACAAATAGAATCCGGTGCACTGAACCCGACGGTCGGTACTTTGCGAAAAATTGTCAGTGGTCTGCCAATGAGCCTATCAACGTTTTTTGATGACGATACGCTTTCAATGGATGATAAGTTTTTTTACGCGAAAGGCGAGTTGACAGAGCTCTCCGAAGGTGCGGTCTCTTATCGACAAGTTGGAGGGCCCATCGGCAAAGCCATACAATTCATGTGGGAACGATACGCACCAGGCGGCAACACCGGTCGTCATAACTTGACCCATGAAGGTGAAGAGTGTGGATTTGTGATATCGGGGGAATTAACGGTTACTGTCGCTGGTCATACACGTACGTTAAGAGCCGGAGAAGCCTACTATTTCAAGAGCGATCTACCTCATTCATTTAAAAATGACGGCGTTGTTTCTTGTGAACTAATTACCGCCTGCACGCCTCCCACGTTTTAAATCAAAGCAGCTTTAATAAAGTTGAATTGTTCTGAAACGTTACGCGAGATACTATAACCAAGCTCGGAGGAAACTTAGTTTACGCAAAAATTCGCCTGTTCCACATAAGCAGCAAAGTCTAGGCTGTATGTCGCACACTCACACCTCGGCGGGCTGCATCACAAATGTGAAAATCTAGTTTTCAGTAGGGGCTGCCGTCAGAGACTCTCGGGTATCTGCGCGCGCCCGCAAGAGTGCCGTCTCTCATGCGCCGTACAGAGACGAAATCGCCCGCAAGCGTTTGAAGATTGGGCTTGTTCTGACACACCATAGCGGATCTGAAGAGGCTGGCGGACAGAGAGGGATTCGAACCCTCGAGACGGTTACCCGCCTACACGCGTTCCAGGCGTGCGCCTTCAACCACTCGGCCACCTGTCCTCACACCGGTAACGCGCGGCGCACGCGGGTCTTCATATCGTCGCCTTCGCGACGGGCAGCCTTCAACCACTCGGCCACCTGTCCTCACACCGGTAACGCGCGGCGCACGCGGGTCTTCATTTCGTCGCCTTAGCGACGGGCGGCTTTTGACCATTCAGCCGCCGCTCTTCACACTCATCACCCCAAGCGCGCTGGGGGCTGAAGATATGCCGTTTTGGCGACTTTTGGTTAAGCCGCACCGATGAAGCCCGGCTGCACTTTACTTGTCGACTGTGCAACGCCGGAGCGGCGGGGGATACCAAGCAGGCCGCCTTGCCGCAAGGCTAAATTCCGCTAAGAACGCCAAAAACTGGATCGTGTTCGGCTTTCGATTTGCAGCCTGCCGTCAGGCGGGCTATCCTGAATTCTCGGTTTTGCGTTAACCATTTGAGGGGAATGGGAAGTATGGCGGCGTTTCGTTTTATTGCGTGGGTACTGGTGGCGTTAGCCATAGCTCTGTTGGGTGCTGATGGCGTCTCATCCCTCGAAACCGGGGAGCCGGTCATGCGGACGACCGAATCCGTGCTTGGTCTCATCGGCGTTAATGCAGCAGCACTCATCGAAAATTCCCCCGGCGGCGTTTCACAGGCGCTGAACACGATCATGGGGCTTCCGCTGTGGGGCGTGGTTGGCATAATCGGCGTCGTCCTGACGCTGATCTTCCGCCCGATGGACTGATCGCACCGGCGTTTTCAATAGTCCTGTCATTAAGAAGCGGGGTCACGTTGCTTCGTGCTGCCCGCGTTCTTTCGCTTGCAATGCTTCGAGCTTGTTCCGATAGCGCGTCTGCACCAGAGAGACGATGACCATCACGAAAATAACGAAGTAAAAGCTCGCCTTGGACATGGCTTCCACTTTGAAGTTGAACAGCTCCATATGCGCTAAATGTCCGCCTTCTGTGATCAGCAACACGCCGACAATAAACAGAATGAACAGACCGATGACTTCGAACATGCGATTCTTTTTCAAGAATACCGAGACCTGATCGGCCAGCACAATCATCATGATGCCGCTGATGATGATCGCTGCTGCAATCACCCAAACGACGTGTGTTAGCGCAATCGCCGAAAGAAGCGAGTCAAACGAAAAGATCAAATTCATGAAAACGATGGTTGCAATCGCCACCGGCACCGATTTTTGATGCTTCTTATCGAGGTTCTCAACATGCTCTACCGCAAGAAGGTGCATGATCTCCTTCGTCGCCGTATACATGATGAAACCGCCGCCGAAAATTGAAACAATTGAATGAAAAGTGAAAGACGCTTCAAACACGCCGTCGATGTGAAATCCGAACAAAGGCTGTGTTAACGCGCTGATCAGGCCAAGCACCACGACCATCAGGACAAGGCGAAGGACAATCGCAAGGCTGATTCCCAGCCAGCGGACGAATTTCTGCCGCTCAGGCCTCACGCGGCTCGACTCAATAGAGATATAAAGCAAATTATCGAAGCCCAGCACTGCCTGAAGCAGGATGAGCATCATCAACGTAAACAGGTTTTCCAAAGACAATAAGGATTCCACGGCCGCGCCCTCCTGTTGGCAGTTGAGGCAATGGGCCATGCTTCGCCGCCCCAAAGCAACCCGTGTGATTTATCTCTTCGGCGGAGAATGATTTACAGCAAGTTCAAGAACTAAAGGCGACGAATTGAAGGCTGCTTGCGGCGAACAGACATTGCAAAAACGTCATTCGATGAACGGTTTATCCCATGCGCCGAATCGCCGCCGACGCATCTTTTCAGTTTCAAATAGCGCTCCTATCTCCCCCTCATAACAACAAGAAACGGAGAGAGCACCATGGCCCGACTGATCACAATCCTGACAATGGTTAGTGTTTTGGCAGCAGCATCATACCCGGCAATCTACGCTTATTCGTCCCTTGCGTAAGTTCCCGCTGCTGCACACCCCGAGGCGCCGCCGGCAGACACCCCTCAACTCCCCCTACTGTCGTGCGGCGCCTTTTCGTTCCCTGGCGACGAACAGCCGATAATCTTCAGGCGTATCAATTCCCGGCGCGGCGCTATCGATAATGCCGACCGTCATACGCTCCCCCATTTCAAGGATGCGAAGCTGTTCCAGCCGTTCGGCGCGTTCAAGCGGAGCAGACGGCGCGCTGGCAAATGTCATCAAGCTTGCTTTGGAAAAAGCATATAATCCCACATGTAGATAATAATTTGATGGCGACGCAATCTGGCCGCTTCCCTGCCTGGGCCATGGACAGATGTGACGCGTAAAATATCGCGCCTGAAAAATATTTTCGGCAATCGCGTCGCCCAGAATAGCCTTGACCGCCGCCGGATCATCAGGCGATCCGGGCCCTTGCGAGGCGTTGTCCGGAAACTTGCAGGCCAGTGTCGACGCGAACGGGCGATGTGTGTTCTGCATCTCTATCAACAGATCGAGATTTTCGGGATCGATTTCAGGCTCATCACCCTGAAGATTGACGATGATATCCGCGTCTAGTTCTCGCGCGGCTTCAGCAACGCGTGACGTGCCGGTCTCATGCGCCGCCTCAGTCATGACGGCCAAGCCTCCGAACTTCACGACCGCATCGAAAATGCGCTGATCGTCAGTAGCGACAATGACGTTGCTCGCCAGCTTCGACATCGACGCCTTTTCATAGACGTGCTCGATCAAGGGTTTTCCGGTGTCGTTCAGCAACGGCTTGCCGGGCAAGCGCGTTGATTCGTATCGTGCCGGAATGACCACCGCCGCCTTCATGATGCGGCTTTCTTTCTAAACCAGCCTAGCGCCGCGCCGGCAAGAAAGCCGGATACAGCCCCGAGGCTGTTAGCGAATGCATCGGCAAGCTCAGGAGATCGGACGCCGCCAAGCCCCTGCAACCCTTCAAGCGCAGCGCCATAAAAAGCGAGTGCTATCACGACGCTCCAACGTTTCGAAAATATCGCAAGCCGGGCCCAGAACGCCGTCACCCCAAGCACGGCATACGCCAGAAAATGGCCGATCTTGTCTGCATTCTCAGCATCACCGAGCAACAATGAGGATATCCAGCGCGTGAGGGCGAAGCCGGGTTCGCTTTCAACCGGGTTTGGCGTCAGCGTCAAAAAAGTGACGACCACCATCAACACACCAAAAACAATGCGCGGCCACAACAAGGATGGCGACATTAAACTTTCTCTTTGCGGGTTTCCAAAAACCGCTCCCAGGCGATCGCTGTTTCGACAATAAAATCAATGTCGTCATAACGCGGGCGCCAGTCAAGAACCGTGCGGATCGCTGCATTATCGGCAATGAGCTGCGCCGGATCGCCGGCGCGGCGCGGCGCAACATCATAGTCCATAGCCTCGCCAGTAACCCGCCGAAAGGCCTCTACAACTTCGTAGACTGAATAGCCTCGGCCATAACCGCAATTGAGGGTGATCGAGCCCCCGCCTGTACGCAAACGCTCCAAAGCCTCCAGATGAGCCTGCGCAAGATCGCTGACGTGAACATAATCGCGAATAGCGCTGCCATCAGGCGTTTGATAATCGCCGCCGTAAATTTGCAGCTTCTCTTTTCGATACCCAAGTGCAATTTGCGCGGCTGCCTTGATCAAGTGCGTCGGCTTGCCGATCTCGCCAGCCCTGCAGGATGGGTCGGCGCCAGCTACGTTGAAATACCGCAATGTCACAAACGAAAGGTCATGCGCGGCAGCAACATCTTCGAGGATGCGTTCGCTCATGGCCATGGATGCACCGTAAGGCGTTATCGATCGCACAGGCGCCTGTTCCGATATAGGCACACGCTCGGGTTTTCCGTAAACGGCCGCAGTTGAAGAAAAAATAAACCGTTTCACCCCCGCGCTGACGCATGCACGCAGGAGCTTCAAGGTGTTTCCAGTATTGTTGGAATAATAATCGAGAGGATGCCGGATGGATTCCGGTACGAGGATCGAACCGGCAAAATGAATGACATCCTCGATGCCGTAATCGTTAATAATCTGCGCGAGGTTTTCCTGATCCCCTACATCCGCCTCAATGAGCGGGATATCTTCAGGGGCCAGCCAGCGCGCGCCAGAGGAAAAATCGTCAAGCGCAACGGCCTTCTCACCAGCGTCCTGCAACGCCAGAAGCATATGCGCGCCAATATATCCCGCGCCGCCTGTGACAAGAACACTCATAAATGGGGCGTTCCACTCCGCAAACTGTCGTAATTGGTTAGTAGTGATTCTTTGTCAGTTTTTTTATACCCCTTTTGACGGGCCAATTATACCGCCCTGCAGAGAAGTTAACGCGTCAATGTTCGAGAATTTCTTCAATAAGAAAGGCGATCCGGCCGCCGCGCCGGAGGGAAAGCGCCTTTACGCCATTGGCGATGTTCATGGCCGGCTCGATCTGCTGGATGCGCTGCTTGACGAGATTGAGAAAGACGCCAGCGGACTGGACGCCGCAAAGCTGATTTTTCTCGGTGATTACGTTGATCGCGGCGAGCATAGCCGCGGGGTTATCGACCGGCTTGTCGAGTTAAAGCATTCAAAGTCCGAGACTGTATTCTTAAAAGGCAACCACGAAGCCAGCATGCTGGATTTTCTGGATCACCCTGATGACCTTCCCCACTGGCTCGACTGGGGCGGTCTGGAAACGCTCGAAAGCTATGGTGTCGATACCTCGCTCGCAAATGAAGTTCTGGCGAACGAGCTTAGAAAGAACATGCCTGCGACGCACCATAAATTTCTTCAAACACTGAAACTGAATCATATCGAAGGCGATTACCTGTTCGTGCATGCCGGGCTGCGCCCCGGTACGCCACTAGAAGAGCAGACCGAAGAAGACATGTTGTGGATTCGCACCCGTTTTCATAACGCGCCAAAAAACGAGCGGCCCGAATATGTGGTGGTCCACGGTCATACGCCGGAAGAAAGGCCGATTGACGACGGTTGGCGCATCAACGTGGATACGGGCGCGTGTTATGGCGGACCGTTGACCGCCGTCGTTCTTGAAGGCACGCAGCGCTGGTTTTTAAGCGTGCGTTTTTAGCCCGCGTTCTTTGCAATATCGGGATTATCCGCGATAAGGCGCGGTCCGCCTGCGGCAGCGAGGATTGTGCGCAAGGATTGTGTCCCGGCCGGACCGTCGCCAGCATTGATCGCTTTTCCGTATTCGCTCGCAAAGTTCGCTGCCGTAATGACTAGCGGCGTTGGGGTGATAAAAATCATCTTCGCGCCCAGCATGATCGACTCTCGCCACCGCTCCATCATTTCCCGCTTGTAGCGTGCCGATGCGAGAAGAAAATCCGGCTCAGCCGCACGACACTCGGTTTCCGAGATAATGCGCGGCCCATTTTCACCCAATCGTTCCGCTTCCCGCGCAGCGCCCGTATCTACTGCGGCCGTAACCGCTTTTGCTGCGGGTCCCGCCCAGCGAAGCATGGCTTCCGTTTGCGGTTCGGCGCCGAGAACATGAATGCACTCGCCACGCGATTGGATATCTTCCAGAATTTCAATAAAATCACGTTGCACTTCGCCAGCACGTTGTTCAAACGACTGGTAAGGCTGCAACGCCCGCATCGCCAGTGCGTTTTCTTCATCCCAAAGCTGAGCCAACCGCTCAAACCAAGGGTCGAAATCATATTCGTCAAAGCCGGCATGCGTGATGAACAACCTGATCGATCCGCCTTCCTTGCCGGTAATGGAGCCTTTGAAGGCTTTTAATCCGGCGTCGCGCAACATCCATTCGATTACGGAAAGCGAGTAAACCGCAGATATATTCGCCTGAAGCGTTTCGACACATGTGCGCGTCAGGGCAACCGGTGCGTAAACCGTCTCCAAGACAAACACGCCATCATTGGTCAACAATGATTTCACCCGCTTCAGCAGGGATTTCGGATCATCAATATGTTCAAAGACAGAAACAGCCGTAATAATATCAAAACGTTTGTCGCCAAAGGCGGCATCCAATTCCTCAGACGGAAACACAGACTTCCCGGTCCAGGCCCAGTCGCCGATTTCTTCGATATAGTCGGAAGGATCGACACCGAACCGGTCAACCCAACGCGGATAAAACGACAGAAGCGTTCCGTCGTTGCACCCAATATCAAGCGCAGAACAGTCCCGGCCAGAAATCATCTCCAGCGCTTCTGTCGCAACAGAACGCAAATGATCACGCGTTGAAGAATGACGGGCAGAAGGGATGAAAGATGCCTGCGCATCTGCGACTGACGATTGCAACAAACCGCAAGCGCGAGCATCTCGCGATGGATCGCAAAGAACATAATCTGATGATTGCTGTTGCTTGCGTGAGAAAAGTTTCGGCTCTCCCCCAAAAACCATTGAGAACGCCGGCGTCAGCGCTTTTGATCCGCATGCGCGGCAATGCGTTATTTTTTTCACGGTACCGGCGCCTTTCCTGAAACGCTTTAATTTTTCAGGAGGCTCGCAGTACAGCGTAAAGACAAGGTAAAATTTACCTCGAAGCCCTTGTAAAATGCGGGTTTCGATACGCTCCGTTTACTTAGTTTAAGGATGCGTTGCTAAACGATCGCCAGATAGATCAAAGCGACGCCTGTGATCAGGAGTGTCAACATCGTAAACACAGTACCCACAGCGCGGCCAGTTGGCCAAACACCCATGCCGAGACCGAGAAGGTGCGACACCCTGCCAACAAAAAACAAACCACCGAGCAAATGCACTAAAAGCACCGGAGCATTGAGAAGGGCCATCAATACCAATCCAACAATAGCAGCCGGCGCATACTCGATATAATTACCCTGCGTGCGGATCGCCTTCACCATTTCGGGGTTGTCGCCATCTCCAAGATTGACCTTGTGTTTCATTCGCGCCGCGCCGACGCGCGCGCTTAGCAGAAACAACAACAGCGCATTTAGGCCAGCCCACAACCCGGCCGCTTCTAGTGCGGTCATCAATATCTCCCATAATGGTCACGCGCTCAGGCGTTCGATCAGCTTTCGCATGAATACCGTTCCTTCGCGCACCTGATCAAGGGTGATAAACTCATCAGGCTGATGCGCCTGATCAATGGAGCCAGGGCCACACACGACAACAGACATGCCGGCTTCCTGAAATTGTCCGGCTTCAGCGGCGTAGGAAACAACATCCGTGCTGTTGTGACCTGTTATAGCCTTGGCAAGATCAGCCGCAGTGTTATCCGCAGATGGTGCAAGAAACGGCGCATTTGTCATCTGAACGATTTCAACCCGACATCCCGACGCCTTTGCGCGCATCTCAGCCTCCACGCCTTTAGCGAAGTCGGTGAATTCCTCAACGATATCCTCACGGGAATCCCCTGGTACGGTTCTGAGATCCCATTCGAACCATGCCTCACCAGCCATGATGTTTAGCTGTGTGCCGCCATGCACCACGTTCACGGTCATGGTCGAATAAGGCGGATCAAATGGTGATTCCTTTTCAGCGCGCGCAGCGCGCAGCGCTCTCATCTCGGCGATCTTGGCGATCATGCGTGCAGCCGCCTCCACCGCCGAAACCCCGCGGTCAGTCTGACTGGAGTGGGTCGTGTATCCCGTGACGGTCACGCGGAATGAAGAAATGCCCTTATGCCCGTCGATAACTTTCATATTCGTCGGCTCACCGACAATTACAGCAGACGGCGCGGGAATGTTTTCGGCGATCTTTTCGATCATACGCGGCGCGCCGAGGCAACCAAGCTCTTCGTCGTATGAGAGCGCAAAAATGAGAGGCCGTTTGAGACCAGCTTTAAGCATATCGGGAACTAACGACAGGCCGATGGCTGAAAAACTTTTCATATCAGCGACGCCGCGGCCGAACAGTTTTCCGTCTTTTTCAACGACCGTCCACGGATCCGTTTGCCAGTCCTGCCCCTCAACCGGCACCACATCAGTGTGACCGGACAGCACTACGCCGCCTTCCGTACTCGGTCCGACGACCGCATAAAGGTTCGATTTAACCCCATCGTCGCTGGTGACGCGAACACTCTCAACACCGAGGTCGCCGAGATAGGCTTCAACATCTTCAATGAGAGCAAGGTTTGATTTCGACGACGTCGTGTCAAATCCGACAAGGCGGGAAATCCAGTCAATCTGGCGGGCAATATCTGTCATGCAACTGAAAGTGCATCAGAAACATGAGCGCGCCAAGCAAAAGCTTTAGCGAAGACGGAAAAAATGGCGGAAATGATTAGGCCAATTCATGGCAGGGATGGTGGCTTGTCATCCCCTCCCCACAAAAGCGGACGCCCCGGCTGGAAACCGGGGCGTCATGCAAGAATCTGAATATTCAGACTTAAGCGGCCTTCCGGCGCGTCGACGTTTTGCGACGAACAACCCGTTTCGCAGGTTTTTTCGCAACCGTTTTTTTGGCGGCTGTCTTCTTTGCAGCCGTCTTCTTTGCTGCGGGTTTTTTCGCAGCCGTTCTTTTGGCAGCAGTTTTCTTTTTCGCCGTCGTCTTCTTTGCCGTGCGCTTTGCAGCCGGCTTCTTCACGACTTTCAGTTTTGTTTTCGTAGCGGTTTTCTTTTTCGCGACCGATTTGCGCGCAGCCGTTTTGGCTTTGGCTTTTTTCACGGTCCGTTTCTTCGCTGCCGGTTTGGCGGCTTTTTTCGTAGCTTTTCTCATTACGGAGATCCCCTAGTGCACTGACCCAGTGTCAGCCATCATCCCCATTAGGCTGATGTTCGTAAATGAAAGGTAAAAATTGTTAACCAGCCAAGTCATTGTTTGTTTGATGAAAACCACAAACAGGGGGAATTGCGATCAACAAAAAACCCCCCGCCGTCGGGCGAGGGTTTTTCAACTCAGCGCCAAGAAAGTGCTTATTTTACAGCAACAAGCTCGACTTCAAATATGAGTGCTTCATTGGGACCAATAGGGCCGCCAGGCGTTCCTGTTTCGCCATAAGCCAACGCCGGAGGGATGAAAAACCTGAATTTATCGCCTTCGCTCATTAACTGGACACCTTCCGTCCAGCCGGCAATGACGCGGTTCAAGGGGAACTCAATCGTCTGTCCGCGTGAGTAAGACGAGTCGAATTCCGTCCCGTTAAGCAGCGTGCCCTGATAATGAACCTCGACAGTATCAGTTGCTTCAGGGCTTTTTCCGTCAGAGGGACCTTCCGTGAGTACCTGATATTGCAGACCAGATTCGGTGGTTTGGATACCGTCCTTGCCGGCGTTTTCAGCGAGGAACGCATTCGCTTCTTCAAGATTGATCTCAGGGTTCTTCACTTTGATTAACTCCACGTCGAAAATAAGGGCGTCATTGGGACCGATGGCGCCGCCAGGACGCGGATTTTCGCCATAAGCGAGCGACGGCGGGACGAAGAACCGATAGCGGTCGCCCTCGCTCATCAATTGCACGCCTTCGGTCCAGCCGGGGATTACCTGATTAAGCGGAAATTGCGCCGCCGCGCCGCGCGCGCGGGAAGAATCGAATTCGACCCCGTCTTTCAGCGTGCCGACATAGTGGACCGTGACAAGGTCAGTTGAGACAGGAGACCGGCCGTCTTCGGGACCTTCTTCAAGAACCATGTATTGAAGGCCGCTGTCCGTCACCTCAACCCCTTCGCGCTGTGCGTTCTGATCAAGGAACGCCATGGAAGCGGCGAGATTTTCTGTCGCCAGCTTCTGAAAATCGGCGGCCAGTTCAGCGCCCGATTTTGCTTCATCAGGCAAATCGCCATCCGGATCTGTTGGGTTGATGTCAGTGGGCGGTTCCGGCTGATCTTCAGGCTCGCCGGGATCAGGACGGTCACAAGCGGCGATCATCAGTACCGCAGCAGCGATAGCAGTCGTCTTCAATAAAAGTCGCAAGGAAATTTCTCCTCAAAAATCAAAACTCGGCAGGAACCTAGCCCATGCCCCGGCTCGCGCCAAATTACCAGATGGACGGGTTTCAATGCGCGTTCAGTCGGACCCAAATATACGCCGCGTAGATCGAACCCCAAGCGAGTGCGAGGCCGACAGATGCAAAACGCCGAAGCCCAACGGCCCTGGCGAACATGAGACCGCCCCACGTTAAGCCAACCGCCAGGGAGAAACGCAGCAGCCGGGCAACGAATGACACAACGGCCAACAGGGCCTCATTTATCCCGAGGGCGCCTGCTTCCACTGCATAAATTTTGTAAGGCGCACCAGTCACTGCGCCGAGCGTCAGGTTAAGCGGCCATGCGCCTTGCATCTCGGATTGCACGCGCGCGATCAAATCGCCGCCAATGAGCGGAATGGAAAGCAAAAACGCACGCGCAGCTTCGATATCGTGCAAGCTCCACTGCATCATCAACAGCCCGCCGGCAGCGGCTGCAAGCGAGGCGGCGACACAAAGCTTGAAAGCGCGGGATAATCCAAAAACCAGAACAGCCGCAGTCAGCAACACGTCCGGCACGATGAAAAAGAATGTCGCTTCTGCAAAACCCCACAAAACGGTGCCCGCCAGCCAAAGTCTCGGGTCCTTTATTCCCATGGCTGGAAATGCCCCTCAGCCGCGAGATCATTCATGCTTGTCTCCAGCGCCCCCATGAACGAGCCCGTATCGCCAGTCCACTTGATTGCTTCGCCGGCGATGACATCGCAATTAAACGGAACAAGAAAAAAACTTCCCTTTGGCAGCGCTTTGCCAAGACCGTGCATGAAGACAGGAACGACAGGAACCTCAGGACGCGATTTCGCAAGATAAGCGACGCCGCGTTTAAAATCTGCTCGCTGTTCCGGTTCGCCGCGCGATCCTTCGGGAAAGAGGACCAGAATTTCACCCTTGTCCAGCGCCGTTTCGAGATCAGCAAGCGGGTTTTTCCTGACGGCGCCGCGATTGAGCGGAATGATGCCGATAATATTTTTCGCAAACCAGGAAAGCCACTTGTTCGAAAGGAAATAATCGGCGGCGGCAGCCGGGCGTAAGCGGTGCAATTCTTTTAACGGAAATAGCGCCATTAAAGTCAGCGTGTCGAGATGTGAGTTATGGTTCGCGGCAATGATCGCCGGGCCCTTTTGGGGCAGGTTTTCGCGGCCCCGCACGTTCATGCCGAGAATGATCAAGAGCACCGGCCGGACAACAAGCAAAAAGAAAAGATATTGCAGCGCTCTTGTCATCAGATGCGTCCGCTGAAAGCAAAGAAATGCATGGCGTGATAAAAAACAGGCGCCGCATAAGTCAGGCTATCGACGCGATCAAGTATGCCGCCATGGCCGGGAATAAGACCCCCTGAGTCTTTCACGCCCAAATCTCTTTTGAATGCGGAGATCGTGACATCACCCAGGAAACCAGCGATGGCGATCATGCCGCCGGCAAGGCCAGCATAATAAAACGGAAGCGGCGTTAAAAACGGGCCGGCGATAGCGCCGAGCACAATGGTCGAGGCAAGCCCGCCGAGGAACCCTTCCCAGGTTTTCTTGGGGCTGACTTTCGGCACGATCTTCCGCCGGCCAAAGAGCTTGCCCCAGGTGAACTGCGCCACATCATTAAACTGCGTCAGCGCGACAAGAAATAACAACAACCCCGCGCCGCCAGCGGGCCCCGCCACAATATCGTCAGCCGCCAGCAACATCGCCGTGTGAGACAACGCAAAGACCGTGATCATCAGACCCCAGCTCAACGTCCCAACGGCGCGCAAGAACCCTTCGGTCTTGCCGATCAGCGTCATTGTCATGGGACAGAATAAAAACATCCAGACCGGGATGAATGTCAGGAACAGGCCATAGCTGTTCATATGCGCGAAGATGAACTGCACGGGGATCGCGAGATAAGCAAACAACAGGATCAGCCGGTCAACGCGGCGCGTCGGAATAAGCGAGAGATATTCCTTGAACGCCAGAAACGTCATGAAGCCGAGAAAGACGGTGGAAACAACGCGATTGGTGATGATCGCGACAGTAAAAATGGTGATCATGAACCACCATGACGTCACCCGGCGAGAAAGCTCATCCGTTCCCTCGCCCGGATTGCGGCGCTTCAGAACTGCCGTGACAATGCTGGCGAGGATCAGCAGTCCGTAAATCGCGGCAATCGCGTAGAACACATTTTCAGGCAGCCCCTCAGGTATTGGCATGATCAGCCCCTTTCCCGGCTTCTTTGAGCGCCATGCGCGCGCGGTTGACGATGGTTGCGAGCCCGAGCGCCGCAGCGAACGCGATCAGTGTCGTGCTCCACCACCCCGGTTCGAAGAAAATGAGCAGCAAGGCCAGCGCGCCGAAGAAAAATGCGCGATCGGATTTGCCGAACGGGCCGTCATATCGCCGCGAGGCGCCGATCTGTATTCCGACAACGCCGGTCATCTCCGCAATGACAGCGAATAACACCACCATAACGACTAATACCGGCGGCATACCGGCGATAAGAGCAAAAGGAAGGTAAAGCGCAACGTCAGACAATACATCCGTCAATTCATTCAGGATAGCGCCGAGATTTGACTTTTGCCCAAACTCCCGCGCCAGCATACCGTCAATGGCATTCATCGCCATACGGATAAATAATACTATCGGCAGAACCCACAGCACCCAGTCAGCACCGGCAGTAGCCGCAATCGCAGCGCCATGGGCAAGACTTAACAGGAAAGCCGCGATGGTCACCTGATTGGCCGTCACGCCGACCCTCGCCAGGGCAGCGCAAACCGGCCGCAACAGGGCCTGAAATTTCGGTTTCAAATCGTAAATGGTCGGCAAGCCGGTTCATCCCATTGCGTCGATACGACGTTAGACAGATTCCGGTGAAATATGCGAGGTAGTGAATAGCAACGAGCGACAATAGGGATCGCCAGATGTCAGTAACCCTTCACGGATTTTCCTGGGACGCCAGTTCGTCTTTCGCGCGCGGTGCGGCGCAGGGACCGGACGTTATCAGGTCGGCTCTCTTCACAGAAATGTCGAGCCCCTACAGTCTTGCCGGCGTGGATGCGCGCAAAGCCATAACCCGTTACGATTTTGAAGCGCTGCCCGAAGAGCCAGCAAAAGCCCGCGAAGCCATCACTGACAGAATTAAGAATACGCTAAACGCCGGCCTTAGGCCGTTGAGCCTCGGCGGCGATCATTCCGTCACCTATCCCATATTGAAAGCGATGAAAGACCAGCATGGTCCGGTCAATATACTGCACATAGACGCGCACCCTGATCTTTATCCGGAACTGGACGGCGATCCTTTTTCTCACGCCTGTCCGTTCTATCGCGCCGTAGAAGACGGCTGCGTCAACACACTCGTTCAAGTTGGCCTCAGAAGCGTGCCGCCGGAAAGCAGGATCTATGGCGAGAAGCACGGCATTGTCATGCTGTCTGCTGACGAACTGGAAGCCATCCCTTTTGAACGTCTAACGGCGCCGCTTTACGTTTCCATCGATCTCGACGGAATTGATCCGGCTTTCGCGCCTGGCGTATCGCACCCGGAACCCGGCGGGCTGACGTCACGCGAAGTCATCGGTTTAATCGACAAGCTGGAAGCCCCACTCATCGGCGCCGACGTGGTCGAACTCAACCCTGCAAGAGACATCAACATGATGACCGCTTATCTCGCAGCAAGGTTGGTCAAAGAATTGGCGGCGAAACTAAACTCGGACTAGCGAACGTTCGCCGACGAAAGGATCGCTCGGTTGAAAAAGACGATTATTATTCTTGGCGGATACGGCGTTTTCGGGTCCCGCGTTGCCGATATGCTAAGTGACAACAAAGTTTTCGACATCGTCGTCGCGGGCCGCAGCGCGAACAAAGCCATCGAATTTTGCCGCAACAGAAACTGCTGCCCCTTAACACTCGACACCAGTTCAAAAACATTTGTGCAAGACATAAACTCTGCAAATCCGTTCGCTGTCATCGATGCAACCGGTCCGTTTCAGAATTTCAGAGAAGACCCATATAAGGTTGCTTGCGCAGCCATTGCTTGCGGCGCTCATTACCTCGACCTTTCTGACGACGCTTTTTTCACAAAGGAGATTTCGGAACTCAATGATCAGGCTATAGCCGCCGGAGTTTGCGTTCTGTCCGGCGTATCAAGCGTGCCCGCTCTTACATCGGCGGTCGTGGAATCCTTGAAAGAAGGGCTTACAGACATACACCTAATCGAAAGCACAATCCTGCCAGGCAACAAGGCGCCGAGGGGCTTGTCAGTTGTAAAGGCGATCGTCGGGCAAGCCGGAAAGCCCATGAAAATTTGGCGCGGCGGGAAATTCGTCAACGAACTCGGATGGAGCGACAGAAAACGCACCGATTTAGACGGCGGTAACGCCCATAGGATTTATAATCGCTGGGCCAGTTTCATTGGCGCGCCTGATCTCATCTTGTTTCCAGAACATTTCAAAGCCCGTTCCGTTCTTTTCCGCGCCGGGCTTGATCTGAAACTGATGCATGGCGGACTGGAGATCTTATCATGGCTCGTACGGTTGAAAATCGTGAAAAGCTTGACCCTGTCTGCGCCCGTTTTGAAATGGATGGCCGACCGGTTTGAGTCATTCGGATCAGATCTGGGCGGCATGCAGGTACGGGTTGCCGGACTTGACGGGAACGGCAAGACGGAAGAACGACGCTGGACGCTTGTTGTCGGTGATGGCAAAGGCCCGAACGTGCCGGCCCTACCCGCACGCATAATTTGCCAAAAGCTTCTTGCCGGCGATATCCACCCCGGCGCCCGCCCATGCATTAGTGAATTTTCACTTCAGGAGGCGGAAAAAGCGATTGCCCTGCTTCCTGCAAAAACATCCCAAAAGACAACAACACCTCAACTCGTTTTCGAACGTGCGCTTGGGCGTGATTACGCATTGCTGCCGCCGCCCATTGCTGATTTGCATCGGGTCATCGATGTGCGGCGCTGGGCAGGGCGCGGAAAAATTACGCGCGGCAATAGCGTCCTGGCGAATATAGCCGCTTGGCTCGCCGGGTTTCCGCAAGCGAGCGATGACATCACTGTTGAGGTCGAAATGCGCCGAAGCGAGAAGGGCGAGGTCTGGACGCGCACATTCGGCGACAGGCGGTTTAAATCATATATTTGCCTTGATCCCGGCAATTTTCCGGGCCGGATATGGGAACAATTCGGACTGATGCGTTTCCGGATTGATCTGAAAGTGAGCAATGGGAAACTTATTTATCCCGTGACCGCAGGCCGGCTTTTGGGCGTCCCGATGCCGAAATTCATCTTGCCTCAAAGTTCAACGTCTGAATCTGTCGATGAAGCGGGACGCGCATGCTTTGACGTCAACATCGCCATGCCGATCGGCGGCCATGTTGCTTCTTATAAGGGGTGGTTGGAATCAACTGAGTAAGTGCGAACTATAAATCGGCGCGTTAGTTCAACCCGAACGCACTCACTGACTTTAAATCAGCCGCGCCGATGAGTTTCTTGCCTGCAAGGCGTACCGAATGGATCGGCCCTTCAAGCTCGCGCGTCCAGAAACCGAGGAACTTTTGCAGCACCGGATAGGACGGAGCGATATCGTAATCCTGCCAGACATAGGACTGTAAAAGCTTTGGATGATCCGGCAGGTGGTAAAGAATTTCCGCCGTGGCCAGACGATAACCCAGCATCTGTTTTTTAAAAGATAGCTCCGAACCCATAACGCAACTCCCCGAAACGGTACCAAGTGCATCTATTATGGAGGCTGGTTTTTTGATACTTCGCAAGCTTGACAACTCGCTTTGAGACAAAAATATATAAGCTATTTCAATATTTTAGCAGCCTCGCCCCGCAGCTGCTGACAGGATTGGCCAAGGCGAGGCCCAGAAAATCGACAGTCCGGGCAAATTTTTTCTTTACAAGGCCTTTTATGGTTCTTATGTGGCGATTTCGCCATTCCCATGGGACCTCTCCGCAAGAATGGCGCTTGGTTGCAGCTACGTTAGCGAGGTTCCATGAGATGGAAAGGCACACTTCAGCGCTTGCGCTGGTCGTAGGGTCTAATGGCAGCCCATCAGGGCCGGACCTTCCCGTACATTGTCTTCGCCCGCACGCCGCAACAATAGCGGCGGATTGGTTCGTGCGTCATTTTCCCGGCGACGTCCTTTACGCGGTAAAAGCCAATCCGCATCCAGCCATTATCGACGCGGTTTACGCTGCTGGCGTTCGCTGGTTCGATGTCGCTTCTGTTCCAGAGATCGAACTCGTCTCGGCGCGCTGTCCCGATGCAACGCTGGCATATATGCATCCAGTTAAAGCCCGCTCGGCGATCCGTCGCGCCTATTTTGATTTTGGCGTGCGGATCTTCGCGGTCGATTCATCGGCGGAATTGCAAAAACTCATCGCGGAGACCAATGGCGCAAACGACCTGCACATCATCGTGCGGCTCGCCGTATCGTCCGATTACGCCCAACACAAACTTTCCGGCAAGTTCGGCGCCGCGGGCCCTGAAGCCGTCATGGTGTTGCGTGAAGCGCGTGCAGTTGCTGAAGAACTCGGCGTTTCATTCCATGTGGGCTCGCAATGCATGCGGCCGGAAGCCTGGCGCGTCGCCATGCAGTCGGTCAGCGAAATCATTCGCGCCGCTGGCGTCACTGTTGATATCGTTGATGTGGGCGGTGGTTTCCCCACCGCCTATCCCGGCCTCATCCCGCCGCCGCTGATCGATTACATCGAGGAAATCAAAGCCGCGTTTGAAGAAATGCCGGTTCTTGAAAACGCAGACCTGTGGTGCGAGCCGGGCCGCGCGCTTTGCGCCGAAGCCGGCAGCCATGTTGTGCGCGTAGAATTACGCAAAGGCGATACGCTCTATTTGAACGACGGCGCTTACGGTGCATTGTTCGACGCCGCGCATGACGGCCTTGTTTTTCCTGTGCAGCTTCTCCGCGAAAAAGGGCGGCCACGCCGTCCGATGAAGGCGTTCAAGCTGTTCGGCCCGACCTGCGATTCTATTGACGTTATGGAAGGTCCGTTCTTCCTGCCCGCCGATGTAAGTGAAGGCGACTACATCGAATTCGGCCTCACCGGTGCCTATGGCTCGGCGCTGGCGACCAAGTTCAACGGCTTCGGTGAATATATAGAGGCTGTCATCGAAGATGCGCCCATGAGCACGATGTATGGCGGCGTCACACAACCAGCGGAAATCATCGCACTGAAAGATGCGGTGATCGAACTTTAAACTGTGCATGCTTGATGCGTGCTGGAAATTCCGGCGCCGGTCATTTAAGACCGGCGTCATTCTCACGGCCCTCCGCGTGTTCAACACAACACGGCCCGGATCCGGAACCCGGCCCTAAAATATGAAAAGGCCGGACAACCGAAAGGACCGAAGCCATGACTTCAACTGACAACCGCAAAGCCGAACTGCTTTCGCAGCCGGTCGAACATATCGACATCACGCAATTTGATGCGCGTCCGATCATCGACGCCTGGGGCAAGATGAGCTTTACGAGTCGTGACGCCGCGCGCGCTGCGCAAATCCTCAACATGGCGCTCGAAGACGAGAAATGTTCGACTTGGCTGATCATGGCCGGCTCCACCGGCGCCGGCGGGTGCCTGCATGTCTGGCGCGACATGATCGAATACAACATGGCTGACGCGGTGGTCGCCACCGGCGCCTGCATCATCGATATGGATTTCCTCGAAGCCCTCGGTTTCAAACATTATCAGGCGAACGAAATTCCCGACGACAACACGCTGCGCTCGCTCTATATCGACCGTATTTACGACACCTATATCGACGAGGAAGAGCTGCAGCATGTGGACGGCACGATCTACGAAATCTGCGAACAGCTTGAGCCGCGCCCGTACACTTCGCGCGAGTTCATCTATGAAATCGGCAAGTGGCTCGCCGCCGGCAACGCCAAGAAAGAAGGCTCGCTGATCCAGCGCGCCTATGAAAAAGGCGTGCCGATTTTCGTGCCCGCATTTTCGGACTGTTCTGCAGGCTTCGGCATCGTCAAGCATCAGGTTGAACGCCGCAAGGCAGGCAAGCCTTATGTAACGATCGACTCAGGCGGAGACTTCCGTGAACTTACGGAAATCAAGCTTGCGGCCGGCACGACCGCCTTATTTATGGTTGGCGGCGGCGTTCCCAAAAATTTCGCGCAGGATACGGTCGTGTGCGCGGAAATCCTCGGCCATGAAGATTGCGAAATGCACAAATACGCCGTGCAGATCACTGTCGCCGACGTACGCGACGGCGCTTGTTCGTCCTCAACGCTCAAAGAAGCGGCGAGCTGGGGCAAGGTGTCCACGGTTTACGAACAAATGGTCTACGCTGAAGCGACCTCCGTTGCACCGCTGATCGTTTCAGACGCCTGGCATCGGAAGGCATGGAAAAAGCGTGAACCGCGAAACTGGGCCCAACTTTTCAAGGCATAAACGCGCCTTTCCTTAAACTCTGTTTACCGAGATTACCAAATTCATGCGCGTGCGGCTTAAAAATGCGGTCGCACGCGCTTTTTGTCGTCACATTTTAGAATTGCCGTTAACCAGATATTTCCAGCGCGAAGGTCAAACTCGCTGCTACACCACCGCGTGTAAAAGGTTTTTGCGTAGGGGAGATCATGGCGTTAGCAGCACGTCGATTGGGCAAAGCGATTAGCGATACTGCGCGTGCGCATATTGCGGGCTTAAGAACCTACCCCACGCTGGATACGTGGATGAACCCACTAACGCGCGGTCTTGCGCGGCACTTCGCCAACCAGGAATGGCTCAAAGCGCTAGACGAAATCGACTTCCCATACCGGATGAGCGATGACGAAATCGCGGGCGTTTCCTGCGTACGATACGAAACGCAAACCGCGCGGCGTGATGATTTAGTCTTGCTTTACGTTCATGGCGGCGGACTTGTTAGCGGATCACCGCGCGTCAACGCATCCATGATATTGCCGACATGCCATTTAAGCGGCGTTGACGCTGTCGGCGTAGACTACACTCTACTGCCGGAAGCGCGTTTCCCGACACAGATTGATCAAGTGGACAGTGTTTACAGATCACTTCTCAATGACGGCAGCCAACGGCGCGTTGTGATTTTTGGCGACTCGATTGGCGGCGCGATCGCCACGGCCGCAATGCTTCGCTGGCGCGATGAAGGCGTCAAAATACCAGCCGCGGCTATACTGGTTTCTCCCGCGCTTGACGGCGCTGGCGCGAGCGACACCCATTACACGCTTGACGGTCATGACCCGTTGATCCGTTCAAATGGCGGGCGCAACTGCCGCAAACTGTTCAGTTACTATGCACCGGGCGAGAAGCTGAATAACCCGATGGTTTCGCCTATTTACGGCAACTTCGAAGGCTTTCCGCCAATGCTAGCTCATGTGGGACTGCGCGAAGTGCTGCTGGGTGATGCAGCGCGGTTTACGCAAGCGGCAAGACGCGCAGGTGCTGACGCGACCTTACGCGTATATGATGGCATGTTCCATCTGTTTCATATGCACTGGAGCCTTGCCGAGACGCGCGAGGCGCATGCGGATATCGCTGAATTCATCAAATCGCTTTAGATACGCGCAGCGCGGCGCAAAATCAGTATTCTGAAAATCGCGCAGCCTGAAACATATAGTAACTCTATATCAAAGGCGCGATTCAGCATTACCTGGACGATATAAGCGCTTTCTATCAGCAACACCGTACAAAGATGATAAATCACCAATACCGCGTGTAGAAAAAATAGCGGCGCCGGAAACCACCGACGCCGGCACATCATAAAAAATGCAGCAGCCGTAACCGCGTCTACCGCCAGAAAGGAAAGGGTCAGCGCCGTGCCTTCCGCGATCATCCACAACTGCAGCGAAAACCCCCAATTGACCGCCACCAGCCGGGCGGCCGCCGCAATTTGCGACGACCGGGATTGAAATGCGGCAAGCAGCGTGATGCTGACAAAGACCGCATAGATACTGATTGTTATCCAAGCCCCAGAATCGATCTTACGGCAGTCTCCGGATTTGGTTTGGGTAAGCCGCCGCCAGCCGCCTCAAACAGATTGGCCCCAATTTCCAGCGCCTTCACATTCAACGCGTCATGCGCCTGGCTCGTCGCTTGCGCCAGGTTGACGAGCGCATCCTGGATTTGCGCATAAGCCTCACTGCCACTTGCTGCATGAAGCTTGCCATCAACGCCTTTTGCGACGGCCGCACCAGCGGCCAACGTCACAGCCAGGCCCGCAATTTGCTTCTCGAAACGCAACAACGCCAACTGCTCTTTACGAAGGTCGTTCATTATATTTGTCCTCGTGATCAAAAGGTGTGTTACTCATACATCGTCACAACCTTAGCGCGAGTTTCGTTGAAATCTATAAATAAATACAACCTATGGGGGATTTTTTGACTTGACAGCGGACGAAGACAACTACGCCGCCAGAATTGGCCGCGCCATGTGGCGTGTCGCTAAACGGCGCGCCAGCGAGATAAAACGCCAGGATTTTGTTGTTGAACCAGCGTTCACAAGGAACGCTGCATCTCACCCGACTTCAGGTAGAGTTGAGCCGCAAGCTCAGCGCCGCGATCAAGCGCCGCCGCAGCAGGAGAGCCCCCGCACTCTTTCAGAATTTCTTCAAGTACTGGCCGCAGAGCTTGCTCAAGACGAGCCGGACCCTGACGGGTCGTGACTTTTGACAGCGCAACATAAGTGTTCGCCACTGCTTCCGCCGCGACATCCATCGTATCCGGCGGTGACAATTGGGCGTCCGGCGAACGCAGATGGTTCACGACCACCGCAATGGCGAGCCTTAGACAGCCATGATCCAACGGCCTTTCGTCACCTCTTGCATCAAGGTTAACGATATCCGCCGACCCTGGCGCGCCGCCGCCATAAAGCATGTTAAGGGTCACCGCACCGCCAGTCGCCTCGACGATACGGCGGGCAAGCGCGGGCTTGGGCGCCTGTGCGCCATTGATGATGCGATACAAGGTCTGACGGGAAGCGCCAATCCGTTCCGCAAAGTCCCGGACCGGTTCCTCAACCTCTGATAGATATTGCTTCAACGGATGCACAGCGTTCTCAGGGTGACATTTCCTGCATCAGAGCAATGAGCCTGTCACGAGACTCGCAACATTTCGTAAAATAATGCGGCGTTGCAACAAATCATCAGCATGATAACGAGGAACACCCGAAAGAGACGATCAGCATGCCAACCCAACTTATATCCCTTGCGGAAATAGACCTGTCGATCGGCGGCGAGACCCTGTTCGATAAAGCAACGCTTGCAGTCCAGGAACGGGCGCGCATCGCGCTGGTGGGCCGAAATGGGTCAGGCAAGTCAACGCTCATGAAAATCGCCGCCGGTCTTGTCGAACCCGACGCGGGCGAACGGTTTATCCATCCCGGCGTAACGGTGCGCTATCTTCCGCAGGAACCTGACGCAAGCGGTTTTAAAACCCTTGGCGAGTACGTCGCCTCGGGTCTTGATGAAATGGGTGATCCCCATCTTGGGGAAGCAATGCTTGAAGAGCTGGGATTGACCCCAGACGCATCACCACAAGGACTTTCCGGCGGTGAGTTGCGCCGGGCGGCGAATGTGCAGGCGTTATCGGCGAAACCGGATATTCTCCTGCTCGACGAGCCGACAAACCATCTGGATATTCCCGCCATCGCCTGGTTGGAAAATAAGCTGCGCCAAACAGCGTCGGCGCTCGTTCTCATCAGCCATGACCGCCGGTTCCTGCAAACCATCACCACCGAAACCGTGTGGATTGATCGCGGCGCAACGCGCGCGACCGGTAAAGGCTTTCGCGAATTCGAAAGCTGGCGTGACAAGTTCCTCGAAGAAGAAGAGCAAGCGCTACACAAACTTGGCCGAAAAATCGTCGCTGAAGAACACTGGATGCGATATGGCGTCACCGCCCGGCGAAAACGCAATATGCGCCGCGTCGGCGAGTTGCAGGCCATGCGCAAACAGTTAAAGGAAACGCGGCGCCCGCAAGGTGCGGCGAATATTTCCATTCAGTCCGGCGGCGCGTCTGGCAAAAGAGCCGTTGTTGCTGAACACATTTCAAAATCGTTTGGCGACTGTACGATCATTGACGATTTTTCAATCGAGATCGCCCGCGGCGACCGCATAGGGATCGTCGGTCCGAACGGGGCCGGCAAAACAACGCTCATCAATATTCTTACAGGCGCCCTGACGCCCGGCACCGGCAAGGTAACGCTCGGCACAAATCTCGATATCGTATCGCTCGACCAGCGCCGCGCATCACTTAAGCCTGAAATGCGAGTCGCCGACGCCATCAACGACAGCACGGGTGACTGGGTAACGATCAATGGTCACAAACGTCATGTTGCAACCTATCTGAAAGATTTCCTGTTCGAAGCCGAACAGTGGCGCCAGCCCGTGACAGCGCTTTCAGGCGGTGAGCGCGGCCGTCTTGCCCTCGCCGCTGCGATGGCAAGACCTTCGAACCTGCTCATTCTAGACGAACCGACAAACGATCTTGATCTTGAAACGCTGGAAATGCTGGAAGAGCAACTTGCTGCGTATGAAGGAACGCTATTGCTGATCAGCCACGACCGTCAGTTTCTCGATAATCTGGTCACCAGCGTTGTCACGACCGATCCGGACAGAAGCGCTCGCTGGATAAGATATGCCGGCGGCTATGACGATATGGTCGCGCAGCGTGGCAGCGCACCAGGCATGGAAAACGCCGCACCAAAAACAAAACCCCTGAAACAAGCTGTAACTGGTGCAAGACCGAAATCCGCCGCGAAGGCAAAACTCTCCTACAAGGAGCAGTACGCCCTGAAAAACCTGCCGGGCGAAATCGACACGCTACAGACGCAGATCGCTGCGCTCAAAACTAAGCTCGAAGACCCGGATTTGTTCGCCAAAGACGCCGCCTTGTTCGACATCGCCGCGAAAGACCTCGCCGCCGCCGAAGAATCTCTGGCGGCCAAAGAAGAGGAATGGTTGACGCTCGAGATGAGGCGGGAAGAGATTGAAAGCGCCTAGACAAATATCGCCACGGATTGCCGACCGGCGATCACCAGTTCGCCGTCGCTGTTCCAGACCAGCATGTCCTGACTGGAATAGCCTTCCGACGCATTCTCACCGCGCGATTGCAACAGCCACCAGCCGTCTTTTGAATCGGGCTTGTCGCTAAGGATGTTGACCATCCAGGTCATGGAACTGATCGGCGCGAAGCTTTTGAACATTGGAAACACCGCAGGCGGCGGCATGTCGGCAAGAGCCAGCAACGCCACAATTCCTTGCGCATGCGGATCTTGATGCCGCACCCACAAATGGAACTCATGTTCGCTGGCGCCGCTGACGGGACGCGCGCCTTTGGCGAGGCGCACGCCGAAATGATCTGTAAAACTTGGCGGCCGGTTTTGCGCAGGTATTTCCGGAAAGAACGGCTCGCACGCATCAGGGCCCGGCAATGAGGGCCTTGGCGTGAATGTCCTATCGAACTCAGACTCTCGCCTCGCGCCGAAAGCAAAGTTGCATCGTGTCGCCACGCCCGCCCCGGACGTCAGCTCGGATTCAACAAACGCAACTGACTTGCCCCGCCGCAGGAGGTTTGCACGGCCTTCTACCGCCCCGCCGGCAGGTCCGATGAACGAAACTAACGCCGAACGCAACGGCGGCAGATCGGGAAACGCACGCAAGGCTGTTTCGAGGCACAGCGCAGCCGAGAGCCCGCCATAAGTTGTGCGCCCCTGCATCCAGCCAGACGGGATCGTCAGGGAAAAAACGCCGTCATTGAACGCAGCGCCATCGATTAGGGAGGAAAAATTGTCATTCATGGTCCGCCCTATTTGCGCCGCGCGGCTCGGGAAACAAGTGATTCCTGCAGCAGGAATTCTGGCGGGTTCCGCATAAAATCTACGCAATCGGGCGATCATGGCCGCAATCGCAGGATTAACCCCTCTCCCGTTTTGGGCTACGATGCCGTGGGGAACAGGGTACGAGCGAGGGGGTTCGGGAAATGGCGTCAGGCGAAAACAAGGGCGGAATGCTGAACGCGATGCGCGCAAGCGCGGATTCGGCGCTGAAACGGCTTGCACCCAAAAAGGCTCCGCAGCACGCCCCGGCATCAGAAACCGAACAGGATCGCCCGTTTTTTTCCGACCCCACTACGGCGCTCTTTCCATCCGGCGCTGCCGCAGAAGATGAAAGCGGCCACGCATTGCCGCTGGCCATGCAGTTAGAACAATCGGCGCAGGCCATGGCCCGCCGCAAGGAAGACCTTCGCGAACCAACCTGGCGGCTTTCATCGCGCATCGAGGACCGGCGCGAAGGCGAAATCACGCTGATGGCGCAAGGGCTGCGCGTCATTATTGGTTTATTCTGGCTGGGCGTCGCAGGCTGGCTGCATCTCGGCATCCTGAATGCAAGAGCCGATGGTCTGGGCGTTGTCGCTGGCGCCATCCCCTTTGCCGATGCGGCGGCATTGTTCCGCGCGTTCTTCACCGTCGCCGCCGTCGGCCTCGCCGTGCCGTTCGGCGTTGCGGCGCTGACCCATCTGTTCGGCAATTCCAACAATGACCGCATCAAACGCGAGGCCGAAGCGCTGGGCGCGAAAATGGCCGAAGCCGCCGACGAGTTCGATGAAACCCTGACCGGCTTGCGCGCCGCCATGGACAAGCGCGGCCACCCGGCGGACGCCATTGACGACCTTTCCCGCGCGCATCTGACGGCGCTTGAAGCGCATGATTTTTTCCGTGAGATCAGCTTTTTGAGCGGCGATGAAACAGACCGCGCCCAGCGCATGTTTAAAGGATTTCTCGCGCGCGCGGGCGGCGTCGGCGGCGGCGGGATCATGGGGCTTGCCGTCGCATTCATCACTGGCCTGCTGGCAGGCGGCATCATGATGCACGTGGCCTATGCGCCGGAGCCGGAACCGGTGGCCGATGTGAAAGCGGTGGTCGCGGTCACCAGTTATCCCTGGGCTGTGCAGTTCATCCTCGCTGGCGGCCTGATTTACGCGCTGGTGGGCGGCCTGCTCTCGCTTTTTACCGGCCCCTTAACCGAAGGCGTCGCAGCAAAAGCCCGGGCCGAGGCCCTGACGGCGCTGCGCAGCGGCTTTGCCTCGAAAAGCGCGTTGCACCCGGCCGACATCACGCGCCGGATCAAGGACGCTGTCGACGTTTTCCGGGCGCGCGTCGGCGGGCGATCGACAACTTCTTCAACCACGAATCACACGAACGCCGATTTCGCCGGAGACGATGCGGAACCTGAATGGCGCCGGCGCGATTCGTCGGTGAAGTTCGTCGAAACCGGGTTCGCCGGGGCGCCACGGGAGTGGCGGACCGATGCCTACGCAAAAAAATTTGAAGCTCCTGAGGCGGGTAAAACGGGATCGAAACGAGGGTCGAAAACCCCGTAAAAACCTCAACTTCCGTTAAGGTTTGAAGCGCACGGATTGCGCCCCGTTAAGACCTCCTTAACCAAAAACTTTTGCCCATGGACCAACTTCATATTGACGTTGGCCCGGGTCTCTATCACTATATCTTGTGTCGATGGGGACCCGTCGGCATATCACAAAAGAAACGAAAAGCCGCGCCGGATGCGGACCCTTCAGGCCAATCCGGAGCAAGGGAATTTGCGTGTCTGTTTTGGACGCGAAACGGGAAAAACGGGGAAGCGATGTCGTTCTCAGAAGCCGCCAAATCTGTTGAAAACGTCAACCAGGAGGCGGCAAACGCCCCCGCAGCGCCGGTCGCAGAACAGGCCGTAAAACCGGCCCTGAAAGTGGTTCGCGACATCAAGGTCGACCGCTCGCGCGACGCTTTGCTCACGGATTTCGGCAAGACCACCATGGAGGACCGTTACCTCCTCCCCGGTGAGTCGTTTCAGGATATGTTCGCCCGGGTCGCGCGCACCTATGGCGATGACGCCGACCACGCCCAGCGCATCTATGGCTATATCTCGAAACTCTGGTTCATGCCGGCGACGCCCGTGCTGTCGAATGGCGGCGCCAATCGCGGTCTGCCAATCTCTTGCTTTTTGAACGGCGTTGGCGATTCGCTCGACGACATCGTCTCCACCTGGAACGAAAACGTCGCCCTCGCCTCAAATGGCGGCGGCATCGGCACCTATTGGGGCGGCGTCCGTTCCATTGGCGAGAAAGTGAAGCACGCAGGCGCGACCAGCGGCATCATTCCGTTTATCCGCGTGATGGATTCGCTGACGCTCGCGATTTCCCAGGGCTCGCTCCGCCGTGGTTCAGCGGCCTGTTACCTTGACGTGCATCACCCGGAAATCGAGGAGTTTCTCGAGATCCGCAAACCGTCAGGCGATTTCAACCGCAAGTCGCTGAACCTGCACCACGGCGTCAACATCACCGATGAATTCATGCTCGCTGTTCAGAACGACGAGGAATTCGGCCTTAAATCGCCAAAGACGGGTGAGGTCCTGCGCACCATCAGTGCACGGAAATTGTGGCAGAAGATCCTCGAGGTGCGCCTTGCCACCGGCGAGCCTTACCTGTTGTTCTCCGACACGGTGAACAAGCAGATGGCGAAGCACCAGCGCGATCTGGGGCTGAAGGTTTCAACCTCGAACCTCTGCTCTGAAATCATGCTGCACACCGGCAAGGATCATCTGGGCGAAGACCGCACCGCCGTTTGCTGCCTCTCCTCCGTCAACGCCGAGAAATACTGGGAATGGAAGGACGAGCCGCAATTCATCGAGGATGTCATGCGTTTCCTCGACAATGTGCTGCAGGACTTTATCGACCGCGCCCCGGCGTCCATGGCCAAGGCGGCATACTCCGCCATGCGCGAGCGTTCCGTGGGGCTCGGCCTCATGGGCTTCCACTCGTTCCTCCAGTCCATGAACATTCCGTTCGAAAGCGCCATGGCGAAGTCGTGGAACAATCGCCTGTTCAAACACATCCGCATGGGCGCCGACGCGGCCTCCGTCACGCTCGCCGAAGAACGCGGCGCCTGCCCCGACGCGGAAGAGCGCGGCATCAAGCAGCGTTTCAGCCACAAGATGGCGATTGCGCCGACCGCGTCGATCTCGATCATCTGCGGCGGCTGCTCGCCTTGCATCGAGCCGATCCCGGCCAACGTCTTCACGCACAAGACGCTTTCGGGCTCGTTCACGGTCAAGAATGTGGCGCTGAAGAAATTGCTCGCCGAGAAAGGTCAGGATACGGACGAGATCTGGACCTCGATCCTCGAACACGAAGGCTCCGTCCAGCATCTTGATTGCCTGACGCAGGACGAAAAAGACGTCTTCAAGACAGCGTTCGAACTTGACCAGCGCTGGGTGATCGAGCTTGCGGCCGACCGCACGCCTTACATCTGTCAGGGCCAGTCGGTGAACATCTTCATCCCCGGCGATGTCGATAAATGGGACCTTCACATGCTGCACTGGTCAGCGTGGGAGAAAGGCGTCAAGTCGCTCTATTACTGCCGCTCGAAATCGATCCAGCGCGCGGGCTTCGCCAACGGCAAGAAAGCCGCAAACGACGAAGCGGAGATGAAAACCGAGCCCGGCGCGGAAAACATCGGCGCTGAAGGCGGCATGGCCGCGATGATGCAGGCCGCCGCGAAGACGGACTATGATGAGTGTTTGGCGTGTCAGTGAGTGTTAAATCCTAATAATCATTCACGCTCATTGAGTAGACCGTGGCTCTAAACTTATATCGAAAAGAACAAACTGAAACAACAACAGCAAGAAGCTCTTCTCGAGACGGGTTTTTCTTGGATGAAAAAGCGGCGCGCCAAGTTCACCTTTTAATCAAAGACGCCTTAGAACGCCTAAACTCTAAATATTCTAACTCTATACATCTTGAACTAAAAGACGGCACCGTCACCCATATCGATCAGATTGACGACTTTGCGGATTTAGAACATCACGGCTTACGTCAAATAACGTCTGTTGGGTTTCAGGGAATTATAAATGTCGATGAAAAAGAAAGTACAATTACCATAATTTTCCGAGACATTAAAAATGATCCGTTTTTTGCAAACTCAATCCTCGTTGAAATTGATTCCCCGAACAGAGATTGGGCCTTAACAACACTAGGTGACGTGGATGATAGACTAAGCTCCATAAAACGGTTCAGCTTCTACAAATTTTCCGGCATTCGAGCGATGATATCTGCGGTTACAATTGCAACTGCAGCGCTTTTGATTCCCGTACTTGTTATTATGGCGAGTGTCTCAAAAAATAATCAGGAAGCAATTCAGCAGCTTGAAAATTTAAGTCGTATTGCCGAATTAACTACAATAGAAGCATTTATCGCATATGAAAGGATTAAAGCAGAACTTTACAACCCTAATTGGATTCTATTTTTCGCAGCTATTCCAATCTTTCTGCTTGCGCTGTCGCCTTCAATAAGATTCTTATCAAACCCCTACACATTTTATATCGGCGATGGAATAAGGCGCTTTGATCGACGTGTCACAATATTAAAAACTATTTTTGGTGTAATAGGCGCAGGATTTTTAGTTTCACTAGCTGCAGGGTTAGTCTTAAACTATTTTACTGGAGCAGGTTAAAAATTGAGAACTTTAATAACTTGAGTGTTACAGCGTGATCGTCACATGGATTCCGGCTTTCGCCGGAATGACGGTGGCGGTTGGTTTGTGCGATATCACCAAGCCGTCATTGCGGCCTCCGAGCCGCAATCCACTCTTCAAACATGCAGAGGAATGGATCCCGGATCGAGTCCGGGATGACGAATACGGCAGGTCTGGGATGACGCGCGAAAAGTTTGCGCATACTCTCCCCCCATGAAAGGCGGATGGGTGTACATTCTGACCTCGAAAAAGAACGGCACGATTTACATCGGCGTCACAGCCGATATCGCTGAGCGCGTATGGGCGCACAAGCAAAAGGCCGTACCCGGATTTACGGCAAAGTATGGTGTCGATCGCCTCGTTTACATGCAGCATTTCGACCGTATCGAAGACGCTATCGCGGAGGAGAAGCGGCTGAAAAACTGGAAGCGCTCATGGAAGATCGACCTGATCGAGCGTGAAAACCCGGAATGGGAAGACCTGTACGATACGATTAACCAGTGATTTTCAGTGGATGCCGGGTCGAGCCCGGCATGACGATGGTAGTTGACTAGCCCGTTTCTCTCCGCTCACCCCGGCGAAAGCCGGGGCCCAGAGATAAGAAAAAGCCGGGCTTCGCCCGACCTTATCCCTTTGCTGGATTCCGGCTTTCGCCGGAACGAGCCGGATGATGATCTTGTGCACAGTCTTACATTGTCATTGTGTCCTTAGCGCGCGGGATGACGGTTGCGGATGGTTTCATAGATGAAGTGAATCCATTACCATTCCCACGAAATCACCTAGAGTCGCGCCCATGACCCGCACCCTCGCCGCTATTGCCGTATTCATCGTCGCTGCGTTGCACGGCGGTTTCCTGGCGCTGGAAATGTTTTTGTGGGAGGCGGAAGCGGGGCGCAGCGTCACCGGATACACGGCGGAGGAAGCGGCGTTCACATCCGTCCTCGCCGCCAATCAGGGGCTTTATAACGGCTTCATCGCTGCGGGACTTTTATGGGGCCTCATCGCCGGTAAACGCGACGTCAAAATTTTCTTTCTCATCTGCGTCGTCATCGCCGGGCTTTACGGCGCGTGGAGCGCCGCGTCACCGACCATCCTTTATTTGCAGGCGATCCCCGGCGCGCTCGCGCTTGCCCTCACATTATTCGCGGGCAAGGCCCGCCGCGGAACAAAGATCGAGCTTTAACCGCCGATCCGTCTGCATACCGATTTAATAGGAAACTTTGACACCGAGGACGATGCGCGCCGGCTGCGGGTAGCCGGGCATGGCCCGCGCCATGTTCCGCGCTTCACGGCGATAACTCGGCGTCGTGTTCACCCCGCTGCGGGCGCCGGACTTAATCGCGGTTAGGCGAAAACGCATGCCGCCGCGCCTGACGCTTAACCGGTCGGCAAACCGCGCCCCGCCGCGTCCGCGCGCATCAGCCTCAACCGGGTAGAACTCCACCGGATCGTCCGTCATCCGATAAATGGCGGCGGCCGCCGCCCCTTCGGCGAGCACGTTCAGTATGCGCGGCGCCGTTCGCGCCGCCGCATATTCCAGCCGTTCCTCAAAGAATGTGTAAGTTGACGGCGCATTTGTCTGCGCCTCCGCCAGTACGATGGCGGCCCCCGCTGCGACGAGAATCATGGATTGCCCCTATTTCGCCCAAATCAATAACGTCCATACGCAACTGAGGGCTGTTTGCCGGGCAAATATGGTTAAAGCCGGGCCGAACCGGGATGATTGAAGGGCGCACTAGGGGGCGAAATAGGGTGAAACGGCTCGCTCGGGGCTCAACTCTCCCGCAAATAACCCCAGGTGTGGAGACGGTCTGAATCCTCATACCAGCGGTCGCCGATATCATCCCGGAAATACATATTTGGGATGAGGATGTTCTGTATACGGCCATATGCCTGTTTTTGCGCCTCGCGCATGGTGGCGCCATGACCCGACACGACGAGCGCAAGCCCCGCCCCGCCCGTCACCAGCCATTCGTCATTGACGCGCTTGACGTCGTGAATATGAACGCCCTCGGTCGCCGGTTTTTTAAAAATAATGGCTGCGTTTTTTGAAAAGCTCTCAAACGTTTCCTTGTCCTTGAACGGATAGGGCGGCACCACAAGGCGCACGCCGACCTGAAAACCTTTCTTGGCTTTGAACCTCGGCTCTTCACCCGCCGCCATCTGATAGAAAAAGTCCGACAGCGGAATATTGAGGCCGTCGGACTGAATCTGGATAGTGGGATAGCCGAACCGCGCGGTGAATTCGAGCGGATAAATCCCCTGTCCATTGACGATGCAGTTGACGTCGATATAGCCCACATAGCCTTCCTCGGCGAGGCGCGGCGCCATTTTGGCGAGCGTTTCACGATAGAGCTTGTTCGGGCCGGTCCAGAACATGGACGTTCCCATCTCGCCCGTCGCCGGGCCGACATTGCCGGGCAGCAATTTCTTATGCTCGAAATTGATGTTGATCGGTTCCATGAACTCGCGGCCGTTGAAAAAGCCGCCCACCGCCACCTCAACGCCGGTGACGCGGTTCTGAAGCTGGAAAATCTTGATGGTGTCGGACCAGACGCGCTTATACGCCTCCAGCACGCGTACAACATCTGACCCATCCTCCTCCATGCCGACAAAAAGCAGCCGCTTGATGTTCTGCGCCTCGCCCGATGGCTTGATCACATATTTGCGCGGGTTCGCCTTTACGTGCGCTATTGCTGCATCGAAATCGTCAAACTCCTTATAGGGGAGAACGCCGACGCCCGCTTTTTTTAGCTCGTCCTGGCCGAAGGAACGGTCATCTTCCAGCTTGTCGGTGTAAGGCGTGCCGCCGATGACGCGCTTGCCCTTCGCGCGCAGAGCCGCCGCCTTTTCGCCCTGGCCCAGGACATCGTCAAAGACGATGACGTCGGCCCAATCCACATGCGCGGCCCAGTCATCGACCTTAGGCACAAATCCGTCGCCGATGTCGGCTTCGTTCTTGTTTTCGGTGCAATACCGTACCTCGTGGCCTTCGCGCAAAATGCGCCAGGCGCAATCAACGTGAAGGCCGTCAGTGGAAATGAAAAGAAAGTTGCGTTTGGCTTGCGTGTTCATGAGCGCATTATACGCCGCTTTCATCGAATGTGTATTGGGAATGCGCGTTCTTGTGCATGCGCCTAAGCCCAAATAAAAAAGCCGGGCGTCGACCGCCCGGCTTTCGTTTCGTTCAGTTCGCCGCGAACTATTCTGCCGCCGGTTCCGGCATTTCCATCCGGCTCAGGCTCGCCGCCGCCACAGCTTCGGCGCGGCCGGAACAGGGATCTTCCACAAGCGTGAAGGAAAGAGCGCCGTCATCTTCCGCGTAGCTGTACTTGCCTTTTTTGGTCATGGCGCAATGCGCCGCTTCCTCATCAGCGCTTGGCGGCGTCAGATCCTTGAACCAGATCATGCCGTCCTTGGCGCCGTATTTCACGATGACGCCAGCCACGCCCATGTCATTAGCGACGACAAGATACCCCGCCGGCATGAAGGTCGCGACCCAACCCTCAGGGCTTGAAAATGCGCCGGTCAGCTCCGGCGGCGCCATCATTTTTTCTTTCTTGCCTTCGTGGTGTTCAGCATACGCAACATTAACAGCCGCCAGCGAGACCGCGGCAACACATAGTATCTTTTTCATGAGTGACCCCTTGCCATGATTTCAATAGCGAAAACATCGCACAAAGAGCCATCCGCAGGCAAACTATGGTTTTACAAACGCCAATAGCAAAAATTGCCATTCTATTTCACACGCTTGCCGCAGCGCAAAGAAATGGCCGCGCTATGCGGCTTCCTTGATCTCAACCAGAGTCAGGCCGAAATGAAGATCATGACCGGCGAGCGGATGGTTGCCGTCCGCCGTCACAACCTCGTCGCTGACATCCGTGATAACGAGATTGACGGTCGAGCCGTCCTGTTGTTTCGCGGATAGCGTCATCCCCGGTTGCGGCGTTTGATCCTGGGGCAGTTGCGCTCGCGGCAACTCAACGATCATTTCATCCTTGCGCGGACCAAAGGCGTCAGCGCTGGCGATGGTCACCGACTTTTCACCACCTGCTTCCATGCCTTCAAGCGCCTGTTCAATGGCAGGAAAAATTTCAGCCTTGCCAAGGGTCAGCGTTTGCGGTCCGGCCTGTTCGGTCCCGCCGACAACACGGCCATCGCCAGTACGCACAGTATAATTGATGACGACAGTGTCGCCTGTCTTCGCTTGAGCCATGAGAATTCCTTGTTTCTTCGCCGGGACAGCGTCCATCGCCCGGATCAATGAAAGCGTTCATAAACGCTGAGCCGCCGGTTCAGGTCGTAGCGCCCAACTGGGCGCGACAAACCGGCGCGTGAATGCGATCAGACTTCGCAAACGCCGCCGTCAGGGTCAAGGCGCCGTCAATACGATCAGGAAGATTGCGCCAAAACCACGTTCAAATAAGCGGCGATGCGCACGCCCGCCTGAGAAAGCCGAAGTTTGACGGTATCAATATGATTGAAAACATAACCGTACCGCAATTCGGGATCCGCCGGGTAGATCGTATCACGGATCGCCGCGCTTTCCGCCGCCCACACGACGGGATTGATATCCATCCAGTCGGCGGCTTCTTCCGGCGTGATCTTCTGCACCAGCCATTCGGTCATTTCGGAATAGGATAGTTGTTCGCCATCGATCATGCCTGAATCCCAAACAGCGTGCAGGTTTGTCTCTCGACCAAAATAGGTGACTTCGAAATCATTGCCGCCGCGATCAGTTCCGTTGCCGGCGTGAAGCGGCTGATGAAGATCGCCTATGATGTGAACGATGAACCGCAGGGCCAGCGCTTTGTCTTCCCGGCTCGCATCCGGGTCCTTCAGCGTCCGGGTAAATTTTGTGATGGCGGTGATGGCGTCGCCTTGCGGCGGCGCGCCTGCTTGCGCGTATGTCATGCCGGCCGGAATGGTCACATAGTGATAGGCGCTCGATTCCATTTGCCAGAAATCTTCGGGGCTGGCGCGCATGAAATCCGCCCAGGTTGATCCCTCCGCCAGCCCTTCCGGACCGAGTATACTCTCAATCGCTGCCTTGGCGTTGTCGGACAGGTAATGCACCGCGATGGCGCCAGTGACGCGGTGTCCGATTTTGCCCCACGCATAAGCCGGAGCAACGGCAAGTTGAGCCATCAAAACAAAAAGAACGATGCGAATCATAACGGCCTCCCCGCGCGGCCCCTGTTCCGCGCAAATCTGAAACCGATTATAGCCTATGCTGGTGAAGAATTCTTGAGGTCAGGGGAAACAACATGCCGCGCCTTATCGCCGCCGCCGGAATTGTGGGATTTCTTGCAGTTGCGCTTGGCGCATTTGGCGCACACGGCCTTGAGGGACGCCTTTCAGCCGAAGCGGAACAATGGTGGGAGACGGCGACTTTCTACGGCCTCATCCATGCGGTCGCCGCGCTTGCAATCGGTCTCTCGGCAATCACGCGGCTTGCGTTTACCGGCTGGGCTTTTATCGTCGGCAGCTTGATATTCGAGGGCTCGCTTTATGCGATGGCGCTCGGCGGGCCAACAATACTAGGCGCTATCACGCCTGTTGGCGGCGCCACGTTTCTCGCTGGCTGGGCAATGACCGTCTGGTACGGCGTGAAACGTTAGCCGCGCGGACGCAAAAACAGGCTCGAAATCCCGAGACCTGAATTGACGACAATAAAGGCGACCAAAAAGAATTCCAAAACGCCCATGTTTCTTTCTCCCCATAAAAGACGTCTCAAAGACAGGCGTCATTGGGTGCGGCTTCGATGGTCGAAATAGGGCTGTGCATGGACGGAACAAGGGTATTCACCCTCACGGCTTGTCACAATGTGGCGATTTTGCGGCGAACCCTATGAAGTTGCGACGGCGGGCTATTTTGTACCGGGCGTCATGGCCTTCAGCATGACCCGGCCAAGGTCAGCCAGCATGGCGAACATGCCGAGCGCCACGCCGCGATGAACCGTTCCTGTCATCTGGTAAAGGTCAAAACCGAATTTGCCCAAAGCCGCCATGATGACCAGCCGCGCGATGATCGTCGCGGTGAAGTTGACGGTTTTTGCTGCAAGGCGCCGCTTACGCGCTTCTTCGCATTCATCGACACTGCGCGGGCGCATGCGAGAGAGATCGGGCTCTATTACCCGGCGATAGGCAGGACCGGACGAGGCGCCCGCATCTGCCGCTGGCGCAGCGCCGACGCCGCCGGCAATTCCCGCCAATCGATCCGAACTGATCCGCATCGCGGCCGCATTTTGTTTCCCGCCAAACGCCATCGCCATCATCCCGCTTGCATGCATACGCAACTTAAGGATGCGCAAAACAGTCTTTCGGTCCGATGAAATAAATAGAGAAAATTTTATCAATGCAGGTGGCCGCCATAAAAAACGGGCGGCCAAAAGGCCGCCCGTTTTGCGATCCCCTCTTCGCGTCCGGCGATTTAGAACCGAGCGCCCACGGCAACGCCGTAACGGCGTGGTTCCTGAAGGAAGATATTGGTGATCAGGCCGGCGGACTGGTCCTGCAGATACTGGCCGGTGATCTGTTCGTCATTCAGGACATTCTGCATGAAGAACCGCACATACCACGGACCGTCAACAGAGTTGACCGTGACTTGCGCGTTCATCACATCCCAGCCTTCGACAAGGTCACCATCGGTGTTGAAGACGCGAGTGTAGAAGTCGTCCTGCCAGTAGTAATCGATCCGCGGCGTGACTTCTGCGAAGGTGCCCATTGGGAATGTGTATTCCGCACCGACGCTGAACGAGAATTCCGGCGCGCCTGGCAAACGGTTACCTTCAAGGTTCTGTTCGATACCGGCAAGCAGCTCATAATTGGTCATGAGAAGACCGTTTCTGGCTGCAATGGCAGGCTCGAGAATTGCGTCGCAGACCGTGAACGGCGTGATTAACGGGTTCGTCGGACCAGCCGGCGCCAGCGGATTAGCTAGCTGACCGATCAGTGACGGCGCGCCGTTGTTGCGAACAACACAGTTCGCAGCATTGGTGAGGTCCTTGAACAGATCCGCATCCGGATCGCCGGCCGTCGGGTTGCCCGGGTCAAAGCTCATGAACTCGCCGATTTCCGTATTGAGATAGGAAACCGTGCTGTTCAGGCGCAGGTTGTCTGTCGGACGAAGAATGAACTCACCTTCGACGCCCCAGATCGTTGCATCGACGTTTTCGTTGACCGAGGTCCGGTTGATGATCTTCGAAACCTGAAGACCCGAATAATCATAATAGAAACCTGTAAGGTTCGCCTGAAGCACGCCTTCGAACAGGTTCGATTTGAGGCCAATCTCGTAGGCGTTGATGAACTCAGGCTCATAAGTCGGCTGAACGCCTAGACCAACTGATGCCGGAGCGTTAAAGCCGCCAGGCTTATAACCGCGCGAATAGGAGAGATATAAAAGCGCGTTGTCTGTCATCTGCCAGTCGAGCACGGCACGACCGGTGAACTCATCAAAATCGACTGTATCAACACGGCGCGGGTTGATGACATCAAGACCCGCCGTCACGTCCGTCGTGCCAAGAGGAACGACGACCGGCGCGGTGCCCATGCCAAACGGCGGCGCAAGGCCCGGATCGCCCCCAGCCAGCGCCAGGAAGCTGTCGAGCAACAGGGCGCGGTCCTGAATGGATTTTTCGTCATGGTTATAGCGAACGCCGCCGGTAAAGCGCAGCGTGTCGGAAAGATCGACATAAATCTCGCCAAAAACGGAAGTCGATTTCCGCTCAGCCGAGCCGTCTGACCGGAAATACGGCGCGTAAATGCTCGTGCCGTCGGCAAAACCAACACTGGCGAGAACCGCTGACAAATAGTCGAGGCTGTTGCCGGAAGTATAGAAATCCGCAAACCCTTCGGAGCTTGAGTAGCTGGCTCCAAGCAGGAAGTTAAACGGTCCGTCAAAATTGGACGTACCGATGCCTTCAATCGACCAGTAGTCAGACTGACCGATACTTTGCTCGATCGTTGAAAACGTATTGGATTGCTGAAGAATATTGCCGCCGATGAAACCGGCGCTTCCTTCATCAAACCCGGAAACCGGCAACAAGCCGTCTGCATAAAGAGCATTATAGGTTATCGGGATCGTGCCAGCCAACACAAGCGGCAGCATTGCGCCGCTGAGCGCTGTTTCAGCTCCAAAGTCATTGAGCTGGTCCTGGAACTGGCTAATACGTGAGTCGCCATAACCGCCCGTCAGCTTGACACTGAAATTATCGAAGTCATGGCGGATATTCGCCATGAAGATCGTCTCTTCAGCGTTGTAGATAGGATTAAAGTTAGTGTTGATGACGCGATTGTCAGCAGAGCGCGCCGGCTGGGTCAGGTTCGGATCACCCGCAACCGAGAACAACCCAAATGCGCCGAGACCTGGCGAGCCCAGCAGACCGCCGAGCGTTTCGAAGGTTTCAGCAGATGAAAGAATATGGGTCGTACCGGCCAGATGCGGCTGGTCATTACCCTGAATGCCAGGCAAACACCCGCGCACGCCGCTCGGATCGCGCGTACAGGTGGTGTTCGAGTGACGAAGACGCGAATCATCCTCACGCATATGGCTGACGGTCACATCGACTGTCGTATTATCCGTCGGATACCAGCGTAGCGAACCACGCACCGCCCAGATGTTGCGATCATCGACGTCGCTGCCGTCAAATTCGTTCGTCGTATAACCATCGCGGTTGATGGTCGTGCCAGCGACGCGAAGCGCCAGCGTGTCGCTGACAGGAAGGTTCAGCGCACCTTTGAATTTGACAGAGCTGTAGTTGCCGACTTCGACGTCAGCATGCGCTTCAACGCCGTCAGGATTCGCTTTTGCAGTGATGACGTTAACGACACCGCCGGTCGCGTTGCGGCCAAACAGCGTGCCTTGCGGGCCGCGCAGAACCTCGATCCGTTCCACGTCAAAAAATTCAGTTTCAAAAAGACGCGGCGCATCAAGCGGCAGGTCGTTCATATGAATGGAGAGCGCCGGTTCTGAGTCAGCGCCAACAGCCAGCGCGCCGACACCGCGAATAACGATTGTCGAACCGGTGAATTGCGAACGCGTGAACGAAAAGTTCGGCGTGTTCATCTGAATGTCGTTGAAGCTCTCGATCTGCTGCGCATCGAGATCGCCGCCAGAAAACGCCGTAACGGAAATCGGCACATCCTGCAGCGACTGTTCGGTGCGCTGAGAGGTGACCACAATTTCGTCCCGGACCTGCGCCGCAGCGTTCCCGGCAATAACAGCGCTCAGCGCGACGCCAGTCAGCAGGCGCGCGGCGTTTACGGTAAGCGTGGAATCCTTTTTCATGTTCTAACCCCTGATTTAGCCCCTCCCTGACCGGGGCTTGGCTGTATCGACTACCTTGCCTGAGCCGAATTTTGATCCTTAACTATTTGCTCACCTGCGGCCTTGCGTCCAGTGAACGTTCGAGCGCAACTGCGCTCCGTCTCTTTGCGTTACAAAATTACAACAAACGGCTTTGGCGGCCGACAATACCGCAACGCAACATAGATTTGCCGTTATGGTTAAAACTGGTTGGAATTATTCAATAAAAAGTTAATGGGCGCGTTAACGAGCCAATCACGCAATGACTAGGGAAACCGGTGGAACATTAAAGTCACAGTTCAGCCCGCTTCAGGTTAATAAAAACCCTGAACTGTGTCGCGCCTGAATACAGCCGCTCAAGCAACCTGTTGATTGGAATTTGACTGCGCCGATGCTTTCGACATGGACCTGACGCGGCTGGATGGGAACGATAAAATCGCCCGGGTTCCCTCGCCTGGCGTTGAATCGAGGCGAAATACGCCGCCATGGGCCGCGGCGATGGCCTGCACCAGCGGCAAACCAAGTCCGAGCCCTTCTTTTGAGCGCCGGATCGACATGTCCATTTGCGCAAACGGAGCGCAGACGTCGTCCAGCTTGTCAGCGCTGATCCCCGGCCCGTCATCCTTGACGACAATCGCGAGATCGCCCTGTTTCGTCAGCGCGCCGCCGATGAGAATTTTGACGCCCTTGGGAGAAAACTTCACGGCGTTATCAATAAGTTTTTGCACCGCCCGCGCCACTAGAACCCGGTCGCAAGTGATTTCGATATCAGATGAAGCCATGCGGATCGTCGTTTCAGCTTCTGCGAGGTCCATCGTTTTCTGCAAGCCCGCCACCGCTTCCTCGATCAACTCGCTCGCTGATACGTCAACATCGTTGATGGCGATGGGCCCGGACCGGGCATCGGACGCCAGAAGCATATCCGATACAGAATTCAAAAGCCGCCGTCCGCTGTCGATGATGTAATCAGCATATTCCTGATGCAGATTGTCTTTTTCCTTGCCGAACTGTTCGGCGATGATTTGCCCGAACCCAATAATCGCATTCAATGGCGTTCTGAGCTCGTGGCTCATGACAGACATCAGACTGTCTTTAAATCTTGCGCCGGCTTCCGCCTGATCCCGCGCTGTCCGTAAGGCTTTTCTGTCGTCGCTGGCCCGCAAAACGAATTTCACCGCATGATTGAACAGCGACCAGTTCATCGGTTTCGCGAGAAACGAGGTGGCGCCGGCGGCGAATGCACGATCAACAGCGTCTGCGCGATCGCTGGCGGTAATCACCATCACCGGCGTTTCACTGATCGCATCATCCTTGCGGATCGCCTCGGTCAGTTCATAGCCGTTCATCACCGGCATATCGATATCGGATATGACGAGCGACACGTTTTCCGTTTGTACAAGCTTTAATCCTTCGGCGCCGTTACAAGCCTGATGGACAACATATCCCGCTTCAATGAGTTTCGCCGTCGCCAGCTCCCTCATCACCGGATCATCATCAACGAGAATTATGCTTGTGCCAGACGCCACCGAATACTCTCCCTCTAAGCAAGCGATCGGGCCTATCGCTCGCCAGCCGGAGAATTAACGCAAACTTATCTTAACAACCGATTTTTTCGCTTCCTTTTTTCGATAAGAAATTAAATTTCAAACAATTGCGTGCATCCTCCTGGTTAGGAATTCATTAGGGAATTGATGCGGGAGCGATGTCTCAGCGCTCAAAATCGCTGCGCAGCCGACTGACGACGCTTGTCGTCGTGGCTATTTTTGGTGCTGTTGCAATCGCGACAGCGTCATCGGTATGGCGCGAGATGGATCAGTATGGCGCCGGGAAGCGCGCTGAGCTTTATGCGTCGGCAAACGTGTTTTCATCTGCAATTTCCGAGCATGTTCATAACGCTGACAAGAGCGCCACATTAAACGCCCTTCGCGCTATCTCATACATTCCAACCATAGAACATGTTCGGGTTGAAACGCCTGATGGCGCGACCTTTACCGAGCTTGGCAGCACCACCGCTGTCATTGAAGACAAGAAGAATTCTCTCATTCCGGAAGATTCAGCGCTATCAATGCTGACTTCGCGATCAACGACAGTATCAGTGCCCATTGTTCATGGCGGCCAAACCGTCGCGTCGCTGACCATTCATTCAAATACCGGATCATTGTCGGAACGGATCGGCCTGCTTTTATACGACGCCTTTGTCGCCGCGATTTTCGCCGGCGGGATCGGCGTGTTGATCGCCTTGAAAATGCAGCGCGCCATCACCGACCCTATTCTATCGCTTGCAAAAGTCATGGGCCGCGTGCGTGAGTCCGAGGATTTCAGCGTGCGCGCCGAAGCGACCGAAGATGATGAAACCGCGCAGCTCGTCGATACATTCAACACCATGCTTGGTCACATTCAGGAACGCGATAATAAACTGAAAGCGCATCAGCAAAACCTGACCAAGATTGTCGAGCGCAGAACGGCGCAGTATCGCGACGCAAAAGAATCCGCCGAAGCAGCGAACATGGCGAAGTCCGATTTCCTCGCCACCATGAGCCATGAAATTCGAACGCCCATGAACGGCATGCTGGCGATGGCGGACCTCTTGAGCAAAGCAAAGCTGGCGCCGCAGCAGAAGCGCTATGCTGAAGTGATCGCGAAGTCAGGGCAGAGCCTGCTTGCGATCATCAACGACATTCTCGACTTTTCGAAAATCGAGGCCGGGCGGCTGGAACTTGAAACCATCCCCATTCGACCGGCGGACATTGTTGACGACGTCGTTAGCCTGTTCTGGGAGCGCGCATCCTCCAAGGGGATTGATCTCGCGGCGTATGTTTCGCCTGAAACGCCGGAAGAAATTGAGGGCGATCCTGTTCGCATCAGTCAAATTATTTCGAACCTCGTAAACAACGCGCTCAAATTTACCGAAGAAGGACACGTCGTTGTCGCAGTCAGATCGAAGCTGCAAAAAGGCGGCGACGCCAACACGTGCGAGATCGAATTTTCGGTAACCGACACTGGCGTCGGCATTCCTGAAGACAAGCAAGCGGCGATTTTTGAAGCGTTCTCGCAAGCGGACCAGACAACAACGCGAAAATTCGGCGGCACCGGGCTGGGACTGGCCATCAGCCGACGTCTGGTGGAAGCGATGAATGGCGTGCTTGGCCTCACCAGCAAGCCCGGAAAGGGATCGAAGTTTTTCTTCAAGGTCCCCGCGAAACGGCTGCAGCCAGCGCTGGAAACCAGAAAAGTCGATACGGAAAAACGCGCCATTATCGCCATTGACGGCGAAGCCACGCCGAAAATGCTCGCCCGCTATATTCGCGAGACCGGCGTTATTCCGACCATCGTCGAGGACACGGCGAACCTCGGCCCGCACATCGCCTATGCGGATATGATTTTCGCTTCTGTGGACTTTTTCGAAGCGTATCAGGAAGCCATCAGTTGCGGCGACGCCCAGTGGATTCCGGCGCGTATCTGTGTATGCGAACTAGGCGACACAAAGCCGGAGGAACTGCTCCGCAGCGGTATTGTGGAAGATGTGCTGATGGCGCCTCTGTCGCGCCGCGACGTACTGGAACAAATCGATCGCATTCTTGATGATAAATTGCGCGGCGTCGCCGCGTTACAGGAAACGGCGACAACAGATGCAAGCCATCTTGTATTCAACAAGCAACATGTGCTGGCCGCCGATGACAGTCCGGTCAACCGTGAGGTCGTCAAGGAAGCGCTTTCACGATTGAACCTTGAGGTAACGCTTGCAAATGACGGGCGTGAAGCCGTGCATCTCGTCCAATCGCAACAGTTTGATCTTATACTGATGGATTGTTCCATGCCTGAAATGGACGGGTTTGAGGCGACGCAGGCCATTCGCGTGTTGGAACGCAAAGCAAAGAAGGACCGAACCCCGGTTATCGCTCTCACCGCGCATGTCGCCGGGACGGATCAAAAATGGCGCGAAGCCGGCATGGACGCCTATTTGACGAAACCGTTTACGATTGCGTCCCTTTCGTCGGTTCTCAGTGAATTCCTCGACTACGCGCCAGACCAGACAGCGCCGACTCTGATTGAAGAAGATGACTCCCCGGCGCTGTTTGAGAGCGCTGGCGAAGATGAGGTCTTTGATAAAAAAGTGTTGGATGAAATCGCCGCAATGCAGTCGGGGAGCGTAAACCTGCCAGTTCGCACGCTGCAGCTTTACAAAGAACACTCGCTAGATGCTGTTCGGAACTTGGTTGCAAGCATAAAAACTGGCGATAGCGCCGCCATCGCCAAGGCGGCGCACGCGCTGAAATCCATGAGCGTTAATGTCGGCGCCCGTAAGCTCGGGCAAGCCTGCGGGGAGATCGAAGCGAAAGCCCATGCCGGCGCGAAAATAGCTGATCTTTCAGCGTCCTGCAAAATCGTCGTGCAGGAATTTCAGAAAGTCCACAAGACGCTGCCTGACATGCTGCAAATGTATGAAAAGCGCGCCGCCTGAAAGAAAAGTCAGTGCACGCGAATGGAAACGCGCACGCAGCCGATGATAGTAACTGACGGTGTAAAAGCGATCGTCGGGTGACCATCCTGGCTGGAAACCGGCTCAAGGCGCGCGGGATTGGATTTCCACCGGCGCACCAGCGGCGTTTCCTCAACATGAATGAGACAATAATCGCCATCGTCCGGCATCTTGTCTTCGTAATCGACAATCACAACAGTGTCCGGAAGAAATGCGAGATCAATCGCAGGATCATTGATAAAGACAGCGACCAGTTTCGATGGCCCTAACGTCACTGGAATATAATCTTCAGCCATAGCGTGCGGATCCGCGCCGGGGTCGCGGGCTAGCAACGCAGCCGTCCGTAGGCTGACGACTGGCACATGCCGAACAGGACGGCGGATATAAGCGGCGGCGGCGTGCTTGTCGCTTTCCGCCGCGGACCTGTCGCCGGCCGCAAGCCAGTCGAGCGGCGCCTCAAGCGCATCCGCCAGTTTGGCGAGCGTCAGCCGCCGCGGGTCATGAATGCCGCTTTCCCAGTTGGCGATCGCCGGCTGGCTGACGCCGACCCGGCTCGCCAGATCGGACTGGCTCATCCCTTTGGTTTTGCGGGCCTGGCGGATCCGATCACCGATTGACCGGGTGGCGGCGGCATGGGTCAGTTCCATCATCATCCTCGATTTATAAGTTTAACTTATAATATTCTTGCTAACTAAGCGATAAAATTCTTCTCTGTTCGAGAAAAATGCGCTTTCAACCCTATAAACTGTGAATGTATAACGCATTTTCCGGTAAACTGGCCAGTATAAAAAACATTTGAGTCAGGCTTGAAAAAATCAGACTACCTTATATTCTAGCAAAGGTGGAAACGTTCATAGGCTAAATCGGGGTAATCGATGTCTGACCTGTGTGATCGCGACGGCGCTGGCCGTCTCGCAGCTAAGATTCAGGATTTCTGGCGCAAACGCGGCTTTGATGTTGTGGTTGAAACCAAGGAAGAAGGTTTCGTTTCAACCATGCGTTCGGCACGGACCGATATTCGCAGCAATATGGTCAACGGGATGCCGACCAAGTTCGTGCCGGCGGAAGCGAGCTAGAGCCCGTCTACAAAAAGTGAACGCAGTCTATATCATCGGGCGATAAGGTTGCATCATCCGATGATATAGATTCTTAGTTGCCGCGCCGGATTTGCGAAAAACCGGATTCCACTTTTTCGCCCGGCGCTTTAGTCGCGCAAACTTTCCTCGAGAAGCGGAGATAGATCCGCGTAGCTGGAAAATATACCGGCGGTTTGATCCTGCAGGGTTAGCGGGCCGTATCCAAAATCAGCGACAAAGCAAGGCAGACCCGCAGCGCTTGCAGCCTTGATGTCGGTATCGCTGTCGCCGATGAAAGCTGCCCGGTCAGCGTTCGTCCGCTGCAGACATAACTGAACCGGCGCGGCGTCCGGTTTCGCGGCAGACGCCGTGTCTGCGCCGACAATCGTTTCAAAAAGTTTGGTGAAACCTAGCGTTTCCATGAGCAGCCTGGCCATAGCTTCCCGCTTGTTGGTGCAAATCGCCATGCGCGCGCCGCGCGCCCTTAGCGCTTCGATCATTTCCACCGCGCCATCGAATGGCCGCGAATGGACAGCGATATTTGCCTCATAATGCTCCAGGAATAACGCCAGCGCGTCATCCAGTTCCTGGTCGTCAGGCGTCCGGTCAACCGACAACTCGTAACCGCGCATCAGCATCCGTCGCGCGCCATGCCCAACCAGATGGCGCACGCTCTCCGCCGCAACCGGCGCGAGCCCGGCTGATTGCATCGCATGGTTCATTGATGCGGCCAGGTCCTCAGCCGTATCGACCAGCGTCCCGTCAAGATCGAATAAAACCGCCGCCCCCGCCAGGTCGTTATCGCGCTGTTCCGCCATTACGCCGCCCAAATCCTGATAAAACATGCTGAGTTCAGATTGACGCGAATCGCGCCAGATGGTTCGCAAAGAGACATAGGCCCGTTTGATATTTCCATGATAGACGGAAGTGAATGTTTGTACCTGATACTGGAAGCATTGCCATATTATGACTGAGACACCAATCGCTGCAATTATCCTTGCCGCCGGTCATGGGACGCGCATGAAATCCTCCCTGCCGAAAGTGATGCATGAAATTGGCGGCAGGGCCATGATCGCTCATGTCATCGATGCAACGGATGAACTGAAGCCCGTCCGCATGGGCGTTGTTATTGGCGATCATGCGCCACAGGTTGGCGAATTCGCCAAATCAATCGACAAAAAGATTGACGTCGCCGTACAGGCGCCGCCGCAAGGCACCGGTCACGCGGTGATGCAGGCGTTGCCGTCGCTCAAAGGTTTTTCAGGCGCTGTTCTTATTCTTTACGCTGACACGCCACTGGTAACACCGGAAACATTGCGCGCGCTAGCGGATGAGGTTTCCAAGGGCGCTGCTGTCGCGGTGCTGGGGTTTTCACCTTTTGAACCTGGCGCCTATGGCCGGTTAAAACTCGACGCAGACGGCGCCCTTGCCGCAATCGTTGAGGCAAAAGACGCCAGTCCCGAAGAACTCGATATCACGCTTTGCAATTCCGGCGTCATGGCGATCGATGCTGCGTTCCTGCAGGCGCGCCTCAAAGACATCGATAACAAAAACGCCAAAGGCGAATATTATTTGACCGACATCGTCGCTATCGCCCGTGCGGACGGAAAAACCTGCGCCGTCATCGAAGCCGACGAAGACGAAGTGCTCGGCGTCAATTCCCGTGTCGAACTCGCCGAGGCGGAGGCGGTATTTCAGGACCGCATGCGCGTCGCCGCCATGGAAAATGGCGCAACACTCGCCGACCCGTCTACCGTCTATTTTTCATGGGATACAACGCTCGGCAAAGACGTGCTTATCGGTCAGCACGTCGTTTTCGGTCCGGGCGTTACCATTGCCGACAACGCTGAAATCAAACCGTTTTCTCATGTGGAAGGGGCAAGCGTTGCCGCACACGCCAGCGCCGGACCGTTTGCACGGCTGCGCCCCGGCGCGGAACTCAAAACCGGATCAAAAGTCGGCAACTTTGTTGAAATAAAAAAGGCTGTCATCGGCGACGGCGCCAAAGTCTCGCACCTTACCTATATCGGCGACGCGGAAGTGGGGGCGGAAGCGAATATCGGCGCTGGAACCATCACCTGCAATTACGACGGCTACGCAAAGCATAAGACCGTCATCGGCAAAGGCGCGTTCATCGGCTCGAATTCCGCGCTCGTGGCGCCCGTCACCATTGGCGACGGCGCCTATGTAGGGTCCGGTTCCGTCATTACAAAGAATATCGAGCCGGATGATCTCGCCGTCTCGCGTGCAAAGCAGACCGCCATCAAGGGCTGGGCGGCGCGATTCCGGAAATCTCAGGAAAAAAAGAAGTAGGCATTCCCATGGATAAAGATCGCGGCAAACGCCTCGCGGCGGAGGAAGCAGCGAAACATGTTGAGCGTGGCATGACGCTGGGTCTCGGCACTGGTTCCACTGCTGCGCATTTCGTCGATATTATCGGCGCGCGCGTGGCCGAGGGCTGGCCACTGAAAGGAGTGCCAACTTCCGAGGCGACACGCCGCCAGGCCGAAAGCCTCGGCGTTGAAATCATCGAACCGCATGAGACAACTGTCATCGATCTTGCTGTCGACGGCGCCGATGAAGCGGACCCGCAACACAACCTTATCAAGGGCGGCGGTGCAGCGCTGTTACGTGAAAAAGTCGTGGCTTACGCTGCGAAAAAATTTATCGTCATCGCCGACAAGTCAAAACGCGTCACGGCCCTTGGCGCTTTTCCCCTGCCCGTTGAGATTTCACCCTATGGTTGGGCGCTGACCGTCGCCGCGATGCGCCGCACCCTTGTCGAGCAAGGATTTCAAAATGCGAAGCTGGAACTACGTTCCATAGACGGTAATTCCGTCAAAACAGACGGCGGCAATCTGATCATCGATTGTTCGCTTGAGCGCATTAACGATCCCGCCCGGCTTGAAAAAGCGCTGAACGCTATTCCCGGCGTTCTTGAATGCGGCCTTTTTTGCGGCATGACCGACATGATCATCTATGGCGACGAAGACGGCGTCTCTGTTAGTACGCTTTAGCGGCGTCCCCTCGTCGCGTCCTCTTTGCGCAATTTGATTTTGCGCGTTAGCCTGACCGCCAACACAGCAAAGATAAGGCTATCATGTCGCAGACGCGTTTTCAAAAACTTCAGGAAGCCATCAAAACCTACGGCGCGGCGGCGTTTGAAAACCTCCTGCGCTGCAAAGGGTTTGGCGATGCCGTCATCAAAGGCCTGCCCGCCTACCTAGAATGCAGCCCTGAATGCGTCACCGCCGTGCCGCCCATTGGCGAGTTCGACCCGCGCAAGGATTATGGCGAGGATGCATTCAGCTATCGCCACCGCCCGGTGATCGTTCTTGAGCCTGTGCAGTTCGGCATCGCATTGACAGTGAAGAACTTCGAGGATTCCGGCTCGCTCTGGCTCAGAACCGCGCTCTCAATCGAAGTGACCGGCGACAGTTTCGACGTCTTCGTGGCGCAACAGCCGATGATACGCATCGCGCTCGATTATGAGGGAAAACTGGAGCCGGTATTCGAGGCGGTCTATCGCGAATTTTTGAACACCTTTCAACTGGAAGTGCTTGAGTTCAATGATAAGCGCTTCTCAACCGGCATCGGCTTTGTGCCCGACAGCAAGATTCCTGACAAATAAGAGCGCCACATGACCAAGTACGACTACGACCTTTTCACCATTGGCGCCGGTTCCGGCGGCGTGCGCGCATCGCGGCTCGCATCGAGTTACGGCGCAAAAGTCGGCGTGGCGGAGGAGTATCGCGTCGGCGGCACCTGCGTCATCAGAGGCTGCGTACCGAAAAAATATCTCGTCTACGCCAGCGAATACGGTCACGGATTTCATCACGCCAAAGGCTACGGCTGGTCGGCGGAGACCGTCTCATTCGACTGGGCGAAACTCATTGAAAACAAGGACAATGAAATCGACCGCCTAAACGGCATTTACATTCGCAACCTCAAAAACGCCGGCGCGGATATTTTTCAGTCGCGGGCAACGCTGAAAGACGCCCACACCGTTCACCTGGAAGCGGAAAATCGCGACGTCACGGCGGAACGCATCCTGATCGCCACGGGCGGCGCGCCATGGGTCGATGAATCGGTGCCGGGCCACGATCTCGGCATTACGTCCAACGAAGCGTTTCATCTGGAAAAGCTGCCGAAACATGTGGTTGTCGCCGGCGGCGGATACATCGCCATTGAATTCGCCTGCATCTTTAAAGGTCTCGGCTGCGATGTCTGCCTCGTTTATCGCGGCGAAGATATTTTGCGCTACTTCGATGCTGACGTTTCCGTGCAGGTTCATACTGAACTGCAACGCCAGGGCATTCGCGTCATCACGCAAACGATTTTCGACAGGATCGAGGACATTGGCGGCGATCAAAAACGTGTGCACCTGTCTAACGGCGAGCATGTGGATACAGGGCTCGTGTTCTGGGCCGTGGGCAGGAAACCGGCGACCAACGGCCTTGGCCTTGAGAAGGTTGGCGTCGAACTCGACAAGAACGGCGCCGTCAAAGTGGACGACAACTCGCAATCATCGGTCGAGAATATTTTCGCCGTGGGTGACGTGACCGACCGCGTGAACCTGACGCCCGTCGCCATTCGGGAGGGCGCAGCGTTTGCCGAGACCTATTACAACAACAACCCGACCAAGACCGATTACCGGTTTATTCCAAAGGCTGTCTTCTCTCAGCCGCCGGTTGGATCCGTCGGTTACGCCGAACATGAAGCGCGCCATGAATTCAAGAATGTCGATATCTACAAGACCAATTTCCGCTCCATGAAGCATATTCTGACCGGATCGGAAGAACGCGTGATGATGAAGCTCGTCGTCGACGGCGATACAGATCGCGTGCTTGGCTGTCACATCGTCGGCGAGGATGCGGCGGAAATGATCCAGTGCGTCGCCATCGCCGTCAAAGCTGGCCTCAAGAAAAAGGACTTCGACGACACGGTCGCTCTACATCCGACCATTTCGGAAGAACTGGTTACGATGCGCGAGAAGTTCGTGCCGGAAGTGTAGCTTTTACTATCGCTTTGAATGCTAAAGTTTAAACTTAAAACCCAGCTTTTAGCCGGAACAGTTATTATGGTATTAGTCTCATCTTTAGGGAGGCGCTAAAGTGATTCTAAGGGGATTTTTTTTCAGTTTTCTCATCTCCCTGCCAGCACCGCTCCTGGCAAAGGATACTGTTGCACCGCACCTTCACCTCGAAAAGGTATTCGTAGAGACATACCTCGATGTTCTATCTGGTGAACTCAAAACCAACGCAATCATCGAGATAACCGGCGGTCGTATTTCAGCAATTAAAAATGGCCCTAAAGACGCTATAGAAGGTGATTTTCTGGACCTGTCAGGATACACGGTTCTCCCGGGTTTGATCGATGCGCATACGCACCTTTGCGACAACTCGCATCTGGGGGCTGACTTCGATCACTGGTCATTGCCCGCAGCAACGTTCGGCATTGTGGGAGCACTCAACGCCAAAAAGACACTACGCGCCGGATTTACGACAGTTCGAGACGTATCATCGCCATTTTATTGTGATGTTGCATTACGTGATTCTATCTCCAGGGGTTGGGTAGAAGGACCGCGCATGTTTGTAAGCGGCCAAATGGTTACGATGACTGGTGGTCACGGCTCCTGGGGCAACTGGATGGCGCCCGAACATGAGATCCAAACGAACGCACATGCTATCGCGGATGGCGCCGATGAAGTTAGAAAAGCTGTAAGAACGCACGTCAGAAACAAGGTGGATCTTATCAAGGTCGCAGCAACCGGCGGCTATGGAACACACGGTACAATCCCTGGCGCTGCCTCTTACTCTGTTGAAGAGTTGCGCGTTATCGTCAATGAATCGCGAAAGCACGGCCTTACTGTCGCCGCACATGCTCATGGGGCGGATGGCATCAAGAATGCAGTACGCGCGGGCGTGACCTCGATAGAACACGCATCAATGATTGATGATGAGACCATTCGCTTGATGCGCAAAAACGACACCTATGCCGTTCTTGATTTACTATCAGCTCGTTTCGACCTGATTGAACGCAATCAAAATTACGATGATAAGAATCTTGGTCGCACCAATAATGAAGAATATGACGCCATCACTATGCTTTTCAAAAAGACTTATGAAGCAGGAGTGAAGATCGCATTTGGTACTGACGCAGGTGTTTATCCTCATGGCCGTAATGCAGAACAATTTCAACTTATGATTGACGCTGGCATGTCATCTCTCGACGCAATCAGAAGCGCAACAATTATTGCTGCCGACTTGCTCAATCAGCAAGAAAATATCGGCGAGATTAAGGTTGGAAAATACGCAGACTTTATTGCTGTACGAGGAAACCCTCTAGAAGATATTCGCGTGCTGGAGGATGTTGATCTCGTAATCAAAGAAGGCGTTGTGATCTCTGCTCAGAGTGAATGAACATCATTCCGAATAGCTTGCACATACCTGACACGGATTGCCCTCAGTTTTTGTTACAAGGCGGGCGTTCAACCTCAGCCGTTGCTAATTGCTCCAGATTTAACCACCCGTAGAAGGCGGTGGGCTTTTTGATGTTACGCCGCACGCAACATGGGCGCACGTCAAGGCAGAGTTGTTATCGCGAACTTCCGCCTGACGTTGCGGCTCATAAGGCGTACAGGCATATTCCCGTCGAGCGGGGCCCCAACCCCGTTCGACTGGTGGAAGGTTATCCACGAGCTTTTAGAGCCGGGTTATGATGCCGGCCATGTGGAATGAAACTGAAATTCTATCGTGCGGAAGTTTTAAATGCGCGCCGGCGATTCACGGCGCCAATCCTACGCGCGATGTCGGCAACAAAAAAAGTTGTACAAACCTGCGCCGCCGGTTTTGTACAACATTCGGCTACGGCCCAACGGCTGCGCCGTTTCGTTCACGCGAGAGGGGTCCGCTGCTCAAGCATTCTTGAACAACAATACGCTAACGCGCGCTTGATCCTATTGGCACTCCGCCTTGGCGCGATCGAGCGCCGCGGAAACGCCGCGCAACGAGATCACGTAACTCGTCGCCGTGCCGCGCTGGGAGAGCGCCGAGATGCGCATGTCGGCGCCGCGGCGCATGGCGCGCACAAGCCGGTCTTCTTCCGCCGACTCCTCGATGAACGCCTCGTTCTCGGAGACATACATGTCCCATTTGTCAGAACCGATGCGCAGGGTCGGTTCAGGCTTGGCGTTCAGCGCATAACCCGTCATCAGGCTCGGCTGTTCCGACGCCGCGCCCGACGCCCAGGTCGCAATCAGGAAGAAAATGTCGCCGTGATTGACCGATTTCGGGGACTTGTCCGTCGCCTCCGTGGCTGCGAAGCAGATCTTTTCGCCGTCAACCTCGCGCACGAAGACGCTCCAGTCCCGGAAGGTCGCCTTGGCTTCGGGCTGCTGGGCGACAGCGCCTGTCACCGAAAGGCCGGTCACGGCGAGGCCGGAAATGGCGGCGAGAACAACGGGTAAGGTCGAACGAGACATGGAAACAACGCTCCCTAATTCAGTCTTCAAAACGGACAAAGGCGATTTCGGAAAGCCACATATCATAGTTCGAAATTTGTCGCGAGCGTGGCGGCGAAATGAATGCGTTGCCGCATTGCCAGTGACCCGCCCTTGCGCCATAACGGCCCGGAATTTCACGGATTTTTCAGAACCGTGTTGCTTATCATAATGTGCGATGCGGTTCTGGGTTCTTGTTTTATCGCGTTTTTTACGGAAAACCGGATTCCACTTTTCCTAAAAACGCTTAGCCCGGAGGAGCCAGATGATACCTGGACGCGATTCACTGAAAACGAAAAAGACTCTCACCGCCGGCGGCGCGACCTACGCCTATTACAGCCTCGCGGAAGCCGAAAAGCAGATCGGCGACATTTCACGCCTGCCCTTTTCGTTAAAAGTGCTTCTCGAAAACCTGCTCCGGTTTGAAGATGATCGCTCCGTCACTGTTGATGATGTGAAGGCGTTTGCCGGCTGGCTGAAGGAGGGCAAATCGACCCGCGAAATCGCCTATCGCCCGGCCCGGGTGCTGATGCAGGATTTCACTGGCGTCCCCGCCGTCGTCGATCTCGCCGCCATGCGCGACGCCATGAAAAAGCTTGGCGAGGACCCGGAAAAGATCAATCCGCTGGCGCCGGTCGATCTCGTCATCGACCACTCGGTCATGGTCGATTATTTCGGCGGTCCTGATTCGTTTAAGAAGAACGTCGACCGCGAATATGAACGCAATGGCGAACGGTATAAGTTCCTGAAATGGGGCCAAGGCGCGTTTGACAATTTCCGCGTCGTGCCGCCAGGCACCGGCATCTGTCACCAGGTAAACCTTGAATATCTGGCGCAGACTGTATGGACCGCCGAACATAAAGGCGAGACCTACGCTTATCCTGACACGCTTGTGGGCACCGACAGTCATACAACCATGGTCAACGGTCTGTCCGTACTCGGATGGGGCGTCGGCGGCATCGAGGCGGAAGCGGCCATGCTCGGTCAGCCTGTTTCCATGCTGATCCCCGAGGTGATCGGCTTTAAAATGACCGGCAAACTGCCTGAGGGCGCGACAGCGACCGACCTCGTCCTGACGGTCGTTGAAATGCTGCGCAAGAAAGGCGTCGTCGGCAAGTTCGTTGAGTTCTTCGGACCGGGGCTTGATCACCTATCGCTTGAAGACCAGGCGACCATCGCCAACATGGCGCCGGAATATGGCGCGACATGCGGCTTTTTCCCGATCGATAATGAAACACTGCGCTACCTTAAAGCCACAGGCCGTTCAGAAGACCGCATTGCGCTGGTTGAAGCCTACGCGAAGGAACAAGGCATGTGGCGCGAAGCAGGAACGCCAGATCCGGTATTCACAGATACGCTCGAACTCGACCTTACAAGCGTTGTACCGTCCCTCGCCGGCCCGAAACGCCCGCAGGACCGCGTACTGCTTTCAGAGGCGCCGGAAGGGTTCGCCAGCGCGTTGGACAAGGAATACGGCAAAGCCGATGAAGCCGGCAAACGCGTCGCCGTTAAAGGCGAAAGTTTCGACATCGGTCATGGCGACGTCACCATCGCGGCGATTACGTCGTGTACGAACACTTCCAACCCTTCTGTGCTGATCGCGGCTGGCCTCGTCGCGCGCAACGCCCGCGCCAGAGGGCTTGCTGTTAAGCCATGGGTGAAAACATCACTGGCGCCTGGGTCTCAGGTAGTGACTGATTATCTCGACGCCGCCGGTTTGACAGATGACCTTGATGCGCTCGGGTTTAATCTCGTCGGTTACGGCTGCACAACCTGCATTGGCAACTCCGGCCCGCTGCCGCCAGCGATTTCCGAAGCCGTCAACGAAAACGACTTGGCTGTGGCGTCGGTGCTTTCCGGCAACCGCAACTTCGAAGGCCGCGTCAGCCAAGACGTGCGCGCTAACTACCTCGCCTCGCCGCCGCTGGTTGTGGCTTACGCGCTCGCAGGCTCCATGAACATCAATCTTACCAAGGATCCGCTTGGCGAAGACAGCGAGGGGAATTTTGTTTTCCTCAAAGACATCTGGCCGACTAACAGGGAAATCGCCGAAGTCGTGCGTGAGCATGTGACAGCGCAGATGTTTGCAACGCGCTATGCCGACGTTTTCAAAGGCGATGACCAATGGCGTGCGATTGATGTTGGCGATGGACAAACCTATCAGTGGCCGACCTCAACTTACGTGGCGAACCCGCCTTATTTCGAAGGCATGACGAAAGAACCAAAAGCCGTGGAGCCCATCAAGAGCGCGCGTGTTCTGGCGCTGTTCGGCGAATCCATAACGACGGACCACATCTCACCCGCCGGCGCCATTAAAGAAGACAGCCCGGCGGGTGAATATCTGAAATCACATCAGGTGCCGGTTGAAGAGTTTAACTCTTACGGTTCGCGGCGAGGCAATCACGAAGTGATGATGCGCGGCACTTTCGCAAACATCCGTATAAAGAATAAAATGCTGCCCGGCACGGAAGGCGGTGTCACGAAATTCACGCCTACCGGCGAAGAAATGCCGATCTACAACGCCGCCATGAAATACAAGGAAAACGGCACGCCGCTGGTTGTTATGGCTGGCGAACAATACGGCACGGGCTCTTCTCGCGACTGGGCGGCAAAGGGCACAATCCTGCTCGGAGTGCGCGCTGTTATCGCCAAAAGCTTCGAACGCATTCACCGATCCAACCTGATCGGCATGGGCGTCATGCCGTTGCAGTTCAAGGATGGCGAAGGCTGGGAAGAATTAGGCCTCACCGGCGACGAAGAAGTCACCATCGAAGGCGTCGACAGCATCGAACCGCGCTCAACAATTCCTGTTTCGATCAAGTTCGCAAACGGCGATGAGAAAAAAATCGAAGCGCTCGTGCGGATCGATACGGCTGACGAACTCGATTACTTCCGTCATGGCGGTATTCTGCATTATGTCATCCGTAAACTGGCGGCGTAGGCTGCTGGAATACAAGTAATAATTGCAGCTATTATAGAATAATGGCTGCGTTATTACGCCCAAGACTGGCGCAAGCTTTGTTTTTCTGAAATAGTCCCTCCTCAATAAAGACCAGAATGGTTTTTCGGGGGCGGGGCGCTGTTTCAGTTTAGATGCAGAAGAAGTCTGTTTGTTTGCTTGCTGGCGCTGTTCCTGGCGCCGTCAGGCTCGAACGCATCACCATGGGCCAGACCTGACGGTGAACTCTTGATCATCTCCCGAGGGGAGTATTTCAGCACCCACCTTGATCCAATTGAAACGCCGCAAGGCATCATCGATGCGCGTTTTGATCGGTTCGAATCGAATACATATCTGGAATATGGACTGACAAAAGACATAACAATCGGCGGCAAGGCCCTTTATGGAACAAGCTGGCTTCGCCGCGGAATTGAAACAGATGCGGCAAGCGGCTTTTCTGAAATCGAAGCCTTCGCACAGTATCAGCTTTTAAGAGACGCCCGTCACGCCGCTTCGGTAAGAATTTCAGCTGGCAAACCGGCACGATTTCTATCAGGCGCACGAACATTTCTGCAAGGCAACGGCATAGATGTTGAAATAGCCGCACTCTACGGCCGAGATTTAGTTTTAGAGCCTGTAAAAATTTTTTCCGCTATTGAAACTGGCTACCGAAAACGTTTTAGCAATTCCGCTGACCAGATAAAATCTCAAGCAACGATCGGCATCGAACCAATTGACAATCTGCTTTTCCTTTTTGAAGGGTTTTCGACTTTCTCTCTGAGAAACGAGATCAACGATGGAACAGACTACGACATCGTCAAGCTACAACCTTCTCTGGTTTATCAGATAAGCAATCACTGGTCATTGCAAGCTGGCGTTACAGAAGAAATCTCAGGCCGCAACCTTGAACTCGGGCGCACATACTTCATTGGCTTCTGGAGTAAATTCTGATGCCCTTGAAAAGCACGCTTACGAAAAGTGTCGTTACCAACGACTTAACCACAAAAGAGGCGGCTCATATAGACGAGGGCATTCCGGGAACAAGAGGAGCAATACCCAATCTTACTGAACCTCAAACATGTAGTAATAAAGTCGAATGTTTCACTCTAAAACACTCAGCGCAGCGCTACTATTCGCAGTTCCCGGATGCGCTTAGTCAACTTTGTATTTCTAGCCTTAAAGAGAATCGTCCTCAGGACTCAGCATTCCGTCTTCTTTCTCAAAATCAAGCAATCGGAGCCGCGTTTTTATTCTCGGTTTCAGCGATATTGGCAATCTATATGCCCGTGGCGGCCTTTATTTTATTGAACGTATTTACAACGGCATATTTTTTATGCGCAATCGCATTTCGCGTATGGTTGCTGGCTTTGAGTAAAGACAGTCCTGTGGGTGTCTTTAAGCCTATAGGAATTCAAGACGTAGACTTGCCGGTCATCACAATTTTACTGCCGCTTTATAAAGATGCAGAGGCGCTGCCTACACTCATTTCTTCCATCGACCTTCTCGACTATCCTGATGATAAAAAGGACATAAAGCTGCTTCTGGAAAAAGATGATCCAGAAACTCTTCAGGAAGCGATACGGCTTGGCCTCGATCGCCGCTTTCAGTTGATTGTAACTCCTGACCTTGGCCCGAAGACTAAACCTAAAGCTTGTAATTACGGACTTCACCTTGCCAGCGGCGATCTGATTGTAATTTATGATGCGGAAGATCAGCCAGAACCGGATCAGCTTCGTAAAGCTGCCTCAGCATTTCACCTAGCAGATGATCGTCTAGCTTGCGTACAAGCGCGCCTCAACTACTACAATCATGATGATAATTGGCTTACGAGACTTTTCACTCTTGAATATTCGTTATGGTTTGATTGGCTTTTGCCATCGCTTCAACGCATGAAAGCGCCAATTCCGCTCGGCGGCACATCAAATTTTTTTCGAACCAAAATTTTGATCCGGCTCGGTGGCTGGGATCCATATAATGTTACCGAAGACGCTGACCTGGGCCTTCGTATATCGAAGCACGGATACCTTGTTGAACTGCTTGATTCTACTACGTTCGAGGAAGCGAATTGCAGGGCGCGCAACTGGATCAGACAACGATCTCGATGGCTAAAGGGCTACCTTCAAACCTGGCTTGTTCACATGCGCCAGCCCGAGAAAATAATACAAACGACAGGTTGGAGCGGTTTCCTTGCAGTGCAACTGTTTGTCGCTGGCAATATATTCAGCGCGTTGATAAACCCTATCATGTGGTGTTTGTCTCTTTTCTGGATTGTGGCCTCACCCCCATACGTCGAAATGCTTTTTCCAGCGTCACTTGTCTATTTTAATTTCGCCGCGCTGATTATCGGAAATAGCTTCTTCGTTGCAATCATGGTCCTAGCACCGATAAAAAGGGGGAGGACTGAACTCTGTGTATACGGCTTAACAACACCCATATATTGGTTGCTAACATCTGTGGCGGCCTATAAAGCGATGTGGCAGGCCGTACTACGCCCGCATTACTGGGAAAAAACTGATCACTTTATTTCTGAAACGGCGCGAGAAAGAAGAAACCGTGCAATTACTGAGAATTCGTAAACCGGAAAATTGCGCACAGTAGATGTCAGAACTAGCTGGACAAACATATCTTAAAATGAACGGCCTCGGTAACGAGTTCGTCATAGTAGACTTGCGCAAAAAAAATTATGCCATCGACGCTGATACAGCTGCGAAAATTGCCGACCCAAAAACCGGACCTGGCTGCGACCAAGTGATAACACTGGAAAAAAGAAAGCCTTATGAGGGCGTATTCATGGGTGTATGGAATGCCGATGGCGGCGAAGTCGACGCCTGCGGCAACGCCTCACGATGTGTTGGGTGGCTGTTGATGAATGATCTGGAATCAAAAGAAGTAAGATTCCAAACCGGAGCAGGCGAACTTCATGCATGGCGTGTTGGCGACAAACGCATCGCGGTTGATATGGGCGAACCCAAATTGCACTGGAGAGAAATTCCACTCGCTGAACAGATGGACGACACGCGTTTTATCGACGTAAAGCTAGGCCCAATTGATAAGCCTGTCCTGTGGGGGCCGTCCGCGGTAAATGTAGGCAATCCACATTGTATTTTTTTCGTAGAGGACGCTGAAACTCAGGCGCTCGACCGATTTGGCCCAATGATTGAGCACCATCCGCTGTTTCCGGAAAGGGTTAATGTCTCCGTTGCCCAGGTAATCAGCAAACACGCAATCAGGCTGCGCGTCTGGGAAAGGGGTGCAGGCATAACCAAAGCTTGCGGCACGGCGGCATGCGCCGCTTTAGTAGCCGCCAACCGTCGCCGCCTGACAGGACGCAAGGCAACAGTCACTCTCGACGGCGGCGATTTGGCCATCGAATGGCGGGAAGAAGATAACCGCATTATAATGACAGGCGCTATAGAACTGGAAGGCGATGGGCGTTTCCCGGACAATTTTTAATGGCGAAACTTTATTTCAATTACGCCGCCATGAATGCCGGCAAATCGACAACTCTACTGCAAGCCAGTTTCAATTACCGGGAACGCGGCCTGAATACAATTGAGTTCACAGCAAAGATAGATAACCGCTTTGAAACAGGGGCGATCGCTTCGCGCATAGGGCTGCAAAAAGATGCGCATTTATTCGACAGTAAAACCGATATTTTCGCTATTGTAAAAAAGGAAATTAATGAGAAGAAAATAGCTTGTATTTTCTTAGATGAAGCGCAATTCCTGACAGGCAAGCAAGTTCTTGAACTTTCAAAAATCGTTGACGAACTTAACATACCCGTAATCTGCTATGGTTTGCGCACTGACTTTCGGGGCGAACTATTTGAGGGAAGCGGCCGGCTGTTAGCCTTGGCAGATGAAATCCGTGAACTCAAGACGATTTGCCAATGCGGGCGTAAAGCAACAATGAATTTACGCATCAACCCCGACGGCGAAGCCGTAAAGACAGGCGAAAGCATCGAGATAGGCGGCAACGAACGCTATGCGCCGTTGTGCCGAAAGCACTTTTTTAAGGCGTTACGAGATGCCGTGTGATCGGATTGCTTAACCAAACGCGCCATAATGACTACTGATTGCTTGCGACAGCTTTCTCGATAGACATGAAATTTCATCCAACGGGCCAATGATACGCTGATGAATTTCCGGATAGGCGCCCCCTTCAAACGCTGAGTCATCAAGCGTCTCACTAAGCCCTTTAAAGGCTTCGCTAAGCCTTGCCTTTGCAGGAAAAATATTTCGAAGCAACTCGACTGTCTCATTAAGTTTCCACTCAAACGCCAGCTCGATCAGGTCTTCCTTGTCCATATCATGTCTGCGGGAAAAAGGCGGCGCACTTGCTACGAGCGAGACAGCTTTTGCAATCAGCGCCTGACGAATGGAATGTAGTACCGACAGGTCAACACGTCGTGTATAACTACTAACATTTTCCAGAATGCCTTGAGCAAGAAGAGTGTCAAAACGGCGTAAGTCTTGCGTAAGAAAGTCTGCAAGCTGGTTGAATGAAGCCGATGTTGCGCCTTCATCTAGAGCAATTTGTATCTGTTCATAGGCATCAGCACGGCTTCCGGTTCCCTCAGACACTGACAGCTCCGACCAGAAGGAGGGGGAAAAAATCTGGGCGTAAGCTCGAAGAACAGCAAGATCTGTTAATCCACGCGCATGAGCAGCCAACGCCGTTAAATCCTTCATCCGTTTTGAACACTTCGTATGGTCTACAAGTCGTTCCGCTTCACGCCCTGACGCATAACCAAAACCGCCCGACACATTCACAGGCGCACAAAGTTGTTGCAGGATGGCGTTATGCGGAATTGCACGCAGCGCACTCAAATCAAATCCATCTCCACGGGCCCTTTTGGTTTGACGCGAACCAGTCTTGTACAAAAATCGCAAAGCAAACCCTGATAGGATCCGGCGATAGTCGCTGCGGCGAAACAAATCTTCCTGCCAGGATTTTAAACGACGATAAAAGTCCCACGAATAATTGATATCCGAATAAAAACAGTCTGCATCATTATCCTCACTTTCGCTAAGCGAGTGCGTCCATAGCAACGCAGTCGTTTGTTTTGCCAGCGCCAATGTTTGAAAGTGCAAATACCCCTCGCCGCCTTGAAAGCTGCATTCTGTGTTCAACGGAATGCATTTTTTGTCGAACAGTGATCGCACCCACGGTGTCGCTAAATGATTTAAACGCTCCTCAAAAGCGCCTGAGTGCGCCCCGCGCCCCATGGACTCACCATGAGTGTTAAAAATTAGCGCTTCGACGTTGGTAAGACCTGCATCTGATAGGGCTCTGGCGAATAAAACATGCAACCGCTCTATGGCAAGATCAGCGGCACACTGCCCCATAAACCTTCCAGAATCGGAAAAGCCGAGTTGTATGCACATGCGCTTTCGCGATGTTATGTACTCTAGGAAGCTTTGTTCTTGCAGCAATCGTTCGATGAAACGGCCGCCGCCTTCAATTGCCTCCGGCGTTTCAAACAATGGTGAGATGTCGAGCATCTTTTCAACACCATAATGCCGTGCCAGGAACACCGCGCCCATAACAGTTGCAGGCGCCTCGCACTCTGCAATCAAATAACGGATGGGCGTGTCAGCATCAATGTGTTTTAATATTTGCGCGCAAAGCATGAACTGACGTCGCGCTGTCATTTTTTCGAGAAATACGGATGCAAAATTGATCGGCTTTGAGGTGGCTGAAGTTGCTTTCTTTGCTGCAACATCGAGCGCAGATCGCCCAGCAAATCCTGTATCAGGGTCTAGACCCAAATCCGCTTTAAGCGCAGAACGAACCTGTGCAGCGTTAACACGTAAATGAATGCGCGAAAGCCCAAGGCCATAGGCTTGCATGTCGGAACGCAACAATATCAAGGATGACACAACCCTTTCATCGTGAGCATCATCGATCAAAGCAGTTACCGTTGCTATTGCATCGGCAAGACTGACGAGTCGTCCCGAAGCTTCCTCTGTTAACAAGTTAGCGGCGCGAACGACTACACTCACGTCATCTAGGTCGCCAGCAAAAGCTTCCGCCTGACGTGCCGCAAGGTCGGCTGCGTCAGCGAACAATTTGCGCAGCCCTGACAATATATCGACATCTAACAGACGAAGAATTCGGTCTATTTGTTCAACATAGCGATGCAGCTGTGATGCTTTTTCTGCAATACGAATACGGATTGTTTCACCCCAATGTATATCTGTGCGGCCATCAAGGTCGTAGCCGACCCAGCTTGCCAAGCTGGCAGGATGTAGTGTCAGCGATGTCCAACGCTTGGGGAATCGTTCCCGCGCTACTTTCAAGATTTTTTCATTCAAAAAGTGCGTTGCGTCCTGCGCATGTATGATTGATTTTTGGGCCTCCCCATGTTCGTAACGCAGCGTAATATCGTCAGACGCTTTGGTGCTTAGTGCGCCAACCTCGTTTCGCCAGTTTTGTTTATCCTGCTCACTCCCGCCCAAAGGGTAGGCCGCCATCAACTCGCGGCGCGCTGCGCCAAGCGCAAATGTCGGGTGCGCGGTGAAAACAATGCCTGTCCTCGCCCCCTCAACTGCATCGCGAAAAGCATCAAATCCGCGTTCAGCAAGCTCATTCAATGTTGCATCAACATCTGTGTCGGCGGCGCAGCGGCGCTCATGAAACGCAACCGCCCGCATTTCGAATGCGCGGTTGTTTAATTCGCGAATAATTCCGCCCAACATCGAGATTGAAATGTCATCGCGCTCAAGCGCCATGAACAGCTCTGAGGAGAGCCGCGCGACGGGGTTGAGATGCGGGTCCTCATGACTTTCGGCGTCAAGCGCGTCAAATATGGAAATCAACGCCGCCGCATCCAGATCACTGGTAATTTTATTCGTCGTCACGCTGCCTCCATTATGACGGGGTTCGCCGCATTGCAGCATAAAGATTGGGCCGCCTGCGTAAAGCTCGAAAGCGAAAGTTGTGTAGCAGAATCAACTATTTGGAGTAGAATTAAGACTGGCGGAGAGAGAGGGATTCGAACCCTCGGAACACTTGCGTGCTCAACGGTTTTCGAGACCGCCCCGTTCGACCACTCCGGCACCTCTCCGCAAGCTGCGCTGGTCACACACAGCCTCTTCCCTAACGAAAGTAACAAAAGTGGTCGAACAAACTGTAAATTGCCGGCTTTGCCGGCGGCCGACCACTCCGTCGCCTCTCCGCAGGGAAGTGGGTGTCTAACCGTTAGGTTTAGACTGCGCAACATGATGCTTTTCAAAGAGCGTGGTCTAACAAACCGTAAATACGCGGCTTTACCGGCAGGCGACCAATTCCGCGCCTCTCTGCATGGAATTGGGTATCTGGCGGCCCGGCTTAGCGCTGGCAACCAGCCCAAACCCACCGCCAGTTCCGGCTTGACGCCCCGCTCTGCACGGGCTAGAGACCGCGCTCCCATAACAACCGGGCGACAGAAACCGGGGCGAAAAAGGACAACGGGGCCGAAACGAGCCCTTCGGAGTCGGATATGTACGCAGTCGTGAAGACTGGCGGTAAGCAGTACCGCGTTTCCAAAGATGATATTTTGCGCGTGGAACGTCTGCCCGGCGAGGCTGGTGATGTCGTAACGCTGGACGACGTTCTGATGGTCGGCGACGGCGGCGATGTGACCGTTGGCGCGCCGAAGGTCGATGGCGCTGCTGTTGCGGCCGAGATTGTCGAGCAGATGCGCGACAAGAAAATCATCGTCTTCAAAAAGCGCCGCCGCCAGAATTACCGCCGCAAGAAAGGCCACCGCCAGCATCTGACGGTCCTGAAAGTAACCGAGATCCTGACGGACGGCGCCAAGGCGAAACCGGCGGCAAAGAAAAAAGCAGCCCCGAAAGCTGAAAAAGCCGCTGAGAAAAAAGAAGCACCGAAGGCTGAAACGAAAGCCGCCGCAAGCGAGGGCGCTGACGATCTGAAACAGCTTTCCGGCGTCGGTCCCGTGCTTGAGAAAAAGCTGATTGAAGCTGGCGTTACGTCCTTCGCGCAGATCGCTACGTGGGGCCCCAGCGAAATCGAAGAGTTTGACGAAAAGCTCTCCTTTAAAGGCCGGATCGAACGCGAAGGCTGGGTTGAGCAGGCAAAAGAACTCGCCAAGGGCGGGAAGGAGTAAGAGATGGCGCATAAAAAGGCAGGCGGTTCCTCCCGCAACGGACGCGACTCGGCCGGACGCCGGTTGGGCGTAAAGAAGTACGGCGGCGAAGATGTCGTTCCTGGCAACATTATCGTGCGCCAGCGCGGCACCAAGTTTCACCCCGGCGACAATGTCGGCATGGGCAAGGACCATACGCTGTTTTCGCTCGTTAACGGCCGGGTAAAGTTCGCTGAAAAGCGCGGCGGCAAGAACTTTGTCTCCGTTATTCCGGGTGATGCAAACTAACGCGCCCTTTAAGGCGCAAGAACGCGCCAAAGGATACAGTTTTGAAGGGAAGGCGCATTTCGCGCTTTCCCTTTTTTGTAATCCGGCCCTGACATGACCATCATTTATACAAAACGCTTTACCTTGCGGCCGATTACTGAAGCTGATGCCCCAGCATTCGCCAAAATCTGCAACGACGAACTGATCGCGCGAAACACGGCGCGTATTCCGCACCCTTACACGCTCGACAACGCGATTGCTTTTACGCGCTACGCCATGAACGCGGTCTCTGAAAAAAAAGAATTTCCTTTCGCTGTCTGCGATGGTGAAACGATCATTGGCTGTAGCGGCGTTCTGCAAGAAGGCGACGCCTGGGAGCTTGGCTACTGGATAGCAAATGACGCCCGAGGTCGCGGCGCAGCCACCGAAGCGGCGAGAGCCACTGTGCAATTCGCTATTCAAGGTTTGTGCGCAAAATCTGTCATCTCCGGTCACTTTACTGACAATATAGTCTCGGGCCGCGTTCTTGAAAAAATCGGTTTCCGATACACTGGCAAATCCGTCACCATGCACTCGCTCGGACGCGGGCGCGAGGTTGAAACACGGCGCATGGAATTGAGCCTTACTGACTTCGAACCACCGCCGGCGTTCAAGGTGACGCCGTGAACGCATGCTGCGGCGCGCATGAAAGCTGTACAACGGCTCTCCCCTTTCAGCTTGTCCTGTTTGGCCCCCGCCAAGGCCTGCAGCCGAATGTTGTAAAACTTCGCCAACGTGTTTTTGTACAACATTTCCAGATACAACATTTCGTTCCTTTTCTTTTCGTACTGTGATGCGTTCGCGCGTCGCATGACGCCTGCACCAATCAGAGAAAGCATCATAAGGCATCCCCGGAAGTGGTGGATAACTACGCACCAAATATGGGATTCCTGTCGATTTTCGCCTCAGAGGATATGTTTGTGCGATCCGTGCTCAACTTAAAGGCGTGACGATGTTAGCCTGCCGGCAAGTAGGAAGGGCGAACCATGACCGAGATCACCGAATTCATCGTTGCGAAGAACGACCTATCGAGCTGGCGCATTGATACGCGCGAGGCGCCATCGCTCAAAAGTGGCGAAATTCTCGCCAAGGTCGATCGTTTTGCGCTGACCGCCAATAACGTCACCTATGGCGTTGTTGGCGAAAAGATCGGTTACTGGAAGTTCTTTCCTGTCGCCAAAGACGATGAAGGAATTATCCCTGTCTGGGGCTTTGCTGATGTCATTCAATCAAGCCATCCGGATATTCCTGTGGGCGACCGGCTCTATGGCTATTTCCCAATGGCGAGCCATCTGGTCATGGCGCCGGCGAAAATCCGCGACGAAAGGCTGTTTGACGGCGCCGCGCACCGGGCTGACTTGCCGCCGGTTTACAACTCTTACGCGCGCGTCAAAGCAGAACCGCATTTTGATAAGGAAATGGATGACGAACGCATGGTGCTGTTTCCGCTCTACGCCACTTCGTACTGCATTTACGATTTTCTGAAAGACAATGGCTGGTTTGAGGCAAAGCAAGTCATTATCCCAAGCGCGTCCAGCAAAACGGCGATTGGCGCCGCCTATGCGATCAAATCCGATCCGATCGCCCCGAAACTTGTTGGACTCACATCGTCGCGCAACAAACAGGCGGTCGAAAAATTAAAGCTCTACGATAATGTGCTGACTTATGATGATGTTGCTGCAATAGATACGGCAAGTCCTGCCGTCATTGTCGACATGTCTGGCAATGGAAAACTGCTGGGCGAACTGCACAAGGCCCTTGGCGACAATATGAAGTACACATCGAATGTTGGCGTCACACACTATAACGCCAATAACATGGGACCGGATTTCATTCGTGAACGCAGCGCCATGTTTTTTGCGCCGGGCCATATTCAAAAACGCACGCAGGAATGGGGCCCCGGCGCGTTTGAAAAGCAGGCGTTTGCTTTCTGGAAAGACGCGGCGATCAAATCCCGCGACTGGCTTGTTATCCGCAGAGAGAACGGCGCCAAAGCCGTTGAAAAGGCATGGGCCGAAGTTCTTGAAGGCAAAACGCCAGCGGACGCAGCGTGGGTGGTAGGGTTTTAAATCCTAAAACGGATTGATCGCGTATCCTTCCTGTTGCAACAGAACATGCGCGGTCATGGCCGATATGGCCATTTCAACACCAGGCAACAAGTCGTCATTCGCAACTTCGTAATAAGCAGCGCTCTGGCCGCAGACGATTATCCGCACACCCTTGCCTGTTAACGCCTCGATCAGGGCCGCATTGGCGTTTTCGCCGCCTATTGCATCCGCATAGCGGGCAGCTTTCGAGACATCATAAACCGCCTTGCCATGCACGACCACGGCGGCGTCAATATCCTCAACCGGCACGCCCGTACGTGCATGCATATTGATAAAGCGCGCCGCGGAAACGAGCGTGCGGTTCAGCTCGCCTGCATCCGCCCCCTTGCTGACATCAAAACTGATGCGCATTTTAGCGCCGTCAGGAATAATCAGTTCGTTATCGACATTGGCGACAGGGCCAAAATCTTCAAACACAGGGCCGGTACTAAACTTTTCGTTTTGCGCATGTACAGACGCCGCTAAAAAAACCATCCCAATGGCGATTTGAAGAAGTAATTTCAATTTATAATTCCTTTCAAACACGCCGGCCTTTCCAGCGAACATTATAAAGATCAAAACGGCGGTTCTTCAGGTTTTGCACCGCGCCGGACTGACGACTGATCAACAGATCCTGCAAGCTCAAGTCTGCAAGCGCCACCGTTTCCGTATTAGGCGCGGTATCCGCCGCAACGCCGTCGCGCGCGAATGCAAAATCCGACGGCGTCAGGATACAGCTTTCCGCATAGTGGATATCCATATTTTCGACATTCGGCAGATTGCCGACAACGCCGGATAAAACCACATAGCACTGGTTTTCTACAGCCCGCGCCTGACAACAATAGCGGACCCGCAAGTAACCGCGCCGTTCATCAGTACACATGGGTACAAAGAGCAGCATGGCGCCCTGGTCAACGAGGTGCCGGGCGATTTCCGGGAACTCAGAGTCGTAACAAATCATCACGCCGATAGGGCCGCAGTCGGTTGGAATGACGCTCGCACCCTCGCCGCCCTTGATGTTCCACCAGGTTGTTTCGGCCGGCGTCGGATGCAGTTTTTCCTGAGAATACATGGAGCCGTCACGCAGAAAGACGTAACAGACATTGTGAATCTCGCCGTTATCCACCTTTGTCGGGTGCGACCCGCCGATGATATTAATGTTATAAGAAACGGCAAGCTTGCCCATGAAGTTGCAATACCGCTCCTTGTATTCCGCAATTTTCTCAATGGCCGGCGCCGGCGCCAGCTTTTCCGTTTCGAGCGACAGCAATTGCAGCGTGAACAGTTCAGGGAACACGACGAAGTCAGCTTTATAGTCCGCCGCCACATCGACAAAATATTCAACCTGTTCTTCAAACTCGCGAATGCGTGAGATTTTACGCATCTGGAACTGTACCGTTGCGACCCGTACGTTTTCCGGCAGGCGAGAGTCCGGTCTGGTCGATTTCTGCGGCGCCACTTCCGGCGCAAGCGGATTGCGCCAGATCATGTGCACGGCGTAACCTTTGGATGCATGATCCTCGGGCAGATAATTGGGCAACATGCCGATCGGCTCGAACCCTTGCGCGAGCTGAAAGTTGATCACCTGATCCTTGATTTGTTTTTCAACGACTGCGTTCACGTAGTCGAGCGGATTTGGGTAGTCTTTTTCCCGCCGCGCATATCCGGGCAAGCGCCCGCCAAAGACGATGCCTTTGAGCTCCATATACTCGCACAACTCACGCCGGAGTTTGTAAAACCGCTGACCGATGCGAAGGCGCCGCGCCGACGGATCAACGCTCACCTCCATGCCGTAAAGATAATCGCCGTTCGGGTCATGGCGGGACGCAAATCCCCCGCCGGTAATCTCCATCCAGCTATGCGGCTGCATCACCGGTTCTTCGGGGATAATGAACGTCGCACAGTAGCCGACGACTTTTCCCTCATATTCGGCGAGAAACTGACCTTCGGGAAAGTTGTTGATCTGTCCGCGAATTTCATCTTCCGCCGAGGCTTCCTTGTCGCCGTAAACGCGCCGCGACAGAGCGGCGATGTCAGGTACGTCGGAAAGTTCGGCATTGCGGACGACAAGCTTGGGTTTTCTTTCAACTTCGGACATAGATCACGGGGGGTTAAGCGCCTTTAAGTTTGCGCGTCACGACTAGCACGCCACGCCCCGGGGCGGCAATCAATTGCTGTGTTTGCCGGTCGACCTGGGCCGAAGACGCCGTTACGGTCTTTAAAAAGCACAGGTGAGAAAAATGAGCGCTGAACTTGTCCAATCGAAAACCGAAAACAATGTCGCCGCCATAACTCTGAACCGCCCGGACGCGCTTAATGCGTTTACGCCCGACCTGTTGCGCGCGCTGATCAGCGCACTGGAAGCGGCGGAGAAAAGCGCTCGGGTTATCATCCTGGAAGGCGCCGGACGCGCCTTTTCCGCCGGTGTCGATTTGAAACTGCTGCAAGGCGCAACCTTTAAGGAAGGCAAAGTCGATGACGTATTCGACGGCGCATCCTTCGCCGCTGTGGAAGCCATTCGTCATGCATCGGTGCCGGTCATCGCCAAGGTGCACGGTTTTTGTTTTACCGGAGCGCTGGAGCTGGCGCTGCACGCTGATTTTATCCTGACAACGGCGGACACAAAGTTTGGCGACACGCACGCCAAATGGGGTCTGCGTCCAAGCTGGGGCATGAGCCAGAACCTTGCCCGCGCCGTAGGCGTCAGGCGCGCCCGCGAACTTTCATTTACTGCAGCGACGTTTTCCGGCGCTGACGCAGAACGCTGGGGGCTCGCAACCGCCGTTTTTGCCGACAAAGATGCGCTGGATGCCGAAACGCACAAACGGGCCGCCGCCATCGCAGAGGCAAGTCCCGGCGCCATTGCCGCTTATAAGGACCTTTATCGTCTGCACGAAGAAAACCGTCCGCTCGAGAGCGCGCTTGAGGAAGAAGTGGCGAGAAACTACCCCGACATCACCGACACCATGGACCGGCTGAAAGGGATTGCGCAGTGACGACGCCAACCAACACCCGCCCGAGATTGCTCGTCGATATCGTCTCCGATCCGGTTTGCCCGTGGTGTTATGTGGGGTTGAAGTCATTTCAGCTTGCGCGCGACCGGCTTGCCGAGGAGTACATCGTCCTGCCGCGCATCCGGGCGTATCAGCTTAACCCGGACACGCCGGCGGCTGGCGTCGACCGGCGCGCCTATTATGCAAAGAAATTTCCTGACGAAGCGCAACGTGCGGAAATGGTCCACCAGTTGAAAGCAGCCGCCATGGGCGCCGGTTTCACATTCGACCCCTTAAAACCAGCGCACCTTCCAAATACTTTAAAAGCTCATCAACTGATCAGGCTGGCCCATTTTGACGGCGCGCAGGAAAGGCTCGCTGCGGCGCTGTACGCCGCCTATTGGGACAATGCCGACAATATCGGTGATGACGAAACACTGCTCAACATTGCGGAGGATGCCGGCCTCGACAAGGACAATGCGAAACGCGATCTCGAAAACGCGGCCAGCGCAAACGAAGTCAGATCCGAAGCAGGGGCGTGCAGACAGGCCGGCGTCACCGGCGTGCCGACTTTCATCGTCAACGAGCGAACGGGCTTTTCCGGCGCACTGCCCCCAGGGCGGCTTGCCGATGCGTTGCGCCAGGCGGCGACCGCCGCCGCGTAAAATTTTCACGCAATGGTCTGAATATTGCGCTATGCTGCAGATGATGAAACTCGCATTAACTCTTTTCGCCGCTCTTTTGCTGATCTCCCAGCCGTCGTGGGCGGATGTTCGTGTTGATAACGCGAACGCCCTGGAGCGCGCCGTACGGAATGGTGAGTCAGGCGAGGTCATTTATGTCGTTGCAGGGCGTTATGATCTTAGCGACCTGAAAATCCCTCGTGACTTGTCGCTTATCGGGGAAGAAGGCGTCACTTTCTTTTCTTCGCAACCCGTGGCGAAAGGCATCTTGAACCCGCTTTGGGATGCAAGCTTGCACGTTGAGAACATCCGCTTTGAAGGCGCCACATCACCGGACCTTAATGGCGCCGGCATTCGCCATGACGGCGTCAATCTGACGGCGATCAACTGCACTTTCGAAAATAATGAAAACGGTATTCTAGCGACAGGTCAGGAACACGGGAAAGTCGTCATCCAAAGCTCACAGTTTATCGGCAACGGTTATGGCGATGGGTATTCTCACGGCATTTACCTCTCAAGCGGCGCCGTGCTGGAGATCACCAGCAGCAGTTTCGTCGGCACCAAAATCGGTCACCATGTGAAATCACTCGCTGCAACAACCACAATCCACGGTTCGTCCTTTGACGATGCAAATGGAAAAACAAGTTACGCCGTCGATGCATCGCGTGGCGGCGCCGTTTCAATTACCGGCAGCAGTTTCACCCAGGCTGCTGACGCCGATAATTCAACATTGTTCAATTATGATCTTTCCCGCGGCGGCGATGCCATTTCGCTTGAAATCAGCGGCAACCGCATCATTAACCGCAAACGCAATGGCCGAATTCTACGCAATGACACGGCGCTTGCGCCCACTATTGAGAACAATGACATTATCAACGAGCGTGGGGGAACGCTGCAGCCGCAATAACGCACGCGCGTAACCTCTTGTGAAAAAATAACACCTGCCTCTTTCAGGTCGACAAAAATGCTACAATTTTAGAACTTTCATCATTATCCGATGATGTTTCCATATTTTAACGGCAATCCAATGGCGCGCACTGAGCGCAGTCTTGACGCCGCCAAAGAGCTGTATTCTAAATCTTGTGCGACTTTGTTTTGACTGACCTTACGACTCCGCCCCGTTTCCGGGCGACTGGCCGAACTAAGATCCCAAGACATGGTTGCCTACCAAGGCCCTGTGCACGAGCGCGCGGGGACGACGCCATGAATAGGAGATCGACGAATGGCTACAGGCGCTGTCAAATGGTTCAACGCCACAAAAGGATATGGATTTATCGCCCCTGACGACGGCGGCAAAGACGTATTCGTACATATATCCGCGGTTAAAGAAGCCGGCATGCCCGACTTGCAGGAAGGGCAGCGCGTTTCTTACGAGTTGGTGGATCAACGCGGAAAAACATCAGCGGGAAACCTTAAATCTGCGGAATAAACTCCGCTGACTGACAAACTGTAAAAGCCGCCGCAATATTGCCGGCGGCTTTTTTGTTCCTGACTGAACCGTAATGGCGGACCCGATAGGATTCGAACCTATGGCCTCTGCCTTCGGAGGGCAGCGCTCTATCCAGCTGAGCTACGGGTCCTGAGGAAGCGAGGGTTTACGCGATCAGACAGCCCCCGGCAAGGGCGCGAAAGCTCATGAAATCACGTCATCATTTCGCCCTCTTGATGGTCCAGGTTCTGGATGCGAAAAGAAACACCGTAGTAATGAAAGCGACAATAATGGCGAAGTATACGCTCCTAGGCCTGGCAGCCAGCTTTTTGGCGATCATATCGCCGGTGATGGCTCAGGCGCCCGCCGCAACGCTCGACATTTCAACAGATACTGCAACGCCTGCCATGTGGCGTGTCGCCGACGCCGACTCCGAATATATTCTGCTAGGCACGTTTCATATTTTGCCAGCCACGCTTGATTGGCGCACTGATGCGCTCAACGCCGCTCTCGAACAAGCTGAAACCGTTTACTTTGAGGTCGAGGCTGATGCGCCGGACACAGAGTCGGTCGCTCTTAATGTCGTCATGACTAAAGGGTTCTATCAAGCCGGGGAAACGCTTTCAGGTCTGCTCGGCGACGCGGATACGCAGGAGCTGCAGGAGATTACAACAGAGCTTGGCCTGCCCTTTTCAGCTGTAAATTCCATGCGTCCATGGAATGCGTTTTTGACGCTCAGCGTACAATTCATCATCAATCAGGGTTTTGATCCGGGTTCAGGCGTCGATTCAGTGTTGTTAAAAGAAGCCCGTGAAAATGGAAAAGAAATGCGTTTCTTTGAAACACTTGAGGAACAGCTTTCTTTTTTCACAGGCCTCGATCCGGAAGTTGAAAAAAACCTTCTCCGCGTGACCATCCGCGAGTGGGATGATCAACAGGCCGCCTTCGATGAGTTATTTGCAGCGTGGACAAACGGCGATGTGGACTTTGTGGATGAGCAGATGAATGACGCCATGCGCGAACAGGCTCCGGAAGTCTATGAACGTCTTATTGTCGAGCGCAACAAAGTCTGGGCCGAGGAGTTGGACGCTGCCCTGAAAAATGAAGCCGGAACCGGTCTTGTCGCCGTTGGCGCTGGTCATTTGGTGGGCGGCGAGTTTTCCGTCCCCGCGCTGCTCGCCGCGAAGGGCTATGAAGTAACACCTTATGGCGAGTGGACGGAAAGCCAGTAAACCTAAACGTCCAGCGCCGCAGACAACGCATTGTCTTGGATGAACTCACGTCGCGGCTCGACAATATCGCCCATGAGCCGCGAGAAAATGTCGTCCGCATCGTCAGCGGCTTTCACTTTCACCTGCAGTAGCATCCGTGCGTTTTCATCGAGCGTCGTTTCCCAGAGCTGATCCGGGTTCATTTCACCCAGCCCCTTATAGCGCTGTACATTGACGCCTTTTTCGCCGCCGGAACGCGCCGCCTTTAACAAGCTGTTCGGGCCGGTGATCCGCACGCGCTGTTCTTTTCTGCGCCATTCGGCGGGTTTTGTGAAAATATCTGCAAGCTCGATCATGCCGGCCTGCACTTTTTTCGCATCCGCCGACAACAGGAGGTCGCGCGGCAGCACATGCCGCTCGGTTACGCCGCGCAACTCGCGCTCGAATGTGTAACCGCCCTCGCCATCCGGCGCGCCTTTCCAGCCTTGCTCGAATTCTTCGGCGATCATGTCGAGACGCGTCGCAACCTTATCCGCCAACGCTTGCGCTTCATCGTCGTCCGGCGCCTCTTTCAGCGCCTTTGCAAGCGCCGCCTGTACAATAATGTCGCGTGAGAACCGCAACGGAAATTCCTCAATCGAATTTCTAACCTTGCGCGCCTTGGCGATCAGGTCTGCAAGGTCAGGCCCGGCAATTGCTTCACCGCTATCGAGAGCAAGCGCCGCATCTGTAATGCCGTCCGCATAAAGGTGATCTTCGAGCGCAGCATCATCGAGCAGATACTGCTCTGACTTGCCGCGAGAAATTTTATAGAGCGGAGGTTGTGCAATATAGAGATGCCCGCGACGGATAAGCTCCGGCATTTGCCGGAAGAAAAACGTCAGCAACAGCGTTCTGATGTGGGCGCCGTCAACGTCGGCGTCGGTCATGATGACAATCTTGTGGTAACGCAACTTGTCGGGATCAAAATCGTCACGGCCTACGCCCGTGCCGAGCGCGGTAATAAGCGTACCGATTTCCTGACTCGAAAGCATCTTGTCAAAACGGGCGCGCTCAACATTCAAGATCTTGCCGCGCAGAGGCAACACGGCCTGATTTTCGCGGTTACGCGCCTGTTTCGCCGAACCACCCGCAGAGTCACCCTCGACAATGAAAAGCTCGGACTTCGCCGGATCGCGCTCCTGACAATCCGCAAGCTTGCCGGGTAGCGACGCCACGTCCAGCGCCGATTTGCGCCGCGTAAGCTCACGCGCCTTTCGCGCCGCCTCACGCGCCGCAGCAGCCTCAACGATTTTCTGGACGATGCGTTTCGCCTCGCCAGGCGTTTCCTCAAACCACTCGCCGAGCTTTTCGCTGACAGAACTCTCAACCACCGGACGCACTTCCGACGAAACCAGCTTGTCTTTCGTTTGCGACGAAAATTTCGGGTCCGGCACTTTCACGGACAGAACGCACGTCAGACCCTCGCGCGCATCGTCGCCGGTCAGCGAGACTTTTTCTTTCTTTGCGATACCCGAGGTCTGTGCGTAACTGTTTATAATACGCGTCAACGCCGCGCGAAAACCGGCAAGGTGCGTGCCGCCATCACGTTGCGGAATGTTATTGGTGAAGCACAGCACTTTTTCGTGGTAGCTGTCATTCCACCACATGGCGACTTCAACACTGATGCCCTCTCGCTCAAGAGAGAAAGAAACCGGCTCACTGATGAGCGATGTTTTCGCATCATCAAGATAGCGTACAAACTCAACCAGACCGCCGTCATAGAGCATGTGCTCTTCACGGGCCTCAACATGGCGTTTGTCGATCAGTTTGATGGAAACGCCGGAGTTGAGGAACGCGAGTTCACGCAGACGGTGTTCCAATGTATCAAAATCAAATTCGGTGCCAGTGAAAATCTGGTCTGACGGCAAGAATGTCAGCTCCGTGCCGGTTTTCACGGAATCCCCGACAACTGCGAGATCCGCTTCTGGCTCGCCCATGCGGAACCGCATGGAATGCTCTTTACCGTTGCGGTAAATTTTGAGTTCCAGCCATTCGGAAAGCGCGTTCACCACTGAAACGCCAACACCATGCAGGCCACCCGACACCTTGTAGGAATTCTGGTCGAACTTCCCGCCCGCATGAAGCTGCGTCATGATCACTTGCGCGGCGGAAACACCCTCTTCGGCATGAATTTGCGTCGGGATGCCTCTGCCATTGTCAGTGACAGTCACCGAACCGTTTTCATTGAGGATCACCTCAACCGTGTCGCAATAGCCGGCCAGCGCCTCGTCAATGGCGTTGTCGACAACTTCATACACCATATGGTGCAGACCCGACCCGTCGTCAGTGTCGCCGATATACATGCCTGGGCGCTTACGAACGGCGTCGAGACCTTTTAGAACCTTGATCGAGTCGGCGCCGTACTCTTCATTCGGCGCGGCGTTATTCGCCATGATATTTTCTTTCTTACGTCAGTGTTTCATGAAGCGCGCCATCGCGCGCCTCGAAATGCTGGGCGCGCGATCCCCACGCCTCAAACAATGTTTTGTCCGTCCCCGTCATGAACGTTTGAAACCCGAGCTCGTCGAGTATTGAAAAAAGCGCCGCACGGCGATCAGGGTCGAGATGCGCAGCGATTTCATCAAGCAGGAGAATGAGGGGCGCCCCTGCATTTTTTTCTGCAAGCGCACGTGCGTTCGCCAACACCAGCCCGATCAGCAAGGCTTTCTGCTCGCCCGTCGAACACAGCTTCGCCGGACGGCCCTTGGCGCGATGCACCGCGATCAAATCTGAACGGTGCGGTCCGCAAAGCGCACGCCCCGCCTCAGCGTCAAGCCGGCGGCGATTTTTCAGCTTTACGACAAATTCCTGTTCGACAGCTTCCTGCGTTTGCGCGCCGAGCGCTTCTTCCAACTCGCCATCGAGGGAAATGTCCGCCGCCGGAAACACATCATCGTTTTCCGCAACGGCCGCCACGGCAAGACGCGACGTCATCGCACGGCGCGCCGCAGCAACGGCGGCGCCTGCCTCAGCCATCTGCGCCTCAACAGCACCAAGCCATTCATCGTCACGCGCGCCCTCTTCCAACAGACGCTGGCGCTGGCGCATCGCCTGTTCATAAGCGTTCGAACGCCGCCCGTGCATAGGATCATGCGCGAGCGTCATGCGATCAAGAAAACGCCGCCGCTCGCCTGCGCCTTCCATAAAGAGCCTGTCCTGCGCCGGCGTCAGCCACATGAAACGCAAGTGCTCGGCAAAAGCGCCGGGTCCCGATGCATCGGCATCGTCAATGCGGCATACGCGACGCGACGGGTTGGAGGCGTTGGCGCCGACGCCAAAGCGGCGCTCATCCTCGCCATCGTCAACACGCGCAGAGACCGCCCACCCGCCGGAACCGTCAATGCGCGGGAGTTCATCAAGCTTGGCGCCGCGAATACCGCGCCCCGGACCGATCAGGGAAATCGCCTCAAGAATATTGGTCTTGCCTGCGCCGTTGGGCCCAAAAATGGCTGCCGGCCTGCCGTCAAAATCGATTTCTGTTCGTGCATACGACCGAAAATCCGTAACGGTCAAACGCCTGATACGCGCGCACGCGCCGGATGCCGGATCGACACCCGCCTCACGCTCGTCCCAATTTTTGACAGCGGCTTCGCTCAAATCATCACACCCTTAACGGCATCAATACATAAAGCGCGCGCTCGTCCTCTTCATCGAGGATAACAGTCGGCGAGGACGGGTCGGCGAGTTTGAACGTTCCCGTTTCACCGTCAATCTGCTGCGCGACGTCAAGGAGGTAGCGCGCGTTAAAGCCGATCTCCAACGGATCACCGCCATAGTCGACGGACAGCTCTTCAAGCGCCGAACCCGCTTCGGGGTTGTTTACAGCTAAACGCAGCCGGTCAGATTCAAGCGCAAGCTTTACTGAACGCGTACGGTCTGCGGACACGGTTGAAACGCGATCGACCGCTTGCGCGAAATCCTTCGTTTCCACACGCAAGACGTTGGCGTTACCCTTCGGAATAACGCGCTCATAATCCGGGAACGACCCGTCAATTAGTTTGGAGGTCAGATAGCCAGCGCCAAACCCAAACCGGATCTTCGCAGAGGAAACGGCGATTTCAACATTCTCCTCAGCGTCCTCAAGCAGCCGGCCCAGTTCCGCGATGGCTTTGCGCGGCACGATAACGCCCGGCATGGCGCTGGCGCCGTCAGGCAGCGGCGCATCGATGCGCGCAAGCCGGTGACCATCCGTCGCTGCAGCGCGCAAAGCAGGCGCATCGTCATCGGTATGCGCGTGCAGATAAACGCCGTTGAGATAGTAACGCGTCTCCTCCTGAGACATGGCGAAACGCGCCTTGCCCAACAGCCGGCGCAAATCAGACGTCGGCATGGAAAACCGCGTTTCGAGATCATCCGTTGAAAGGCTCGGAAAATCGTCCTCTGGCAGGACGGCGAGTGCGAACTGCGAGCGTCCGGACGACACCTGAAGCCGCCCCTCCTCCGACGAAAGCTCGAGACGAACCTGCGCCCCGTCAGGAAGACGTTTGACAATCTCAAACAAAGTCAGCGCCGAAACAGTCGTCGCGCCCTTGCCGGCGACATCGGCAGGCGCTTCTTCGGAAATTTCAATATCTAGATCCGTTGCTGTCAGTATCAGCGCGCCGCCGTCAGCCTGCAGCAATACGTTGGACAAAATCGGAATTGTGTTCCGGCGCTCAACGACGCTTTGCACATGCCCTAACGCTTTAGCCAGGGCGGTCCGTTCTATAGTGACTTTCATTCGGAATGCTCTCTCGAAATGGTCTTTAGCGCCCTTAAATCGCGCAATTTATGTGGTCCAAATTACCGGCGGAGCGCCATTGGAAAACGCTCTTGAGCGCTCTCTTCCGGCGACGCCGGCGCAGCGAATCGCCGTGCGGAATTCATAGGCTGATTATAGCCGAAACACCCCCTAAAAAGCTAGCGCCGGCGCTGATTTCCAGCGCCGGCGACGGGGTGGTAATGATCTGTTTTTCAAGCGCTTTTAAGAGCCCCGAAATTAGCCCTCGAGCGCCTCTCTGATGCGCTTGACGCCGTCTTGAAAGGCCTTGTCCCGCTCCAGCAAGGCCTGAGCCCGGCGATAGGAACTCATGACTGTTGTATGGTCGCGTTTGAGCGCCTTGCCGATGCGCGGGAACGACTCTTTCAAGACCTCGCGCGCGCACCAGACGACCGCATGACGCGCCCTCACAATGCGCTGAGGCTGGGAACGGCCGGTCATGTCTTCAAGTTTCAATCCAAAAGCCTCGGCGCCAGCCGCAATGGCGTCATCAATTGTTGAAATCCGCTTACGATCTTCAAGACGCGACTTTAAAATCGACTTGGCTTCGTCGAGATCAACGACAACCTCTTCGCCGCCATACATCAACAACAACTGATTAAGCGCGCCGATTGTTTCTCGCGTGCTTTGCGAGAATGTGCGCGCGATAAACGCAAGAACCTCTTCGCTAATGGCGCATTTAGCCGTGCTTTGTTCAACGCGCTTTTGCAGCACCGCCATACGCAAAGCTTCATCCCCCTGGTGGATTGGCGCGCAGATGCCGCCGGCGAGACGGTCGGCGATACGCTGATTGATACCCGCTTCCGCCAATTTTGCGGGTGGAAGTTCTCCGGCGATGACAACCTGTTTGCCGCTGTCGAGCGCTGCATCGATCACGATCAGTAATTCCTCCTGTGTTCTGTTTTTGCCTGTTAAAAAATGAATGTCGTCGAAAGCAATATAGTCATACGCCAACAATGCCTTGTGAAGCGCCTGGGTGGCATTCGCCCACACTGCGCTAACGCACGCGTTTACGAGATTGTTGTACGTGACATACCCCGGCGCGCCGCGCTCGCCGCGCTTCAGCAGTTCATGGGCGATCGCCTGCAACAGGTGCGTCTTGCCTACGCCGGAAGGGCCGTAGAAATAAATCAGCTCTTTTGGACGGCCTTCCGCCATGGCTTCTTGAGCCGCCGCCCATGCGATCCGGTTAGATGACGCTACAGCGAAAGCGTCGAATGTCCGCCGCGGGTCGAGCGCGGTCGCAATGCCGTCAAAGTTCTGCTCCTTTTCGGCCGCTGGCTGAGCAACCTGGCCGCTAGCAGAGGCATGGGAAGGCGCGGCATAGGCGCTCCCTGATGCGCGCTTTTCTTCTTGTGCATCCACTTTTGCCGCGTGTGCGCTTAAATTCTTAAGAACCGTCAGCCGCATGTTGCGAAAGGGGCCAACTTCCTTTCGCCAGGTATCGGCAAGCACCGGGAAGAAGCGATGATCAAGCATATCGCGTTTCGCTTCAGACCCGGTTGAAAGAGTTACGCACTCTTCACTGAACTCCGCCAACCCCAAATCTACAAACCAGGATTTATACTTTGCCTCGCCAACGCGCGTGCGAAGCGCCGCGTGATACCGTTTGAAAAGCTCCGAATGATTTTGCCCGGGAAAAGGAAGACCGCCTGTTGTTTTTTCGTTGTTCATTTTGTCGCCCGAATTTGAAGTCAAGTTCACACCATGCGCGCATGTTGAAAGCCACGCAACGCACATATGGCTTTATTGGAATATTTGTTTTCGGCGAGACGCCGCCGACGCGAGTACGAATATTGTCGCTTAAAGCAAAAGCGGATCCGCTTCCCTAATCGTTTGCTTTCGATCGAACTTTAGGAAGCCGCCGTTTTTCATTTTGCTTATCCCCGACCAAACTAAGCGCTAATGACGCGCCTAAACGTCAGTCACCTCGCTTGAGGCAATTGTGACCGACTGAAAAACGCTATTCAAACTAAAAACTGAGCCTTGCGGAAAATCATCCGCATCCGTCGTATTGACTATACTTAGTCTAGATAAACTTAAGGATGAGCGTCAAGCTTTGATTCGCCTTTTGTGTCGAATTTTTTACACGCTTGAACTTCGCTAATCCCCTTACAAAATCACGCTTGCAACAAAAACAAACTGTTACGAACGGAACAACACGAAGAACCATAACGCGCAATTTTTGCTCTCGCAATATGTGCGCTCGATACATCAAAGGCGCTTATGAACTTTGGAAATTGCTCATTAGAAAAAAGCATGTCGCAACAGTGTGCGACATGCGTGAACCTTACAATAAAATAAGACGGTTTTTAAGCGGCAATCGCTTTAATGCGCGACGATAAACGCGACAGTTTCCGTGAAACTGTTTTCTGGTGAAAGATGCCTTTGGTAACAGCACGGTGCATCTCCGGTTGAGCAGCTTTAAACGCCGTTTCGGCAGCGCTTTTATCGCCGGATGCAATAGCTTCTTCCACCTTGCGAAGGAATGAACGCACGCGCGAGCGGCGTGATTTGTTCACTGCAGTGCGGCGCGCGATTTTGCGTACCATTTTCTTGGCGGAAGTCGTGTTAGCCATCTTTGATTTCACTCAATGTTATCAGCCGCTAATGGCGGCGCGAGCGGGCGTATATAGCGGCGGGCATAGGGTGCGTCAACACGCAAATACGCCTTATTTTCCGCCAATTTCTCACCGCTGACAGCGGCTGCAAAAAAAGGTCGATCTGCCCGCCTGAACGACCCTGCTGATCGGATTAGCGCATTGTCTGCAGGCTTCCCCTTCACGATCGTAAACGTCAAATCGATGCTGAAAGTACCCGAGCTCACCCTCAGCGCTGGCGAAGTCCCTGAGGGAGGAGCCGCCCGCCTCTATGGCGTCCCTCAATACGCTAACGATTTCAACGCAAAGGCGTTCGCCGCGCTTGCCGGCGACTGACCCGGCCTTGCGCCTGGGCGATATGCGAGAGCGATACAGCGCTTCGCAAACATAGATATTACCGAGCCCCGCCACGATCCGCTGATCAAGGAGGGCCGCCTTGATCGGAGTAGATTTACCTTTGAGGGCCGCGTTTAGCGACGCCGCCGAGAATTGATTACTGAGCGGTTCAGGCCCCATTCCCTTAAAATGCTTGCACTTTTCAAGGTCTGCCACAGCGGCGAGATCCATGAAGCCGAACCGGCGCGGATCATTATAGGTAATGACCGCGGGATGAGCGCCCGCCATATGAAAGATCACATGATCATGTTTTTGAGCGCAGTTTTGCGCTGCGTGGAATCGTCCAGGCTTTTTAATGCTGTCAGCAGTGACCGTAAATCGCCCGGACATGCCCAGATGCATGACGAGTATTTCACCGGTTGAGAGCCTGGCGGTTAAATATTTCCCTCTGCGATCAAGTGCTTCGATGCTAGCGCCGATCAGGCGGTTGGCAAAGCCTGCGGGCAAGGGAAAGCGCAAATCGGGCCGCCTCAACTCAACACGCCTGAAGACCGCTCCCTCCATCACTGGGGCGAGCCCTCGCCGCACCGTTTCAACCTCAGGAAGTTCAGGCAATAGAGGACGCCCTTTCACCGTTTGGATAACAAAAGACCCTCAACGCGAGGCATTGAGGGTCCAGTTTAGAGCGGAAAAGACTAACGGCTTAGTCTTTTTTCTCGTTTTCTTTCAGTGCAGCACCGAGAATGTCACCGAGCGAAGCGCCGCTATCGGCAGAGCCGAACTGGGCAACCGCTTCTTTTTCTTCAGCAACTTCACGCGCCTTGATGGAAACATTGATGCGTCGTGTTTTGGAATCGATCGTCGTCACGCGCGCATCGATTTTGTCGCCCACAGCAAACCGTTCCGGCCGCTGTTCGCTGCGGTCCTTCGAAAGGTCTGACTTACGGATAAACGCTTTCGGCCCGTCAGAGCCGCCGATCTGAACTTCGATACCGCCGCTTTCAATCGCCGTTACCGTACAAGTTACGTCAGAGCCGCGCTGGATATCACCGATAGTTTCCATCGGATCAGACCCAACCTGTTTGACGCCAAGCGAAATGCGTTCTTTTTCCGGATCAACATCAAGCACTTTCGCCTGAACCGTCTGACCTTTTTCATAGTCCTGAATTGCGTCCTCGCCTGAGCGATTCCAGTCGAGATCAGAAAGGTGAACCATACCGTCCATCTCTTCGTTCAGGCCGACAAACAGACCGAACTCAGTGATGTTCTTGATTTCACCTTCAATCATAGAACCGATAGGATGCTCTTCAGCGAAACGCTCCCATGGATTGTCGAGGCACTGTTTCAGGCCAAGTGAAATCCGTCGCTTGGATTCGTCAACCTCAAGCACCATCACCTCAACCTCTTGAGAGGTCGAAACAATTTTGCCCGGATGGACGTTCTTCTTCACCCAACTCATCTCAGAGACGTGGACGAGACCTTCGATGCCGTCTTCAAGCTCAACAAACGCGCCATAGTCGGTGATATTTGTGACTTTGCCGCTAAACTTGGCGCTAAGCGGATATTTCGCAGCAACGCCTTCCCACGGATCCGGAGTCAATTGCTTGATGCCGAGTGAAATCCGGTGGGTTTCCGGGTTGATCTTGATGATTTTTACGCGAACGGTGTCGTTAACGTTCAACACTTCAGACGGATGGTTGACGCGTGACCACGACATATCCGTAACGTGCAGAAGACCATCAACGCCAGGCGCAAGCTCAACGAATGCGCCGTATTCGGTGATGTTCTTAACGACGCCATCGCGCTCATCACCCTCGTTCAGTTCCTTGACGACTTCCTGACGCTGTTCAGCGCGATCTTCCTCGAGAATAGCGCGGCGTGAAACAACGATATTGCCGCGGCGCTTGTCCATTTTCAAAATGCGGAACGGCTGTGGAATATTCATGAGCGGGCCAGCATCGCGAACAGGGCGAATATCGACCTGGCTGCCCGGCAGGAACGCAACAGCGCCGCCAAGGTCAACCGTGAAGCCGCCTTTCACGCGGTTGAAGATTTCACCGTCGACGCGTTCGCCTTTTTCATAAGTCTTTTCAAGACGATCCCAGGCTTCCTCGCGACGGGCTTTTTCACGGCTGATAACAGCCTCGCCGTTAGCGTTTTCAACGCGCTCAACGAAGACTTCAACTTCGTCGCCGACATTAAGGTCAGCAGGTTTTCCTGGTTGTGAGAATTCTTTCAGCGCCACGCGGCCTTCTGTTTTAAGGCCGACATCGATCACAGCGACGTCTTTTTCGATGGCGGTAATTTTGCCTTTGACGACCGTTTCTTCAAAATCCTGGCGGCCGACAAGGGAGGCTTCTAGCATTTCCGCGAAATCGTCGCGGGACGGGTTAAGGGTTTCAGACACGTGCAGTTAGTCTCCAGTCATTCAGCTTTTTCATGCCAACCGGTTGATCCGGCGGTCTTTCCGGGATGTTGTCCCCGGACAATTGAGCCGAGTTAAAGTTATGACGGCGCGATTGCCGGATAGACGGACAAAAAAACACGTTTCCTGAAAAATTCGGCGGGGCCGGTAAAGTCTAGCCGCAGCGCCTGAAAACGCCGTCAATCACGCGGCGCGCCGCCGCGAAGGCCGCGTCTATAGACAAATGAGTCGTATCTAGCAACTCTGCGTCCTGGGCAGCCGCCATAGGCGCATCGTCGCGGGCGGCGTCACGGGCGTCCCTTTCCAGAAGATCTTGATATATCTCGGATTCCTGAAGCTCTGGCCGGGCTTCGATCAATTCAAGCCAGCGCCGGTGCGCCCGCGTTTTAGGGCTGGCGGTGACAAAGAACTTCACCGTCGCATCCGGGCAGACCACCGTCCCGATATCACGCCCGTCGAGAACGGCGCCCACAGCATTTTTCGGCGGTGTTTCGGCAAAGCGGCGCTGAAAGTCCAATAGCGCTGCGCGAACCTCAGAATTCGCCGCAACCACGCTCGCTGCCGCGCCGACTTCCTTGGTGCGTATATCTGCGCCAGATAGCTTCTCGATGGCGTAATCCCTCGCCGCCGCCGCAGCTCGTTCCCGGTCGGCCGGATCGCCGCCTTCGCGCATCACCAGCCAGGCTACACCACGATACAATGTGCCGGTGTCCAGGTAGGCTAGCCCGTAATGGTCTGAAATGAGACGCGCCAGGGTCCCCTTGCCGGAGGCTGCAGGACCGTCGAGCGCGACGACAATTGAAGAGTTCCCGGACGCCTTATCCATCGGCAGTCACTTATGCCCAACAATCATGTCTAGGCAAGGCGCGCCTATCACTCACCGGACACACTGCAGCCTAATTGACGCATCAGATCAAAGAATTCCGGAAAGCTTGTCGCGATCATGGAGGCGTCATCGATCTCGACGGGATTCTCGCTGGAAAGCCCCGCAACCAGAAAACTCATGGCTATACGATGGTCATGGCTGGTCTTGACCCTCGCACCGCCGCTTAGACCGTTACTCCCTTTGACGCACAACCAGTCAGGCCCGCTCCGGACATCTGCGCCATTCGCTGCGAGACCCGCCTCAACGCATGCAATGCGATCGCTTTCTTTCACCCGCAATTCTTCAAGGCCTTTCATCATTGTTTCCCCTTGCGCATAGGCCGCGACGATAGCCAGGATCGGATACTCGTCGATCATCGATGCGGCGCGTGCGGGGGGAACCTCTACCCCATGAAGTACTGAATGTTTGGCGCGGATATCAGCAAGCCGTTCGCCATTCGCCTCGCGCTCATTTTCAAATGAAATGTCGGCGCCCATTTCCTTGAGCGTTTCGTAGAAGCCGGCACGCAGCGGATTAACCAACACGCCCTTCACCGTCACATCGGAATGAGGAACGATTAGCGCCGCAGCCGCCAGAAAAGCAGCAGAAGAAGGATCGCCCGGAACAGAGATATTGCAGGCGTGAAGTTTTTGTCTGCCTTCAATCTCAATAAATCTACCACCACAGTCATCAGGTATGATTGTCAAAGATACGCCAAAGGCAGACAGCATCCGTTCGGTATGGTCACGGCAAAGCACGGGCTCATGAACGCGCGTTTTCCCTTCGGCGCCGAGGGCCGCCAGCAGGATCGCCGATTTTACCTGAGCTGAAGGCGTCGCCAGCTTAACGCTTACTGATTTCAGGCCATGGCCAGCATGAAGCTCAACCGGAAGACGCCCGTCCTGAGCCGTGGCTTCGATCCCCATCATGCGTAGCGGCTCCAGAACTCGTCCCATGGGGCGACCACGAAGGGAAACGTCCCCATCAAATGTCGCGTGAATGCCGGCGCCAGCCACCGCTCCTAACGCCAGACGCACGCCGGTGCCGGAATTTCCAAAATAAAGCGGCCGCGATGGAGGGAGCCAATCACCGCCGGACGCACGCCACACCGCATGCTCGCCCGTTCCGTCTTTCTCGACCGTCGCACCAATCGCGCGCGTGGCCGAAGCGGTGCGCAAGACGTCATCAGCCTCAAGCAAACCCGTAATCTGTGTCTCGCCTGATGCAAGCGCCCCCAAAATCAAGGCCCTATGAGATATGGACTTGTCTCCAGGCGCGCGCACGACGCCAGATAGAGGATTGCCTTTCACCATAGAAACAGCCCCGGCCTGGCCTCGTGATCTTACGTCTTTTGTTTGTTGTGACGTCATCCCTGCGGCAACCTGCATGAGAAATGGGTATTCCTTTTGACAGCGGCCCTCGCCCGTGGCAACAGGACGCCTTTCAAAGCACTCTTTCTACGGACGGCCGGCCCATGAGCAAACCAGAACTTGGCGTAAAGCGCGACTGCCCCGATTGCGGCGCACGCTTTTATGACCTCAATAAAGAACCAGCGCATTGCCCGAAATGCGACCATGAATTCGTACCAGAGCCTCTGTTGAAGCCTCGCCGGACCCGCAAGGACGAAGAGGAAACCGAAACACCGGCGGCTGAAGAAAAAAAATCAGATAAAGAAACCTCGCTTGAGGCGGCGGAAAAAGAGAAAAAAGCCGCCAAATCAAACCGGCGCCCATCCATGGACGACGATAGCGACGACGACGATGATGACGATGATGATGAACTCGCCGCCATTGAAGATATCGATGTAGATCTCGACGATGATGACGAGGATGACGACGACAGCCTGCTTGACGACGATGACGACGATGATGTGTCAGCGATTGTTAAAAAAGGCGGCGACGACGATTAAGGCGGAACAATTTCAACTTGCACACCGTTTGCGGCGTCGCTAGGTTCCGCATCCCATATCCGGCATGAGTCAGCAATTACGTTGCGCTTTGAGTTCGGGGCTATAGCTCAGTTGGGAGAGCGCTTGAATGGCATTCAAGAGGTCGGCGGTTCGATTCCGCCTAGCTCCACCATTTCGGAAATCATCTTACACGCTACTCGCATACAATAAGGGCTAAGCCGCGTTTCGGCTCTCTTTGCAAAGCCGTGCAATAACCAGAGGGAAGCGCCAACAACCGGCTAAAAGCCAGTAGGGTATATAAAGCTAATGGCGTAATGCCCCCTCAAAACTTGCAGAGGCGCTCTCGCCTGCAGAAGAATTGAACGGGATTGTCATTGGCCCGCCAACGTCCCGCTACCAGTCATTATACGTTCAATACAAATCAGTGACGCGAATTATCAACAAACTCATACTTTATCAGGTTGCCTGGGTGAAATCGATATACCGACGATGGAAACGATGTGCGCGCCAAGACTTTAGAACAATTTCGAGCAAGATATATTTACTGAGATCAAGCTTAAATTCTTGATGTTATCGCATAGAACTATGTCACCAGAAAGTAAGCGTCACCAAATGAAAAATGACACCTACGATTGGCACGATCCTGCGGAAGAACAAAGCCGTATACGGATTGATCGGCGCGGCCAGCGCGTCGCCATGCGTTCGAATGGGATCGTTTTTACAAACTTTTGTGTTAGCTTGGATGTATAATTATAGTCGATTTCACTAACGATGATTGATGCGCCATCATCAATAAGCACCGTTGCAGGAAGGCCGGCATAGGCGGCGCCTCTTGCATATGGCGCGGCGCCTGAATTATTCCGGCTCCACAAAACGATAGGGTCGCCGTCAGCGTCAACACCGACGCTGACCAGAGTGACGTTGGCCGGTGCGCCGCCAGTTTCCATGATCTGTTCAACGCCATCGAAAAGATCGTCAAGATCTGATGTCTGAATTTCAGATTCTTGCGCTGCCAGATCAGCCAGTGTGTTCGCAGCCAGCGTCACCTGACGGCTTCGAGCAAGAGCGTCGGCGCTTTCAACAACGCCGAAAAACAATACCACCAGTATTGGGGCGATGAGCGCAAACTCCATTGCGGCGACACCGGCACGGTCAAGCAAAAGCGTTCGAATAGAGCAGCGAATATTATTGATCATTCTGCGCGCCTCCGAATGGCTCGTTCCGGAAAATATTCACGGATATAATTTTCCGCCCGCCATGATCTGTCTGCCGCAGGTTCATCCCCAGTCCTGGGTTGATGGGCTTATAAAGAAAACAAACGCGGACACGAACAATATCCCGCTGCCCCCCGTAACTGTTTTTATCGAATTGCGCGCCCTCAATAGATGGATCGTCCTTATCGCGACAAACGGGATCGGAAAGGTCCGCAGCTAATTCTCCAAATGAAGAAAAGCTTGAGATATCGATCGTCAACTTATCATCACATGCGCCGAATTGATCGACGACCCGACAGATTTCATTAAAGAATGCATCCCGCGACATGTCGCTGGATTGCGCCTGTCCGGTGCGGATCAAACGCGCCGCATTTGTGGTCGCCGTCTCCACGGAGGAGGTCACGAAAAAATACCACCCGGCCTCGAGGATCGAAAAAACCAACGCGAGGAAAACCGGCGCCACGATGGCGAATTCCACCGCGGTTGACCCCTTTTTATTTCTGACAAAGCTCCGGCATTTCGCCAGTCGCATTACTACCGCCCTTCAAACACAAGCGAATGTGTTTGCGTTCACCATTATGGAAAGCGTTACGATAGTTGCGGTTAATGTTTTATCTCGAAACGAGGTTAACAAAAAAGAGCGCCTGAAAAGGCGCTCTTTTTTTATAATCGTAAATCAGAGGTTAATCGACGTTATCGATTTTTGTTTTTGGAACTGATGTATCCTGAACATAAAGACGGATCATTTGTATTTTTTCATCCAGTCCAAACTGGTGATATTCAACCGGTGTCGACGGTTTAGCCGCTACGCCAGTCATATTTTCCACCGCTTGACGATTAAGATGTTTGGCGGAAAGGTCGGACGCATAACCGTCAAGGCTTACCGTTTGGTGCGACTGCGCCAGTTCCTGCGCGAAAGCGTCGGCGTTCCATAGAAAATTAGCGATCGAGGATGCGATATTGCCGCGAGGGATGCCGTAATCCGCGATATCATAACGGCTGATATAGGTAACGCCCTGCTCTACACCCGCCGTAACGAACGGCGCACGCGCGTTGAACGCCTGTACAGTCTGGGCGTTTGGCGTTGCAACATCAAAAAGCGCCGTCGTTAAAAGACCAGCGCATCCGCTTTGGCCCTCTGGACACGCATTAAACTGAATGAGAAACGGCATCGATCCGGCTGCAGCAATGATATATTGCGCGCCGTTGTCCAGCCGCTCGACACTCCATGAAACGCCTAGCTCGTTAAGGACAGGTCCTACCGTTTGGACGCTGAAATTTTTAACAACGTTTGTCGGATTGGAGATTCCCGAACCAGATGACGATCCCATCTGATTTTGCGCATTCGCAGCGCTCACGCTTCCAACAAGCGCCAATGCGGCGGCGCCAATAAATAGAGATACCGGTTTCATGACCCCTCACTTACCCCTGATAAACAAACGCGGCTCAAGCCGCTGAAGGACATTAGGTTAAAATACGCCATTCGGCCACCCACAGGCCAAAATGGCGAATTTTCGCCGTTTTTGAGTGACATCGCAGGGCAGGCATGGTTAAGCGCTGCCGCTATGCCCCAATCCTCTGAACAGCCATTTCCCGATAATCCCGTACTCGACGCTCGCCGCGCCGCGCTCGAAATCCTTGACCGCATCAGCGAAGGGGCGGCACTGGATGATGCTATCGCCCGTACGCGGGGTTTTGAGCGCCTTGAGGGTCCTGATCGCGGCTTCGCCCGCGCCCTTGTCAGCGAGACCTTGCGCCGCCGCGGATCGATCGATCACGTGATTGGAGCCTTTCTCGACCGGCCACTGCCCAAAAAATCAGCCCGGGTGATGGACATTCTGAGGCTCGCCGCAACGCAGCTTTTGATCCTTGAAACGCCGGCGCACGCCGCGGTTTCCACATCCGTCGATCTCGCCGCAGAACGGCGCGAAACGGCAGGCTACGCAAAACTCGTCAACGCGCTCGCACGCAAGATCGGCAAGGCGGGGCCGGAAGCGCTGGCGAAACTTCCCGCGCGAACCGATACGCCGTCATGGATGTGGCGATCATGGGAACGCAGTCTTGGGCCCGTTAAAACCCGCGCCGTGGCCGAAGCGCATCGTTCATTTGCACCTCTCGATATCACCCTGAAATCAGGCGAAGATACAAACAACTGGGCAAGCCGTCTTGGTGCGGAGCTTCTGTCAACCGGCTCGCTACGCATAGCCAAAGCCAGCGATGTGCCGTCTCTTGACGGCTTTGATGAGGGCGCCTGGTGGGTACAGGATACGGCGGCGAGCCTGCCGGTAAAATTGCTCGGCGATGTGAGCGGCAAACGCGTTATTGACCTTTGCGCGGCGCCCGGCGGCAAAACGCTGCAGCTCGCCAGCACAGGCGCGCATGTGGTCGCCGTTGATAAATCCGGCGCGCGTCTTGAGCGCGTGAAGGAGAATCTTGAGCGCACAAAGATGAAAGCCGAACTGGTTGAAGAAGACGCGCTCCGCTTCCGCCCTTCTGAAAAAGCTGATGCGATTCTTCTCGACGCGCCATGCACGGCTACCGGGACGATCCGCCGGCACCCGGACATTCCCTGGTCCAAGGGCGAAACAGCGCTGACCGCCCTCGCCGACCTGCAATCGAAGATGATCGATCATGCGCTCACTTTGCTGAAGCCGGGCGGGATGCTCGTCTACTGCGTTTGCTCGCTGCAGCGGGAAGAAGGTGAAGCACAGGCCAAGGCAGCCCTCGCACGCCACTCATCAGTTGAACGCCTGCCTGTCGCCGCGGACGAAATCGGCGGCCTTGCCGAGGCTGTCACCCGAGACGGGGATATGCGGACCCTGCCCTCCATGCTGGCGGATAAGGGCGGCATGGATGGATTTTTCGCCACGCGCCTTCGCCTGAGAGCTTAAGCGCGCGAAAATTCGCCTAAAATTGAAACCGTTAACGCTCTTCAACTGGTCGAAAATCGGCGAATTTAACCCCGAAATCTCTTGATTGCAGGCGCGCCGCCCCCGATATTGCACTCAAGTTTATCGGGCCGAAAGGCCCCGGAAGGCGAAACGGAAAGGACGTCTTATATGAACGAACCACGCAGACAGTTTGGCTCAGTCGCTCAGACCGGCAGTGTCGCGATTGACCAGGGCCTGCGCCAGTACATGCTTGGCGTTTACAACTATATGGGGCTCGGTGTCGCGGCGACCGGCTTATTCTCCATGTACGTCGCAAGCAATGAGGCGATCGTACGGGCGATCATGGGCGGCCCGTGGATGTGGGTCGGCTTCGCCGGCATTCTCGGCATGGGTTGGTTTGCACCCAAAGTGATGATGAATGGCTCCAAGGTCGCCGCACACGGGATGTTCTGGGCCTATGCTGCGCTCTGGGGCGTCATGATCGCGCCGATGTTGTATATGACGCAGCAAGCCGGCGCCGCACAGGATATCTACCGCGCCTTCTTTATGGCTGCGTCGGTTTTCGGCGGACTTAGCCTTTGGGGCTACACCACGAAAAAAGATCTCACCGGCTGGGCGCCCATTCTTGGCGCCGGGATGATCGCCGTCATTGTTGCGATAGTTCTGAACGCGCTGTTTTTCCATAGCACCATGGGCAGTCTACTGACCTCATCGGCAGTGATCTTGTTGATCGCCGGTGTGACAGCCTGGGAAACGCAGGTGATCAAATCCATGTATCGCGAAGGCAGCGCCATGAATGACCGCGCAGCAATCTTTGGCGCCTTCATGCTCTACGGCTCGTTCGTCACGTTGTTCATTCACATCCTGAATATTCTCGGGATCATGCGCGACTAGCAAAACAACGCTAACGCGAAAACCCCGCCTTTTTGGCGGGGTTTTTTATTGTCCTGAACGCCCATGACCTGCTCGTGACCGGCCGTCAGGGTTTTGCGTTTGCCGCTACTGAAAAGCCCCATTACAGTCCCCCCAATGTCAGTACGTGATTGTTTCGACCTTCCCCTTACAGCTACATGCGCGGCGTCGGCGCGCGGCTATGACGATTATGTTTCCGAATTTTTGAGTTATGGCTCGAACATTCGCGGGCTATTTGAAGTGGCGGACGCAAATGAAGGCTCGGCCTTGGTCAATGCGCACGCCGCCGCGCTTCATCTCGCTTTCGAAGGCGCTGAAGGGTGGGCCGCCGCTAATCAATATCTGGAGCGGATGCGCGCTCATGAAGAAAGCGCAACTGAACGAGAACGGCTTTTCTGTTCGGCTGTGAACGCTTGGGCAGCGCAGGATTTTTGTTCGGCGCTCGTACGTCTTGATGAGCTGACTGTCCGTTGGCCGGCGGATTTATGCGCGATCAAATGGGGCCAGTATCACGCCTTTAACCTCGGCGATCAGGCGGCGCTGTTACGGCTCGGACAGCGCGCGGCGATTGTTCATGAAGAAACGCCCTACGCCCATGGCATGATCGCTTTCGCGCTTGAACAAAACCATCGTCTGCGCGAAGCGGAAGAAGAAGGCATGCGGGCGTCGGAAATCGCCATCGATGACGCCTGGGCCCATCACGCCGTCGCCCATGTATTGGAAACGGAAGGCCGCGCCAAAGAGGGCGCGCGCTGGCTCGACCATTGCGCGCATACCTGGGAGAAAAAAGGCGTCTTCATCCGCGATCATAACTGGTGGCACGCGGCTCTTTTCCAGCTGGCGCTTGGGCGCGAGACCGAAGCGCTTGAAATTTTCGATGAACGCCTGTGGGGCGCGTGGCCGGAGTTTCCGCAGGAACAAATCGGCGCCGTTTCCATGCTGTGGCGGCTCGAACTGCGCGGGGTGGACGTTGGCGAACGCTGGGCGCCAGTCGTCGAGCAGGCGCGGCAACGGGCTGGCGAGCATTTCTTTCCATTCCATGACTTGCATTATCTCTATGCCCTCGCGCGTGCGGGAACCGATGGCGAAGCAGACGCTTTTCTGTCTTCGTTGAAATTGAAAGAGGAAAGTGTTTCCGAGGATACAGCCTATGTCTGGGGAAAGATTTGCTTTCCCGCGGCAGAGGCTATTGTCGCCTTTACCGCAAACGACCGTGACGCCGCTGCGGAAAAACTAAGCCCGTTGCTGAACGATCTACACCGCATCGGCGGCAGTCACGCACAGCGACATGTTTTTGTGGAAACGCTTGAGGCATGCACTAACGCATCGAGTAGTGCTGCACAGAGCCACTAATCTCAAGTCGCCAGCTTCAATTTCTGACGATCAAAGACTTTCAAAACCTGCGCAAGGTCATGTCCGCGCTTCACGATTGCGCCGGTCATGGAAACGACCACCCATGCGCCCTGCTTTTTCGCCAGCGAGGGTCGCTTTTCAATACGATATATTGGCAGCTCGGATGCACGGCGAAATATGGAAAAGACCGCCGCATCCCTCATGTGATCGATGCCGTAATCACGCCATTCCCCTGCGGCGACGAAATAACCATAAACGGCGAGGATGCGGGTGAGTTCGCTGCGGGTAAAAGCGACCGGTTCGGGCCGTTTCCTTGGCGGTTGGGTCAAAGCCTGAGTACGCATTGCCTATAGTTTTGCGCGCGATCACGGGTCCCGCAAGCCCAACGGCTCACGAAAAGGGGAAAATCATCCTTAAAATCGCCTTAATTGATCCCTCTCTCCGCCCCAATCCGCCGCCAGATTGCGTAAGAGCCGGGCGGGTGGTTCGGCCGGAGTTTCCGGTTTTAACCATCGCCCCCAGCCCCCGGGAGATTTGGCCTTATCTCTCGCCCGGCATTCATTTATTACTCTCTCAATCTCTCCTGACCTTGACGCGCGCGCCCTGACGCGGCGAGACCTTGCGCTCACCCGCCCGAGGCTCCTGCGCTATGTCATCCGTCATCTCTGTCGCTCTTCCCGTCTTCGCAATCATCGCCGCTGGCGTTCTTGCAGGACGGCTGAAGCTGATGACGGCGCAAGATTCAGCCGCGCTCAATAAATTTGTTTTCCGGTTTGCAATGCCCGCGGCTCTGTTCGGCCTTACCGCCGGCACGGCCCGGCCGGGGGGCGAGGACCTGACCATCCTTTTGTCTTACGGCGCCGCGAGCCTCGCAGTGATCTTCGGGGCATATCTGTTGGCGCGCCCTTTGTTCAGTCTCAAACCGCAGGAAGCCGGCGCACACAGTGTCGCCTCGACGCTTGGCAACGCCGTTTTTCTCGGGCTGCCGATCGCTTTATCCGTAGACGGATGGGCGAGGCCGTTTGTAACGCTGATGCTTGTTGAGGGCACGCTGATCGTCGCCATCTCAAGCGCATTGATCGCACCACGCAATGACGGCGCATCAGTTTCAGCGCTTGCAGTAAGCTTTATCGCAAAGCCGATAAAGAATCCGCTCGTCATCGGCATGGGCGCAGGGTTTATATATTCAGCGCTTGGCTTTCCTTTTTCAGGTCCGGGTGAGACATTCTTTTCTCTACTCGGGCGCGCGGCAGGACCGACAGCCCTATTTTCTCTTGGTCTTTTTCTGATCACCAACCCGATGCCGCCGATAAAGTCTGTGGCCGGACGCGTTGGCGCCATCGCAATGATGAAAATGGCTGTTTTGCCGGCAATTGCACTAAGCCTCGCGATTGCCTTTGGCCTCAGCGATCCTGATTATTTAGGCGCGCTGGCCCTGTTCGTGTTTACGCCGTCGGGCGTCGTTTCCTTCGTCATGGCGAGCCAGTTCGGCATCTACAAAACCGAAACCGCCGCGGCGGTGAGCGTGACGACTTTGCTGGCCTTAATGTCGATTTCAGGCGTGCTGATGCTATTTGGGTGAGTTTTATTTTGGGCCTTTTTTGCCAACTTGAAAAGCGGCTATGATCGAGTTTGGTAATCCGAGATTACAATTGAGGGGAAACGGCATGAACTTTTCTAAAACTAAAACATCTACTTTTGGACTAGCAGTCAGCATGGCCGCTACAGCGAGCAGTTGTCTAGCCTCAAACCAGAGTGACAATCTGGCTGACACAGAAAAAATCAAGCAGCTTAACAGAGAACAGCAACAAGAACTCCTACTGAACAAGAACGCGGAACCTTTGGAACGCCTCGCGGTTGATCAGTATCTGGTAATTGCCCCTGGGGGTCGAGTTGAGACCAAGGCGCAAGCGGTTGTGGGGGTTGGCAGTCTTGATGTGCGCGCCGTCGAATTTTCTCAAGAACAAGTTATTTTTTACAATGATACAGCTGTACTCGTTGGCAAAATTGATATTGATGGAACCATGCAACCCTTAGGTAAGTTTCCGCCCATGAAATTCATGGCGACTTTTGTAAGAACCGAAGATGGCTGGAAAACACTTTCCCGCTCAATGACGCCTTGCGCGCCAATAGCAATCGAACATGGCGTTTGCTGAGGTCAGTCTTGGCTTTGCGCCAAAACTTTCTTCACCGACACAACAAGCTCACTACGCTTTACGGAAAACTGTGCGGGTTGTTCCTCCCGCCACTCTTTATTGTCTTCGATCTGTTTTGACAGCTCGGCGCCTTTGACAAGATCCTTGATGGTGATCTCGCCGTTATTGCGCTCATCCTCGCCCTGAATTATCGCGATGGGCGCCGCGCGCTTGTCAGCGTATTTAAGCTGCTTGGCGAAGTTAGAGCCACCGAGATAGACCTCGGCGCGTATTCCAGCCGTGCGCAGTTCCGCCGCCATTTTCTGGTATTCGGCCATCTGATTTTTTTCGAGCGCCAGCACAACGACCGGGCCATGCGTTGCTGCCTCACCGGTTTTTTTCAATTCAAGGGCAGCAAGAAGACGCGATACGCCGACCGAGACACCGACCGCTGGCACTTCCATGCCCTTGAACCGTTTGACAAGACCGTCATAGCGCCCGCCGCCGCCGATTGAGCCCATCTGCACGGGCCGGCCTTTCGCATCGGTCAATGTCGATTTGAATTCCGCTTCAAACACCGGGCCGGTGTAATAGTCGAGACCGCGAATGACGGAACAATCGAAAATAATGCCGCGTGCATCGAAATCAGGAATTGATGACTTGATGCCATTTAGCTCTTCAAGCCCGCTCACTCCGCTTTTCGTATCGCCAAGCAGTTTCGCAATGACCGCCAGCGGATCATCAGTTGTATTTTCAGGCCCGGACTGAAGGAAAGACAAGACGGTTTCTATTTTCGCGTCATCCAGCCCGGCGCCATCGGTGAAGTCGCCGCTCTCATCCTTACGCCCGGGTCCGAGCAACAAGGCGACACCTTTGGCGCCGAACTTGTCGAATTTGTCCATGGAGCGCATGACGGTAAGGCGCGTTTCCAGACTCTCATCGCCTTCAAGGCCGATTTTTTCGAACAAGCCATCGACAATTTTGCGGTTCGATACGCGAATGAAAAAATCATCGGTGCTGATCCCTGCCGCTTCAATCACTTCGCCAAACAACGCACAGATTTCTGCATCGGCATAAGGCGCCGGCGCGCCAACCGTGTCAGCGTCACACTGGGTGAACTGGCGAAAACGGCCCGGCCCTGGCTTTTCATTCCGCCATACCGGCCCGACCTGATATCGGCGAAACGGTTTTGGCAGCGCATCGTAATTTTCCGCCACATAACGGGCGAGTGGCGCAGTCAAGTCGTAGCGCAGGCTCATCCACTGCTCATCGTCATCCTGCAGAGAAAAGACGCCCTGGTTCGGCCGGTCCACATCCGGCAGGAACTTGCCAAGCGCGTCGGTATATTCAAATGCGGGCGTTTCCAGCGGATCGAAGCCCCATGCCTCATAGACAGCGCTGATCCGCGCCAGCATTTCGCGCTCGGCGACGATTTCTGTCCCCAGGCGATCGCGAAACCCGCGCGGAATGCGCGCCTTGGGGCGGAATGTCTTTTGTTTTTTGTTCTTTTGCTGGGTCATCAGGCGGGAGATAGCCCATGCCGGAGAGAGGGGCAACGGAGCTGTGGTTGAGGCGATGCCCCATCCGGCGCATACTTTGGCAAGCCATGGGAGGGAGTGATGAAAGCTCTGAAATTGACCTGGATTGCTGCAGCGCTAGCGCTGCTCGGCTGCGGCGGGCCTGTGCCGGCCGACATGTTCCTGACATTAAGCGTTTCAACCTATGGTGTCTCTGTCGAGACTGCGATCAACGGCAAGGCAGATACTTTTCTATCGGGCGGGGAAAACGGTTCCATGACCGGTTCGCGCCCCATAAACCGGCTCGTTGGCGAAGGCGAGAACGAGGTGACATTTCTTTTAAAACCTCTTGCAGCAGATGAAGGCGAAATCCTGGGTCCCGCCTTTCTTGCGACGCTTGAAATCAGCATCAAGGGTGAAACTGTCGATACGCAGGCGCCAGGCGAGCGCGTTATCTTCTCGCGAGAACTTAGCGAGGCGCAGCGGGCGGCGATCAGCGCCGGCGAAGCGGTGACCATCACCGAAAACTTCACCGTGGAGAAAGCCGAGCTTCAGGCAATCAAAGACAGCGCAAGCTAATCCGTTATGGGCCAATCGACAGGGTCAACGCGCTCAATAATGACCGGGTCGATGGGCGCCTCCGATTCAAACGGCCCGCCCGGCCCGGTTGAAACTGATCCGATAGCATCGACAACGTCCATGCCGTCAACAACTCGCGCGAATACGGCGTAGCCGTATAGCGGCATGCCCTCGACGATCTTGTGATCGAACCTTTCATTGTCGGCGAGATTGATAAACCATTGCGCCTGCGCGCTTGCCGGATCGTCGCTGCGGGCCATGGCGAGCGTGCCCCGTTTGTTTTCAAGGCCGTTATCACCTTCATAAGCAATCGGGTCGCGAGGCGGGCGCTCAGTATAATAACGCGAGTACCCGCCGCCCTGAATGACATACCTGGCAACCACACGATGAAACAGTGTGCGGTCATAATGGCCGCTCGTTGCATATTCGAGAAAATTCTGGACTGTGATCGGTGCATCGCCAGGATACAGCTCGACAACGATATCACCCATAGATGTCTGGATTTTCGCGTGGGTTGTTTCCTGGGCGCCGACAGACGCCGCTAAAGCAAACACAACCGTGACAAACCCAACCAACATTCGAAAAACCATTTTAAAAACTCTTTCCGTCAACCTGCTGTGGCTGAAGTGTGGACAGATCGACATTCTCGACACAGCGCAGGTTCACAGCCGCCATTTCCCCGCCATCGGGGTGCTTTCCCATACCGAAGGGCTGAACGCCGCAAAGGGAACAAAAAAGATGACGGATTTGTTTTTTATTGAACCGATACTCCGTAAGCTTGTCTTCACCGGAGAGTATCTTAAATTTTTCTGCGGGCGTGAAGGTAAGCACAAAGCCTTTCATGGCACAGTGAGAACAATTGCATTCCATGGCCCCTGCAAGGTCAACGCTCGCTTCAAACCGGACGGCGCCGCAATGACAACCACCTCGGACATTTGTTGCGTCAGCCATTTGCGCCCTCCGGTTTTGCACCGCGTATTGTGTTAATGCGGTTAATCAGGCCATTCGTTGATACGTCATGGGCTGTCGCCGCAGATTTTTCTTCACCGCATTTTGCAATCTCCGGCAGAATTGCTTTCGCCAATGTCTTACCCAATTCAACCCCCCATTGATCGAATGAATTGATCCCCCAGATGACGCCCTGCACGAAGATTTTCTGTTCATAAAGCGCGATCAGCGCGCCTAGAGTTTCAGGTGTCACTTTTTCCATTAAAATGGAATTTGTCGGGCGATCTCCGGGAAACATTTTATGCGGCGCAAGCTTATCGATATCCGGCTTGGCGTATCCTTGCGCGACTAACTCTTCACGCACGTCTTTTTCGGATTTACCGCGCATCAGCGCTTCAGGCTGCGCAAGAAAGTTGGAAAGAAGAATTTCGTGATGTGCGCCTGATTCAGATTGGCTGATAGCGGGCGCAATAAAATCCGCTGAAATCAGATCCGTTCCCTGGTGGAGCAACTGGTAAAACGCATGCTGGCCGTTCGTGCCCGGCTCACCAAGAATAACTGGCCCCGTCTCTACTCCTATAGCCGCACCATCGAGCCCCACCCGTTTGCCGTTCGATTCCATATCGGCTTGCTGCAGATAGGCAGGCAGGCGGTGGAGATGCTGGTCATAAGGCAAGACGGCGTGCGCCGCGGCGCCCATGAAATTCCGGTTCCACACGCCTACAAGCGCCAGCATAACCGGCATATTCTCGCGTAAAGGCGCCGTTCTGAAATGCTCGTCCATGGCGTGCGCACCCTTCAGGAGCTTTTCGAAATTATCGAAACCAACCTGCAGTGCGATGGAAAGACCTATAGCCGACCAGAGTGAATAGCGCCCGCCGACCCAGTCCCAGAAGACAAACATGTTCTCTTCGTCGATTCCGAAGGCTTCAACTGCGCGCTGATTAGTCGAAAGCGCGATGAAGTGCTTGGCGATGGCGGCTTCATCGCCGCCATTTTGCAAAAACCATTTTCTTGCACTTGCGGCGTTGGTCATCGTTTCCTGAGTCGTGAATGTCTTTGACGCGACCACAAATAATGTCGTTTCTGGATCGCACTCCGCCAAAGCATCGCAGAGATGCTGTCCATCCACGTTGGAAATGAAAAAGGTGCGTCGGCCTTTAATCCAGTAGGGTTTAAGTGCTTCCGTTACCATCGACGGCCCCAGGTCGGAACCGCCAATGCCGATATTCACCACTGTGTCGAGCGGCTTTCCTGTATGCCCCTTGCGCACGCCAGAATGCACCGAATTCGCGAAGGCTTTCATCTTCTCGCGTTCGGCGCGCACTTTCGGCGATACGTTCTCGCCGTCGACATGATAATCACGCATGGCGAAATCACGCAGCGCCGGATGAAGCACAGCCCGGCCTTCGGTGACATTGATTGGTTCGCCATTCAGCATCCGCTGACGCGCGCCCTCGACATCACGGGCCATGGCCAGCGCAATCAAAAGATCGACGGTTTCCTCGGTGATCTTATTCTTGGAAAAATCCAGGAAAAGACCCGCACCCTCAACCGAATAGCGCTCGAACCTTGCCGGGTCCGACGCGAACAGATCCCGAATTCTGGATGCTTTCAACGCAGCAGCATGAGCGGCGAGGGCTTTCCATTCCGGCGTTTGGTTGAGCGGCGGCATCGGGCTCTCATACTAGGCGCTCTCCCAATCGAGCGCGAGGTCAATTGATAAGGATTTTAAGCGTCTTCCTCAACGCGTTTTAAGAATAATCCGGTAAACGCTTCTTTATGAGCAAGTCAGCTGCATCCAGCGCCAATACTTTTAAACGTGTTTTGTCCAATCTTGCGGCGATTATCGCCGTGACGACAATTTTTGGCGTCAAAGCCCTGGAGATCGAGCGGCACAGCGCCAGCGCTGACAAGCAGGAACCTGGAGTTGTTGCTCAGGCAAGCCTAAAGACTGGCCGCTGACACGATTTCACGAACCGCTTTCTTGGTTAATGGAATATCAAAAACGTGTGGCGTTTGGCCCGGCGCGTAATACACGTAGAGTGGAACGCCGCTGGCGCCAAAGCTTTCCAGCGCCATGGTGATTTCCGGATCTCGAACCGTCCAGTCCGCAACCATAAAGACGATGCCCTTGTCTGAAAAAGCGTCTGCCAGCCTGCTATCTGAAAAGATCGTCGCCTTATCGAGCTGGCATGTAACGCACCAGGCCGCAGTAAAATCAACGAAGACAGGAACGCCGCTGGCTCGGTAGGCGTCAAGCGCTTCCTTGCTGAAAGGTTCCGCTGTCATGGCGCCGTATTTATCAACTCTTTGTGCAGCGCTTGCTGCAGCCTCAAGGCGAAATAGCGGTGCGACAGCCAAAAGCACGGCTAGCGCCGACAATATTCGCAGAATGAAAGCGCCCCTGCCCTCGCGCCTACTGTACTCAAAGCTCCAGGCCGCAAACGCCATAAATATCAATCCAGCGAGTACGGCCCCAAGACCGACAGTGCTAGCCTGCTGTGACAGTACCCAGAGAAAATAGGCGGCGGCAGCGAATACAGGAAACGCCAGAACTTGCTTGAATGTCGCCATCCACCCGCCAGGCTTGGGCAGCAAACGGCCGAGGCCAGGCGCGAATGAAAGCACAAGATAGGGCGCGGCAAGGCCTAAACCCAATGCCAGAAAAATTAGCATGCCGAACGCTGGCGGCAGTAAAATCGCCGCTCCTATTGGCGCACTCAAGAGTGGGCCTATGCATGGCGCCGCCACGACAACAGCAAGAGCGCCAGTGAAAAACGACCCTGCAGCCCCCCCCTTTCCAGCAAGCGTTTCGCCGCTTCCGGCAAGGCTTTCACCGATAGCAAATACGCCGGCAAGGTTTAGACCGACCAGAAATAGAACATAGGCTGACAACGCAACCACCCATGGCGATTGCAAATGAAAGCCCCACCCCAACTGTTCGCCGCCGGCGCGCAGCAATAATAACGCACCGCCAACTGCAAGAAACGTGGCAAGCACCCCTGCCGTGTAAAGAACACCGTCTCTTCGCACTGCGGCAGAGTTCTTCTGCGCGCTGCGCATGAATGACGCCGCCTTAATAAACACAATCGGAAACACGCATGGCATGACGTTAAGAATGACACCGCCCAAAAACGCCAAAACAAGAAGCAAAAGAACATCGGGGGTGCTTTGGGTCTGCGCAATCGCTCCGCCATCGGACGGTTTCACGATCGGCGCCGGCACGTCAGCGATAAGGCTGAAAGTTCTCCTGCCCCCGCCAACGTCCGTGAATGTCAGAACGCCACGTAGCGCGTCACCGTCATATCTGTCGATCCAGCCCGGCTTCATTGCGATGTTGGCCGCGCCATCCTCAAGGGAAATCGTCTGCGGCGCCGAGGGCTCTACAAGCCCTTCCGGCTCAGCAAAGAAAAATGCGTTTGTCGCCGAAAATTCATTCGGTGGAGAAAACTGCAGGACATAATCGCCGCCTAACACAGAAAATTTCACAGGCTTAGATAACTTATCAGGAAGAGCCGCGCGCGCTGTGCTGAAAATCTGCTGGACCTTCGGGTCCTTCGTCGACGTTTCAACAACTGGCACAGAAAATGAAAATCGGCCTTCCTCAGGTACACAGATTTCTTCACAAATTTGCCAGCGGGCGTCGATTGCAACATCAACGACGTCGCCAACCTGCGCATCCTGCGGCGCGGTCACAGGGATCAGGAATACAGGCGCGCCCTCATGCGCATAGCTGGCGAGCGGACCAACAGGAATATACTCGGGCGCAGGGTGCAAGATTTCCCCGGCGGAAAATCCTTGAGGCAGGCTCCAATCAAGCTCCAACGGCAACCCGGCATCGCCCGGATTGACCCAGAATACATGCCAGCCCGGGCGGAGCTCCTGTTTTACCGCGAACCATGCCGTCTCACCCGGAACAAATCCGCTTGTTTCGGCCAAAACCTCAGTTCTGGAGCGTTCATTTTGAACTATGCTTTGTGCATGCCCATCCACTGCTGAGAAAAACGTCAGCAGAACTGCACTCAGTATTAGTCGAAAAAGGTTCATGTCCTCGGTGTTAGCCAAGCCTTATCTGTCAGCCAATAAATATTATGCATGTCCGGCTGTTTTTCGAAGAATTGTGAACACCGGAGCAAGCATTAAAAAGGCCGGATAGTCTCCTATCCGGCCTTTTCATAAAAAATACCGCCAAGATTAATTCGTCGCCAGTGGTTTAAAGATAGCCCCGTCCTGCAAATCAAATCTTTTTGCCCTGCGCTGCAGTAACAAGCGCCAGTTGCCCATGGACATGAGCATTCCGTACACCAAAGGCAACATGCCGGATTTACGAATCTCCAACAGCTTCTCGTCGGGCAGTTCGTTTAAGCGCTTTTCGTCGATACTGAAATAGCTGGCGAAGTCTACAGCATCGCTCGATCCAATTGGCGTATATTGCGCGGTTTGCGCTTGAATGAGCTCATTGTCCTGCAAAACACGAACAAATTGTTCTGTTAATGAACGATCCTGTTCGTAACCTTTGCAAAACTCAACAAGCCTTGCCGTTTCTTCGGTAAGCTCTCCGTCTTTGAAAAGCGGAGCGCCGTCACCGTTGGTTGCAAAACCGTCAAACGCCCGGTCGATGATCACCGCCAGCCTGTCGCCTTCGCTTTCATTCGCAAGACCGAAAGGATAACGGCGGATGTATCCAGGGACGTAAGTATGATCCTCCCATTTTCCATCATCTCCGACAAACAGGTTGATGTCGTCATAAAGACCTGTGACCGCAAGCATCTGCGGCTGTTCCTTGGACATGAAAATCAATGGGAAGTTTTTCATGGCAGAGGGAATTTCACTATAGGTAATCGGAATAGCGCGGGCTTTTGCAGCAAATGCAAACGGACTGTCCGATTGCTTCACTTTTAGTTCGCCGTGCTCTTCTTTTGTCAGCAGCTCCGGTTTCTCATAAAGAAACATTCTGCCGGTGACCTGCGGGACGGGCTGCGCCTCACTCATCATATGCCTTTCTGATGTCTATCGTCTTCTATTGTCTTTTGGCGCTAAAAAATGCGCCGCAAGCCCGGTTCAAGGGGCGGTTCGCGCGAACGCTTAGCAAAAAGCCTGCGGAACTGCCAACCCTGATATTATTCCCCCATCAGGCGCACAGAAATGCGGCCAACTCAGCCGGCTCCTCCATGGGCGCGAGGTGGGAAGTATTTTGTGCAACCGTGAGATGCATGGCGTAACGCTTGAATTTCGCCGCTGCGGCGGAACTCACCGTCGAGGTGGGATGATCCGCCGCGAAAATGGAAACCGGGCCTCTAAACGCCTCAAGAGCGCCCCAGAAATCATTCGCCTGGGCGGCAAATGTGGCGGCTTCCCAAGCCGGAGTGCAGGAAAGCTCGACGCCTCCATCAACCGAAGGCTTCAATCCATCCCTCAAGTAACTCTCAAGCGCGCCTGGGCGCCAATTTTTAAACAATCCCTTGCGGCTGTATGACTGAAAAACCGCCTCTGGTGACTCCCATTGCGAGCGCCGCTTCGCCGCTTGCTGGACCAGAGGAATACGGGACCCCACCAATTTCCAGGCTGGTGTTGCCGCAATGATGGTCATCCATCGCGAGACCGCTACAGGCTCGATCAGCCGAAGCTCAGAGATGTCGGCGCGCCCCTTTGACGCCATGGCCGCCGTGACGGCTCCCATGGAATGGCCAGAAAGAATCCAGTCATCAAGATCTTGCACATCCAGAAATCTCTGAATATCGTCCGCATACACCTGCCATGATTTCAATTGTTCTGGATTTGCGGGCAGCGTGTTGCGCCCATGACCGCGCATGTCGAGCGCATAAACATCAAACTTGCCGGCGTCCAAATGCGACAACATCGGCTTGTAGGCGGATGCGCAAAAACCTGTTGCGTGACAAAACAACAAAGGCCGTGCCCCAGCATTTTTCCAACGCCATCCCGTCATCAAGCCATCAGTGAATTGATAATCGAATCTTTCAGGTTCAAATAATACGGCTTCTGTCATCAGGTGACATTGTCGTGCTGCGCAAAAAAATCAATTCTGTTTTGCAGCAAGTTCGTACAATGCACGCATATGAAGCACATCCGGAACGGCACGATGCGCACGAGGCGCGTTCTTATTAGCTTCTTCAACAATGCTTTTGAGAATTTCCTTTGGCGTATTTCGGAAAACATCGTAAAAATCACGCAATACAAATTCCTGGCGGACGCCAGCCGCCTGAAAAAGGCGATAAAACCAAAAGCCGTCCCAATCCGGGGCGTCCGAGTATACCTTTTTTCCTGCAAGCGCTTCGTTCAATGCCGTGCATACCTCCTCAATAGCTACGCCTGCTTTCAACAGATCATCATAGGCAACACCATGAAGGGCGAACGCTGCCTCATCCCACTGATCGAGCGGCCAAGTCGCATGAGGCTTTATCAGCAAAGCTTGCGGATTACCTGACAAGAAGCACCAGCCCGCCTCGATCGGCCAGGATTTCGCACCGAGTCCAGACGCTTCAAGATCTATGAATGCAATATCTTTCAAACCAACGCGCTAGCTGAATTAGAGGGATATCGACATCTATTATGGCTTTTTCTTCCAAGGTCTGCAAAAAAATAAATTCATTTATAGGCTGAAATTTCGAGAAATGGCGAAAATACTCACTATAAAAACACCTGGCCGTGCATGTATCGACATCACGACACAGGTCGAAAACGTATTAATAAATTGCGGTGTCAAGCACGGATTAGCACATGTATTTATTCAGCACACGTCAGCATCATTAACGGTGCAAGAAAATGCTGATGAAGATGTGCGTCGCGATCTGGTCAATTGGCTGGACAGGATCGCTCCTGAACACGGCCCTTACTCTCATACGGCTGAAGGCCCGGATGATATGCCGGCTCATCTGAAATCCGCGATCACGTCGACATCGCTTTCAGTCCCGTTCGAAGGTGGGCGATTGCTTACGGGAACCTGGCAGGGATTGTATCTACTTGAGCACCGGCGCCAGCCTCACGAGCGACACGTTGTGATTACCCTGCTTCCGGGCATCAGCGCCTGAACTTTTCCTTGGGCTTGTAGACGCCGCTCTCAGGGTCCTGCTCATACTCAATAACAGTTCCGTTGTTATGACGGGAAGTCTTTTTAAATTCAGAAATCGCAGCGCTTAGGGATTTCGACCTTTTATCAATAAAGCGGTAAAGTGCGACAGCGCCTGCCGCCGCGGCCACCGTAGCGGCTAAAGTTGTCACTGCACTCATAACGGCCTCCTGATAGCCAAGATCAACCTTTAAAGCCCATAACGCGCCCAAAGCGCACGACGCTCGCCGGCCGCAATCAGCTCATCGGCATCGAGAAGCGAAGCAGACGCATTTAGCCCGCTCGCTTCCTCGCCGCCTGCCAGCAGCTTCTTCAACAAAGAGCCGCCTTCGACCGCGATGCGCTTGATCTTAACATCATCGCCGAACCGTTCTCTCAAAAAATCGCCGAGCTGAGCGATTCCATCGACCAACCCCCGCTCCGCAGCGGCAGGGCCAGTCCATATCGCTCCAGAGAACATTTCAGAATCGTCTGCAAGCTTGTCCCCACGGCGTTCCTTGACCAGCGCTTTAAACTGCTCGTGGAGATCCGTCAGAATGACTTCAAGGCGCTCAATGTCCTTCGGGTCTTCAGGCTGAAACGGATCCAGCATCGACTTATTTTCTCCTGCCGTATAAACGCGGCGCTCGACACCAATCCGTCGGATCGCCTCATGAAATCCAAAACCGCCTGAGATGACGCCGATCGAGCCAACGATCGAGCTCTCGTCAACGTAAATCTCGTCTCCGGCCAGCGCCAAAATATAACCGCCCGAGGCTCCGACATCTTCCACAAACGCCAAAACAGGGACTTCTTTCTCTGTTGCATGCCGCCTTATGGCGTTCATGATTAGCCTGGACTGTACAGGAGACCCTCCGGGGGAATTCACCGCAAGTGCGACGGCTGACAAATTATCAGGCTTGAAGGCTGCCTCGAGCGTTTTTTCCAGCTTTTTTAGTGAAAGCCCTTTGCGGCCCGGCCCCCCAGCATCTCCAATAACGCCGGAAAGATCGATTACGGTAACAAGTGACTTGCTCGCGCCAGAAAAGGGTAGCGCCCGCCAAATCGCGCCAAAGCGTTTCAGAAAACTAGTCATTTTCAGCAAGTAGGCGAATCTCCGCGCATTTTCAATGCGGAAGCCTTATGTACGCGGCTTTGCACTAGCGCTGATTCGCCGCTAAGCACCGGGCCGTCATTTGCTTGACCCGCTGACTGGCAATGCCCAATCTGCGCACCCATATCGGGATTGAAAGGGTTTCGTCTCTTGAGTTTTGCAGCGACAGCAACCGATCAAATCGCACAGCGCCGTGCGCCAAGACTAGGAAGCCGGGAAGCTGACTTCCTTGCCGCTGTTACGCGTCTGCAAAAACTCACCGCCGCAGACCTTGAGGCGGTGAATGGTGAAATCCTATCTCGCATGCAATCCCCGGTCAGAATGATCCCGGAGCTTGCGGGCCATCTCATCAAAGCCGGCGGAAAAAGACTGCGGCCAATGCTTACCCTCGCTTCCGCCAACCTGCTTAACTACCAGGGCAATGATCACGTCAAACTCGCCGCTTCGGTCGAGCTGATCCACGGCGCAACATTGTTACATGATGATGTTGTCGATGGTTCAGCGCTTAGGCGTGGCGCCAGCACCGCAAATATCATCTGGGGCAACAAAGAAAGCGTACTGGTCGGGGATTTTATTTTTGCACGTGCTTTCGAACTGATGGTGGAGGCGAAGGATTTAAGAGTGTTACACGCTTTATCTCACGCATCAGGCATCATTGCCCAAGGCGAGGTACTGCAACTCACTACACAAAAAAACCTCAGCGCCACGTTTGAAACCTACTTAGAAGTGGTCGAGGCGAAAACGGCAGCGCTGTTTGCTGCGGCAACAGAAGTTGGCGGATTGATCTCAGGACGTAACCCGCAGGAAGAGGCTGCAATCCGCAATTTTGGCCTCAATTTCGGCATTGCTTATCAATTGATTGACGACGCACTCGATTATGCAGGGTTTGAAGCAACACTAGGAAAGACCGTTGGCGATGACTTCCGTGAAGGCAAAATGACGGCGCCTGTGGTGTTTGCTGTAGCCCGCGCTCGTGACGATGAAAAATCTTTTTGGCGTCGCGCCATTGCAAACGGCGACATTAAAGAAAACGACTTTGAAAAAGCATGCTCTTTGATGGAGCGCGATAGCGCTATTGAAGATACGATACTCTGTGCGCGCCGATACGCAGACAAGGCGCTCGAAGCGCTTGCCGTATTGCCTGACAATACCTTTTCATCAGCGCTTGGCGATCTCGTTACGACATCTACAGCACGCGCATCATAATCACTGAATCATTCAGCAGCGCGTAGCGGCTTTTGTTTTATTTGCGGCTCGTCCAAAGGTTTTTGGGCGCGCACCGTAGAGAGAAGGCCATCGCGGTAGGCTCGGCTGTAAACGACAGAGGCGCCGAGAATAAAACTGGCTGCGAGAGCGCTAGGCACTAACCATTGCAATGAATACGGCAACGCCAGCATCAACAGAGCTGCAGCTGCACACAAGCCGATTAGCGTCATGTAAATCACAGCAACCTCCACATGAGAAGCACCGTTACGCATCAGCAACTGATATAGATGTTCCCGGTGCGCCTCGAATATGTTCTGTTTCCTAATAAAACGAGAGACTAGAGTCCAGGAAACGTCAAAGATAAACGGCATGAAAATTACTGGCGCGATGAGGGCGCTCATGCGCCCATCCGAAAGATTCACCCCCGCAACAGCAATCGCTGAAATCAGAAAACCAACCGACTGACTGCCATTGTCGCCCATGAATATTTTGCCGCGACGAATATTGAGCGGCAAAAATCCCAATACCGCTACGGCAAGGAGAAAAGCGGGCGCAAAGATTATCCCTGCCCCTGCGCCAGCAGCAATGACAGCGATCCATACAAGCCCGACGACCGCAGCGCCAGACGCGAGCCCGTTGGCGCCATCCATGAAATTAAAAACATTCATGAAACCAACGACCCAAATCACTGTGATCATGACGCCCCAAAAGACAGGAAGGCGTAAGTCCCCGACAACAGGCGCAGGAAACAATTCGAACGGACCAAAAACAGCTGCGAAGCCCGCGGCGATAAGAACCTGGCCGGCGAATTTCCAGGAAGGCGAGAGGTTAAATTTGTCGTCCGCCAAACCCAGCCCCAACGCCAAGCCAGCAAAAAGGGCCAACCAGCCTGCTTTTCGCGCGAAGTCCAAATCCGATGAAAACGCGCCTAAAATAAACAGCCCCGTCAGCCACCCGCCAATAATTGCAAGGCCGCCTGTGCGCGGCGTCGCTAATGAATGACTCGATCTTTCATTGGGTTGGTCGAGAAACCGGCGCGATTGGGAGGCAAACAAGCTCGTGCAAAACGCCACGGCAATAGTCAAAGACACAGCCGCTGCAAGAATAAAGGGTTCGGTCAGCGTCGTCTCCATCATGTCCGGCTTTTCAGCGAATAGCGATTTTTAGCGTACATGGAGCGCCGAGGCCAAGGCCCACCAGCCATGTCCGCGCGCTTTTTGTGCGGCCCTTTCAGCCGCCGCGCCGGAAGAAAATAAACCAAAACATGTCGCGCCACTGCCAGACATGCGCGCCAGCATAGCGCCGGGCGCGGATCGCATTTGCTCCAAGACGCTTAATATGACCGGCGCTCTTTCGCATGCGAAAGGTTCTAAATCATTGCTGGTTTGCTGAAGCGCGAAACTAAGCGTGGTGTAGTCGACCCTCCCCATCACAACGGTTTCCGGAAGTTTCGGGTTCTTATAGGCTGTATCGAATGCGCGAAAGATTGGTCCGGTGGGCATGGGAACCCCTGGATTTACCAGACAGCACCACAGTGGCGGCAACGCTGGGCCAGCTTCAACCCGTTCGCCTGCGCCTGTCACACTGACTGGCGACCGATACAAACAAGCCGGCACATCGGCGCCAAGCCGAAATGCAAGACGTTCCAGCGCGTCGGTTGATATGTCCACTTTCCAGAGCCGCCCCAGCGCACGCAAAGCAGCAGCCGCATCAGCTGAACCGCCGCCGACACCCGCCGCTACGGGAAGTTGTTTATTTAATGTAATGGCGGCGCCATGATTAGTCTGGGTTGCAGACCGCAACGCCTCAGCGGCTCGCCATACAAGATTTTCTTTAACAGGAGCGCCGGCAAGCTCTTCCGCATAAGGGCCGGTTATTTCAAGGGTTATATTATTGCTGGCTTCAACCTGAACAATGTCTCCCTTGCTTGCGAACACAAAAAGGCTGGCAAGTTCATGAAACCCATCTGATCGCAGTGGTCCGACATGGAGGTACAGATTGATTTTTGCAGGCGCAGTCTCGACGATCATTTACTGAGTTCCGGCAAACCATCTTTCAATTTCTTCTCGACCGCCTCGCGCAGCTTGTCTTTCGGGTTCAACTCCAGCACATGCCGCCATTGATAGCGAGCTTCAATCTTGCGGCCCAAACGCCAGTAAACATCACCAAGATGGTCGGTCACGGTCGGATCTGAAGGCTCAAGCGAAGCAGCATGCTCTAAATGACCAACGGCGGTTTGAAAGTCATTACTCTGATAATACGCCCAACCGAGACTATCGATATAAGCACCGGAGTTCGGTTCCAAGGCGACAGCCTGCTCGATGAGGTCGAATGCTTTTTCGAGATTTTCACCCCTTTCAGCCCACGAATACCCCAGATAATTCAGCGCAATTGCTTGCTTTGGGGCTATTTCAACGGCTCGAATGAGGTCAGGTTCCGCTTTCTTCCACTGATCGACTTCCATGTGAGTCGCGGCGCGAGCGACAAAATAACGCCAGGTATCCGTAGGCGGCTCCTGCGGCAGAGCGTCAATCAAATCATCAAAAACACTGATTGCTGCATCATATTGTTTTTCTTTGACGAGAAGATTTGCAAATTGAAATCTCGCTTCCTCGCCAGCGTTGGGGTTTCGTGTGGCTGCGCGCAGTATTTTTAACGCCTCACTGGCACGGTCGACTTCGACAAGCCCGGTTGCAATGTCTATTTGCGCTTGCCCGAAATACGGTGACGACTGAGGAATACGCTTGAACATGGAAATAGCGTTTTCCGTGTCCCCATAAATGTTCAAAATCCGTCCGGCGAGCCATTGCCCGTGATCAAATGAAGGGTCGAGGTAGAGTGCTATCTGTATCAGCGCCAACGGCATATCGTAATTAGGGTCGCCAATACGAAAACCCGCTTCTTCTGCTGCACTGCGCTGTTCCTCAATTTGCTCGAGGATCGCTTGAGCGAATGCATGGAGCGCGAGCGCGCCGCCTTGCGCAGGGGATGTGTTGGCAAAACTGTTGCTCGCTTTGCCTTTTTTTATCCGTTGCAGCCCTTGCTTGGCGATAACGCGGGCAAGACCGCTATTGTCTAATACCTGATTATAGAAGGCTTCGGCGGCCCCGTCCTCGCCCGTGCGTTCCAAAAACGCGCCGTAGGCCTCAAACCCGACAAGTCCGCCGTAAGTCGCCAATGAAAGCTGATGCGCTGTCTCGGCCTCCGAGATGAGATCGGCTTTTTCAAACAGCAAAGCTTGATGCAATGGATGAAAGCCGCGAAAAATTTCCTTATCCTGTTGCGCCAGAACTTGCAGCCCTGCGCGCGCATCATTCGCGCCAGTGATGGCCCAGGCATCAAGGATAAGCATGGGCGCAGCGAGATAGTCGATTTGCGCATCCGCAGCGAGCGCGGTTCGCGCTTCCTGGTAATTCTCATCTCGAAGCGCCTTCGCTGCAAGCGTCAGCCGAGCCAGATCGTCATCTTCCGGCTCATCATTGTCGAGTATTTCATCCGCGAGAGAAGAGGCGTTTTCAACATCGCCGGCAGCCAGCTGATAAAGAAAGGCGCTGCGCAACACCTCATCTGTCGCAGCAAGTTCAGAGCGCGCCCCTTCGAACGCGTTTGCTGCAGCGCCGACCTCGTTCGCTTGAGCAGCAAACCGACCCGACAAGTAATCCCCAACTACGGACTCTTCGGGTTGCGGCGTTGCGCACCCTGATGGAAACGCCATCAAACCAAGACAAAACCCGATGTACTTCACTCTGCGCAACACTCGAGAACACCTCTCACATATTCGGATAGTTTGGACCGCCCCCGCCTTCCGGCGTCACCCAGACAATATTTTGTGACGGGTCCTTAATATCGCAAGTCTTACAATGCACGCAGTTTTGCGCGTTAATCTGAAACTTTGGCTCACCGCCGCCTGCTTCTGTCACAACCTCGTAAACCCCAGCCGGACAGTAACGCTGCGCCGGCTCGGCAAACTCTGGCAAATTAACTCCTATCGGGATTGACGGATCCTTAAGTTTCAGATGCGCTGGCTGATCTTCTTCATGATTAGTAGCTGAAAAGGCCACATTCGTCAGGCGATCAAAAGTGGTTTCACCATCGGGACGCGGATAATCGATTGGTTTGTGCTTCGACGCCGGTTCCGTCGCTGCCGCATCTGTTTTGTCATGATGCAACGTGCCAAAAAATGAAAACCCGGGCGCGATCGAATTCGTCCATAGATCGAGCCCTGAAAAACCGATGCCCCCGAGCCGCGTGCCAAACTTTGTCCAAAGCGGCTTCGCATTGCGCGCCTTGAAGAGCTCCGCTTTCACTGGCGAAACGTCGTACCTTTCCTGGTAGCCGGTCAGCTCATCGCCCTCTCGCCCCTCGGCGACAGCTTCAAAAACAGCATCTGCCGCCATCATGCCGGTCAACATGGCGTTGTGGTTGCCCTTAATTCGCGGCACGTTCACGAAACCTGCGGCGCAGCCGATAAGCGCACCGCCCGGGAAGCTTAGTTTCGGGACGGACTGATAGCCACCCTCTGTTATTGCACGCGAGCCATACGCAAGCCGCTTACCTCCCTCAAGAAGTTCGGCAATTTCAGGATGCGTTTTGAATTTCTGAAACTCTCCATACGGATAAAGGTATGGGTTTTTGTAGTTAAGATGGACAACAAACCCGAGCGCAATTGTATTGTCGTTATAATGATAGCAGAACGAACCGCCGCCAGTATCGTCCTTTAACGGCCACCCGAATGTATGCTGAACATGACCGGGACGGCTTTTCTCCGGCTTAATCTCCCACAGCTCTTTCAATCCGATACCGTACTTTTGCGGATCACTCTCGTCGGCCAGATTAAATTTTTCAATAAGCTGTTTAGCGAGAGAACCCCTTACCCCTTCAGCAATGAGCACATACTTTCCTACGAGCTCCATACCTGGTTCGTAAGAATCCTTCTTTTCTCCGTCCTGACCAATACCCATCTCGCCAACAACGACCCCGCGTACCGAGCCATCTTCCCGATAGAGCAGTTGCGAGGCGGCCATACCTGGATAGATTTCAACACCCAACTCTTCGGCTTTTTCAGCGAGCCAACGACAAACATTGCCCATAGAGACAATGTAACAGCCGTGGTTCTTGACCATGCCGGGCATCGCGAAAACCGGCAGGGAAGCAGAGCCGCTCGGCCCCAGAACCTTGAAACTTTCAGACGTTACCGGCGTGTCGATGGGCGAAGCCATCTCACGCCAACCTGGCAAGAGCTGGTCCAGTCCAGAAGGGTCCAGAACAGCGCCGGAAAGGATATGCGCCCCGACTTCCGAGCCTTTCTCCACAACGACCACATGTAGATCGGCGCCCTTATCCGCTGCGAGCTGTTTCAATCGAATTGCCGCCGAAAGACCCGCAGGCCCTGCACCAACGATAACCACGTCAATTTCCATGGATTCGCGTTCGGGTGTTTCGCTCGTCATTGATGTCTCTCTTCGGCAAGTTTCATATGGTTTTCAGACGTGGTTCTGGCAAAAATCGACGGAAAAAGCCATGTTGCTCGGCATGCTGGATCGCCGCAACCGACAAATACGGCTCAATATAGGCTGAACGCTGATGCCGCCCGCTATTTTTATTGTTTCCTGCACTCTATTCACCGGGTTGTTGGTCTGGGGTGAATACAAGAACACGTTTCGCTGGCGATGGTTCGCTAAGCCGCTGGCATCCGCGAGCTTTATCCTGACGGCGATAGCATTTGGCGCTGATCAAACTGTCTACGGTGTGTGGGTTCTCGCGGCTTTGGTTTTTTGCGCGGTTGGTGACGTTCTGCTGATTTCCAACGGCAACCGAACCTTTCTCGCTGGCATGGGCGCCTTCGCCATAGGGCATGCGGCTTACATCGGCGCGTTTCTCTCGGTGGAAACAGGTATTGGGTCGCTCTATGTTATCGCTCTTGTCGGAACAACCATCTTGGCCCTTCTAACGCTGCGCTGGCTGTGGCCCTATCTTGGCGCTTTTCGGTGGCCTGTTATCGGATACGCCGCGATCATTGCGTGCATGGTTTCTACTAGTGTCATTGCAGCCCCTCCCAGCGGGGCAGCCCCGTACTATCTGATAATTTTGGGCGCTTTCGGGTTTGCCATATCAGACCTGAGTGTAGCGAAAGAACAGTTTGTAAAGCCTGGCTTCAGGAACAAGGCATGGGGCCTTCCGCTCTACTATGGGGCGCAACTTATGCTGGCAAGCTCAGTTTGAGCATCCCTAGCACCAGAATTCTCTCTTCTCATTCGTGGACAAACTAATCTGTTGAGTTAGCATGGGCCTGCTAATTGAGGGGCGAGAAATGGTATTAAAACTTCTGCGCGCAAGCGGGTTTTCCGCATGCTGTTTGTTTCTGTTGGCGGGCGCCTCCGCTATAGCGCAAACAGATTCGTATATTTACGACGGCTTCACCATAGAGCAGCTTGAAGAAATTCTGTCCGAGCTGCATTACAATAATGACGCCATGACTGTCGTCCGCAGGCAGACATCTGCAGGAAGCCCCTATCTGGTGCTGACCGCCCCAGAACTTGATATGCCGATTTCAGTCGGCGGTATCGGCAGCCAATATAAAGACTCCAATGGCGGCCCATTTGAAGGTATCTTGATACTAACCGTTTTGCCGAAAGACGAGCTTTCCAATATTGAGTTTAATCTATCAAATAGCCGCTCTTTTTATTTTAAAGTTATTGATGCTCGCTCTTCTATTATTTTGCGTACGGAGATCCTTGCAGCCGGCGGCATCACAAAAGAGGTGGTAATGAACGCTATTCAGGTTTTCGTTGACAGGCGCGCAGAATTCTTAACTGAAAACAGAACAACTGTTAGCTATTCACCACCTGGAAACAAAACTGAGGAAGCAGCCCGTGAGGCGGCCCGGAATATCTACGGGCCTTCTACCGCTCCAACTGTTAATATTAAGGCGGCGAATGCTGCTTCTCACATCATGAACCGTGATATTGAAGCGCTGATCGATACGGCTTCAGACCAGTGAAAACTACTTTTCCACAACAGTTAGCCATTTCGATTTTGCTGATACAATAGCACCATGACAGTAGGTGAACATCGGGCCGCACACGCCCTGTTGCGGTGGTATGCAGACGCGGGTGTGGATGAATGCATCGACGCCAGCCCTTCCGATTTTTACTCATGGCAGTCCGAACCTCGGTCAGGTGAAGCGCCGCAAATAGAGACTGTAAAACGCCAAAGGTTAGCCCCCGAAAAAGCAGACAATACTCCCCTGGAATCCATATCTACCGATGAAGCGATTAGATCGGCTGAAAAACTCGCCGCTTCTTGCCAAACGTTTGAAGCGCTTGATGCAGCGGTGCGCGCCTTCGAAGGCTGCCCTTTGAAAACAGGCGCGAGAAGCACGGTTTTTACCGACGGCGTTCCAGGATCCGACCTTCTTGTCATCGGAGAGGCGCCGGGGCGGGACGAGGACCGGCTTGGGAAGCCCTTTGTCGGGCGCGCCGGCCAGTTATTGGACAAGATGCTAGCCGCAATTGACCACTCTCGCGAACATAACACATTGATATCAAACGTTATTTATTGGCGGCCACCCGCCAACCGCACCCCGACTGCCGTGGAAACCGCTGTCTGTAAACCCTTTGTGGACCGGCTAATCGAAATTACCGAGCCCAAGGCTGTCATGATTGCGGGCGGCGCACCGCTACAAGCGCTTTTGGGGGTAACCGGCATTATGAGGGCCAGGGGCGTCTGGCGCGAAATAGAGACCTCCAGCGGTCTTCGCATCCCTGCTCTGCCCGTTTTTCACCCTGCATTTTTATTACGGCAGCCCGCCTCAAAGCGGCTTGCCTGGGCGGATCTGCAAAACCTCGCCAAGCGGTTAAAGGAGCGTTAACTGACATTACGATAATCTTAGGTGTAAGTTTCGGGGCGGTGGGGATTTATCTCCATTTTTTGATATTCGGCGGCCAAGTGGTTGTCGAGCCGCAAAATTCACGCGGCAAGTACAGGGTTTGACAATGGCGTTTCGTTTTCAAGCAGTTCTAGCCGCACTTGCGTTTCCATGTTTTGCAGCCGCTGAACTTTCTTCTGATTCCAATGATAGTCTTGCAAGTGAGCCGGGGCTCGCCTCCATTAAAGTACTGAGCGAATCCGACGCCGCCCTCTATGAGCAGATTTTCACACTCCAAGAAGAGGGGCGATGGTCGGAGGCCGACAAGAAAATCGCAGCCCTCGAAGATAATGTCCTGCTCGGATACGTGCAATATCAGCGCTATATGCACCCGACAGCTTACCGCTCACAGTTCTCCGAGCTAAAGCGCTGGATGTCTTATTATGCCGATCATCCTGAAGCGGATAAAATATATAGCCTTGCCCGCAAGCGTCGCCCCAGCGGCCAGTCAAACCCTATTCGCCCTGTCCCTCGCAAATGGAAAACGCAGGCATCCAAGGAATTGCATCCAGGCCTTGTTGCCGACTACCAACAGACGGGCAAACCGCGCCTAAATCGAATTGAAGGGCGTGTGCGATATCTTTCAAATCGATCACGCGCCATCGAGGCTCTTCGTGAAATCGAAAATCACGCTAAACGCGGCGCCATTACCGGGCGCCAGTTTGACCGCATGCGATCATGGATCGCCGCAAGCCTCTATTATCAGGGTTACGTCGATACGGCTGAAACGATTGCCAAAGAAGCCGCCGCGCGTAATGGCCAAAGCGCAGTCTTGGCCTACTGGATCGCCGGTCTCATTGATTTTAGAAACGGCCATATCGCGGCCTCTTATGAACATTTTTCATCTATGGCGGCAGTGCCTTATCAGGAAGACTCTTTACGCGCTGCCGCTGGATTTTGGGCCGCCCGCACAGCCCTTGCGGCGGGCCACCCAGCCGACGTTACTCCAAATCTGGAGATAGCGGCGTCTTTTCCGTTTACATTCTACGGCCAATTAGCTCTTGCCCAACTTGGGCGCGATTACGACTACAACTGGAAAACGCCGGCGCTTACCCAGGCTGAATTGACCGCGCTTGTAAATGACCAACCGCGTGTGAAACGCGCAATCGCACTTGCAGAAGCCGGACAGGAACAGCTTGCGGATGTAGAGTTGCGATGGGCGAGCGGCTCTGTTGACGACGACAAAACTGCTGACCTCCTCGCTGTGGCCATGATGCTGGGACTGCCTGCCGCTCAGATAGACATTGCTCTGTCCGGACAAGGACGCGAGCTCGAAGCCGGCCTTTTTCCGGTACCGCATTTTATGCCCGAAAGTGGTTTCAAGGTAGATCGCGCATTGCTTTATGCGCTCATGCGGCAAGAGTCCAAATTCAAGACAGATGCCACCAGCCGTGTCGGCGCCCGCGGGCTGATGCAACTTATGCCGCGCACAGCGAGTTTTATTTCCGGCGATCGATCGCTTCGGTACAGAAGCGGCCGGGAAAAATTATACGACCCGTCATTCAATATGGAACTCGGCCAGAATTACGTCGACCACTTGATGACCAGAGCTGTCGACGGTGATGTGTTCCATCTGGCGGCTGCGTATAACGGTGGACCGGGCAACTTACGCCGATGGAAGCGCGCCGTAGATATCGAAGATCCTCTGCTTTTTATCGAGAGCATACCCAATCGTGAAAGCCGTGATTTTGTTGAAAAAGTGCTTACGAATTTCTGGGTTTATCGCGCACGCTTAGGACAACCCGCCCCTACGCGCGAGAAAGTAGCCGCAGGCGAATTACCGCTATATGAAGCGCTTGATCGGATAGCCGAACAAACTGACTGACATTCAATAATTTTTTACTCGTGGACTCAAGAAACAAATCTTAAAAGCGTTTGGCGGCCTTAGTTGCCGCCGCGACCCAAGTTTTGTGACGTTCTACGCTGTGTATCTTCCATAACCTCTCGGCTATCGTTTGCAAGCGTTGCCCATTGGTGTCCGGTCATACATAGCCTTCTACCGAACCTTGTGCCGGCCTTTGTCGTCCATTTGCAGATAATACGCGTATCGCGATTGTTGTTATCCGCTTCACTCTCAGTCGCAGCAACTTGTGTCTTTGCTGACTCGCTCGCGGTTGCTGCACTTGTCGAATCTGCCGTGGCGCAGGCTCCCAGAAGAAGCATGCCGCAGAAACAGAAAATGTAATCTCTCATTTTACGCCTCTAATATGATTTCGACACACATTACGAAATATGAGGGCGGTGTCGCTAGAACGAAAGAAGCTGATCATGAACCAATGTGGTCAGCTATGGGCAGCTACTACTGTGCTTAAGTGCCTCCGCGACCCAAGTTTTGCGTTGATCTGCGCTGGGCCTCTTCCGTAACCTCTCGGCTATCACGCGCAAGTCGATCCCATTGGTAGCCGGTCAAACAGACCCTTCTTCTTAGTTTTGTGCCTAACACGTGTGTCCATTTGCATCGGATACGACGATCGCGGTTATCTTTCGAAGCGCCCTCTTCGTTTACTGCGACCTGTTCAGCCGTAGCATTCTCCGCACTTCCTTCACTTGCGATAGTTTTTGTATCTGTGGTGGCGCAAGCGCCTAACAAGAGTGTTCCACAGATAGCGAAAATGTAGTCTCTCATTTTTCACCCTATCATGCTTACAGACACCATGTTATCTGAAGACAGGGTGACAATTCTTGAATAAAAGAAGCCGCTGATGAATGTTCATCAGCGGCTTCAAAGGAATCGGCTTTAAAGAAAGTTAGTTACCTTGCGGCGGCATTTGCGAACGACGCTGCGCCTCTTCAGTTGCTGACCGGCTCGAATCTTCAATAGCTTTCCATTCACCCCAGGTGCGGCAAATATTTTTTCTGAACCGGGACCCGGTTACCTGGGTGCGTTTGCAGATAACACGGCTGTCATCGACTTCTTGTTGCGCATCTGCTTCATTTGCAGCAACTTGTTCAACTTGAGCTTCTTCACTGGTTTGTGTCGCTGCGGTCGTACTTGTCGTACCTGTGGATGCACAAGCACCCAGCAAAAACGCCCCGCCTAAAACTAAAACTAATTCCCTCATTTTCGACCCTCTTAGATTACGAAATGAACAGGCTAACCATAGCGCTGATATATTGCAACTGATATGCAGGATTAGCCGTACTTACCTTTAGTTCAGAAGGGATTATGCTATTCTCGGCTATAATACTCACCTTTTCTGAACGTAAGAATTATGCTTGTAAATCAACTGATTAGCGACGCCAACCAGGCATTGCAGTCCGGCAACGCTATGCGTGCCTTGTCGCTCTTCACAGAAGCGGCGGGGCAGGCGCCATCAGACCGGAATGTTCTTGTCGGCCTTGCCCTGTCGGCCCGGGCCCTGCAGCGCCATGATGAGATGCTCAAAGCGGCAGAGCGGCTTGTAGAAATTGAACCTGCCAACTGGCAAGCGCTCATCCTCATGGCTGATGCTCTGCAAGCGACGGGAAAAAAGAGGCGCGCAGCAGCGGCATACCTAAAGGCCGTCAATAGCGTGACAGACACTAACCAGTTCCCCCCTCAAGCCCTTGCAGACCTTAATCGTGCAAGACAGGCCTGCGCTGAGGCAGCTGTTGAGTATGAAGATTTCCTGCGTACACGAATAAAAGAGCTCGGCGTTTTCGATGGGCGCGGCCATTCTCGTGGCGAGCAAGCTATCGAAATTTTATTAGGGCGAAAGCAAATTTTTCTGCAGCAGCCTGAAAAATTATACTTTCCAGAGTTGCCGCAAATTCAATTTTACGATGCAACAAAATATGAGTGGACGCAAAAAGTAATAGAACAAACAGACTCAATCAAGGACGAACTATTGGGTGTTCTTGCAAAGGAAACAAACTTCGAACCCTACGTGCCAAAAAATGCTGAAAATCCGCACGTGCAAAACAACCGCCTTGAAGGAAATACCGAATGGGGAGCGTTTCATTTAATCAAGGAGGGCATCGTTCAAGAACACAACGCAACCCTGTGCCCTATTACGATGACGGCTTTAAAAGAAGCGCCCGCACCGCAAGTTCCCGGCCAATCGCCGGTAGCATTGTTTTCTCGTTTAAAGCCTGGCGCACACATCCCGCCACACCACGGCTTACTCAATACAAGATTAATTTGTCACTTACCTCTGATCGCGCCGGAAGGGTGCATACTTCGCGTCGGCAATCAGGAGCGTAGCTGGCGACCAGGCGAAATGCTGATGTTTGACGATTCTATCGAACACGAGGCGTCAAATCCAACAAACAACGAAAGAGTCGTTCTTTTGTTCGACATTTGGCGACCTGAGCTTACGAAAGACGACCGGGCTTTTATTACGACCGTTTTCCAGGCAATTGATGAATTCGGGGTCTTTTAGGAACTCGCTATTTTATTCTTTCGACACGAACCGAACGATTGTCGTCAACTAAGCTCAACGAGTGGGCGCCCAAAAACCGGCGTTTGATTTCTACACTAACCTCTTCATCATTAGGCAACAAAAGCTTGTTTGTATCGGAGCTGAGCTGACGCCACACTTGGCCATTTTCTAGAATAAACACATATTTCCCCCGGCGATTTTCCGCGATCTCAGCCACTTTCGCCGTCAACTGCCTGAGCTCTTTTTCGCGCCTTTCCTGAATCTGTTCTTTAGTCTCCGGCAGATCTTCCCTGCCGAATTTTTCTTCAGGCGAAAGAGCTTCAGCGACAGAGATGTTACTTTCCGGTTTTGATTGTGCATCGGCAGTCACGTCAGACAAACCCACAACCGCCTGGTCGAAACAGGCGAGCCGCCTTGCATCATCTGCAATCGAGCGGCATTCCAACAAGTTCGATGAAAGGCCTTGCGCCATTGTAAACGAACCCGCCATGCCCGCTACGACAGCAGCGCTAATACTCAAACTGGTTTTCAACATCGGACATCTCCTCATTCGGCCAGAATTCTAGCTTTTTTGGCGCGGCCGTAAAGTGCGGCGGCTTCTAGGTTAGAAGAATGATTAGGCTTACAGAATAACAACGCACCAGAACACATATATCTGCCGTAAAACCGCTACGAAGAAGCAGCGGGCACTATGTCCACCGCAACAGTCAATCGCGGCGGCCCCGAATAGAACTCTACAGTGCCATGCCACATGTATGACGGGAACAGCACCAAAACGCCCCGCTCCGGCTCTATAAAGCGCTCGGGTGTTAAGACAGGGCTAGTCGCAATACCTGGTTCGCCTAACTTCAACCAGCCTGCTTTATCATGATCGTCGCCGTCGTCCGCTAACCGGATATGACAAGCGGATGAGAGCCACCCTTCAGGATGAACATGGTTTACGTGATGTCCTTGTGGCGGAAGGCTAATCGACCAGCTACTAAATATTCGATGACCGCCGATATTTCTGGAGCGCAATGGATCGTCGCCTGTCGAGAACGCCTCTACGTGACGGTGGATCGGCCCGTTCGCGGCCTGCCGGAACGCGCGCATCGCGGGGTTATCCGCGCCCTCAATGGAAGAAATCTGACTGCCTTTGCGAACTGATTGATAAAATGGATGTGACTTGAAGCGATGAGCCTGATCCAGCCCTTCGGTTAAATCGTCCAGATATGAATCAAGGTTAGACCACCCGGGAGGCGTATCGAGTTCGTATCTGCCAACAAACGCATCATAATCATAGAGATGATCATATCTGTCATCTTTCAACAACCGCCACGCCGTGGCTTGCAGGGCAATGTACAGCTGATTGACTGGCGCGTACTGCCTTAGCTTTTCAATAATAGGAACAGCGGATTGTGCATTGTCCGTAGCCAGAAGAGCCATCGCATAAGTGCTAAGCACCCCTACATCTTCTGGCAATGCTGATGCAGAAAAGGCGCCTAACTCAACAGCTTCCTGAAATTTATGGTCTTCCAACGCTGCATTGCAAGCCATCTGGTAAAGGTACGGATCCCCAGAAAGTTGCGCAGCTTCATTTAAAATTGCATAAGCAGTCGCTGTATCGCCTGTCTGGCCATACACCTGAGCGCGGGCAAGATGTAGACTTGGGTTTTGAGGATTTTCTTCAATTGCTTTATTTAGATGGACGAGAGCCCTATCTCTTTCTCCCGTCTGCATCCAAATTAATTGTGCGAATTCTCTGTGCGCGTCCGGATCGACAGGATTCACACGCAATAATGTAAAAAAAGCCTGCTGCGCTTCTTCGAATTTCTGAATTCCAGATAACGCGCGGGCATAGACTAGCCAGCTTTGTGGCGCGTTCAGACCTAATTCGAAAGCGCGCTTTAATGTATCAGCCGACTCTCTGTACTGGCCCGCGTCCCCAAGGACAGCAGCAAGATTGTGCAATACCGCAACGTTATTCGGCTCCAGATCAACCATGGATCGCATGATATCAATTGCTTCAGCATAACGGCCTTCGTTTTTGAACCGTGTCGCTTCATTGGTCATATCAGTTAGAGATTGAGTCATGCCGTAGCTTTCGTATTCGTCTGACAGTCAAATGCACTTGCAAGCTAAGACAGTTTCGGTTCCTAGTTGCTTGAGGACGAATAATGCTGCTGAGCGCGCCATGCAAGTGAAAGCAGGCACGTTATCTTAGATGCATGACATGAAGTCACATTCACCCGGCTAATGTCCAACGAAAGGCAAGAACACCAGGTCGACTATTAAGAGATGGCTTATTCGAGCCCCATCACGCTCATGATGGCTGGGCCGAGAATAACAGCAAACAGAACTGGCAGGAAAAAGCCAATCATCGGCACGGTTAATTTTGGCGGCAATGCGGCGGCTTTCTTTTCGGCTTCCTGCATTCGAAGGTCACGGCTTTCTTTTGCCATAACACGAAGCGATTGCCCCAACGGCGTACCATATTTTTCAGACTGGACGAGAGCCGTAACGACGCCCCTGACTGAATCCAAGCCCGTTCTTTCCGCCAAATTCACATAAGCTTGCTTGCGTTCCTGGAGATAGGACAATTCAGCAGTCGTAAGGCCGAGCTCTTCAGCTAATTCGGGACAGTTCGGACCGACTTCGTCGCCCACTTTCTGGAATGCCGCCTCGATCGACATGCCCGACTCAACGCATATTAACAACAGGTCCAGCGCATCAGGCCAAGCCGCTTGAATTTTTTGCTGACGTTTCGAAACGGCGTTCGAAATATAGATGTTGGGCAAATAGAACCCGCCCAAAAAGCCCCCGATCGTCGCAAGCAAACGACCAAAGCTGTCGAGTTCAAAACCGTCGAGAAGATAAACATACACGCCAACAAAAATAGCCATTACGAAGGGAAGGCCGAGGCGAGCAGCCATGAATGTAAACACAGGGCCCTGTCCACGATGGCCCGCCATCATCAGCTTCTTTCGTGCGGACTCCGCGTCAAAAACTTCCAATAGTTTCAGGCTCTCCACCAATTCCTTGATGGCGCCTTGCGGTGACGTCGTCCTCAGGCTGGTGCTTTTCTTTTTTGCAAGCATATCGCGCTGCTGCTTACGCAAGTTGTCACGATAATTGCCGACGGACTTCATCCGCTCTTTAAGCTTGTCCTTCACTAATAAAGGCTCAAGTACGGTGAACACCGTCGCGATCGCCGCCAGCGAGACAAGCACTGCGATCTGGAAATTCCGATCAGTAACGGCGTTGATGATAGCTTCCATTATGCGCCCTTAGACCTTGATCTGAGTCATTTTTTTCATGACGACAATGCCCGTCATCATCCACATGCCTGCGCCTATAAGAATGAAATTACCGACACGCGTATTGAACAACGGCTCCAGATAGTCTGGAGAAGCAACTTTTACGGCGCCCATGACCAAAAATGGCAATGAACCAATAATGTAGGCAGAAGCTTTGGCTTCCGCAGATAGCGCTTTGATCTTGCCTTCCATGAGCTTACGCGAACGCAGCACAATCGCCAGGTTGCCCAGGGCTTCAGCAAGGTTACCGCCCGTCTTTTGCTGGATCATCAGAACGATGCCGAAGAAGTTCACCTCCTGAAGCGGCATCCGCTCATACATACGTTCCAAGGCTTGCTCTAATGATAGACCAACACGAATACCCTCGGTCAACATGTGAAATTCATCGCATACCGGGCGCGGAGCCTCACGTGCGATAATCTTGAGGCATTCATTGACTGGCAAACCAGATTTGACGCCGCGGACAATAACATCAATTGCATTCGAAAATTCATCAACGAATTTTTTTTGACGACGCTTACGTAAAAAGTTGACGATCCAACGCGGAAATCCAAGCCCGCCAATGACAAACAGCAGGCCTGTAATCCACAATTTTTGACCGGAAATCAGTCCCACCAATGCAAACAGCAAAGCCGTGACGATTGAGGCTATGTAAAAATGTTTCGGCTTTACAGGCAGCCCCGCTTGTTCAAGCGTCTGCGTTAAAGTAAGCCTCTTTTTCTTTTTGAGATCTTTTGTTTTGCTGTCGAGAGCAGCCAGCGACTCCGCCAGCTTTTTTCTACGTTCCTTACTCTGCGCCTCAGTATTTGCGCCGCCAGAGCGTTTTACAGCCTTTGCAGCATTCAGAGCCGAGACACGCTTGTTCGCTTTGTCGCGCTGCGTTGGCTGTAAGAGCACAAACGCCAGCGCGCCAAACGCAACCAAACCCAATCCAACGACAATGAGGACCTGCTGATCCATGAACGCTTACTCCGATGCCGCATCCAGAGCGGATGCGAGCTCTGCTTCTTTGCCGTAATAGCGAGCGCGATCCCAAAATGCTGGCCGTGCGATGCCTGTCGATTTGTGTTTGCCAACAATCTTCCCATCTGCATCTTCACCATCCATGTCATAGATGAAAAGATCCTGCGTAATGATGGTGTCGCCTTCTGTGCCCAGAACTTCTGTCACATGAGTGATACGGCGCGAACCATCCCGCAATCGCGCGGCTTGCACAATGACGTCAATCGACCCCACAATCATTTCCTTGATTGTTTTAGACGGCAGGTTGTAGCCACCCATCGTAATCATGGATTCAATACGCTGCAGAGCTTCGCGCGGGCTGTTAGCGTGAAGAGTCCCCATAGACCCATCGTGGCCCGTGTTCATGGCCTGTAGCAAATCAAACGCCTCAGGGCCGCGAACCTCGCCCACGATAATACGTTCAGGACGCATACGCAGACAGTTCTTGACGAGATCGCGCATGGTCACCTCGCCCTGCCCTTCCAGATTTGGCGGACGCGTTTCAAGTCGGACCACATGCGGCTGCTGCAGTTGGAGTTCCGCTGCGTCCTCACAAGTGATGACGCGCTCATCATGTTCAATGAAACCAGTCAGACAGTTCAGCAGGGTCGTTTTACCAGAACCCGTACCGCCTGAAATCAACGTGTTGATCCGGCAGTGACCGACAATCTCCAGCACCTTCGCCCCCTCAGGCGAAATAGAACCAAAATTAATCAGGTCCTGAATGCGCAACTTGTCTTTCTTAAATTTACGAATGGTGAGCGCGGCGCCATCAATCGACAGCGGCGGCGCAATCACGTTCACACGAGAACCGTCGGGCAAGCGCGCGTCGCAAATCGGGCTAGCTTCATCCACACGGCGGCCTACCTGGCTGACGATACGCTGACAAATATTCATCAACTGGGAATTGTCGCGAAAACGCACGTTGGTTAGCTGAATTTTACCGCCAACCTCGATAAAAACACGGCTGGCGCCGTTGACCATGATGTCCGCAATATCATCACGCGCCAATAGAGGCTCAAGCGGGCCATACCCTAGAACATCGTTGCAAATGTCCTGCAGTAGCGATTCTTGCTCTGCAATCGACATTGAAACATTTTTGATCGAAATAATTTCGTTGACAATATCGCGGATTTCTTCAGCGGCAGCTTCCGTATCAAGTTGTGCGAGCTGCGATAGATCAATCGTATCTATCAGCGCATTGAAGATAGTTGTCTTCGTCTGAAAATACTCATCAGACCGACCGCCGATCTCTACAGCCTCCTGCGGCTTTGGGGATGGCGGCGCCACGCGCGGCGGGGCCTGCTGAGGTGTCTTTGCGCTTGCCTTCTCAGCACTTTGCGCAGGTTTAGGCGCAGGCTTTTTCGCCGCCGGCGCAGGTTTTTTTGCGACCGCCGTCGATTTCGCAGGCGTTGACGTTTCTAGAGGAGCTGTTCTCCGTCCGAACATGGATACTGCCTACCGTTTCTTTTTAAACAAACCTGAGAGACTGAATTTCGGGCGCGCGATATTGGTTTCCGCACGGCCAAGCAAATGCGCCGACAAGTCACGGATAGACTGAGCAGCTTTCGACTTGCTGCCCACCTCAGTTATCGGCGACGCATTCGTAGCCGCAGCACCGAAAAGTTGCGGGTCCCAATTGATAACTTGCGCTGGCTTGATGCCGACATGTTCTGCGAACTGGTCTGGCTGTACCGCAGAAGTTTTAGGGTCGAATTGGTTGATAACCAACGTAGGTGACGCATCATTCGGTCGCGCGGCGCCCAGAATATCCATCAGGTTCTTGGTATTTCGGAATGACGCAAGATCTGGGGTTGCGGTGATGACGATTTCATCTGCCGTCATCAATATTCGCTTCGACCAAGACGTCCACATATGCGGAATGTCGACAATAATTGTCGGAGCCGTACCCCTCACCACATCGAGAACTGTTTCATAGGCCTGATCGTCCATATCAAAGTCTCGATCAAGCATGGACGGCGCCGTGAAAAGACTTAGACGGTCTGTATGTTTTTGCAAAAGACGATCAAGCAAAACATCGTCAAGGCGTTCGGGCGAACTTAACGCTTCAACAAGGCCTGCAGAAGCTTCCTGATCGAAATCAAGGCTAGCCGTGCCAAATGGCAAGTCCAGGTCGAGAATGATCGTATCGCTTTTGAACTCCTCGGCCGAACACCAGCCGACATTATGCGCAATTGACGATGAACCGGCGCCGCCACGTGCGCCGACAAACGCCATAGTCTTGCCAATCGGCGGCGCCGAGGGGTCCACATAAAGATCTGCTACAGCTTTGATAATCTGCAGTGGCGAATTCGGACGAACGATATACTCGCTGACACCCTGCTTGATTAACTCGCGATAGAGAATGATGTCATTGACTTTGCCGATTATGACAACTTTCGTCGATGGGTCGCAAACCTCGGCAAGCTCCCCCAACTTGGAAAAAATTTCCGCGCCGCCTACAAGCGTTTCAAGTATTATCAAGTTTGGCGTTGAAGCTGTCTGGAAATGGTCAACCGCCTTCGCAACCCCGCCCATGTGAATAGTCAGGTGGGCTTTTGAAAGCCGGCGATCTACAGAAGCTTTTTCCAATAACGCTGTGGTTTCTGGCGTTTCGCAAAATGCGTGGATTGAAATACGCGGTACCGGCCGGTGATCCATCTCTTCTTCTGGAACGTCAGAAACGGCGCCGCCGTAATCTTGCTGCTCCAAAGCCCCTGCACCAGTCACGGCTGCAGTAACAAGAGCGCCTTGCGACTCAGCCACACCAGACTGGGTCTCAACATTTGTATCAGAATCAAATGTATCTTCACTATCGAAAGCATCTTCGATTGCAGCGTCTTCCGCTGGGTCTAGTTCAGAAGCGCCTGAATCTTCGAGAGATCGACCTTCATCGAAAGCCGCCTCAATTTCAGCCAGGTCAGCTGCAGAAAATTCGTCTCCGTCAGCTGCGCTGTTTTCAGCGTCTACCTCCTCATCGAAGATGTCATCCTCAAAAAGATCATCGCCAAAGTCTTCTTCACCCAGCGCGGCAAGCTCTTCGTCGGAGAGCTCCTCATTCAGCCAGGCATCATCGTCATCGGAAATCTCGATGTCGCCTTCAAACGCATCACTATCTTGGGACACGCCTTTTGAGGCTGGCCCCCCGTCAGCGCCAAGACTTGCAGCGCCGTCTGCGACGCCTTCTTCATCTTCGGCTGGCTGATATGACGTTTCAGCAGCGTTTTTCATTGTTTTCTCCCTCGAGCATTCCCGCTAGAGCTTTCCTAACTAGTTCTGGCCAGATGTTTGAGCATCAATTTCCCCGTCAACTTCTGACGCAGTCACTTGCCCATTCCGGTAAAGTTCGATTGCGCGCACGACAGCTTCTCCATCGCGCGGATCCGTTTCTGCGGGAGCGATGAGATCGTGCGGATCTGCAATCATCGCCGCATAATTATTCATGGTCGCACAGCCCATATTCGGGGTGCGTAGGTTCTTATACTGGCGACTACGCATGCCCTGCCATACGCCACACGGGCTTGGCGTCGCCACATATCGCGTAAAAGAAATAATGACGTCGTCACTGGAAGCGTCGCCAGTACGATACGTTGCACCGTGAATTGCCGACCACGGGACGCCGGCATCGTGCATCGCCTTTCGGATATCTGCAGATGCTTCGTGCCCGTCATCATCATTTCCAGCGCCTGAAGGGCCCGTGACTGTTAATGGCCCGTGGCCGTTATTGAGGTATGAATCAACGAAAGAACGAAGTCGTGCGCGATCCAGATTCGACAGATCAGTCGTGGTCGGGTCAGCAGATATTGTCAGCGTTACAACTTGTCCGTCGACAGCAATGGGATGCGCTTCGGCAATCGTCATAGCGTCTTCCGGCCCATTGAACATACCGCCTGCGCAACCCGCTGCCAAAAACGATGCGGCGGAAAGAAGCGTAACTTTCAAGATTTTAGCAGTCATGACGTCTTTCCTATCAATCAAGAATGAAACCCATCGGCCCTTGCAGTGACGCTTCATTTACGCCGGCGCCGGCAAGACCGTAGGTGTTGACGATTTTTCCAAACAGAATTGTTTCCGCATCACTTGCAGGCACGAAGCCTTTGGTTGGATCAAGCAAATTGGATTCATGTGTTGGGTTTACGAGATACGGGGTTACGATAATTACGAGTTCTGTTTCGTTATTCGTATAATTCCTGCTACGGAATAATTGACCCAGGACCGGCAAGTCCTTGACGCCAGGAACGCCCTCAATGGTTGAACGCATGTCTTCTTGTAGCAGCCCAGCCATTACAAGACTTCCACCAGAGGGTAGTTCCACTACTGTGTTTGCGCGCCTGACAGAAAGGCCCGGAATAGAGAGGCCTGCTGTCGTGATCAGATTTCCATCTTCATCCACCGTAGTGGCGCCTGGAACGAAAAACGCATTCTCAGTTGTAATTTCGCTCACTTCCGTCGAAATTTTGACGTTGATGCGGCCCTTGCTTAGAACAAGTGGTGTAAAGCCCAACCCAACGCCAAACTCTTTAAACTCGATAGAAATGACGCCATCGTCCTGACCAACCGGAACAGGAAACTCACCGCCAGCCAGGAACCGTGCAGACTCACCGGAAACAGCTGTGAGATTTGGCTCAGCCAGCACCCTTATCAGTCCGTTTGATTCGAATGCCTGCAGTGAAGCGTCAATACGCTGAAGGTCGCCTGTATTCACCTTTGTGCCGGACAACCCAATACCACCATTCGTGGCAATGGAATTAGCCGCCGCGAAGCTGAAAGCTGCATCAGAAAGCTGTACCGTTCCTGTCGTGGAAACGCCTAACTGCTTTAATAGCTGGCGCTGCATTTCAACGATACGAACCTTGAGCATCACTTGCTCAGGGTCGCGGATCGCCACCATGTTGATGACGTTTTCTGGATTTCCTACGAACCGCGCGGCCAGTTCGGTAGCATTGGCAGCTTCGCTGGCGGATTGCGCTGTGCCACGCAAGATTATGTTGTCACTAACAACTTCAACCTCGATGCGAGCATCGGGCATAACGCGGCCGAATAGCTCCTTTAGCGCATCAACATCACGCTCAACTTGAATTTCCAGATTGAGTATCTGACGACCCTGGTTGTCGAAGAAAAAAGCGTTCGTCTGGCCAGTAGTCAGCCCCAATAAATAAACACGGCGCGGGGAGCGAACGACAGCATCAACCACTGAAGGCTGAGAGACCAGCACATCAGCTGCACCTCTAGGCAATTCTACGATCGCCGCCTTGTTGAGGGGCAAAATTATACTTTTCGACACAGCGCTCTCGCCACCCATATCGATACTGACGGGGTAAGCACCGCGCTGCGCCATCGCATCACCCGAAATCGACAAAGATATCGTTCCAGCAATTGCGCCCACCAACATCCCTGTGGATTTTAAGGCTTTAGATAGGATAGGCATCACAACCCCCTGGTCAAACTTTTGCTTACGAGCGCCCATAGCGAATCACACTCACATTTGATGAACGCCGCTCAGTAGCCTGAATATCGTTTTCAGGTTTAAAGATGCTGCGTAATACTAGATTCAAGGATCCCGCACCTCGTGCAGAGGTAAACGCTTCCGCGTCATTGGGTGACAGCTCTAACGTGACATTGGAACCATCAATGTGGGAATTCTCAGTATTTTCCGAATACGTTGTATTGACTGCCAGCACGCGAACGTTTTCAAAAATCGTTCTGGCTCCGCCCTCGCGACCGTCACGCCCAGCAGCAAACAGAATATCAACTCGGTCACCTGGAAGAATAAACCCGCCCGAAGATGTTTCTGGGGAAACACGCAATGTAACCGCACGCATGCCTGGCGCTAAAATTGCCGCCATCAGGCCTGACGAACCCGCCTTGACGATTTTTGCGTTTACAATTGGCTCACCAGCGACGATCAAAGATCGAGCAACGGCGCTTTCCAGCTCTTCGCGAGCATCAGTCGTTTCTTCAGTGATAAAATTCGGTTGCACGGCTTTTTTCGGCCACGCAATCCATCTTGTATCCTCGAGGGTCAACCGCTGACCTCGTTGAATATTATTGCTTGAAACGAGGACGCGAACAGTTTCTTCGCGAACTGGTTCGACAATTTGGACAGGCGCAATTTCCGTATCATTGCCAAGCATCAGGAAAAACGCCGCAGCGCCAGCAACCAATGCCACGCCCAATATCGCTATTCTACTTACATTCATTTTGACCCTGCCTGACTATTACCGTGCCCACACAGAACTTGTTCGGCCTTATGGTGAGCGAAACTCCTCAAAACTCTGTTAACCGAACCTGTTAACCGCCAATCACCAATTGGAAGAAAGGCGTTTGTGAAAAACTAAGGAGTCCGCCAGCAGCAATAGCGACCGCATAAGGAAGATCCTTTTTTCGCTGATGAAGACGAATTAACCAGGGCGCGTGGGCATAAACTGGCAGCACCGGCAATTTCCTGAACATGCCCATGGCGATCGCAAGAAATATCCCTGCAACAGCCGTATTGAAGAGAAATATCCCGATACTACTGAGCCCTAACCACGGCGCCGCTGCTGCAAATAGCTTTGCATCGCCGCCGCCAACGATCTTACCGGCAAACAAGGCGAAACCGACCGTCAACGCCGCTGCGCCAAGAAGCGCACCCTCAACCAATACGCTTGCGCTGGCGCCGACCGCCAGACCGGCCGCCGGATATACTGCGACGAGTATAATTGAGAGCCAATTCGGAATTTTGAATTCGTATATGTCGTTCGCCGCTGCTATTAAAAGAGCCGCAGGAAATACAGACAAAAGAATATACGCGATCACGCTATCAGCTCCGGCCAAATTCTTATCGAAACTAAACAGCGCGTTCTTAATGTTCCGTTAGACATAAACAAAAAAGGAGACCGATTGGTCTCCTTTTTCGTAGCTTGACGCTTCAGCGGCGAAAGTAACGCCGTGAAACGAAATTATTCAGAGCTCAGTTCGGTATTGATGTCGCCGAACGTCGTGCTGAGCGTACCGCCAACAGCGCGAACTGCAGCGATAATAGCAACTGCGATAAGCGCAGCGATAAGGCCATATTCGATAGCCGTAGCACCGTCTTCGTCAGCTTTAAAACGCTTGATAAGAGCTTTCATTTGTCGACTCCTGCTTACTCTCTTTACTTGCACCGCTGAAGAAGAATCTCCCCTTCAGGTCGCACCATCTTCCTCATCAGTCGTAAAAAAACTATAAACAGAATATATTTTTTATCTGTATGCGTATTATGCTTAACACGGATTAACTCTAACTCGCCAGCTGATTGAGGCGCGACATGTCATTTACAATGAGGCCAGGATAATCCCTGTGCGCGACACCCTCTTGGATCAGCGCTGCAACTGCGCCTGCGGCAGCGGCTTCATCAACGCCAGCCTGATCGGCAAGCTCACGGTGCTTGGGCATTTTCTCGATCCGCCAGAGACCGTCGACAGGATCGCGGGCAACGCACTTTAACAACGCAGCGTAAACACGTTGCTCTGGCGCGGCCTGTGTGGTCTCAATATTTAGGCGGTGAGCCGCTAATTTCTGTGCAAGGTATATTGCTATATTCCTCATCAAAGATGGGCGGCCGCCCGCTAACGACTTGAACTCTGCAGCATCCATGACGACGATATCGCATTCCGTCGCCGCATTTACAGCGATTTGCTGAAACATTGCCTGATCAATTTCAGCCATAGCAATCTCAAGGCCGAATATTTCTTGTTCATTAACTTCTTCGATGATCATCGCGCCGGTCTCACCATCAGTGATGGACACACGCAATGAGCCAGAGAGTACAATCAGGAATTCTCCGCCATCATACTGACCGAGCGAAAAGACAGTCTGACCAGCGCCATAGGACTTGCGTTCGCTTTTTTCGGACAGCAATGAAAGCACCGGTCCGGGCAAACCCACAAACGGGGCTGTCGCACCTAGCGCATTGGCAATATTATCGTCAGAAATTGTAGGATTTGTCGAATTTATAGTAGCAGCAGACATCTCACACTCCACCAGTAAGAGGTGATTAACAGCGCGCCTTTAAGGCCAGGTAAAATTTTCGCCTGCAAATTCTCGCTGTTAATAGAAATACAGCTCGATCCTTTAAGCTTTCTTTGACACCTGACGAATAGGGTAAAAGAAACCTAATTTAGAGGACAATCCCATGCGCAGGATTTTCGCCGCCGCCATTGCATTTGTTAGCCTCAGCCAAACAGCTGCCGCTGAACAATTGTGGCTTACTATGGATCAGGTCAGGCCGTACAAGCTAGATAACCCCGCACAAAGCATTGTCGTCGGCAACCCAGCCATTGCTGATGTAACCGTTCAGGACAATACGAATGTGCTTCTTTTCGGCAAAGCGCCGGGCCTTACCAATATCTATGTTTTTAATGAGCAAGGCGAAGCCGTTAAAAACTTGATTATTCGCGTTCGCACACCAAGCGCAGATATGCTCACTGTTCACCGAGGCGTAGCTCGCACGACATACAACTGCACAACGAATTGCGAAGCAACAGTGACTGTCGGTGACGACAACACCACCTTTCAAGGTGTAGCCGCGCAAGTACAAAATAAATTTAGCCAGGCTACGTCGCTCGCGCAGGCCGACAAAGAAAATTAGACTTTAACTAAACCCGTACGCCTCGGTTCCAAGCTAGGCGGCAGGAGTTGATTCAAAGTTGTAAATTTGCGGGCGCTCTTGCTGCCGCAAGTTTGACTTACACCACGCGTCAATCTCTCGAGCAGTTTTTTCATTCGGCAGCGCGCTGTTCTTAAGTACAATATGTGCGATCAGTCTGCTCGCCCCGTCACTTCTTCGCCCGACCAGAACGCGGCAACTCTCTATGTGGTGGTGTTCCTCCAAAGTCTGCGCCACAGCTTCAGGAAATACATTCACGGCGCCGATCTGAACGGCGCCATCGCGCCGGCCTGCCAAACGGAAACTGCTAGGGCCAACCCAGGTTAAAATATCCATGGACTGAACTTCGCGCGAAGTTCCATCCGGTTGAGTACGCTTTAGGCCATCACCGTCCCTACCCCAATGATCAAAGAGGACAAATGCATCTCCGGGTGTATCTCGCCATGCAATCAATCCTGTTTCCGTCGATCCATATAACTCCCGCAGCACGCCAAACCCGCTGTTACGCATCTCAATAGCTAGATCGGGCGTCATTGGCTCCCCAAACGAGACGGCCAAAGTGTTATCAGGCGCTTTTAATCGTTCCTGCATCATGTAACGCCAAAGAGTTGGCGTAGCGACGAGCACATCCCCGAACAAAAGGTTTTTCGATAACGATTCCGGCGTCATGCCGCGCGCATCAATCGTCTCAATGCCCAACAAGTTCGGCGTTAAAATTGAAAGTTCAAGTCCAAGCAGACTGTGCGGCGCAACAAATGATAACAATCGCCGGCGACCGTAAAGAATGTTCGCAGCGGCCGCTGCATCCTGAAAGATCTCATCTGCATTATGAATGAATGCGCTGTCTTCTGCATTCCGAGCTGCCGGCTTAAACGAAAACCGTTCCAACCGCTCGACAACCCCTTGTTTAATCAACGCAGACCAATCATCAAGGCGGATTGCGTCAGGGTGATTCAGGTATTCGTCATTTAATCCAAAAAACTGCGCGACGCGTTGTCCGCAATACTTTTTTTCGTCTGGCGAGAGTGATGCCCCTCCCTGCCCAAGCAAAACAGCACCATTCCAGGAAGCTGCCGTCAAAAAATCGATATGCCTATTAAATCGTCTTGAAAGCTCATCAGCGACGGCCGCACCTACGATCCGGGAAATCTGATCTTGGGAAAGAGAAAATGACTTCAAAGCCCTACTCGCCACATAATTCTCGATTCACCTCGGCCTCATAACACGATTTGAGACCACTCATAACGTCTTGCCGAATTGTTTTTTCAGGTGATGCGTCAAGCCTTCCTGGGAGTATCCCTATGAGGCTATTCGTCAAAAATATGTCGCATCCGTTCAGATCGGAAACCGAGAGTTTTGTCTCAATCACGTCAATTCCCAACTGACGCGTGCAACGAAGCAGAACTGCTCTCGTGACGCCCCTCAGAGCGCCTTCTCCTAAGGCTGGCGTCAGCAAAGTTCCTTCATTGCTAATAGAAAAGATGTTGGCGGCTGCTGCGCAAGCAATTCTGCCTTCGCTGTTGAGCATGATCGCTTCATCAGCATTTTTCTCTGCAGCTTCAGCTTTCGCCATGACGTTGTCGAGATAGTTTAATGTTTTATGATGAGACGTAACGCTGTGCTCGGATCTACGATAGCGGCTAACCATCAAACGAGCGTAGGCGCTATTCTGTGGCTTAAGTTCACTACAAGTAATCAGCAGTAATGGCGCCGGGGTGACCGGGAGCGCAAGCCCCCGCCTTCCTACACCGCGAGTAAGCGTAATTCTTATCGATGCTTCCTTGTCGTCAAAATTATTGTAAGAAACCAATGAGGCAATAGCGCTTAAAATTTCAATATCGTCGTAGGGAACAGACAGCTTTAACGCCAGCGCGCTCGCTCGCAGCCGCTCAAGATGTTGTTTCAAAAAAATGGGTTTGCCCTTGATCACGCGCAGAGTTTCAAAAAGACCATCGCCGAGCAAGAAACCTCTATCTGCGATATGAAATTTTTCCTGATCTCGGTGAACCGCACCATTTAGCCAATACGCCATGAGCAAACTCAATTCTTACAGAAATCTAGAAAGTTCGATATTAACGCCTTTCCTTCAGGCGTGAGTAAAGACTCGGGATGAAACTGAACTCCAAACCATGGCCGTTCTGGGTGCGCAACCGCCATCAATTCTCCGTCACTACTAGAAGCGGTCGCCACCAAGGGACTCTGAGTGTGCGGAACGCCGATTAATGAATGATACCTCCCAGCCAGCATCGGTGATGGAAGGCCTTTGAAAATGCCGGCGCCATCATGACGGATCTCACTGGCTTCACCATGCAATGGATAGCGTGATCTCAATGTATCACCTCCACAAGCCTCGATCAGGCATTGGTGCCCCAGGCATACGCCAAGCAATGGCGTTTCCGGGTTAAGCGCCTCCAGGAGTTTAAGCGACAAGTGGGTATCAGTTGGACGTTTTGGCCCAGGAGAAATAATCACGCCGTCAGGCTTCATGGCGAGGCATTCTTTTACAGTGATTGCATCGTCGCGCAGCACAGTTGTATCGAATCCAAGCTCACGCACATATCGAGCCAGATTGTGGACGAACGAGTCGTAATTATCGATGATGAGAATCACAGTGTCATATTTTCACTGAAACCTAACGCCGCAAGCATGCTTTTAGCTTTGACCAAGGTTTCCTTATATTCTTCCACCGGATCCGACCGCAACGTGACGCCGCCGCCGACAGGGATCGTGACTTTGCCACCCTCAACCATAAGCGTGCGAATAGCGACCGCGAAATCAGCGTTGCCCCGATCATCCATATATCCAATTGCGCCGCAGTAAGGGCCGCGACCAACTCGTTCCACTCTAGCAATAGCCTTCATCGCTTCAAGTTTCGGGGCCCCTGTAATGGAACCGCAAGGAAACAGGGCCGCGAATACATCAGAGAAAGAAACATCAGGTCTGAGCGCACCGCTGATCCTGGAAACAAGGTGATGCACGTTCGTGAGACTCATGAGATCACAGATTGCATCCTCACTTATCGTCCCATCTATGCAAATTTTAGACAGATCATTCCGCAATAGATCGGCGATCATTATGTTTTCAGCTCGATCTTTCGGATCATCCAATAATTCTTGAGCGTATCGCTCATCTTGGCGTAGCGTCTGGCCGCGCGGCCGCGTGCCTTTAACCGGTTCTGTCAGAATATTTCGCTCGTCATTTTTAGCATGAGTGATTTGAAAAAACCGTTCTGGAGAATTTGAAACAATCGAACCGTTTGGAAGCTGTAACAGCGCGCTGAAAGCGGCGTCGCTTTGAGACGCGAGTTTCTGAAACAGCTTAAACGCTTTTATGCTTTCAGTTCCAACACATTCTATCCGCTGTGAAATGTTCGCCTGATAGTAGTCTCCATCAAGTATATTTTCGATAACCCCGGAAACCGCAGCCATATAGGCATCTCGCGTAAAGTTTGAATTTTGCGCCAGAAACTGCGGTAGGGCAGCGACGTGAGTGAGCGACGATTCGCCCAGGCTATCAGCCAATCGCTGACACGCCGTTTTACTGACGCCCGCAACATAAGCGCTTTTTTCCCTACGCGAGAACAATGCAGCCGCATCATAGATGCCCAAGGATAGTTCTGGGAAACCATATGGCGATGGCGGGAGACTTAGCGTCGGTTCAAAAATACTGGCGGTCTCATAGCCGACAAGACCCAAAATACCCGAGATGAAAGGCAGCCTCGCCACAGTTGGTTTGGGCGCCGTTTTACGTTGCTCTAATACTTTGTCGATTTTTTGAAACAGATTCCCAGAGCCAGCCCCTGGCTCAATAACTTCAGACGGGAAAGCGGCGATAACCGTCCAATCGGCTGTGCTGGAAAGCTGACCCCCATGCAGCAAATGAGCGTAAGGCTCGCCCGCCAATGGAGCAAACGCCGAGACCGGATCCCGCCACTCTATATCTTCTATGAACATGCGCGCTCTCCTAGCCGTGCTTTGGCTCGAGGGAAAGCGCTAGGGTTCAGAACTTGCCCATCCTCTGGCGCGAAATAACAAATCGCTTTAACCGCCGGGAAGCAGTTGGAGGATGTTGATGGCGCAGGAGTCAGGTCAAAGCATGGCCAGGACCTTTTACGGCCTGGCGATCGCCGTGCTCATCGGCTTTATCGCCTATATCGGGCGCAGCGTGATCATCCCATTCGTCGTGGCGGTTTTCCTATGTTTTCTGATTTTCACCCTAAAGGAAAACGTACGCCGTATTCCCGTGGTCGGCAGGTACATGCCTGACTGGGTCGGCTATATGTTCGCGTTCGCACTGATCGGCGCAGGCATGGTTCTGTTTGTCGAAATCATCAGGTCGAATGTCGAGACCCTTCTGAACGCCTGGCCAAGTTACGAGCAGAGGCTTAGGGGGCTTGCCAGCGACCTCATCGCTTTTTTCCGCACCATGGATTTTCTGCCGCAGGAATTGCTCGGTAGCGTTGCACAGATTCAGCAATCTGCGCTCGACCTTATCCGCCCTCTTCTCTCACAGGTAGCTGGCAGTTTGCGATCAATCACGTCGAACTTCCTGACATTCATTACTGTTTTTCTCTATCTCGTTTTTATGCTGATTGAACGAGGCAAGATATTCAAAAAAATAAGCCTTCTTGGCGCTGACGAGAGCGAGCGTCGGGTTATCAATGAAACCATCGCGGATATCGGCGTGCTTGTTCGCCAGTATATAACCGTCAAAACCATGTCCAATCTCGTGACCGCCAGCATCAGCTACATCATTATGCTGATCATTGGCGTTCAGTTTGCCGGTTTCTGGGCGTTGCTGATTTTCGTATTAAACTACATTCCGATTTTTGGCGCCGCATCCGCCATCACATTGCCTGTTCTGTTGTCCCTTGTGCAGCCCGATGGCGGCGGCGTCAGGATGGCGGCCATTGCAGCGGTCAGTTTGATAGGCGCCGAACAGATAATGTCTAATGGCATTGAGCCGCGCATTGTTGGGCGCTCTTTGAACTTAAGCCCGCTGGTTATTCTTTTCTCACTTGGCGTCTGGGGTTCGATCTGGGGCTTTGCAGGTCTGCTGTTAAGCGTGCCGATTACGGTGACCGTTATGCTCGTCTTAACGCAATTTCAGTCAACGCGACCTATCGCCATTATGATGTCGGACAAGGGTGACATTGCCGAGTTGAAACATTCACCTGTAGGCTGATTATTAAGAGCACTTAGTTCAGAGCTGTCTTTATCGTTTCCGCCAAAGCCTCTGCTTCTTCCCGACGTCCTGAACCGCGCCGCCAGGCAATGCCAATTTTTCGCGAAGGTACGGGCTTGGTAAATGGAATAACTTTTAGTCCCGTGCTTTTCGCCAATCCTTCCCGCACCGCCATATCGGGCAACAAGGTGGCGCCAAGACCAGACTTGGCCATTTGCGCTAAAGTAAACAGGCTTGTGCCGCCAAAAGATGCCGCCGCATCTCGATCCCGCAATTCACATGCATCGATTGCATGTTCGCGCAAACAATGCCCGTCCTCAAGAAGCAGCAGTTCGCATCCCTTTATATCGTCTCGTCGCAAAGACTTTTTATCAGCTAGCGGATGATCATTAGCGCACGCGAACCAAAAAGGATCGTCGCTAAACTCGAAAGAATCGAGACCCGGCAGGTCATATGGGAACGCCAGAATAGCGGCATCGATAAGGCCGGCTGCCAAACGCTCGGCCAGTGTCGCGGTCAAATCCTCTCGCAAATAGAGTTGCAGTTTCGGATATGCCTTCTTGAGTGCTTTTGCGGCGCGAGGCAGCATGAAGGGCGCGATAGTCGGAATAATGCCAAGGGTAAACGGACCTTCGAGCGGATTGCGACCGCTGGCTGACCTGACAAGGTCTTCGGCACCGGCGAGAAGCGCCGGCGCGCGCTTCGCCACTTCTTCGCCAGCAGGCGTCAATGCAAAAGCGCGCGTTGAGCGATCCACCAGCTGTTGCGCCATCAACGCTTCCATTTCCTTTATCGCTGACGAGAGGGTCGATTGGGAGACGAGGCAGTCCTCAGCCGCCTTGGAAAAGGATTCTCGGCGCACCAGCGCCATAAAAAACTGCAGCTGGCGCAAAGTCGGTAAGGGGGTCATTTTGCTGGCCTTTTTCTGATCGATATAGTCGATATTATTCAGAAATATAATCTATTTGATTAATTTTCCAAGAGCGCTATGTATGCATTGCGTTCGATAAAGAACGCCAGAGATTCACATACACCTTAAAGGAGATACGCATGTTAGGCGTCGGCGATAAGCTTCCCGATTTTTCTGTAGTAGGCGTCAAGCCGGGCTTTAACGCTCACGAGGAAAACGGCAATTCTGCGTTCGAAGACATTACGCAGGACAGCTTTTCCGGCAAATGGAAAGTTATATACTTCTATCCAAAAGATTTTACTTTCGTTTGCCCGACTGAAATTGCCGAGTTTGGCCGGCTTGCAAAAGAGTTCGAAGATCGTGACGCCGTCGTCATGGGCGGTAGTTCTGACAACGAGTTCTGCAAACTTGCATGGCGCCGTGATCATCCGGATCTCGACAAGCACCCGGCATGGCAATTTGCCGATACGACTGGATCGCTGATTGACGGACTTGGTATTCGCGCGCCTGAAGGCGTAGCGCTTCGCGCAACGTACGTCGTCGATCCGCACAACGTCATCCAGCATGTTTATGTAAACGGTCTTAATGTTGGTCGTAACCCTCAAGATACGTTGCGCGTTCTAGATGCGCTACAGACGGATGAGCTTTGCCCGTGCAACCGTCCGATTGGCGGCGACACGCTTTAACGTAACGAAAACATGGGCGCGCGCGGTTAATTAATGCGCCGCCGCGCCCTTTTTGTATCCATAAAGGAGATAATTCATGAGCATCGACGCTCTCCGCGATCAGATCCCTGACTACGCAAAAGACATTCGCCTCAATCTCGGCACGCTGGCATCTGAAACGACGCTCTCAGATCAGCAAAAATGGGGTTCGTTTCTGGCTTCCGCTCTCGCCTCCGGTAATGCGGACGTAATCAAGGCGGTATCGGCCGAAGTTGAAGACAAATTGTCGCCAGAGGCAGTCACAGCCGCCAAGGCTGCAGCGGCGATCATGGGCATGAACAACATTTACTATCGAGCCACGCACCTGATGTCGGAAAAGACCTATTCAACGCTCCCAGCGAAACTGCGCATGAACGTCATCGGTAATCCCGGCGTCGACAAAGTTGATTTCGAGCTTTGGTCTCTCGCCGTTTCAGCCGTCAATGGTTGCGGCATGTGCCTCGATTCGCACGACAAAGTTGTTCGCAAGGGCGGGCTCTCTACGGATCAAGTGCAAACAGCGCTTCGCATCGCCGCTTCCGTTCATGCGGCGGCTGCGGTGCTCACAGGTGAAGCAGCGCTAAACTAGAATCGCGGGTCTGCACCCTCTCTCTCCCCCGCAGACTGGCGTGATGCGCGGGCCGGCGTTAAGCTGGTCCGCGTTATTTTTATCTGAGGGCGCGATGCAAGAAACACAATCCGTTGAAATTCCGGTCGGCGATGGCTTGATCATGCGCGGCCAGCGTTATGAGGGTGGTGACAAAACTCCTGTGTTATGCATCCCAGGATTGACGCGAAATGCACGCGATTTTGAGGAGCTAGCCCCGCAGATTGCATCACTAGGTCATGATGTCATTGCCGTCTCTCTGCGCGGGCGCGCTGAGTCGGACTATGATCCGAACTATCGCAATTATCATCCCCTCACCTATCGCGATGATATATTGAAGGCGCTCGATACGCTTGGCCTCAAAGAGGCAATCTTTGTCGGCACGTCGCTGGGCGGCATCGTTACGATGCTGACGAATGTGGCGACCCCTAAACGAGTCAAAGCCGCGATCATTAACGACGTCGGTCCAGAGCTTGCGCAAGAAGGTCTCACTCGCATAGCTGGCTATGTCGGCGTTACAAAAGGACCAGCCGCCAACCTTGAGGAAGCCATCGAGCGTATTCGCGCCATCAACGAAGTTGCCTTTCCAGGCAAGGATCAAGAATTCTGGCGGACATTCGCGCGCCGAACTTTCCGGAAAACTGATCGCGGTGAATGGATTTTGAATTACGACCCGAATATTGCCCGGGCGCTGGCTGAAGTAGGGGCGGCCCCTGACCTCTGGCCAGCTTTTGAAAGCCTTAAAGATACGCCAACTTTAATTGTACGGGGCGGCATAAGCGATCTTCTTTCAGAGAAAATCATTGAGAAGATGCGCGGCGTCCATCCGTCATTTGACTATGTGGCCGTCCCCCAAGTGGGGCATGCGCCAACTATGAGCGAACCGGCGGCATGTGACGCCATCGCTACATTTTTAAACGCCCATGGCTAAGGACCGGCCCACAAAACAAGGAATCTTCGTTATGCGAACAAAAAGAATAGCCTTTTTCAGCATCCTTTCAGTGCTTTTCACCATTGCCACGCCGCAAATGTCATTTGCTGACGAAACTACAATGGCTACGGACATCTATGATCCCGAAGCGAGGCTGGAGGACTTGAATATAACCCTCCCCAAACCGCCAGAGCCTGTCGCGAATTATGTCAATGGTGTTAGAACTGGAAACTTGATTTTCCTCGCCGGCAAAGGCCCAAAACGCGCAGATGGCACCGAGCTTAGGGGGAAACTTGGCGCGGACCTGACAATTGAAGAAGGCTATGAGGGTGCACGGCTAACTGCAATTAATCAGCTTGCAGTGTTAAAGGAAATGCTAGGCGACCTGGATAAAGTCACTCAAGTCGTGAAAGTTTTAGGCATGGTCAATTCTGACCCCTCGTTCGTTGATCAACCAGCCGTCATCAATGGCTTTTCGGATTTGATTGTTGAAGTATTTGGTGATCGCGGCCGGCACGCTCGTGCAGCCGTTGGCATGGCTTCATTACCAAGAGGCCAGGCAGTTGAAATTGAGATGATTGTAGAAGTGCGTGATTAAGGGCATGAGCATGAATACACATAAAATAATACAACGTCTTGCTGCGCTAACCTGCATGCTGCTAGTAACGTCAGCAGCTACTGCACAGAGCAACCAGCTTGCGGATGGCGAGTTGCAATTTACATATTTTGGGGCCGCAGGTTGGGAAATTTCTGATGGTCAGGTTGTGGTGTTGGTGGACCCTTACATCTCAAGATTAAAATATACAGATCGTGGCGATACCGCCGACACCCGCCGCGCCTTTGCGCGAAACGACATTGCCGTTTCTGATGAAGCTTTAATCGATCAGACAATCACAAAGGCGGACTTTATTCTGGTTCACCATTCCCACTTTGATCACTTGGGAGACGTACCTTACATCGCGTCAAAAACAGGTGCTAAAGTTATTGGCACCGAAACCACGATTCAAATTCTAAAGGCATATGGAATTCCAGACGAGCAACTATACCCTGTAGGCGGAGGAGAGGACTATCAGTTTGAAAATTTTTCCATTCGAGTAGTGCCGTCCATTCACTCAGCCCTCAATGAAAAGCATTATTTCGACTCAAGGCGTTACGACCGCGACACAAAGTTGGACGCTCCCTTGCGCCTAAATCAATTTATAGAGGGTGGGTCGTTGATGTTTTTGGCCCGCTTTGACAGCCATACCGTCCTTACTATGGGCTCAATGAACTTTATTGAACGAGAGATGGAAGGCCTTAATCCAGATGTATTATTGGCCGGAATAAACGGTTCCAGGCTGGGGCTTTATAACTATGACGAGCGTCTTGTCGAATCGACAGGTCGCCCAAAGACTATCATTCCTACGCATTGGGACAGCTTCACGCTGCCTTACAGCTTTTCACAAGAGGAAAATGTGCGTGAGAAACTACTTCCCTTTAGAGATAAAGTTAAAACGATATCTCCAGAATCACGCGTTATAATTCCGACCCACCTCGAGCCGTTTGTAGTTAACTGACAGCCTGAGTAGGCGCTCGCCCATGGATACCGCATTCGGTTTTTGCGGCGCCGCGCCAGCGGCCCGCGCGTATGTCGTCGCCTGATGCTGCCGGGTGGGTGCATGGCCAACAACCGATCGAAGGATAGCCCTGCGCCGTCAGCGGGTGCGCCGGCAGGTCATTTTTTTCGAAATAGGCGTTGATATCTATCCTTGACCACCTGATCAGCGGATTGACCTTGATATGCGTAGCCGAAGCTTCAAACGCCGGCAGGTTAACGCGCCCGCCGCCATGAAACTGTTTGCGGCCAGTAATCCACGCGTCGAATTCTTCCAACGCAGGCGTGAGCGGTTCAACCTTTCGCAGCGTGCAACAGGCGTCTGCATCGCGTTTCCACAAATCCCCGGCAGGATCGCGCGCTTGCAGCACAGTTTCATTAGGACGAATATTACGCACATCTGTCAGGCCTAGCTTTTCCGCCAGCCTCTTTCGATAGCTAATTGTCTGCGCAAAGTGCTTGCCGGTTTCGAGGAATATTACGGGAACTGATTTGTCTACTTGCGACACTAGATGCAAGAGCGCCGCTGACTCCGCGCCAAAAGAAGAAACAAGAGCAATACGCCCCGGGAACTCTTCCTTGATAGCGACGCGTAAAATCTCAAGCGCATCGCCACCGGAGTATTTCATGGCCAACCGGCGAGCTCTTGCTTCGAGATCGTCATTGGCAAATGGCGCTAGTGCGCGCGCTGTATTTGACGCTGCGGCGATAACACTCATGAATACAATACCTTTACGCGGCTGCCGCCTGCGCAACACGGCAGCGCCAGACGGGTTCTTGGCCATCGGCCGCCTGTTGATAAGCGAAAGAAAAGTCTTTCAATGAGGCTTCTGCGCTGGCCACATCTGAGCCAGCAACTTCAAACGCGTTTATGCCACAGCGGACCATGAACAAAAGCTGATCACGCAAGATATCGCCGCGCGCCCTGATCTCACCTGTATAGCCGTATCGTTCACGCAAAAGCCTGGCTTGTGAGTATGCACGTCCATCTTTGAAGGATGGAAAACCGAGAATAATGACGCTGAACCCGTGAAGGTCACACTTTATGTCAGCAAGCGATGTGTCGTTACTAATCAGCAGCGCTGTTGCATCTGCATGACCCTGCGGATTCTCACGCCACTCGTCGAGAGTGACCTCCTCAAGCGGTTCCTCTAGTGCAGGGGTTAAGCGATCATGGTTAAGCTTAAGCAGCTTCATAAAGCGCCTCCTTGAATGGTTTCGCGCCAAGACGGCGATATGTATCGAGAAATCGTTCCTTTTCTTGACGCTTCTCCCGATAAACGCCGACCAGCTTCTCGACGGCATCGACAACTTGGTCCGATGAAAGGCCTCGCCCCGCGATCTCGCCTAACGATGCATCTTCAGCACCGGAACCACCGAGCGTAATTTGATAAAACTCCTCGCCTTTCTTATCGACGCCGAGAATGCCGATATGACCGACATGGTGGTGCCCGCAAGCGTTGATGCAGCCTGAGATTTTAATCTTCAGCTCACCCATTTCTTCCTGTCTGTCGAGATCGGCGAAGCGTTCGGAAATTCGCTGCGCGATTGGAATCGAACGCGTGTTCGCCAAGGTGCAGTAGTCAAGCCCCGGGCAGGCGATGATATCACTCACAAGACCGATATTTGCGGTTGCTAGTTCGGCCGCCATTAGCTGCAACCAGACCTTAAAAAGATCGTCTTTTTTGATATGCGGCAGCACAAGATTTTGTTCGTGAGTCGCTCGGATTTCGTCGAAAGAAAATTCTTCGGCAATGTTGGCGACAGTTTCCATCTGCACATCGGTGATGTCGCCAGGCACACCGCCGATTGGCTTCAAAGATATGTTTACGATGGCGTAACCGGGGATTTTATGGGCGGACGTATTGGTTCGCACCCAACGCGCAAAATCAGAATTCTCAAGCTTTTTCGCTTCAAGCGCTTCGCTTGTGTCCGGCAATGCTTCAAAGCTGGGTGGTGAGAAATAAGCGTTTATTCGTTTCATTTCCTCAGGCGGTAAATCAACGCCCGAGTCTTTTATTTGCGACCACTCGTCTTCTACGAGCTGTGAAAAATTTTCCGCACCTTCAGCGTTGACAAGAATTTTAATACGCGCCTTGTAAAGATTGTCGCGGCGCCCCTGCAGGTTATAAACCCGCAGGATCGCTTCGAGATAAGAAAGCAGATGTTGCTTCGGCAGGAATTCGCGGATCGTATGGCCGACATAAGGCGTGCGCCCAAGACCGCCGCCGACAATCACTTCAAATCCGGTTTTTCCGCTGCTGTTCTTATAAAGGCGCAAGCCGATGTCATGGACCTTCACCGCCGCCCGATCATGTTCTGACGCTGTCACGGCAATCTTGAACTTGCGTGGGAGGAATGAAAACTCCGGGTGAAATGTCGACCACTGACGGATCATCTCTGCATATGGGCGCGGATCCTCGACTTCATCCACTGCGGCGCCAGCATATTGGTCCGAGGTTACATTGCGTATGCAATTGCCGGACGTCTGGATCGCATGCATCTCGGCTTCGGCGAGATCATCAAGCAAATCGGGCACATCGACCAGCGCAGGCCAGTTATACTGAATATTCTGACGCGTTGTGAAATGGCCGTAGCCACGATCATATTTACGCGCCACATAGGCCAGTTTGCGCATTTGTTTTGACGAAAATGTTCCGTAGGGGATCGCGACGCGAAGCATGTAAGCATGAAGCTGCAAATATAGACCGTTCATTAACCGCAATGGCTTGAACTGGTCTTCAGTCAATTCACCGGAAAGGCGCCGTCCTACCTGGCCGCGAAACTGCGCGACACGCTCGGCGACCAGAGTCGCGTCAAATTCATCGTACCGATACATTACGCGGCCTCCACTTGATCAATGAGAAGATCGCGTTCGACCCGCGCCACCCACTGGCGAATCGCTGGAAATTCGGAGAGTTCAAAACCGCCCTCATGGGCGACGCGCGTATACGCGACTAGCGCAATATCAGCGACCGTCAGCACATCACCCACAAGGTAGTTCGCGCCTTGCAAAGCCAGTTCCATCTGACCAAGCGCACGGCGGCCCTTTGTCAGCAATTGCGGGTCGAGTTCTTCATCGGCTTTCCCAAGGAAGGACTTTTGAAATCGGCGCACGGCGATGCATGGCTCATGAGAATATTGTTCCCAGAACAGCCACTCATCTACTTTCGCACGTGTATAAAGGTCAGAAGGCAAGAGCGCGCTGTTGTTCAGACCTGCGAGGTACACAATGATCGCATTCGATTGCGTCAACACGCGTCCATCTGAAAGAATGACGGCTGGAACCTGCCCTGAGGGATTAAGCGCCAGAAATTCCTCGGTGCGAGTCGTGCCGGATAGTACGTCCACATCGATCCATTCATAATCTACGCCGAGATGTTCCGCCGTCCATTTGACTTTCAGGCAGTTTCCGCTGCGCTTATCACCGTAAATCCTGAGCTTGCCCATTTTTCAGACCTCCGTCCGACCAAGGTCTTCGCGTACTGTTGGTCCTTTGCGGCGGATAGATTCGCGCAAGGTCTCGCGCCCCGCCAAGCCTCCATTATCGTCTACGTCAACAAGATAAGCATCGGTGATTTCTTTCACGCGCAATTGCACGGCGGCGAGAACAGGATTGATGTCTGCATCGAAAAATTTCGCCGCCGCGGATTGCATTAATGTCCACCGATCGTCGTCACCGAGATAAACAACGGCGCCGTCTTCAAGACGATTTGCAGTTATGATCTTCATGCGACCAGCCTTTCCTGTCCGCTAAGCATTGTCAGGGTTTCACCGTCGGCAAGCGCCGCAACTTCACCGACGACAAGAAGCGCGGGTCCTTTAACGCCGCCCGCCTTGATCAGATCATCAAGTTCGCAAAGCGTTCCTTTAAGAACTTTTTGGTTGCTTCGCGTGCCGTTTTCGATGACGGCGACAGGCGTCGAAGCCGCCCGCCCATGCTCAATTAACTTCGCTGATATCAACGCCGCTTTCGAAACACCCATGTAAACGACGAGCGTATTTTTGAGCGCCGATAGCGCCGGCCAATCAAGGTCGGGATCGGCTTCGCCCTTTGCATGGCCGGTCACAAAAGTCACAGCTTGAGCGAAGTCGCGATGGGTTAAAGCCATATTGGCGCTGGCGGCGCATCCGGTCGCGGCGGTAACGCCAGGGCAGACATGGGAAGGGATGGAGGCGTTTTGGAGCGCTTGGAGCTCCTCGCCGCCGCGACCGAATACGAACGGATCGCCGCCTTTAAGACGGACAACCATTTTTCCTTCGCGCGCGAACGCAATCATGCGCGCTTCAATTTCCTCTTGTGGAACGGCATGATTTGATTTCGCTTTGCCAACATAGAAGCGCTCAGCATCACGGCGCGCCAGCGATAGAATTTCGTCACTGACAAGACGATCGTAAAGAATGACGTCAGCCTGCTGTAACAAACGCAATGCCTTGATAGTCAGTAATTCTGGATCGCCTGGCCCGGCGCCGACAATATGCACAACGCCGACTTCTTGCTCGGTCTGCGAACGATTAATAAGCGCCAGCATTTGTTCATGGGCGCCCCATTCATCCCCAGAAAGAATCTGGGCCGCAATAGGACTATCGAAAAACTTTTCCCAGAACGCTCGTCGCTGTTGGGCAGGTATTCGCGCCCTAACGGACGCACGATACTTTGCCGCAAACTCCGCAAGTTCGCCTAATCGAGAGGGCAGCAAAGCCTCGATATTCTGGCGCAGCTTCTTGCCGAGCACGGGCGCGGCTCCGTTCGTAGAGATTGAAACAGTCACTTGGCCGCGATCAATAATTGACGGTGTGGTGAAATCGCAAAGTTCAGGGCGGTCCACCACGTTGAGAAGCACGCCGCCCATTCGGGCGACATCCGCCCAACGCCTTGCGTCTGATTCGTCAACATCGGCGATAAACACGATTACGGAGGCTTCGATATCGGCCACCGCCGGCTCGCGTTTGATCAGCCGTGCGCGAGCATCAAGTTCTTCACGCACCTCGCTGGCGAATTCCGGGGCAATGACCGTCAGATCCGCGCCAGCCGCCAGGACTAGCCGCGCTTTCGCTAGCGCGCCGGGGCCGCCGCCAATGATCAAAACCGGGCGGCTGCGGAGACTAATATAGGCTGGGAACTGTTCCATTTAGTTTTTCTAATTCAATTCGAGCGTAGAAAGGGATGGTTTTAATGCTGCACACAAGCTATGTGGCCTTAAGACTGTCTACAAACTAATATTTCTGGGTACTTTGTTAGGAATTCTTCGCACCCGTATTAAAATAGCACTTTTCTTATAAAATAGGTTTACTGATGCTAATTTCACGAATTAGTGACTTGCGGATTCTTTTCATAGCTATAGAAAACCTAAACTGAATTGTGCTTTGTTCTGGAGAGAGGGCCTTAAAAATGAAGCAGATACCTCCTTTAAATGCGTTGCGAGTATTTGAAGCCGCCGCAAGGCACTTAAGTTTCACTAAAGCAGCAGATGAACTGCATGTGACCCCGGGAGCGGTCAGCCAACAAATCAAGGCGCTTGAGGACTTTTTACAAACTCCTGTCTTCCGCCGTCACAAGCGGGCGCTTCTCCTGACCGATGAAGCACAAGCGAGCCTGCCTATTCTTCGGGAGGGCTTCGATAAGCTGGCGGAGGCCGGACAAATTCTCGCCAAGAAGGCGGACGCCGGGCGGCTCACCGTTTCTGTGGCGCCGTCTTTTGCTTCCAAATGGCTGGTGCCGCGCCTCGACAAATTTCAGGAACTCCATCCTGATATCGATGTCTGGGTCTCTGCCGACATGAACGTCGTTGATTTCGCCGTAGACGACGTCGATATCGCCATCCGTTATGGCGGCGGCAAGTATGACGGGCTCGTCACCGAACACTTAATGGCGGAAAAAATCGTGCCAGTGTGCAGCCCCCAGCTTCTTACGGGCGAGACGCCGCTGAAGACGCCGGAAGACTTGAAACACCACACGCTTCTTCACGACTCTTCGACGGAAAAAGATCCCGGTTGCCCGACATGGCCCATGTGGCTGAAAGCTGCTGGCGTTTGCCACAAGCAAGGCGAAAGAGGTTTGAAGTTCAATCAATCGAGCCTTGTCATCGAGGCAGCAGTGGCGGGCAAGGGTGTTGCGCTCGCCAAAGCGGCGCTGGCGCTCGCAGATCTTGAGGCTGCGCGGCTTGTTATTCCGTTTGACCTTACGACGCCTACGGAATTTTCATACTACGTGGTCCATCCGCCGTCGAAGTCATCTTCCGCGGCTGTAAAAGCCTTTAAGCAGTGGGTTCTGGAAGAAGCTGCCGAAAGCATTGGCGCATCAGAGGCGCAGGAAGCCGCAGCATAATTTTATGCAGAAATATAGCGCCCCACGCTCGGGGGCTGGAGCGTGAGGCGCTTGAAGCGGCCCTTAGGCGGGGGGAGAGAGAAACGGGCCGCTCGATTCTTTTAGGACATAGAAATCATCTAAGTCGCATCAAGGCGGCGGGAGATGACAAACACGTTAGGGTCATCAAAGACTGGGCTTAGCCGGTGCGGCGTTCAGCCGCCCGCTTTCGCAATTTGATCCAGACAATCGCAGACTGCTTCAAAAACCAGCAGCGTCGACGTATGCCGTTGCGGGTAGTCGCGAATAGGCTGCAGCATGGCAAGGTCAAGCCAGCGCTCACCTATCGGCGGCTTGCCATCGCCTTTCAACATCGCCCGCATTTGATCTCTCAGCGCATAAAGCTCATCCGGCGTTACACCGATAATATTACGTGCAAGTATGGAAGCCGAGGCTTGGCCAAGTGCGCAAGCCCTGGCCTCCATACCGATCTGCGAAACAGCGCCGTTTTCGAGCGATAAATCCACCGTCACTTCCGACCCACAAACGCGGCTAACCTTCGTCGCGGATGCCTGCGGGTTTTCAAGCCGGCGCGCCGGCGGGATCGCCGCCGCCGCATCCAGCAGGTCGTTCGTATAAAGCTCACTCAGCATGACGCCTTATGTGGCGCCTTTTTACGCCAAATCAAAGAGCAGGATTTCAGCGTCTGCGAGCGCCTTGAATGAAATCGCGTTCTCGTTTTCAATCTTAGCGCCATCTCCAGCCTGCATGATTGACCCCTCCGGCAACTCAATGGCGCCACGGGCAACCTGTAGCCAACCGGCCCTGCCAGTATTGAAGTTATGCGTGATGCGCTCATCCTCCTTGATCAGCGAGGCGTAAAGGTCGGCATCTTGCCTGATCTGGAAAGAGCCATTGCGACCATCATTTGAAGCGATCAACGCCAGCCCCCCCTGACGTGCATCGCCTATCTTGCGTTCCTCATATCGCGGTTCTGCGCCGCGCGTGTTGGGCGTGATCCATATCTGATAAAGATGCACTGGCTCTGTGTCCGATGCATTGAATTCAGAATGGGTGACGCCTGTACCGGCCGACATATACTGCACTATACCGGGCGTAATCACGCCGCCACCTCCTGTTGAGTCCTGGTGTGCAAGCGTACCTTCAAGTACGTAGGTGATGATTTCCATATTATCATGAGGGTGAGTCGGAAAACCCGCGCCCGGATTGATCCGGTCTTCATTCATCACCCGCAGGCTGCGAAACCCCATATGGTCGGGGTGATAATAGTTTGCGAAAGAGAATGTGTGGCGCGCATCCAGCCAACCATGATTGGCGTGGCCACGGTCAACATTTTTTCTGATGGTAATCATAAAAATCCTCCAGGCCCTGTGACCTGATAACTCAGATTCGGGCATTAACGCCGTACAATGGCGGCATAAGTTTTACGAGATTACTCGGATATCTGGTGGCTTTGTGCTTCGAAGAAAAGAGCGCAAGGTTCACGAAAAAGAGAGCTTTTACCGCCTGAGGCCAACGCTTCACCGAATGTCCCGTTGCGGTTTCAAACTTACACGATCAAATTCCAAAACACGCGAGGGCGAGCCAAAGTTGCGTAGCGTTAAAACGCCCCCAAGGGCACAAAATAGACAACCGCGCGCTCTCAAACCAACGGCTTCATAAAAAGCCAACTACGAACTGGAAAGAAAAGGAACCGACATGTCTTTTATTAAAACTTCTGAGAACAGCTTTTTAAAGTCCGCCAAAACACTGCTCATCGCAAGCGGCGCCTTGTTCGCTGTGGCAGGCGCCGCGCCTTCAGCCAGCGCTTCCGGTCTCGACAACATCACGGTCAATGGCTTCAATTTTGATTTCGATAGCGAAGACTTTCTCCAACGCCTGATCGAAATGGATAACGATGATGTTGCTGAAATGCGCGCTGAGTTTGAGGAAGCGCGCGCAGAGATTCGTGACGCTATCGGAGAAATCGGCGACGCCCGGGCAGAAGCTGCAAAATCTGATGACGCAAAGAAAATTCTCGCCGTCGCCATGAGCGAAGCGAGCGAACAAGTGCAAGAGACGGTTCAGTCTGCATTTAATGAAGTGCGTGCCGAACTTGACCGGGCGGAAAGCGAGCTCGGCGATCGCAGAGCAGACGTCGGTGAAGCAGAATTTGCTGAGACCTCGGATATTATCGCCTTCTTACGTTCTGAGCTCGTGGAATTTGAAGTTGCGATTGGCGAGCTCGTTTCAGCGATGAAGGCTTAAACAGAAGTGATCTAAACGATGGTTGGCTGGCAGAAGCCAGCCAACCACCAACTATTCAGCAGTTATGATTGCTCGCCTACTGGTAATAAATTTTGCACTTCCGGCATCGTTCCAACAGGAGCAAAAATAATTATTGAGATTAGGATTAAGAGTAAGACGATTAATATGACCAAATTAATCTTCAGCGCGCGTCCTGCTTGTTTTTGTTCTAACCATGTTCTTGGGCGCACACCCTTATAAAAATAGACGCATTGCGCAGCGAGCATGACGCAAACAACATTCACTGTCAGCAACAGCAACGAGCGCGCCAGATACTCAATCTCACCTGCGCCCAGGAAAATTCCTGCCGCTGCGGCCGGGGGCAGCAAAGCCACAGCCACCATGACACCAACAAGCGCAGCAGAAACACCTGTCACGATTGACAGCGCCGCAGCAACGCCAGCCGCCAGAGCTAAAACTACGGAATCGAGCCCTGCTACCGTTCTATTCATTAGTTCATGACTGTCAGTGTTCGCCCCTAGCAACACACCCATTGCTGCTGCAACAACGAACCCCAAGAACAATCCTGCTATAGCATTTCTGCCGGACCTTATTAGCAGCTTGCGATCACCCAGAGCGACACCCAAGGAAACAGCAAGAATCGGACCCAACAGCGGCGCAATCACCATTGCTCCAATAACAGCGGCTATATTATCCGCGTGCAGGCCTAACGCCGCCACAAGCGTTGACGCTAACGTCAACACGAAGAAATCTGAGTTTAAAGACGCCCCCTTTGCCACGTCGTCATAAATCTCTTCTCGTAACGCGCGCTTTTCCTTTCGTTCTGCTTCTTCGTTTTTCTCTTCCTCTTGTTCTGGCTGAGGGGCTGTCGCCTCGACAGGCAAGACGAGAATTCTCCAATTTTCATCCGATTCACAAATGTGCTGCAATTCATCGACTAAAGACTGAGCCCCATGCTCAATAAAAAAAGCCCGCAAGACTAGGCAGTCGTCTTCCTTATCCTCTGTGAATCTGAAATGGGTAGGCTCGCTTTCCTCGACAGCTCTTTTTACGTCATCTTTCTTTTCAGCGGGAAATACGGCTTCAATCAATCGCATAGCGACTAAGACCTCCGCCAAGTCGCGCCGTCGGGTCCGTCTTCGATGACAATACCCTGCTCGGTGAGCTGATCGCGAATCTCGTCAGCTCGAGCGAAGTTTTTCGCCTTGCGTGCGTCGGCGCGTTCAATCAGCAGTGCATCGATTTCCCTCGGTGAAGGCCCGGTTACCCCAGTTCCTTTCGATGTAAACGGCTCCAATGTCATGCTGGCCTTTCCGGCAATTTTTCGACCTGCCCAAACCTCCGGGTCTTCATAAAAGAAGCCAAGCAGCCGTCCAGCATTGCGCAATCGAGTTATCGCATTGTCGCGCGCTTCATCTTCCATCTGACTGGCGATGTCCCGCAATTCATGCAGACCCGCATAGGCCTCAGGCGTATTCAAATCATCACCAAGCGCCAGCACGATACTTTCCGGCGGCGCGCCGGTTTCATTTGTGAATTCGATTTCTTCAAGCAGCCGATAAAAACGGTCGAGTTGTTTTTTGGACTGCTTCAGCAACTCTTCTGTCCACTCAAGCGGCTGGCGGTAATGCGCAGAAAGAAGCGCCCATCTCAAGATCTCACCGTGCCACCCCTTCAACAGGTCATGGGCGAGCACAACATTGCCGAGTGATTTCGACATCTTGTCGCTCCCCATACGTAGGAATCCGTTATGCATCCAGTACCGCGCGAGCGGCGCACCTTCATGGACGCACGCGGCTTGCGCGATTTCGTTTTCGTGATGAGGAAAGCGCAGATCTTGCCCGCCGCCGTGGATATCGATTGTGCGGCCGAGTTTCGCTTCGATCATTACCGAACACTCTGTATGCCAGCCCGGCCGGCCGCGCCCCCAGGGACTGTCCCATCCAGGCTCTGTTTCGTTCGAGGGTTTCCACAAGACAAAATCCGCCGGACTTTTTTTGTAGGGCGCAACCTCAACACGAGCTCCGGCAATCATCTCGTCGCGATCAACACCTGAGAGCGCGCCGTATTTTTCATATTGATCGACAGCGAAAAGCACATGGCCTTCCGCTTCATAAGCAGCGCCTTTATGGATTAGCATTTCGATCATGGCGACCATTTCCGCCACATGGCCGGTCGCTTCAGGTTCAATAGTCGGGGCAAGCACGCCAAGGGCGCTCATATCCTCACGATAGATGTCGGCGAATTTCTTCGTGATAGCACTGATTGGCTCGCCGGTTTCTTGTGAGGCTTTGATGATTTTGTCGTCAATGTCGGTGATGTTACGAGCATAGACCACGTGACCATCGCCGTAGTGATAACGCAGCACGCGATAAAGCAGATCAAACGCCACCGCCGCGCGCGCATTGCCGATATGGGCGTAATTATAGACGGTTGGACCGCAGACATACATGGTCACCCGCTTCGGATCAGCGGGCTCGAAAACACGCTTTTCGCGCGCCATGGTGTCGTAAATCGTCAGCGGCATCAGATCGGCCCTCTATCCTTGCCCGTTGCTAGCCTTCCCCGCCTTGTCACGCAATAATCCACCGCCAATTTGCATGATGTATTCCACACCCACCACTGCTAGCTTGAGCGCCATGACCAAAACCACATTCACACCACGCGACGCCATTTGCGGGTCTGCTGAGGAGACAACCGATTTTGCACCACTCTTTAACCAGGATGGGCTGATCCCTGTCGTGGCGACTGACAAGGCAACCGGCCAACTTCTCATGTTGGCCTATATGAACGCTGAAGCACTCGCCAAGACTATAGAAACCGGCGAAGCTTGGTACTGGTCGCGGTCGCGCAGTGAACTCTGGCGCAAGGGTGCATCCTCAGGGAATACGCAAACCGTTGTTGAAATCCGCACCGATTGTGATCAGGATGCAATCGAACTTATCGTTGAACAAACCGGCCCGGCTTGTCACACAAAACGAAAATCCTGTTTTTACCGTATTGTGAAAAATGATGGCGGCGAATTCTCATTGCAGAAAGTAGAAGACGCCTAACCCATGCCGCCAACGCCATTTCTGTTTGAATGCTTTTGCCTGTCTGTCCAGAACGTCCATAGAGCAAGAGCAATCCATGCGCCGTGAAAGAGAACGCCGAATAAAAAGACATAAACTCCGGTGAACGGCCCTACTGACATTCGACTCAAAAATTCTGAGAACGAAGCTACCGGTTCAGGATGGATAATGATTTTACCGACATAGGCCATCGCCTGAAAACTGAATATCCACATGTAATTGCGGCGCAACCGCCGGCCCATCGCAGTCCAGAAGCCGATATGATACTGCGGCAGCAGGTAGTCCTTACCCAGAATATCCTGCCATTCGCCCGGCTCGGGACGTGATGAACGAAACAGCATCGGCGCATAAAAATTCGTCTCAATCCACCGACAACGCGCGCGCCAGACATTGAAAAACCGGTAGCGGCGCGATTCCAGAATCAAAAACATGGATATTAGAATGCCTACAAGCAGCAAAGGCAGCGGCGACGCGTTTGGCGAAGCGTATGTCACAGATAGTGCGATGCCGAGCGTCACTACTGACCAGTTGGTCGTGTTATCCAGCCGCGTGCGCCAGATCGTGGAACGATATACCTCGCCGCGGTAAAGATGGGCCAGCGCGCCGATTTCAGCGTTATCAAATTCATTGCCGGTGCCGCCGGGGGGCGATTGCCAGTTTTTCCAGTCTTCTCTCATGCAGTGCTCGCATTCATTTTTCCATTGTCGCCGCATTCGATGACTGAATACAAGCTGCTCAACAGAATTGGCGGCTCGACACCAGCGGTGTAACCGACTAACCGGCTCTTTCATGACCGCCGCTCAAGCAACCCCTGCAAAGATATCCGTTTCGTACGGCAAGGTATTCCGCCTCGCCTGGCCGGCGTCCGTCGCAGCGTCCGTAACGCCGCTCCTCGGCGCGATCGATGTGTGGGCGCTGGCGCAATCGGCACGACCGCTCGATATCGCCGCTGTCGGTCTTGGCGCGGTGATCTTTTCCCTCGCCTATTGGACCTTTGGTTTCCTGCGCATGAGCGTCGCTGGCCTGACGGCTCAGGCGGTGGGCGCGGAAGACGAAACGGAAGCACGTGCAACCTTAGCGCGGGGCGTGATGATCGCGGGAGCCATCGGCATTGCTCTCGTATTGCTGCAATGGCCTATCGGACAAATCGCATTTCAGCTCTTGGGGACAGGGTCCGAAGCAAGCGCGGAAACGCTCGCATCAGGCCGCACATATTTCAACATTCGCATTTGGGGTGCGCCATTCGCTCTTGCGTCTTACTGCGCTTTTGGCTGGCTCACAGCGCGCGGGCGCACTGACTATTTAATGGCGGCGAGCGTTTTCATCACTGCACTTAATATCTTGCTCGATTACTGGTTCGTCGTCGGTCTCGGCTGGGGCGCTGCCGGCGTCGCAACAGGCACGTTGATTGCTGAAGTCGCAGGATTTTTCGCTACTGCATTCTTTGTCCTTACCACCTTGAAAAAGCATGGCGGCATTCGGAACAATTGGCGTCCTTCTGAATTTTTCATGGCGACGCGCATCAAGCGAACGATCAGCATCAATGTCGACATATTCATTCGCACATTGTTGCTTGCGTTTTCATTTTCGTGGTTCGTGCAACGCGGCGGCGCCTTTGGTGACGTCACACTGGCTGCAAATCAGGCGCTGTTACAGCTGTTTTTATTCACCGGCCTCGCCATCGACGGAACTGCTATAGCCGCTGAAACGCTCGCGGGACAGGCGCTGGGCGCAAAAGATAAGGCCCGCGGGCTTGCGATCTACAAGAGCGCCGTACGCCGTACATTTGAATTGGCATTAGCGGCGGCGTTATTATTCATGGCGTTTTACTGGTTGGCGGGCGATCAGGTATTGGCGCTCCTAACGCCTGAAGGACCGATAAGGGAAACTATGCAAACCTATATGCCGTGGGTCATCATCAGTCCGCTTATTGTCATGGCCGGGTTTCAACTGGACGGCATTTTCGTGGGCGCCACTCGTTCACGGGAACTGCGCGATGCGATCATCCTATCGACAGTCGTTTTCATTCCGGCTTCACTCTGGTTGGCTGGCCCGTTCGGCAATCACGGTCTATGGGCTGCGTTTTCCATCTATTTTCTGATCCGCGCTGTTGCACTTGGAGTATGGTTGCCGCGTATCAAAAAGACTTTCGAAACTTAGTTCGCGCCAGCTCCAACGGCTTGTGAAATCGTTTCAAATCCATCGGCTTTCAAAAATTGAGGAAGATCCCTCAGAATGCGTGAGGGCAATGAAGGGCCGTCGTAAATTAGTGCTGTATATAGTTGAACTAGGGACGCCCCGGATATGATCTTTTCGTATGTATCGCGTGCAGTGAACACGCCGCCCACGCCGATCAGTGGAACCTTGGTTCCGATCTCACGATAAAATTCTCTTAACAATGCCGTCGAAGGTGCAAACAGCGGAGCGCCCGACAACCCGCCTGTCTCGCTCGCGGCAGCACTGCTGAGCGTGTCAGGACGGGTGATGGTCGTGTTAGAGACGATCAGACAATCGAGTTCAATGTCGTTCGCAATCGATGCTATGTCTGCCTTGTCTTCGTCGGTGAGATCCGGTGCGATTTTCAGAAATACCGGAATTCCAGGCGCATGTCGGTCACGTGTTGATAGAACCCTGACCATCAATGCTCTTAGGGATGCCTTGTCCTGAAGCGCTCGCAAGCCCGGCGTATTGGGCGAAGAGATATTCACCGTGAAAAAATCAACTAAACCGGCAAGCCCCTTGATGCCCGTAACATAATCTTGCGTACGGTCTTCGCTATCCTTGTTCGCACCGAGATTGGCGCCAACCACGCCAACTCTTTCGCGCAAGTTTAAACGGGCGGCCACAGCATCCAGACCGTCATTGTTAAAACCGTACCGGTTGATTACCGCTGCGTCAGCGCGCAACCGAAACACACGCGGACGATCATTGCCGGGTTGTGGACGAGGCGTGACTGCGCCAATTTCAACAAATCCAAAACCAAGATCCAAAACCGCGTTCGGTGCTTCCCCATTCTTGTCGAAACCAGCCGCCAGCCCCAGTGGATTTGGAAAATCAATACCAGCAACCTGCGTAGGCAAAAGGAAGTCTTGCGGTGCTGCTTTGGGCCCAAACCCGGCCTTCAGCATCCGAACAGTCAAACGATGCGCTGTTTCGCCGTCGAAAAGCCCCATTGCTTTGGAGCCGATGTCCGCAAGAAGCATCGGCGGTTTCATAGGGCCCCACCAAACTGAAACCCGGCACTGGTCTTATCGAGCTTGATGGCGGCGGAAACATGCTCTCGCTTTAAGTCAGCATAAAGGTGTGGAAAAAACTCGCCCCGTTTTGGCGCCAGCTCGAACTTTACGTCAGACGAGACTGCCGCCAGGGGAATTTCCAGCACCAGCAAATTCGTCGAATCCTTGAAATGCAGGTTTGCCGTGTCCAGCACCTGTTCGCGCGTGGAGAGATGGAAATACCCATCACGCTCATCAATATCGCGCTTTGGTACAAATCCGGTTTCCTCCGCAGCGCACCATTCCTCACTGCTGGCGAGGCGGTAGACAAAATCGGGATGATGACTACGAGACATAAAGACCGCCTAGCCCGGCTTGAGGGCGTGGTCCAGAGTCAAGCTGGACAGCCCCCCTCAAACAGAGACTAATAAGAGCCTATGAAACCGATAAGAATTCTGATGGGCTTGGCTTTCGCTGCCGCTGCAGGCGCGGCTGCGCAATATGGCGGGCTGCCCGAACAAATTGTCGCCACCATCGCCATCACCGCGCTGACGGCCTTCTGGTGGGTCTCGGAAGCGTTGCCAATTCCAGCAACCTCTCTCGTCCCTTTTGCACTATTTCCGCTGGCCGGCGTTCTAGACCAGCGCCAAGCAGCGGCAGCTCTTGGAAGCTACGTCATTATCCTGCTTATGGCGTCATTCATGCTTTCAAAAGCACTTGAAAAATCAGGCGCTCATGAACGGTTAGCACTTTACATGATCAATCTCGTCGGAACATCAGGGCGGAGATTGGTCATCGGCTTTATGCTTGCTGCCGCTGTTTTATCCATGTGGATTTCCAATACCGCGACGACATTAATGCTCGCTACCATGGCGCTGGCGATTCTGGCGCGGTCGGACAATCCGAAGCTAGGCCCCCCGCTTTTGCTGGGTATTGCTTACGCTGCTTCATTTGGCGGAACGGCAACGCTAATCGGCACGCCCCCTAATCTCATCTTTGCGGACAATTTCCTACAAGCCACAGGTGAAGAAGTTTCATTCGCGCGCTGGATGTCGATAGGCGTTCCCATAGTCGCCATTGGCATACCAGTGATGGCGTTGTGGCTGACGCGCTCGCTCGGCGGCGTGAAAACGCCGGAACTGCGCGATCCCGGCCCATGGCGTAAGGATGAAGTCCGCACCATGATGGTTTTCGCCATCGCCATCATCTTGTGGATCACTCGCGCCGAACCTTTCGGCGGCTGGTCGGGCACGCTAGGAATGGACGGCGCAGGGGATTCAACGGTCGCTGTATTCGCCGTCATCTTGATGTTTCTTGTCCCTGACGGAAAGGGAGGCGCCCTACTCGACTGGAAATCCGCCGGTGACATTCCCTGGGGCATGTTGCTTCTCTTCGCCGGCGGCATCTGTATCGCCAGCGGGTTCCGGGCTAGCGGACTTGATGTTCTGATTGGCGATCAGCTTTCCGGCTTCACGAAGATGCCTGTATTCCTAATGATGCTGGGCCTGTGCCTGTCTGTCACGTTCCTGACCGAAATGACGTCGAATACGGCGACCGCCAACTTGCTGATGCCGTTGCTAGCGGCAGTCGCAGCCGGAACTGGCGTCAAACCGGAACTCCTGATGATTCCAGCGGTGATCTCCTGCTCTTGCGCATTCATGCTGCCGGTAGCAACAGCGCCGAACGCCATTGTTTACGGTACCGGCCGGGTTTCAATCGCCCAGATGGCGCGCGAGGGCGTTATGCTGAACATCATTGTTGCGCTGATTGTCTCCAGCGTATGCTGGGCGATGTTAAGATGAGCGCTTTCAAGGCAGGCCTTGCTTATTTCGCTACGGTTTTCGCCGTAGGCTTTATACTTGGTGCAGTTCGCGTTTTCGCGCTTGAGCCTCTCTTAGGCAAGCTTGCCTCGGTCCTGATCGAACTCCCGGTCATTCTCGCTGTAAGCTGGTTCATTTGCGGCCGCATCATTGATGCATTTCATGTCCCTAAAAGCATCTCCGCACGGTTTTTCATGGGTCTACTCGCGTTCGCTCTGCTGATGACTGCCGAACTCATGCTTGCCCGATACGGGTTTGATCGCACGCCACCAGAACAATTGCGAGAAATGACGACAGCTTCAGGCGCCGTCGGGCTAGTAGGGCAAATTATTTATGGGATGATCCCGCTGATGCAAGTCCATGCGCGGCGTTGACTAAGCCGTGCCATTCACCGTCATGTGACGCGCACGCGCAGCATGCTCAATCGCCTGGGCGCCATCGTCTTCGATTTTCAAAACATCACGGATGAGCTCCAGAACGCGAATTTCCGTCGCATCCAGATTCTCATCCGCCGTAACGACATCGATCACAGCGGCATAAGCGGTCTCGCATAGGAACGACGGGAGCGCCTGTGCTGCTGCCTCTAATACTTTATGCAGACCGCCATCGGACGACATCAAAGCGCCGCAACTTTCAGCTACTTTCACGAGGCCTTGCTCGTCTTCGTCTGAAAAGAGCGGAAAAGACCGCACCACTCTGCCGATTGTGCGAAGCTCAGCGTCGTTGATGGAGCCGTCCGAAGCTGACGCCAACACCATCAGGTAAATCACCGCCTCTTGCGGCGTGAGTGAAACGACACCTTCGGCGCCCATAATTACGCTCCTCTTCGTATGTTCGCGCGGAAGCTAGCGGCGGGCGACGCAAACAGCAACCTTGCCCATAATGCTATTATCATTGACGTTATGGCGGCGGGCGTTAAACCTCCGCGGCTCACAAGTCCGGAAATTCACATGACTGCCTTGCAAATCAAAAATTTCACTGCCGATGACGCCGCCGCCGCTAAAACCTGGCCGTTTCAGGAAGCCAAGGCGCTGATCAAACGGCTGGAGCGTGTGAAAAAAGACGGTCCGGTGGTGTTCGAGACCGGTTACGGCCCCTCCGGCCCGCCGCATATCGGCACCTTCGGCGAGGTCGCCCGCACGACCATGGTGCGCCGGGCGTTTGAAGTGCTGACGGGGCGCGAAACGCGCCTCATCGCCTTTTCAGATGACATGGACGGCATGCGTAAGGTTCCGCCGCATGTTCCGAATGGTGAAAAACTTTCTGAATATCTGCAGAAGCCCCTGACGGACGTGCCCGACCCATGGGGCAGCCATGAAAGCTTTGCGCACCATAATAACGCCAAACTGCGATCGTTTCTCGATGAGTTTGGTTTCGACTACGAATTCGTTTCGTCCACAGACTGCTATCGGTCCGGCAAGTTCGACGACACGCTGATTCGTGTTCTCGAGCGCTACGATGCGGTGATGGACATCATTTTACCGACGCTTGGTGAAGAACGCCGTGCAAGTTATTCGCCGATCCTGCCTGTCTCGCCGTCCACTGGCCGCGTACTCTATGTGCCAATGCTGGAAATCGATGCGGACAAGGGAGAAGTCGTTTTCGAAGACGAGAATGGCGAGAAAGTTCGTACTTTTGTCGGCGGCGGCGCAACGAAGCTGCAATGGAAGGCAGATTGGGCCGGGCGCTGGTTCGCCCTTGGCGTCGATTATGAAATGTCCGGCGAGGACCTGACGGAATCGGTCCGGCTTTCGAACCGCATCGTCAAGGCGCTAGGGGCTGAGCCGCCCGCCGGCTTCAACTATCAGCTCTTCCTCGATGAAGAAGGCAAGAAAATTTCAAAAACCAAGGGCAATGGTATCGCAATTGAGGAGTGGCTTACTTACGCTTCGCCGCAAAGCCTTGCACTTTACATGTTCCAGAACCCCAAGGCCGCGAAGAAGCTTTATTTCGATGTGATTCCAAAAGTCGCTGACGAATACTGGTCGCATCTGGAAAAGTATGAAGGCCAGGAAGGCGCCAAAGCACTCGACAACCCTGTCTGGCATATCCATGAGGGCAAGCCGCCTGCTGTCATGCCACCTGTCAACTTCGCTATGCTGTTGAACCTCGTAAACGCGACAGGCGGGGCGGACGAGGAAGTCTTGCGCGGGTTTATCCGGAAATACCGCCCCAAGGCCTCGGAAGCTGAGTTCGCCGAGACGGCGGAGCTCATCAAATTCGCCGGGCGTTTTTTTGAGGCGTTCATCAAGCCGAATAAGAAATACCGCGCGCCCAGCGACAAAGAGCGGGCGGCGCTAGGAACGCTCTCGACGAGCCTCAAGAAGATCGGCGATGGCGGCAGCGAAGACGACTACCAGACAGCCGTTTTCGACGCTGGCAAGGCGCAAGAGTTCGAGAATATACGCGACTGGTTCAAAGGGCTTTACGAGGTTGTATTCGGTCAGGAACAGGGCCCCCGCATGGGCCCGTTCGTCAAAATATACGGCGCGGCGGCAGCCGCTGCGCTAATTGATGATGCGTTGGCGCGAGAATGATTCGAAATTTTTTGCCTGTCGATCTTAGAATCGCCTTGGAGCAGAAAAAACTAATCACCAACGGCGTAAATATTTTTGCGTGATAGGTTTAGCGCTCAGCAATGCCGATTGCTAAGAAGTAAACAAAATCTTCTATCGCTGCGTGAATGCGCCAACGCCGGCCTGAATATACGGGTCCGAAGCGCGCCTTATTGGCAGATCATTCCAATTAATGTGGCTAACCACTTTTGACGTGCAAACATTGCGGCGAAAATTGGGCCGGGTTCGGATCAATTTTAATATCGCATTGCGGCGTAAAAAATGTTATATTATCCATTCGTAAAACCACAACACGAAACGAAATGTTAGGGGCCTTCTGGTTAACCTTATTTTGCGCGTTTTTAACGCGCAAAAGGGGTTGGGTATTGGCCGGAACGAAGCGCATCGGAGTAACGCCACGAGGCTTTAACGCGGACAGATAGAGATTATGTCGAGCTTAATTCACGAAGAAGCGAACAAGGCAAAGGCGCGAACGCCTTGCGCTGCTTTTTCCAAGTTCCATATCAGCTCAGTAAGCCTTTATGCGTCTTCGGTAGAAAAAGAGTTTACTGCGGCTGCTGTAAAGCGCGGTGAAGAATCGAAAGAAAACCTTGGGGCGCTTGGCGGAAACCGCTGGCGCTTTTTTAGTTCTTAATCAGCGGGGAAGCCCTTAAAGGCAGGTAAAAGTGAGCGTGCGACCATGACCGATGAAAGTCTCGACGTCTTCGACGTATTTTCGGAGAACTATACGAAAGTCAAACAGGAGGCCATGAGCCTACGGGATTACCTACTCGCGGCGCGCGACGACGCTATGCTTTATGCGTCGCCGGCGGAGCGCATGGTCAAGTCGATTGGCGAGCCGAAACTGATCGACACCTCAAAGGATCCGCGGCTTGCGCGCATCTTTTTCAACCGGACGATTCGTCATTACGCCGCGTTCGAAGGCTTTTACGGCATGGAAGACACGATCGAGCGGATCGTTTCCTTCTTCCGCCACGCTGCACAGGGCCTCGAAGAAAAACGCCAGATCATTTACCTGCTCGGCCCGGTAGGCGGCGGCAAATCCTCGCTCGCCGAACGCCTTAAAGACCTGATGGAAACGCACCCCATCTACGTCTTGAAGGCCGGTAACGAAATTTCCCCCGTTTTCGAAAGCCCGCTCGGCCTCTTCCAGTCTGAAGAACTGAAAAGCCTGCTTCAGGATAAGTACGGCATCGAAAAACGCCGCCTTGATGGCCTGATGAGTCCATGGGCGGTGAAACGCCTTGATGAATTCGGCGGCGATATCTCAAAATTCGAAGTCGTTCGCCTCTACCCATCAAAACTGCGCCAGATCGCGGTTTCCAAGACAGAACCGGGCGATGAAAACAACCAGGATATCTCGGCGCTGGTCGGCAAAGTCGACATTCGAAAACTTGAGCACTTCAGCCAGGATGATACTGACGCCTATTCCTATTCTGGCGGGCTTTGCCGTTCGAACCAGGGTCTTCTGGAATTCGTTGAGATGTTCAAGGCGCCGATCAAGGTTCTGCATCCATTGCTGACCGCAACCCAAGAAGGCAACTATGTGGGCACCGAGGCGCTTGGACCCGTGCCGTTCCAGGGCGTAATTCTCGCCCACTCGAATGAGAGCGAATGGCAGCAGTTCCGTAATAACAAAAATAACGAAGCGTTCCTCGATCGTATCAATGTGATTAAAGTGCCGTACTGCCTGCGCGTCACGGAAGAACAGAAAATCTATGACAAGCTGCTGGCTCATTCGGAATTGGCTAACGCCAATTGTGCGCCGGAAACGCTCGACCTGCTCGCCCGTTTTTCGGTGTTGACGCGCCTGCGCGAGCACGAGAACTCGAACCTCTATTCTAAGCTGCGCGTTTATGACGGCGAAAAGCTGAAAGACACCGACCCGAAAGCAAAGACGCTGCAAGAATATAAAGACGCTGCCGGCATTGACGAGGGTATGGACGGTATCTCTACTCGCTTTGCCTACAAGGTTCTGTCGGAAACCTTCAACTTCGACACCGACGAAGTCGCCGCCGATCCGGTTCACATGATGTATGTGCTGGAACAGGCGATCCGCCGGGAACAATATCCGGATGAAACCGAGAAACAGTATCTCGACTTTATCAAGTCGGAGTTGTCGAGCCGTTATGCGGAGTTCATCGGCAAGGAGATCCAGAAAGCTTACCTCGAAAGCTATGCGGAATACGGCCAGAACCTGTTCGACCGTTACATCGCCTATGCCGATGCATGGATCGAGGATCAGGACTTCAAGGACCCGGATACGGGCCAGCTTCTCGACCGTTCGACGCTCGATCAGGAGCTGTCGAAGATCGAAAAGCCCGCAGGCATTGCGAACCCCAAGGACTTTCGTAACGAGGTTGTTAAATTCGCGCTACGCGCCCGCGCGGCGAACGAAGGCCAGAACCCAAAATGGACGTCCTACGAGAAACTGCGCAACGTCATTGAAAAGCGCATGTTCTCTCAGGTCGAGGACTTGCTCCCGGTCATTTCTTTCGACTCAAAGAAAGATTCAGAGACCGAAGCCAAGCACGATAATTTCGTCGCCCGCATGACCGAGCGGGGCTACACGCCGCGTCAGGTCCGACGTCTGGTCGAATGGTACATGCGCGTGAATAAGGCTGGGTAGATGAGTGAATCGCGCGAGTTACTATCCAGGCTGGACCGCGCTCAACTCTATACGCTCGTTGAGATCGCCATATTGGTCACAGGCTTTATCGGAACGCTCGTAACACAGCAGTTCTGGGTAGCTCTTGTTGCGCTTACCTCAATGTTTGCATTCTCTAGGCTGATTTCACGCAAGATGGATCAGTCGGTCGAGAACGAGTTCAAAGATGAATGGGATGATGATTAATATGAACTCATTCCACTTTATTGACCGGCGCAAGAACCCCAAGGGCAAGTCTCTCGGAAACCGTCAGCGCTTCCTGAAACGCGCCCGCGCGCAGATCAAGGAAGCGGTGAACAAATCCCTGCGCGACCGGTCGGTGAAGGAACTCGACAAGGGCGAGAAAATCTCGATACCGTCGAAATCGACAGCCGAGCCACGCTTCGTTCATGACCGCGAAAAGGGCGAGCGCGAGATTGTCCACCCCGGCAACAAGGAATTCACGACAGGCGATAAGATCAAAAAGCCGCCGAAAAGCGCCGGTCGCGGCAAGGGCAAGGAAGCAAGCGATTCCGGCGATGGCGAGGATTCGTTCCAGTTCACCCTGACGCAGGATGAATTCCTCGACATCTTCTTTGAAGATCTTGAACTGCCGAACCTCGTCAAGCGGTCACTGAAAGAGATCAAGGCCTACGCCTACAAGCGCGCAGGGATCACTGTTGCCGGCTCGCCCACAAACATGAATTTGATCCGCACCATGCGCAACGCCCATGGCCGACGGCTCGCCCTGAAGCGACCGTCAACGCGCGAAATGAATGAACTGAAAGAGCGGCTTTTCGAACTCGAACGCAACTCGCAGCCAAGTGAAGAAGAGGTCGCAGAGAAAAAAGCGATCATCGAAAAGCTCGAAACGATGGAAAAGCGCCGCCGCTTTACGCCGTTCATCGACCCGCTCGATTTGCGCTTCAACGCCTATGAGCCGACGCCGGTGGAAACCACTGCGGCCGTCATGTTCTGCCTGATGGACGTCTCGGGCTCCATGGGCGAGCGCGAGAAGGATCTCGCCAAACGGTTTTACATGCTGCTCTATCTATTCCTGAAGCGCCGTTACGAACGCGTGGAAGTGGTTTTCATCCGCCATACGCACCATGCCGAGGAAGTGGACGAGGAAACCTTTTTCTATTCGCGCCAGTCCGGCGGCACGGTGGTATCGACCGCGCTTGAGAAAATGCTCGAAGTGCAAAAAGAACGCTTTCCAGCCCATGAATGGAACATCTATGTGGCGCAGGCTTCTGACGGCTTCACGCAATCCGGCGACGCCAAACGCTGCGTTGAAATGCTGAATGAAGCGGTGATGCCGATTTCACAGTATTACGCATACATTGAAATTCTCGATGAGCGCGAGCTGGAGGTGTTCTCCGACGCTGACTCTGGCGCGGAACTCTGGCGCGCCTATCGCACCTTCGCCCCGGCCTGGCCGAACTTCGCGCAAACACGCATCGCTAGGCCACAGGATATCTTCCCTGTCTTCCGCGAGTTGTTCTCAAAGAACGCGAAGGAGGCGGCGTGAGCAATCCAACTATCGCCGACTTCGTCCTTCCTTCTGCAGCAGCAGCTCTGCTGACAATCTTATGGGCGGCGATGGTTTTTCTGCCTACATATCAAATAGCGAAACGAATAAAACAAAAATGGTTTGCTTCTCTTGCAGGCACGCTCGCGTTTCTAGTTGTTATGATTGGAGGCTTATCCCTTGGTACTTTTTCGTGGGTAGTCTACTGGGCGGGTTTCAAGGATGTGGACATAACTGAACCACAAGAGCCTGTAGGTGCAATGGAAGCTGTTCTAGATCCGAATGTGTGGGTAATCCTAACACCAATAATCGTTCCCTTACTTGTGCTGATGCCAATCGCAATCAGGTGGAAAAAGGCCGGTGAAACAATAGGGGTACGTTGGGCATGACATTAGTGGCCGAACAACTTCCCCTCCTCTACTCCGAAGCCGACTGGGACTTCGATACCTTGAAGCGCGCCTATGACGCGATTGAGGACATCGGGCTGAATGATCTCGGGCTCAACGTCTATCCGAACCAGATCGAAATCATTTCTTCGGAACAGATGCTCGACGCCTATTCCAGCCACGGCATGCCGCTGATGTACAAGCACTGGTCGTTCGGCAAGCATTTCGCCCGCGACCAGATGATGTATCAGAAGGGTTATTCCGGCCTTGCGTATGAGATCGTCATCAACTCCGACCCGTGCATCGCCTATCTGATGGAAGAAAACACTATGACCATGCAGGCGCTGGTGATGGCGCACGCTTCGTTCGGGCATAACCACTTTTTCAAGAACAATTATTTGTTCCGCCAGTGGACGGACGCCGAGGCGATCCTGCCCTATCTCGACTTTTCGAAGAAGTTCATCGCCAAATGCGAGGACGAATACGGGTTTGAAGAAGTCGAAGCCGTGCTCGACGCGTCGCACGCGCTAATGGATCAGGGCGTCTTCCGCTACAACCGCCCACCGCGCCTTTCCGAAGAAGACCGGCTTGCGAAGATCGCCGCGCGCATCCGTCATGAGGAAGTCAACTTCAATGACATCTGGCGCACGCTACCCAATACGGACGAGCCCGACGACGAAAAGGAAGAACGCCAGGCGGAAGTCCGCAATATCAAACTGCCGGAAGAAAACATTCTCTATTTTCTTGAGAAAGCCTCGCCTGTGTTAAGGCCATGGCAGCGGGAGCTGGTGCGCATCGTCCGCAATATCGCGCAGTATTTCTATCCGCAAAAGCAGACAAAGGTGATGAACGAAGGCTGCGCCACCTTCGTCCATCACTACATCATGAACGAACTTTACAATCGCGGACAGATCACTGAAGGCGCGATTATGGAGTTTCTGCACTCGCATTCATCGGTCGTGTTCCAGCCGGAATTCGACGATCCGCGCTATTCAGGCATCAACCCTTACGCGCTCGGTTTCGCGATGATGGAGGACATCAAGCGCATCTGCGAAGATCCGGTGCCGGAAGATCACGAGTTTTTTCCTGATATTGCGGGCTCCGGCGACTGGCGTGAGATATTAAAAGACGCCTGGGCGAACTACCGCGACGAAAGCTTCATCCTGCAGTACCTGTCGCCCAAGGTGATGCGCGATTTCCGCTTGTTCGCGCTATCGGACGACGCTGCAGAAAATCATGTTGAAATCTCCGCCATCCATGATGACCGTGGCTTCCGGCGCGTGAAGGCGCAACTCGCCGCCATGTACGATCTCGGCATGCATGAACCGAACATTCAGGTCGTCGGCGCTGACCTCGAAGGCGACCGCGAACTCAAACTGCGCCACACGATCCACAATGGCCGCTTATTGAGCGACAAGACCAAAGACGCGGTCATGACGCATATCGAAACCCTGTGGGGCTACGAAGTAACGCTGGATGAGGAAGAGGCTTAGCGCTCCTTCTTGTCCCGTCCAAAATTCGGCGCGTCCATTTCCTGACCCGCATCGACAATCGCGCGGCGTAAGCTTCGCCCGCGGGCGAACGCGTCTTCGAGCGCCTTGCCGTCGCTCCAGCGGATCGCCCGTTGCATAACGGCAAGTTCTTCAGAAAACCGCCCCAACACCTCCAGCACAGCATCTTTGTTGGCGAGGAACACGTCCCGCCACATGATCGGATCGGACGCGGCGATGCGCGTAAAGTCGCGAAAACCACCGGCGGAGTATTTGATCACCTCGCCATGAGCAACGCTTTCAACATCGTCCGCGGCGCCGACCAGCGTGAAAGCAATCAGGTGTGGCAAGTGGCTAGTGACGGCGAGCGCCAAATCGTGATGGGCGGCGTCCATCACCTCAACCTGTGCGCCAACGCCCGCCCATAAGCCTTCGGCTCTTTTGACGGCGGCTTTGTAAGGCTCATCATCGCGCACGAGCGGCGTCAAAATACACCAGCGGTCTTCGAACAGGGACGCAAAGCCTGCTTCGGGACCCGATTGCTCCGTACCGGCAACCGGATGGCAAGGGACAAAATGCAATCGCTCCGGCAGCGCCGCCGCCGCCTTCGCCACCGAGCCTTTCACCGATCCCACGTCGATGATGAGCGCGCCGTCATCGGCTGCAGCCGACAGCGCTTTGCAAACGTCGCTCATCACGCCAACGGGCGTAGACAACACAATCAGGTCCGCCCCGCTGACGCCTTTCTCAAGCGATGTTTCACCATCATCGATCACGCCGATTTTTTTTGCACGCGCCAGCACGCCTTCATCGCAATCAACACCGATAATCTGATCTGTTAATCCGCGCTTGCGCATTGCACATGCAAGCGAGGAGCCAATCAGCCCAACTCCTATGATGGCAACGCATTTAAATTTTACAGGCTCAGTCACGGGAAAACTTTTCTGTTAGGAGATCAACTAGCTTCCGGTTGGCTTCACGCGTTCCGATAGTCACGCGCAGATATTCATCGAGCCGATAAGGTTTCATGTCGCGTACGATAACGCCGTTATCCTGAAGATATTGACGTATCCCCTCCGCATTGCGGCCGGCTTCGGCAGGAAACTTGACCAGAATGAAATTGCCAAAGCTGGGAACGTATTCGAGCCCCATGCCTCCAAATTGCTGCTGCAGATAATCGCGTTCTGCGCTGTTATGCGCGCGATTGCGCTCAATGAACGCCTGATCATCGAGCGCCGCAATTCCCGCCGCCTGCGCCGGACCGGTGACGTTGAAGGGTCCGCGAATACGGTTGAGCACGTCAGCAACCGCAGGCGGGCAATAAGCCCAGCCGAGTCTCAAAGCCGCAAGGCCATAAATTTTTGAAAATGTGCGCGTCATCACGACGTTTTCGAATTCTTCGACAAGTTTTTCGCCCGCTGCGTAGTCAGGCTCTTCCATGTACTCAGCGTATGCGGCGTCAATCACCAGGAGAACATCTTCGCGTAGCTCTTCGCGAAGTCTGCGCAATTCGGTTTCTGGTAAATATGTTCCTGTTGGATTGTTGGGGTTCGCAAGAAAAACAATCCGCGTTCGTTCATCGACAAGCCCGAGGAGCGCATCCACATCTGTCGTAAGGTTCTTTTCAGGCGCGAAGCGTGCCGCAGCGCCGCAGGACATGGCCGCAATCATGTAGACTAGAAATCCGTAATCAGACTGAACGATGTTGTCGCCTTCACCCGCATAAGCTTTGGTCAGCAATTGCAGAAGCTCGTCCGACCCCGCGCCGCAAACGATGCCCGACGGATTGAGGTTGTGAACTGCACCGATCTTGTCACGAAGCGCCGCCGCGCAGCCATCAGGATAAATATTCAAAGACGCCGCAGCTTCATCATGTGCGACCCTAGCCTTGTCGCTCATACCAAGAGCGGATTCGTTTGACGCCATTTTGAACACAGGCATGCCCTCGGGCGTCGCCGCAGGTGCGGCAACAGTAACGTAGGGTTTGATTTTCATTATCCCAGGGCGCGGGTTCGGGAGCGGCATGATCGAAAAATCCTTCGTTTCATTACCGCAGCGGTATAAAGGCGTGAAACCGCAGCGCAACCACACAAATAGTTGGCTTAATCAAACACTGCTCCGGCGCGCCGGGCGAGGCGCCGCCAGTGCGGGGCGCATCGTGCGCGCGCCAGCAGCACGCGCAAGGCCAACAGGGGCGAGCATGTCTTTTTCCGCCTCAAGCATCAAAACGCCGCCAAGCCCGGGCCACAGACGCGCGCCGGCGCGTTCCCAAGTGCGAGCCGCTTTTAGCAGCATGCCAGAACCAAGCGGCGGGAAAAATAGCGCCGTATCCCAAAACCGGGGGCGGAACATCGAGTCCTGAAGCAGCCGCTCAAGCCTTCGTTTGAAATAGGGACGCCCTGCCGCGAATGGCGTCGTGTCGATAACCGACCACAATCCCCGCCGGTGCGAGGCGACAATAATCATACGGCCGTCATCTTTCAGTACGCGCCAAGCCTCACGCAGTAAACGATGCGGCGTTGGCGCTTCTTCAAGGCCATGCACGATAAGCAGCCTATCAATACTTGCATCCGGCAGCGGCCAGTTTTTTTCGCCGACAAGGCATGCAGCATTCGCATGACGATTAGGCCACTGGATGACGCCCTGCGCGCCCGGCGCAAAAGAGAGGCAACGTGTCGCCGCGGAAAACATCTCAAGATAAGGGTCAGCATGCCCGAAGCCGACAATCGCCAATCCCGCCCCATCGCCCCATAGCTCCGCCAGTTGAGCGGAAATTGATTCCCGCGCAATAACGCCAATCTGCGATCGATAAAATTCATGAAAGTCGAGGATATCAGTTCGCATACTATGAAGCGTTCCCGGCTGAGCATTTTACGCTAATGCGCGTTCTTGTTATGCTTGTATCCGAGACTTTTGAAAAGGCGCACCAATGGCGATTGAAATAAGACAGTTTCCCTGCCTGAAGGATAACTATGGTTTTCTCATTCGCGATCGAAGCTCCGGTCTGACAGCCTCAATCGACACGCCGGACGCCGCCGAAATAAACCGGCAACTCGACAACGCCGGCTGGCGACTCACGCATATTCTCAATACACACTGGCATCCCGACCACGCCGGTGGAAACATAGCGCTCAAGAAAAAGTGGGGTTGTGAGATTATAGGCCCGCGCGCCGAAGCCGATAAAATTCCAAGCATTGATTGTGAAGTAGGCGATGATGACATCGTGAATCTGGGCAGATCCGAGGCTAAAGTGTTTGACACGCCAGGACATACGCTCGGTCACATCATCTATCACTTTGCCGATGATGGCGCAGCTTTTGTGGGCGATACGGTTTTCGCCCTGGGATGCGGCAGGCTGTGCGAGGGCACGCCCGCGCAGATGTGGAACTCATTGCAGAAAATTATCGCGTTGCCGCCAGAAACGAAGCTTTATTGCGCACACGAGTACACGCAGGCAAATGCGAAGTTTGCCCTCTCCATAGACCCTGAAAACAAGAATTTAAAAGAAAGAGCGAATGAGATCGATAAAATGCGCCTCGCGAATAAGCCCACGGTGCCAACGGTGCTATCTCTTGAGCTTGAGACAAACCCGTTTCTACGTGCCGGGAACGAGCAACTACAAAACGCAATCAATATGAACAACGCTGGAGCAGTGGAATCTTTCGCAAAAATTCGAGCGCTTAAAGATGTTTTTTGAGCATTTTAAACGGCGATTTTTTGTTCCACCAAAGTTTCTTCCGCGTATCCCCTTTTGGGAACCGAATACTTCCTGCAGAACTCCATCACTTTACTAACTCCAAGGCTACTCGCGTTGATAATTGACGGGTCTTTTGAAAGCGCCACCACGGCGGCAATGACATTATCATCGATTGATATAATGGGCGCGCCCACCGCATATCGGCCAGGCATGAGCAAACCTTCTGAGTGTGCGAAACCTTTGCGCCTTACAGTGTCGAGGTTATCTCGCAAACGGCGCAATTCTTCCGGCCCGCCTGGAGGGGCGCCAATATCCGTACTCCCGCTTAGCAGGTTCTCAACAAAATCCGCCCCCCCAAACGCCAGGAAAACCTGCCCCGCAGCAGACGTAAATACAGGCAATGAAACGCCTGGACCAATCATCGAGGCTGTTGGACTTTTACAACGTTCGAAGCGGACAATTGTCGGCCCTAAATCGCTCCAAACAGTTATGTAGCAATCCGCCTGCAATTCATCGGCAAGCAAACGCAGATCGTCGCCAGCACGACTAACCACATCAACGCGATTAATAGCAGCAAGCCCCATACGCATCGCCATGACGCCTAAATCATAATGGCCGGATTTGTGCGCCTGACTTAACAGGCCACAAGCACATAGGCTCTGCAAATATCGATGCGCCTTGCTTGGAGAAACTCCCGCTCTGGCGCTTATTTCTTTTAGGGAAATCGGACCGAAATTTGCGGCCACAACCTCAAGAATGGTGAACGCGTTGCTTACCGATTTAATTCCCGAACTTGTTCCATTTTCAACGTCAGGCATAGAAATCCCCTCTAAAAGCGCCTGAACTCTAAGCGCAGCCTTTCTTCCAGCAGGCTCAACATAACAGGCCTGCTAAACTCAATACTATTGGCGCTTTTATTCTCCGAGACTTGACGTACAGTCCCAGACATTCTGCATGGGGAGTAAGCCGCATTTTCGCGATCGTCAAAGAATCACGCATGATCAGAATACAAAGCGCCTTTAAAAAAATAAAGAACAAAATCCTCACCTCTACTGAGAAATATTTGCCGAATATTACTTTTTCCGCATCGCGAAATGTATTTACTGAACAAGAACAGCATGATCACACTTGGCCCCATTCACGCGATAAACTCCTTCCCCGACGCTTATGCCCAGCGCTTCCAATAGTTGGTCGATCACATCACTGACCGGCACGCTTAGGGCGCCTAAGGCGTCAGCCACCGCACTCTTTGATAAGGATGATGTGGAGATCAGGGTAATGCCCAATGTACTGACATCCAAATCCAGATCATTGATCAAATTCTCAACCAACACGCGAGCGATATCTTCTGTCGCTGTTGTTTTGACGGTACCGTAGGCAATATCGTCCCAAGTGAAACCGAGGGGTTGGACAAAGGAGGAAGCCGTTCCCGCATGGGCCTTTCCCCATGCCGAAAGAGCTGGGGCCGTAATGAGACGAGCCTCCTCGACATCGTCACCCAAGGAATTCAGCGAGATATCGACATCACCTATCCAAGCATCGGCTACTGACGTCGAGGCGCCCAATCGGACAACTATGTTTTCCATGCGTCCGCCTGGACATTCAACGCCAAGCAACTCACCAGTGGCGCGTGCAGCTTCAATATATACCGGCAAACGAATTTCCGCGCCGGAAAGCAAACCTTCGCCGCCAACCGAAGCTTCGAGATAAATACGCGCCTGCACGTTCGATACGGTCTGGCCGCCCTGTCCAATAGAAAACCAGGGAGACGATTGCATTGGCTCGCCAATAGCGATCACTGCTTTTAGTGACGCCAGTCCAGGGACGGTCGCTGCAAGGTCAAGATGTAAAAGACGTTTTCCTTCTGCCACCACCGCGTTAGCGAATATCAGATCAAACGCACTCACATATGCAGGGAACCCTGCCCCGGCAGGCTCGCCAAGCGCAACAATACCCGCAGGCCCCAAGTTGATAACTTTGGCAAGATCGATGTTGCGAGTTTGACCGCCAACTGAACCACGAAGCGTTGCTAACGCATCCGCCGCTGGCCCCTCGCCACTCGCCTGCATCATCGCCGCCAAAACGTCAGGTAAGGTAGGATCGCTTTTTAGAACATCGTCATACTGTCCCGCTTCGATACTCATCTCTGAGGCCAGCGCATTCAAGAAGCCGAACACCTCGATATCAGCGCCCATCAGCCCGTCGTAATCGAGGACTGACAATGAGACTTCGGTCCCAAGAAGCGCTCCCAACAGTTCGTTGAGTAATCCGTCATCAACACTTGCCAACCTCGATCCAACGGAAAACGCGGCAAGAGCGCGCCAGCTGGCGGTTGCGCTTACGGCAACAGTCGGCGTGTCGAACAAGTGGTCGACAAAATAAAGCTCGCCCTTTTTTTTGACGTTCACTTTCGCTGCATTATATGGGGTCTGACCGGCGACAAACCGCTGCCTATAGTGCTGGTCGGGGTTGGGTACATATCGCCCGGGAATAACTTCATATTCGGTTTTTGTCTCAACAGCCTTTTTGCGTTCTTCTTCCTCCAAACGCCCCATTTCAACTGAGCTGATAACGTCGTAACCGTTAATCGAAAGAATCTCGCGCGCCGCTTGTTCAGGATCTGACGACGCCTGAGCAGCAATGATCGCCGCAATATCAGCAACACCCTGCGCTTTTCGCTTTTCCGTAAAAAGCATCATCAGATCAATAGCTATGCCGAGGCATAGCACCGCCACTGGCAGAAATATGGCGAACATCATTGCGATCGAACCAGAGCGGTCGCGGCTAATTTCTTTAAACAAAGAACGCCGGATCATTGCCCATACCCCCCTGTTTTAATCGCTGAGGAAGCCGTTATTGTCTTGCTGGGCATCGGCGCGAAATCGGCTAGGCCCCATATAGGCAAGTGGCTTGCGTCATATTGAATTTCTACAACGAACAAGTCCGAGACAGTTTCGCTATCTTTGACATCGACTTTCATATTGTCGGCTTTCAAAAACGCGTAGCTATCAATATTCAGATTGATAAAGTTTGCCGCGATCTCCTGCCGCTCTTTCTCCGTCACGCCAGGAATTGTCGCCCGGGCAACATCGGATGCGAGCTGTTGCACGCTGTGAGAAGCCCCAAGATAGATTCCAAAGCCAAGCATTCCAAGAATCATCAACAGGAATACGGGCGCTACAATTGCAAATTCAGTTGCCGCCGTCCCGGTACGGTTTCCAAAAAAATTCTGCCTAATCCGAAAATCACGCAAGACTAAAACTTTCTTTGGTATAAGGCTGATCATTCGCGCCTCCCTGTTATCGGGAAGCTTGCGCCGTTATCTTTGAAGATTTTATTTATATTGTCGGTAAGCGGAGTAATAATTCCATCGCCGCTGCGGGCGAAAAAAATTTCGCCATTCAAAATAAGTTTGTCAATTTTCAATTTGCAGCCTTGCCGCTACCTGTATTCAGAATTGATTCTGAATACAGGAAATTTTCTTCGCCCAACTCCCTGACGATTCAAAAACATAAAACGCTTTTCACAAATCGAACTGCTCTAGCAGCATACGAAGGGCTGGAGCGGGTGAAGGGAATCGAACCCTCGTCTTAAGCTTGGGAAGCTCCTGCTCTGCCATTGAGCTACACCCGCGGATCACAGATCGGTCGGTTCTGTACGGCGCCGATCAATGTGCAAAAGATGTCGCGCCGGCGCAGGATTTCGTCAAGCCGCCTGATTTTAGCCGGTTCGGGGCCGAAAGGGTCTCGACTGTGATGGCAAATCTCTCCAAGAATTCATGTGGAAAAGGCGCGGGCGCCATCTTTTGGCCCGCCCGAACAGACTTATTTATGGCGCGAAACGGCGCGGACATGCGCGCCGACGCGAATTTTGAAAGGAGGCCGGAAATGACACGGCTTATTGGCATTATCGGCGCTGCTTTTGCGGCATTCACCATGGCGCTTGGCCCCGCCGCTGCGAAGTCGAAGCAGGAGAAGGCCGAGGAACTGATTATCGACGCCGCTGACACGGTGAGCTATTTCGCCAATGACAGCGCCTATGAGCCGCTATGGGATGCGGCTGACAATGCAAAAGCAATGGTCATCATCCCGAAATCGCTTCGTGGCGGCTTTATCATTGGCGCGTCAGGCGGCAACGCGGTGATGGTCGCCCGCAATGACGACGGCAGCTGGTCGGAGCCGACATTTTTCACGGTCGGATCGCTGTCCATCGGGTTCCAGGCCGGGTTTGAGGGCTCTGAAACCATTCTTCTTGTCATGACCCAGCGCGGCATGGAGCATCTGCTCTCAACCACGGTGAAGCTCGGCGCCGACCTGTCGCTCGCCGCTGGTCCCATTGGCGCCGGCGCGAAAGCGCAGACGGTTGACGTTCTGGCGTTCTCACGCTCGCGCGGTCTTTACGGCGGCGTCAGCCTTGAAGGCGCGATCCTGAAATCTCGCGGATCGTGGAACGAAGGCTATTACCAGGCCAATGTAACCCCGGCGGATATTATCTACCGCGAAAAAGTTTCCCGTCCGCAGTCGGCGGTTCTGCAGAACGCCGTCTGGGCGCTCGCCCATCGCGACCAGCCGGCGATGATGGCGCCGTTGCGCCCGGCGAAAACCGATCCCGTAACGGGCGAACCGCTGCCCGAAGAGCCAGTCTATGAGGATGACGCGATCTATGGCGCGCCTCTTGACCCGATCGAAAGCGACTGACGCACGCGTTTTTAACGCCGATTTGAGCGAACTTGAAAAGCCTGCCGGTTGCCGCCGGCGGGCTTTTTAGCGCATGGTCGGCGCGCATGACGGGACGCATCATTTATGGCGCATGACCTGACATCGCCGGTTTTTGCCGGCGGTAAATTCAACCATCCTGACAAGACCGCAGATGGCGCTGACCGCGCGTCTGTTCCCATAACGCAACTTGAAACGCTCTGGGTGAATACGGGCACGCTGTGCAATGTCGAATGCGTTCATTGTTACATCGAATCTTCTCCTACAAATGATCGGCTGGCTTATTTGACTGCTGAAGAACTGGCGCCGTTTCTGAACGAGGCAAAGACCATGGGCGCCTCGGAAATCGGCTTCACCGGCGGCGAGCCTTTCATGAACCCTGACGCTGCGGCGATGATCGAGGCCGCCTTGGCGAATGGTTTCGAGGTTCTTGTTCTGACCAACGCCATGCGCCCGATGATGCGCCCGCGCGTGCAGTCTGAATTGCTGCGGCTCAAAGAACTTTATCCTTCCAAATTGATATTACGCGTTTCCATTGACCACTACACCCGCGACGGCCACGACGAAGAACGCGGCGCGGGCGCATTCGACGCCGGGATCGAAGGTCTTGCATGGCTCATTCAAAACGGCTTTCGAGTAAGCATCGCCGGGCGCAGCCTTTCCGGTGAAAGCGAACAGGCTTTGCGCGATGGCTTCTGTAACCTGTTTGCCGAACGCAGCATTCCTTTTGATGCGAACGACCCTGCATCGCTTGTTATTTTCCCCGAAATGGATGAAGCGCGCGACGTGCCGGAAATCACCACCGCGTGCTGGAGCATCCTCAACAAGAACCCCGCCGATATCATGTGCGCAACCTCGCGCATGCTGGTAAAACGCAAAGGCGCGGCGGGGCCGAAGGTGCTGTCCTGCACGCTCTTGCCTTATGACGAACAGTTTGAAATGGGCGCGAGCCTGAAAGAGGCGGTGCGTCCTGTAAAACTCAACCACCCGTTCTGCGCGCAGTTTTGCGTTCTTGGCGGCGCCAGTTGTTCGGGGTAAGCCGTCGGTATGAGTGACAAACCCAAAAAAATCGCGCTTGAGGATCGCGCTAATGCGGGGCAACGCCAGTTTTCGCCGTCCGTTGCGCGCAATCGCGACCCGATCCGCGATGTTTTTCTCAAATTCATGCCGGACGCGGGTAAAATACTCGAAATCGGCGGCGGCACCGGCGAACACGGCGTTCATCTCGCCGCCGCGCTTCCTAATGTGCGCTGGCTTACAGGCGATCCGGACGCGGCATCGCGGGCCTCCATCGCCGCCTGGATCGCTGAAACCTGCCTCGCCAACCTTGCGAAGCCGCACGCTATCGACGTTACAACGGGCGAATGGGGTGTTGAAAAAGAAGCGCCCTTTGACGGACTTGTCTCGATCAACATGATCCACATTGCGCCGTTCGAAGCGGCGCAAGGCCTTTTCACTGGCGCCGGAAGGCTGTTGCGCGCCGGCGGCAAGCTTTTTCTCTACGGTCCTTTCTCTCGAAGAGGTATTCATACAGCGCCCTCAAATGAGGCGTTTGATGCTAGCCTGAAAAGCCGTGACCCGCGCTGGGGCGTGCGCGATCTTGAGCAGGAAATTGTTCCGCTGGCGCAGAAAAACGCGCTGATGCTTGAACACACTGTGGAAATGCCCGCCAACAACTTCTCTGTTGTTTTCAGGAAAACCTGACAAGCTATTGAAATTCTTTGCGCCGCTTTTCCCCATAAATTTTCCTGAAAGAATGGGGAAAAGAATGATTCGACGACGATCAGAAAGTTGGTATCCTGACTAAGTACCGCATCCCTATTGACAATTTGTCGTGTTTGCCTAGCGGCAGGTTGGACGGGAAGAACGGGAACAGACGCTGGCCGAATGCAACGCTCAGAAGCATGAAGGCAAAAGGGAACAAAGGTGAGTTTCCTGCGTGATGGACGGGCCTGAGCGGCCCGACCTCGCACGCAAAGCCGAAAGGCGGTGCGCAAGCGAGGAACCGGTATCGCCGTAAGCAGCGGGCCAGCTGCAAATTGGCGCGCGGCATCGACGTAAGGCGCAAGTCTTAAAAAGATGACGCGGATCTGAAGGACGCGACGTTGCGGACATGGCGAAACGCAAATGCCGGCAGCCACGACCCGAGTAGCGCGCCCAAAAGGTCTAGCGATTGATGGTGGATACGGTAACGGGTTCATCAAACGGTTGCACTGGAACGCATTCAAATTCTCACTGGATTGGGGTGTGCTCCGGATTTTCCGCGAAAGCGGGAAGAAAGGGCGTCGCTTAAGCGGCGCCCTTTTTCTTTGTGCTGTTCTGTTTTCACGCGCCGGGCGTTCCCGAGCCGGATTTTCTTGCGCAAATTTTGTTTGGCGCGCGCCCGTCCCCGCTTGTCGTTTTGGCCTGACGCAAGGACTGCAGCCGATTGTTGTACAAAACACCGCCAAAAAATTTGTACACCTTTTCGGCAAAGCGCCGCGCCGTTGCGCCGGCATTGTCATTTCCGGTTCGCCTGCAAACGCCTTGCGCGTTTTCGACGGCGCCAACATGGCGGTTATGGCAAGATATATTTCCATGCGCGCATCATAAGGCCGCTGCGAAACCGGGGGATAACCGTCCACCAAAAGCGGGATTCCGGCCGATTTTCATCACATAGGATGTAAAATCGAAAGCCGCTTTCGCCTTAGGCGTGCAGCTCAAATCGCAGGCTTTTGACGAAACTGCGTACGAAAGCTGCCTATAATTGTGTTAGATTATGTCTTTGAATTTGGTGCTATAATACGGGGTGAGGTATGTTTTATAGATTGAGAATAGCCATTTGCACCGTAGGCATCTTGTTGGCGGCAGGCTGTTCTACAGTTCAAACACAACCAGCTCCAGCCCTAACCAACTCTCGTGTAGAAATAACTTTGCCGCACAATCGAGTTAATATTTTGGAGGGTGAAAAGACTACCGCCATTATTCCATATACATCTGATATAGCAGAACCGGGCGATCAAAAATTTTCAGACTTGAAGCTTCAGATTCTTCAAACACCCTCAGGTCACTATGTGCCAGAAGATTTTAACGCCGCAGTATCTGAATTGAGAAAGATGTTGCCGGATGAATATTTGAAATTTTTGCTAGCGGACTATGGTTACGTTGCTTCAGCTGATGACGCTTATCGGCATCGTGACTTTACTTATGAATTCGACGACAGGATTCTAGATTTATCGAAATTCTTACACATACATTGGAATTTGTATGGCCGAGACACTCAACTGGCTCGGGAGATAGACTGTCTGGGAAATTTTGAATTCGACTTGACGCCCTTGTATTTAGCACTTGCTAGGCAAGAAGCGTTCACGACAGACGGTCAGACTCTGGCTGAGATGGGTGAAGCTTTTATACTTCTAAATACGCTGTTGTTTAATTGTTTGGAAAAACACGCTGATCTACATCCGCAATAGGCGGTAACAAGCTCTTACAAAGCATAAATTTACCGAAAATGCTTCGAGAGCTTGAGGCCCTGGCCCTGGTAATTCGATTTAAGATCGCCCCCGTAAAGCCTTGCCGGGCGCGCCGCCATTTTCTCATAGACGAGCCGGGCCACAAGCTGACCGTCTTCGAGGACAAACGGCGCATCGTGGCTGCGCACCTCCAATACCCCGCGCGATCCGTTGACGCCCTGTTCCGACCAGCCGAAGCCGGGATCGAAGAATCCAGCGTAATGCACGCGAAATTCGCCCAGCCCGGGACTGATCGGCGTCATCTCGGCAGCGTAATCCGGCGGCACGGCCAACGCTTCTTTTGACGCGAGGATATAAAACTCATCCGGATCAAGAATGATAAAGCCGGTTTTCGGCGGCGCAATCGGTTCGAAATATTCATTCGGGTCAAGGGCGCCGACTTTATCGACATCGATCAACGCCGAATGACGGCGCGCGCGCCAGCCGATCATGCCGTCATCACCGGCCAGTGAAACGGAAAGTCCGAGCCCGCCGGAAATATTTGCGGGACCATCGACCAGCGGCGCCGACGCATGCAACGCCTCGAGCGCTTCGTCATCCAATCGGCATGAGCCCGCTTTCAATCGCAACTGGTTGAGGCTTGAGCCGCGCCGCGCGAGAATGGAAAACGTCCGTGGACTGATCTCTGCGTAAAGCGGCCCGTCATAACCGGCCGGAATTTCATCGAACGCCGCGCCATAGTCTGTCACCAGCCGCACAAAAACATCGATACGGCCAGTTGAGCTTTTCGGGTTGGCGGCGCCTTTCACATGTTCGGGTAACGCAAGACGCTCATTCAGCTCGACGAGGTAGACGCAGCCGCGTTCAAAAACGGCGCCGGCGCCCAGGTCCATTTGCTGCATGGCGAGCCCGTCATCGAGGCGGGCGGCTACCGTCCGCAAGCGCGACGGCAAAAACGATGCGCGCACGCGCCACGCCCGCGCGCCGAGCGTCAAGTCGAGGCTCGCCGGCTGTAGGCGGGTCGCGTCGGCGCCTTTCAGCCCGCCTGATTTCATCAGCGCGGCGATTGCCTCCATTGGCAACACGCCATCGTTGTAATTTTCGTGTCGCATCCGTTTCGTTTGCCTTCGGCTCGCGCCAATGGCAAGTGGCCTTTGCGTGCAGCATCGCGATGCTTTTCCCCGGGCGCTTGAATTTTTGGCGAACGCTGGCGTTCTCTCGCGATGCAGATTAGATTGTCGCCGAAAGCGGGGTTCCAAGTGATTGAGTTGCAGGGCGGCGCCATGGCCGGGGATGAACGTAAAGGCCAAACCTATGAAAGCGTGACGCGCGGCATCCGCGTCAGCGTCAGTCCGCATTACCTTGAAGACCAGTCGGACCCGGATGAACCACGCTATGTGTGGGCATACACGGTTCGTATCAACAACGAATCAAACACGGCGGTGCAACTGCGCACGCGGTATTGGCGCATCACCGATTCGCGCGGACAGACCGATGTTGTCGCTGGTGACGGCGTTGTCGGCGAGCAGCCGGTGATTCGTCCCGGGGAAGGCTTTGAATATACTTCCGGCGCGCCGCTTGCGACGCCGTCGGGCCTGATGGTCGGCGCTTACGGCATGGAAGCCAATGACGGCGAGCTGTTCGACGTCGATATTCCGGCGTTCTCCCTCGACAGTCCGCATGAATTGCGTCAAGTCCACTAATACTGCACGCACTTAACGGCTCCTCGCAGCTTTAATGGCCGGCTGACACCATGCTGAATCTTCGCCCCGTCTTTCTGGTTACGGGCGCGCTTGTGGCCGCGCTGGGCGTGACCATGCTGCTCCCGATGCTGACGGATCTTCTGTCTCAGGATGCGGTTCACCGCGCGGACTGGTCGTCATTTGCGATCGGCGCCACGGCGGCGATTTTTATGGGCGGCGGCGCGGCGGCGGCGAGCTGGGGCCGGATTGATTCCATCGGCATCCGTGAAGGCTTTTTACTGACCGGCGCAAGCTGGACAGCACTTGTTGTTTTCGCCGCTATTCCACTCGCACTCGGCGGGCTGGATATCGGTTATGTGGACGCTTTTTTCGAAGCCATGTCTGGATTGACCACCACCGGCTCCACGATCGTCACAAACCTGGATGATGCACCGCCCGGCGCGCTTTTATGGCGCTCCATGCTGCAATGGTTCGGCGGCGTCGGCATCATCATCATGGCGTTCGCGGTTCTGCCGATCCTGAAGGTCGGCGGCATGCAGATCTTCAAGAGCGAGGCGTGGGACACGTCGGAAAAATTCATGGCCAACGCCACGAATTATTCGATCGCCCTGTCGCTGATCTATCTTTTCTTCACCGCACTTTGCTTCGTCATGTTGTGGGGTTTCGGCATGCCCGCCTGGCACGCGCTGAACCATGCCATGACAACCGTGGCCACGGGCGGTTTTTCAACACGCGACGCATCGCTTGGCGCGTTCCTGACGGTCGGGCGCGCGCCGCTTGATCTTGTGGTCACTGTGTTCATGATTATCGGGTCGCTGCCGTTCGGGATTTTTCTCGTAGCGATCCTGCGCGGCGCATGGAAGCGGCTTTTCACCGACAGTCAGATCCGGTTTTTCATCACCATCGTCACAGTGTTGACAGTGCTGATGATGTTTCGCGTTTTGAACATATTCGACGATATTGATCCGTTTACGGCCTTTCGGCTGGCGATCTTTAATGTCGTATCGATCATGACCGGCACGGGCTACGCCACGACCGACTACAATGCATGGGGCCCGTTCGCGGTCGGCTTTTTCTTTTGCATCATGTTTATCGGCGGCTGCGCCGGGTCGACCTCCTGCGGTATGAAAGTGTTCCGGTTTCAGGTGGCGCTGGCGGCGCTCGTCGTTTACGCCAAACGTCTCGCGCATCCGAACGGAGTTTTTGTGGCGCGGTATAATCAGCGGCCATTGACCGATGACGTTTTTGTTTCGGTGTTGAGTTTTTTCTTTGTTTATTTCGCAACGTTTGCGAGCCTTGCTGTCGTGCTCGCCGGGCTAGGCCTCGACACGCTGACGGCGATTTCATCAGCAGGCACGGCGATCGCGAATGTTGGGCCGGGGCTTGGCCCTATTGTCGGACCCTCGGGGAATTTCGCCAGCCTGCCTGACGCCGCGAAACTCGCCATGAGCGCCGGCATGCTGCTCGGCCGGCTCGAATTTTTCACGATCCTGGTGATCCTCTCGCCCGCCTTCTGGCGGGGGTGAGTTTAGAGCACACTCACATTAAACGTATCGCAAGCTGCGACGTCGCCCGTGCGGTAACCGTTGGTGAACCAGCGCTGGCGCTGGGCGGAGGTGCCGTGGGTGAAGCTTTCGGGCGTGACGCGGCGGCCGGCGTTTCGTTGCAGCGTATCGTCGCCGATGGCTTCAGCGGCGGCGAGGCCCTCTTCAATATCGCCGTCATCGAGCAGGTTTGATGTACGGTCCGCATAGTGCGCCCAGACGCCTGCATAGCAATCGGCTTGCAGCTCCATCCTCACCTGCAAAGCGTTCGATTCCCCCTCGCCTTGCGCGCGTTGTTGCGCGGAACGTACCTGGTTCGAGATGCCTGTCACCGTCTGAACATGATGGCCGACCTCGTGAGCGATGACGTAAGCGGCGGCGAAGTCGCCCGGCGCGCCGAAGCGCTGCGCTAGCTCCTGAAAAAAGCTGGCGTCAAGGTAGAGCTTTTGATCCGCCGGGCAGTAAAACGGACCAACGGCGGCGGAAGCATATCCGCATGCGGACGATACGCTGCCGGAAAACATCACCAGCGTCGGTTCCGGATAGTCGCCGCCAGCCTCAGCAAAGAGCTGCGACCACACGTCTTCCGTCTCCGCAAGGATAACGCGAACAAATTGAGAGGTCTCATCATCAACCGGCTCGGCGACTTGTTGCGTGCCCGTCTGCCCCTGAAGAAGCGCTAGCGGATTGACGCCCGCCATGTAGAGCCCGCCCCCGATCAGCACGAGGAGAATGATCCCGCGAATGCCGAAGCGGCCGATGATGAACCGCAAAAGCATGAGGATGATCCCAGCACCGCCAGCGGCCGCCGCACCACGCCGATCCTCCACATTGCGGCTCTGCCGCCGTCCGCGCCATTTCACCATTTTCCCCGCCTTTCGCGTCCCTAGAGCCCGCATTAACCAATCCGGAGCGCCAGATAAGCCGGATAATCGCCGGTTTGTCGAGCTTTTAAGCCATTTTCGGCAGCTCGGCGCTGCTTGACTCAACCGGGCCGCCATAGGATTTTGGCATAGAGGTTGGTTGCGTGATAATCAGGCTCAGGGGATTTTGGGGGTCTGGCTATGCATCATTCCGGTTATGCAACGAGGGTTGCCGCAGCGCTGTTTACAGCCGCGCTGTTGGGCGCCGCGATTGCGTGGCCGAAAGCCGGGTCCAAGCTCGTCGAGGGCGCGGCTGATTTCGCCGCCAAGGCTGACGGCGCGCCCATGGCGGCCCGCGCCTGCGCCATCGGCGAGCCGGCGCTTGCCGGACCGTTCGCGCCGGTCGCTGATGTCCTTTCCGTCTCACCGCTCGGCGGCGTCACCGCGCCCGGCGAAACGTTGCCCGCCCCTTACATCCGCATCAACACCCGCTCAGGCGAAAAAGCTTTTGAGCGCATCGAAACGACGGCGCTTGCGCCGGCGCGCGCCGACATCGTCGCTATTGAACGCCATGTGGAACGCGACCCTTACGGCCGCGCCGAGGGGCTTTCATGGACAGTGCATTTCAGATCGTGTGAGAACATCTCGTTTTATTATGACCGAATTGACGACATCGATGTTGGATTGCTGGAGCGCGCCGGCGGCTTGCGCGCGTTTTCGGAGTTCGGTTCGCCCGATCACATGGCGCTGGAAACACGCGTACGTGTTAAAACCGGCGACGTCATCGGTACAAGCGACGGCTTTGATGTTGGCCTGCATGACCTTGGCGCAAAACCGGCGACGCTCGCCCGGCCCGAACGATACCGTACGAACTCTTTCGCGCGCGCGGCGGTGTTTGACGCCAGCCCGAGCCTGATGGCGCTGATTACGCCGGAAACGACCAAAGCGCGCTGCGCCCTTGATTATCTGCCCAAGGAACAACAAGACGCTTGGGCCGCAAAGCTGGGCGATGCATGGGGCATCAGAAAAGCCAAGGGCGACAACACCTGCCGCACTGCGCTGGTGGACACGCCGGACGCCGCGCAAGGCGCATGGTTTACTGACGCAGCCCATAACGCAGCAACGACGAAGGTCAGCGCGATCGCCCTTTCATCGGATGCGATCGACCCAGACCGGCTGATCTTTGCCCTGCATGGGCGCCTGCCCTCACTGAAACCGGCAATGATCGCCAGCGCGAGCGGCAAACCGGGACGCGCAGCACCGACTGGCGCGGTTGAAGATTTTCTCTCCTTCGAGAAAGGCGAAGGCCGCATCAACACGCCATTCGCCGACGTGACCGATTATGAGATGCATTGCTATCAGCGGCTGCGCACGAATTTCATCGGTCCGCTGATCAATGGCGTCGTTCTGTTGCAGCGCCAGCAAAGCAGTGACAATGGCGGGCCTGATATCTTGAAAATCGAAGCGCGCGGCGATGTCACGTCATGCGTTGACCTTGACGAACCGTGGTCGTTTACCGGGAATGAAACAACTTTCTATCGATAGCGGCTAACACCAGTTTCCTTTCCCTCCCGATGATGCAAGCCCGGCGCTCACGAGCGCCGCGCCTAAATCTCCCCCTGCTGCATTGATATTCGCCACGACGCGCCCGGCGTATTTGCCTTGTTCAATGTCCGTTAGTTCAGCCTCGCCGTTTTTCAGGAAATCTTCCGCGAAAACTTTCGCTTCGAGCGCCAGCGTGCGTTCCGCATCACATCGCGGGCGAAACAGCTCCGGCGCATCGATGCCGGCGACGCGAACCGCAACAGTGATTTCCTGATCGAGCCAGATGGCGACACGCATTTTAATCGTATCGCCATCAATGACCCGCTCCACCGACCCCAGCGCATGCCCGTCAAATGCGGGACCGGAAAAACCGGCGCTATGCACAGGGGTGGCCCCCATGAACAACAATATCAGTAGCGTACGAAACATACGCACGCATAAGTAGCATTAATTTTGAATTATAACAATATAGTTGTATTTCTATATTGTTATTTTATTTGCATTCTACTCATATCGATCAGCATCAGTAACATCGCGCCGAACCCGCCCACGAGCCCCAGGGACAGCGCCATGGTCACTTTTTCCGGCATAAAGCCAAGCGTATTGAACGGCATCAGCCATGGGAAATAGATCCCGTATTGCGAGGTCTGGGCGAAGATCGCGATAAACCCGCCGCCAACGCCAAGCGCCATGGGGATGAGAAAATTGCGGAACTTCAACGCCGCCCAAAGCTGCACGGCGATCAACAGGAACGCCGACAGATAGATATAGGCAAGCCGTTCGGCGACCGCCCATTTCCAGTTCTTGGCGAGCAGCACCATGTCCATCTCGCCGCCGAACATTTCGTCGTCATCGGTCATCATGGTTTCGGCAAGACCGATCAACGGCGCCGGATCGATCAATTTGTTTTCAGGATTAAGCTGGCCCGCCAGCCACCCGCCAAAGGCAAGCAGCGCGCCGGTGAGCACACTCATGAACGCGATCAACCCGAGCGTCACCACCGCCTTTGCCGCAAACACGCGCCATTTCGGAACGGGGAGCGCCAGCAAATGCGCCCAGGTTTTCGGACCGTGTTCGAGTTGCGCCACAAGCGTTGCGATAATCGTTGCGGTGAGCGGCAACATGAATGTCGCCCAGGCAGTGAACCCGGCAAAGAAATAAAACGGCCACGCTCTTAAGTTCGCGCCGCTCGCCTGCAGCGCAAAAAACAACAGCGCCACAAGGCCCGGCCCGGCAAGCGTGACGATCATGATTTTCGATCGCTTCAGTTTGAGGAGTTCGACATAGATGGAATTAAACATTTTCTCTCTCCTCAAGCCGCGTCGGAGCGGATTGTCGGCTTGGCGCCCACAAGCTGCAGGAACAGCTCTTCCAGCGTCCATGGCGCAATCGCCAAATGATGTATGTCAAAACCGGCGCCGACGAGATGGCGGTTGATTTCCGCCGCTTCGCGCTCCGCCTCGTCAGCGCTGGCGAGTTCCAGCACCAGCCGGCCACCACGCGTTTGCGTTTGTTTTCCGCTGCCGGACAAAAGCGACGCCGCCCCGCCCGGATCGGAGCATGCAAGCTCCAGCCTTGGCGCATGCAGCCCGCGCAGCTCCTTCATATCGCCCTGAAACACAATCTGACCGAGATTGATGACCGCCACATGGGAAGCCATCTGTTCGATTTCAGCAAGGTGATGGGACGAAACGAAAACGGTTGCGCCTGTGCGTTCAGGCAGCGTCTTGATAAACTCACGCATCTCGCGAATGCCGACGGGATCGAGCCCGTTGGTGGGTTCATCAAAAATCAACAGCTTCGGCCGCCCCAACAGTGCGCGCGCCAGGCCCAGACGGTGACGCATGCCGAGGGAGTATTTCCGCACGAGGCGATTTTCGACATATTTAAGTTCGACGGTTTCGAGGACGCGATCGATTTCCGATTTATCGAGATTGAGCAATCGCCGCGTGATGTCGAGATTTTCGCGGCCTGTAAGATGCTCGTAATGGGCGGGCGTTTCGAATGCGACGCCTACGGACTTTAGCGCCTTCGTACGGCGGCTTTTGAGGTTCTCACCAAACAGCGCAATGCGCCCGCGATTAGGGCGCAGCAGGCCGAGCAGCAAGCGGATCGTCGTCGTCTTGCCGGCGCCATTGGGACCGAGAAAGCCGAATATCGCGCCTTCGGGCACGGATAAATCGACGCCGTCCACTGCGTTGACGCCGCGAAACCGCTTACGCAGGTTTTCTGTTTCAATTGCAGTCATAGGCCCCCGCCCTCTCCGCGCTTTCACGCGAAGCCTCCTTTTCTCTCATGAATTTATCACGTCCGGCTTATGGGCGCCGGTTCAGGGGAAAGGTAAGGGTCGCGTGGCCGCGCCCGCAAGGTTTATTCGCTCATTGGAAGCGCTGGCGCGGTAAATCGCTCGATGCGGTTTAAAAATCGACGGCGCGTCCGTTCCGTTCCCAGTCGCCATAGCGGGTGGGCTCTTCGCCTTTCGGGCCGTTGATTTCCTTCGGCCCATCGGCGGCTTTTTGCGCCTTGCGGCGTTCCTCGGCCTCAGCGAGCGCGCGCCGCGCCGCAGCGGGCAGCTCTTGCAGCCGCTCTTCCTCGCCCGGATTTTCCTTGGCGTCAGTCATATTGAAGCACTCCTCTTGAAGCATCATATAAGGTCTCGTCTTTCGCGGATAAAGGACTTGGAAGAAACGATGAACACGCTTCGCACCGGCATGCTGCTCGCCGCTCTGACGGCGCTTTTCATGGGGGTCGGCTTCATGATCGGCGGTACTGGCGGGATGGCGCTTGCTTTTCTGTTCGCGGCGGGCACGAACGCCTGGGCCTACTGGAATTCCGACAAGATGGTGCTGAAAATGTACCGCGCCGAGGAAGTGGACGAAAACCACGCCTCAGGCGCTGTCCGGCGTTATGCGAAGATGACCAAGGATCTTGCGGTAAACGCACAGATCCCCGAGCCGAAAATCTATATCATCGATAATGCCCAGCCGAACGCTTTCGCCACCGGCCGCAATCCGGAAAACGCCGCCGTCGCGGCGACCACCGGCCTGTTGCGCATTCTCGATGATAAAGAACTCGCCGGCGTCATGGCGCATGAACTGGCGCATGTGAAAAACCGCGACACGCTGACCATGACCATCACCGCGACCATCGCCGGCGCGATCACCATGCTGGCGAATTTCGCGCTGTTTTTCGGAGGCAACCGCAACAATGCCGGCGGCATTATCGGCGCCATTGCAATCATGATCCTCGCGCCCATGGCGGCGGCGCTGGTGCAGATGGCGATCAGCCGCGGCCGCGAATATGAGGCCGACCGCATGGGCGCCGAAATCTGCGGCCATCCTGAATGGCTTGCGTCAGCGCTTGCGAAAATTTCTCAAGGCGCAGCGCAAATTCCCAACGAGACGGCTGAGCGTCACCCGGAAACCGGGCAACTGATGATCATCAATCCGTTGTCGGGCAAGGGCCGCGACAATCTCTTTTCTACGCACCCGGCGACGCAGAACCGCATAGACCGGCTGATGGACATGCACGGCGGCGGACGCGTTCGCCTCGACCCGGACGGCCCGTCGCCGTTTGAGGGCGCGCGGAAGGGGCCGTGGGGGTAGATTCTGCTTAAGCAGGCATCCAACTATTAACTTCCGTAAATGCAGTTTTTGCAATATAGACTAAGCCGTGGGCGAAATTCATACAGCTGCGTATAACGGTTGGGCAGATGAAGTTAGCCTGCTGCTCAACAGTGGAGTTAGCGCCCAGAGTCCTGACGAAAAAGGGTTTACGCCTCTGCATTGGGCCGCAATGCGCGCCAGCGTAACAGATCAGACAGAGGTTATAAGCAGTTTAATAGCTGCCGGTGCTGACCCTGATGCCTTAAGCGCTGAGGGATATTCCACGCCTTTAGTCTTTGCGGTTGAGAGCGGTAATATTGGTGCGGTTAAATTATTGATCACTCTGGGAGCAAAAACCGACTTAACTGTTGATAACGTAACGGCACTGATGATTGCCGCTCGTAACGGCAACAAGGAGATTGTCAAACTGTTAGTTGGATTTGGTGCTGAAGTGAGTAAAAAATGCGAATCCTTCACTGCAGCTGATTACGCATTTCATGGCGGACACAACGAGATTGCCGAATTTCTAATTGGCAAAGCAAAGTCGGAACAGCCTTAAAGGTTAAGCTGAGCGAAAATCAACATCTCAATCAAACAGCTCCGGCTCTAAAGCGCCTTCGATTTTTAGCAGCCTGCGCTTTAAATCCGCGCCGCCGGGCGCCGAAAATCCCGTCATGGCGCCGACGGCGCCGACCACGCGATGACACGGCACGACAATGGGAAACGGATTACGCCCCAGCGCTTGTCCCACGCGCCGCGAATACCCGACATCGCCCAGCGCCCGCGCAAGATCGCCATAAGTCTTCAACGCGCCCGGACCGATCCGCTTCGTCAGTTCAATAACGGAGCGTTCGAACGGCTCGATCCCGTCCGTGTCGAGCGCCGCATAGGAAAGGTCGCGTTTGGCGCCTTCGAACAGCGCGATAATATCTTCGATCAGCCGCGCGATCTCGGGCGGCGCATCCTGGACCGGGACAGCGTCTGGCGCGCGCTTGATCAAATGCTGGATTGTCGCCGCATCGCTTTCATGGGCAAAACTGGCGGCGCGCAAACCCGCCGGACCCCATGCCAGGCCGCACCGGCCGAGCGGCGTATCGAACAGAATATATTCGTAGTGAGCCATGCCGGATTAATAGCATGGATTCGCGGCGCCCGCCGCCCGGTTCTTGCTTTAATCAGCCGCCGGAACCTGTCCCCATGTGCGGCGGATATGCAGCAAAACCGTATTATCGCGGAGATAGCGGGCCTCGCATATTTGTCGATGCCGCGCACGGGGGGTGGGACACGCTACGGACATGTTTGTATTTATCTGCGCGCGTTTTTCAGGCGCGCCGGCGCGCTCCAGTTCTTTGTTCAGCGCATCGCTCCAGTACGCTGCTTCTTGCGGCAGGCAGACGCTGTAATGGTCAAACCATTTGTCGAAACAGATGGAGTCAAAGGATGCATAACACTGCGCCGCCGTTTGCAGGTCGCCCCTGTTATCAAGCACGCATTGCCTGACGACGGAAAGATCGGGCTGCGGCAGCTTAAACTGGCCCTGCGCCAGCGACGTTGAGCCGCTGGCGCCGAGCACGCCCCCCAAAACTAAAAAGCTTATCACGGACTTTTTCAATTGATCCCCCTAGCGCAGCCCGCCGCCGAAAACCTGCGGCAGGGACTTCAGCTCCTCACGAATTTTTTCGACCGGAATGCGTTTCTTTTGTACTGGCGCCTGATCCATGGCGTATTCGATCTTGCGCACGCGCTCCAATGTCAGCTCAAGAAGCTGACGATTGTAGGCGACAAGATCAGCAATCAGCGCAAACATCGCAGAGATAGCGCCCATGAGCATCAATACGGCGCCGATAATCAGCGACTGGATCATGCCCGCGCCATCGCCCATGAAGTAATGAAGGAGAAACCGCCCGACTGGAATGGCGCCGAGCGCCATGAGCACAAGCCCGGCGAGGGCGAAAATCTTCAGCGGTTCATACATGGCGTAAGCGCGCAGCATCGTGCGGCCCGTGCGCGTCAGAAATTGCGGAATGGACCGGAACAACCGCGAAGGGCGTTCAACCTTGTTAGTGCGTATGGGAACGGATGCAATACGCAAACGGCGCCGCCCGGCCTGTATCAGCGTCTCTGTCGTATAAGAAAAGCTCGACCGTACGGTCATGCCCATGGCCGCCTCGCGCGACAGGGCGCGAAAACCGCTGACAGCGTCTGCAATCTCGGCGTTGGCGAGCTGACTGACAAGCGCGCTGCCGGCCCGCTGCAGCTTTTTCTTTAGCGGCGAAAAGTGCGCTATCTTTTCTGTTTGACGATCGCCAACCACAACATCAGCGCGCCCACTAAGTATGGGCCTCACCAGCGCTGTCACATCGGCGCCGTTATACTGATTATCGCCATCCGTATTGACGATAATATCTGCGCCGCGCCGGAGGCATGCGTCCAGCCCGCGCTGAAAACTTTGCGCCAGACCGCGATTGACGCCACTGGAAATCACATGATGGGCGCCGGCCGCTTTTGCCGCCGCTGCGGTGTCATCGGTTGACCCGTCATCAATGATCAGGATTTCAATCTCATCAATCCCGTCGATCGCCTTTGGCAAATCGTCGATCGTCCCGGCAATGGTTTCCGATTCGTTAAGGCAGGGAATCTGGATGATGAGCTTTGTCATGGTCTCGCGCTTTCAGGCCCATCTAAACCAAACAGGGAAAACAGAGCGTTAAGACATTGGCGACCACAATGGCGTAAGCGTTCGTTAACGATACGCCACCAATTGAGGCCCTATGGCGAAGAAAGTTCTGTTCGTTACGCGCAAATGGCCGCCAGCCGTTGGCGGTATGGAGACCTATTCGGTCCAGCTTGCCGAAGAGCTGGCGCGTCAATGCGATCTCAAAACGATTTTTCTTCCGGGCCGAACGGATGGAAGAACGCCAAGCCCAGCCGGGCTTTTATGGTTCGGCGTGACGACACTATTTTACCTAGCACTTCACGGGCGCAAGTTTGATGTGGTGCATGCCGGCGATATGGCGATCTGGCCGCTGGCGTGGATTGCGTCTGTGTTCAACCGCAAAGCCGCGATTGTTTTATCAGCCCACGGCACGGATGTGGCTTATGCAAACCGGACCGGCTGGCGCGCCAAATTTTATCGAAGTTACTTGCGGTACGGCGCGAAACGCTTGCAGGCCGCTCGGGTCATTGCAAACTCTCGCGCGACGGCAAACCTGCTTGAAGGCCATGGCTTCACGCGAATTTCGGTCGTGCCGCTTGCCGCAGAAGCAACAAATCCGGCCGCTGAAACGCCAGAAAACTACTTGCTTTTTACGGGAAGGCTGACCCAGCAAAAGGGATGCGGCTGGTTTATCAACAACATACTGCCGCATTTACCTAACAACATAACACTTAAGGTCGCTGGCGTTGTCATAGATGAAACAGAACGCAACGCTCTCAATCATGATCGTGTTGAATTCCTCGGCCCCGTTCGCCAAAACCGGCTTTCGATATTACGGCGCAAAGCGCTTGCGAATATCGTTCCCAATTTAGAAATGCAGCCATACGCCTTCGAAGGGTTTGGTCTAAGCGCCACGGAAGGCGCCGCCGACGGCGGTATCGTAATCGCGTCAGATCTGTTTGGATTAAAAGACGCTGTAATCAATGACGTCACCGGTTTTCTGCTTGCTGCTGGCGATGCAAAGGCTTGGAAAGCCAAAATTATAGAACTCACGTCATGGGAGCCGGAAATCCGTCAATCCTTTGTTTTAAAATCGATTGAAAAAACACGGCAATATTATAGCTGGTCACGGGTCTGCGCCGAAACGCTGGCAGCGTACAACGGCAATGTAATAACCAAGACTAGCTCAGCCAATTCAGAATCACCGATGATAAGCGTCGTTATGACTGCATATAACGCGGAGCGTTATATTGAAAGCGCTATTGAGAGCATCCTCACGCAGACTTTTTCAGATTTCGAATTTATCATAATCGACGATGCATCAACGGACGCGACAATCGAAATCATCAATCGCTTTGCAGCGTCAGATCTGCGCATCCAGGCTCTATGCAATGAACATAATCTTGGCGTTACGCGCAGCTTAAATCGCGGGCTCTCGGTCGCGAAGGGAAGTTACATCGCACGCATGGACGCAGATGATATTTCACTGCCCCACAGATTTGAAAAACAGGTGGCATTTTTAGACACCCATCCAGACTATTCTGTAGTCGCTAGTGGCGTTCAGGTGATTGATGAGGCGGGAAATTTTCTAAAAAAAAATATTGAGGCCACAAGCGCTTGGGAAACTGACTGGATCTCTCTTTTTCGCATGCCGTTTACCCACCCGGCGATGATGTGCCGGCGTGCGGTATTGCGAGACAACCAGATTTCCTACGATACGAAACATCTATCGGCGCAAGACTTTCGCTTTGCACAACAACTGTTGCAACATGGAAAAGGGCTCGCCCTTGGCGCCGTTCTTTTCCAATACAGAATGCACACGCAAAACGTAACATCTAAAAACTCTTCTTCCCAACGCGCTACAGCACGCAGCATCGCTATCGACAATGCTATCGCAAGATTTCCGCAGAGTTGTGCTGAGGGAATAACAAACCTTTTCAATCTGATTTACGGCGCACCCACAGGACAGGACTTGACTAATAGCGATTTGCAGAAGGCAATCCTCGCTCTTTGCGATATGGAAAAACAATTTTGCGAACACCATAGCTTGAACACACGCCAAGTCGCACGGATACGCACCCTTGCGTCACGCTGGCTAGCCGCAGGGGCCGTAAAGAACGGTCTCATTACCCAGCCCGCAGCCCTCGTTTCATTCCTGTGGCGAACACGGCGTTATCTATCTGGTTATAGCAAAGAAGCGGTTTCTTACGCACTCAGGCGGGCGGCATGAAGAAAGATAGAAACATTCAGAAGCACACTGATAGTGTTGTAATGCGCGGTCTGCGCTTCATGCTTTATCTTTTTCGGTGCTTGCTGAAGCCCAAAACTATAGTTGTGGATGGAACCCGCATTGCTATCGATTACAAGAATTGGTCTCCATTCATGACGCGGCGCATCCTGAGCGGCAACTATGAACTGCAGGAACGTAAAGCGTTGGAGCAAATATTGCGCCCCAGTGATCGCATACTGGAGATCGGCGGCGGTATCGGGCTAACGGCGCTTACGGCTCGCAAGTTTACTCAAGATAAAAATATTACGCTTTATGAAGCGAACCCTGCTCTCATAGAAAACATACGCCACAATTTTTGTCTAAATGACGCAAAAATCAGCCTGATGAACGCCGCCATTGTTTCGGATGATTGGGAAGAAAAGAAGGCTACCTTTTTTATCCCGAAGAATTTCTGGTCAGGCGGGCTGAACAATAATACCACCGATTCGGAAAAGATTGTTGTTGATGCAATCAAGCTTCGGGACGCCATAAAGACACACAACGCGAACGTACTGATTATGGATGTGGAAGGTGCTGAATGTGAGATCCTTCGAGAAGCTGATCTCACTGAAATTGATCTTCTATGTCTTGAACTGCACCCACACTATACAGGCCGCGCCGAGGCAGAGGCTCTAATCCTGAGATTGCAAAGCCAAGGCTTTGTCCCGGTATTTCCTAACGCTGAAAAATGCGTCGTGACATTAAAACGAGTGGCGCGTTTTGACGTTGAACCAGATGCACGCCTGAGCGCTTAGCGATGAATTCTCTGAATTCCATTACGGCGATTATTCAACGTCCCCTGTTTCAAGGTCCTGTGGCGCGGGGCGCAGTTTCTGCATTTGTATTACGCATCTTCAATTTGGTTCTTGGATTTCTGACAATTATTTTGCTCGGCCGCTACCTTGGAGCCGACGGTTATGGCGTTTACGCACTCGCTGTCAGCACGGCGGCGCTGATCGCCATGGTGGGAAGCTGCGGGTTCGATCATTTCCTGGTCGCTGCCTTACCGCGCATCACGCAGGATAAGCAGTTTGATGTTTTCAAAAGAATGATGCGTGTGGCGATAACCGCAACTCTTCTCGGTTGCGCCCTAACGCTTTGTCTTGGTTTCGGGCTAAGGCCTTTTGCCGGTCCAGTTTACACAACAATTCTCCCGTTTATTGTCATCTTGACGCCGATTATGGCGTTAGCGACTCTTGCGCAAGGCGCCTTGCGTGGGCTGATGCGCGCAATGACGGCCTACATCCCTGAGTTTTTAATTGTACAGGTTGTTATGCTGACCGGCGTGATCGCATTAATCGCTACAGATGCAATCTCAACAACAGGCGTGTTGGTGCTGGTGCTCTTTGCCTGGTCCGCTGCTTGCGCAACAGCGTGGATTTGGGTGCAACAGGCTAGTCCCAAGGTTTTGAACACAGAAAAGAAAACCGACTCTAAAAAATGGCTGAAATCCGCGCTATGGCTGAACGCAGCTAAGCTCAGCATGTTTTCATTCGGTAAGGTCGAACTGCTGATTCTGGCCGCCATGTTGGATGAAGTTGCCGTCGGTCTGTTCGCTATCGCCATGCGTTTGGGGCAACTTGTGCTTTTTCCTGCGTTCGCCGTTTCAGCCGGCCTCGCCCCCTCCATCGCTCGCAGGCTCCAGGCAGAAGAGGAGGTTCACAGCCTCATCCGAAAAAGCTTGATGGCGTCCTCGACGCTCGGTTTCCTCTTTGTACCGGCTGTCGGCGCAGGCGCTTTTGTGATGTTTTACTTTACCGGCGCTGAATTCACCGCTGCATGGCCAGTCGTGGCGATTCTTGCTGTTGGCTTTGCCGGATCAACCTTGATGGGACGCGGCTATGACCTGCTGCTAGCGGCGGGCAAAGAAAGATTACTGGCCTTCGCCAGCCTTACGGTTTTCGTGGTGAATATCATTTCCTGTATAGCCTTCACAGCCGCGTTCGGCCTCGTCGGAACGGCCGTTTCATCCGCAGCCGCGTTTATCACGCAACAAGCGCTCTTTGCGGTTATTGCCTGGCGAACGCTTCACGTTCGTGTCGACGCGATGTCCTTGCTCGCTTCTGGCAAAACAAACGCGCCCTTAAATAACCCGCAAGATAAAACGGCAGGATAACAGGCAATAACGCAAAATCCCAAAAGCCCGGACGATGTGCGGGGGATGGCGTTCCGCCGCGCTGTGCGCGACCTAACCCCGCAAAATAGAGCCGCTGCAACGCCCAGCGCCATGAGAGCCGCTCCGGCAGAATCTGATGATAAACAATCGCACCGCCGCAATAAATGACGTTCAAGCCTTTTGCGCGAATACGTTCGCATAAATCGCTTTCTTCACCGCCAAAAAGTTTTCCGTCTCGCCGCCCAAGCGCTTCATCGAAATAGATTTCTGTTGGTGCTGCGCTCTTGCAGACGCCAAATCCCGCGCCAACCACTCGCGGCGCATCAATTGTACCTTCGCCCCAATCGAGAACGGAGTACTGATCAAGAACGACCCGAGATCGAGTTACTAAAGGACGTCGCCCCTTCCATTCGGGAAGAATTCGCGACCCGGCAACTGCGACACCTTCCCGGTTCAAGGCCTGAGCTAGCTTGGCCGCCCATTTAGGCGATGCAATGGCATCCGGATCGATGAATAAAACAATGTCAGTTTTCGATATGTCCAAACCCAGGTTTCGGGCGTGTGACAGACCTTTTTCTTCGCAAGGCTCAGCCCGAACGCACAACTGTTCGGTTGAAAAATCAGCGACTTCTTTGGCGAAGGACTCCGACCAGTTCTGGTCCAGAAAAATGACTTCCCCCGCAACAGCTTCCTGCGCCGCGAGCGAAGCCAGCGTTTCGCGCACCAGCCAATCGGGCTCGCGATACCGCGTCAGCGTGATGGTGACAGTCTCGGACATGGGCGAAACACCTGGCGATTCTTTGTCTGAACACTCGCCCGGATTGGTAAACAATATATTGTTAACCAGCGGCGCCTAAGCCTTTCCGGCAACGTCTTTTGGGCCTCAGACGGGAGATATTGTTGAAATCGGCGCTCCCCATATTGGCGATCGTGTTGTTGTTATGCGCCGGCGCGTTTGTTGCGCCCGCGACCCCCTTCATTGTGGACGGAGGCGTCTACTACGACATGGCGCGCGCCCTGGCGGATCATGGCAAATTGCATATCGCCGAAAATGGGGGCATAGAAAGCGGCCCACCCCTAACAAAATTTCTGACAGTCGCTCATGAGGGAACCGTCTATCCGCAATACCCCAGCGGCTACGCTTTCATCGCGGCGCCGTTTTACAAACTGCTTGGCGTTAACGGATTGATGCTGATGAACGCGCTCGGCTTTGGCATATCAATCTGGCTGACATTTGCGATCGCAAAGCGTTTTTACGATAGGCAAGTCGGGCAATGGTCAGCAGTCATCTTTGCGACCGCGAGCTTTGCACCGACCTACGCTTTTGGAATTTGGCCTCATATGGTTTCGCTCGCCTGCTGGCTTGGGGCCATTTTTTGTATTGTCGTCGCGCAAGACCAAGGTGAAGGGCGCAAGCCGGCCATGCTATACATTCTGGCCGGCCTCTTGGTTGGCGCTGGCCTGAATGTCCGTGTCGATGTCGTTCTCGCTGCGCTGGTCATATTTTTCTGGTTGCGTCTCTTTGCAAAACCGTCAGACAGAATAGCGCCCGTCTTTCTTGTTCTGGGCCTTACCCCCGGTCTAGTTTTTTCGGCTTGGCTGAACAGCATCAAATTTGGCGCCCTAACCCCATTTTCCTATGGCCCCACTGGCGGTGCTGACAGCATTGATCGCTACTTGCCTGTTTTAGCGCTCGCAGCTATCGCGGTTGTCCTGACATGGCTGGTTGATGTGTCGAAATTCCCCGACCGAGCCGTGAAATTCATCCGCCGATACTGGTCGCCCGGGGCTATTGCCGCCGCGCTTTTTATTATTGCGATCACGCCTCTGCGTGAGTTGGCCTGGCGGACCATTACCGGCCTTTATGTGCTTGTTTTTAACCTGCAGGCCCATGACGCCTATTATCAGGCTGGCGTAGAACGTAACGAGTTTGGACAGTTGCTGTTCTGGGGTTATCCGAAGAAAGCGTTCATTCAAAGTTTGCCCTGGGCGCCGCTGATCATTCTGCCGTTATTTTCATTTCTACGGGGAAAACATGTGCGAGCAGTGTCGCTATGCCTTCTGGCGATTGCGGCGCCGATTGCATTTTACGCACTCAGTCACTGGCATGGCGGCGGCAGCTATAGCATGCGATACTTTTTGCCTGCGGTTCCATTTCTGGCGATATTAAGCGCATGGGGGTTGCGTTCCCTTACGACCAAGGCCGGACCCAACCGGCAAACTATACTTATCGCTTTGGTTGCTGCCGCCGCGCTTTATCTTGGGTTACAGGAAGTCGGACAGTCGACAGAACGCTTCCTTGCGCCTGCAGCTTTGTACCCACAATGGTTGATCGCCGCCGCCGTAGCCGTCGCCGTTTGCTTTACCCTGACGCGCCCCTATGGTGAGAAGCCAAGACGTATCGCTTCCGGCATCGCACTCTTCGCGCTTGCTTATGGCGTCGCTATCAATCTCTACGAAGAGATCGGGCACGAAAGAACCCGTGCGGAGCAAATGGCGCTTGCAGAAGATATTTCCGCGCCGGTAAAGACAGACGCGCTCGTTGTAACAGGTACGCCGCTCAGCTTTATTCCGGCTGAACGAAACGGCGCGTTTGTCATGGCGGTCGATGAAAAGAATTTCGAAAAGGCGGCCACGGCGGCGCGCGCCTTCTTGGATAATGGCCGATGCGTCTATATTCACAATACTTACGCCCTAAACCTCATCGAAAACGAACTGGACTTTCCTATCCGCCGAACGCCGCTTTGGGCCGTATCGCGGCGGTTCGAAAATGACCCAAGACTCGCGTTTTTCCTGCCGGATGGCGCAGAAAGCCGCTGCTGGCCTGAATAAAGACTTCACATTTACGGGCTTTTCGGGGCTGGCGAATTGCCGTTATTGCGTCCCGGCGCTACTATATTTCCACATGTGCAAGGCTCGGAAAGGGTAAGTGCGTGACCGAAAAAACGTTTTCGGTCGATTCATTTATCCAGCGCTCCGCCGAAATTGTAGATTTCAAGACCCTTGTAAAATTGTTCCGGGAATTACTGTCCGCGCTGGGATTTGAATCGATTTCATATTACGTCGTACGCCAGTCCTATCGATCGGTGTCGGCCAAGGAAGGCGCTCGCGTCGAGGAAGATGTAGAGATTGCCGACGCGCTGTTTGGCGCAGGGCGGTCCGTTGATTTCGACCCGGTCATCTCAGCAATGCTGGAAAAGCTCGAGCCCTTTCACTGGTTCATCGCGGAAGAGAACAGGCATCTAAGCGACGAGCAAAGGCGTGTTTTCAAAAGACTGCGCGCTGAAGGGTTTGTAGACGGCATTGCGGTGCCGGTCATGCGGCGGCCTGGCGAGCTAGCGGTGTTTACCCTGTCAAAACGGGGCAAGACTTTCTCGTTCACGAAAACGGAACTTAGAAAATTGCAGATCGCCTGTCACGCAATGCATCTGCGCAGTGAAGAACTGATTGATGGAAAAGGTGAAGCGCCACTGTCAAAACGGGAGACTGAAGTGATGCGACTCGTCGCCCGAGGCATGACAAACAGAGAAATCGCAGAAGCTTTGAAGCTGTCGTCTCACACTGTCGATACGTTAATCCGACGGTGTTTTTCTAAACTCGGTGTAACAAACAGGATCGAGGCATCGATAATGTTTACGTTCCGCGACAAACTGTCGGCGTGAAACACGACTTTGTCACGCGAATGCGTGACAGACATGCGTGTCTTTAATCCCTAAGTCCTGCGATCCAGCTTCGATTTCGGCTGGTCATTCTCTCTCCCCCTATGTTCAGTCGAAGCCCCCGCCCCGCCGCTTGCGGCGGGGCGGGTTTCATTCCAAACTGATGGTTAATGCGCCTCTTCCCAGTTGGCGCCGGCCCGCGCATCAACAACCAGCGGCACTGACAAATTGACCACGGGCGCCGGTGCGCCAATCATCACGTCAGCAATCACGTCACAGGTTTTTTCCGCTTCCGCTTCCGGGCACTCAAAAATCAGCTCGTCATGAACCTGCATCAGCATCTTTGCCGATAGCTTTGCTTTTTTGAGCGCTGAGGGCATGCGGATCATGGCGCGCCGGATCACGTCAGCGGCCGCGCCCTGGATCGGCGCATTGATCGCCTGGCGTTCAGAATAACCGCGCATGGCTGGATTCTTGTCGTTGATCCCGCCCACATAGGTGCGCCGGCCGAAAATGGTTTCCACGAACCCTTGCGCCTTCGCCGAGGCGATCGTGTCATCCATGTACTGGCGTATGCCGGGAAATTTTTTGAAATAGGCGTCGATATATTCCTTGGCCTCGGTTCGTGAAATGCCGAGCTGGTTCGCAAGACCAAATGCCGAAATGCCGTAGATAATGCCGAAGTTGATCGCCTTGGCGCGACGGCGCACCATCGGATCCATGTCCTTTATGGGCGTATCGAACATTTCCGAAGCCGTCATGGCGTGAATGTCGAGCCCGTCGGCGAACGCCTGTTTCATGGATTTGAGGTCGGCGATATGGGCAACGAGTCGCAACTCGATCTGGCTGTAGTCAGCGGAAACGAGCGTGTTGCCCTTTTCATGAATGAACGCCGTTCTGATCTTGCGGCCGTCTTCGCTGCGGATCGGAATGTTCTGCAAATTCGGATCGTTCGACGACAAACGGCCCGTGGTTGTCGCCGCCATATGATAGGACGTGTGCACGCGCCCCGTTTCCGGGTTGATCTCTTCGGGCAGCGCATCGGTGTAGGTGCTTTTAAGCTTCGACAATCCGCGCCATTCAAGGATCACCTGCGGCAGATCGTGACCGTCAGCGGCAAGCTGTTCCAGAACATCGGCTTTCGTTGACCATGCGCCTTTTGCGGTTTTTTTCCCGCCCGGCAGGCCAAGCTTGCCGAACAAAAGTTCCGAAATCTGCTTCGGCGAGCCGAGGTTAAACTCCTCGTCCGCGATCTTGTGGGCCTCTGCCTCCGCCGCCGCCATGCGCTGCGCGAAATCAGAAGAAAGGCGGGATAACACCTGTTTATCCACTTTAACGCCCTCTCGCTCCATCGAAACGATGATGGGAGCAAGAGCGCGCTCCAACGTTTCATAAACGGTTGCTTTTCCTTCCGCCGCGAGACGCGGTTTTAAAACCTCATAAAGGCGCAAGGTAATGTCAGCGTCTTCAGCAGCGTATTTTGACGCGTCCTTGATAGCGATCTGGTCAAAGGTTTTTGCTTTCTTACCTGTACCCGCGATGTCAGAAAACTTGATCGTCGTATGCCCGAGATGGCGCTCGGCAAGCTCGTCCATATTGTGATTGCCCTTGCCGCAGTCGAGGGCGTAGGACATCAGCATGGTATCGTCGAACGGCGCAATCCTGATATCGTAACGCGATAGGACAAGCGCATCATATTTTAAATTCTGGCCGATCTTGAGAACGCTTGCATCTTCAAGAAGCGGTTTTAGTATCTTCAGCGCTTTATCGATCTTGATTTGTTTTCCGGCGTCTTCGTCATCGAGAGCAAGCCCGTCGCCGCCATGGCCTAAGGGGATATAACAGGCGCGGCCCGCGCGCGTCGCCATGGAAACGCCGACAAGATTGGCGCGCATGGCGTTGAGGCTGTCAGTTTCCGTATCGAAAGCAACAATTCCGCGCTCACGCGCCTCATCGACCCATCCTTGTAATGTCTTTTCGTCGAAAATGGTTTCATAAACCGCTTCCTTCGACGTCGATGTCGCCGCTGCGAGACCAGACTCGCCGCCGCCGAGATCAGCCTCGACCCGGCGCGTCAGAGTCGAAAATTCCATCTCTTTCAGGAACGCAACCAGCATGTCCTTGTCGATCGGCCGCGTGACAAAATCATCGATCTTGTCTTCAACGGGCGTATCGGTTTTCAGCGTTACGAGATCGCGCGAAATGCGCGCCTGATCGGCGAACTCGATCAGATTTTCCCGGCGCTTTTTCTGTTTTATTTCTTCAGCACGTTCCAGAAGCGTATCGAGGTCGCCATACTCTTCGATAAGCTGCGCCGCGGTTTTAATCCCGATCCCCGGCACCCCCGGGACGTTGTCTGTGGAATCCCCGGCCAGCGCCTGAATATCAATGACGTGCTCGGGGCCGAGACCAAATTTTTCGATAACTTCCTCACGCCCGACTTTTTTGTTTTTCATGGTGTCGAACATGGTCACTTTGTCGGTGATAAGCTGCATCAGGTCCTTGTCAGAAGAAATGATCACCGCCTCGCCGCCTTCAGCCTCGACCTGTCGCGCGTAAGTTGCGATCAGATCGTCGGCCTCATAACCTTCAAGCTCTATGCACGGCACGTTAAAGGCGCGGGTCGCATCGCGGACCATGGAAAATTGCGGGCGCAAGTCTTCCGGCGGTTCCGGACGGTTCGCTTTGTACGCTGAATAAATTTCATTGCGAAACGTCTTCGCCGAATAATCGAAGATAACCGCGAAATGCGTCGGGTCATGCTCATCAGCCATGTCCGTGAGCAGCTTGTAAAGCATGTTGCAAAAACCGGAGACGGCGCCAACCGGCGCGCCGTCGGACTTTCGCGTCAATGGCGGAAGCGCATGATAGGCGCGGAAAATATAGGCCGAGCCGTCAACGAGATAGAGGCGTTTTGCATCTTTGGTTTTTGCAGCCATTTGTCGTAGCGTCCTCTTTCAAACCAGCTCATCAATAGGAGAAGCCCCATGAAAGTTCTAGGCATCAGATTCTGCAAGGTTGCAAAGACCGACGATGCAAAAGCGATCGCGGACCTGCTTGGGGAAAAAGGCCTGGGATTGACGCCCACGGATATGGGCGAAACCGATGGCTTCAACGGTGCGGTATTCCCCGTCGATGAACAGGCGAAACGAGGCCTTGGAAGCTGGATCGAGCTGTGGCCCGCTGGTGAAAACATGCCGGAAATGACCATGCTGCAGATCGTAGTGGACGACGCCGATGCTTTCGCCGAACGCGCAAAGAAAAACGGCCTTGATGTCAAAGGTCCTGACGATGCGCATGGTGAGCGCATCTATTACCTCGAAGGCGCTGGCGGCCTGCCGATTTCGTTTCAATCCAAGACACAATAGCCTGTTTCGATAGGCTCTTGTTAACCAGACTATAAGCGCCGTCGAGTAAGCTTTTTAACCAAACTGGTTGTTAAGAAGCCTCGGGCGCATTTTGAAGATTACGACAAGATATCTGGTTATTTCCGGTTCGTTAATGCTGGTTGCCACCATCTTTACAGGTTGGGGACTGCTCACGCATTTTTACGACAAAGAATGCATCCGTATTCTCACCCAACTTCAAACAGAAGTCACAGCGCGAGCCCATCAACACGGCAATATTTTTAATCTCGCCAGGGACAGCCAGAAACACGCCATTCATGCTTTTAGCGACCGCATCGCAGCCTGGAGCAGCCGTCATGATGTCGCTGAGCAATTCTCAAAGACATTCATAACGCAGCCTGACGGCACCTATCGCAGCCGCGACGGCGATTTCGAAGGAACGCTCCACCAGGACGGTCAATGGATTTACGGCGCCGGCGCCTTCATCGCGCCAGCCAGCGAGATTACAGCCGCGAAACAAAAGCAATTGCTCGCCGCCTATGATGTTGTCACGCGCAATGGCGAAGCCGCGCGATTCTGGGCAGATAATTTTTATTACTATACGCCCCAGAATGATCTCATCATTTTCGCGCCCGACCGCGAAGACAACCTCGAATTCTACCGCAAAACGGCGCCCGCAGACTTCAACTTTCAGGATCGGATTATCGGTCAGCATGTTCGCCCCGAACACAATCCTGACCGGGCTATGCGCTGCACAGGCCTTGAAAATGTCATGTATGACCAAACTGGCGTACGTCTCACCTCGGGTTGCCAGACGCCAGTGGATCTCAATGGCCGACACGTCGGCGCTTTCGGCGTCAGCTTTTTGTTAAACGGCTGGCTTGCGAAAGCGATCTCGGCTCCCATTGAAGGCGCCAAGCCTTTCATTATGCAGGCAGATGGCGAGATGATCGCCCATGAGGGGCTGATAGACCGGTCTGGCGGAGAGGAATTTGCAAAAGAGTTTGCAAAAGAATTGAAGGCAGATCAGCTAATTCCGATGATTGCTGAAAAGCAAAGCGATTCCGGCATGCTAAGGTTCACCGCCTGGGATTCTTATGTCGCTTACATAAAACTCGACGGTCCTGACTGGTACTTTATGAGCGCTATGCCGATGCAGCGGGTCCGCAATGCGGCGCTGGCGAGCGCGCTTCCCATTGCAGCGCTTTGCATGTTGATGGGATTATCGCTCATCCTTGTATCCACCTTTGTGCTTCGCAAAGTCATCGCCTCGCCCCTGTCAAAATTGACGAGCGAAGCCGGCGATGAGCTTGACGACGCCTCAGACGCGCAATTTTCAGGAACGGATCGCGGCGATGAAATCGGCATGCTTGCGCGTTCGTTTCAGGAACGCGATGAGCGCTTTCAGGCCCTTGTGGCCAGCCTTGATGCAAAGGTCAAACAGCGCACGGCCGAGCTTGAGGATGCGCGCGACACAGCCGAACAAGCGAACATGGCGAAATCTTCGTTTCTTGCAAATATGAGCCACGAGATAAGAACGCCGTTAAACGCCATTGTCGGGATGACGCAGGTTCTTGATAACTCGAATTTGTGCGAGTCTGATCGACAGCGCGTGGATGTGATGCGCGCAGCATCTTTCTCTCTTCTTGATGTCATCAATAATGTTCTCGACCTGTCAAAAATTGAGTCCGGCAATCTTCAGTATGAGAATATAAGTTTTTCGATTGAAGAATTGGTCGCTGACACCATCGCCACTTTCGAACACGGCGCAAAAGAAAAAGGCATTGATATATTCGCCCATGTCGAGGCCGAAGCGGTAGGCGATTACCGTTCAGACCCGACCAAGATAAAACAGGTTCTGACAAATCTCGTTTCCAACGCCATCAAATTTACGCCTAAAGGGTCAGTGTACATCGAAGTGTCCACGTCTGGCGAACGCGAAGATAATCAACAACTGACATTTGAAGTTCGCGACACTGGCATTGGCATCGATGAAAATGGCTTGGAGAAAATCTTTAATCCGTTCATTCAAGCCGACAGTTCAACCACGCGTAAATTTGGCGGCACCGGTCTTGGCCTGGCGATCTGCAAGCGCATTGTGGAGGGTTTGGGCGGTGATATTTCCATTACGAGCGCGCCGGGCCAGGGATCATGCTTCCGTTTCAACATTCCAGTGGAGTCGGTCCATAAGAATAATCAAACCACTGCTTCCAAGTACGATGCGGAAGGCGCAAAAACGCTATTGAAAAAGCTTTCCGTTATGGTGGCCGAGGATCAGGAACCGAACCGGATGGTGATAGAAGCCCTGCTCGGCCCGGCTGTAAAAAAACTATCTTTTGCTAAAAACGGCCTCGAGGCTGTAGCGCTCTGGAGACAGGGGGGTATCGATCTCGTGTTGATGGACGTGCAAATGCCTTCACTGGATGGTGTTGAAGCAACCCAGAAAATCCGCGCCATGGAACGGGAAAAAGGGCTGGAGCCCGTTCCAATCATTGCACTGACGGCGAACGCATTCACCGACCAGGTTGCTGAATATCTGGCAGCCGGTATGAACGCACACTTGGCGAAACCGATCGATTTCCGCGCATTGCATGAAACCATTGTCAAACATGTGACGGTGAAGGCTGAGGCCGCCTAGGGCCTGCCCCCGGCACGACGGAAAAGCTTTTTCTCATTCAGTATTGTCCTGTCTGGACTTCACACGCCCCGAAGGCCAAGCTGATTGGCGCAAACTGAGCCAATGAGTAAAGCCAAGGGGGCGCAATCAGATGTTCAGGTCAGGCCTGTTGGCGCTCGTTCTTATGTCATCTCTTTTGCTTGAGGGGTGTGCGTTCTGGCGGCCAGACAAGATCCATTACACTTGGCGCGATCAAGCTGAAGCACCTTGCAGCGATTGCACGCCTACACCGGGTGATACGTTGCTTGTTGGGCTTGCCATTTCCGGCGGCGGCGCACGTGCTTCTGTCTTTGGCGCCGCCGCCATCGAAGCCCTGATGGAAGAAGGGGTGATGGACCGCGTCACGCATATTTCCAGCGTGTCTGGCGGCGGTTTTCCCGCCGCCTATTATGCGCTGCATAAGCCTCGACCATGCGATACATCGACGCCTGAGGGAGATGCAAGTTGCGTCTCCACTTTCAAAGATACCATGCGGCGGAATTTTCTCACCGATTTAACGCTGCGCCAGATCGTCAGCCCTGGCCGGTTTTCAAGCCCAACACGACGGCTCTTGTCTTTGCGAGACGCGCTTGATGATGAATTTATCGGCGAAGCCGCCTTTGCTGATCTGCCGCCGTCGCCTGTGCTTTTGATCAACGGCGCACGCTATGACGATGCCCGCCGTTTTGTTTTTTCAAATCTCGCCATACCGGAGGCGGCTAGCAACATTCCGCCGTTTACGGAAGAAACGTTGCGCACGGCGTCGTTTTCCCTGCCCGGTTGCCCGCGTTCCACGCCACCGGATTTTTCCGTCGCCCTCGCCATTGCCATTTCCGCCGGGTTTCCTCCCTTGCTCGGACCTGCATCAATCGAAGCGCAGGAGACTTGTAACGGCGAGAACACGCGCTACTGGCACCTTGGCGACGGCGGCATACTCGAGAACACCGGTGTTGAAACGCTTGAAGACTACGCTCTGCATGCGGAATTTTCAGGTGAGCGGCCCAAACAGGTGATCATCTTTTCAATGGACGCCGGGCGCAGCACGTCTTCCGACATCATGATGCAAACAAGAAATCTAAAACTATGGACTAGCGATCCTGGCCGAGTCGTCGATATTGTCGGCAAGCGCGCAAGCGCTTACCGTTCAGTTGCTCTTGAAAACTATTATACTCAGTCCGGCGTTGACTTTCATATCCTGAAAATGCGCTACACAGACGCCCGGCTTTCACAGTGGCCGTCATCATGTGGCGAGCGCCAAAACGACCCCTCCGCCATCAGCGCGCATCTCGCAACGATCCCGACAAATTTCAAAATTACTGATTGCGACGCTGACCTCATGGAGATGGCGGCGCATGACCTTGTTCGCCGCACGTTGACTGCAAACAAATCCATGCTGGAACAGGCAGGTTTATCGTATAGGGACTAGCCTGGTTTACCGTCGTCAGGCTCATAGTCGAGCAAGTCTGCAGGCTTGCAATCAAGAACTTCACAAATTTTGTTGAGCGTTTCGAACTTCACGCCCTTCATGTTGCCTGACTTCAACTTCGAAAGGTTCGCTTCCGTGGCTCCGATGGCTTCCGCAAGCTCCTTTGATTTCATTTTGCGCCGCGCCAGCATGACATCAAGCGTTACGATAATCGCCATCTTCAAAGATACTCTTTTGTTTCTTGTTTGTATGCGTAGCCTTCTTCGATAATATGCGTCGCGGCATAAACGATTGCGGACGTAAACAACACGGCGGCATGGGTCGTCGAAAATCCGAGATGGGTCCATAGCGGTGCGTTGTCAAAAACACCCATAGCCCAGCGCATAACGCCGCTGAACATGAAACTCGTGAGCACTGCGAGACTGGAAAACACCGAAAACGCCTTGAGGTGATTAATGGTGCCGGATGCAACAAGCCGGCCGTCATGGAACGTCAAAAACAATTGGAACAAGCGCCAGAAGCCAAGCAGTAAAAACGTCAACGGCGCAAGAATGGCGGCAAGCCCAAAAAGGCGTCTTTCCGGCACGGGCGGGTGTTCAGCGATGACGATGAAATTCTCGCCAACGAAGTCGTTCCCCCACCGGTCAACGCCAAATCCCCAATATGCGGCAATGCCCGCCACCGCCAAGAATGCGAGGAAGGGGATGACAATCAGGAAACCGATGCTCGTCAGCCGCAGCCACTGTTTTGATCGCCCCATGAAGTTTCCTTTATGGTTGATTTATTGTCTATTTTTGATAATTTTTAGCTCATAACCAATAATGCCGGAGACCTCGCCGGCGAGCAAGAGGGGACTAAAGATGGGCGAGCAATTGACTGAAAACCTGGGCAATATTGCACTTTGGAATGGGGCGTTCGCCCTCGCCTGCGTTCCGGCAGCGGCCATGGCCGGCAGGCAATTCCGCTGGCAATGGCTGGTCGCGGCTTTTTTGTTATTCAACCTCAACATCGCGCTCGTGCTTGATTTTTTCGGTCTCAACGAACGCATCTATGCGCTTGCCGGGTCGCCGGAAACAACGTTCAACTGGGCCGGAAAAATCACAGCGCTTAGCGCCTCAGTTCTGATCCTCTGTACACCGTTCATTAATCTCCGGGCCGCCGGCGTTACTTTCCGGCAAGATCAAAAGTCATTTATCGGCTGGATTGTATTCGCCGCGCTGTGCGCACTCGGCGTTTATATTGGTCTACAAATTGAAAACGATACGCACAGCGCGGAAACGATTGCGTACCAATTAACCATGCCGAGCCTGGAAGAAGAAATTTTCTACCGCGGAATATTTCTATTTTGTCTTGTGAAAGCGTTTGGTGACGGCCCGCGCATCTTGTGGTCGAACTTCGGATCAGCAGCGCTGATATCAACTTTAGTATTTACGATCATTCATTGCCTGTTCTGGGGAGCGTCAGGCATTCAGTTTTCAACTGAGGCTTTTCTCTTCGCTGGCGTTTTTGGGCTTGTTCTTACATGGATGCGCACAAACACGGGCAGCATTTTGCTGCCGATCCTCATGCACAGCGCTATCAATACAATCTGGCGGCTGTTTTAGCGGCCAGGCTATTCAGCCGCCGCTTTCATGGGAGCCCGTTTGACGGCTTCTTTCTCAGCCATGCGCATGAACTTCGCGACCTTCGGCTGTATTTCATTGCGCCAGCGAGAGCCGTTGAAAACGCCGTAATGGCCGACATTCGGCTGAATATAATCAAGCTGCATTTTGTCTGGAATATTCGCGCACAGATCATGCGCGGCCTGGGTTTGGCCGATGCCTGAAATGTCGTCGTTCTCGCCTTCGACAGTCATTAACGCAATATCAGTAATCGCCTCAGGCCGCACCAAGCGTCCATGGTGCATGAACTCGCCCTTCGCCAATTTGTGCTCCTGAAATACATCGCGGATAGTCTGGAGATAAAACTCCTCCGTCATGTCGAGGACGGCGAGATACTCGTCATAGAAGGAGCGATGCTTGTCAGCACTATCACCGTCGCCTTCGACCAGGTGCTGAAAATAATCGTAATGCGCATTCATGTGCCGGTCTGAATTCATCGCCAGAAACGAATAAAGCTGCACGAAGCCCGGATACACCCGCCGCATGGCGCCAAGATAGGGCGCAGGTACGGTATAGATCATATTCTGCTCGAACCATTCAAACGGACGTTCTTCCGACAGCTTGTTCGGCACTGTCGGCGAGCGGCGCGCATCGATGGGACTTCCCATGATGGTCATGGAATAGGGCCGACACGGATCATCCCCTTCCGCCATGACAGCGGCGGCCGACAATAACGCCGGGCCAGGCTGACAAACGGCCATAGCGTGCACACCCGGGCCAATCGTCCGCATAAAGTCAATCAGATAATCAATGTAATCATTGAGATCGAAACGTCCGGCGCAAACCGGTACCTGCCGCGCATCAACCCAGTCTGTGATGTAGACTTCATGGTCCGGCAACATCGCCTCGACCGTGCCGCGCAACAATGTCGCGTAATGTCCCGAAAGCGGCGCCACGATCAAGACCGCAGGATCAGCTTCATTTGAACCTCTGGCTTTTTTCAGCGCTTTTTCGTCACGCACAAAATGGAGCAGCCGGCAAAAATCCTTGCGCTCGACCTCTTCTACACGCACCGGCACGTCGGCGCCGTTGACGGGCGTCGTTTCAATGCCCCATTCAGGCTTTGGGTATCGGCGCATGGCGTGCTCGAAGACGTCAAACGCCGCGGCTGCTGACCGCGCCACCCAACTTCCCGCCGCCGGATTTAATGGCGAGCGCCAGAACTTCGCGCTGACGCCGGCGGCGATCCGCGCCGGTGCGACAGCCGCATAGGCAAGCTCATAAGCAGAATACAACATGAAAGGTCGCCGCCCCTACGCTACTGAATTGAGATGTTGCATAGCACAAAAGTTACGCAATTCCTTAAAGAGGGGCGGACTATGCGCTCAGTCGAGGGGGGATTGCAATAATTTATGACGCTTTTGCAATATTTGCCGGAGCCACTTTAATTCTATCAACTATTTGAAATAATTATATTATTTGAGAAACTAGGTCATTTGTCGATTTCGCGGCGCAATAAAGCTGCAAGATCCTGCGGGTTCGTGGCGCCCATAGACGCGATTTGCGGTTGCCCCTGCCTGTCCGTAATGAAAAACGCCTGCTGGTGGTTCACTGTATATTTAAGCGCGCTATCGGGCAGCGGTTCCTTCTGGGCGTAGACTTTGAACGCTTCCCGCGCGGCTTTTGCCGCCTCCGCGCTGCCCGTGAGCGGTATCAGCCGCTCGTCAAAGGCAAAATATTCCTTGAGGGTTTGCGGCGTATCGCGCTCAGGATCGACAGAAATAAAGACCGGCGCAACTTTGTCTGCCGTGCTGCCAAGTTCGTTCAAGGCAGCGCTCATTACATTAATGTCGCCCGGGCAGATGTCGGGACAATGCGTAAAGCCGAAATAGACGAGCATGACCTTGCCTTCAAAATCCTCATCCGTTGCAACATCGCCATTTTTATCAACGAGCGTGAAATCACCTGTGAATTGCTCTGAAAGACGCACCACATTTTCCGTAGGAATAGGCGTTGAAGTGGTTTCAGATCCACAAGCGCCGATGACGGATAGAACGGCAAAAGCGAGTATGCTGTGACGCATGATGGCCTCCATAATCGAGATGGAAAACAGTGCTAACCGGCTTTCAAAGATAATCATAGACGGGCTAAAAGCGCCTAATGCCGCACGCCCTCGCTGACCCACAAGCCGCCATGAACGCCCTCAAGGGGCCGGTGCGCCTGCGCACGCTGACAACGCTGCGTTGGTTAGCAGTTGCCGGTCAAACTGTTTGTATCGTGGTGGTGCATTTCGCGCTTGGATTTCCGACGCCACTAGGCCTGTGCCTCGGCGCCATTGCAGCCAGTGCATGGCTCAATCTTTTTGTTACTTTACGGTATTCGCCGCAGCGTTTTTTAACTGACCGTGAAGCGGCCGGATATATCGCTTTTGACATCGTTCAGCTGTGCTTATTGCTGTTCTTTACCGGAGGACTTCAAAACCCCTTCTCTGCACTGATCATTGCGCCAGTCACGATCGCCGCCAGCGTCTTGCCTTTGCGTTTTACAATCGGGCTCGCAGCGTTGGCGATTGCGGGCGTATCGATACTCGCGCTTAACCACATGCCGATCCCCTGGCGCCCAGGTGAAAGCCTTGAACTGGCGCCCGTTTACAAAGCTGGGTTCTGGGCGGCGCTGACATTTTCGATTTCGTTTTTCGCCGCCTACGCACACCGTATCGCCGCAGAGTCAGCGCAGATGCGTTCAGCCCTTGCCGCGACGCAACTTGTCCTGGCCCGCGAAGAGCGGCTGGCGGCGTTAGGCGGCCTTGCGGCGGCGGCGGCCCATGAGCTCGGAACACCTTTAGCGACCATACAAGTAACCGCAAAAGAGATGTTGCGCGATATCAAGCGAGAGCTTGAAGACCACGAAGACCTCGCGGACGACGCTGCGCTTCTCGTCAGTCAGGCGGAACGATGCCGGGACATCCTTTCAAGACTTTCCCATCACGGCGACGCTGGCGACGCGATGCACGACAAGCTCGCCATTGACGATCTATTGCGGGAAGCCGCGGCGCCATTTCTAGATCAACCTGGGGGCCCCACCGTCAGAATCGAAGCACGCGGTCTTGATGACACAAAAAAACCTGTATTGAAGCGCCGGCCGGAAATCATTTTCGGCTTGCGGAATTTCATTGAAAACGCCGCCGGCTTTGCACTATCCACCGTTCTCGTGCGCGCGGAATGGAACGATGCGCAACTGGCCGTCTCAATTCAGGATGACGGGCCTGGATTTTCCCCTGAAATCTTGACCCGCCTGGGCGAGCCTTATGTGAGTGCGCGCACCGGTCATCGCGGCGTATCAGCGAAATCCGGCTTGGGGCTTGGCTTTTTCATCGCCAAAACGCTCCTCGAAGCGAGCGGCGCACGCATCGATTTCGAAAACCGTGAGTGGGAAGGTGAGACCGGGAATTTTTCGGGGGCGCATGTGGGCGCAACGTGGGATATAAAAGCGTCAAATACATCCATAATTGCTTGAATTTCGTGCGAAAAGCCGCATTTATACGGCAAGAAGATATGAAAATCACAAAGCCAATACGAACACGCTATGACCTCGTTAGATGACGCCCGCGACGATGACCGATCGCTTCCGCCAGACGCGACTTTGCTAATTGTTGACGATGACGAACCATTTCGAACGCGCCTCGGCCGTGCGCTTGAAAAAAGAGGGTTTCAGCCCATTCTTGCTGGCGGCGTTTCCGATGCAGCAACAATGATCAAGGACATTGCCCCTGCTTTCGCCGTGGTCGATTTACGCCTTGAAGACGGCGACGGCCTGCAGGTCGTGGAACACATCCGTCAGAAACGCGATGACTGCCGCGTTGTCATGCTCACCGGCTACGGCAATATCGCGACAGCCGTCGCCGCCGTAAAAGCCGGCGCCATCGATTATCTCTCAAAACCGGCGGATGCGGATGATGTCGAAAAGGCGTTACTCGCAAGACCGGGCGAACGCCCCGATCCGCCAGAAAACCCCATGTCCGCTGATCGCGTTCGCTGGGAACACATCCAGCGGGTCTACGAGTTGTGCGATCATAATGTTTCCGAGACCGCCCGCCGCCTCGGCATGCACCGCCGCACGCTGCAGCGCATTCTCGCCAAACGCGCCCCCAGATAATCACCTCCTGCTGACCTGCTGCGGCAAACCGTTGGCCTTACGCGCCGGAAAGGGGCGCCGGGCCTTTACCTTGCCCGCAGGCTCGTCGATGCTGTGCGCTTGAAGGGAACTTAATGCTATGAAGGGGATTCTTGCATGCGAATGATTATCGCAATGGCGGGGGCTGCCCTGCTGTCATTTACGACTTTAGCAGCATCAGCCGCCGATATCGAACTGCCGTATGAGCAATTCACGCTCGATAACGGGTTGCGCGTCGTGGTGCACGAAGACCGCAAGGCGCCGATTGTTACTGTTTCGATCTGGTATCATGTGGGTTCAAAAGACGAGCCTGAAGGCAAAACCGGTTTCGCGCACCTCTTTGAACACATCATGTTCAACGGGTCGGAGAATTATGACAACGACTGGTTCGGACCGCTCGAGGAAGTCGGCGCAACCGGCCTAAACGGCACCACCTGGTTCGACCGCACCAATTATTTCCAGACTGTGCCGACTACGGCGCTGGATCGCGTGCTGTGGATGGAGTCCGACCGCATGGGGCATCTGCTTGGCGCGGTGACTCAGGAAAAGCTTGATGAACAACGCGGCGTCGTACAGAACGAAAAACGCCAGAGCGATAATCAACCTTACGGAATGATGGAATACTCAACCCTAGAAGGTTTATTGCCTGCCGGGCATCCTTATCGCCACAGCACAATCGGTTCGATGGAGGACCTTGAAAACGCGTCCCTCGAAACAGCAAAACAGTGGTTCAAGGATTATTACGGCGCCGCGAACGCGGTGCTGGTAATCGCAGGCGATATCGACGCCGAAACCGCGCGTCCGATGGTCGAAAAATATTTCGGCCCCATACCTGCGGGCCCGCCAGTGACCCAAACAAAAGCCAATGCGCCCAAGCTTGACGTCGACAAGCGCGAAATCATGTATGATCGCGTGCCGCAGCCGCGCATAGACCGCAACTGGGTTGCGCCCGGGCGGACCACGAAAGAAGACGTTCTTTTAACCCTTGCAACGCGCGTACTTGGCGGGGGAAAAACGTCGCGGCTTTATAAGCATCTGATCGATGATCTTCAGATCGCCACAAGCGCGAGCGCCAGCCTTTCTTCTCATGAACTTCTCGGTTTTTACTCGGTGACTGTCGACGCTAAGGCGGATGCTGACCTTGAAAACGTCGAAGCCGAGATGGAAAAAGTTATTGCGTCATTCCTTGACCGTGGCCCGACCAGAGATGAACTGGCCAGAGCCAAGGCGAGCATCAAGGCGGGCGTCCTTCGCGGCCTTGAGGAAATCGGCGGATTTGGCGGCAAAGCGGTCACGCTTGCGCAGGGCGCTCTTTATGCGGATGACCCTGGCTTTGTCTTACAACAACTTGACTGGCTGGAAGCGGCGACTCCTCAAGAAGTGCTTGCAGCCGCGCGCGATGTGATGAACGCAGGGCATTATCAACTGACCGTGCTTCCATTCCCCGAATATGCAACAACGACAGACAACGTAGATCGCTCAACCGGATTGCCATCCGTCAATTCAACGCCGGACCTTGTTTTTCCGGCGATTGAGGAAACCACGCTCAGCAATGGCGTTAAAGTCGTTTTCGCTGAACGTCACACCGTGCCGATAGTCGAGTTCGCAATGCAATTCGACGCCGGCTATGCCGCGGACAGCGTTGAAGGCGGAAAGCTCGGCGCTTCGTCTTTCACCGCCTCGATGCTCGATGAAGGCACGACGCGTCGCTCGGCCGCTGATATCGCCGAAGAGCTGGAAGGGCTCGGTGCGAACCTGGCCGCCGGCGCAAATCTTGACGTTTCAAACATTCAGCTTTCTGCGCTGAAAGAAAACTTGCGTCCATCACTCGACATCATGGCGGACGTCATTCGCAACCCGTCGTTTGCACAAAGCGAAATCGACAAATTGCGAAACCGGTGGCTCGCCAGCATTGAACAGGAAAAAGCGCAGCCTGTCGCGCTCGCCCTGCGCCTGCTGCCGCCGGAGATCTACGGCGAGGGGCACGCCTATGCGGCGCCGCTCACCGGTTCCGGTACGGTCGAATCGATCACGTCGCTGACACGTGACGATCTGACCGGCTTCCACGAAAAGTGGATACGCCCGGATAATGCGACACTCTTCGTTGTCGGCGATACGACGATGGAGGAAATCAAACCATTGCTCGAAAACGCTTTCGGGCGCTGGCGCGCGCCATCGACGCCGATCCCGACAAAAAACATCGCAACTGTCGCGCGGCCTGGCAGCGGCAAAGTCATTATTGTCGATAAACCGGGCTCGCCGCAATCGCTGATCCTCGCGGCGCATGTGGCGCCGCCGTCAAACGCGCCGAACGCCATCGCTATTACCTCGATGAATGACATTATCGGGGGGCAGTTTTCGGCGCGGGTGAACATGAACCTGCGTGAAGACAAGGGCTGGGCCTATGGCGCCTATACCTTCCTTCAAGGGGCTGCCGGACAACGTCCTCTTCTTGTGTATGCGCCGGTACAGACCGACAAAACGACAGATTCGCTGCAGGAACTGCTAAAGGAACTCAACGACTACAAGACCACAAGACCCGCAACCGCTGCGGAACTTGAGCGGTCCGTGCTCAACAATGTTCGATCGCTTCCAGGAACGTATGAGACATCCGGCGATGTCCTTGGCAGTCTGACATCGAGCGCGCGTTATGGGCGTGCCTGGAATTATCCGGAAACGGTTAAGGACAAATACGAAGCGTTGACGGTTGATGACATTACCGCCGCAGCTGCCGAGGTTATTCACCCGGAAAGCCTCGTCTGGGTGATTGTCGGCGATCGTGAACAAATCGAAGACGGCGTCAGATCACTCAACCTCGGACCTATTGAAGTCATGCAGGCAAGCGATCTTTAGACTCTGTCTTTACACAAACAAAAAAAACGCCGCCCGGCCGGGCGGCGTTTTTTGTCTTTCGAACCAGATTGTTGTTATGCACGAACCATCTGGATAACTTCGTCCTCAAGTGCGATTGGCTCGCCGTCAAGAATGATCACCGTATAGGGAACGTAGCCGCCATAGGTACCGTTCGGCAGGCGCGACTTGACGCGCACATCGACCGCCCAGCAAGGCAGCCCTTCATAACCGCTGACATCAGCAAAGACCTGATAGGGCTCGCTGATGAACTGGTAGCGGGCCGAGGTCGGCTCGGTCAGCCGTTCACCGAAATAATCGACCACCAGGGCCTCATAGTTGGCCGGAGACGGTCCGAAATCCTGGGCGACAACGCCAGCGCCAAGAGCCAGAGCGGCGGCAATTCCTGCAAATGCTTGTTTTATGAACATAAATATTCTCCATTTTTGTTGTTATTTTTATGTCACTAAACCGTCATATATCTGTCATCGAAGGTTCATGTCAACGATAATGCGCAAATTGTGCACATATTGCGCGCAAAACTTTTCACCGTTTTATCACCGCCGCCAATTCCCAGGCTTTTCTGGAGAGCGCTCAACTAGCCACAAAATGCTGAAAAACAGGAGAATCCTCAGAGAATATGCGCCTTTCAGCGTTTCAACCGGCGCGGTTTTTGAATAATGTAACTTTGCGAGGGGCATTTTAGCCCACGGGGTAACGGCAAGGGGATATGCATGGCGCGCTCGCTCGAACGCTCGGTTAGGTTCACTCGGCCCGGCGGCTACATTCTGAACATGCTGCTGTTCCTGATCGGGGTCGGCGCCATTGTTTATTATCTTTCGCCCTTAAGCCCGCAGCCTTCGCCGCTGCTGATTGACGCTTTCAACGCCAACCCGGCGCTCAATGGATTAATTCTTGGCGTGCTCGCCATCGGCGTCATCTACAACCTCAGGCAGGCTGGCGTCATTGCGCCAGCCATTCGCTGGGTGGAATCTTTTCGAGAGTCTGTCGATCCGGGACGGTCGCGGTTACCGCGCGCGCCGAACCTTATCCGCGCCATGGCGACCATGCTGCTCGATGCAGACAAAACCAACGCCCGAAAACTGAACCCGGAGTCCTCACGCGCCATTCTTGATTCCATCGGCACACGGATGGATGAGGGCCGCGAAATGGGCCGCTACATCATGAACCTGCTCGTGTTCCTTGGCCTGCTTGGCACGTTCTGGGGACTGCTTGAAACAGTCAATGCTGTGGCAGACACGATCAACGGACTCGCCAATACGGGCGGCGCGGCGGAAGATGCGGTTTCACAATTGATCGCTAATTTGCGCGAGCCATTGTCCGGGATGGGTACGGCGTTTTCATCCTCACTCTTTGGCCTCGGCGGTTCTTTGATTGTCGGCTTTCTGGATCTGCAGGCAGGGCAGGCGCAAAACCGTTTCTATACGGACCTTGAAGACTGGCTGGCCGGCATGACAGAAACCACACGCGGCGCCGGCAAAGGCGGCGCGAGCCTGACTGCCGAAGTCGCCGAGGGCGATTTGATGGGCGCGATCCAGGCGCTGGAAGCGGCGTTGGCCGCCAACACGGAAACCCAGATCAAGGCCCAGGCCGGTCAGACGGCTGAACTTAAAGATGAAATCAGGGCGCTAAACCGCACGCTGATCCGCGTCGGCGGCGGGGAGTAGGCCCATGGCGCGCCGGCGCATCAGAGCTGAGGCCAATATCTGGCCAGGCTTTGTCGATGGATTATCGACATTGCTTCTCGTCTTGATGTTTGTTCTGTCGATATTCGTGGTCGCGCAGTTTTATCTCGGCGACCGATTGCAGACGGTCAAAGACGAGCTTGCGTCAAAAGACGATGAGCTGGCGCGTCTGATTGCACAGATCAACTCTCTTAACGATCAGCTTGGTCTTGCTCAAACTGAACGCGACCGGTTGCAGGCGCAGGTTCTGTCTCTTGAAGACACGATAGCGCAAAAGGACGAGGAGCTTGCGGGTCTCGCTGCGGCGCTCGCCACCAGTCAGGCCGCTGTTGCCGCTTCTGCTGAGGAACTGGAAGCGGAAAAAGCGTTAAGCGAAGAACAAAAGAGCGAAATCGCAACGCTGAATGCACAGATCGCAGCACTTCGACGTCAGTTGGCGAGCCTGCAAGAGGCGCTTGATGCAGCCGAAGCGAAAGACCGCGAGCAGCAAGCCCAGATCGAAAACTTATCGCAACGCCTGAACGCCGCCCTCGCCCGCAAAGTGCAGGAACTACAAGAAGTGCGCTCTCGGTTCTTCGAGGCATTGCGCGAGGCGCTGGGCGACCGCACCGACATCAGGGTGGTTGGCGATCGCTTTATCTTCGAGAGCGATATTCTGTTCGGCTCGTGTTCAGCAACGTTAGGCGAGGCCGGCAAGATCGAGCTCGACAAACTGGCGAGCGCCCTCCTCGACATTCAGGATGATATTCCGTCCGAAGTGAACTGGGTCTTGAGGGTCGACGGTCATGCGGACCAGTCGCCGCTAGGCCCTTCCTGCCGGGCGCTCTTTGATTCCAACCTAGAATTATCCGCACAGCGCGCAATTTCCGTGGTAGAGTACTTGACGTCACGGGGCGTGCCGGAGCGGCGCCTGCTGGCGACGGGGTCGGGAGCCTCCTCGCCGATCGTATCGGGGTATTCCGCAGCAGCGCTCGCGCAGAACCGGCGCATCGAGTTTAAACTCACCGAGCGGTAGGGTCGCTCGAAAGGGGGTCTTATGGTGAAGACTTATGTAATCGCTGGGCTTGGCCTTGCGGCGCTGACGGCCACCGCCGTGTTCGCGCAACCGCGCGAAGAAGCGGCGCAGGACGAAACCGCCAATGAAGAGGTAACGCGAGAAGAGATCCGCCGGGCGCCGCCGGATCCTGAAGAACTTCGCAAGAGCCTGCAGGAAAAAGCGCAAAAGATCCCGCGGCGCGGCCTTGTTTCCGCATTGCGCGCCGAGCGTGACGGACGCGCCAACCGTGCGGAAACAGTCATCCGCGCGCCGAACCTCGTGGAGCTGCGCGCCGACCTTCAGCGCACTGAGCAAGCGGACGCCGAACGGCCAAGTTTACGCGAACAGCTATCGGCGACGCAGGCGCTCAGCACCGCACGTCTTAGCGCGCCGCCTCCGCCAGGCATTCGCGCAATGTCGGCGAGCAATCTGCGTAGCGCCGACCAAGAAGAAATTAATCGCGTGCGCATCCCTGTGCTTATCCCGGCAGACCCGTCGGTTCGCGACCGGATTAAAGTATACGGGATGGAAAATGTTTACACCGCCACAGCCATCATTGATGCGGCGGCGACGCTTTCGATCACCGGCACCTGTAACCGCGTCGTAGGCGGCGACCCTGACATTGTTGCATTCCGCAAACGTCTCGCCGAACAGCCGCGACGGTTAGACGGCACCGGGGCCGCCTATCATATCAGCCGTAATGATTTCGGCGTCGACCTAAGCTTTTCAAAGTTTGGTTGCGGCTATGTCATGACTATCGAATGCGATGATCCGGCGGCGGATCAGCGTTGCGCTGGCGATGACTATATTACCGGGCTTGCCGATTCGATGATCCTCGCTAATCCCGCTTTGGCGTCAGGAGGCGAATAATGACCAATCCGGAAAAAACCCTCCTAGCGCTATTGCTGTCTGCCTCCATTGCGGCTTGCGATAACTACACAAACGAAACTGAAGAGCCCGTCGAAACCGAAGAACCGAATGAACCCGCAGATCCTGAGGAGCCAGCGGAACCGGAAGAACCGATCGAAGAGGAAAATGATTTCCTTACCGACAGCGAGGGCCGGGAATTCAGTTACCTGCCGGCTGGCGACCTGTTACCAAACTCCGGCCCGGGCCATTCTGACACGACCATCTATCGCCCGGACATCATCTTTCCGCTTGAAGATGCAGCATTCCTGAACAGTCAGGTCTATCGCTATGGCGGCAGTCAGGGGTCCGTGAACGGCATGGAAGGCGGACAATGCAACGCCGCCAACTATGACTACCCATGGCAGGACACGTTCTGCGAGTCGCGGTCGCGTTCACAGATCATGTGCCCGGACGGTGGTCATGAGGGTGTCGATATTCGCGCCGCGACATGCATCCCAAGCAGCGGCGAGACCCACTGGGCGGTTGCCGCCGAAAACGGCCGTATTGTTGGCCTTGATGGATCAAAATACACCGTCAAACTGCAGACAGAAGACGGCACGCTTTACCGCTACATGCATCTCGACATGAGTCAGCTCGCGGTTGTTGATGGCGAGAGCGTGGTGAAAGGCCAGCGTATCGGCAAGGTCTGGAATGACTTTTTCAATTCATCGGGTGAGAGCGTTCCAACGACATATCATCTTCATTTCGAGATGTATCAGAATTATGCCCCGGACGAAGAAACCGATCCTGTATTCGACCAGGTCAGCCCTTACATGACGCTCGTCAATGCGTATGAGAGAAAGCTTCGCGGGGAGTAAAAGTTTTCTCTTTGCCTATCTTTGAAAGAGTTTTCTGAGACCCGTTGAAAAGGCTGCAGGGAAGATGCTTGCGTGCGTCTCATCCTCAAACACGCGCATGTATGTTGAGACTTTGCGGCTCTCGCAATTCGACAAGATTTCTTCCAGCGCCTCAAGGTCGCTGACCATGGCGCGACCATTTTGAGGCTGCTCTTCATAGGCGCCAACAGCGAGGTAAATATTGCTCTCTGACACGCTTTCGTCTTCGCAAGCTTTTCTTACAGCGGCGAGCGGCGCGCCGTCTGCATACCAAAGCGACGGAGAAATAATAATATAGTTGTCAAAAATGTCCGGCGCAGTCATCCAGGCATATGAAGCAAACAGCCCGCCATAGGAATGCCCCACAAGCGTGCGGTTAGTTGTTGCTGCCGGAAAACTCTCTTCAATAAATGGAATTACTTCAGCCTTGATAACTTCGAGAAAAGCCGGCCCTCCGCCAGAAACTTTTTGCATCTCTTCGCCATAGCCTCCCGTTTGATGAAAGAACGGCGTATAATCGCGAGTACGGTCACGCCGATAATGCGATTTATCCGGATAACCGATCGCAACACTGATTACCGGCGGAATTCTATTACGATCTGTCAGATGCGTTATAATTGTGGACGCCAGTGCAAATGAATATTCTGCATCCAGCATGTAAACTACGGGACATTGACTGCTGTGACTGCAAGCTGGCGGGACGTGAACATAAAGTTCATAAGCAATGCCGTTAGCCGAAACCGGCAGTACTATCTTTTCTGTATTCGGAATTGAAAACGGAATTTGTTCTGCGCTTGCATTGTCGCCATGCGAAACTGCAGACCAAAAGGAAATGATAAAGATAATGGCTTTTACGAAAGACATGAAATGGTCCGACACCGATAGAAATACTGAATCAGCTTACGCTACATATGTAGCATTTGTCATGTCAAGTTGATAGTCAAACTATATTGGGCACTTTACCTACCAAAGACGACGGATGCAGAGAGGCTGCGTCGCTAACAGTCACTGGGGTTGAACGGCCAACCGTGCCTCGGCCTGAGCGCCACAGCAAGAACAGCAGCGGCGAATAAAATCGCGCTCGCAAAATAAAACAGATAGTTCGGACCGGAAGCATCATAGATTACGCCGCCTACAAGCGGGCCTAACGCCGCCCCGGCGCCGGCAGCAAATGATGCCAGCCCAAAGGTGCGGCCCATGGCGCCAGCATTCGATAAATCGGCAACCCATGCGTTTTTGGTGAGATCAACAAGAACCGCTCCAACAGAGGCGGCGACAAACGCCCCTATGACTAAGGCAAATTCATTGACGAAGGGCACCGACACATAAAAAACAGCCGCTATGACGAGGCCGATTACAACAGCGCTCGCGCGATGCAGTCTGCCGCTGACACGGCCCAGCCAGGGCGGCAATATGGCGTAGGCGATCCCCATGGGAAGGAAAGCCGTCGCTAGCCAGTATAATTCCAGATCAAATCGCGCGCGCAAATAAATCATATAAAAGGGTTGGATCAGCGCGCCGGCAAACGCCGCTGCAAATATGATGGTTAGAATGCGAACATAGTTTTCTGGAAGCGAAAACTTTTCCAACGATTTGTTGGCTTTTTCTTGCGGCTGGGTTTCTGGGATAGCGTTGAGGGCATAAATGATCGCGAGGCCGGCAACAGCAGCGAACACCCAAAAGGACATAACCCAGGCATAGACCGGCATGGCGCCGACAAGTCCGAAGCCAACAAACGCGCCCGCCATGCCGCCGCGCGATTTGCTGGCGATGTTGCCGCCCATGGCCGCACTGCGGTTTTCAGCCAAAGTGATATCAGCCGTGATGGTGTCAGTGGTGATCGCAAGGATCGCAAAGCCGAGCCCTTGCAAAAGCCTTGCGATGTAAAGCGCCGAGACTGTTTCGCTAACGGCGTAAAAGATGTTCGCTGCGAAATAAAACAAAACCGCCAGCAAAAAGAATGGCCGGCGGCCGAATATATCCAACCCGACGCCGGTAAGCGGCCTGACGACAAACACCGCAGCCGTGAACAGACTGAACAGCGCGCCAATTTCAAACGCGGATGCGCCAAGGTCTTCTGCACGCAAGGGCAAGGCGAAACTGATGAAAACCATCGGCGCTGAGACAAGAAAAAGCACGCGCCGAACGGCTGTTAGGGCTTTTTTGCTTATCGCTGACTTTTCTGTTTCACGCTCATTGTACGCTACACCTTGCATCGGAGCCGTCCTAACCACCAAGCGCGACAGCGTGCATGATGCGCCCGGGCAGAAAAGCGAACGCCCCGGCAATGATCAGCCCGCCAATAAAAATGCCCATGAACGGGCCTTTATGTTTCTTAAGCGTTGGCCCGCCCTTAATGAGATAAATCAGCCCGCCGACAATACCCACGGTGGTGACCACTGTAAAAATGTGAATGGGACCAAACCACTGGATAAGCGGCAGGCCGGGATAGACGGACGGCCTGATGAAAATGCTGCTGATGACAATCAAGGTCATCAGCAAGACCCAGACCGCACCCAGCGTTTTATGCGGCAACGTTCCTTTTGGCGCGGTGAACTGAATAACGCCCAGCACAAACGCCGCCATGGCGGAAAATGCATGGACCTGAATAACCCAGGATGCTTCAAGCAATGGTTGCAACGACATGCTTTCCTCCGCTTTCAGGGCTTCACGCAGCGCTTTAATCGCCAAGCCTTCATGCCAGCCTGACCTCCCACGGTCAGGAAGGGTCAAATTTACTTTATTTTTTAAAGTTATTTACTATTTACCGCTTTTGCAAGGAAAAAGCTATCCAGACGCCAATCAGCGTCAACGCAAGACCAAACCAGGTCAGCGCATATTCAAGGTGCCGGTTATTAAAATCGAGCCTTGTCGTGCCGCCCTTTGGCCACTCGCGCCCCGGGATCTCGAATTGGTCGATATAATAAGGCGGCGTTTGCATCCCTGATTGGCTCGCCATGAGCTGCGGATCCCTGACAAACCATAATCCGTCTGCAGATTTTTTGGTCGGTCGAAACCACGACGCCGGCGGCGACAAAGTTTCCGACGTACGAAAGAGGCCGGTTATATCATCGGGTCCGTCTTTTATATCTGCTAGATTTGTCGCCTCTTGTGGCGCGAATCCACGATTAATGAAGATGGTTTGATCCGGAGCCGTCTGAAGTGGCGTAAAAAAGAAAGCACCGGGTTTTCCATTAATGGCGCCAAAGACAAGCGCCTCGTTATGCGGACGCCATTCGCCGGACAAACGAACCGGCGTGTATTCCATGTCCTCGCCAGCCTCTGAGCGGTCCAAAGCCTGCTCAAACGGGATCGGTTCCGAACTGACCCGTTCTTCGACTTTCGCGATAAGCCCGCGCTTCCATTCAAGGCGCTGCAATTGCCATGTGCCGAGGATTACCAGGATGCCAAGCGCCGCCATCGCAAAGACGGTCAGCGCCGGACGGAATTGAAAGCGATATCCGCTAAGCATGATTTATTCTTCGAGCCTGCCTTCAGCGGCCTTGTTGGCATACTGAAGCGCGATCAGCGTGGCTTTCAGCGGTCTTAACAGCGCCATGATCGCCACAACCGTAAATCCACCGCCAAGCAACAAGGCAACGCCAATAGGCGCGCCCCATACAAAACGCACAATAAAAGCGAGCGCGACAGCGACAAAACCAACAATAAAAATAACGAATACCGCTGGCCCGTCGCCCGAATCCGCCTTGGAATAATCGAGTCCGCAAGCATCACAAACCGGCTTCAGCTTGAGAAACCCGTCATAAAGCGCGCCCTGGCCACAGCGCGGACACTTCGCACCAAGACCAGCGGCGTAGGGTGATACGGGCGGATAATAGGTCATCGTATTCTATTCAGCGGGCGCCGGCGTCAATTCCATAGTGATCGGCTCGTCACTTTCGGCCTGACCGCGATGATACGCGCGCGCGGCATCCGTCAGTCCACGTACGGTTTTCACTTCACACGCTTCGTAATCGTCGCTGTCAGACTCAAGGTCGCCATTCTCCAGAAGCTTTGTACGCACGTTCTCCGGCAGGTCTTTACACATCATCCAGGTAAGGGTCATGCGGTTCGAATTACCTGCGCCATAGTAATAAGCGAACTCGTCATGCTCTTCCTTTGACTGCACGGCGTAACCTCGGTTTCCGACACGGCGAAATCGGAGAACGGACGGCTCTTCCTCCTCTTCTGAAATGAAATGGTAAGAGCGGTCAGGCTGAAAAACGACTGTCATTGTCTGGCAATCGTCTTCACTTGCCTCTTCGCTAACCGGGCAAGCGATATAAGCGCCGTCCTTTAACGGTTTCGCCCGGCCGCTGCTGGCGTCGAGCACAGGAAATTCAGATACAAGACATCCGGCAAGCATGAGCGCGCCTGCGCTGACGCCAACGGCTTTTACGGGAAAGCGCATCACCATCCCCTTTCTGGCTGCTGCCAGACGAGCCTAGCGCGCATTCAGGAAAAGTGTGAGCGGTTTTCCGTCAAAAATGCGCGCAAGATGCTAGGACAACAGCCCCTGATTGCCGAGCACGTAGATAAAAGCGAACAAAAACAACCACACCACGTCGACAAAGTGCCAGTACCAGGCAGCGCATTCGAAGCCAAAGTGTCGCTCAGGCGTGAAATGGCCCGCCATCGCACGGAAGAGACACACGATCAGAAAGATCGTCCCGATGATCACATGCAGCCCGTGGAAGCCCGTCGCCATGAAGAACGAAGCGCCGTAGATGCCGCCGCCAGAGAAGCTGAACATGTCGTAGTGTATGGCTTCGTAGTATTCCACCGCCTGCAGCGCCGTGAAGAAAGCGCCGAGAATTACGGTCAGCAACAGCCCCTGGATCAGGCCTTTTTGATCATTGTTCTGAACAGCGTAGTGCGCCCAGGTTACTGTCGTGCCGGAGAGCAACAAGATCAGTGTATTGATTAGCGGCAAGCCCCATGCGCTTAACGGTTCAACGCCTACGGGCGGCCAGACGCCACCCGTCGCGTGCACGCGTGCGTCATTGCCAATAAAGGCTGGCAAAGGCTCTCCGTTGGCGTCAACAGCGGTGGAGGCCATTTGCGAACCATCGGCGAGAATTACGGGATCGCCCGCGCCCGGGAATAGCGCCGCACCAAAGAACGCCCAGAACCAGGCAGCGAAAAACATCACCTCGGAAGCAATAAAGAGAAGCATGCCGTAGCGCAGACCAAGGCGGACAACGACGGAAGTATTCTCGCCGTTCAGGCTTTCCTTGATGACGTCGCGCCACCAGCCAACCATAGTGATGAGAACGCCGAGCAACCCGACAAAGAACATCCAGTTGCCCTTTAAGGTCACCCACTTGCCGACATTTTCACCAGCTTCATTCTGCGCGATGCCGCCGAGATAAAGACCGCCACCGCCAGACTTCATCCATGTCACGGCGCCGATCATCATGATCGCCGCGGCGATAGAGCCAACCAGCGGCCAAGGTGATGGATTTACAAGGTGATAGTCGTGTTTGACTTCAGCGCCAGCCATGGCCCGCCCCTAATGATTCCGTCCTGAAAGTTGGAAGATTTCTATACTGGCGCGCCGCGAAAATCCAAGCGCCAGCGCGCCTTCGCCCCGCGCTATTCAGCCGCACTGTCTGGAAACCTAACCTGCCAGCCTCAAGGCCAGACGGGATATACCGTGAAATCCCAAGATATCGTTGCCTCCTTGCCAGACGGGAAAGACACGGCAACGGCGCGAAGCTGTGGCCTATTGAGCATGTCCGGGGTCACGGTAATGGGCTGCAACATCACATAGCTCTCATCATCAAACAGCACCTCGAAATAAAACCCGTCCTCAGAAAACCGATACCCTTTAAGGATGCTGGATGTGGCTGCGCGCGTAAATCGAGGCCCAACTGCACCGCGGGCGTCGCTTCGGCTGGCGTTCTGGAATCTAATTTCAGTCCTTCCGAGATCACAATCCCCTGAACACGCCAGGCGATTAACGACGACAACATATTCTTCAGCGTCATCACCGGGACAAACCGGTTCTTCCGGCTCGACTGGCCGGCACCGCGGCGTCAGCAACCCCTCATCGATCAGCGGCGCGTCGACGAGCGGACGCTCTCGCGGAATCTCGATTTGTGGCTGTGCAAAACACACAGGCGCGAGCGCCATGCCAAAGACAGTGAAAATCAATGTACGCATGAAAAGTCTCCCCTTAGTTCAGGCGGCGGCTGAGCCGCTCTCTTCTAGAGGATACCACAAAAATTCATGTCGGCAGAAAAACAATCAGGACGTCTAGCCGCCAATATCAGGTTCCGGCTCAGCATCATCCCATGGAAAAAACGTATAGGCGAGCGTGATGGTCTGGACTTCGTCAAGGTTGCCGTCGTCATCGAGCCCCGGATCAATGAAATAGGTGACGGGCATGGAGACTTTTTCGCCCGGCTGGAGTGTCTGCTCGGTAAAACAGAAGCACTCGATTTTCCTGAAATAGAGGCCAGCCTTGGCTGGTGAGACATTGAACGTCGCCCGGCCGGTAATTGGCCGATCAGTCAAATTCTCGGCCTCGTAAAACGCCAATCCGGTCTCGCCGATATGAAGCGTTTGGGAAACCTGCTCAGGCTTGAAACGCCAGGAAAGCCCCTGCCCCACTGTCGCGTCAAAACGAACCGTAACTTCACGCGCAAGGGTCCGGTCAGATTCTGCGTCAGCGCGCTGGGTGGTGCCGCCCCACCCCGTCACCTGACAAAAGGCTTTGTAAGCCGGTACGGCAGCGAACGACATGGCGACCATGCCGGCGACCGTCAAAGACACAAGCATTGCTGTCTTTTTGTTTTTGTCCTGGCTGCCGTTTTGACCGGTCATCCGAGCCTCTCCGCTAAAAACTGCGCTCCGCCACCGAACTGCCGAGGCGCAGAACCGTCACCAGAAAGACAATGATCATGAACGCCGCAAGCGCGAGCGCTATCGAGATGTTTCTGCGCTTTTGCTGTTTACGCTCTTCAGGCGACAGGCTGCTTAATTGCATATCATTGTTCTGTTCAGACATAAAAAGACGCCAGCCGTTCAACAAGAAGTGCGGCGAAAAGCCCGAAGAGGTAGAGAATAGAAAAGCCGAAAAGTTTTTTGGCCGGACCTTGCTCGCCTTCATCCGCCCGCAGAACTTTCCATGACAGCCAGACAAAACAGGCGCCAAGCACTGCACTGACCGAAAGATAAAAAAGCCCGGCCATGTCGATGAAAAACGGCGCAACGCCCGATGCAGCCAATATCAGCGCGTAGGCGAAAATCTGTTTTCTTGTTGACGCCTCACCCTTGACGACAGGCATCATCGGCACGCCCGCGCGCTCATAATCCCCGCGCTTGTAAAGCGCGAGCGCCCAGAAATGCGGCGGCGTCCAAAGAAAGATGATGGCGAACAGAACCCATGCTTCTAGCGGGGCCGTCCCGCTCATGGCCGCCCAGCCGACAACCGGCGGCAGCGCACCTGCGGCGCCGCCGATGACAATGTTCTGGGGCGTCGAGCGCTTGAGCCACATGGAATAGATCACCACGTAAAAAAAGATGGTGAACGCCAAAAGCCCGGCCGCAAGGTAATTGGACGCGAGCGCCAGAAGAAAAACCGAGAGAAGCGAAAGAAATCCGCCGAACGCCGCCGCTTCTGAACGCGGCACGCGCCCGGATGGAATGGGCCGGCTGACCGTGCGCGCCATGACCGCGTCGATATCCGCGTCCCACCACATGTTCAGCGCGCCTGATGCGCCTGCGCCAACCGCAATGGCCAGCAGCGAGACCGCGGCCAGAACCGGGTTCAACGCACCCGGCGCCAACGCCATGCCGACAAAGGCCGTGAAAATCACCAGCGACATGACGCGCGGTTTTAATAGCGCGAAATAGTCTTTCGGGCCCGCCAGGTCGTATGCTTGTTGTGGCATCGCTGTATCGCTCATGGCGCGCCTTATGCCTCAGATAAGGCCTCAAAAGCAAACGGCTGCGACGTGATCATAACGCCGCAGCCGACTTGGAATTTCGCCTCAGTCTATCGACTCAGTACTGATCTCATGCCGTAAAGAACGAGGATCAGGAACATGAACGCGATGAAGTAAGCGAGCAGCGTTCCTGCCTGCAAGTTCATGAAATGCAGCCAGCTTGATTCAAGCTGCATCACAGCCCGGTCGCCTTGCGTCGCGCCTTCTGCCGGCACGCCGCGAAAGTAGCCACGCAGAAAACCGCCAATCGCAAAGAGCACGAGCGCCAGTAGCGTCATGGATCCGATTTGCGTGCCGCGCTTCATGATAATCGACGCGACAAGAACTGACCCGAATGCAATGACTAGTGCTATCCAGTCCCCAGACAGGAATGTCGCCCGAAATATCCCTGTAACGTCATTAATGATGGTCTCCAGCATTACCCCTCCGCTTACATTTGCTGTCGCTCAAAACCACGACGAAGCCGCGCCGGCTCATCCCCGCCAGCGTGCTCCGCGTTAACCATTATTAACCTATTCCAGTGAGGCTTGCCAGCCTGCGCAACAGACTGAAAAACATAAGAAAACCCCGCCGGGCTTTATCGGCGGGGCTTACAATTCAAAAAATGGCAACAGTAATAGGCCTTTGGTTCCGGCTAGTTCCTGATCACCAACGATCTGAGGATGAAGAGAACCAGAATAACGACCGCGAAAACCAACAGGTAACTCACGAGCGTTGATCCTGTCATGGCTGATAAAGACGCAAGCCCGCCGTTAAGCTGGTCCATATAAACGCCTGGCGCGGTCGGTGTTTCGCTGGTCGCGCCGCCATAAAGCACCCAGATCAGGCCAAGCGCGATCATGGATAACAGGCTCGCACACAGCACCTGCGCCGCATTCCGCATTGAGAAAAGGCCGATAATCGCGGCGACAATCACCATACCCATCCAAATCCAGTCACCGCCGAGAAACACCGCCTCCGCCGTCGCTCTCACTTCACCAATCATACCTTCCATAAAACGCCCCTCTGGTTTCGCTGCACACGCGCAGCTTTACTAATGGTTAATGACAGTTTTACGGTCTGCAGGCGGATCGGTCACGCTGCGCCGCAACAATGACGAACAAAAAACCCGCCAGCGAACCGGCGGGTTTTCAAGGATTGTCGAAAATTTTTGGCTTAGAACGCCTTGGCGTCGCCCTTGTCGAAACGCGGCAGTTCGTTGAACTGGTGATAGGGCGGCGGCGACGGTAGCGTCCATTCGAGCGTCGTCGCGCCTTCCCCCCAAGGATTGGCAGCAGCCTTTTTCCGATAGATGAAGAACGCGTCGAACATGCAGACCGCAAAAACGGCCATGCCGAGGATCGTGATGCCGTAACCCACTGAGGAAACCATGTTCCAGTAGGCGAAAGCTTCAGGGTAATCGATATAACGGCGTGGCATGCCCTGCAGTCCTAGGAAATGCTGCGGGAAGAAAATCAGGTTCACGCCGATGAACATGATCCAGAAATGCGCCGCGCCCAGCCACTCACGATATTCCTTACCCGTCATTTTCGAAAACCAGTAATACCATCCCGCAAAAATGGCGAAGACAGCGCCCAGGGACAACACATAGTGGAAGTGCGCCACAACGTAATACGTGTCGTGCATGTAGTGATCGATACCGGCATTGGCGAGCAGCACGCCTGTCACGCCGCCAACAGTGAAGAGGAAGATAAATCCGATCGCCCACAACATCGGCGTCTTGAATGAGATTGACCCGCCCCACATGGTGGCGATCCACGAGAAGATCTTGATGCCCGTGGGCACCGCAATGACCATGGTCGCGGCGACGAAGTAAGCCTTCATGTTTACCGAAAGGCCGACCGTATACATGTGGTGCGCCCAGACGATGAAGCCGACAAACCCGATCGCCACCATCGCATAGGCCATGCCGAGATAGCCGAAGATCGGCTTTTTCGAGAAGGTCGAAACGATGTGCGAGACCATGCCGAAACCGGGCAGGATCAGGATGTAAACTTCCGGGTGGCCGAAAAACCAGAACAGATGCTGGTAAAGGATCGGGTCTCCGCCGCCGGCAGCATCAAAGAATGACGTGCCGAAATTACGGTCGGTGAGCAGCATCGTAATAGCGCCAGCAAGAACCGGCAGCGACAAGACCAGCAGGAACGCGGTCACCAGCACCGACCAGACAAACAGCGGCATCTTATGCAGAGTCATGCCCGGCGCGCGCATATTGAAGATCGTGGTGATGAAGTTGATCGCGCCAAGGATCGACGACGCGCCGGCAAGGTGAAGCGACAGAATCAGCAAATCCATCGCCGGCCCCGGACTGCCCGTGGTTGATGACAAAGGCGGATAAAGAACCCAGCCGCCGCCGAAACCGATGTTCGCCCCGTAACCCGGCGCGAACAGCGACAGCGTAATCAGGATGCCTGACGCGCCATAAAGCCAGAAGGAAATGTTGTTCATGCGCGGAAACGCCATGTCCGGCGCGCCAATCATAATCGGCACGAACCAGTTGCCGAAGCCGCCGATCATCGCCGGCATCACCATGAAAAAGATCATGATGAGCCCGTGATAGGTGATCAGGACGTTGTAAAAGTTTGATGCCGCATCGACATCGCGCTCACCCATGAACGTCGTCAGAAACGTCACGCCCGGTTCAGCAAGCTCCATGCGCATCAGGCCGGACATGGCGCCGCCGACGATGCCGGCGATGATCGCAAAGATCAGATAGAGCGTGCCAATGTCTTTATGGTTAGTTGAGAACAACCAGCGCACCAGAAACGGCGGCTTGTGATCGTGTGCATCGTGCGAATCGGTTGCGGCGTGTGCGTCAGCCATTGGTATTGCCTCTCTTATTCAGCCGCAGCGGCGGTATCAGCCTGCGCAAGGGTTGTATTGCCGTCGCCGAACATCGGCTCAAGGCCAATGAGTTCGCGTTGTTCATCGACCCATGCCTCAAACTCGGGGCGAGAAACCACCTCTACCGCAATCGGCATGAAAGAGTGCTTCACGCCACAGATCTCAGAGCACTGGCCGTAGTAAACGCCCTCACGTTCGGGACGGAACCAGGTCTCATTAATACGGCCCGGCACCGCGTCAATCTTGATCGCGAAACTCGGCAGCGCCCAAGCGTGAATAACGTCGTTTGCGGTTGTCGTGACGCGGATCGTCTCGCCAACAGGCACGACCACGCGATTGTCAACTTCAAAACGGTAAAGCTCCGGCGTGGTCTGATCTTCCGTCAACATGTTGGAGAAAAAGTCGAAGTCGCCAAAATCAGGATAAGAATACTGCCAGTTCCACTGATAGCCATTGACCTTCAAGGTCATGGTCGGCGCCAGCACGACTTCTTTTTCACAAGCATCGATATATCGTTTCGACATCGGGCAATCGGTAACATTCTGGGTTGAACGCCCGCCCCGCAGAATAACGCTGGCGCCGGCAGGCGCCGGTTCGTTCAAAGAGACGACAAGGTCGCGTTCGCCCCAACCTTGCACGCGGAAATCACGGCGATTTTTCAGCGTCGTTTGCTCAACGCCATCATCAAGGATCACCTGAAGATGGTCAGCCCGCCTCACCATGCGGCTTTCGACAAAGTCATTCGGGAAAACAAAATCAACCGTTTGTCCGTCACCGCGCGCAACGACCTGCTTTCCATCGGGCACAACGTCTTCTTTGAAAAGCAACTCGAAAGACGGCAGCGCAATAATCAGCAAAATAATGATCGGCACGCCGGTCCAGATGATTTCGATCAACGTGTTGTGAGAGAACTTGCGCGGCTCAGGGTTTGCTTTGGCATTATAACGGACGATTACCCACAGGAGCAGCGCAAGTACGAACAGACTGATCACCGTCATGATCGGCATCAAGATGCCATTGTGGAAGAAGTGGACTTCTTCCGCCAGCGCTGAACCGGCCGGCAACATGGAAATGCCTTTATCCTCAGGCAGCGCATACGCATTCGTCGCCGCCAACATGATGAATCCTGACAGTCCTGATAGAAGTCGTTTCATTATCGCTTCCCGCGCCCTTTTGTGCTGTTGCGGCCAACGAAAAATCGCCAGCATGCATAACGCTCTGAACCCGGCGTGGCATACGCCCGCCCGAGGTTGAACGTCAAATATTTCGCCGCCGCTTATAAGCCTCATGACCGCGCCCCGTCATCGCGCATGAAATGGAAAAATGGTCGCAGGAAGCCGCCTGTTTCCGAGGCATTGCTACTGACATGGGGGACGATTAAATCTCCTCTCATGACAGATTCATATTTTTTCTCCCGCACCGATCTCGACCGAAACAGGACCCAATCCATCCTCGATAATGCGCTGATGGGCGCAGACGACGGCGAGCTTTACCTGGAATACGGGCAGTCGGAGGCTTTTGTTTTTGACGATAATCGCCTGAAAGCGGCGAATTTCGATGTTACCCAAGGCTTCGGTTTGCGCACGGTTTGCGGAGAATCAACCGGTTACGCCCATGCATCGGAGCTTTCGGAAGCTGCCCTGAAACGCGCTGCAAGCGCCGTTCAAGCGGTAAAGTCCGGCGCCGGGGGGCAAATCGCTGACGGCCCGTCACGCACAAACGCCAAGCTTTACCCGGACGAGAACCCGCTCGGCGATATGGCCTTCGAGGCGAAAACCAAGCTTTTGGAGGAAATCAATGACTACGCACGCGCCAAGGACCCCCGTGTCCGGCAGGTTTCCTGTTCGCTTTCCGGCTCGTGGGAGGCGATCGAAATCATCCGGCCCGGCGGCGAAATTATACGTGATTTCAGACCTTTAGTGCGCCTTAACGTCTCCGTGACCGCTGGCGAAGGCGACCGTCAGGAAAGCGGCTCCTATGGCGCTGGCGGCCGGGAAGGCTATGCCCGCTTCATTTCGCCTGATGCCTGGCAGGGCCAAGTGGACGAAGCTTTGCGCCAGGCGCTGATCAATCTTGAGGCGGAGGACGCCCCCGCCGGAGAAATGGAAGTGGTGTTGGGGTCTGGCTGGACCGGCGTTCTCCTGCACGAAGCAGTCGGGCACGGCCTTGAGGGCGACTTCAATCGCAAAAAGACGTCTGCTTTTGCGGACCGGCTGGGCGAGCGCGTGGCGGCGCCGGGCGTCACGGTGATTGACGACGGCACGATCTCGGGTCGGCGCGGATCGCTCACCGTTGATGATGAAGGAACGCCGACATCGCAAACCGTGCTGATCGAAGACGGCATTTTGAAAGGCTATCTGCAAGACCGGCTGAACGCGCGCCTCATGGGCATGCGCGCGACGGGCAACGGCCGGCGTGAAAGTTTTGCGCATCAGCCCATGCCGCGTATGACCAACACATTCATGACGGCGGGCGATCATGACCCGGAAGAAATTCTGAAATCCGTGAAGGACGGCATATACGCCGTTAATTTCTCCGGCGGGCAGGTTGATATCACCTCGGGCAAGTTCGTCTTCAACTGCACCGAAGCCTATCGCGTTAAAAGCGGCAAAGTCGGCGCCCCTATCAAAAACGCGGCGCTGATTGGCGACGGGCCAAGCGTGCTGACGAAAGTCTCCATGGTCGGAAACGACTTTGCACTCGACCCCGGCATTGGCGTCTGCGGCAAAGCGGGACAGGGCGTGCCGGTTGGCGTCGGGCAGCCAACCATCAAGATTGACGCGCTGACTGTCGGCGGCGCAGGCGGGTAACCGTTTCAGATTTTTCCCTGCATTAACCGCATGCCAACAATCGCGGCGAAGGCAGCGTGCGAGGCGTAAACCAGCGTAGCGCCATGCACGTCCATGACAACCAAGCCGCTGGCGAGCAAAAGAGCAGGCACGGCCGATAACGCAAGCCCAATAAGTCCAACAATCCGGTTTCCGGTGCCGCTTGTTAGCACAAAGCTCACAGCCCAGAACAAAATCGCCAGCGAAGTCGCAAATACACCCCACACTGACAAAGTCTGATTGACCGCGCGCAACAACGCGAACGTTTCGGTAGTGAGCGACGAAGACTCATTAAGAGCAGGGATGATGAAACCGCTGACATTGGCGGCGCCAAACACAGCCATGAGATTAAAGAGAAACGCGACAAGCCCCGCCGCCACAAATCCTTTGCCAGCGCCGCGCCTTACAGCAAATATTATATAGCCAAGGAAAATAACGCCCTGCAGCGATATCAGGACGGCATGCGTCACACGCGCCGTGTCAGCCTGCGTTGCAGATGTCGGATGATGGCTCATGCCAAGGACAGTGAGAAAGGCTGCGGCGATCATTACGCCGCCTACGATGATTTCACTTATGCGAGACATATGAGCGGAACTTTCCTGAGACATGTGCGTTTGATCCTCACAAGAATATGGGCCCGCGCCATGCGCGCGCGGTCGTCTGGTTTGTTTTGGATATTTTAGATACTTGATTTAAATGTGATACGGATTTTCTTATTGAATTGTCCGATACCGGACAACGCTGTCAATTTGTCCGGAAACACACAGAGTGCCATGGCGGAAAAAACCGAAGACAGACGCAAGACCCGCACGCGAAATGCTTTATTGGCTGCGTTCAACGATCTTATTCTCAAAGGACGGAAAAAAACGATCGGCATTTCAGACGTTATTGAAAAAGCAAACGTTGGGCGCTCAACCTTTTACGAGCATTATTCAAACGCCCAAGACCTTCACATGCAGGCGCTTGCTCGACCACTGTCAATTCTCGCGGACGCCGCCACTGGTCAAGGCGACACAGCAAAACTACAAAAACTACTAGAGCACTTTTGGGAAAATCGCCAACGCGCCCGCGATACGTTTTACGGACAAAGAGATCAGGTCGGCCGTTTGCTAGCCGGGCAGATTGAGGAGCGTCTGGAAGCGTCCGGGCAAGATTCGGTGCTTCCAAGAAAACTTGCTTCAATGCAAATTGCTGAGAGCGCCCTCGCCGTCATCCGGGGATGGATCGGTGCTGAAGCCTCCTGCGATGTAGAAACGTTGGCGATCTCGATTACGCGTACCACCAATGACCTACGCCATAGTATCGCCCGATGTGACCCGCCAAGCGAGGGTAACTGAGCACATCCTTAGTTGATGTAATGTCTGATTCGCCCGCTAGACGCGGTTTTATTTAAGATTCAAGAGTTTCTTCGCTTCCTTCAACGCTTTTGCGTTTGACTTAGAAGACGTGTTGACGTTCAGGCACCATTCCAGAAACGACCGGAATTCCGGATCAAATACGCCTCTCCCGTTTGCAAGCTGTATGATATTGAAGTTTCCGCCCGGATTGACTTCGAGCAGCTTTGGCCCGTCTGGCGTCAATGCGATATCCCAGGATTGAAGATGCAGGTTCGGATAAAGCACCGCAGCTTCGCATGCGAGTTTTTTCGCCTGTTCAATATCCGGCATATGAACGCCTTCGATTTGCGCATTTGTGTCTGGATGAATCAAAACGCTTTCCGAAGTCACGCCCACACCGCGCTGCGCCGCGCCCAGAACGCCTGTTTCCACATCCACTGGCGCAACAAGATTTCCGCAGCGGCGGAAATTGTCGACCTGGTTATCGCCGGCGGGAAAGCGTGCAACGATGCTTTTAACAACAGCGCCATTTTCGCCGAGCAGCGTCAACACTCTTAAACTCGCCACGCGACCTTTAGTGATTTTCGAAATGACGTCATGCGGCTTCAACATTTCCTGAAAGACGTAGCCGCCAGCATCAAGATACGCCGCTACCTCGGAGACAAGGTCTTTAATGCTGATCTGGCTATCGCCAGCGACAAGCATCCCCTCTTCACGTTGTAGAATGGTTACGGCGCCGTCTCCGTGAGAGGCTCTGTTTGGCTTGCCGAATACAGGAAGCGGACAGGTTTTGAGGAACGCGTGTATTTCTTCTTGGGAGGCTAATTGCTGCGCGCCTTCAATAGTCTGCATCTTGTGCACGACAGCCCGCAACGCCGGCGCTGGAAGGTTCGCCTTTGCGGCCGCTTCTGCAAAACTGATTTTGTCGTCGGCCGCATCCCATCCGCGCAAGTCATTGGCGACGTAAAACGCCGCCCGCGCCCGATGATCACCCATAAAGGCGCTGTAATCCGTATGTGGACGATTATAGAGACCAAAAAACAGGTATTCTTCAAAGCTCATGCCCGTTCCCGCCGAACGAAGCGCCAGAAAATCGGATACCTGTTTCATGAAACTCGCCCCATGACGGGTCTGAGCGATTTTCATGTCGCGCATCAAATCAACATCGTAAGGAGCGGCTTTGTTCGCGAGCGCCATATGGCGATCTCCCTTTCTGACTGGACAAATGTTGGGCGTGCGAACGCTATGAACTTATGGTTAACGGGTGATTTACATATTGCCGCTTACCCCTGTCGCCGCATCGCGTTATGACGGCTGAATGAATGAATTCATCACACGGTTCGCCCCTTCGCCGACGGGGTTGTTACATCTCGGCCATGCCTATTCAGCGCTTGTCGCATATCAGGCTGCGCTTGAAGCGGGCGGACGCTTCATTCTGCGTATCGAAGATATAGACCTCACACGCTGCAAGCCGGAATTCGAAAAAGCGATTTACGATGACCTCGAATGGCTTGGCCTTGATTGGGAACAGCCTGTGCGACGGCAAAGCGATCATTTCGCTGACTATGCGCGCTTGCTTGACCAGCTTATTGAGAAAAATCTCGTCTATCGCTGTTTCAAAACCCGCAAGGAAGTCGCTGACGAAATCGCCCGGGCGCCGCACCTCTCGCCTGATGGACCGGAAGGACCTGCCTATATTGGCGCGCCGCTTCCCGCCGACGAAGAAAAAAAGCTGATTGACGAAGGCGCGCCCTACGCCTGGCGCCTGTCCATGAATGCGGCGCGAACAAACCTCGGTGCGCAATTCGAAAAGCTTTCATTTATTGAAGATCACTTCGGGATCCGTGAACAAGTAAAGGCGACGCCGGAGATTTTTGGCGATGCCGTGATTGCGCGCAAGGACAATGGGACAAGCTATCATCTCGCATCGGTTCATGACGACGCCCTGCAGGGTGTCAGCCATGTCATTCGCGGCGAGGATCTTTATTACGCGGCCCATCTGCACCGGCTGCTGCAAGAGCTGTTAAATCTCCCAGCGCCTCTTTACCGCCATCATAAGCTGATTACTGACGGTCAGGGCAAACGGCTCGCCAAACGCGACAAGGCGGCGACGCTTCAGGCTTTGCGCCAGTCCGGCGTAAAGCCTGGAGACATTCGACAACGATTAGGCGTTTAAAGTCGAAGACGTTGTTTCCGGGTACCGGTGCCCGGCGACTTCATCGACGGGCACCGCCTCTTCAATGGCCTTTAGATCATCGGCGGACAGCGTCACGTCCAGTGCGCCGAGGTTCTCCGACAGACGGGAAAGTTTCTTCGTTCCCGGTATCGGGATGATATCATCGCCTTTCGCCAACACCCAGGCGAGTGCTATCTGCGCAAGGCTGGCGTCTTTTTCTTTGGCAATGGCGGCGAGGCGATCAACCAAAGGCAAGTTTTTTTCTAGCGCCCCGTCGGCAAAACGTGGATTGGCTTGCAACCGGTAGTCGTTGCCGACAAAATCCTTTTCACTGCGAAAAGCGCCGGTCAGCAATCCGCGCCCGAGCGGCGAATAAGCGACAAAAGCAACGCCAAGTTCGCGGCACGTAGGAATGACCTCAGCCTCCATTTCACGCGTGACTATCGAGTATTCCGACTGCAGCGCTGCAATGGGATGCACGTCATTTGCCTGTTTCAGAGTCTCAACGCTGACTTCTGAAAGACCGAGTGCGCGGACCTTTCCTTCCTTCACCAGTTCCGCCATGGCGCCGACTGAGTCCTCCACCGGCACGTCACGGTCACGGCGATGCATGTAATAAAGATCAATGACGTCAACACCGAGCCGTTTCAGCGATGCGTTACATGCTTCCTTGATATATTTCGGATCGTTAGAAAGCCCTAGCCAAGCGCCGTCTTCGCCGCGCTGAATGGCGAACTTCGTGGCAATGACCGCCTCATCGCGATGTTTTTTCACAAATCCGGAAAGCTGTTCTTCATTGCGTCCGCTGCCATACATGTCTGCGGTGTCGAAAAAATTGACGCCTCGTTCCAGCGCGCTTTCCAGCAATTGTTCAGCTTCGTTGTTTGATAAAGCGTCGCCGTAAAATTCCGCGAGCCCCATGCAGCCGAAACCAAGCCGCGATACTTCGAGGCCTGAGCGGCCCAAAGAAACCTTGCGCATTATGCATCTCCTGAATGTAGTGATTACGAAACGCTTTTAACGATAAGATTCGAGCAAGAGCAACTCTTGAAAACAGGCGCTTTTGTTCCTATGTATCAGTATCGAAAATGGCGTCGCTCATACGATAGTGACCCGTCATCGGCCAATCAAACAAGACATCTTCGAGCTTCGGCCCCGCGCCGATATTGTGCACAACCATGGGGCGGCCTGTTCGTCCGATTCTGTCCGTCACAATGCCAATATGCGGCAACCACCCTGCATCCCCCCGCAAATTCCACGCGACGATATCGCCGGGCAAATATTCGGAAGGGTCGTCGCTTATCGCGATGCGCGCGCCTTTCCGTGTAAGGAATTTTTCAAGATTGGGGACACGCCGGTGATCAATGTTTGTATCGGGGCGCGTAAGACCCCAATGTGTTGGATAGGCGCTGAAAGCCGCCGCCATGTCTTCATGTACGAGTTGTTGCAAATCAATTTCGAGCGCCCTCAACGACCGCACAACAACATCAGCGCACACGCCGCGATCGGGCGCCACATCGCCCATGGGATATGACATACGCACGTATGCGTTATCATAGGTGATGCTATATGAAGTTCGCTCAATCGCCGCCCGCGCCAGACGCTCGCCAAATGTCTCGGCATGAACCGGAACGGCTACGAATGCGCTCCAAAATATTGCGGCGGCAAGTGTTATTCTCATACGTTCATTTCAGCCCACAAATGCGGCGTTGGCATGGCAAGGCGCGAAAAACGCCTCAGATTGTGAAGTGACCTGAGCCGCACTGGGCGGTAAAAGGGCTGCGGCATTCAACAAAGGGGCGCATTTCATGAAAGCCGGACTTCTTTTCGCATTACGCACATCAACTGGGCTACTGCTTATTATCTGGGGCGTGCTCAGAGTCATGTCGACAGATACGGCTGTGCGCCTGTCTGAGACCTACTATTCCGGCATGCTCAGCACCGAGGCGCTGATATTGCCGCTTGCTTACGGCCAGATCATTCTAGGCGCGCTTGTGATCCTTGGGCTGTTTCGCGTTATCATCTACCCACTGCAGGCGCTGGTGCTGGTGGGCGGCGCTGTCGCAATATGGAAGTTTCTCGCAGACCCGCTGGGTCTTTATTTGCTCACAGAGGAAACCCGGAAAATTCTGTTTTTCCCCTCCACTACCGTCGCCGTCGCATCACTCATCATCATTGCGTTCAAGGAATACGACGCTTTTTCGCTCGATCGTATGTTCTCAAGGCGATGATGAACTTGATCGGATAAATCGAGCGGAATCTGCGGTGAAACTGATGGCGCCAGCGCGCTCGGCCCCTATATCTAGCTGGTAAGGAGGCGCCCATGTATCCCGACCATCCGTTGAGCGATGAACGCTCCATGTCACCGATCGCATTGATCCTGAATATTCTCTGGCTTGCCCTTGGCGGCGCGTTTGCTGCGATTGGCTGGTTTGTCGCCGCACTGGTCATGGTGATCACGATTATCGGCATTCCCTGGGCGCGTGCTGCATTCGATAATGGCGTTTACACGCTCTGGCCGTTCGGGACGAAGCCATACGGACGCGCATCGCTTTATGGCGAGGATATCGGCACTGGACCTTTAGGGTTCCTTGGCAACATCATCTGGTTTGTTCTGGCTGGATGGTGGCTGGCGCTTGGCCATGTATTCGCTGCGATAGCGCTCGCCATCACGATTATCGGATTGCCTTTTGCGTGGGCGCATCTGAAACTTGCCGGTTTCGCGCTCTGGCCCATTGGCCGCACGCTGGCGCACAGCGAATTGCGACGTCGCGCGTATTATTAAACAGCACTAGCGTCAGCAGCCTTCACGAACAGCTTCGTGCCTTCTGCGCGGGTGACGACGACTTTTGTTCCTTCTGCCAGGTCTGTTCCCTCATCGCATTCGGCGAGCCATAACGTATCACCGAGCCGCACCTTGCCCGCGCCGTTGCTGAAAGTTTCATCGACAGTGGCGCGCCGTCCGATTTTTTGCGCGCCGCGTTCGTTCAGGGTCTGGTGATCGGCTTGTGTTTTGTGCAGCCACGGCTTCACGCGCGACGGCGCCCACCAAGATAATGCTACCGTTACAGCAGCAAAGACGATCAGTTGTAGCTGCCACTGCCCATTGAACGGCCCGAGATCGAGAAAGCCCGCAGCGAATGCGGCAATCGCCGGCCAGAAAAAGTAGGTTGAGCCAGTCATGAGTTCGATAATGAGAAGAACGACGGCGAATACCCACCAATACCAAAAGGGCATTTCCACAAGAAAATGAATAATGCTTTCCATAATATTCCCCTGTTGCGCGCCGGCCCCAAAGGCGGGGCCGGCAAACCATAGTTTAAGACGCGCTTGGCACTGAACCGTTTGCGCGGCGCGTCTGATTGTTTTCAAACGCCTCCTTGGCGAGCGTGCCGACCCCGGCGATTGTGCCGACCAGCGCGCTCATGTCAGCGGGCAGAATAAGCGTTTTTTGCTGCGGCGATATCGCCAGCTTTTCAAACGCCTTCACATAATCCTGCGCCACGAAGTAATTGATGGCCTGTACGTCACCGGCGGCGATAGCTTCAGAGACCATGCGCGTTGCTTCTGCTTCGGCTTGCGCTTCACGTTCTCTCGCTTCGGCGTCGCGGAACGCCGCTTCCTTGCGCCCCTCGGCCTCGAGAATGGCCGCTTGCTTCTCGCCTTCAGCACGCAAAACGGCGGATTGCTTTTCACCTTCTGCTTGCAGGATTTCCGCACGCTTCAAGCGTTCGGCTTTCATTTGCCGCGCCATGGCTTCGGTAATATCTGCTGGCGGTTCGAGATCCTTTATCTCGACGCGAGTTACTTTCACGCCCCATGGCTGCGTCGCCGCATCGATAACACGCAACAAGCGTTCGTTTATGTCGTCGCGGTTCGACAGCACCTCGTCAAGATCGAGCGAACCAATCACGGTACGGATATTCGTCATGGCGAGGTTAGAGATCGCACGTGTCAGGTTATGAACCTCATAAGCCGCTGCGGCCGCATCCATGACCTGGATAAACGCAACTGCATCGGTCGATACGTTCGCGTTATCGCGGGTGATGACTTCCTGTGCAGGAATATCCAGTACCTGTTCCATCATGTTCATGCGACGGCCGATACGATCAAAAAACGGTATCAGGAAATGCAGGCCCGGCTTGATGGTTTTCGTGTATCGCCCGAACCGCTCCACAGTGAACTCGAACCCTTGCGGCACTACCTTCATTGTGTTGAACATTAAAATGATGGCCAGGACGACAAGTCCCGCCAGAAATAATTCAAAGCCCATAAATAAAATCGCCTCCCTTTTTCAGCCCATGGTTGAAACATTGGGACGCCGGGCTCGCGCCGCCAGACTTGAAAATCCAAATTTTTGCACTAGGCAGTTGATATTCAACGATTTTTCGGTCGCTTTTCGCGGTGAGAGGCGTTTTTTCCCTTCGTCGCCCGGCGGCAACGGAACGCCGAAAACTGATTTTCTTTCCGCGTTAGCCCCCTACCGAGTCGGTTAACCCCGCGTTAAAAAGGGTGCATGGGTGTGTTGCGCGGACTCTTGTTGGGGATGGGGGCCGCCGCCGGAATGGCGGCGATGACGCCTGTTTTTGCAACCAGCGGGCACGCCAGCGAAATTCCCGAGGCGGTCAACACGGGAACACGTTGGGAAGTTTACAAGACCCATTGGTCGGAACAGGACGAAGCTGGTTACGCCGCCTTCGTGCAGTCGATCGGCCGTTCCGATTGCTCGTCGCTTGACGCGTGCCTCAAAAGCGAGGCTAACCCCTATCGCTCGAGCGTCGATCCCAACCTCCCGGGGGACTGCGCCGACATGGCGTATGTGCTCCGCGCTTATTACGCGTGGAAGAACGGGCTGCCGTTTTCCTATCAAAACGCCATGCGCACGGCAGACGGCAAACGAGAAGATTTGCGCTACTCCACCGGCGGCAATGCTGTGGCCGGCCGGCGCCAGATTCGAAATTACGTCACGAACGCACCCGCCTTTATCGCCCGCATCGGCGGCGAGGTTTCCACCGCGATGTTCCGTACACACCCGGAAACAGGCGGCGGACGCAGTCATGATGATTTTTATCCGGTTGAGATTTCCCGCGACACAGTCAAACCCGGCGTTCTCGCCTATGATATTTTCGGTCATGTTGGCATTGTCTACGAGGTTCTCGACAATGGCCGGGTATTGGTTGTCGCATCGCACCCGGACAATTCCGTCACCCGCACAGCTTACGGGCCGAATTTCATGCGCTCCAAACCTGAACTTGGGGCGGGGCTCAAAGCATGGCGGCCAATCTATGTAGACGGCGCCAAGATAGATGAAGACGGCTCCCTGCTTGGCGGCGAACTGCGCGCGGTTTCTAATGAAGCCATTGTGGGCTATTCGCTGGAGCAGTATTTCGGCAACACGCCGCACCCTTCCGGCATCTGGCATTATGGCGAGTTTCGCTATCAAAACCGCACATTGAAATATTACGACTATGTGCGCCGAAAACTCGCGGCCCCAAGTTTTGCCTATGACCCGATTGAAGAGTTGCGCTTTGGCCTGCAGACCATTTGCGGCGACATCAAATCGCGCAAAGCCGCTATTGACGCTGCCTTTTTTGCAAAGGTCCATCTGAAGCCGCATCCGAACAAACTGCCGCCAAATATCTACGGCACGTTCGGCGAATGGGAGGAGTATTCAACGCCATCGCGCGATGCGCGCCTTAAAGTCTCCTTCATCGAACTGCGCCGCGATGTGCAGCTTCTTTACGAAGACGAAAAGAATGGCGTCCCCGGCGTTTCATACGACGGCAGTGACCTGGCGGGAGATTTGCTCGCCGCTTTTGAAGAAGAAAAGAACGCCTGCACCTACACTTATTGGCGGTCCGACAACACGCGCATGCGGCTCAATCTCGGCCACGCCATGGACCGGTTATGGGATATGTCTTTCGACCCATATCATTGTCCTGAACGGCGTTGGGGCGCATCAGGAACCGAGCTTGAAACTTGTACAGACAACGATGAAAAATCGCAGTGGTATAATGCGCAGCGGTTTTTACGATTTCAGGCGCGCCGCACCTATGACGTGCGCATGGACTTCGGCCTCAATGAACTTAAGCCGCCCATGATGGCGGCGCCAAGCGATGGCGGATTGGGCGTTGAGGCGCCGGCTGACGCCGACATTCGCGCCTACTTGCTGGGCTTATCCGGCGCTGTTGTGGCTCAGTCTGAAGAAGACGGTACGATCATTCCAATAGCCATTACTGATGACGCAGGCTCATTTTTTCCAGCCTGGCACCGCACTGGCGGCCATATCGAGCGTTAGGAGCCTTTGAACGCTGCCTGAGGCACGCTGTCGCGAGGCATAGCCACACAGGCTGGCGCGTCATATATTTGCTACAAATGAATATCGGCGCAGTGCGCTAAACAATGTATCGGAGCGCCCCATGGACGGCCTTGTATTCTTTCTCATTCCGCTTGGTCTCGCCGCGACAGCCATCATACTTGCGGTTGGACTATTTTCGCTAGCGAAAGGCGGCGCCTTTGCTAAGGAAAACTCCAACAAGCTGATGCGCCTACGCGTGATAGCGCAGGCCGTTACTATTGCTTTGATGATGCTTTTTCTTTGGCTGGTTGGAAAAGGGGCCTAGATCATCGGGCGATAAGGGGTACATCACCCGCTGATCTAGATTCTTAGTTGTCGCGCCGGATTTGTGAAAAACCGGATTCCACTTTTTGGCCGGGCGCTCTAAACCTCAACTTGCGGGTATTCGATAAATTCTACGAATTCTCGCAAGGCTGCGGCCCACAAATAAAATCCCTCTAGAAACACTGCATCATCGTTCGGCGCGCTAACAGAAACCACGTGGTCCAGGAATGGGTCTCTGCGTTCATCCAGAAAAGCACGGCCTGCAAGTTCTTCAGCATTCCATTTATTGATAAGTTCGATGGGAAAACCATTTGGCATGTCAAACCCCGCGATGAATAAAAATTCCGTGCACCGGCTTTTAGCGTTGCAGTTATAAGTTTCGACATCGAATTCCGTCCCGTCGATTTCACTGCGGAGCCAATCGGCGCCAGAGCCGGACATGTCAGAAACAGGCAATCCCTCCTTTTCAAGGATTCGCGCCACCTCCTGGATTGTCATGCCGCCCGAAGAATGGGCGTTCTGCGCTTGTAACGGCGTCGCCCAAAACAATATGAGCCCGACGAGTAGTCCGGCCATCCTCATTATTCGCACCTTCATCGTCAAAAACGCCCCCAGAGTACTCTTCTTATTCGGCGCCGCCAAGACGCCGCACGAGCGAGGCGCCCCAAGGCGTTGATCCGTGGGATTTGCGCGACTATTGTGCGCCGCGAAAGCAACCGTGCGCTGCATTTACAGCGCCATAAACAATCACAGCCCCTTGTGAGGAGCCCAAGAATGAAAATCCTCGTGCCCGTGAAACGCGTGATCGACTACAACGTCAAAGTCCGCGTCAAATCGGATGAGACCGGCGTTGATCTCGCCAATGTCAAAATGTCCATGAACCCGTTCGATGAAATCGCCGTGGAAGAAGCGGTTCGCCTGAAAGAGGCGGGAACGGCGGAAGAAATCGTCGCCATCTCTATCGGCCCGGAAAAAGCACAGGATCAGATCCGCCAGGCGCTGGCCATGGGCGCCGATCGCGGTATCCTGATCAAAACCGACGAGACAGTCGAACCTCTTAGCGTGGCGAAACTTCTGAAAGCTGTCGCGGAAGAAGAAAAGCCTGATCTCATGATCCTCGGCAAGCAGGCGATTGACGACGATTCCAATCAGACTGGTCAGATGCTTGCCGCGTTGCTCGGCTGGGCGCAAGGCACGTTTGCGTCGAAAGTCGAAAAGGACGGCGATAACCTCAAAGTTACGCGCGAGATCGACGGCGGCTTACAGACGATTTCAATCAAGCTCCCAGCAGTCGTGACGACGGACCTGCGCCTTAACGAGCCACGCTATGCGTCACTGCCAAACATCATGAAAGCGAAGAAAAAGCCGCTTGATGTTAAAGACATCGGCGACTTCAGCGTGGACATCACACCGCGTCTTGAAGTTGTAAAAGTCACCGAGCCGCCGAAACGCGAAGCTGGCGTCAAAGTGGAAAGCGTCGCGGAACTGGTCGACAAACTGAAAAACGAAGCGGGAGTTATCTAAATGGCTGTTCTTGTCATCGCCGACGTTCACGGCAATTCCATTGACGATTCCACCCACAAGACAGTGACAGCGGCGCAAGCTATTGGCGGTGATGTTGATGTTCTCGTCGCCGGCTCCGGCGCGGGCGACGCTGCTGCGGCGGCGGCGAAAATCTCTGGCGTCCGCAAAGTCCTTCACGCCGATGCTGAGCAATACGCCAACCGACTTGCGGAACCATTCGCTGATCTCATCATTTCGCTCGCAGGCGATTATGATGCGATCCTGAAAGCCGCGGCCACCACCGGCAAAAACGTCATGCCGCGCGTCGCCGCACTGCTGGACGTCATGCAAATATCTGAGATCGTCGCCGTCGAGGCGCCGGACACCTTCGTGCGGCCGATCTATGCCGGCAACGCCATGCAGACGGTGAAATCGAAAGACGCTAAAAAAGTAATCACCGTCAGGGCGACCTCATTCAAAGCGGCTGAAGAAGGCGGTTCAGCGGAAGTGACTACCGTCGATGCGCCTGCTGACCCGGGGCTATCATCCTTCGTCGGCGAAGAACTGACAAAATCCGAGCGCCCGGAGCTCACCGGCGCGAAAATCGTCATATCCGGCGGACGCGCGCTCGCATCATACGAAAACTTCGAAGAGTATATCTTTCCGATCGCGGACAAACTTGGCGCCGCTGTCGGCGCATCACGCGCAGCTGTCGACGCCGGCTACGTTCCGAATGATTACCAGGTCGGGCAGACGGGTAAAGTCGTCGCGCCGGAGCTTTACATCGCTGTCGGCATCTCCGGCGCGATTCAGCACCTGGCCGGCATGAAGGATTCCAAGGTTATCGTCGCCATCAACAAGGACGAAGAAGCGCCGATATTCCAGGTCGCTGACTACGGTCTTGTGGCGGACCTTTTCAAAGCATTGCCGGAATTGAAAGAAGCGCTGGGGTAACGACAATTTACTCCAAGGTAAAAAAAGCCCCGCGCATGCGGGGCTTTTTTGTTGTCTGTTTGCACCACAATTTCTCTATTTGACCTTGCCAACTGCTCATTATTTCGCAAGCCTGCCCTGAAGAATGAGTGTTGGGAGAAACGTTATGCTGCGTATGTTCGGTTTGCTGGCTCTGGCAATGAGCGTAAATCTCGGGGTGTCGGCGAACGACGACCTCCGGATGCTTACTGCGGAAGATGTCTTCGAACTCGAGTGGGCGGACGAGCCTCAGGTGTCGCCTGATGGCCGGCAAGCGCTTTACATCCGCCGCTTCAACGATGTGATGACGGACAGTACACGCTCGCATGTCTGGCTCGTGAACCTCGACGGCAGCCGGCATGAACCATTATTAGCGGATGCTGGGTCTTATAGCTCGCCACGCTGGTCCCCGGACGGAACGCGTATCGCTTATATGAAGAGCGAGACGGGACGCACGAACCTTTACGTTCATTACCTGGAATCAGGCCGGGAAGCCCTTATCGGCTCTTTCGAAGAAGGGCCGGGCGATCTCACATGGTCTCCCGACGGCGGCATGCTTGCTTTTTCAATGGCGGTAAAAAAGGAAAACGAAAGCCTAATCAGTAAACCAGCAAAACCGGAGGGGGCTGAATGGGCCGAGCCAGCCATCGTGATTGATCGCGCGCGCTATCGCACTAATGGCGACGGTTTTTTGGATCTCGCTTATGACCACATTTTCACGATCCCCGCTGAGGGCGGCACCCAACGTCAGCTTACATCTGGAGACTTCCATCATAGCGGGCCTCTGTCATTCACGCCGGACGGAGAAGAAATCCTGTTTTCGGCCAACCGGCATGACACATGGGAACTTGAAGCCCGGGAAGCAGATATTTTTTCCGTGAATGTGAGCTCTGGCGAACTCACTCAGCTCACAGACGATCCTGGCATGGAGACAAATCCCAAGATTTCCCCTAACGGACGGAACATTACTTTTCTTCAGACCAGCAATGACCCGGAACCCTTTGTGCCTACAGCGGTTTTTCTTATGAATGCCGATGGCGGCAATATAAAAGACCTGACAGGCGAACTGGATCGGCGCGCTGGTGATCTGCAATGGCTTTCTAACAGCGAGATCACCTTCACTTATCAAAATCGCGGCGAGAACATGATCGGCGTGGTCAACGTGAACGGAAGGCGGCGTATAGCCGTCGAGGGAATCGGAGGCACCACGATAGGCAGGCCATATGTCAGCGGCGCCTATGACGCGAGCCGAAATGGCGCGCTGGTCTACACCAAGGGCAGCGCCCACCGTCCGGCGGACCTTTACGCCTATAGAAATGGCAGAACACGGCGCCTCACCGAACTCAATGAAGATCTTCTCGCACATCGGGACTTGGGCGAGCTTCGTACGTTTACGTACGAATCTTCGCTTGACGGGCTTGAAATTCAAGGATGGATGATCACCCCGCCGGGATATCAAGAGGGCAAAACCTACCCGTTGATCATCGAAATTCACGGCGGACCGCACCTCGCTTATGGCCCGCATTTTTCAGCTGAACTTCAGCGCATGGCGGCGGCTGGGTATGTCGTGATTTACGACAACCACCGTGGCTCCATCGGCTATGGAAGTGATTTCGCTAATCTCCTGAAATACAAATATTCGAGCCCTGATGACTTTGCCGACCATATGTCGGCGGTAGACTGGGCGATCGAAAACGGCTTTGCTGACGAAAACAACCTGTTCATTGCCGGTGGTTCGGCGGGCGGCATCGCCACAGCTTATGCCATCGGCCTGACCAATCGGTTCAACGCCGCCATGGCCGCGAAGCCCGTGATTAACTGGGTGTCAAAAGTACTGACAGCGGACAGCTATATTAATCAGATTGCCACACAATTTCCCGGACCGCCCTGGGAAGAGCTGGAACATTATTGGCGGCGTTCACCGCTTTCGCTGGTAGGCAATGTTGAAACACCGACCATGCTGATTACCGGCGAAATCGATTACCGCACGCCAATTTCCGAGACTGAGCAATTTTATCAGGCCTTGCAGCTCCGGCGCGTGCCAAGCGTCATGGTCCGGATTCCGGGTTCAAATCACGGCATTGCCGGGCGCCCGTCCCGCCTCAATGCGAAAACCGATTACACGATTGCCTGGTTTGAAAAATATCGCGTGACAGAAAGGGAAGACTGATAATTCTTTCGCAAGAACCGGGTCGCCGATAGCGGTTACGAAAGGCATGAGGGTGCTTCTTGAAAAAGGAGCAACCCATGTCATTCACCATTACCGGCCTGGCCCCGGAGCAATTTCAACCGTTGTTTGAACTGTCGAACGAAGAACTCAAATCGCGGGGCGTCATCCGAAAAACTGCAGATACCAAGCCTGGCTTTCCCTGCCGGGTGACATTGGAAGACGCCGAGCCAGGCGAAACGGTTTTGCTGCTCAACTACGAGAGCCATAAGGCCGCAACGCCTTATCGTTCGTCTTATGCGATTTATGTCCGGGAGCACGCGAAAGCTGCATTTACTTTCCATAACGAATTGCCGCCGGTGATGATAAAGAGGCCGATAGCGCTGAGGATTTTTAACGCTGAAGGCATGCTGATAGGCGCTGATCTGTCATTCAATGACGATCTCAAAGCAAAAATAGAAAATGCCTTCACAATTCCGGAAGCCGACTATCTTCATGCACACAATGCCGCGCATGGATGCTTCGCTGCCGAGATCAGACGCGCTCGATAGCCCCTGAGCAGAACTTAAGCACGGACCTCCGCTGCGATTTTAGAGCGATCGGTCTTGTCCATGCTTATGTTGCGGTGCAGTATCCTGAGGGTATCAGGGAACCGGCATCGGAGCTTATCATGGGCAACATAAAAACCGTCGGCGTTATTGGCGCCGGCCAGATGGGCAGCGGGATTGCCCATGTATTCGCGCTGGCTGGTTACGATGTGTTCTTGAACGACATCAGCACAGAACAGATCGAAAAGGCGCGAAACACCATTGAGCAAAACCTTGGCCGGCAAGCCGCCAAAGGATCAATTGGCGACAACGACGCAAAGGGCGCCCTCAACAGGGTGATGCCTGCAACCGATATAAAAGACCTTTCGGGTTGTGATCTGGTCATTGAAGCCGCCAGCGAAGACCAGACGATCAAGAAAGAGATTTTTAAGTCACTCACCGGCGTTTTAAAAAAAGAAGCCATCCTCGCCAGTAATACATCATCGATTTCGATTACTGGCCTTGCTGCGGCGACGGATCAGCCTGAAAATTTTATTGGCATCCATTTCATGAATCCGGCGCCACTGATGAAACTCGTGGAAATCATTCGCGGTATCGCGACGTCAAAGGAAACGTTTGAAACGACGAAGGATGTTATCGCCAGCCTTGGTAAGACCATTGCTGTTTCAGAAGACTTTCCGGCCTTCATCGTCAACCGCGTGTTGATGCCAATGATCAATGAAGCGATCTATACGCTGTACGAAGGCGTCGGCTCAGTCGAAGCGATTGATACCGGGCTGAAACTTGGCGCTAATCATCCCATGGGGCCGCTGGAGCTGGCTGACTTTATCGGCCTCGATATTTGTCTGGCCATCATGCAAGTTCTTTATGAAGGGCTGGCTGACTCCAAATACCGTCCCTGTCCGTTGCTCGTAAAATATGTTGAGGCCGGCTGGCTGGGACGCAAAACAGGGCGCGGCTTTTACGACTATTCAGGCGATACACCTGCACCGACGCGCTAAAGGCGCATTTGCAACGCTAGTTTAAAAGCGCTCTAATTCCTCGCTGGGGCGAATTTAACAAAGACCCATGGAGGATAATATATGGCAGTTGCTCGCGTAACGGAGATTATCGCCGGTTCCAAGAAAAGCTTTCACGATGCGATCGAGAACGGAATCGAACGCGCAAATAAGACTCTCAAGCAAGTTGAAGGCGCATGGGTTAAGGATCAGTCGCTGATCCTCGACAACGGCAAGATCAAGGAATACCGCGTCATCCTCAAGGTGACATTCGTGCTGGACGACTAAGCCGTCTGACGCTCAAAGCGCGCGAAGGCTATTCAGCCGTGTGCGTTATGGAAAGATTCAAGACATCCGGCAGCGTTTGAGGCGCCGTCTGGCCAACTGACTGAAGCGTCATGAAGTCAACCGGCGTCTCAGGCGCTGCAACGATGTCGATCCGTCCGCCGCCAGCGATGAAATCCGCAACAGCGCCGGCATAGGATTCAATCCGCGGATTCATCTCACCGGCTTGCGCGCCAGTAAGTCGCGCCATGGCGGACATAGACTGACGCAGGTCAGGTCCGGTCATGCCCTGCTCCTCAGCGGCATAGGCGAAAGCGCGATCAAGAATGCCGCGATCGCCCAGTCCGAAATTAAAGCCTTGCAGTGAGATGTCGGTGACGGCTGCAGCCATCGGGGTGTCGTTGCGCGCCATGACGTCCCATTCAGCAAGGGTCGGGCCGCCAACGCTAATGCCCAGATCGTTTGTCAACAGATCGATCAGATCGCTTGATGTCGATACCGCTGCATCGCCGGTCTCACCATTCCAGCGCCAGGAGAAATCCATGTCGCCCGCAATACGCTCAAGGCCGAGCGCATTCATAACAGCAAACATCTCTTCGAATTGCGGCGCTGCTTCGGTCGAAAACCCAGGCGGCATGCGGTTTTGCATCACGCCGAACATCTGCCCGATTTCTTGTGTGTAACCGCTGTACACAACATCGTATTGAGCCGGAACCAACCAGTAGAAATCAGCGGCTGGAATTTCCGTTCTTTCAATTGATTGAATCAACTGTCCGTCCCAGCTTTCGCGGTAGCCGAGCATGGTCTGGGCGCCAAGGTCGATAAGATTCGTTTCAGTGATCGGCGGCAGCTCCCAACGAGCCAGCCAGAGCAACGCACCGCTTAAATCGGCCCCGCGCGCTTCAGTATAGTCGATTTCATAGGCGGTTGTTTCGCCTACCGCCGCCGCCGCCAGCATCGCCGTCGGGCGGCGCAAGACTTCGTTCATTGCTTCGCTGGGCGGCAGGTTCAGGATCTTGGCGTACGGCCCTTCAGCCCTTTTACCTTTGACTTTTTCCGAAACTTCAACGGGAACATCATCCGATGCACTGTGAATGAGGGCGGTGACGCCGCTTGCGCTTTGAAACGCGACCGCGCCCGCATCATAGCCACGAGCAAACGCTTCGGCCACGTCGACTTCAACACGCTCGCCGCTGCTGTTTGCAAGCCGTAGTGAAAAGTTTGAATAGGCCGCTCCGTCATAGGCGAATGAACCCATGACCGCCGCCATATTCCGGAGAATTTTCGACTCCTCTCCAACACCGGCTTTCGGCGCCAAGTTATAAGAGCGTGCAGCAAGGCCATCAATTACAAGCTTATCAAAGCTAATGGATGCGCTTTCAGACCCGCCATCCCATTGCATGCCTTCCGACCGCAACCCTTCCAAAGCGATGCGGTCAAACAACGACGCTTTAGCGGTATTGTTTGCGGTGCCGGAAAAGACCGCCGTCATGCTGTCGACATCAGCATCCCAGACCACTGCGCGATCAGCGAGAAAACCAAGCTCCGGTGCGGCGGCAAAACCGAACCGGAAGTTCTCAATGACCATTGCGCCCTGCTCAGGGTCAAACTCGGCAGCGCTGTAGGATGTTGTCAGCCAGGAAGGAAAAGCCGCAAGAAATGCATCAACATCGAACGGCTGGCCCGCCGCATAGGTATAGGGTGCGACGAGGAGGTCTTGGGCGGTTAAAGAGGGCGCCGTCGTGCTGGCGCAGGAGTGAGCGGCAAATATTCCGAATGTGACGCAAATGACATTCCGCACAGATCTCAAGCGAGACGGCGCAACCGCTTTTAGCATGATTTTCCCCTCGAACCCCTTTTCGGAGAACTGCACTCCGCTTGCCACCCGTGAGGACGAGCCCCGCCGCCCCCAAACTCATCACCGGCGCAAAGCCCCACACTTTGCGCCAGCGAGGTAACTGTAACCGCTTATTTCTTGTGCGTCACCTCTAGTTTCAGCAAATCCGGCATGGTTTGCGGCGCTGTGGTCCCCGTCTCCTGAAGCGTTGCAAAATCAACGGGCTCGGCCGGATCAGCCGTAATTTCAAGCGTGCCGCCCTCGCCCACAAAATCGGCGAGCGCGTTTACATAAGCGGAAAATTTGGGGTTCATCTGGGCCGCCTGCGCACCCGAAAGGCGGATCATGGCCGGAGCCGACTGGCGCAGATCAGCGCCAGAACCGCCCATTTGCAGCGCCGCCACATCAAAGATCGCGTCCAGCGCCTTTTTGTCTTCCAGGGTCAATTTGAAATTTTTGAACGCGCCAGTCGCCGCGAAAGGACTTTCGCCCGCCGCCTCTGCAGCCGCCATGTCATCAAGCTTGAGGCCGGAGAAGCCAAGATCGACAGCGAAATTCATGAAGCCCGGCGCGTTGGCCACATAGTCAAGATCCGCCATGCCCGATCTGTCGTCCCAGACCCATTGCGCATAGCCATCGCCTTTTAGCTTATCGAGGCCGTGCTTTTTCATCACGCCCAGCACTTCTTCTTCCGTATCAGGAACATAGGCGGTATAATCGAAAGACGCGTCTTTGGTGTCAACGCGAATGTTCGACGGGATCAGCCATTTGAACTCCGCCGCAGACATTGACGCTTCCTTGACGGTGCCGGCGAGTTTGCCGCCAATATAGGTTTCCATATCCAGCGCCTTCATAACGCCGAGGTCGATTAGGTTTTCTTCCGTCATTGGCGGCTTTTCATCGCGCAAGCCCCATTCAAGCAGTCCGGAAAAATCTATGCTTCGCCACTCGAAAGACGACATCTTTACGCGCTGGCTTTCCGGCGCGAGGAAACCGGCTAGCGGGCCGTTCAGGAACATCGCGCCCTGTGGGCCCATTACTTCGCGCATGGCGGCCCGTGATTCAGGCGTTTGCGCCATGGTGTATTCGAGATCGTTGGCGATAATCGCGTTCAGCTTTCCGCCGCCAAGGCCCACAATCCGAAAATCAGGGGCGGACATGACAACTTGCGGCGCCTCCGGCGAACTCATCTCAAAACTCATGTCCTTGAAATAAAGCCCGGCGAGATTGACGGCGTTGAAAAACCTGGCGCCGTCATCGCCTGTTCCGTCGCCCTTCGCGCCGCCCTGTCTGATCTGCAATTGATCGAGTTCAAGCCCGCCGATGGAGAGTTTTCCAGCCTCTTCCCCCTCTTCAAAACCTTCCGACGCCATGTTGAAAAAACGTACTTTGTCGAAGATTTTTTCAAACGGCGCATCTGTGGCCGCTTCTTCCGCCGAACTCACCCGCTCAATTGCTTCGAGGTCAACGCCATAGAACTCTGCCCGCTCAACGGTTACCGCTTCGCCGTCATTACCGTCAGCGAAACGCAAATTGGACACTACAGTGGCGCCAAGCGCATCGTCGAACGCCGCGCTTTCATATGTCGGACGGCTTGCTTCCGGCATTAACGCGAACAGCGCATCAATATCGACCGGTTCCGCGTCAGCGAGGGTAAAGCGTTTCTCAAGCGGCGACGCGGCGTTGACCTTCGCTGCCTGCTGGCTTGAAGGCGATGCTGGCGTGTCGGATTCTTTCTTACCGCATGCAACCAGCGCCAGCACGGCGGCGCCCGCCAGCAATGTTTTTGAGAATGTCATGAAATCAGCTCCCTCGAAGAAAATTTTGCGGCGACCCGGTTTGCGCCTGCCCCTTGCGAATGGGACGTCTATATCGGCATTGCCGCCGGAAACCTAGGGCGCACGCGGTGCTTATGGCATGGCCGAAGCGATGAGACGGCGCGCCTCGGGGCTCGCCCAATCGGCCTCGCCGACAATCCTGCCAACCTCTTCTCCGCTGGCGCTATACAAAATACTGGTCGGAAGGACGTCGGCGCCGCCTACAGAAAAGGCGAATTGCAGATTGGCGTCAGCATAAAGTTTCAGATTTTTAATCTCCAGCCGGTCGAGAAACTGCTGCGCTGTTTCTGGCCCGCGCGGGTCCGCCGCCACAGCGACAACCTCAAAGCGCTGGCCGCCAAGATCGCCTTCAAGCTGATCTAGTGACGGAAGTTCGACGAGACACGGCGCGCAGGTCGTCGCCCAGAAGTTGACCAGAACAGCCTTGCCGCGAAAATCCGCCAGAGTCATTGGCTCGCCATTATGGTCAAAACCGACATCGGAAGCGCCGCGCGGCGGAAACGTGTAGGTGAAGTCAGCCATCTCGCCTACAAGCAATGCTTGGTCATGGTCTAATGCGGAAGGTTCGCTCGGGCCTGATGGGCCCAGGCTTGCATTCACGATAAAATAGAGGAGAAACAACGCGCCAAGGCCGCCCCAGACGAGGAGCCAGAAACGCGGCTGTTTGATGATATCCGTCATTTTCCCTTCAACCTATTAAGTATTGCGCCATGTCAGATAAGACCGAAAGAGAAGAAAACCAAATGTGGGGCGGGCGATTTTCGCAAGGCCCCGCGGAAATCATGGAAGCGATCAATGCGTCCATCGATATCGATAAGCGGTTGTGGCGCGAGGATATCGCTGGTTCGAAGGCCCATGCGGCGATGCTGGCGGCGGCGGGGATTATTTCAGATGAAGACGCACGCGCAATCCTGAACGGGCTCGACCAGATCGCGGGTGAGATCGAAAGCGGCGCTTTCAAGTTCAGCCGCGCGCTTGAAGACATTCATATGAATATCGAGGCGCGTCTGAAAGAAATCATCGGCGAGCCGGCAGGCCGGCTTCACACGGCGCGCTCGCGCAACGACCAGGTAGCAACGGATTTCAGACTATGGTGCCGGCGCGCTTGTGACGAAGCTGAAACTGCGCTCAAGACCCTGATGCGAGCGCTTGCAGTACAAGCCGAAACGCATGCTGACGCGGTCATGCCCGGCTTTACCCATTTGCAAACGGCGCAGCCTGTGACCTTCGGTCATCACTTGCTGGCCTATGTTGAAATGTTTTCCCGCGATGCGGGCCGTTTCGCCGACGCGCGCAAGCGCATGAACGAATGTCCGCTCGGCGCGGCGGCTCTCGCCGGAACGCCATTTCCTATTGACCGGAAAACAACCGCAAACGCGCTAGGGTTTGACCGTCCCTGCGCGAACTCACTTGACGCAGTATCCTCGCGCGATTTTGCGCTTGAACTTTTATCCGCAGCAGCCATTACGGCTATGCATCTTTCGCGCCTTGCGGAAGAAATCGTGCTTTGGACGTCACCGCAATTTGGCTTTGCCTCTCTAAGCGATGCGTTCTCGACCGGCTCATCAATCATGCCGCAAAAACGCAACCCGGACGCCGCCGAACTTGTGCGTGCGAAAACCGGCCGCATCTATGGCTCGCTCAACAGCTTACTATCAGTGATGAAAGCACTGCCTCTCGCCTACGCCAAGGATCTGCAGGAAGACAAAGCCGCGACCTTCGAGGCGGTAGATGCGCTGGCGTTAGCGACAGCCGCTATGACTGGCATGATTGGCGACATTTCAATCAACCGCGACGCCATGAAAGACGCCGCCGCGCGTGGATACTCGACCGCGACAGACCTTGCTGACTGGCTCGTGCGCGAACTTAAAACGCCGTTCCGGGACGCCCATCATATCACCGGAAGGATCGTCGCCATCGCTGAAAGTAAATCAGTCAGGCTCGATCAATTGAAACTGGGCGACATGCAAGCCGTGGAAAAGCGCATCACTGAAAATGTGTTCTCCGTTCTTTCGGTCGAAGCTTCCGTCGCCTCGCGTAAAGCCTATGGCGGAACCGCGCCGGAAAATGTTAAGCGTGAAGCGAGCCGCTGGCTTGCGGCTCTGACAAAGGAGAATTGATCATGCGTGCTATCCTTGTTCTCGCCGCGCTTGTACTCGCTGTTTCTGCTTGCGGCAAGAAAGCGCCGTTACGCGCGCCAGGAGAACCACAAGAAGAAACCAGCGCTGGATAAACCGTGCATCACTTCGATTATCGTGATGGCCGCCTTTATGCGGAAGGTATCGACGTCGCAAAACTGGCGGGCGACATTGGAACGCCTTTTTACGTCTATTCCGAAGCGACATTGCGCCGGCATATAAGCGTCTTTTCAAATGCGTTTTCCGACACCGACATTCTGGTCGCCTATTCCGTCAAAGCGAATTCAAATCTTGCCATCCTGCGCATTCTCGCAAACGAGGGGGCTGGCGCTGATGTAGTTTCCGGCGGCGAACTTGCCCGCGCCCTTAAAGCCGGCATTCCGCCGCAAAAGATTGTCTTTTCCGGTGTCGGAAAGACAGAAGAAGAAATGCGCGCCGCGCTGGAAGCTGGAATTTATCAATTCAACGTTGAATCGGAACCGGAACTTGACGTCCTGGATGCGCTTTCCTTGAAGCTTGGCAAACAGGCGCCTGTCGCCATTCGCGCCAACCCGGACGTCGCCGCGGGTGGTCATGATAAAATTTCCACCGGCCGAAAAGAAGACAAATTCGGCGTCGCCTGGGCTGACGCAAGACGTCTGTACGCAAAAGCGCGCGCCATGAAAGGCGTGCTCATCAAAGGGCTCGATTTACACATCGGGTCGCAAATTTCGGAACTCGCGCCGTTCGAAGCAGCGTTCCGTAAAGCCGCTGATCTTATTACGGATCTGCGTGCAGATGGTTGCGCCATTGAACGTCTTGACCTGGGCGGCGGGCTCGGCATTCCTTACGGCGCCGGCGCTGTTCCGCCGCATCCGGATGAATATGCGAAACTCATCAAACGAGTCACGGCGCCATTAAATGTTCAGTTGATCTTTGAGCCTGGCCGCATGATCGCCGGCAACGCAGGCATTCTTGTCACACGGGTAATCTATGACAAAAAAGGCGAAGCACGCCGGTTTCTGATTGTGGACGCTGCGATGAACGACCTTATTCGTCCGGCGCTTTATGACGCACATCACGATATCCTGCCCGTGGCAAAACATGCCGAGGCGTCTGACGTAACTTATGACGTCGTCGGACCAGTTTGCGAGTCCAGCGACTTTTTCGCCAAGGCGCGCAAGCTACCGGAAGTCGCACCCGGCGAATACGTTGCGATCATGTCCGCAGGCGCATACGGCGCGGTTCAGGCCTCGCAATATAATTCGCGCCCGCTTGTGCCGGAGGTGCTGGTCAACGGCGACAAATACGCTCTGATCCGCCGGCGCCCGTCGCTTGAAGATATGTTGTCCCTGGAATCAAATCCCGAGTGGCTTGATTAAACCACGCCAGCGATCGAAAAATTGTTCCACACGATCCAGGCGTTTCCGGCGGTCGCAACGCCAAAAAAAGCAAGCACGATCCAGTGCGGAAACCACAGAACCATGAAACTGATCAATCCTTGCAGCGCAAGCTTGGCGAGTATCCACCCCTCGCCCATATGCGTCATCATCGCATTGAGGATAGGATTGGCCTCGACCCCGGCCCCTGCTTCTAGCGCGATTACCGTTGAAACGATGTCCGCGATCCCCACAAAGTTGTAGATAATGACGAACGTACAGGCCGTAATGCGCCGCAATTGAGAAGCGCGCGAATGCGCAGCCTCTTCGGAGAGCTTCTGGCGGCGTTTCGATGAAGCGAGCGTAAAAACCAAGCCTGACAATCTCCGTTTCGTTAACCTATTCTCGCCCCAATGACTTCATCATGTCCAACCGGGCTTGCCGAACCGGTCAGAATGACCAATGCATGAGGCGAACAACATCGACGAGCGCCACTACCCCATGTAGACTGCAAGAAGTATGACGAGCGAGTTGAGCCAGACACAACCCAAAGCGCGCCGCGCGCGAAGACGTCTTCCCGGCAGGGCGGCCGTTTCTTTGACCCGCCTTGTCCTGTTTTGGGAACGGCTGTGGCCGGCAATTCTGCCCGCGCTTTTTATTCCGCTGATCCTCGCAATCGTCAGCCTGTTCGATTTGTGGGCTGTTCTCCCGGTCTGGCTGCATTGGGCTGCGTTAACATTAAGCGGCGCCGGCTTCGCGGCTCTCCTGTTTCGCGATCTTCGCTCACTCAGGTTTCCCTCGCGGCGCGAAGCGCAAACACGCCTTGAGGAAGACGGCAAGGTCGATCACGCAGCATTGCAGGCGCTTGATGACAAACCTTCCGCCAGTGGCGATGCTTCCTCACCCTTATGGCAGGCGCATCTCGCTGACATGCGCGAACGAGCAAAAAAAGCCAGACTGAAAAACGTAAGAGCAACCGCTGAGGCTAGCGACCCCTGGGGCTTGCGCTACACGGGGCTCGGCGTTCTGGTCGTCGCCTTGGTTGCGAGCGGCGGCGAAACGCACGAACGCCTCCTCGCGGGCATGCAACCACACAACACCGGTTCTGCGAAACTTGTCGCCGATCTCTGGATAGAACCGCCCGATTACGCCAACAAGGCGCCGATCTATCTGTTACAGTCCGGACAAGAGCTAAGCGAACAGTCAGCACAAGTGAATGCGCCTGAAGGGTCTGTTCTGAAGGCGCAACTCAACGGTCGTGGCCATGCATCGCTGTCATTTCAGACGGAAATGAATTCCACTGATGCGGAATTTGTTCGCAATGGCTCAGCCGCCAAAGCAGAACTGCCCATTGATGCTAGTGGACTTTTGAAGCTCTCCTTAGGCGGACGGACTGCCGCTTGGCCGATTGGCGTCATCGCCGATGAGGCGCCAAGTGTCGCCTACACAACCCCACCGGCGCGCACGGATGATGGGCGGTTGCATTTAGCCATAACGATTGAAGATGATTACGCCGTCGCCTCTGCGGAACTCGTATTGCGACTCGATCCGGAACAGGAGCGTCCGATTGACTCGCCAGCGTTCACGCCGGGCTCGCTCGACGAACGCCGCCGCATCCCGCTTGAGGGAGTCACCGGCGCCAGCGGAGAACGCGCCGCCACGCTTGATCTGCAGGCTGACCCATGGGCCGGGCTTCGCGTTCTCGCCAAAGTCGTTGTCACCGACGGGGCCGGGCAATCCGGCGAAACCGAAACCGTCGCGGCGACCTTGCCGGAACGCATATTTTACAATCCAGTTGCAAAGGCCGTCATTGAGCAGCGTCAACATTTAGCGGTTGCTTCCGCTGACTGGCCACGCGTTGCCCGCGCGTTCGACGCCGTCACGCTAGCGCCGGACATTTTTTATGACGAAAAGCCGAAAAACTATCTGATGCTGCGCGCGGCGTTCTGGCGGGTCATGCGACAGGACGGCGAAAATTTCGATGATGCAGTCGAAAAGTTTTGGCCTCTCGCCCTTCAGCTTGAAGATGAGGCCCTTGAACTGGCCAGACAACGCCTTGAAGCCGCGCAGGAAGCGTTGCGACAGGCGCTAGAACGCGGTGCGAGTGATGAGGAAATCAATCGCCTCGTGGAAGAAATGCGTCAGGCCATGAACGATTACCTGAACGCGCTTGCACAATCAGGCCAGCCTATGGATGGCGAGACGCAACGTAATGCGCAGCAGCTCGACCAATCCGATCTCGACGAGATGCTCAATTCTATTCGCGACCTTTCCCAGCAGGGCGCCGATAACGCCGCGCGGCAAATGTTGTCTGACCTTGAAAATCTGCTGAACAATCTGCGCCTGTCACAGAGCGGTCAGGGCAGCGGGTCCGGTCAGGGCGAGGCTGGGCAAAGCCAGGAAGGCCAGGCGGCCGGGCAAGCAGGAGAATTGATCGGAAGGCAGCGGGAACTTGCAGACGAAGCCTTTGAACGCGGGCGAAATCCGGAAGCAACGGGTGACGATCTTGCCAATCGTGAAGGCGCCCTTGGCGGCGACCTTGATGAACTCATGGATGGGCTAGCCGCTGATCCAAGTCTTGACCCGAATGGCGACGCCGCCCGCGCGCTTGGCCGCGCCCGCAGCGCCATGCGTGAAGCAGAAGGCGCATTAGACGCCGAACAGTTCGGCGGCGCCAGTGACGCTATGGAACGCGCTATCGACAATCTTCGCGACGGTGCAGAAGCGCTCGCTCGCGAACAAATGCGTCAGGCGCAGCAAGGACAAGGTCAAGAAGGTGAGCGCGGGCCTGGAGTTGACCCGCTAGGCCGCCCCGCCGGTGATGCGCCGGGTGAAGGTGTTGAAGTCCCCGGCGAAGGCGAAGCCGGCCGCACACGCGCGGTCATTGAAGAATTACGACGGCGTCTTGGTCAGCCCGGACGTGATGATGAAGAAAAAGAATATCTGGAACGGCTGTTAGAACGGTTCTAATTCACCGCACCGAGAAGCGGCACGCCGCGCATGCGCCCGCCATCGTCCATGCCATAACCAACAAGGAAATCATCGGCGTTCGCCTCGAATCCGATATAGTCGCAATGAATATCTTCCGCATGCCCCGTAAGTTTTTTGACGAAGACACAAGTTTTCACTTCAGCGGCGCCGCGATCCTCGACCATGCCTTTACCGAAATGAAGTGATCGGCCAGTGTCGAGAACATCATCCAGCAACAAGACTGTTTTGCCTTCGACATCTACTGAAAAGTCTTTCAGCAGCGTCACGACGCCCGAAGAAGATCGCGCGCCCGCATAGGAGGAAAGCTGAACAAAATCCACATAAGGATCGCTTCCGTATTTATAAAGCGCGCGCAATAAATCAGCCGCAAAAATAAAAGCGCCTGTCAGAACCGGCGCCAGGAGAAAGTCTTTCGGCAAATCTTCCGCCATCTGACGCGCCATCTCATCAACGCGTTCAGCGATCTGTTGTTCGGTATAAAGCGTGCGCATTGAATTCCCCGTCCGCATTCATCTAGGTGATGAAGGGTCATAGGGGCAAGAACGCCTTTCCGCCACCCGAAATTGCTTGTGGAAAAATCAGTCGTCCGGCGACAACAGGCTATCCAGCACGCTTCTTGACGGCGCAAAGGAAAGCGCGACCTCGGTGACGCCTTCTGGCGCTGGTACGCGCGTCATAAAATCTATGGACGCGCCGGTGGCGACTTCGTTTTCAAGGGCGGTGAAAGTCCAGCGCGCCAACAGCTCTCCGCGCGGGCCCAGGGCTTCAGCCTGAAGCAGCGGCGCAACAACCATTTCATCGCTTTCATTTCGGAGATTGCCAGTAATTTCTATTGTCGGGCCAGCGGTCGAGATCGCGAGCCGATGCCGCACGTCCTCGATGGAAAGACCGTATGGGTTCGCCTCAATACCGATCACCGCATAGGCGTCGGCTGCTTTCGGCGCCATTTTCACAATATCTTCGCGATACGCGACAATGCCGTAACTTAGACCAGCAACAACAGCGATCCAGGCGGTCCAGCCGAATACGCGCAGCGGCGTCAGCCGGTTTTTCTCACGCGACTCTGCTCGCCGACGCGCCTTTCTGATTGCACGCTCCAGTTCGCGCGGCGTCACACGAAGCGCGGCGAAGAATTCATCATCAAGGTCGTCTGGATCAATAGGACGTACATCTTCCATCCGCGCCAAAGCCGTTGCACGGCGGCGTCCGGCGCGAATACGGCGCCCGAAGCCGCGTTGGCGTTCCCCGTCCTCTTCCTCGACGTCTTCCCAGTCTGCATCGACGACATCGATAAATTCTTCTTCATCACGATAGTCGCGATCGTCTTCATCGGCGTCGCTGGCAAGGTCCGAGCGATCGCCATCTTCTTCATCAGCAAAACGCAAGGATTCGCGCTTGCTTGCCCGATCCTTTTCGTCTTCTTCCTTGTGCTTGCGACGGCGCGCAAAGAATGGCCGGCGTTCGCTCTCGTCTTCATCCTCTTCGACAATGAACTGGCGGCCCTTGCGCCATCCCTTCGGCGCCGGATCGTCATCTTCTTCGAACTTTTTCCTGTGCGGACGAGCATCGTCGTCATCAAAGTCGCGCGCATCATGTTTTTTTGACGACGGCGAATCGAACAACGAATCATCATCTTCTTCGTCGTCAAACGAGGTATCTTCGCGCTCTTTTCTGGATTTGCGGCCCTTGCGAGGTTCTTCTTCCTCAGCCAAACCGACTTTTACACGCTTGTCACGGCGAGGCTCACCTGCACTCCGTTCGTCTTTATCTTCGCGGGCGGCTTTTTTGCGCGGCTTGTCATCGTCAAGCGGCTCCATATCCAGGAGCTCCGGCGCTGGCACAAACCAGCTCTCTCCGCAGGAGGAGCAGCGCACCGAACGCCCGCTTGGGGAAAACCGTTCGTCATCGACGTCATAGCGCGTGGCGCAATCGGGACAGGTGATTATCATGACAGGTCAGAATCGTTTATGTGTTGGCGAATTGCGCCGTCGAATCGTCGGCGCGCTCTATTGAGACCGGGATGAGAATGGAATCCGGAAAAGAAATTGTGTGCTTCGAAAACGCCGGCCTTGCTTACGAGGATGCCCCGGAAACCCTCTCCGACGTCTCCATGAGGCTTGAGGAAGGAGAATTCCGCTTTCTTACCGGACCATCTGGCGCCGGCAAGACGACGCTGCTTAAAATGATTTATCTTGCGCACAGACCGACGCGCGGCGCCTTTCGCCTGTTCGGTGAGGACGCCATGGAGGCGCCCCGCGAAGCCTTGCCGGCTTTGCGAAGACGCATTGGCGTCGTCTTTCAGGAATTTCGACTCCTCGACCATCTCACCGCCTTTGAAAATGTCGCGCTCCCCATGAAAGTCGCGGGCGTTAACCAAAACCAATACCGCGAAGACGTAAGCGAACTCTTAAATTGGGTAGGATTGGGACACCGTATGGGCGCGAAACCGGCCACTTTGTCCGGTGGCGAGAAACAACGCGTGGCGCTGGCGCGCGCGCTCGTGTCAAAGCCAGACCTCATTCTTGCGGACGAGCCCACGGGCAATGTCGATCCGGCCATGGGCGAGCGCATTATGAAATTGTTCGTAGAGCTTAATAAATTGGGCGCCGCCGTTATTGTCGCGACCCATGACCTGCATCTTGTCCAGTCGATTGGTAAGCCTGTGTTAAGAATCGCTGACGGCAAAGTCACACGCAGCGCCGGGGTGGGAGGCGCTGCATGACGCAGGAAGAATCGCAAGCGGCAGAAACCGAAGGCGATGCGCCGCAACCCCGCTGGCAACTGTTCCGCAACCGCGCAGCGCCTTTGCTGCCCGAAGCTGGCGCCGCTGGCGCGCCGCTGGTGGCGGTTATCACCGTCATGTCGTTTCTTGCAGTGCTCGCCATGGCTTCATTACTGATGGTCAATCGCGCAGCAAGCGAATGGACATCCGAATTACGGTCTGAAATTACCGTCCAAATCAAAGGCGCGAATGAAACCGAAATCGCCGCCGGGGTATCCGCCGCATTACGCGTCCTGGAAGAAACCGAGGGCGTCATTGAAGCCGAGGAACGTGGGCGCGAAGAGACCGCAGCGCTGCTTGAACCGTGGCTGGGGCAAGGAAACGCCAGCGCGTTTTTGAACATACCCGCCATTATCGAAGTTAAAGCCACGCCCACGCTTCACGACAATCTTGAGCTATTGCGCAACCGTCTGGAGGCAGCGGCGCCGGGCGCCAGTCTAGACGATCATTCCCGCTGGCATGATCGACTTTCAAACGCTGCCCGATCTGGTCAAGCCATGGCGTTCGGCGTTTTCCTGCTGGTGATGGGGGCGGCGTGCGCCATCTCAATTTTCGCGGCCCGCGCCGGGCTTGCCGCCAATCATGAGATTGTCTCCGTCCTTCACCTGGTGGGCGCAACTGATGATTTCATTGCAACGGAAGTTCAGCGGCGATTTTTCATACTGGGGTTACGCGGCGCGGTTCTGGGGCTTGCCGCCGCACTGCTGGCGCTAGGGCTTACAGGCATGGTCATGCGATCTGGGCTCGCGGCGGATTCATTCCTGCCGGAATTTTCAGTCGGCGGCTTCATGATTCTGTGGTTGCTCGCCGCCCCTGTCGCCACCTGCCTTGTCACGGCGCTCACCGCCCGCCTTACGGTTTTGAAAACATTAAGCCGCCAGTATTAATCCGGCTGGACCGCCCTACCCGCAATCGGGTAACTTTTCCTCAGAACCGCCTTCCGGAGACAGTATCGATTGTGAAAAGCGTTCTATCCGTATTGACCGGCATTGCGCTGTTGTGGGTGCTGGGTTTCGCCGTTTTCGTATGGCGATTGCCCGCGCCTACTACTGAAAACCCGAAGCTAGCCGATGGCGTGGTCGTATTTACGGGCGGCGGCGGCGCACGCATATCAGCGGCGATGTCCGTCTTCTCAGATGGTGCTGGCGAGCGGCTTTTAATCTCCGGGGTTCATCCCGATACGTCATTAGCGAGACTGTCCGAGCTGTGGCGCGGCGAGGCTGACCGCTTTTCGTGTTGCGTCGATCTCGGTCATGAAGCCCTGTCCACAGAGGGCAACGCCAACGAGCTTGCTGCATGGGCGACAAGCAACAAATTCAGTTCCATTATTCTCGTCACATCCGACTATCACATGCCGCGGGCCATCATCGCGACGAGGGCGAAAATGAAAAACGCCATCATCACGCCACACCCCGTTGCGTCGGGCTATCTTGACGCTAAAGGCCGTCCGGCCTCAATCAAAGCGACCGGCAATCTTGCTGGAGAATATTCGAAATTCTTGCTCGCGTATGCGGCCGCGCTGTTCGCTTAAGGCGCTATAAGCATGTTACTACGCATACGGTCGATTTGTTTTGCCGCGTTTATAGTATTCTTTGTAGGGTTTATAGGTTTCTTTTGCTTGCCGGCAGCGCTGTTCGGGCGACGCGCCGCACAAGCAACAGTCAAATCCTGGTCAAAGACGGGGCTTGATGCTCTCAAGCTTATCACTGGCATGACATACAGGATTGAGGGGGCGGAAAACATTCCCACCGGCGGCGCAATCGTCGCTGCAAATCATCAATCCATGTGGGAAACAATCGCACTTGTAGCCATCCTGCCGCGACCGGTAATTTCATTGAAACAAGAGTTGCTGTGGGTCCCGGTTTACGGTTGGTGGGCAAAGCTGGCGGGCCATATTCCCATCGATCGGAAAGGAGGCGCCAAGGCATTGCGCGCGTTCACCCGCATTGCAAAGGAACGAATTGACGAGGGTAATCAGGTTATTGTTTTCCCTGAAGGAACCCGCATTCAACCCGGACAGACGTCGCGGTTTTTGCCCGGCGCTGCAGGAATATACACGACCGCCAATGCGCCATGCACGCCAGCCGCCCATGACAGCGGACGTTTCTGGACGCACCCAGGCATTGAACGCAAGCCAGGTGTTGTAACGCTGCGGTTTCTGCCGCCGATAGCGCCCGGCCTTGATCGCAAGACTTTTCTCAAGGAACTAAAGGCCCAAATCGAAGCAGCGCGGCCCGATCTGGAAAATACGCCGCTGGAAAAGGAGAAGTCCGTTGGCTGAACATCACCATCGTTTAAGCCGACGCTGGCTCTATATTCCTTTTATCATCGCTGGCGTCATTCTCATCGGCTATTACATGCTCTGGCGCACCGGTGCCGCCGAAATGAAAAAGGGCGTTGAAGCGTGGGTCGCGGATCAACGCAGCGCAGGACTCGAAATCACACATGGCCCGATAACGTCAGACGGATTTCCTTTTTTTCTGCGCGTGCATGTCGATAATCCTGACATATCGCAGCCCGACCTCTGGCGCTGGCGAACAAGCCGCCTGACGATGGATGCGCTTCCGTACGATCTGAGAAAACTGATTTTCTCCACTCGCACCGAGCAATATCTATGGACAGAAGATCATGGCGAGTGGCGGGTTATTGCAAAAGACTTCAGAACATCAATCTCAGCCGATGATACGCGCGGGTGGGTTTTCGCCACGACAATTGGCGAGGGATCCGCGACAAGAATGCACACAGACGAAACAATCCAGATTGAAAATCTGAAACTGGACCTTGCCCCCGATAGCGCCGAAAACACGACCCTGACCCTAAACCTCGCCGCCACAGGCCTTTCCGCCATTAACGGCGCGAAGGCTGTTGAACTAGATACTTTCAGGACAATGCTTGCCCTCACTCATACCGATGCGTTCGCTTTCGCTGACCCTGTCTCAGTCTGGCGCCAGGCAGGCGGAAGATTGATCATCAGGGGATTGTCGGCCGAGATTGACGACGCCCATGTCATGATCGCCGGGGAGATCAACCTGGACTCGGAAAACTATCCGGCGGGCCAGCTAAATACAGAGATCGTCAACCCGGCCGTTTTCACAGAAGTGCTGCATACAGGCGGCGCAATCAGCCGAAATGAAGCGCAATCCGTGGCTGCCGCCCTTTCACTCGCCGCCATCGCCGGCGGCGGCAAAATCAATGCACCAATTCATTTAAAGGATAAGACGGCGCAGATCGCCGGCGTCACGCTCGCCGGCCTGCCCAAGGTTGACTGATTATCCGTACATCGCCTCTAGCGTCGGAGCGCCGGAATAAGACTCAACGAGGCGCGCGAAGTTATCAAGATAAATCGCGCCTTCGGCTGTCTTCCGTACAATGACGATACGCTTGTCATTATCGTCACGCACGCGTTTGATGAAGCCAAGAATAGAGAGCGCATCCAGGGCGCGCGATATCGCAGGTTTCGGCACATTCAGGTCTCGCGCAAGCGCACGAACCGTATGCGGTCCGGGTTTGAGATAAACCGTCAACAAAATAGACCACTGGCGCATGGACAGATCGGGGTTGTCCGCGCGCACCGCGTCGCACATTACTTCCCGCCAGCTTGTGAGAATATCTGTCGCCGCCATCGTCCGGCCTTACGCTAAACCCTGATTGCCAAACACTATGCTTGCCCCTGTTCGGCGCAAAAGCGCAAGAGCTATTCGGCGGGGAAGCGAGCTGACAATACCTCAAACAAGGCGCGGATCGCTTGCGCCTCGCCCCCTGCGGGCCGCCCGGGCAGCGCCTTTGGCCGCCACGCATAAATATCAAAATGCATCCACGCCCCGGCGCCATCCGCAAATTTCTTTAAAAACAGCGCAGCTGTTATCGACCCGGCAAAGGAACCGCCGGAAATATGGTTCACATCAGCGATCTGCGAAGACAGCATAGTCTCGTAATTTCGCCATAACGGCATGCGCCACACCGGATCGGATACCGCTGTGCCCGCACGCTCAAGAGCGCTGACGAGCCCTTCGTCATCACAATAAAATGGCGCGAGTTCCGGACCAAGCGCTACGCGTGCAGCCCCCGTCAGAGTCGCCAAGGATATCATCAACTCAGGCTTTTCCTCACCGCCCAACGTCAAAGCATCAGCCAGAATTAAGCGCCCTTCCGCATCGGTATTGCCAATTTCGACGGTAAGGCCTCTACGGCTGGGTAAGATATCTCCGGGCCGGAATGCATTTCCAGATATGGCGTTTTCGACTGCTGGCACCAGCACCCGCAACCGCACCTTGAGTTTCGACTTCATGATCATGCGGGCAAGGGCCAATGTATGTGCGCCGCCGCCCATGTCTTTTTTCATCAGCGCCATACCGGCGCCGCCCTTGATATTCAATCCACCCGAGTCAAATGTAACGCCCTTACCAACAAGTGTGAGTTTTGGCGCGTCAATCTCACCCCATGTCATATCAATAAGCCGAGGCGGACTGGCGGCCGCGCGCCCCACCGCATGGATCATGGGCAGGTTTTCAGCGAGAAGGTTTTCGCCCTCGATGACGCTGATTTGCGCACCACATTCTTCCGCAAGGTTTCGCGCGGCATGTTCAAGGGCTTCAGGCCCCATATCGCCTGCGGGCGTGTTTACAAGATCGCGAACCAGGCAAACCGCTTCCATCGCTCGGCGCGCGGCCTTGCAATCAGCGTTTTCAGGCGCAATCAGCCGAGCGTTCGCAGGTTTTTGCTGTTTATAGCGGTCAAAACGGTAGCCCCCCATGAGCCAACCCAACGCAGCGAGCGTCGCCGTCTGCTCATCAAGCGAAGCGGCGAAAACATAGTCACCTTCCGGCAACTTTTCCGCCGCCGCCGCGGACAAGAACGGATCAGCGCCATCGCCGAGGCCCAACAGCACGCCCTCGTCATTGGCGAGAACAGCGCCAGCCTCTCCATTGAAGCCATTCGCGCCAGCTAGCCTCTTTAAAGTCTCCGGCGCTTCGATCTCATCGAGCCCGCCCTCAGCAACCATGAAGATGTTCTTTGCCGCATTCGCAGCTTTTTGTTCATAGTCGCTTAACATTTCATCACGCATGAATAATCCGTTAACTTACCATTTTGATCGCACATTAAGCATACGGTTAAGCCTTTATTGAATTCCTTGCGTCAACATCGCGTCGAACTCAAGCGGAATTTACTAAAGGCTTATCCCATGCTTAACGCATTACAGCTTGCAGCAAAACACACGATTATCAACACGTCAGCGATTTTGATGCTGGCGGCCTGCGCGAGTACGAAATCGTCCAGTTCGGCTGATGTCGGCAATGACGAATATCGCGAGGCCATTGGCGTATTTTCCGACCCCCAGGTTGACGCGGGCATGGACCCCATCGCCTCTGCGGCGTTCTGGGGCACGCGATATAACACGGATCAATCAAATCCGGATGTAGCAGTTCGTTTTTCCAAATCTTTGCGAAAGATTGGCTCAAACGATGAAGCTGTCGGCGTGATGCAAAAGATCACCACCCAGCATCCGGAGAATGCCGCCGTGAACCTGGAGTACGGCAAGGTGCTTGTGCAAAGCGGTCGTGCTTTTGAAGCTGTGCGTTTTCTTGAAGCAGCCGTTGCAAAAACGCCAAGCGATTGGCGGGCGTTATCTGCTTATGGCGTGGCGCTTGATCAGATCGGCGAACATGAAGCCGCACGATCAAAGTATGACAGAGCGCTCGCGATGTCCCCGGGCGAAGTCATGGTGACAAACAACAAAGGGCTTTCCTACGCGCTTGAAGGCAATCTTTCCATGGCGCGGGTAACCCTTAGACAGGCGGCCACACGGCCGGGCGCCGATTCACGCGTTCGTCAAAATCTCGCGCTGGTAATGGCGCTGTCCGGCAAGATGGCGGAAGCGGAACGTCTAGCGCGCTCGGACTTGCCGCCAATTGTCGCCGACAACAATATCGACGTCTACCGTCAGCTAATGAACCAGCCTGCTTACTGGGAAGAATATGCAAGCGGCGATGTTGAAACGCCCGATTTCGATAATGTTCCGGCTGCGCCGCTGTCGCCTTCGCCAAAACCTCAACTGCGTGAAGAACAACAGCCTGATAATGACGAAAATTCTGACGGCGCCCCTGTAGCGCTGATCGAAGTGGCGCCGGTAAATCCGGTCACCAATGCTTCGGCGGGTGTGGAGCTAAAAAAAGACGAAGAATAAGGCTCCAGGTTGCGTAAAAGCTGTTGCGTTAACGTCTAGCCGCCCCGTGCGAACAGCCGGGGCGGTTTTCTTTTCATGGGTTCGCATTTCGCCCAGCGCGCGCTAACCTTTCGCCATGATGAAACGCTTCCGCGCGATTGGCCCCGGCGCCCTTACCGCCGCAGCCTTTATTGGCCCCGGCACTGTCACCACCGCAACACTGGCTGGCGCCGGGTATGGTTACGCGCTCGTTTGGGCGCTGGTTTTCGCCACCATCGCCGCCATAATCCTGCAGGAAACCGCCGCACGGCTTGGCGTCGCCGGACGCCGTGGTCTCGGCGAGGCGATTATGGAGCAGTTTGCTGACAATCGCGTACTGAGATGGGTGTCAGGCGCACTGATTATTTCCGCGCTATTTATCGGAAACGCGGCTTATGAAGGCGGTAATATCGCCGGGGCCGTATTAGGCGTCGAAGCCGCCTTTCCCGAGTTTCTGTCAAGGCCGCTTATCGCCGGCGTCATCGCCCTTGCCGCAGGCATAATACTTCTGCTTGGCGGCTACAGGATCATAGAAAAAGTATTGATTGTCGCTGTTTTGATCATGACTTTCGCGTTTGCTTCCGCGCTGTTGATTATCGGCCCCGACTGGCCCGAGCTGCTCAAAGGCGCGTTTGTTCCAACTATTCCCCTCGGCGCTTTTCCAATCGTGCTCGGTCTGATCGGCACCACCATTGTTCCTTACAATCTGTTTCTGCACGCCGCCGCCGCACGCAAAAGATGGAATAATCCAGACGACCTCGCCGAAGCGCGTTTCGATGCGCGCCTATCAATCGGCGTTGGCGGCGTCGTTTCCATTCTGGTTTTGTCGACAGCCGCCGCCAGCCTTTTTGGCGTTGGCATGTCTATATCCAATGCTGCCGACATGGCCCGCCAGCTCGAACCGGCTTTCGGTGTAAGCGCAACTTATCTCATGGCCGCTGGCCTTTTCGCCGCCGGACTTTCATCAGCCATAACCGCGCCGCTCGCCACTGGGTTTGCCGCCGCTGAGTTGTTCGGGTTTGATAGCGACCCCAAAAACAGGAAATTTCGCGTTGTTTCGGGCGCTGTTCTATTGATTGGAGCGATCGTCGCCATGACGGGCGCGCGGCCCATTGAAATCATTCTCTTCGCGCAAATCGCCAATGGCGTTCTCTTGCCTGTCGTCGCTATCTTCCTGCTTTATGCAGCAAATAACAAAAAACTTCTCGGTAAATACGCGAATGGCTTACTTGCCAATGCCGCCGGCGTGGTCGTCACCCTGATCGCCGCTATGCTTGGCCTGCGCGGTATACTACGTGCTTTCGGAGTGATGTAGTGCGTACAATCGACCTCAACGCAGACATGGGCGAATACGCCGATGACGCGCAACGTCATAATGAAGAAGCGCTGATGGCGCTGATCTCATCTTGCTCCATTGCTTGCGGCGGCCATGCGGGCGACGAAGAGACAATGACCCACATCGCGGAGATGGCAAAACGTCATCGCGTCAGCATCGGCGCGCATCCGTCATACCCTGACAGGGTCGGGTTTGGCCGTCGCAGCCTTAAATTTGATTCCGAAGAGTTGCGTGCGTCGCTGGTTTTGCAAATCGATTCTCTTCGTGCTGTTCTGAATCGCGAGGGCGCACCTTTGCGTCACATCAAGCCCCATGGCGCGCTTTATAATGATGCTGCAAAAGACGCATCCTTGGCAAAGATGATTGCAGAAGTGGCAGGCGACGCCATTCTCGTCGGTCCGCCCGGATCAATGCTTGAGAAGGCAGCGAACGATAGAAACAAAAAATTTGCCGCCGAAGGTTTCGTTGACCGGCTATATCAACAGTCCGGCGCTTTAACCCCTCGCGGGCAAGCAGGCGCTGTTATCGGCGACATCCCCCAAAGAGCAGAACAGGCTTCAGCGATTGCGCGTGGCGCGACCTTTCGTGCAGCAGACGGAACGCTGTCTTTAATCGTGCAAACCCTGTGCATTCATTCAGACTCCCCCGGCGCCGTCGAAACGGCGAAAGCCGTACGTCAGCGCCTCACTCAGGACGGCTTTGAAGTAAAAGCCTTTTCATGAACAGACGCATTTCCTACAACCTTACAGAGTTTGGCGAACATGGGTGGCTCGCTCAGGTCAAGTCTGCAAATGATCTGGTCGCCGCCGCGCTTTTTGTGAACGCGGTGGCTGGAGCCTTGCGTCACTTGCCAGGCATTAACGACGCTGTTGCCGGCGTGGACAGCGTTGTCTTGCGCTTCGATCCGGCAGTCATGGCCGCAAGCGCCGCGCGAAAATGCTTTGAGGACACGCTCAATAACACCTCTCTTACTCTAACACCGCCACAAAGGCGAATTGATATTCCCGTCTGTTACGGCGGCGAATACGGTCCGGACCTTGAGAGTTTGAGCAAGCGCCTCTCATTCACAAACGATGACATCATAAAAAAACATGCGTCTGCTTCTTATCGTGTACTGACAATTGGTTTCGCGCCTGGCTTTATGTATCTCGGACCGCTTGATCCCGCATTGCATGTGGAACGGCTGGAAACGCCGCGAGTGCGCGTGCCAGCAGGATCGGTCGGGATCGCTGGCGCCATGACCGGCGTTTATTCGCTTTCCTCACCGGGCGGATGGCGCATCATTGGCCGTACGCCGCGAAAACTATTCAATCCTGACAATGATGATCCGTTCACTTTCTCGCCGGGCGATGAGATCAGGTTTTCACCTATTGATGAGGACCGCTTCCATGCCATGGAGCAGGGCGAACAGTGACTGTCGCGACTGTCATAAACCCCGGCCTTTTTACGACCATTCAGGATCTGGGCAGATCGGGGAAACGCCATCTCGGCGTGCCTTTATCCGGGGCCGCCGATCCCGTGTCTTACGTGCTTGCCAATGTCGCGGCTGGAAACCCGTGGAATGCGCCAGCGCTGGAGTGCACGCTCAAAGGACCGGTTTTGAGGTTCGAGCGTAACGTTACGTTCGCTCTCAGCGGCGCGGATATGAGCGCAACGCTAAACAATGGCGCCCTACATTCGCACCAGCCTTTTGACGCAAAAAAAGGCGATCTTCTCTCGCTGAGCGCAGCAAAAACAGGCGCACGATGTTACATCGCCTTTGCAGGCGGCATTGAAGGCGACGAATTTCTTGGTAGCCGGTCAACCTATCCGCCCGCATCACTGGGCGGAATTGGCGGGCGCGCCGTGATGGAAAATGACCGCCTATTCAGTGCTGCATTGAAAGCCGGTGCGGGAACGGAAATTCCTCACGCCTTACGCATGTCTTTAGCGCACGCTTTTGTTCTTCGCGCTACAGCCGGACCGGAAAGCATGCTCTTTTCCAACGATCTTCAGCTTTTTTTTGCAGGCAAGTGGACTGCCGGCCGGCGTGCCGATCGAATGGGCGTGCAACTAGAGGGAACGAAGATGATCGCTGAAAAACATGTATCAATGGCCAGCAGCCCGGTGTTCCCGGGCACGGTGCAATGCCCGTCCGGGGGAACGCCGTTTTTACTGCTTGCAGATGCGCAAACGGTCGGCGGGTATCCACGCATTGCGCAAGTCATCGGCGCGGATATCCATCTGACAGGGCAAATAAGACCGGGCGATGCAATCTGGTTCAGGAAAACTACCTATGCAGAAGCACGTGAGATCGGCCGCAAGAAAGCCGTGCTATTTGAGGGGTTCGTGCCGCGAAGCTGCTTCTTGTAACTCAGGTGACGCGGGCTGCGACGCTGCGCGCAATTCTTCGAACCAGGAAACCCGCATCGCAATTATAACCGCCCCCATGGCGATCAAAATAAACAAACCAGGCAAACCGCCAAGGTTAGACAACATCCTGACGCCCTCAATGCCGGTTGTAGACGTCATGATGAAAGCGACGCCGCCCACCAGCGTTCCCCAGAAAATTTTTATCCATCTTTCAGCATACGGTTTTGGCTGCTCCTGCTTTGCAGGCTTAAGACAGACGCTTGCAATCGAATGGGTATTGGAATCCATCGCCGTCGCGAATGAGATGAACGTCAGCAAAATGAAAACAACGATAATGACCTGACTGCACGGAAACGAGGCGAACATGGCGTAGATCACCGCTTCGGGACCGCGCGATTCAAGCGCGGCGGTCAAGGCGCCGGAGGTCGCATCGACGCCAATGGCTGCACCTCCAAAGACCGTCATCCAGACAGCGCCGAAAAGCGCCGGCGCCGCAAGATTGAACATGATGAACTCGCGAACGGTGTAGCCGATGGAAATGCGCCCTAAGAACAACGCCGTCACTGGCGCCCAAGCAAGCCAGTTGGCAAAATAAAAGACTGTCCAATCGCGCACCCATGGATCGCTGGAACGCTCGCCTAGCGCCAGGCTGCGCGGAATGAATTTCGTCACGTATTCAACGGCGCTTTCAGCGCCAAGCGCCAGAATCTGTGTCGTCGGCCCAGCGATTAGGACAAAAACCGCCAGCAGGATAAAGAACCTGGTGTTGATATCCGACAGGAATTTGATGCCGCGCTGAACGCCGCTGATTGAAGAGGCGACAAACACCAGAACAATCACGACCGTGATCGCCAGCCGCAGCAAGACGCTGTCGTGAATGCCCGCGCTTGCCTCAATGCCGCCAGACAGCGTCATCACGCCCGCACCAAGCGATGCAGCAACGCCAGCCACAAGCGCATAGAGGCCAACTGCATCTATGATGGCGCCGGCGCGGCCGGTTGCCGCGCGCCCGAACACAAGCGAAAGCGGCCCGCTTAACGAATAGGGGCGCTTGAAATTATAGTGCGCCAACGCAAAAGCGAGCGCCGGCACCGTATAAATGGCGTATGGCGTGATCGTCCAATGCATGAACATGGACGAAAGCGCAAAACGCGCCGCATCATCCGTATGCGGCGCGACGCCAGCATAGTCAGGCGGCGCGCTGACATGGAACATCGGCTCCGCCGCGCCCCAGAACAGAATGCCGATCGCAATCGTCGTGCATAAAGTAATGGAAAACCAGTTCCAGCGGCTGAGAATTGGTTTCGCGTCCGGCCCGCCAATCCGTACAGAACCGAACTTTGACAAAGCAACCCACAAGATCAGGCAAACAGCGCCAAACGAAGCATAGCTGAACAGCCAGTCAAACCGCGTGAGAATCCAGTTATTGGCGCTGCTGACGACACTGTGAAACGTCTCGAAATTTATCAAGCTGAAGGCGAGCGCGCTGCTCAAGAGTATGACAGGCGGCCAGAACACGAGCGGACGCGTCGTTTTGATGAATTCGCGAAAGATTGGCCGCTCCCTGTGCAGTACGGCAATTCACATAGCGCAAGACAGCGCCGCGCCAAAGACATGCACAGCTCGATTTTGCATAAGAAAGGAAAATGGTGCCGCATGGGTGACTTGAACACCCGACCCCATCATTACGAATAATATACGGTATATAAATAACTAATATAAATCAGCACCTTAGCCTGAATAAAATGGGGCCGCGTTAGGTATGAACTAACGCGTACCGCATTGTCGTAGCACCTGAAAGTGACTTTCTAAGGCTTCAAATTACATCTATTTTTCTTCAAGTTGACCAAAACTTTCGATCTCGCTTTTGTCGTAGTAAGCGGCCTTAAACGGGAAGGGATATTTTCGCATGCATGCCTCAACATATGATTTAAACAAGGGCATTTTAAAAAATAGCGGTCCTGTATCGACAATCGTAAATCGCTCCTTGTGCGGACTTGCATACCGGCAAACAACATCGCCCATCTTCATACTCGCCAAAACATTTTCCGAAACGGCATCGATAGGCGTCCATTGACGTTGTGCATGAGCCCTGACGCCGTCCCCTTCGCCGGAATAGTTCATTTCGCAATGATAAACCTTGCCGCATTCTGCAGCGATCTCACGAGCTGTTTCAGGATCGGGGGTCAGTGAGATCCGGAGTGAGGCCGAATCACGCCAATATTTCAAGGTTCCTTCACCAAAGGCTTTCGCAATCTGTTTATCATGCTGGTAAATATAGACCGGCAGGCAAAGCTTTTGTCGGTCCGTTACGACAAGTGCATCAAAAGTTTTGGCGCCGGCACCGGCTACGCGCGGAAATTCATCAACGATGAACCATGTTGGTGTACCAATGCTACGTGCTTGCGCTTTCGTCAATTTGCGACGCTCGCGCCGGACCGTCCCCAGTAAGATCCGCCACAATGAAGCCGACGCATCCAGGTTTTCTCCCGGTTGCAGAAACCAGTCGCATTTTATTCTATCACCTAACATATCGCGTGGATCGGCGACATCGCCAGTTTCGCCGGTTACTAAGCGCGCCGAATTTTGATCACTTAACCACGAGAGGTCACGCTGGATGAAGCTTGCGACGCCACCACGAACCTCCGGGTCGTTATTGAAATCAAAATGAAAATCCTCCGCTTGTCGTCTAAAGTCTCTATGACCGAAATCCGCCCACGCACGCATTGATTCAACAATGCGGTCAGTTCCCAAGGCTTCGCCAACTTCGACAAGAGATGGCGGTCTGCCTTCGATAAATGACAGCTGGGCCTCGTTCGCAATCGCGACCCGAAGCGCTCGGCGCGTATATTTTATCCCTTCTTCTGTTCTCGCTTCAGCGCCGCCTTCTGGACAAAGGTCGTCGACAATCAACTCGATAATCTCCAGGAAATCGGGTTGATCAATCAAAAGACCCGCTAACACATTGACGGAAGCAGAATCGCGGCGTCGCGGATCGAAAACATAGACATACCGACCTAACGCCGCTCGTAATGGAACATCCTCCTCAGCTTCGCGTTGCGGATCGATATAGACCATCGGCTCATCTATTAGCGTAAGCATCGGGGTAACTATCTGGGCTTTCTTGCCAGACCCGGAACTGCCAGAAACCATCGTCAGTGTATTGACTTCTACTGATACGATAGGCTGTGGATCGAACGGCGTTCGAAACATAGCCGATCTGAAAACGCGGCAAAGCGTTGCTACAGCCCCCCTAACCTTTCTGCTTAATCCTTTTGCCATGAAGCAGTGATCGGCCGCGATCGGAAAATGCATGGGCGGTAACGGCCTGATGTCGCAGCCGGATGACAGGAGGCGGAAGTCCGCCTCCTGATAGTTATTGACTGGAGTGAGTGAGTTCTCTTCGTCGCTTTGACTTACCATTTTATTGACCACGATCTCAGAACAGCTTCATTGATTTCTTGACCGGCTTGATCGGTTTAAGCGAGTGTCGCGGCTTTGAATTCTGGCCTAGCTTAGCTTCGGCATGACCTGCATATCCACTAAACCTGTCAGCAAGGTTTGCCGGGGTCTTCTTGGCGTTTCTTGGCATCGGCGCTTCAGCCTTGTGCCCGTTAATCTTTCGAATTGTCGCTTTGTCGGCAACAGCGACACCGTCGACTAGCTTTACCGGTCCGGCACGCCTCTCACTCGCACCAGCAGATCTATTTGCACCCCGATCAATCGCCTGCAGGCGGGTAAAGACGCCAGGTTTCAGTGTTGTTTTAGCCTGTACATGATCAACGTCTTTGCCTTTAGTTTTCATACCAAAGCGTTCAGCCAGTTTTCGCACGCCGGATTTGGCCTTATCGACAAAAATGGCCGGTCGGCCTTGCTGATCTTTTCCCTTCAAAACGCTGCCGCCGCGAGGCCCGTTGACGTTGATCCCGTTTTTCCTGAGTCCACTGCGCGTGCCCGCAGTGATAACGCCGGGATATTGTTTCAATCCTGATAATTTCGGGGGTTTCGCCTTAGACGAGTGTGTTGTTGGCGGTTCCTTCGGTGTAAGGGGCGGTTTAGCGGCCTTTGCGGTCGACCTTTTCGTCGCCATTGATGCCGATGGTATTTTGAATGTTCCGCCTCCAGCTTTTACGCCTTTTACCATGATACAGGTCCTTTCAATTGCTTTTACTTCGTTGGAAAAATCGATGCGGACGATATTGCTCGTTGATGAAGCTGTAGAGTTCGCATCGGTTGCACAACAAACGTTATAAAAACTCACGCGCTTGTTGCTGACGGTTACCTAATAGTCGCCTCCTTTCTTCAGTTTACGATTCGATTTGGAATTTGTTTGGCCCGCCGAGGCCGGCGCGCTTGCGCGCGATAGTAGTCTTTAGGCTTTGCCGGTCTTGAAAGATGCGCATTGTTCAACTGCAGATAAAAGACGACGATCGCCAGCAGCGTGAGCGCAATGGCCGTCGCCAAATGTAACAGAGGAATATTTGGAACACGGCCTGTGAAAACGCCGGCCCATACCGCCGACGGAACGCCTGTGATAACCTGACCAGCCAAAGCGCCGGCTTTCGCGACGGGATCACTCGATACATACATGCCGCGCAATACAACGAGTACGGCGCATACAAGCATGGCGACAGCACCCTTTCCCACGAGGCCCGCCCATTTGTCCCTGTCAAGACGGCTGCGAATGAATGCGGCAAGCGTTACAATAATTGGAACACCGCATAGCAACGACAAAGCGATGATTTCATATGGCGCGACTACGCCAAACAAACCTATGATCAGGGCAATCAGTTTTGTTTTGGCTATTTTCTTACCGGCTTTGAGGGCGCGCTTTTCAATCGCCGCCGGGTTGATATTTGGAATCACGCTGGGCGTCTCAACCAGGGACTTCTCGTTCTTGCCTCGATTTTTTTGATCAGGCGCAGGCGTAACGATAAGCGAGCGCTGTTCTGGCATTTTACAGCGAGATGTTTTTGACCGAAAAAACTTCATCATGCCCTCCTTTTCATGATTTTTGAACGAAAGGTTCGGTCAGTTGACGATACGCGGTTCAAATTCGAATTCACGCTGTCGGATTCGGGTATTGGCAAGCGCAGATGCGAAATCGACCGTTGGGCCGAGCGCTTTGATGATGTTCTTCATCCGCTTTTGAGCGGTGGTCGGCACCGTCCAGATCTTGATGTCTTCGACACCTGGGAAACGCATCCTGATCCGGTCACGGAAGTTCGCGGGCAGTTCGTCTACAACATAGGCCGCAGGCCAATCAGACAGTTCTAGATTTAGTTCTGACACAGCCCAGTCCTGCGCGCGCCGCGTTTCATCATCCACGCCCGAAAGCGGTTGAATGAAATACGTTTTGAAGATCGGTTTGTTGCGTCGGGAGATTTCCGCGACTTCCTCGAATACGCTTTCAGCATATGCTGCATGCAGAAATTCGAGGGCTTTTCGATCTTCCTCAACAAATGCTGGGCGATCGACGCCAACGCGCTCAATCGAGGTTCTGACAGGCGATGCGGAGGCGGGCGCTGGACCTTTTATTCGCACATTCGCGTGTTTTGTGCCGGAAAATTCTTCTTGCGCACTGCGGAGGGGACTGTCTGGTCGTTTGTCACGGCGATACCAAACCAGATAAATCGACAATGCAATGAATGTTTCTACCATCAGTGCAAAGAAGAGCGGGCCGATCATACGTGCGGCCGCGTCGCGAGCATAACTTGGCGAAATGCCTGCAAGGTGCATTGCCATTGATGAAAGCGCATTCAGATTTTCCGAAATTACAAATGAAAACGTCGCTTCCGGACGAATCATCGGAGCCTTATCGATACCTACTTTCTCACTAAGAAACGCCTTGAGGCTGGCTAGTTCATTTTGTGTTTCCAGGTCGCTGCAAGTGAATGCCTTATTCGTTTCCGGATCCGTAAATCCATTTGCAAAAGCGTATTCCGTTGCCGCCGCCCATTCTGAAATAGAGGCAATGCGCGGATCATCAGCGATCTTCGCCACGGTCTGATAGAGTTGCGCCCATTCAGCGTCAGTCGAAATCGCTGCAGTATTGGATGTTGTTGCCAATGCGTCGTCGGCGACAGCTTTAGCGCTGTCAGAATACGTTTTTGCTTCTTTGCTCAACCGCGCGCGCATTCGGCATCTCGGCCCGCATTCGCCAGGGAAATTTGCGCCGTCGCATGTATTACCGCGCGTCGCCTCTACTTCGCTCAATTTCGCCATGCGTTTGCTGAATTGCTCAAGGCGCGTCGCATTTGCAGTCGCTTTATTCCGCACCTCAATAAGAGGTGCTGTCATTTCCACGATCGCCGGTTGCTGGCGTTCAGCCTGGAAGGCGCTCTGATGCGCAGCGAAACTGATCGTCGCACTTGCAAGAACAGCGGATAATATCGACGCCATCAACGAACAAACAGCGATCAGCGCCAGCGTCGAGCGGCTCCAATATTCACGCCGGAACCACGCGGTGTAGAATCGGAATACCGCTGTTGACACAACCAGACTACCGAGCATGCCAAAAGCCACAGCGAATGCAGTTGGCATATCGGCGAAGAGCGACGCGATCCCAAAACCAGTTGTAATCAGCGAAAAGCCGCCAAAAACGGCCGCAACAAAGAAGGCGGAAACATGACCTTTATATTTGTCGTGACTACCCTTGTTATTTGGCGATGTCGCGACGCTGGCCGCGTCAGCGGTTTCCTTGGCGGTCTTCCTGTCGGCTTTCCCGGATGACGTTGAATGAGCTTTGGCGTCCGAAGCATTTTTTGATGTGTCAGGTTTAGTGGTCATCTTTCAATCTCCTCGACCTTTGCGGAAGCGACGGCGGTTATGGATCTGCGCAAAAGGCTTGCGGCTTCGACGGATCGAACATCACCAAGCGGTCGATCAATGTATGGCGAGCCGATCATCACAAAGGCGGTGAGTTCGCGATCATCACAGACGCCTGACCAGACCAGCACCTTGTCGCGAACTTCATAATTGCTATACGAGTCAACGGTGCCTGTTTTCAGCGCTCGTGTCGTGCAATCTGCGACGCTGAATCCGGCAAGAGTGCCGCCAGCCGGCGCCGCTGAGCCGATCGCCAATCGGCGCACCTCAGAGTACTGCTCATTGGTCAAGAACGCATGTAGATCGAGGACCGAGCCTTCATGGGCTTGCTGGTCGAACAGCGTCGGCAGGGCGGCCGATCCGAAAGCAATCGCGCTCGACGCGCGCATAAGCGCTGCAGGTGTATAAACGACCTTCGTTCCGACCGCAGTTGTGCGGCGCAGTTGATCCGCATCAAGGCCGTCATGAATGGTTGCACCCATGGTTTTCAGACACGCCCGCAGCTGCTCGTCCGGAATATCACGCAACCATTCAGCGAAAGCGCTGTTTAATGAACGCGCCATGATCTGCATGGGAGACACAAAGTCTGACGGATTGCTGCAGCTCGTAGCTTCAACACCGCCAGGATCTTTAAGGCCCCAGCGATCGCTGCGGCATATCTGCATTTGGCTCGACAGCTTCACGCCACAGACACTCGACGCCTGTTTACCGGCGCTGCCGCCCGAACGGTGCGGCCTACCGACAGTGCCGTCGTTTGCGACCGGACCATGCAATAGACCTTCGTCGCTGGCGGCCACAGCTAAGATTTCTAATCTTGAATCAATACGCCTCTCTGCGACAGCGACGATGAAGTCAATTGGCGTGCTGCAACCGGCGACACACACATCTTCGCTCAATCGATCGCCAATAGTTGTTTCCAGTTCCGTACGAACGGCGGTGTCGAGCGCCTGCTGCGCAGGCGGAATCAGCGACGTCTTTAGGCGTCGCGGTTGCCCGGCCAGCAAGCGAACGCCGTCCTTCAGCACCTCGCGCGCCATCGGCAGACGCCTGTCAAGCCAGCGTTGCGGATTTGGTCCAAGCCCCCCGAAATCCTCGATCGTCGGCGCCTTGTAACTATCAAGCCAGACCTTCGCCGTCCTGTAACCGTCGCGGTCAATTTCACCGCGCTCGTAGGCGTCTCTCAGGCAGCGCCGCGCCGGAACCTTTCGTTCGGCGAGCCTATTTTGCGCTTCCAACTGGATCGTCGCAGGCGCTTTGCTTGAGGTGATCAGCAACGGTTCATTGATTCCAGCAGCAAGCAGGCACGTTTCGGCGATGGTGATAGATTCATTACCGGACGTCGGGAAGAGCATAGCCCGGCAGATCTCGCCGCCGTATACCCCGGCGACCGGTGCGCCGCGCCCAGTGCAGGTCGGAACCAGCGCGACGATTTCGTCGAGCATCGCATCATCTTTCTGGTGCGCGACAAACGCAATATATTTGAAAAAGCCGTTCAGTTTTTCCGTAGCGGACAAATATGGCCGCAGTGCTCGCAGCAATGCCTCAAACGCTGTCATCCCGAGGCCGGTGCCGGCACTGTTAAAGCCTGACGTGATGACCCGGCGTTTGCCTGGAATATTGACGCCTACTATTGCGGCTGGCGACGCCAGCGCATAATCGCCCTCGCCCTTTTTTGCACCGTCTATGAATGACGACTTGCGGTCATCCGAAAATGGGGCCGAAAGAAAACCCGTATTCGCCGCACACCCTGGTTTCGAAAGAAACACAGGGCCGCCACTATCTGCCACAATCGAAAATGCCTCCGCGCAGTCCAGTTTTTGCTGAACTTCGTCGACTACCGATTTGTCGGTCGCTGCGGCGATAACGGCGCGAAACAAACGATCTGTCGTTTCCGGCGCGGCAAGTTGTGCGGCAGCCGCCCCGCTTACCGCGAGCGCGCAGACGACGGCCGCTGCAAGCAACGGCCGACGCCGTCGACATTTCTTCTGCGCGACTTGAGCGCCGTGCGGTCGGCGGCGGTGCGCGGCCGGGCGCACTGGTTTTGCCGGCATGTGTGTAGCTTCGCATGACTTGCTGTCGCGAATTTCAGCGACCGTCGCCATAAAGGCGTCCTTCGACCCCTGAATCAGCGCGCTGATATTCCCGGGCGATACCTTGACTTTAAACATCGCTTCTGCGGAGGCAGCCGCGCGTAATTGGAAACCCGCCCAGTTTGAGCGTGCATCAGCCCCGCTTGTTCGTGCGGATGTCGAAGCGCAATCAGCGTCGTTGCCGGTTTGCTCCACTTGGGGCGTTACATCCGCCACCTCCGAATCGACAACGCCGTCGCCGCCACTGTCATCTTGCGCATGCGGTCGCCCACCGCTGCCAGGATCGTCTACGCGCGCGCAATGCGGCCGGATACCCGTCTCATCTGCAACAAAAGGATTTTCCGGCTGGCAAGCATCGCCAAGTGCTGCGTGCAATGCGCACCGGTTACTTTTATTGTAAGATACTTCACACGGTGCGCCAGCGGCGTCAGTCAGTTTAGCAGAAGCGGCGTTTGCCGCGGAGGATCTAGGCTCAGTGTGCTGCGTTTGTATCGACATCGTCGGCCCTCCGGATACAATTTCCCGAGGGCAGGATGCGCGACACTTATGCCGTAATAAATCGTGTCAAGTTCCAAAAACAGAAATCAGTTATTGCTAGGTTTTGGAGCTTATCCCCAAAACGCGATTCGTCTCTTGGACTATTTTGCCATTTTTCCAAAAAACACTTTGATCGTGTCATCGATTTCGATAATGATCGTGAAAGTAAAAGACGCCTAAGGGGAAATAAATGCCACAGTCGAGCACAAGACTGGAAATTCTAGAAAAAATATGGCTAAGAGCAGTTTCATTAGAAGAAGAACACTATAGTGAAGAAATATCGATCAATCAAGAAAGCCTTGCAGAATTCGATGAAGAATTGGACGAGCAATACCAGTTAAACCATCCGCGTTCATATTTTTTCGAGATTGCACAGAATAGAAAACTTTCATTAGGACCGCTCATTCGTTTTCGCATTATTCAATCTGTTCTTGGGTATACATCTATTGGGAAGCTCGCCGAAGCTCGATATCATCCCGAAGACGCACGGAAATACAAAACCGACAAGCAAAATTCCGAAAATCAGGTGCAGGCACTACATTTTGAAGATCGGTTGAACGCTAATTTAGTTGGTAAAAAGCTTAAGACAAAAAAGAAATCAGCCTATCATGTCATTGATGAAGCGTTTATCGCCTGGCTGGCGGGAGAGATAAACAAAAAGCTGCGTTGCGCGGAAAAACCGCCGATCCACGAAGATGACTTGTTCCGTTTGCCATTTATTGGACCGGATGCTCCGTGGCAGTTTGAGTTCTGGCTTAAACATGGGCGCAAACGCTTATATGATCGCTGCGAGCTGCTTGACCGTCATCGCGCCGCGGAATTCATCGTTGAACAGGAGCCTGACGACCATTCGGTCCGTTTCAGTTTCCTTAATCATCTGAACAAAGAGCTGTTCGCGCCTGACGCCGTCGGCGGAAAAAACAAACCGCAAGTCGTAAATTGTTACAGTCTGAGCTCAGGCATGTGGGGTGGATTAAGTGCCCTTGCGGGCCATATTATCGACGAAAACAAGCGGCGCAAATCCGATCTTGATTGCTGCTACGTCCCCTTGTTACACCGCGACGGAGGCAGAGGCGGTCTCAGCTTTCCACAAATCCTAGCACATTTGCGTTCTTTTTTTGAAGGACACCCGTCCGGACACAGATTCGAATCACCTCAATCGACCGATGATATCAACGACGCTATTACGTTCATTCGTCGTTCCATGGCACGCACGCCGGCGCTATTGATATTTGACGGTTATTTTGATGCAGATCAAAACCTGCCGAATACAGGGCGCGTCATTAGCGGCAATCATACGTTGGAACTTGTTGCGCGTTTGCTTGAAACTCCTGTCATCAAACCCGATGAGACGTTCGATTTCGACATATTCGCGCAGAACCGGATTGTTATTTTATCAGACGATAGTCTGAAGTTCGACCGATCTGCTGACCGTCGTTACGAGGTTCTTAAAGGGTTTGATTTTACGGACTTGCCCGTCGCACAACCGGATGCGTCTGCCATGCCGAAAATCATCAAGTGGCAGCGGCTGGCGTTTGCCAATGAGATATTGGGTTTGCGGTCGAGTTCGCCCTCGCTGCACGAGTCAACATCGGAAGGTGTTTTTAGCCTGTTGTCAGCAGTGTTCGCGTGCGAGCTCGAAGTTTGCCGCACAAAAGACCCCGAACCAGTCAACAGCGATAAAAACAATCCGACAAGGTTATGCCAGGACCGCCTAGGAGAATTTCTACGCGGTATCGACCGAAAAGATCAGTTACTGGACAGGCTCTTTTCCCGGTTGCTGGAGAATCTCGCCAAAATCGATGAGGAATATATTTTCCTGTTGTGTGTTATCGCTTTCGCCCCTGGCGGCGTACGGCCTGAAACCCTGGGCAAAATCTTTGTCAAGTGGCGGAGCATCGACCTAGATAGCCAACTCTCCCAAGCGCGTGAGTTAAAAGTCAGGAACGAAAAACGATCCGATGCAGCGCAGTCGAAGGAAGCAGTCATCCAACTTGAATATTTGGCGCGTCATCGTAGTGATTGCGGCATTGCAGTCGATACGAAGATTGATAAATTTCTTGATCTTCTGTCCGCGCTGATACGGGTGCGGAGTGAGGATTTCTTCGAAGGTTATGACGACTCGCCAGGTCGTCCGCTACAGACACAAACGGACGGCGTCGATGCCGATACTTGTAGGTCTCGTTACGAGCCCACCGCTGTCAATTTCATCTTTCCTGAACTTCGGAACACCATTATCCAATTGACCACGCCGCCCAATAAGTCAGCGACTCAGCAAAACACGACGTTTAAGCCGGAATATGGCCCCATTCGCCTGGTCGCCCATCGTTTGCTTGCAGAGGAAAATCTGGAGCAACAAACTGTGGCGCTACGTTCTGCGCGTTGTGCAAAGGACGACGACATTCGCGTATATCGTCGCATTGTGGCAACCATCTATCACACCTTGAGCAGCCTGACGTTCAATGATGATTATGATGCCTTCATGCCATTTCCATGCGCTATACCGGAGTCGCAAATACCGCATGGGGCGAAGGATGCATGGGTGTGGACAGCCGGTTATTGCTTCCGCCGTCTACTTGAGCGGGTCCCCGAATATCGACTGTCGCGATCATTCAGCGCCGACTGGCTTAAATATGAGTTGTTGCTCAAACTTGAGCGACCGTGGATCGATCAGTTTCACTTTTCGGATTCGACGATGCCTATCGCGGCGGATCAAAACCCAACTGTTTTCAGGTCACTGTTGCGCGATGACGGTTCGCCGGCGTCCAAATACAACGCCAACACTGATCGATTGAGGTCAATTCAAAACGAACACGTATTGTCGATCGCGCAAACGGAATTCCTGTTGGGAGGAGCCTCCAGCCTGTCGCCGCACTGGCAACGACCAAAGGCGACAGAAGATGATGCGGAAGGCACTGTAGACTTCCCTGCGCTCGTCAAAGCAAAACTTCCGTGGACGGCGTCGGTCAAGACAGAGCCAGCGCCAAACGGGTTAGCGAGGGAGGAATCCGATTTTTCATGGTCGCTAGCGAACCTTCGCACCGCAAAGCGCATGCTCGACATATTCATGTCAAACTCAAGTTTTGAAGCTGCGGAGACGTTGGCAGACAAAATCACGGAGAAAATAGACGGCCGCGTTCGGTTTGAACATCTCACGCGATACAAGTATTCTGAACTGAAACGCGATCTTAAAGATGAGTTTCTGCACTGGACTGCCGGTGAAAACTACAGTCGTTCCAAAAACAATCGCTCGCCTCTCGATGTGTCTTCTTCGACGTCAAGCATGTTCATTCTTGATAAGGATGACAATAAGATCGACGGCAAGAGCCTATCCTACATTTCCGCGATTGTCGCCCGCCATGCAGAGTTGCTAGCTACCAAAGCTGACTTGCGCCACGGCGAATTGCGGCTGGCTAATAAAGAGCTCTCATCAGATGACAAGCGGAGTATTCGAGAAGAGTTTTCAGACGCACTTGCCGCTTTCACCATTGCGGAGCAGATTCGCTTGTTCATTTTTGATCAGGATGCGTTCGGTGGCGACTATTTTTTGAGCGGTCATACAGCGCGCACAATGATCCGAACCTGCTTGAAACTGGGGTCGTTGTCTGACCGCAACGACCAAGCAACCGGCGATGCAACGATGCAAGGAAAGTTTGAACTCATGGCGCGACGCATGGCTGATCTCTGGAGCCGTGGTTTGTACAGATTTGATCGAGAGCGGGCGAGCATGCTTGTTATGGAATCTTCAATCCTGCGCATAACATCGGAGTCCGCAAATCGCACAGAGCTGTCTTCCGACGAAAGTACGTTTGCGCGATGCCTTGCATTCCTTCGAGAAGCTGAGGTGCTGGTACTGACTTTGCCGCCCGCGTCGCGGGCGCACATGCGATTTTTGCTCGAACGGATTAAGGTTTATCGCCGCGCCGCGATCGCGCTCGAAAATACCGACGCAGTAAAGGCACAGACTTATCACCGATTGGCGAAATATGATCTAGATTCACTTGAGCGCCTGGCAAAACGACAAAACCTGCAAATCTGGAACACGCTTGTCGACATGCAAAAGAAGGTTTTTGAGAATGACCGAGGTAGATTGAAACCTACTCCGGATAAGATGCATGCGATATGATTGCCAAGACAACTATTTCAGCGTTAAAGCGCATGTTTTACTGGTCTCGCAATGGCGAGCGCGTCGCCGCGGTTCAGATGGAATACAAGGCGCACGCGCTTGTTCTCGACTCCAAGGTGAGAAATCGCGGTGGGGAGTGGAGGCCAGGGCGCGAAGAAATTCCGTTTGCTCGAACAGCAAAGAATTTCGGCGGGGCACGGCATTGATTCATTTGCCTGTCCTGCGGCCGCCGCTGCCGCGCAATTTTCGTAGGGGAGCTATTCCGTTGTCGAACATGCTATCGGGCAACCTACTCTAGCCAACATGAAGATTACCCAAACCGGTTGAGCACACGCGCTCAGGACGTGCGAATTAAGCTTGGGGCGTCCGACAGCATGGACGAGCCTTTCCCAAGAAAACCAAAATGGATGCGGTGGAAAACCTACCACTGCTTAGAGAACGCGCAGAATATGCCAGCGCGATGTTCTGGGCGATGCTAAGTGAGTATCATGACAACATTTGGAATGCTTGAGCAGCGGTTTAGTGCTTTTGTCCAGATGAGATTGCAGTAAATGAAGGAAACTACCAGCCTTCTAGGCAGCGACACTTTCCGCAGAGTCTTCAACAATAGCATTCCTAAGCACAATGCATACAAGAAAGCCGTCGCCCTTCGAACTTTCGAAAAATAATTGACCGTTATGCAGCTCTACGAAACGCGACACGACATAAAGCCCCAGACCAGCACCTTCATATTTTCGGGTAAATTCCGCATCAGCTTGAAAAAACGCTTCGGTCAGGCGCGGCAGGTTTTCTGGTTCAACGCCACAGCCATCGTCTTCAACTTCAATTATCAAGTCTCCATTTTCTTGCATAGCGCGAACGATAATTTCGCCACCTGCGTCGGTGTATTTGAAAGCATTAGATAGAAGGTGTGAAATTATTTCCTTAGTTACGCTTACGTCTGCATTTGCTGCTTGCGAGACAGACTCAATTTCCACCGTAAGCGTCTTTTGTTCTTGCTCAGCCTGCGCCTCAAATTTACAGACCGCATTTTCAATAAGCTCATCAATCTCAACTTCAGTTTTGCACAATTCGAAGTCACCAGAATCCAATTTGGCGATATGAAGCATATCATTCACAACGGTGAGTAGTCTTTTGCCACTGATATATATGCTCTCGCTATATTCCTTATACTCCGGCACGCCTAGCGGACCGAAAGATTCTTTCTGGAGTATGTCAGCGAAGCCTATTACGCCATTTAATGGCGTGCGTAATTCATGGCTCATATTAGAAATCAATTGCGACTTGACTCTATTGGCAGCAATCGCGGCTTCTTTTGCTTCTCTCTCAGCAACCTCTATCCGTTTCCGTGCGGAAACGTCACGCAAGGTATAGACTGTGATGTTTCCCAGCTTTTCATTTTTGGCTACTTCCCCCCGCGTTAACGGCCTGCTCGCCACAATCTCAAGAATCCGTTCCTTGTTTTTGCCGGTAACATACTCGCTTTGAAGCACTGGCCCTATATCAGCGTAGCCCTGATCCTCTAAATGCTCGGCGTCATCATGAACGAGTAACGGAAAGTCAGGAACCAGCTCCGTGATTACAATGCCTGTCATCACGGTGTCGCTAATGTCTAACAAAGCGCAAGCTTGATTATTACAAAGCTCTACACAACCATTGTCATCAACAACGACAACACCATCCGTATTGTCCTGCACAACCAACGATGTCAGCGCCTGGAAATGCGCCATCTCCGCCTTTTGGCGAATCACCTGCCGCGCATATTGATGTAATCGCAAGGCGACAACATAAACTGCTCCCAGAAACTGAGCAGCGAGAATCACTGCGACATCGATGCTTAGAGGAAAGTAAGCCTGGATAATCAATGGACCGCCAATTGTCGCAACGAGTAGCGTCACATGAACGGTGGCAAGTCTTCGCCAAGTCCAGAAACGACCGCACCGGACGAGTAAAATTAACAATGCTACACCAAAAACAAATGGCAAGAAGCTATGAGGGCGCACAAGCGTTCGGTCGGCTATTATGCTTTCATAGCTCATGGCGTGAAACATTACGCCGGGCAGCACGCCATGGACCGGCGCTGCAAATTCATCACCGAGCTCCAGCGCTGTTGCGCCGATAAGGACGTTCTTTCTGCGCACAGTCTCAGCCGAAAACTTGCCTGTTAAAACGTCACGGAACGAGAGGCGCGTTATTTCTTTTGGATCAATCGAATAATCAATCAGGAACGTAGCTTGATCGGAAGGCGACGCCCCCGCCAGCACCGAGGCAATTGAAGCGCGATAGACATCGCCGTCGTTCACACCCCGCCATCCGCGGCGAACAACGCCGTTCTCTTCCGTCGTCAAGGTCACGCTCGCTACGGTAACATCATTTAGGAATCTATCGTGCGGCGGTGTCTTGATCATCTCGCCCCCCGTCGCCGAACGCGATGACCATTGCCAGAAAACGGGCAGAACAACTTCACCAGGGCGGCGCGCCAAAGCTTCCACAAACGCTTCGTCGCCGCGGTCATCAGACAGAGACGAAAAATCCACATCGAAGGCAATCAGATTTGCACCGGCATCCTGCAGATTAGACACCGCCGTTGCGTATCGGTCGCGCGGCCAGGGCCAGCGCTCTTCAGCTCTCAAACTTTTCGGGTCAATTTCGACGACAACGAGCGTGTCGCTAGGTTTGTGGTCAATAACCCTGAAGCGCAAGTCCAGCAATGCTGTGTTCAAGGGCTCTATAAAACCCAAAATGCTGGAAGCGAACAACAGAACTGTCAGGAATAAAAACGGTGAGAATCGTTTCACAGCGCCCATAGGGCGCTGCGATTCAACTGCATCAGGTATTTCGGTGTTTATTTTCGACACGCATTTCCCCAAGGACAGCGCTCTCATTAGATAATCATTTGGTTAGTTGTTTGGATTTCCGCCCCCAAGGCCGACATTAACGCCGCCTTGCCCAACGCCGACGCCCACATCAATACCGCCAACACCGACGCCAACATTTACACCAGCATTGCCGTTGTTGTTGCCAGCGCCTGCATTGGCGTTGGCGTTCGCATTGCCGTTGCCATTGTTGTTGCCAGCGCCTGCGTTGGCGTTGGCGTTCGCATTGCCGTTGCCGTTGCCATTGTTGTTGCCAGCGCCTGCGTTGGCGTTGGCGTTCGCATTGCCGTTGCCGTTGCCGTTGTTGTTGCCAGCGCCTGCGTTGGCGTTGGCGTTCGCATTGCCGTTGCCGTTGTTGTTGCCAGCGCCTGCGTTGGCGTTGGCGTTCGCATTGCCGTTGCCATTGTTGTTACTTGAGCCAAATGCGTTGCCTACGCCACGATTTGACTTGTCGCTATCGCCGACAGAGTTCAAACGAACCTGCTCAACAATAGCCGCCCCGCCGCCTTGTCCTCGAACATTGGATGAAACGTCATTGCCCATGGATGCATTCGCCCTAGCTTTGCCGGACGCATTTTCAGATGACTGGACGAGCCCGCCGCTGAGGTTGGAATAATCAAGCTGGTCAGCACCGACATCGGACGGCACCACAAGGTTGCTGGCTTCTTTTCCTTTGGGATTGCCGCCGCGCTCGGTAGAGCTTGCATCGCCGGATTTCTGACCGCCGCTGCTCATTTCAATAGCGCGCGGGTTCGCTTTTGAAACCATAGCCGTCATTCCAGCAGTTACCATTTGACTTGCACCGCCATTCAGCGCTGATACCTCAACCGCACCTTCCGCGACGTGCACCGAATGGCCGCTTGCGCCAGCTGTCACCGTAAAGGTCGTTCCTTTGACCACAGCCGCGATAATTGGGGTTTCGACCTGAAAGTGTTGTTTTTCTTTCTTGTCTACCTTGAAAAGAAGCGTGCCAAGGTCCTGAACGATTTTGGTCATGCCCTTTTCTTGTACCGCTGGCAGTGACATGCGGCTGTTCGGTCCGACGACAATTTGCTGCTCTCCGCGCACCAGAACCGCGCGGCCATCTGCGCCGGTAGAAAGCACAGAACCTGCGCCTAAAATATTGCCAGTCGAAACCAATTGAACGCCAGCCATCGCTTGCGATGTCCGAACGGTTCCGTTGGTTTCAACGACTTGCCAGTCGCCGCTTTCCGCGAATGATGCGCCAATACTGACAAGCACCGCGCACAAAAAGCTTACAAGAGTTTTCATCAAACCAGTCATATCCAGGCCTCCCGCCCATAGGAGGGCGGCGTATTCTGCCGCTCTCCCGAGTTCGATGAAAATACGACTGGTCTTCTTTAAAATGATTTAAGCTTTTTTGATTGAAGGTTAATGGTTCGTATACGCTTAATTGTTCCTTAAGCGAGTTTCTCCAATATTCATTCGGGAAGAGAAAAGGTGACGGCAAGGCAGCCGCTTCGTGCGGCGAATAATTTCGGTGAGAGATGAGTTCCGTGGGGAGAAGCGCGGTATTTTTTGGGACCATGCTGCTTGGCGTTTTTTTGACAGAAAACGCAGGGGTAGCGCTTGCCCAGGACACCGGTAACATTGAAGACAGGATTCCTGTCATTGACTCTCAGTTGGCCAAGCCGGATGACAATAGCGATCCACAAGAAACCAAGACTCCAACTGACGCCAGCGGATTAATCAACATTTCAATTCCTCCCTCCGAAATCGACAAACGCTTGCCGGCTGAAACGCCAAAGAAACAAGACAAAGCCGACACCCTTGCCTTACCGCCGCCGCCAGCCTTGCGGGAACGCCCAACAAGCATGTTTGTTCTCACGGCTGTTGAGATAAGCGGCGTCACGGCATTCCCGCCTGAAACTTTTGCGCCGCTTTACGACAACATGCTGGCGAGAACCGTTTCCGTAAAAGATGTAGCAAGGATCACGGAGGCGATCACCGCCGCATATCGTGCGGAAGGATATTTCCTTTCTCGGGCGACCGCACCCGCACAAAGCGCCGACAGCGGCGTTTTACATATTGAGGTTTCTGAAGGCTATCTCGCCAATGTTTCCGTAAAAGGGGGCAATGCGCAAATCCGGAACAGACTGAAAAAGCTGACGGACGCGCGCCCGCTAAAACTAACAACGCTCGAACGCACTCTGGCCCTTGTTGGCGACTTGAAGGGCGTATCTATTAAATCAACGCAGATCGAGCCCGATCCGATAGATTTCGCCCGCCATCGTTTGATGGTTGAGATTGAACACGATGCTTTCGAGGCCAGCCTATATGCTGATAACCGCGGAACAGATGCAGCAGGGCCAATACAGCTTTACGCAAGGGGCGCCGCAAATTCTCTGATCAGAACCGGGGACCAGCTAAGCCTCGGCCTGTTTACAACACCGACCGACCCGAACGAGCTGTCTCTCGCTGAACTTTCCTATCATCTGCCGCTGCTCGATTCTGGAACCTACGCGACCTTCTCTGGTATGCTTTCCAAATTCAACGCCGGTGCATCTCTTGCGACGCTCGACACTGAGACCCAGACTAAACGCCTTTCGTTCTCTCTGTCTCATCCCATCATTCGGAAACGCAAGACATCCTTGTGGGCGAACATTGGTATTGAGGGGCGCAATATAGAAGAAGAGCAGCTCGGGCTTCCGAGTTTTGACGACAAGCTACGCACTGTATCAGCATGGACGAACTTCCGTAGCGAGCATTGGAACGGTTACACGACTGTTTTTGGCAAAGTCACTCGCGGGCTGGACATGTTTGGCGCCACTGTTGATTCAACCTCTCTCTCAAGGCCTGACGCCAACGGCGAGTTCACAAAATTCGAGGCTCAGATCAGCCGTTATCAAAATATCGGACAGGTGTTTGGTGTATACGCGTCAGTAGCCGGACAATCATCGCTAGATCCGCTCCTCGCATCGGAGGAGTTTTCTCTCGGCGGCGCACGATTTGGCCGTGCTTATGATTATGGCGAACTTACCGGAGATGACGGAGCCGCCGCCATTATAGAGCTTCGCTATGGCCGCAATCCAAACCTCGCCTTTCTGGATTTCTATCAGTTCTATGGTTTTTATGATTATGGTGTTGTCTGGAACGACAACGCGGCGCCAGGTTTTGAAGAACTGTCACTTTCCTCCGTAGGCGGCGGCCTGCGCCTTACACTGCCACTCTCCATATCCGTGACAATGGAAGCAGCCAAGCCGCTGGACACCACACCGTTCACGCTGGACGATGATTGGCGCGGCTTCTTTTCGGTTTCAAAAAGCTTTTAGGGCCTTTGCATCAGTTGAGCATGCTCAGCAATGTTGGCGGAACGACAATTCGGGGTGAAATCAAACTTGTTGGTAGCGCAGCGGTAGTGCAGAATTGAATAATACGCAGCAGCGTCAAGTTAACTCTATTTTGCTCTTATAAAACAATGCCCTATGGTGCCGCATGGGTGACTTGAACACCCGACCCCATCATTACGAATGATGTGCTCTACCAGCTGAGCTAATGCGGCATTCCAAAATGAGGGCGCGTCATAGCTTGGCGGCGCGCCGTCCGCAAGCAGGTTTTTTATTGCCGCCCGTCCCGATCAGGTTCGTAACGTCCCGCCGGTGGATTTTTCCACTTGCGCGACCACTTTGGCGCCGATCGCCTCAATCTCTTCATCGGTCAGCGTCCGCTCACGCGGCTGGATCAGCACCTCCACCGCAAGGGATTTTTTACCCTCTGGCACGCCTTTGCCCTGATACATGTCAAATAACGAAACCCCGGTGATTAATTTTTTCTCGGCGCCGCGCACGGCTTTCAACAATGCCTCCGCCGCAACGGCTTCATCGACGACGAAAGCGAAGTCACGCGTCAAGGGTAAAAGCTCCGATGCGTCGAGTGCAGGCCGTGTTTTGGTCGGCTTCTTTTTCGATTCAGGGATCGCATCGAGGAAAACCTCAAAGCCAAAAACCGGCCCACCCACATCCATTTTCTTCAAAACACGCGGATGAATCTCGCCGAAATGCGCCAGTGCATTAGGACCAAGGCGTAAGACGCCGGACCGGCCCGGATGGAAGTAGCTTGGCGCATCAGCACTTGTCTGTAAGCTGACTGTTGGCGCGCCAGCAGCTTCAAGCGCATGAATTGCATCCGCTTTGACGGTGAATACATCCGCGCTTTCCGCCGCCCCCTGCCAATGCCGGGCAGGATGGGAGAGGCGCACGCCAGCCGCCGCGTTGACATGTCCGTCTGGTTGGTCGCTCTTGTAAACTGGCGCCACTTCAAACAGCGCTAGGTCTGCTCGCCCGCGATCGGCATTACGCTGAAGCGCGGCAATCAGGTTCGGCAGGATTGACGGACGCATGGCGGCGAGATCGGACGAAATCGGATTGGCGAGAACGAGACCTGTTGCATGCAACGTGCTCCCGCTGGCGAACAACCCCGCGTGTGTTTCATCCATGAACGACCAGGTAACAGCCTCCATCATGCCGCGCGCCGCAAGCGCCCGGCGCGCGAGACGGCGCCGGTCCTGTCCCAGTGTCAGCTTTGGCGTTTCGACCGGCTTCAGAGGCGGCAAGGTTGCGGTCGGCAAGTGATCGAAGCCAACAATACGCGCGACTTCTTCCACCAGATCCGCCTTACCCTCGACGTCAGGACGCCATGACGGCACATCAACCTGCCAAGGCTCGCTCTTCGATACGCTAAACCCAAGCGCTGTCAAAATTCGCTCGCATTCTTCCGGCGAGACATCCATTCCTGTAAGGCGTTTTACTTCGGACGGCGGAAAAAGTACGGTTTTATCCGATGACGGAATGTCCCCCGCCAGCTCGATCTCACTGGGCGTTCCGCCACACATGTCGAGGATCAACCGCGTCGCCATCTCTATGCCGGGAATGATGAATTCCGGATCGACACCCCGCTCGAAACGATAGCGAGCATCTGTATGCAACCCGGTCTTTCGTCCGGTTTTCGCCGTGCGCAAGGGGTCGAAATAGGCGCATTCGACAAAGACGTTCACTGTTTCATCTGAACAGCCCGTATCCTCGCCGCCGATGACGCCGCCGAAACCGAGTACACCGTTGTCGTCGGCGATGACCGTCATGGTTTCGTCGGCTTCATATTCCTTGCCGTCGAGCGCCAGAAATGTTTCGCCTTTCTCGCCCAGGCGCGCATGGATCACGCCTTTCAGTTTGTCGGCGTCATAAACATGGAACGGGCGAGCGCGGTCGTAAGACAAATAGTTGGTGATATCGACCAGTGCGCTGATCGGGCGAAGCCCAATGGCGCGCAGTTTGTCCTGCAGCCATTTCGGACTGGGGCCGTTCTTCACACCTTTGATGTATCGGCCAGCGAAGGCGGGGCAGGCGTTTTTCGCATCTTCCGGAAAACGCAATTCTACCTTCTGCGGGCTCTCATATTCGCCTTTCACCGGCTGGGGTTCCGGCGTGATCAGCTTGCCGAGGCCAGCGGCCGCGAGATCGCGCGCGACGCCGTTGACGCCATTGGTGTCCGGCCGGTTCGGCGTCACCTCAAAGTCGATGACCGGATCGTTGGCGCCGAGCCACGCGGAAACCGGATCGCCGACTTTTGCATCCGCCGGCGCTTCGATGATGCCGTCGTGATCGTCGCCCAGTTCCAACTCGCGCACTGAACACATCATCCCGTGACTTTCCTGCCCACGAATTTTCGCTTTAGACAGCGTGACGTCGATGCCCGGCACATAGGCGCCGACCGGCGCATAGGCGACTTTGATTCCTTCGCGTGCATTTGGCGCGCCGCAAACAATCTGCATTTCGCCGTCTTTCGTCGCGACTTTACAGACTTTCAACTTGTCGGCGTCGGGATGTTTTTCAGCATGCAGCACTTCGCCGATGGTGAACGCGGCAAGACGCTCCTCCGGGTTTTCAACGCTCTCCACCTCAAGGCCGACAGCGACCATCGTATCGACGATCTCGTCGAGGCTTGCGTCTGTTTCCAAATGCTCTTTGAGCCAACTTAAGCTAAACTTCATCTTATCTCACCGATTGCGGGAAGGTTTCCTTGCGCCAGCCTGTCGAGAAGGTCATGGCGGCGAGCGCGAAATAGATAACAAGGCCAAGGGCGACGCCAGCAACAGCGCCGTCTGGAACCCAGCCATTGAGCGGCGCATCGTTCAGTCGCTCCGGCATGCAGGTCGCGCAATAAAGCGCTTCTTGCGAAATCTGTCGCATGTTGAGGCCGAGCATGCCGGTCCACGCCCAGCCGATGGTAAAAACGCCAAAGCCCATCATGCGCAAACGCAGCGATGCGCGTGCAAGATAAAAATAAAGCCCGGTGATATAGATCGTCACCATGGTGAAGAACAGCGCAATGATCTCTACCGCTGCGCCGAGAAATTCCAGGCGCAAAGTCCAGTAATCGAGCTCGCTCATTGATCCGCTCCCGATTGGTCGCGAAGCAGATTGGTGAACATATCCGTTTGCTCAGGGCAGGCCTTCACCCCCCGCGGGCGATACTGGTCTTCTGACAGGAAACATCTTTCGAATACGGAACAAAAACAAACCGCCAGCGACACCTGAGGCCCTTCGCCGTCCACATACCGGTTTGCCAACGCCGAGAACGATTGGCGATTGTCCTCAGTGTCAGGCCAGGTGACTTTAAAAACACTCACGGCGTCGCCTGCGCCAAGCGCCGAGCCTTCAATACTCGATCCGTTGACGCGCGCTGATCCCGCTGGCTGCTGATTTTTAAATACGCCTTGCATGAAAGCAGGGCGGCTCGAGGCCGGTTCGCCGTCAATGGTGACATACGCGCTTTCGATTAAAGCCGGCCCGACGCCTTTGTTGGCGAGCGTGAGTTCGACAACATAACCGTCTTCGTTTTTGTCAATGGTGAAGTCGTCGCTAAGCAAGGGCCACACGCTCGCATGCTGTTGCTTGCGCATGACTTGCGCCTGATCCCAGGCAACAAAAAGCGCTGTGGCGCCGATGACCATCGCCGCGATGGAACCAATCGTTTCGAAGTTGAGCGAGATTTTTCGCTCCTGCTCGCTCATCGCGAAAGCCCCGTTGCGAGATTCGGCTGATCGACCGGATCGAAGCCGTAATGTTCGAGCCAGCGGGCGTCGGCGGCGAAGAAATCGCGCAAATCGGGAATGCCATATTTCAGCATGGCAAGGCGGTCGACGCCCATGCCCCAGGCAAAGCCCTGATACTCATCCGGATCAAGGCCGCAATTGCGCAAGACATTTGGGTGGACCATGCCGCAACCGAGGATCTCCATCCAGTCAGACCCTTGACCGAAACGGATTTCATTACTGGCACTTTCGTAGCCGATATCCATTTCGGCAGAAGGCTCCGTGAACGGGAAGAAGTGCGGCCGGAAACGTGTTTTGACATCATCAATTTCAAAAAAGGTTTTGACGAATGCTTCAAGCGTTCCTTTGAGATGGCCCATATGCGCTTCTTTATCCACTACCAGCCCTTCGACCTGATGGAACATTGGCGTATGGGTTTGGTCGCTGTCGCAACGGAACGTCCGCCCCGGGATGATAATCCGGATCGGCGGCTTTTGATTGAGCATGGTTCTTATCTGAACCGGCGAGGTATGCGTGCGGAGCAACATGCGTTGCCCGTCTTCCTTTGGTTCAAAGAAAAACGTGTCGTGCATCTCGCGCGCCGGATGATCCGGCGGAAAGTTCAACGCTGTAAAGTTATGGAAGTCGTCTTCGATATCCGGCCCCTCGGCGACATCGAAGCCCATGGCTGAAAAGATAGCGACAATTTCTTCCGTCACCTGGCTGATCGGGTGAATTTTTCCTTTCGCCTCAGGCCGGATGGGAAGCGTGACATCGACTTTTTCGGTCGCCAGACGCGCATCGAGCGCCGCTTCTTCCAGCGAAGCTTTTTTCGCTTCAATCGCTTCGGCGATACGGTTTTTAAGGCCGTTGAGCGCCGGACCCATCTCTTTACGCTCTTCAGGGCTCATCTTGCCCAGCGTTTTCATCTTTTCGGAGACGACGCCTTTTTTGCCAAGAGCAGCGACGCGTACTTCCTCAAGCGCGGCTTCGGATGAAGCGTCGTTGATTTTTGACGTCAGATCGCTTTCTAAAGCTTCCAATTCAGACATATCGTCTCTCTCATTCTTTATCGTTTGATTCCAGAGTCAGAATTTCACGCACCTTATCAAGCGGCAACGCCTCGACCGTCGAAGGCTTACCCGTGTAAGTGTTATAACCGTCCATCGTTTTCGCCATGAACAGCGAATTCAATATCGCTTCTTCCGTGGCTTCGATAACGGCTTGCGACATTGGCGAGAACAAATTGTTTGGCAGCTCTTCAATCGCGGAGACTGCTTCACGCCGTTCGGGCGTGCGCCGCACCCCTTCCGCCGTTGAAAACGCGATGACATAATCGCCGGAGCCGTTGGTCATGGCGGCGCCTGTGCGCGCAAGACCGCCAAGGGCGCGAGAGGCAAGCCGTTCAAGATTGCGATCAGACAATGGCGCGTCAGTGGCGACAACGATCATGATCGAGCCGTCAGCGTCGCCATTATCCAAATGGCTTTTGAGGAAGTATTGCCCCAGCGCCTCGCCAACACGCGCGCCGTCAATGGTCAGTACACCGCCGAAATTCGACTGCACAAGAACACCGACCGTGTAACCGCCAAGCGAGTCCGGTAGCAATCTGGAGCTTGTGCCGATCCCGCCCTTCCAACCGAAGGCGCGCGTGCCGGTTCCTGCGCCGACAGCGCCCTCCTCAACCGGACCTTCTTTCGCGTTCTCAATCGCGCGGCGGATCATCTTCGGCGTCAGTGCTCGTTTGCGAATATTGTTCAGACCGCCGTCATTGGTTTCGCCGACAACAGCGTTTACCGATCCGACGCGTTCATTGCCCGGCTGCTCGAGGCTCCATTCGATGATCGCCGCCGCCCCTTCCGCGACGTTCAATGTATTTGTCAAGACAATCGGCGTCTCGATTTCGCCAAGTTCATGAACCTGCGTCGACCCCATAAGCTTGCCGTAGCCATTGCCGACGACGATCGCGGCCGGAACCTTGTCCTGATAAAGATTACCCTGATGCGGTAAAATCACTGTGGCGCCGGTGCGGATATCATCTCCTTTGACATGCGTGACGTGCCCCATCGCGACACCCGCCACATCGGTGATGGCGTTCAGCGGACCGGGGTCGAGAATTCCCGGCGCAACGCCCATCTCCCGGGCGCGCATGCGATCTTCCGCCTGGGCGTTCAGCGCGGCGGCTAAAGTGATTACAAGGGCAACCATAAGGCTCCGCATAAGCATCGCTCGCAATAAAAAAGCGCCATCCTCGGATGACGCTTACCGGCAGATACCGCTTTGGTCATCCGTTCAATCGGCGCTCCTAAAAAAGAACAGGAATATTGACATCAAGCGGCTCCGAAATCGTCTGACTTCCATATAAAGAGCGGGCCCCTTTGTCGAGGGGCCCGCTCTTCATGTTCGAGTAAGATGAGCTGTTAGCGCGAGGCAACCTTGGTATTTGGCCTGTCAACGGCCGCGTATGCCGTCAGCAATGGCGCATCAATCTGCTCTATAGCTGCTGCGACGACGTCATCCACGCAACCTTCTATTTGGTAACGACGGAATTCTGAATCCCTTAGTTCCGCCCGGCAGAAATCGCGCGCCTCACCTGCGATATGCTCATAAAGCGAGGCAACGGCTGTAGGGCTCTGAAGGTCAGCCCGGTCAAACCCGATCCGCAATTCTCCAGCCAGCGCTGGGGTTAATGCAGCAATCAGTGTGGCGGCGGCGATCATTGTATGTTTCAGCATGGGTCTCTCCTAAATGTTGGTTTGCCCGGCGTTTTCGCCGTGGCGCATGTCTTTCTAGCAAAAGTTTACCCAAAATGATAGTCAAAAATACTAAACACTTTAAAAAAATATAGTAGTTTTTCTAATAGGTTTTCATCCCCAAACACGAAAAAGCGCGCCACAAAGGCGCGCTTTAAAACTGAATGATTTCAATGGATTGCTACAGGGCTGCTTTGGCTTTTTCAGTCAGCGCCTTGAACGCTTCCGGCTCTTTTACGGCAATATCGGCAAGAACCTTGCGGTCAACTTCAATGCCAGCCTTGGTGAGCCCGTCGATAAACCGGGCGTAGGTAAAGTCCAGCTCGCGGCAAGCGGCGTTGATCCGCTGAATCCAGAGAGAACGGAAATTACGCTTGCGAGCGCGGCGGTCGCGATAGGCGTACTGGCCGGCTTTTTCCACAGCCTGGTTGGCGACGCGGAACGTATTTTTGCGGCGGCCGTAATAGCCTTTCGCTTTCTTGATGATCTTGCGGTGACGGGCGTGGGCGGTAACGCCCCGTTTTACACGTGACATATCGAGGCCTCCTTACCGGTTATAGGGCATGTATTTTTTGACGATTTTCGCGTCAGGGTCAGAAAGCACGTCCATCCCCCGGTTCTGGCGGATTTGCTTGGGCGTGCGCTTGATCATGCCGTGACGTTTGCCGGCGACGCCGGCTTTGACTTTGCCGGAGGCAGTCATTTTAAAGCGCTTTTTCGCGCCTGATTTGGTCTTCATCTTGGGCATTTCGTTTTTCCTACTTATTCCCCATGAAATTTGGGGGCCCTTTCGGGCGTGCAACAACACCGCCAAGGCATGCCATTCCCGAATTCGGGGCCCGGCGGCTGGTTCGAAGGCGCGGGTTATACCCCGCGCGATCCATAAAACAAGGGGTTTTAACAAACGACCGCCCAAGAAATTAAACGCCAATCACAGCCCTCACCGTTTCAGAAGACCGTCTGGAATTCTGTTTTGGCCCACGACTGGCCGTCTTCTACCCGTCAAAGCCCTTCACTTTCGCGAGATACAAGCAAACCCGGCAACGACAAGGGACCGTCCGCTAGTGACAGCATTGGGTTGGGACGACAAAATAAGCATGATGAAGCAGAAGCTTTAATCTGCACCGAGGGAGGGCGGCTAGGCATGGCGAACTGGGCGACCAGTATAACAGGCGTGATTCTGGGCGTGTGCGTCCTTACATCTTGCGCGACAACCGAAGCCCCGATTTATGGCGGACCGGCAAGCCAAGCGCCTGTCGCTGAAGCCCCCTATCGTATGGATTATCAAGGCTGGCTTACTGTTGATGCGTACGTCAACGGCGAGGGCCCTCATGATTTCATTGTTGATTCGGGCGCAACCATCACCGCCGCATTTGCAAACCTTGCCGGCACGCAGCAATTTCAGCCAGCAAATCGTGAGCCCATTCAAATTCTAGGGCTTTCCGGCGCACGCGCGCTGCCAGCTTATGAAATCGGCGAAATCTCAGTGTCCGGCGTTTCTCTAACAGATCATGTCGGCGTCATTTTGCCGGACTGGGATCCGCCCGCCAGACCGCCTCAAGGTGTTTTAGGGCTAGATCTGCTCTCGCGTTACAAACCACTGATCAGCCATGACGAACGCACCATTAAACTCTATGACCCAGCCGCTATTCCCGACCACAATATGGAAGGATGGACCAGCGCGCCCCTAATTCCTCTTTATACTGATGATGAGTCGAGGCCGCTTTACCAAACCGTTATCAATATTAGAGGCGCTGAAATACCTTGCATTGTTGATCTAGGCGCTTCCGGCACAGTCTTCAATGTTTCCGCCCTGAGGCGAATGACAGGGGGTGTTCATATCAATAGCTCTCGACGGCGAGGCATCCGTACCGGAACGCGCATTCAAGGAATTTTTGACAACCCCGATATTGCAGCGAGTATTAACATCGCACGCCTACAAATCGGACAGGCGTCATGGCTTGACCGCACGGTCATTGTATATGACGCGCAAATTTTCAGGGATATGGGCATAAACCGTGGCCCATTCTGCCTGCTGGGCGCCGATATCCTGGCGGATCGCAGCGTAATGCTCGATTTTCAAAACGAGCGAATATTTATTGAGCGAAGGCGTCGGGGGTAACCATGCAACCTATACCCCTGACCGGGGTGTTGATGTTGCTGTCATTGATCTCACAGCTTGGTCTTTCAGGCTGCGCGACAACACCAGCGGCAGTCACCCCAACCCATCCGATAGCATCTGTTCAAGTTTCTTATGGATATAATGGCCGGCCCGTCATTCCCATATCTGTTAATGGCGACGGTCCTTATGAGTTTATCCTGGATACGGCCTCCACAAAAACCGTCATATTCGAGAACTTAAGGCGCAAGACTGAGCTCCCTTCAACGCCTTCCTGCTGCATGAATGTCTTCAGCCTGACTGCAGTCAACCGGCAGCCGGTTATTCAGATCGATTCCCTTGCTATCGCCAATCATGAAATCGCGTTCTTGCCCGTGGTTGTTTTTGAAGATTGGGCTACGCAGGAAAAAACGCCTCAAGGTGTTTTAGGTTTAGACGTGCTGAGCGAATTTCTCATTCATTACGACGAGGACTCGCAAACGCTTCATTTTTATGACTCTGGGGCGTTGCCAGCAGAAATTTCAACCGATCAATGGTTCTATGCGCCGCTGAAACAAAACTCTTTTGATTTTGATGGCCTTTTTCTTTTTCATTTCAATGCAGAAGTCGGGATGGGTCATGCGTTTCCTCTGCTTCTTGATACGGGTGCAGAAATATCCCTTGGCAACTTCCCGCTGCTGGATATGATCCCGACCATAAAGCGCCAGGCTCCTGCCATCACCGATATGGCCGATCAGCAAATAGAAACCGTGGAGCTCAGATTTTACAATATGCGCGCAGGCGGCGTTCGCTGGGATTACGGCTCCATTTACATCACTGATGCACAAATTTTTCCAACGCTTGGTTATGGCGACAGGCCGCTTGCTCTAATCGGATTTGACCTGCTCGGCGCGCGCTCCTTTGCCATAGATTTTAAAAACCTCGGTTTTTATGTAAAAGTTGAACCTTAGGGGCAGCCAACAGGACATTTGAAATGAAAAATTACCTGCAAGCACTTTTCACAGCCGTCGCATTGTTTTTGAGCACAGCCGCGCAAGCCGCTGATATTGTCATTGTCCATGCTGGACGGCTGCTTGCTGTACCTGGCGGCGAAGTGGCGCAAGAACAGACAGTCATTATCAATGGCGGCGTTATTGAGCGTGTCGCCGATGGTTACCTGAGCGAAACCGAAATTGACTCTGGCGAAGAAGACACCGTTACAATTCATAACTTGAGAGATTACTTCGTCATGCCCGGCTTCATCGATGGGCACGTGCATATCACCAGCGAGAGCAACCCGCAAAGCCGACTGCAACGGGTTCAGATGTCCGGCGCCGATGTCGCCATTAGAAGCGCCGGTTTTGCAAAAAAGACTCTGATGGCGGGATTTACCAGCGTCAGAGATTTGGGCGCCGGCACGACTGATGCAGTTTTTGCCCTGCGCGACGGCATAGCCCGCAACGATATTGTGGGACCGCGTATTTTTGCGGCTGGTTCAGGCATGTCTGTTACGGGCGGTCATGGCGACGGCACCCAAGGTTATACGGATGAGATTGCCCATATCCTTCATTCCACTGGCGTTTGCGACGGCGTCGCCGAATGCCGAAAGGCTGTGCGCGAACAGGTCCGCCGCGGCGCTGACCAGATCAAACTCACAGCGACAGCCGGCGTCATGTCAAACACGGCCGCAGGTCTTGAACAGCAGTTTTTCGACGATGAGCTAAAGGCTATCATGGATACAGCCCATTCGATGGGGCGGCGGGCGACCGCGCACGCACATGGCGTCAACGGCATCAATGCCGCGCTGCGCGCCGGTGTCGATTCGATTGAACACGGCACCTATCTCGACAATGAATCAATCCGTTTGTTCAAACGTAATGACGCTTTCCTTGTGCCTACCATCCTTGCAGGCATTACCGTTGCCGAATGGGCTGAGGATCCGAACTCGTTCCTTTTACCGCCACAAAGGGCAAAAGCTGCTGAAGTGGGCCCGAAAATGCTGGACATGGCGCGCCGCGCTCATGAAGGCGGCGTCAAGATCGCCTTTGGTACGGACAGCGGCGTATCCAAACATGGAGAGAACGCCCGTGAGTTCAGCCTTCTGGTGCAAGCAGGCATGACGCCGATGGAAGCTATCCGGTCCGCAACTGTTATCGGCGCCGCCAATCTCGGCCAATCCGATACCCTTGGTGCAATCACTCCTGGAAAATATGCCGACCTGGTGGCTGTGGACGGCGATCCGCTTACGGATATTCGAGAGCTGGAAGATGTCGATTTTGTTATGAAGAACGGCGTCGCGTATAAAACGCCGTGAAACTGAAAAAAGCGTTTCAGGCGTAATCGAGCGGCAGTTCGGTAGTCGTCTTCAGCGTTTCCATGGAAAAGCTCGAACGAACGTCGGAAAAATCTGCGGCTGAGATGAGCTTTTTGTAGACCTTGTCGAAACGTTCCATGTCGGGGCAAACCACCTTCATCAAGTAGTCGGTTTCACCGCTCATCCTGTGCAACTCGATCACTTCGGGTATGCGCCGAACGGCCTCGGCGAATTTCTTCAGCCAAGCCTCATTGTGCTGCGCCGTCTTGACCATGACGAAGGCGGTGAGGCGTAAGTTCAAGGTTTCAGGCTCGGCCAAGGCCACCCGGGCGCGGATAAATCCGTCCTCTTCCAGCTTCTTGATCCGCCGCCAGCACGGCGTCTGTGATAAGCCGACCGATTCGGCGATTTCACTCACAGGCGTCGAAAAATCGCGCTGTAATATCGCCATTATTGCTTTATCGATACGGTCCATTCTAATAAATTTATATTTATTAGAATATTTTTTCAATGATTAGTTTTTCTATCTGGCTGTATAGAAAAATATTTCACGTTTCCGGCTGTAAACTATTTGTGAGCGGCAACAGCCTGAAGAGGACTTCACCACCATGATCAAACGCGCCTTTACCGAGCACCCGGCTAGCGTCGGAGAGAGCTACACCCAGCACATGGGCATGGCGTTCGGGTTTGGCGCGAAGATGGTGACGGCGGGGTTCGCCTGCCTTCTTCACGGCATCTTTCCATTCTTATTCAAGTGCACGGGACGTAATTGCATTGAAGAGCTGCATAATCGCATGGTGACCCACCGCGACAAGCGCAATTGCGCCGAAACCATGCCCGCAGTTGAAGGCGTGCAGAAACACCTACAAGCTGCGGAATAGACAACCTTTCATTCGCAAACAATGACAAGCGCAATTGTGGAGAAGGCGCGCAGTTTTGCGCCAGGCGTTTTGATCGCTGCAACTGTTGCGATGGCGTCGCTTTTCATCGCGTCACGCTATGGCGGGCCAGTCATGCTCTACGCGATCCTCTTTGGTATTGCGTTTAACTTTCTCAGCGACGATGAAAAATGCGCGCCAGGCATCCAGTTCGCGTCCAAACGGGTTTTACAGCTTGGCGTCATTTTGCTCGGCGCATCAGTGACGTTATCTGAGATTGCGGAACTCGGCTGGGCGACGGCGCTGCTTGTTGTTGCCGGTGTTGCAACAACTATCAGCGTCGGATGGATGATAGGCCGAGCGAACGGACTTACGAATGCTCATGCAACATTATCAGCCGGCGCCGTCGCTATCTGCGGCGCTTCTGCAGCCATGGCGATTTCATCTGTACTGCCGCAAACAAAAGACAGCGAGCGAAACCTTATCCTTACTGTCGTCGGGGTCACAACGCTTTCGACCATCGCCATGGTGGCGTACCCGCCCCTGACACACACGCTTGGATTCACTGACATGCAAGCGGGCGTCTTTCTCGGCGCCACCATCCACGACGTCGCGCAGGTGATTGGCGCAGGCTACATCGTTTCTGACGAAGCCGGCGCTGTCTCCGCCGTCGTAAAGCTGATGCGCGTGACTTTGCTCGCGCCAGCCGTGTTCATTATCGCCATGTTGTTTGCTCGCAACACCGCGAATGCCGACGCCACAGGCCGCGCGTTTCCGATATTCCTGCTGGGCTTTGCCGCCCTGATGGCGGCGAACAGCTTTGGGGCGATCCCTGAAAATTGGAGCGACAGCATTGCCGGCGCATCCCGCTTTTGCCTGATCACTGCGGTTGCCGCACTCGGCGTCAAAACATCATTAAAGAAGCTAATTGATGTGGGGCCAAAACCGATCACCGCCCTGATCCTTCAGACCTTGTGGCTCGCTGCTTTTGCGACCGCCGCCGTGTTCATTTTCTCGGGATACCTGCCGCGCTGATCCACTCAAATTTTTTGGTTAGCGAAGCGTTAATACGCCCATCCCGCGCAAATTCCTTTCCGTGATTTTAACCTCATCCTGTCACAGTGCCCGCCGATATTACGCTGGGAGTTTATCGTTATGTCTGATCAGTCTTTGCAAACCCGCCTCGCCGCCATTGGCGCCGACGGTTTTGTTTCCGCTGATGAGGTGCTTTTCATGCGCCGCACGGTGTTTTCAGACGGCGTTGTCTCGCCTGAGGAACTCGATGCGCTGTTTGACCTTGGCGATCGGGCGCAGGATGGCGATGCCGAATGGTTCCAGTTTTTCGCTGAAGCCGCTGCTGATTTTTATCTTCGTGAGGAAGAACCCCAGGGATATCTGACGCCGGATGAATTTCAGTCTTTGAAGGCCCGCGTCACCCGCAACGGCTTCGCCAATCCGCTTGAACTGGCGTTGATGGTCAAGCTGATGGAAACGGCGGAAATGACGCCGCCGGAAATGTCGGCATTTGTCGGCGAGCAATTCAAGAACCATATTCTCGGCAAGGAAGACGGCCCGGTAGTTTCTAAGCAGGATGCTGTCTTGCTGCGCCGCTATCTGTTCGCGGCTGGCGGCGACGGCAATGTCGCCATCACGAGGCGCGAAGCCGAACTACTGTTCGACATCAACGATGCAACCGAAAACGCACGTAACAACCCCGCATGGACGGAACTTTTCGTACAAGGCGTGATCAATCACTTGATGGCGCATCTTGGATATAAAGCGCCAAGCCGCGAGGAAGCATTCCGCCGCAACGCCTGGGCCAAGGACCAGTCCGTGAATGTCGGCGGCTTCTTTAAGCGAATGGTTTCAGGCGGCGTTGGTGCAGTCATCGACGCCTACTCGCAAAAGCCGGTGCAGAGCGAACATAACGCAACAAGAGAGCGTGACGCCGCTATCGCTGCAGACGTAACGGAAAACGAAGCCGATTGGCTCGCGGCGCGTATCGGCCGCGACGGCGCCTTTGACGTGAATGAACGCCGGCTGTTGGAGCGCATGCGGGATCTTGAAAAAGAGCTGCCGGAAGGACTTAAAGCGCTACTTGAGCGGGCGGCCTAGCGTGTCATGGAAAGCGTTGGCAAAATAGTTGTCGCTATTATTGCCGGCATCGGCGGCTTTGTAGCAATGAATCTATGGGGACCCTTTAGCGGCCCTGCCTTCGATTACCCCACGGCGACCATAGATCAAAAGCAAGCTTACCTTGAACGCAAAGCAAAGAACTTTTCACGTGGATTCAGGCTGACAGCCGGCAGCAAAGCCGAAATTTCCAAAGTCCATGTTGAGGCTGAATATGATCTCGTCAGTATAAGCGTACAGCTAAAAGATCCGAATTTCCGTAATGTCCCGTCGAGTGAAATCGAGAAGTTTCGCAAGTTGATCCTGAAAACCTCCTGCACGCTTACCGAACGCAAACTTCTTACACAGACTGCGTTCAAGCTGAGGGTTCGCTACTTTCACACAGACGGGTCGAGGTTCATGTCCACAGAAGCTAGCAGAGACAATTGCGCCTCATATCTGAACTAGCTCGATGGCTCACCTGCCTGGAATTTCGAAACAAATGCCGAAATTACATCCGCCCAGCGCGAGATGTTTTCTGACAAGTGATCTTCACTGACGCCGCCATTGAGTTCGATCACGTAATCAACGCCGACTTCATTTGTGCCCTGAAGCACATAGGCGCGGCCGAAGACCTGACTGTCGTTAAACCCGTTGACAATCCGATAATCAGACGGAGCGACATCGCGGCCAAGCTTGAAGTTCGCGAAGAAGACCAGCGTTTCGCAGGAAGCAGGCGAGCCTGAACAGGAAAGCGCGCGCACGTAAAAATCAAACTGTCCGGCGCGCCCGGTGGCGACCGGCGCACCGGTTTGCGCATCACTCATCATGCTGGGACCGAGATCGGCGTCGCTAAGAATGCTCTCAAGCTGATCGGCTGTGACCGAATCCAACAGTTGTGCTGAGGCTGGCGCCGTCATCATTACCGCCGCCGCCATGCCCGCTATGATCGCCTGCTTCATCCCCGAACCCCTGTTTACGTAGTTTTGTTACTAAATAGCATGACCGAAAAGCCCCCGCTTTGGCAATGGCGCGGGCGGAAACCAAGCCGCTTGGTCGCGTTGACTTGAAAATGGCGCGGCCTATGTTCGCCAAAATCGTCTCAACGCCTCAAACTTCAGGGGTTTTCATGGCTAACAGCGCGTCCGGCTCTCTCCAGCGCCCGGTTTCTCCGCACCTGCAAATCTGGCGTTTTACCGTCACCATGGCGGCGTCGATCACCCACCGGGGGACAGGCATGGTCCTTTATGGCGGATCGCTCCTGCTCCTTGTCTGGCTATACGCCCTCGCCTTCAGTCCGTCGCTTTACGCCAGCGTCGCCGGTTTCGTGACAACGCCCATCGGCTTCATCATTGTCGCCGGTTATGTCTGGGCGCTGTCATTTCACCTGATGAATGGTCTCCGCCATCTTTATTGGGATTACGGTCGAGGCCTCGCCATCAAAACGGCGACCATGACCGCCTGGCTGATCTACGGCGCCTCGATCCTGCTTGCGGCGATCATCCTGCTCATCGGATATAACGCAATAGGAGCGGCGTAAGATGGCGCATAAAGGCACATCCACATTTATCATGCAGCGCTTTACCGCGGCGCTGATGATCCCGCTCGCCATCTGGTTTTTGATCAGCGTTGTTTCTCATCTTGGCGCAGACTATGCCGCCGCCAGGGCCTGGGCCGGGCAATGGTGGAACGGTTTGCTGCTGGCGCTTTTTGTCTCGGTCGGCGCGTGGCACATGCGCATCGGCCTTGAAGAGATTATCGCCGACTACATCCATGGCGGGATCAAAAAAACGCTTTCGGCCCTGAACTGGCTGATCGCCATCAGCGTCATCGCCGGCGCGCTCTGGTCCGTTTACAATATTTCATTTGCAGGCTGAGTAATGACTGACAGTTACGAAATCGTCGATCATGAATATGATGTTGTTGTTGTCGGCGCAGGCGGCGCGGGCCTTCGCGCGACATTGGGCGCGGCGCAAGCCGGACTAAAAACCGCGTGCGTGACGAAAGTCTTCCCGACCCGCTCACACACTGTTGCGGCGCAGGGCGGCATCTCCGCCGCGCTTGGCAATATGTCAGAAGACGATTGGCGCTGGCATATGTACGACACCGTCAAGGGTTCGGACTGGCTCGGCGACCAGGACGCCATTGAATATCTCTGCAAGAACGCGCCGGCAGCCGTTTACGAGCTTGAACATTGGGGCGTTCCTTTCAGCCGTACTGAAGAAGGCAAAATCTATCAGCGTGCTTTCGGCGGCATGACGAAAAACTATGGCGAAGGGCAGGTGCAGCGCACCTGCGCCGCCGCAGACCGTACGGGCCACGCGATCCTGCACACGCTTTATGGACAGGCCGTCAAAAACAACGCCAAGTTCTTTATCGAGCATTTCGCACTTGACCTCATCATGTCCGATGAAGGTGAATGCCGCGGGCTTTTGAGCTGGGAACTCGATACCGGAATCATTCACCGCTTCTCGGCCAAGATGGTGGTGCTCGCGACTGGCGGTTACGGACGCGTCTATTTCTCCTGCACCTCTGCGCATACCTGCACTGGCGACGGCAACGCTATGGTCCTGCGCGCGGGCCTTCCCTTGCAGGACATGGAATTTGTACAGTTCCACCCCACCGGCATTTACGGCGCAGGCGTGTTGATCACCGAAGGATCACGCGGCGAAGGCGGATACCTCACCAATTCCGAAGGCGAGCGTTTCATGGAACGCTACGCCCCGTCAGCGAAAGACCTCGCCTCTCGCGATGTCGTCTCGCGCTCCATGACCATTGAAATTCGCGAGGGGCGCGGCGTCGGTCCGAACAAGGACCATATCCATCTCAATCTCAACCACCTCGATCCGAAAGTGCTGGCGGCGCGTTTGCCCGGCATTTCGGAAAGCGCGAAAATTTTCGCTGGCGTCGACGTGACCAAAGAACCAATTCCGGTTCTGCCTACCGTCCATTACAATATGGGCGGCATCCCGACGAACTACCACGGCGAAGTGGTCACAAAGCGCGGCGATGATACTGATGCAGTTGTGCCGGGCCTGATGGCGATCGGCGAAGCGGCGTGCGTTTCCGTGCACGGCGCCAACCGTCTCGGTTCGAACTCACTGATTGATCTTGTGGTTTTTGGCCGTGCAGCCGGCTTACGCTGCGGTGAAGTCGTTAAATCAGACGGCGCCAATGCAGACCTGCCCAAGGCAGCGACTGATGAAGCCCTGGCCCGCCTCGACAAGTTCCGTCACGCAAAAGGCGGCACGCCAACAGCGGCTTTGCGGGCGCAAATGCAATCTGTCATGCAGAATAACTGCGCCGTCTTCCGCACCGGCGATGTGCTGGAGGAAGGCCGCGAGAAGATCAACGAGGTTCATTCCGCCATGCCGGATATCGGCGTTACCGACCGCTCGCTGATCTGGAACACAGACCTCGTCGAAACGCTGGAATTCGACAATATGATCGGCCAGGCGATCGTCACCATGGAAGGCGCTGCAAACCGGAAAGAGAGCCGCGGCGCCCACGCCCGCGAGGACTTTCCCGACCGCGACGACGCCAACTGGATGAAACACACCGCCGCGTGGTTCGCGCAAGGCAAGGCGACCATCGACTATCGCCCGGTGCACAACTTCACCCTCACCGACGAGATCAAATATATCGAGCCGAAAAAGCGGGTTTATTGAGCCTAAACCACTCTTTTTGCCAATCAAGGCAAAATTAATTAGCCTCTCTGGCAAAACCAGAGGGGCTTTTTCATGCAATACACAAGACGCGACGCCATCAGCCTTGGCGCGGCTGCAGCCGTAACATTCTCAACTTCCAGAGCAGCGGAATTGCCGGGCAAACTCAAGCGCCTTTACGACAACGCGCTGGTAATCGACGCCCTTTCCTTCGCCAGGGACTGGGATGACGTAGAATATGAGGCCGTACAACAATCGGGCTACACAGGCATTATTACGAGCCTTAACCGCCGCGACTTACAGACAGCCATTGATGAGCTTGTAACCTGGCGGACACGCGTTGAGGAATACCCAGACCGTTACATGATCGCACTGGAGGCGCGCGATTTTGAAAGGGCGAAGCGCGAGAAAAAACTCGCCGTGATGATGAATTTCCAGAACGCTACTATGCTCGAGGGCGATGTTGATAATGTGGACGCTCTCCACGCACTCGGCATGCGCTGTTTTCAACTTACTTATAATTCGCGCAACCGCCTCGGCGACGGGTCAACGGAGCGCACGAATGTCGGCCTCTCCGATTTCGGCATCGAAGTTGTGGAACGCATGAACAAGCTCGGCGTGCTTGTCGATCTTTCCCATTGCGGACGGCAGACGACCCTCGACGGGATTGAGTTTTCAGAAAAGCCTGTAGCAATCACCCATTCGATGATCGAAAAGTTCCGGCCCGGCCATCCGCGCGCTAAAGTCGATGAGCAGATAAAAGCGCTTGCAGACAAAGGCGGCGTTTTCGGCGTCGCTGCTCTCGGTTATTTTATCGGCACCGACCCCGGCGGCGAAACAACCATCGAGACTTATGCGGATCATATCGAGCACGCTGTAAATGTCGCCGGCATTGAACATGTGGCGCTATCAACCGACTTCCCCGTGCGCGGCATCGCAAGCTGGGCTACCAAAGAAGACTGGTATGAGCCGCGTCTTAAGTCTTTCAAACCTAGCTATGACGTGAAGTGGCCGCCCTATATTCCAGAACTCGATACGCCCGACCGCTTCCGAAATCTGCTTGTGGTTCTTGACCGTCGCGGCTGGAAAACGCGCGATCTTGAGCGCCTTCTTGGAGAAAACTGGATGCGTCTGTTCCGGGATGTGTTTGGCAATTAGTGCATTAATGCTAAAAGACTTAAATGCGGAACTGGCGCACAGGCTGCGTTAGTTTCCTTTATTGCGCAATTGTGGAGGCCGCCATGCAGAAACGGTACGCCGGATTTGTGTGTTTCCTACTATCTCTCTCGTTAGAAGCCGCCTTCGCACAAAAAGAAGTCATCGACGCAATAGCCGATACCGATTATCGTCATGAATTTGAACCATTACAAAAACAGCATCACACGCGCGTTCTGATCGACCGATATCATAAAACAATCTATACGAACGAAGGCTTCGCCACGGGCGCACACGCCATGCTCGAAATCATGGATCGTGACAGGTTTTCAGTTGACTACGCGGAAGAAGCGTTATCTCAAGACATCTTGGCTCAGGCCGATATCCTGATTATTCACGGGCTACCGAATGACAAAATCGCGCTTGAAAATGGCGGTGTGTTCTGGAAATCACCGCTTTCCGATAGTGAAATCGATTCCATCGTAAAGTTTGTCGATAGCGGCGGCGGTCTTTACCTTAGCCTCAGCCACTTCCCTAACGGCAGCGGCGCACTGCCTTTGCTGGAAGCTTTTTCCGTAAAGTTTCGCGACGGATACCTTTACAGCAAAGAGTATCCAAGCTTCACAGATCCTGAAAACGGCCGATGCTCGCATTATTTCGGCATGTCAGAAGACGACAATACGCTGAATGTGGATCACCCTCTGATCAGGCACGGTCTTCCCGTCAGAAAAGTCGACTATCATTGCGGCGCAGCCATCTTTCGTAATCCTGAAGACGTTGTGCTGCAGTTTCCGGCCGGTTCCGAGAACTATAACAAGGATAATACGTTCAGCGAAGCGTCGGGTTACTACGCTGGCATGATCGGATTTGAATTTGGAAAAGGGAAAGTTGTCGTCGCTGCTGATCAAGGCATGTTCAGGAATTTCATTTTTACTTTTGACACCAACGAAAAGGTTTATGTCACTATCACGAGCCCAGATAACGATAACGCCAGTCTCTTCATCAACATGATGCGATGGCTATCGCCAAAGATTTCGCGCGAAAGCAGATAAGCAGACGTTTTATTTTCGAAAATTGATCGTTGCTGTTTTACCAGCGTCTATGACAGCTGCGTTGCTGATCGTGCGTGGATTGAAACGCCACCTCAAGAGCGTATCGATTGCTTCCTGATTGAAGCAGCTATTGGTTGTCGATGAGACCCGCGCTGCTGTGGGGCGGCCAGCCGGCGTAATATCAAAACGTATGGTGACGCTTTCCACCGGGGCGGCTCTGCGCGCGCAACGTTCCGGATAGGCGGGGGCGAATGATCTTAACAACCTCGATTCGATGACAACGGGCTCTGCCGGCGCTTCACGTTCGGGAACAGGCTGCGTTCTGCGCGGTAAAGGGCGTGCTGTCTCTGCCGACTGTAAGCTTCGCGTCTGTTCAGGCGGAACAGGTTCCGGCTCGCTTCTCAATGGGGCGTTATTTATTTGTTCATCGCCAGTCGCAGCACTCTGAACGGCTTGCTCTATCTCGCCCGTTGCCGGCTCTTCGCTTATTGCTTCTGGTGCGCCATCCGCAAGAGCGACCTCTTCCTCTTGAACAGTTAGACGATCGGGCGGCTCGTTTATGACTGCCGTTTCAGCAGAAGTCTCTTCGGCTTGAGCCTGGACCGGCGAGGCGGTGACCGAAGGTCTTGGCGTCGGGGCTGTCACCGGCGTGTCACCGAGGCGCACCCGCGGCTCATCCTGACGTGCAGCATTTACAGAAGCATCACGCCCGCCGCCGGTAACCTGAAACATCACCCAGATCGCAAAGGCAAGGATAGCGATCACCGCAAAAGCCGACACGACCCGGATCCCTTCTCCGCCCGTCGCAGACAAGTTGGATTCAGCTGCGATTGACGAAAACGCACCCGACGTCGGCGATCCAAGCTCTTCGCGAAAGCGTTTCGCAACAGTCTCCGCATCGAGCTGCAAAAATCGGGCGTAGGCTTTGACAAATCCGATTGTGTAGGGCAGCGGCGGCAACAGGTCAGCGCGCATCGCCTCTATCGCCTGAAGGTGTGCGACCTTTACCTTGGTGGCGTCGCTCGCCTCTTCAATGCTGACGCCCGCCGCCGCTCTGGCCGAAGCCAGAAAATCGCCTGTTGTCTCGCCGTCATTGGCCGCCGCCGCTCTTGGGGCGTTGAAGTTAAAAATCTCTGCGGCCTTATCCTGCGCCATGAATGACTATTCTCTACTCAACTCCCGCGGCAGCGCTCATGCGTGTTCAGCGCTTGCGCATTCATTCCATACCCTTGCCAACTGCGAAGCATATTTCACGCCAAAACGACGCCCTATCTATCTATACTGCGCTTCGCTATTGGCTTTAAACAGCATATCACGGAAAACCAGAAGGTCAGAGTCTGATCCAGCAGGAAGCGGGTTATTATGGGATATGACTGTTTCAATCTCGAAATCACTGATGGAATCGCCCATTTGCGATTTTCCAGACCCGATAAATTCAACTCATTCATTCCCGAATTCTGGCGGGAATTGCCAGACGCCATTAACGATATTTCAGACAACGCTAAGGCGCGCGTAATTGTTCTGTCAGCGGAGGGAAAACACTTCACGGCTGGCATGGATATTTCGGTATTCATGTCAGGCGCGCTGGATGCGCCGCCGGAAAACCGAGAAGTCGCCTCCGAAGCCTTTCGTTATCACGTGAGGGCCTTGCAGGACACCTTTACAGCGCTTGAGAAGGCCCGCCAGCCAGTGCTTGCCGCGATACAGGGCGGTGCGGTTGGCGCCGGGGTCGATCTAGCCACCGCGTGTGACTGCCGATACGCCAGCGCCGATGCTTTTTTCTGCGTCCAGGAAACCGCCATCGGCATGACCGCCGATGTGGGCACGTTCCCGCGGCTTGCGAAAGTCATCTCCGAGGGTTGGGCGCGGCAGATGGCCTATACGGCCGAGCGCGTGCCGGCAGTGAAAGCAAAGGAAATCGGCCTCGTCAACGAAGTGTTCGAAAGCCACGAAGCGCTGCTTGCGGGCGTCCTGGAAATTGCAGCTAAGATCGCCGCCCATTCGCCCCTTGCTGTCACTGGCTGCAAACAGATGATCAATTACGCTCGCGACCACTCCACCGCCGACACGCTTGACTATATCGGCTTGTGGAACGCCGCCATGCTGCGCTCCGAAGACATCAAGGAAAGCTACATCGCAAAGTCTGAAAAGCGTAAGGCTTCCTTCAGCGACCTCTCTCCGGTCAAGAAGTCGCTTTAATCCGGCCCCGGAATTTCCCTGAGCACGCCGCCGATACGCCCCGAAAGCGACACGGAACTGCGGCACCTCCCCTGCGCAAGGGCGAGAAACGCAACAGGGGAATTCCATGGAAATAAAAATGCCTGGCGGCGGCCGGTCATTCGGACTGAAACTAATCCTTGTTGGCGCGCTGGCTTTTCTTTTATGGCTGCCCGCAATGCTGGTTTACGGGCTTGTCTTTGAGCGCTCGACGCGTGCGGACGAAGTTCGCCGCGACATTTATGAACGCGCCGGGGGCGAGCAATCCATCAGCGGCCCGGTCATTATCGCGCCGGCAACCGTTGAAACAGGCAAACGCAAATCAGATGGCGAACCTGTTTTGGAAACGGTGTTTTTCACCTTCACGCCAAAAGAGTTGTCCATCGACGCCGCCATAGACGCGAGTCAGCGACGGCGATCGCTTTACGAAGCGACCGTCTATGACGCCGATATTATCATGACAGGAAAGTTCGAAGCGTTGGCGCCGCCAGCATGGCCGAACGATATTCAGAAAATTCATTGGGACTGCGCCATCCTAGCCCTCAAGCTTGGCGACAACAGCGCCCTGAAAGGCATCCGCAACACGCCAACGCTTGTCATTAACAACAAACCACATGACGGCGCGTTCGAACCTGGCGTCATGCTTACCGCAACGGGACGATATAACAGCGAGATTTCACAAACAGCGCCGGGCATCAGCACGGGCTTGCCGATTACGGCGCCGGAGCAGGGATTTCAGTTTCAACTTGTTGCGCCCATGTCAGGCGGCGGGAGCTTATATTTTTCACCCGTCGGGGAAGAGACAAGCGTCACCATGCGTGCGAACTGGCCGGACCCAAGCTTTCAGGGCGCCTATTTGCCCGATACGCATAACATTACCGCAGAGGGCTTTGTTGCCGAGTGGCGCATTCCCTATCTTGCACGCAATCTGCCACGTAGCTTTGCCGTCGAGGGCGGGCTGACCGCGCTTGATGCAGGCAACAGGTTTGGCGTCGTCCTGATCGATGCGGCGAGCCCCTATCAAAGCGTCAACCGGGCGCTCAAATACGCGCTCATGTTTTTAGGCGCCGTCTTCCTGACCTTCTTCATCTTCGAGGTCATGACCAATGCCCGGGCGCATCCGGCGCAATATATTCTCCTCGGCCTTGCGCAGGTGATTTTCTATCTTCTTGTGCTTGCATTTTCCGAGCATTTCGGCTTCGAGGCGGCTTTTTTCGGGTCTGCAGCCGCGACAGTACTCCTCTCCAGCGCCTATGCTGCGACGGTCTTTCACAGCTTTTTGCGGGGATTGATCGCGCTTATCGCCTTTTCAGGCGCTTACGGGCTGATATATCTTCTCATGAAGTCGGAGGATTACGCCCTCCTAATCGGGTCCGTCACGGCATTCGGCGCAATTGCGCTGACCATGTACGTCACCCGCCATCTGGACTGGTACGGCGCGCGCAAACCTGCGTAAAGCAAGCCTGTCCCAGCGCAAAAAGGTCGAACGCAAGACATGGTCGAACTGACGCTCCCGAAAAACTCCAAGGTCAACAGGAACGGCAAGACCTATGCCGCAAAGGATGGCGCGGAGAACACCCGCACTTTCCGCGTCTACCGCTACGATCCGTCAACGCCGGATAACCCGAGCGTCGACACATACGAAGTCGATGTCTCCAATGTCTCAATGGTGCTTGATGCGCTGATCAAGATCAAAAACGAGATGGATCCTACATTATCGTTCCGGCGCTCCTGCCGGGAGGGCGTGTGCGGGTCATGCGCCATGAACATCAACGGCGCGAACACGCTTGCCTGCACAAAAGGCATGGATGAACTGGGCAACGGCGATGTCAGCGTCTATCCGCTGCCGCACCAGCCGGTGGTGCGCGACCTCGTCACCGATCTTTCTAAGTTTTATGAGCAACATGCCTATATCGAGCCTTATCTGCAGGCGAAAACAGACGACCCGGAAACCGAATGGCGTCAGTCGCCTGAAGATCGCGCAAAACTCGACGGGCTTTACGAATGCATTCTCTGCGCATGCTGTTCGACGTCATGCCCTTCCTATTGGTGGAACGGAGACAAGGACGGCAAAGATGAATATTTGGGACCGGCAGCCCTGCTGCAGGCTTATCGCTGGCTCGCTGACAGCCGCGACCAGCTTGATAATGAACGCCTCGACAAGCTGGAAGACGAGTTCAAGCTTTATCGCTGCCATACCATCATGAACTGCACGCAAGTTTGCCCAAAACATCTGAACCCCGCAAAAGCTATCTCCGACATCAAACGCATGATGGTGAACCGGCCGGACAAGAAGACGCCTGAAAAACAGGCGGCGGAATAAAACTAAGTGGCCGACCTTTCCGAACATTTCGGACCGGTCGGCGAATTCTTTATTCTGGCTTTTGGACTTTTCCTGCTGTTAGCGATCTTTCCCGGGCCGAGACAGCGCGCAATTTCTCTCTTAAAATCCTGCACTATAGGCGTTTCCAAGCTTTACATGAAAGCGAACCATAAAAGCGCAACCATGTCTCGCTGGAATGCCGCGCTTGGCATGATTTTCCGACAACAACGAGACCTTCTATTTATTGTCATTGCATTCATAGCGTTTGAGTATTTTCTGAGGTGGTACGACAGTTTTATTGTCTCAACTTTCATTTCCCCAGATCCAGGGAATTTTGCTGATGGATACGAGACCAGAGAAAGGCTGTACTTGCAGCATCACTATTCCAAGCTCGTGCTTAGCTATGCCGGATACGCGATGTTCGGCTGGCTGGCCTTCCAACGCGCAAGCGGGGAAAGCTACGAGACGGCGGCGGGGTATCAACCATTCTATTTACTGGCGGCATTTAGCCTTTGTTTGACGGGCTTTGACCTCATCACAACATCCTTGCACCCAAACTTGTTTCTCTTTGTCGAGTCATGGCTCGAAGAACCAACTGCGTTGATTACGAATTTCGGGGTTTTATTATTTGGCGCATTTATCAGCTTTTTAGGCGCTATAATTTTTGCAGGTCGAACTACACCCAGAATTCACGCAACGGTTTTTTCAGCATTTTTCGGCTACTTCGCGCTGATGCAAATCTTGGAGTGGAGCATTCTATTCATTTTTCGCACACCCGCAGGACCTAATATACCGCTATGGGTAAGCATCTTTGGATATCATTTGTATAGATTCACTCATATCTGCCTAATGAGTATTATTGCTGTCGCCTGTGCTATTGTGCTTGCAGGCGCCAATGAACAACGAGCATCACATCGATAAAAGTTTTAAGCGACCATCTGATTTGTGGGTTGCATACGGATTATTTGCCAGCCGCTTCTTCATAGCGTGAGAACGCCATTATCTTTTGCCAAATCTTACGCGACAGCGCCGTGGCGAGTTGTTCAATGTCGCCGGCGCCGGCGATTACTTCCGGGTCTTTAACGCTCTGCGCAAAGAGCGCGGCGAGCTTGCCCGTCAATGACAGCATTTCCGAACAATAATCGAGATATCGCTCAAGGAGTACGCCTGTCAGTACTCTTGGCGGTGAAGATGGCGTTGCCGCGAGCGCGTGACGGTATGGGTCCTTGGTCAGTTGATGCATATCTATGACATGGGCGATGGACCGTAACTCATGGAGATAATCGAGCGCCTTGTTGCGTTTCCAATGCTGCTCCTGGCGGGTGATGGTCATTAGGCCAATGACCAACAGGACGGCGAGATTCATGGTCGGCTCCAGAACCTGCACAAGGCTGGCGGGTTTCCACTCGAGCCCTTCGGAGATCAGCCCCGAGATCAGCATAAGAAACACCGCGCCGCCGAGCGCCCAAACAGCGTATATCCCCGCCTTCATCCTCGGCGAAGTCTCTTTGAGGCGTTCCGCATCGATAGCACAGCGCCGGGCGGTTTGGGAAAGCTCTTGCGCCACCTCGACCAACCCGGCCTCCGGGAAACGCTCGCGGACCCGCTTTTCCAGCTTGTCGATGGTCTCAATGACCTTCTCAGCGCTTAACGTACGGTAAGGCATCAACGGCGATCCAATGTTAGCTGAATGTCGATATGCGCCGATAGGCCTGTTCGCTTCCGGGCCGCCACACCTAATTGTCCGGCCTAACCCTCACTTACAATTTGGCGCACGCAAAAATTAACGCTTTACATGATTTGATATTTCGATATATATGAAAATATGGAAATTAAAGAGGCAACACAGCTATTTTCAGCCCTTTCGCAGGAGTCGCGACTGGCAACGGTCAAACACCTGATCAAGCTCGGCCCGCGCGGCGCGCCGGCAGGGGACGTTGCCAAAGCCCTGGATGTCCCCGCGCCGACCATGTCCTTCCACCTGAAAGAGCTTGAGCGGGCCGGCCTGATCCATGCCCGTCGCGAGGGCCGAAAAATTATCTACGCCGCCGACTATGGGGGCCTGCGCGAACTCATCGACTTCCTGCTCGCCGATTGCTGCGGCGGCGATAAGCGGTTGTGCGGCCCCTACGTCATCATGAAAGAGAGCGCCTGATGAAAAAAATGCATATCCATATCAATGTCGATGACCTTGATGCATCGATCAAATATTACACCGCCCTTTTCGGCGCCGAACCGACCCGGCGCGAATCCGACTACGCTAAATGGCTACTCGACGATCCCGCCGCCAATGTGGCGATCTCAAACCATAGGCGCAAAGCAGGCGTCGATCATGTGGGCATCTCGCTCAATTCCCGCGAAGAGCTGGATGTTGTCGCTAACCGCCTGCAAGGGGCTGAGGCGCCGCTGACGCCACAGGAAGACGCTACCTGCTGCTACGCCAAAAGCAACAAATACTGGTCTCACGATCCGCAAGGTGCCGTCTGGGAACTATTTCACACATTTGGCGACTCGGACACTTATGGAGAAAGCGGAGAAAATCCTGAACATGCTGCATCAAGCAATAATGCTTGCTGCTCGCCAGCTTCATAATTGCCGCTAGCACCACAAATGAAAAACATTCTGTTTTTGTGCACCGGCAATTCGGCGCGCTCAATAATGGCCGAAGGTTATATGAACCACGCCGGCCGCGGACGCTGGCGCGCATGGTCTGCCGGCTCAACGCCAACTGGCAAGGTAAACCCTTTCGCGATCGAAACGCTCGTCGTTCATGGAATCGAACCGCCAGAGGACGCACGCTCAAAAACCTGGGACGAGTTCGCGGCGCCTGACGCGCCCGTCATGAACGCCGTCGTCACTGTTTGCGATAATGCCGCGAGCGAGGTTTGCCCGATCTGGCCGACAAGAGACGGCGAGGTGCTGAAGAAACTCCACTGGAGTTTTCCAGACCCGGCCGCGGCTACAGGATCAAACGAAGAAATACGCGCAGCGTTCGCTGCCGTCTTCGATGATATCCGCACACAGATCGACGCATATCTCAAGCAATCCTAAACTCAGCTTAGAGGGAAAAGCCTTGCCCATCTTTGAACGATATTTGTCGCTGTGGGTTGCACTGAGCATCGCGACAGGCATTGCGCTCGGCAAGCTCATGCCTGGCCTGTTTAGTTTGTTGGCTTCCTGGCAAGCCGCAAACGTAAATTTCGCCGTTGCGATACTCATCTGGGCGATGGTCTATCCGATGATGATCGGCGTTGATTTCGCCAGCTTGAAACGGATAGGAAGCCGGCCAAAAGGGCTTGCCGTCACCCTTGTTGTAAACTGGCTCATAAAACCTTTCACTATGGCAGCGCTTGGCGTGATTTTCTTCAAGCATGTGTTCGCCGGCCTCATTCCACCGCAAGACGCCGAAGGTTACATCGCAGGACTCATACTGCTCGGCGCAGCACCGTGTACTGCGATGGTGTTCGTCTGGTCGCAACTCACCCGAGGGGACCCCACATATACGCTCGCGCAGGTCAGCGTGAATGATGCAATCCTGGTCGTTGCCTTTGCGCCCCTTGTCGCTTTGCTGCTTGGTATTGTTGAGATTTCGGTGCCGTGGGAAACGCTTATTCTTTCCGTGGGGCTTTACGTCGTGATCCCGCTTATTGCCGGCGCCGCCACTCGCAATGCGCTCAGCAAACGCGGAGGCGCAAAAGCAATTGACAACTTCACCGCCCGGTTAAAACCGTATTCCATCATTGGCCTTCTGGCGACGGTGGTGTTGTTGTTCGGCTTTCAGGGACAGGTGATCCTCGATCGGCCGTTAATTATCGCCCTGATCGCCATTCCCCTCTTCATCCAGTCATACGGCATATTCGCCATCGCGTATGCCGCTGCCTGGGCGTGGCGCATCCCTTTTAATATCGCGGCGCCGTGTGCGCTGATTGGCACATCTAACTTTTTCGAACTTGCCGTTGCGGTCGCTATCAGTTTGTTCGGGCTTGATTCCGGCGCAGCGCTCGCCACCGTGGTTGGCGTTCTTGTCGAAGTTCCCGTGATGCTGTCACTTGTCGCCTTCGCCAACGCCACCCGGGGACGCTTCCCTGTAGATGAGGTCCAAAATCAATAGCGCCCGCCAGTGACGTCATGGCGCAAACAGCTTATAGCGTACGCCAATGAAGGGGCCATTTCCACGATATCTAGAGCTCGTTGAGACACGCGCCCTTGAATCCGATCCAGCGCAGGAGGAAGCGGCGGAGCGGCTGCATGCGCTGTCAGAAGCTTTACAGAATTATCGCGGCCCTAAACAAAGCTGGTTTTCGAAATCACAAAAGACACCTCAAGGGATTTACCTGTGGGGCGGTGTTGGTCGCGGCAAAACCCTGTTGATGGACATATTTTATAACAACACATGCTTCGAAAAAAAGCGCCGCGTCCACTTTCATGAATTCATGGCGGAGATACATGAGCGGATCGCCGCCTGGCGCGCATCAGACATGGGCGAGAAGAAAAAGCACCGCGCTTTCAACCGGGACAGCCCAGATGACCCCATGCCGCCTGTTGCTCATGATATAGCGCAGGACGCGTTACTGTTATGTTTCGACGAATTTCACGTCACCGATATCGCAGACGCCATGATTTTAGGGCGGCTCTTTACTGCGCTGTTTGAAAATGGCGTCGTCGCTGTGGCGACATCCAACCGCCATCCTGATGATCTTTATAAAGACGGCCTTAACCGTCAATTATTCTTACCCTTCATTGATCTAATGAAATCTCGGTTTGACATACTGGAACTCAAGGCTGTGCACGATTACCGGCTGGCAAAGCTGAAACAGGCGCCTGTTTATTATCAGCCGCTCGGTGCTGACGCGGACAACGCCATGGATGCTTCATGGAAAAATATGATCAGCGGCGCGCATGAACATCCCGAAACTATTTCTGTAAAGGGGCGGACGCTAAAGGCACCACGCGCCGCGCGTGGCGCCGCGCGTTTCGACTTTTCCGCCCTGTGCGAACAGCCCCTTGGCGCGTCGGATTATCTCGCCCTGATCCGGCGCTATCATGCGCTTTACATAGACCGGATACCAACCATGGGGGCGGACAAAAGAAACGAGGCAAAGCGGTTTTCCACTCTTGTCGATACGATCTACGATGCGAAAGTAAAGCTGGTCTGTTCGGCGGATGGAGAGCCGGATCAACTCTACACCGAAGGCCATGGCGCATTCGAATTCGAGCGCACAGCCTCTCGGCTGATGGAAATGCGCACGCCCGATTACCTTGCCGCTGCGACGGAAAACCCAGAGGAATAACTACTTTTCGGCGATGGCTTTTCGGGCGCCGGCGAATTACTATCTCTTTTATAATTTCGGGCCAAAACAGGAACAAGCCCATGAACAGCCTCAGATCCTTAAGCATTCTTGTCGGCGGCGCCCTTATGATCGCCGTTCTTTACGGCATCGCGTTTGGAGACAAGGACACGAATGTCAGTTTCGATATCGAAGACGGTGAAGGGGTGCGCCATATCGTCAGCGGCGACCGCGGCGAGTTCATGCTACGTGATGATGACCTTACCATAGAAGCATCATGGCGCGGTGATTACGAACTGAGTGACGACGGCACGGATATCGCGAGCGTCGATAAGCGCCTCGAAATTACACGCAAAATTGACGATACGACTGAGCGCGCCGTCTTTGAAGATGATGGCGATACGGTTGAGCGCGTCTTTTACCGAGATCACGTCAAACAAGACGAAGGCGCCGCTACAGACGACGCTGTTCAGGAAATACTGTTAGCGTTCCTGCGCGCCAGCGGCGTTAAAGCCGACGAACGCGTATCCATCCTGATGCGTAACGGCACTGCAGCGGCTGTGCTGGACGAGATGAAACTTCTCTACGGCGATCATGCGCGCCAGCGTTATATATCAGCCCTGACAGAGCAGGCGGATCTTTCTCCAGAAGACATTAGATCGTTGATGGCCATCATATCGGAGATGGAAAGCGATCATGACATACGTCGCGCGATCGACGCGGTGTTCGAGAATGAGGCTGTTCCCGCTTCAGAACTGCCTATGATGATCGCAACCGCCCGAAAGGTCGATAGTGATTACGATCTTCGGCGGCTGGTGGAGATATTCGCCGATCAGGAACTCGACGATTCAACCACGCCGCTGATTTTGGATCTTCTGGAAAGCATTGAGGGCGATCATGATTTCCGCCGCGCCAGCGAAGAACTGTTGGAGAGCCAATCACTATCGTCCGCTGGCGCCGCACGCATCTTAACCGCTGCTGCAGAGCAAATCGAAAGCGATCATGATTTACGACTGTTGCTTTCTGACTCGGTACGGTTTTTGACTGACGATGTTACGACTGATGCCTGGCTTAAGGCGTTCTCAGCCATGGAGTCCGATCACGACAAGCGCGTGGCGCTGGAAGAAACCGGCGAGACGCGCGACCTCTCACACGGAACCATCGCCCGGCTTATTAATATCACCCGTGAAATTGAGTCAGATCACGATCACCGGCGGGCCCTTGAAGCATTTGCCAGCGCCGCCATGCAAGCACCTTCGTTAATGGCCGCTTATAAAGCCTCGGCGGAAACAATAGACTCCGACCATGATCGCCGTCAGGCGCTCGAAGCAATAGGCGAAAGCGCGGATGACTAACGTCGGCGCCTAATTGGCGCGCGCCGCAGGCGTTCTGATGTCATCAACCATCGCTTTGACGGATTGCGGGGTCGCTGACGTGAACCGCGCCGTGATGACAGCCGTCACAACATTCAACGCCATGCCGACCGCGCCGATTCCTTCCGGCGAAATACCGAATAGCCAATGGTCAGCGTCATTCACGGCGCCAAACCACGGCGATTTGAAATAGACAATGTAAGACAGCGTAAACACCAGCCCAACGATCATGCCGGCAACGGCGCCCTCGCGGTTGATCCCTTTAAAGAAGATGCCCATCAAGATCGCAGGAAAGAGAGATGCAGCCGCTAGGCCAAAGGCAAGCGCAACCACCTGCGCCACGAAGCCCGGCGGATTAATGCCAAGATAGCCCGCAACCAGAATGGCGGCCGCAGCGGCCCCGCGCGCCGCCATCAGTTCTGTTTTTTCCGTAATCTGTGGGCGGAAGGTTCGCTTCAACAGATCGTGGCTAATCGCCGTCGAGATCACCAGCAACAGCCCCGCCGCCGTCGATAGCGCCGCCGCTACGCCGCCGGCCGCGACCAGTGCAATCACCCAGGCCGGCAGCTGCGCGATTTCAGGGTTGGCGAGCACCATGATATCGCGATCAACGAAAATCTCGTTTCCACTATCAGTGTTCGCATTGGCCAGCAGCCTTTCACCGCTTGCACCGCGCATTTCTGAAAAGGCAGGGCGCCCTTCAAAAGCATCGCCGCTGCGATACTGGATGACGCCGTCATTGTTCTTGTCGGTCCAGGCGATTAGGCCGATATCCTCCCAGCTTTTCACCCAGCCAGGCGCGTCGGCGTAAGATTTCTCGTTGACGCTATCGATGAAGTTGAGGCGCGCGAAAGCGCCCACCGCAGGCGCAGTCGTATAAAGCAGCGCGATGAAAACGAGCGCGTAACCAGCGGACTTTCTTGCATCGGAAACTTTCGGGACCGTAAAGAATCTTACGATCACATGCGGCAAGCCCGCTGTGCCGACCATCAGCGCGAGCGTGATAGCGAAAACGTCTATCGTGGATTTGGTCCCGGCGGTAAACGCTGTGAATCCTAAATCAACCAGCGCGCCATCAAGTTTTTCAAGAACTGAAACAGCGTCTCCTGAGACATCGGATCCCAATCCTAACTGTGGAATCGGATTGCCGGTGATCAAAATGGAAATGAAAACCGCCGGGACGAGATAAGCAAAAATTAGGACGCAATACTGGGCCACTTGCGTGTAGGTGATGCCCTTCATGCCGCCAAGCACGGCGTAGAAAAAAACAACGCCCATGCCGGTAATGACGCCCCATTCAATGGGCATTTCAAGGAAGCGCGAGAAAACAACGCCAACGCCGCGCATTTGACCGGCGATGTAAGTGAATGAAACAACGATCAGGCAAATGACGGCGACGATACGCGCTGTTTTTGAATAATACCGCTCGCCGATAAAATCCGGAACCGTGAATTGCCCGAACTTGCGCAAATACGGTGCCAGCAGCAAAGCAAGCAAGACATAGCCGCCAGTCCACCCCATCAGGTAAACGCTCGCGTCATAACCGGCGAATGCAATAATCCCCGCCATGGAGATAAAAGAGGCGGCGCTCATCCAGTCAGCCGCCGTCGCCATGCCATTGGCGATGGGGTGCACATGTCCGCCGGCGATATAAAACTCAGACGTAGACCCGGCGCGCGACCAGATGGCAATACCGATGTAAAGCGCAAAAGATACGCCAACAAAAAGATAAGTGAGAAGCTGCGCGTCCATCACTGATCCTCATCGCTGACGCCGAAACGCTTTTCAATGACGCGCATGCGCGCGGCGTAAATGAAGATCAAAACGACAAAAACGATGATGGAGCCCTGCTGCGCGAACCAGAAGCCAAGCTTGAACCCGCCAATTTTAATCGCGTTCAGCGCATCTACGAATAATATCCCTGCGCCAAACGATACGGCGAACCAGACAGCAAGAAGCCCGCATAGAAGTTTGACATTCTCTCGCCAATAGGCTTGTGCATTCGCTTCGCCGCCATTGCTATCTTGCGTTTTTGCGTTCGCCATCTTCTTCCTCCGGCAGCTTTGAATATTGTTTTTGCTGTTTCCTGCGACCCTATCGGGATTCATTGAGATGTCCTATCCCTGAGCGGTTGCAAAAAGGCGGCGCCGGGCGTAACCGAAGCCAATGACCGGCCAAGCTGAACCATCATTGCGTCTTCCATTTGCGGAACTTGTCGCCATCACCGCAGCGGTGATGGCGCTGAACGCGCTTGCCATCGATATGATGCTTCCGGCGCTCGGCACCATCGGCGATGAGCTTGGCGCCGCGCGTGACAATGACCGTCAACTGATCATCATCGTTTATGTTCTTGGAAATGGCATCGCGCAGCTTTTTTTCGGTCCGATTGTCGATCGTTTTGGCCGCAAGCGGGTCCTGATGCTGTCGCTTGCCGGTTACGTTGCCGGTTCGTTGCTTAGCATCATCGCGTCATCTTTCACCTTGCTTCTAGCAGCTCGGGCGTTTCAAGGCGTCGCCACGGCCGCGACGCGCGTTTCGGTGATGGCCTCTGTTCGGGACCAATGCGCGGGCCGACGCATGGCTGAGGTCATGTCGCTCGCCATCACCATTTTCATGGCGGCCCCCATTCTGGCGCCAAGCTTTGGTCAACTCATATTGTTCGCTGCCCCATGGCGCGGGATTTTTGTCGCCCTGCTTTTGTACGGCGTTCTCCTGGCCGTCTGGACAGGCTGGCGGCTGCCAGAAACTCTGGCGCCGGAAAAACGCAAGCCGCTAAAGGCGGGCCCGATAATGTCTGCCTATCTGGCGTTTCTCCGGAACCGGGTTTCCATCGGCTACACGCTGACGTCGGCGCTGTGTTTTGGCGCGCTTTTCGGATATATCTCAACATCAGAGCAAGTGTTTCTTGAGACATTCGATCTCGGGAACAACTTCGCGATCGCCTTTGCTTTTGTCGCCGCATCACTTGGCGCCGCCACGTTGATTAACGCTCGATTAGTATCGAGGGTTGGCATGCGCAAGCTGACACACGCCGCTTTGCTGACATTCATCATCGTGAATGTCATCCACCTGGCGATCGCCTCGACCGCTGGTGAGACCTTCATATTCTTTATGTCATTCATGATGATCTCTTTTTTCGCCCTTGGATTGATTGGCCCGAATTGCATGGCGCTTGCAATGGAACCGCAAGGCGACAACGCAGGTCCGGCCGCGGCGGCAAATGGTTTTGCCGGAACCACAATCGCCGGCTTTCTTGGCGGATTGATCGGGCAATTCTATGACGGCACAACTATGCCAATCATATTGGGCTTTGCTATCCTGGGAATTATCAGCCTAATGATCGTTCTCTGGACAGAACAGGGCAAGCTGTTTGCTATTGGCGAAAACAGCACCAACGAAATACTGCCATGACAAGCCGTTCCGCCGATCGCCGAATTTGCCTCGGCGCCTTTGCCGGCGCGCACGGCGTTAAAGGCGATGCGAAAATCAAATCTTTTACAGATATGCCGAAGAGTGTCGCAACGTATGGCCCTGTCGAAACAGAAGATGGCTCACGGCAATTCACGCTGACGATCTTAAAGGAACTGAATAACGCCATCGTCCTGGTTCGCGCGCCGGAAATTCAATCGCGCGAAGATGCAGAAAGCCTCAAAGGCGTCAAGCTGTACGTCTTTCGTGACGCTTTGCCGCCGCCAGATGAAGACGAATTCTACATGGAAGACCTAATCGGTCTTAACGCCGTTGACGAACTCGGCGAAGAGCTGGGCGTCATCAAAGCCGTTTATAATTTTGGCGCTGACGATATTCTTGAACTTGCAAATATACCCGGCGTGAAGGGCGTCAGGCTTGTCGCGTTTACCAAAGACGCGGTTCCTGAAATCGCGCTTGCCGCACGCCGCATCACCATTGCCAGGAAGCATCTTGCATCAAAACTATAAATAACCCGGCGCGCGATGAAAGTTTCATGACATTTCCGCACTGATTGCGGCATTTCAAAAAAGAGACGCGGAAGTGTCATGTAAGCGTTATGCGAGTCTGGAACTCTGCCAGTCGTATATGTGATCGATGCTGATCTTTTGCGGTGATGAAAGTCGAGCTCCATGGCCAGTTATTCAGCCCACACAACATCGTCACGCCTTCCGGATTCACTCAAGGTTGCGAACCGCGAGCACGCACGCCCCGAATTTTTGGACCGGCTGGGTCTCGCGGTTTTAATCACCGGCTTATTGATCGCTGGCGGCCACATCAAGTTGAGGTCTAAATCTTCATCCGTAAAAGCTGCAAGACGCCGGCGACTTTGGCGGCTGACCCGTCCAGCCGCACAGACAGCAGCCTAAGCCCGCTACCGGCGCGTTCTCCGTCACCACGACTTCTTGCGCCCATACCGCCATCGTGCGATTTGACCGTCCATGTGGCGCGCAACCGTTTTGACCCTCTATCCGGAACTCTTTCCCGGTCCGCTCAACGCGTCGATCCTTGGGCGCGGCGCAGCGGACGGCCACTGGACGCTCGACACGGTCAATATTCGGGACTTTTCCGACAACAAGTACGGGTCGGTAGACGATACACCGGCAGGCGGCGGTGCAGGGCTGGTCATGCGGGCCGATATTCTGGCGGCGGCTATTGATAGTGCACCCCGAAACGACCGGCCAATTCTCTGCCTTTCGCCCCGGGGAAAGCCGCTAACTCAGGCACGCGCAAGGTCGCTGTCACAGGGACCCGGGCTGATCGCCCTGTGCGGCAGGTTTGAGGGCATCGACGAACGGATTTTCGAGGCTAGGGGCGTCGAAGAAGTCTCAATCGGGGATTTTGTGCTGGCAGGCGGCGAAATCGCCGCCATGGCCCTGATCGAGGCTTGCGTCCGGCTCATTCCGGGGGTATTGGGCTCGGCTTCATCCCTTGGGGAAGAAAGCTTTGAGGACGGGTTGCTGGAATACCCCCAGTACACGCGCCCGAGAGAATTTGAAGGCCGGGCGATCCCGGATGTGCTGCTTTCAGGCGATCACAAGAAAATCGCCGAATGGCGGCAAAAAATGGCGGAAGAAATAACGCGGACGCGACGACCGGACCTTTTCGAGGGGTTTTCATCTAACGGTCCTATCCGGCGCGACAACAACAAGGAACCGAAACGATGAACATCATCGAGCAGCTCGAAAAAGAGCACATGGAAGAACTTGGCAAGACCGTGCCGGAGTTCGCCGCAGGCGACACAGTCAAGGTCAACGTCAAAGTGAAAGAAGGCGACCGTGAGCGAATTCAGGCGTTCGAAGGCGTCTGCATCGCGAAAAACGGCGGCGGCCTCAATGAGAGCTTTACCGTTCGCAAGATTTCTTTCGGCGAAGGCGTTGAGCGCGTATTTCCAGTCTATTCACCACTGGTGGATTCCATTGAAGTTGTACGCCGCGGCAAGGTACGCCGCGCGAAACTTTACTATCTGCGCGAACGCCGCGGAAAATCCGCCCGTATCGCAGAAAAGGTGGATCGCAGCAGAGCCAAGTAAATCTGCCGCACTTGTTGCCAGTTCTAACGGGGCCTGTTGGGCCCCGTTTCTTTTTGCACCAGCGAAGATGACAGCTCCGCCCCGGCCTGTTAACCTTTTCTCAGAACTGTCGTCAGGGGGACGAGGTTATGTTGAACAAGCTGCTAGGCGGTCTCATAGGCTTTGTCGCCGCGCTTTTCCTGCTCGGCTATACGCTGCCTGATCGGACCCAGTTTCAGCGCGAAATCATCGTCGACGCCCCCGTCGAAGACGTTTATTCGCTGATCAGCGATTTTCACGAATGGGAAGCCTGGTCTCCATGGTCGGAGGTTGATCAGCCAACGGAGAATGTCGCCGTTGAAGGCGGCATTGGCCAGCAGATGATCTGGCATGGCGGGTATCCGGAACTGGCAGGCAGCCGGCATGAGATTGTCGCTTTAGCAGCGCCCGGCCATGTTGTGACAAGACTCGATCTTGGCCCCATGGGCGAGGCGGACGCCGCGTTTTCGCTTTCACCACTCGCTGATGGCCGCACCAAAGTCACATGGACATACCATGCGCAAAAACGCGAGAACGTGCCTTTCTACCTGCAGCCGATCGCTACCTACATGGGTTATCTAACCACACCGCTGTTAAGCCCTACCTACGAACAAGGCCTCGCCAATCTTAAGCGCGCAGCAGAAGCGGATTAGTCGCAGTTGCCATTTCTTGCTTCATGCCCATCTGAACTCTAGCGTTCAGATATTGCATACATGAGAGCAGTGCGTTGAACCCCGAATACAAAGAAATATTCGATAAACGCGGCGGGTCTTATCACGCCGCCATGCGGGCGTTCCCACATGCGCGTCGTGCTGAATTTGAGGCCGTATTCGCAGCCACGCAATTTACTGAAAGCGATGTCATCATCGATATTCCGGCAGGCGGCGCGTATCTTTTAGAATACCTGCCCGAATACATACGTTATTTTCCGCGCGAGATCACGCCGGGGTTCTCAAAGGACGCCATGCTCGTCAACTGGTCTGGCGACTGGGAGGCGCCCCTTGCCGATCATGTGGTCACCCTCGCTGCAACACACCACTTTCATGATCACGCTCGCGCTATCGATCGCGCGCTTGCCGCATTACGCCCCGGCGGCGTTCTCCACCTCGCCGATGTCGATGTTGAATCACCGGTAGGCGCCTTTTTAGACGGGTTTGTCGGCGCCCACACGCCGACAGGCCATGCCGGGCATTATCTCCCGCCAAAGGGCGATGCTTTTTATATTCCGTATCAGATCACACGTCACAAAACGGTAGCAACGCCATGGCGCTTTTCGTCCAAGGATGACGCGGGCAGGTTTTGCATTGCCTTGTTCGGCCTTCAACTGGATGAACCAAAACGCGTTATCGACGCATTACAGCAATACGGTATCGATGTCAGCGAGGAAGATGGCGAAGCCGTCATCGACTGGCGGCTGACTTATATTGATATTGTTAAAGTTTGATCATTCAGATCAGCTTTACACCAAGATCCTCAAACAATTTTGCATCTTTGTCCTGACCCGGATTATTGGTCGTTAATAGCTCATCCCCGACGAAGATCGAATTGGCGCCGGCGAGAAAGCACAAGGCTTGCGTTTCTTCGCTCATGTTTTCGCGCCCAGCCGATAGGCGCACAAAGGATTTCGGCATCAAAATGCGCGCAACAGCAATGAGTCTGGCGAACTCCAGCCCCGAAACTGGTTGGGAGTCACTTAACGGCGTACCCTTGATCGGCATCAGCGCGTTGATCGGCACGGATTCAGGCGGCGGCGTCATATTCGCCAGCGCGAGAAGAAATCCTGCGCGGTCTTCGATTTTTTCGCCCATCCCGACAATGCCGCCGCAACAGACTTTCATGCCTGAACGACGCACCGTCTCCAGCGTGTCGATACGGTCCTTAAATGTCCGTGTCGTGATCACTTGTTCATAGTATTCCGGCGACGTATCGATATTGTGGTTGTAATAATCGAGCCCGGCTTCACTAAGCCGGCTGGCTTGTTCTTCGCTCAGCATGCCTAGCGTCATGCAGGTTTCAAGCCCAAGCGATTTTACTTCCGCGACCATGTCGCAAAGCGCTTCCATGTCCTTGTCTTTGGGTGAGCGCCATGCAGCGCCCATGCAAAACCGGGAGGCGCCTTCGGCCTTGGCGCGCTTTGCCTCAGCAATGACGGCTTCCTTTTCCATCAACTTTGAGGCTTTCAGGCCGGTTTTGAAGTGCGCCGACTGGCTGCAGTAACCGCAATCTTCCGGACAGCCGCCGGTTTTAATAGACAGCAGCCGCGATGCCTGAACCTCGTTCGGGTTGAAATTTTGACGGTGAATTTTTGCAGCACGAAAGATCAGATCCGCGAAAGGCAGCGCCAACAACGCTTCTACTTCGTCTCGAGTCCACGATTTCTGCGTCAGCCTAGCGTCGCCGTCCATTCTCCGCTCCTTTGGCGTTTGAATGGATTGTCTAGCGCAAGCTCTCCAGGGCGACCACCTCGCCTTGCAAGGTTTCTCCGTTCTCGCCGCGAATAGTCACCTCGACGTCGCCGGCGGCCCAGTCGATTTCAACAAGGCCGTAATTTGCATCAATGATCATATCGCCGAGACGGTTCGGCCCGGGTTCCTGCTCATAGGGCTCGTTTGGATCAAGCCATGCGCGCAAGGGCAGGTTGAGTGACGACGAGGTCGCCTCAAACAGCGGGTAATCGTTGACGCCCTCTTTCCGGTAGAGCGCCGCCGAGTGGCGGTCGCCGGTGAGCATGATAACGCCGTTCGCATCCGTTTCGGCAATCAGCTTGTAAAGCCGCGCGCGTTCGGCGGGGAGCATCTTCCATGCTTCCCAGCCATGCCCATCGGCAATGACCTGTACGGATGAAACAAGAAGACGCAGGTCTGCAGGCTTTTGCAATTCCTCTGCAAGCCACGCCCATTGCTCCTCACCAAGCATCGTTTTCGCTGGATCGCTGTCCGGAATATAACGTTCCTTTCCCGGCGCGCCGCGCTCGTCAGTCGGTTTCAGCTTTGAGCGGAAAAAGCGCGTATCGAGCATAATGATCTGCACGCGCTTGCTATCTTCGCCGACTATCCATGAACCATATATGCCAGGGCGCGAGCGGCGCGGATCATCGTCAGGCACAGCCCAGACATACTCGAACAGGGCTTCAGCAGATTCCTTGTATTCGTATTCGCCGCCAGCGTCGTTCATGCCGTAATCATGATCGTCCCATGTGGTGAGCATGGGCGCTGCGGCGCGAACGCGCGAAAAGGGCTCAGACTGTGCAAGCCGCATATAGGCTGCTTTCAGTTCCGGCAATGACAGGTCGTTTGAACGAACATCGCCGTAAACATTGTCGCCGATATAGAGCGTCAAGTCCGGGTTCTCTGATGCGATCTGATCCCAGATGGACTGGTCTTCGTTTTGTTGCGCGCAGGACGCGAAGACGATGCGGGTCAAGGTTTTAGATTGATCCAAAGGCGCGGACGGCATCGGAACTGCTTGGATCCAACCCTGTGGCTCTTCAGGCGCTATCGAAAGATATCGATCGCCCTTAAAGGAATCGTTGCCGCCATCTACCTGCTGTTGGTGAGTTGACGCACACGCCGCTAATCCAATCGACGCAGCCCCTAACATCAACAAGTTCATCTTCACCATCACCTTGCCCTCCTGCTTTTCGCCAAGACTAGACTGCGAACATGACGGTTATGCAAAGCCCCGCAGGATGCTACTCGCTTTCAGACGCCCGATAGTCGCCCTCAAGTTCCGAAGCGACATAAACTGTCGCCGCCCACGCGGCGATATTTTGACGGAGCGCTTCCGGGTCAACTTTGTCGAGCGTGTCTTCCATCGTGTGGTGGAGATCGAAATAATCGCTGCCATCCTGATAAAGACGGAACACGGGAACGCCAGCGCGGCGCAGCGGCGTTACATCCGGACCACCGCCAGCCTGGTTATTTCCGGGCCCGATCCCGAGCCGGCGCAACGCCTTTTGATAAACTTGCGCTTTCGGCAAATGCTCTTCGGCGAAGCCGGTGCGGAACTGCCAGACCTTGCCGGCGCCAAAGTCGGATTCGGAAGCAAGCAAATGACGGTCAAGTTCGTCGGCATGAGCCTCTGCATAAGCGAAAGCGCCGAGAAGCCCCACTTCCTCAGAACCCCACATGATAACGCGGATCGTGCGGTTCGGCTTTCCCGGCAAATCGTCGATGAGTTTTGCGGCGGCGGTCGTAATGGCGATGCCCGCGCCGTCGTCAACGGCGCCAGTGCCAAGGTCCCAACTATCGAGATGGCCGCCAATAAGGATGATCTCATCGCTTTTGCCGGGGATTTCTCCGATCACGTTGCCTGACTCCACAACCGTTTTTGTATGAACCGAAATATCGACGCTGACAGTGACGGGACCATCGGCTCGCTTCATGGCGAGCCCGAGCAGATCAGCATCCGGATTTGAGAGCGCCGCAATCGGCACCGGACTAACGTCATCGCTATACCGCATATTGCCTGTGTGCGGCGTTCGGCCGTGGCTGGTTCCAGCAGACCGGATGATCGCCGCCACGGCGCCTCGTTTTGCTGCTTCATTCGCCGCGCCGGAACGTTTTGCCACCGCCCAGCCATAGCCGGACCCATCCTGCGTGCGCGACATGACTTCATCGACAAAAATAATCTTTCCTTCATACCCCTCAAGCGGCGCATCCTGCAGATCAAGGAGGGTCCTAAATCGTACGACTTCCGCAGCAACTCCGCCCTCAGGCGTCGCAACTGAATTGCCGAGCGCTGTTATCTTTAATTCTTGCGGGTATGGTGAAACGATTTCAGCCGTCTCGGTAACACGTTCCCAATACGGCATTTCAAATGTTTCTATGCGAACATTTTTGAAACCGAGCTGTTTAAGTTTTCGCGCACCCCACTCTCTGGCGCGGGCCTCATCCGGCGAACCCCCTAGACGGGGGCCAATTTCAGTCGTCAGGCTTTCAAGTAGCTCCCAGCCGACATCATCTTCGAGGCCCTGGTCGATAAGTCGGTCGACAGTGCGCTGTTGTTGCGATGAAAGTTCTGGCGATTGCGCTACAGCGGCGGCAACTGACAAAGATGCGACAAAAGCCGCAGCGACAAAGGTTTTCATGAACGCGTCCTCTTGAATCTCGAAAACCCGTTGTTTCGCCTTCGCGCGGCATGGTCAAGCCTTTGAGCCGCGCCTATTCCTGAGCCGCCTGCTGATCGAACCAGGCTTGAAACCCGTCAGACGCAGCGGGTGCGTAATAGAGCGCCTCAGGCACGTCTTTTCGCACTGCAGCGCAGTCATCGGCGAAAGCTGTGAACATCGTCGTCTCATGGCTCGGGGCGCCATAGGCGTTCTTGAAGGCGGCAATTAACGCCTCCTCCTCTGACTTTTCCGTCAAAATCCAGACCAGCGTCAACGCATCATCACCGAATACAAACTCCGCCAGTCTCGGCGCGCCGAAATAGGAAAACCCTTCGCAGTCAATCTGGGTTTGGCTTGATACCCCCGGCATAGACGGCGGGCTGATTTCCCGCAAATTCTGTTCAGTGCAGTGCGTCTCCAAGGCAGCAGTCATATCTGCTGCAGATGCGCCGAATGTGAGGACCGCCGGCTTCGTGACATCTTGAGCGGTCGCACAACCGCTAAGAACAATAGCGATGCAGAGGCTCATCGCCGCCGTTGACATTACTTTTTGGGCTTGCACGTCAATCTCCTTGCGAGGCTAAAGTTCCGAACCTGCCCCTATCCGCACATCAACGTCGTCCGAATACGTGAATTCGGACGTCCGAATTCATGAATTATCCTGCCTCGGCTTTCGAAACGTTGAGGGCGTCACACCATATGCGCGTTTGAAAACTGCGTTGAACGTCGATTTTGAGGAGAAACCTGACTCAAAGGCGATTGTCAGAATCGTGGTGTCGGCATCTTCGGGCGCGGTCAGCCGGCGCGCAGCCTCTTGAACCCGGAATGTATTGATATAGTCGCAGAAATTACGGCCGCTGACCTGATTGACCAAACGCGAGACATCACGTTCCGGTATGCCTGTCTCATTCGCAAGATCGAAAAGCGTCAGATGGGGCCGACGATACAGCGCTTGACGCTTGATCGTTTCGTCAAGGCGCTCAAATGAAGATCGCTCATGCGGCGTTATCCCTACCGCGCCGCCAGCATGGACAGAACGGAATTCCGTATCCGTCAGCCCTTCGAAATAGGCGGGGCGATTGAACGCATAATAAACAATAACCGCGAACAAGCCTGCCGCCGCCAGCAAGTTCACGGCGTAAAAAATTTGCCGGAAACCTGCGGGGTGCATATCGATGGTCATCATTCGCAAGACATCGATTGCCGTCAGTCCGGCGAAAACGGCGAATACAGCAACAATCCAGTTTAACCGAATAGTTTGGGAATCGGACCGCGTTGCGTCCGCGGCGCGATGAAAGCGCCAAATGTAGAAAAGGCAAGCCCCGCCATAGGCAACCAGACTGACCGCAGACATCAAGCGCACAAGCTGCAGCCCGTTACTCAAAAACAAAGCGACCGCGAAAGGGGCCAAATGCAACAAGTCCTGCACCCTCGGCTTTCGATTTATGAAGATGAGTTCGCAAATGAACAAGAAGAATAAAGGCCCGTAGAGCAGGCTCAGCGCCGGCGTCACCAGAACAGGCATATGCGCCGCCCCTGTCTCTTCGATGACGTTAAACGCCATGTGCATTGCGAAAACGATCAACAACGCCCCCAGTGCGTAAAAACGCGAACGGGCCGCGACGAATACGCCAGCAAGCGCCGCCGGAGAGGCGATCGCTATTTGTATGATATTGACCGGCTCGAATTGCATAAAGGCTCCGTTCCGACGTCTTAGCGGTGAACGAAGCCTTCGGGCAACTCTCGTGAAAATTTACCCTAGTGAGAGGCGAGACCGTTCGCCTTTGTTTTTCTTCGCTGTGCGAATGCAGCGACAACCGATGGCAACAGTTCGAACCCTGGATCGAACTCTGAATAATTGCAGATCAGCTCCTCACCAGCAGCAATGTCACGGAGGGCATACCCTTCGATGATCTTGGTGAAGTCCGTATTGGGCGTCAGGGAATGGTTCATGAACCGGCCATTGTCGATTTCAATCACCAGCATCTCCGGCTGGTCATGAGCGGGATAGGCATACTTCGTCAGGAAATCTCGCATCATCGGCGTTTGCTCCTGCAGCCAGGAAGACGGCACGAGCCGGTCAAAGCCTGGATCGTATCGCCAGATCAGGGCGCCTGCTTTAATGGGTTCAGAGGCGAAAACGCCCACGCCTTCGACGTCGCTTGCGGCGACGTGTGTTGAAACAAGCATCATGAGATGTCGGTCTCCAGGCCGGACAAATGGGGACGGCTGCCCCTGCGCGCCCATGCGCGCAAATTTTAGAAGTGATCGCCTTTGCGATCGGGCGCCCGTGCCCGCAAAATTCAGTTTCAATCGCCATCGCGATCAGCCACCCGCAGGCATTCGACAGCAACCACCGCCTACGCAAAGGTTGCCCGCGATTGCCTCGATGGCGATAAAATCAAATCGTCAAGTCAGGGAAAAATTCAAGAGGAAAAATGAGGTGCGTCTCAAAATGTTCCGAATGGGAACCACCTAACCGCCGAACCGGTCCAGCCATGCTGCCCGGTCGGCTGCCCAGACGTCAAGCTTGAAACTCCAATACTCAAAAATCTCGCCTGATTTCGTCTCACCGACTTTTTCCGCCACCGCCTGGGAATTACTGTTTTCAGGATCGATCACGGAAACGATCCTGGGAAGGTCAGGGAACTGATCAAAAGTCCAGCGGATTGTCGCAATTGCTGCTTCCGGGGCGTAGCCTTTTCCCCAATGTTCCGATTTCACCGCCCAGCCGCATTCCAGACCGGGCCAACCTTCCGGATACCATGGGCCGACCCGGCCTGCCCAATTTCCTGTTTTCTTTTCAAAAACGGAAAACCAGCCATAGCCGCGGATTTGCCAGTGTCCCAGAATGGACGCGGCGGCGCGCCACTCCTCAGCCCGAGAACGTGGTTTTTGGTCAGGCGTCAAACTCGCAGCGACAGCCGGATCCTGCATCATGACGATGTGATTTTCCACATCTTCGGCAGCCATCGGCCTTAGAACCAGCCGCTCAGTTTCAATTTCGATTGTCATGCCTTTGCCTTGCCAGTTTTTCCATGATTGTTTCCACGCGCCGGGCGTTTCCTGCCCAGGTATAATCCTGACGCTGAATAGTCTCACGCGCGCCTGCGCCAAGCTTACGCCGTAAGTCTGCTTTATTCACCAGCATATCAAGCGCCGCCGCGAATCCCTCGCCGCGAAAAAGCAGGCCGTCCTCACCATCCTTGAGCACTTCCATGATGTTTGGGGCGTCCGGGGCCAAAACAGGTTTGCCGAGCGCCATGTATTCGAACAATTTAAGCGGCGACGCATATTCGACCACCGCCGGCTGAAGCGCAATGTCAAAAGCGGACACATAAGTCGGCATCGCATCGCGTTGAACAACGCCGGTCACGGTTAACTGTTGCGCCACCCCCAGCTCCTGCGCGAGAGACTGCAAAGGCGCAATGGCGGGACCATCGCCGACCACCAACAAGTGCAAATCTTCTCTTCCCGATTGCGCCAGGTATCGCAAGGCGCGATCAACGCCGTGCCATTCGCGTACAAAACCGCTGAAGCCCAGGACCAACTTGCCTTGAAGCCCGTACCGCTCGCGAACGGGCGAAGGGTCGACGTGTTCAAGAAACGCCTGATCCACACCATTCTGGATAACTTCAATGTTCTCTTCAGCAACGCCAGCAGCGCGGACATATTCGGCAAGCGTATTCGTCACCGGCAAGACTTTATCCGCCGCACGCCAGATCATAGCCTCATTGCGTCGGGCGAATCCTTTGAACGCTAAATTCCCGTGCACTTTGCGTTCTTCGGCAAGCGGGCTGTTGACCTCTAAAATCAGCGGAACGCCGGTTCGCCGCCGCAACCAGACGCCCGCAAAGTAGTGGAGATTATAACGCTCATAAAGCACATCCGGACTTTGTGCTTGAGCGCATTTCGCCATCCGGACATACCCGCGCGCCGAATAAGCAAACTCCGCACACTCATAAATCGCACCGGGCAAGTGTGCGCGAAGGCCCGGCTTCTTTGCATCAAGCTGCTTTGCGCCTGCAGACGCCGGCCCTGCCATGATAATCTCGTGCCCGCGCGCCTCCAGCGCGCGAGTCAGCGCCTCAATATGGACCCACTGACCGTCTGCAGATTGAGTACGATGGGAATAGAGCACTTTCATAAGGCGCGTTTTATCCTGATGCGATCCGCCCGCATACGTCAAAAAGGCGAAAATCAACAATCGTTCACAAGCGAAAAGCGTAAATGCATCAAAAAGCGAAAGAACATCATGCCAGCGTCATGAATAGGACTTGCATGCTCATCCCCACGCTAGCAACATGAACGTTGTTATAAGACCGGGGAATCAAAATGCGCCGTTTATTAATTGTTGCATCATGCGTAGCTGGTTTTTCTACTTCGCCTTTATACGCGCATCCCGGATCGAAAATCCTGACGACAGGCTCCGGTGATCGCACGGCGATGACAGGCAGCGTGCATTATGAAGATGTCAACGGCGTTCATATTTTTCGCGGCGGGTCAGCGCCGCAAGAAGATGTACTCCTTGGCGGATCCGATTACGAACCGCTTATGAGCAAGCGGATTGAAATCAAAATTGAACGTACGCCTTTCCGCCGGATCAGGAGCCTGCGGACGCAAGGTTTTTATTCCGGCGCCGCACATCCGTCCCGCCGTTACACCCAAGGATTTTATAGCGGGCCCATGGGCGGCCGCTGAGCTGGCGGCTGTTTGGTCTCTTTCTTTGGTTTCAGTGCCGGCGGCGCTACGACATTGATGTTGTCAATTGATCGCGCGGCGGTGTTCTCCCCAGAATTTGGATTCACTATTAACGGCGCTGCAGACACATCAGTTGGCTGAACCGCTGCGACGCCTTGAGGCGGCGTCTGACGCGCTCCATGCAGGTTTGCCGGCAACCCCATACGCAGCATTTCTAGCTCGAGGCTCAATCGCGCAATTTCAAGCTTGTAGAGCTTGGTGCAATCAGGCCGCTCTGGCCGGTCCCCGAGCGGCACCACAACACGCCCGTAGAGCGCCGCTGTGTCGCGATTATAAACATCCTGGGAACCGATGAGGCCAACGTCTAGGTAAGCCCCGCCACTCGCCACAGCCGTTTGGCACGACATGCCGGATGCGCCGCGAACAATGTCCTGACCGTGCACGATCGGCGGGCTTGGCAGGTAGACGCTGTTCTGGTTGTAAACCGAACTTTGCGACGGAACGACCAAAGCCGGGTTATAGCCTTGCACATTCTGTTGTTGCGCTTGCGCTTCAATTTCAAACGCCATCATTAGTGATGTTATCGCCGCGTAATAATGTACTTTCCGCATACCTCCCCCCGCATCATGGCGCCTTCGCCGGTGGCAAAAAATTGTGACGTCAAACACACTTCAATATGCCGGCTGACAGGGCTTTCTCCCCACACATAAAACCCTGCGATATCATTTGGCGGCACGATGAGAGTATGCGCCGTCGCAGCGACGCCACGCGCCGGGCCGCCGTCTTCATTTAAAATGCGCACTTGAAACCGTTGCGCTGACGGGTACGGATTGTAGGCCTTTAGCTGGACCGCAAACCGATCCGTATAGGTTGTGACAGACTTTTCCATCGGCGCCAGCGCTTGCGCAAATGCGCCGCTTGCCGACAACATGATCGAGCAGGCCATCAAGAAGATTCGCATCGGACCGTCACCGGAAGCTGGTATGCGCCCGCCGGGAAAACACCTGCGGATTTATCCGCCGTTACGCCAACACTGACGGTCGATAGGCCGAGACCCAGCGGCGATAATACGCCCTCAAGAACATCATTCAGGATCGTCACGCCTGTCGCGCTGAAAAGCGCGCTATAGGTCACGTTGGCATCGCCGCCGGCGGGCATTGATGAAAAACCCGTCGGCGTATCAACCACAAGGTTAAAATTCGTGCTGGTCGTTGTTACCGTTGCGCCGCCTCGGGACCCGCCGCCAATTTCGCTCGACAACTGCGTATAAGTGGCGTTGGGCGCTATCGTTCCCGAACCGGTGATCAACAAGACGCACACGTCCAGAATAAGACCGTCAAATTGAACATTGCCGCTGGTTTGCGCGCGCGCATCAACCGCAAACATGACAAGGCTGGCAATTCCCAAAATCGCGCCTGCCCGCATACATGAAAACACCGCCATACAAACTCTCGTCACTCATAAGCTGCAGCTACCCACTGCCGGTTTCGGAACAACGATTATCGTAATGACGTCACCAATCTCTTAACCATCAAGTAGGTTTCAACCGTGTACGAACTTTAATTTATGCTCATATCGAAACGCTTGCCTCAATGCGAAATCAGCAGCGCAAAAACAAAAAAAGGCGCCCCAAAGGACGCCCTTAATTCTGTATTATGAAACCGATTTACCCGAGGCTCGGGTCCAATTTCACGCATGCATCCATCAATTCGCGGACGGCGCTCACGGAATTATCGAACATGGCTTTTTCCTCTTCGGTAAACTTCACCTCGACAATGCGCTCGCACCCATCGGCGCCGAGGACGACCGGAACACCCACATAGAGATCGTTGAGGCCGTACTGGCCGGACAGTTTCGCCGCGCATGGGACGACGAGCTTTTTGTCCTTGAGGTAGCTTTCCGCCATCTGGATCGCCGAAGCTGCAGGCGCATAGTAGGCAGAGCCCGTTTTCAACAACGCCACAATCTCTCCGCCGCCTTTGCGTGTCCTCTCTACAATTGCGTCAATCCGGTCTTGCGTGGTCCAACCCATCTCGATGAGGTCCGGCAGCGGAATGCCGGCGACCGTCGAATAGCGCACCAGCGGCGCCATGGTATCGCCATGTCCGCCGAGAACGAACGCCGTGACGCTTTCGACTGAGACATTGAATTCTTCAGCCAGAAAATAGCGGAAACGCGCCGAGTCCAGGATGCCGGCCATGCCGATGACCTTGTTTTCCGGAAGACCGGAAAATTTCTGCAGCGCCCAGACCATAGCGTCGAGCGGATTGGTGATGCAGATAACCAACGCATTTGGCGCATGGGTCTTGATGCCCTCGCCCACAGACTTCATGACTTTAAGGTTGATGCCGAGAAGATCATCGCGGCTCATGCCGGGTTTGCGCGCAACACCCGCCGTAACGATGCAGACATCTGCGTCAGCAATATCCTTGTAATCTTGGGTGCCTTTGAGGTGCGAGTCGTATCCGTCGATGGGCGATGACTCGGCGATGTCGAGACCTTTGCCCTCCGGGATGCCTTCAACGATATCGAACAGAACAACGTCGCCGAGTTCCTTTTGCGCGGCGAGGTGCGCGAGCGTGCCGCCGATCATGCCGGCGCCGATAAGGGCGATTTTTTTGCGGGCCATGTGGAAAGTCTCCTGGAAAAGCGGCGTCAACATTGCGCCGGAACGAAATCTTCGGCGCGAGGTCTAGCGCGTTCAATTAAACTGAGCAACTGCAGCAATTATGTGCGAGACGGCGTAAATCCGATTAAGGATTGACCGAAATAATCCGCATCACGGGTCATTTCGTCCATAGCGCGGTCGAAGTCGGTGTTGGTCAACCTTAGAGACCGGCTCGTCTTTTCTTCGGATCCTATCTGCAGAGCCCTGTGTACCCACTCGCGCAGAAACGCTTGGGTTGAGCCTTCGCTGTCGAAAACTAATTTTGAAAAGTCCAAGTCCGTGGTTTCAAAACCGGCCAAATACTGACGCAAATACCGTTCGCGCATAACAGCCACAGGCGGCCCAAAATATATGCATTGACTGATGCGCCCCGGTCTATCCTTCAAAGCCGATTCAAGGCGTTCCATCGAATTTGTCGTGACAATCACAACGATTTCATCATCGGTTCGAAGTCCATCAAGCTGGTCGAGAAGCTCACCCAATCCGCCTGCATCGACATTTATATCCCGCGCAGCAAATGCCAAGTCCGCGTCTTCAAGGAAAATACAGCTCGGTTTATACAACCGCGCGATTGAGAAGATCGCCGACACTTGGTTTAGCGCGCGCCCTGTAACAAAAAATTTCGTAACGCTATCTAGTTGCTGCGCCAGAAATCGGCAGGAGAATGTCTTTCCCGTACCTGGCGGGCCGTATAAAAGAATACCGCGTCTTATGGGCACATTCAAAGCGTTGAGCGCGTCTTTGCGGGAAAAAAGATCAATTACATTTCGCTGCAGCGTCTCGCGTGTTTGGGCTTCCAGGACAAATTCGTCTTTATCGACAGCGGGCAACGATTGAAACAGAACCCGAAACCGCGAGGGTTTTTCGATGTCGCCATATTCATCTCGCGTGCCCGATTCATATGAGAGTCTCAGCGTATTTCCGCGATAAATAGATGTGCGCACACTTCGCTCAAGAACGGCCTTCATCAGATTTTTCCCGGACAGTTCCTGTTCTGAACCACATTCAAGAATTGCATTGTCCGAATGTTCAAAATAACGCAGGCGGATAATTACCGTTTGCTTGTCACTGGCTTTTCCAACCCAGAATTGATCTTCTGGAAAATAATCTTCATCGTCTTCGGAAATACTCCATGAAATATTCGATGCCTTGTTGAGCTTTCTATGCATGTGCGCAGGGGCTTCCCCCGTCAGCAATGGCGATAGATCCTCATAGTGAGATGACGTAACCGTTTCTACATTATACTCTTCAAGACTTTTCTTTATGGCGTTCCGCACATCGACATAGCGGTAAGCTGGCAGGATCTTTTTATTAGTGGAAAATTTATGTGCCTTGGCAGGGCGCAGCAGCTTTTTTAATTCTTCATCTATCGTATCAAAAAACATGAAGCAGCAGCGCTTATTTCCGCACCAGGGCGAGCCCGGCGGCAGCGCCCAGCATGACGCCGCCGGTAATCCGGTGGCGCCAGCGGCCAATGCGCGCAAGCCACGGCTTCACGCGGGCCGCGAAAACTGCCCAGCATCCATCCAGCAATGCTGCGACGACGACAAAGGTAACCGCCAGGAGAACAAGCTGCGGCGTCGCTGGCGCAGCAGGCGAGACAAAGAGCGGCAGAAATGCGCCGTGGAATAAGAGCCCTTTGGGGTTCGTCAGGTTGACAACAAAGGCCTCGACAATCGTGCGCCGGCCGGAACGCTGCGGCGCCAATGCTGGCTCCAGCTCATCGTTCGGTTGGCGCAAGGCCTTCACCCCGAGATAAACCAGATAAGCGACGCCCACCCATTTGATCCAGAAGAAGAGCTCGCCCGCCGCCGTCAAAATCAGCGCAAGCCCCGCCACCACAACTGCAAGCTGCACGGCCGACGCGGCGGCTGAACCGATCAACGCCATCAATCCATGCCGCAGCCCATGCGAAAGCGTCGTCGCGACAATGTAAGCAACCATCGGGCCTGGCGTTAACACCAGGAGCGCTGTCGCGGCGACAAATGCAAGATAAAGCTCAATTGTCATGACGCAGCGATCAGAAATGTTTGCGCAGCGAAATCATCGCTGAAGACGATTCATAACGCTCGTTGCTGATATTCGGCCCAACAGGGCCGCCCGGTTCAAAGTCATCCATGTCAGGGCCGAACGACAGTTCATTCGTACGCGTGTAAACATATTCGAGGTCAGCAAGAAAACCGCTAGCGATCGCAAATGAAAATCCTGCTCGGCCCTGATACGCCAACACCGCATCGCGCTGCGCGTTTTCGTTTTCCATGAATGCGCCGCCGACGCCGCCGCCAATAAACGGCGTGAAGGGCGAGTCATTGGCGAAATCGAAATAAAAATTCGTCATCAGAAAATGACCAGCAATATCATCATTCATCGGCGCGCCAGGGGTCGGACCCAGAACCGGATCAGCAAGGGTGACGCTCTCGAATTCCGTCGCGGCATAGCGGTATTCCAGCTCAGTGCGGATGCCGTCATGATAATCGAACCCAAGCGCGGCGCCGAAGATAAAGCCGTCAGTGTTGTCGATTGTTTGGCCGGTTGGCGGCGCAACGGCAAAAACCGCATCGGGATTATAGGCGAAATCCTGTTCCCAATCACTGACGAAGCTGTAGCCAGCGCTCGCACGGACATAAACACTGCCTAAAGAGTCGTCATCCTGAGCCGCGGCGCCAGTTGCAACCGCTGTTCCTGCAATCGTCAATAACGCCAGCACCAATCTCACCGGAAACTCCTTTGCCGCATCTCGCATGGAGAATAGCCCGCGCCTGAACGCCGCTGCAACCGTCGCGGCGTTCAGGGCGCAAATGCTTGACCTAAAAAGCCTAAAGCCGGCCCTTCTCTTTCGCCATGGCGATGACAACGCCGCTCAACAGCAAAATGGCGATCAGGTTCGGCAGCGCCATGGAGGCGTTGGCGATGCCGCCAAGTTTCCAGATAAAGTCGATTTCCTGAAGCGCGCCGATGAACACCATCACCACCCATACATAACGCATAGGCTTCGCCGCCCAGTCGCCAACGAGATAGGTCACCGCCTGCTCGATATAGTAAGACCAGCCCAGAATAGTGGTGAAAGCGAACACCGCCAGCGCGATGGCAATGAAGAGGCCGCCATATGGTATACCCTGACTGAAGACAGCGGTTGTCACTTCCGCGCCTTGCAGCGTTCCCTGCCATGCATACTCGACGAAACCATTCTCAGCGGCGAATTGCCCCTGAACTGACAAAATAACGAGCGCCGTCATGGTGCAGATAACGATCGTGTCGATGAAGGTGCCAAGCATGGCGATTTCACCCTGACGCACAGGATCATCCGTTTTCGCGGCGGCGTGAGCAATTGGCGTCGACCCCTGGCCCGCTTCATTTGAGAACAATCCACGGTCCACGCCGAAACGGATCGCCTGCAATACGGAGTAACCGACAAGACCGCCAGCAGCCTGCTCAAGGCCGAACGCATACTGGAAAATCATCAGGAAGCTGTCGCCCACATGCTCAATATTCATGATCAGCATGATGATGGCGATGAGGATGTATCCGCCCGCCATAGCCGGCACGACCTTGCCCGCAACGGAGCCGATAGACTTGATGCCGCCGATAATGACGACAAAAGCAAGCCCGGCAATCACAAGCCCCGAAACCCATTGCGGTATCGGCGTTTCCGACGCCAGCGCCGTCGCAATCGAATTCGATTGCGTCATGTTGCCGGTAACGATGGCGGAGAAAATCGTACCGATAGCAAAGAATACAGCCAGCCATCGCCAGAAGGGCGGCAGACCGTTCTTGATGTAAAACATCGGGCCGCCATGAATATGACCATCCGGATGTTCTTCACGATATTTCACTGCAAGACTTGATTCGGAAAAGGCGAGCGCCATGCCGAACAACGCCGTCACCCACATCCAGAAGATAGCGCCGGGCCCGCCAAGCGTGATTGCGGTCGCCACACCGGCGAGATTGCCAGTGCCGACCTGGCCGGACAGCGCCGTCGACAACGCATTCCACGGCGTGATTTCGCCGCTTGCGTTCGGATCAGTGCTGGATTTGCGGCTGCCGGTAAAAAGATTGACGAACGCCGGCCCCAATCGGCGCAACGGAAGCGCTTTTAACCGGATCATGAAAAAGAGGCCGCTGCCCAACAGAATGAACACCATCGGCGCGAGCGGAAGAATCTTATTCTCCGTCCCGTCCGGATTTAGCCCCCAATAACCGCCCCAGATAAAGTTGCTGAGGTTGTCGATGAACCCGTAAAAAACTTCCATTTCAGTAAGAACCCCTACTCGCGCCTTGCCGGCGCTGTTTAAAAAATTCGCCAAAGCTTAGGCGGGGCCGGGCATGCGTAGCAAGGTCATTCGTCGCATCTCTTTGAAATCATTGGCCTGACAGCACGAAAACATCGGGACCAAAACGGACCGGGCCCGCCAGCTTATTCAAATTACGGCGAATTTGGTCTCAAAAACGGCAATTTTGTGAACTGAAACAAAGCTGTGACGCCCATCACATCGGATTTTTCAGATCTCGTTATGGTTAACAACATCAGGACGACGAAACGTTCTGACCCACCAGAGGAGAGAGAAAATGACGAACCGAACCTTTTACGCCAGCGTTTTGGCATTCGCCGCAGCAGCAACCATGCACAACGGCGCCCAGGCCCAGGAAGCTCAATTCGACAGCGCTTCCCTGATGCAAAAAATCAATGCCGATCTCGATGCACGCAACCAGAACTTTACCCTGGCTGTTGTTAATCAGGCCGACGCAAACGTTCAGTCCCGCATGGCGAAAATCGAAAATGTTTTCGCGCCCCTGACTGAACCTTCATCTTACGACTTCGCGGCTACAGCCGAGAACACGAAGATGAATGTCGAATTCGCAGCGCTTGAGAAAGCTGAATTCGAAGTTTCGAAGAAGGTTGCGAACATCGAAGACCCGTTCCAGCCGCGCTTGCCAATGCCACCGGTTATGATCGCCTTTGATAATGAGGGCTATTAATCCCGGGGTTCTCTCCTCTCGGCGACGCGCCGCGCGGAAGCGCAAGCCACGCGACGCGCATCGCCCGGAGGAGAGTTCCAAGAAAGCCCCAATAGTTTGAGTTTTGGTTGGGAGAGCTGGGGGAGAAAAGCGTAACTGATAAGTCGCCCAAGCCAGTTACGCTTTTCAAAAAGAGACGGCCCTGAAGGGATGCTGCGTATGACGCTAACCTTCAGGGCCGTTCTCTTTAGTTGTTGCCGAAATAATCCGGCTATTGATTAATCATCGTCGTCGAGCGGACCTTTCGTGTCCGGATCTCCGTCGTAGGCTTCCTCAAGCGGATCGAATTCGCCGTCGCCTTCTGTCGCTTCATCATAGCCAATCGCGCCAGCGCCCGCCGCCGCACCTAAAAGGCAGCCTGATAAAGACGTACTCATCAACGTCAAAGCGGCAAATGTTGCGATAAGTTTCATCGCTTAGCTCCTTTGTTTGCCCGCCGCGCGCATAACGCCGCGCGTCCGGGCGCGTCAAAAAACGGTATGACGGGCAAACAATGCAGGAGCGTAAGGGTTCCCGACGAAAGATTAACTGCCTGAAAGGCCCGATTATTCAGCTTTTGCTTCTTCCGCAGCAGGCTCTTCGGCTGGGGCCTCCTCGGCCGGTGCGGCGGCGGCTTCAGCGGCTGCGGCCTTGGCGGCTTCTTCCTTGTCTTTCTTTTCCTGTTCGCGTTCCTGCGCCTTCTGGCCCGGCTTCGCTTTGTTTGGGTTGTTGCCGTGTTCCCATTTTACAAGGCCTTGCGCCGACAGGAAGCGCGCAACGCGATCCGACGGCTTGGCGCCTTTGTCGAGCCAATGCTTGGCGCGTTCGGCGTCATACTGAACGCGATTTTCATCGGTTTTGCCGAGTAGCGGGTTGTAGGTGCCAATCTTTTCGATAAAGCGGCCGTCGCGCGGAGAGCGCGAGTCAGCAACGACAATCGAATAGAACGGACGTTTTTTCGCCCCGCCCCGGGCCAGTCTGATTTTCAACGACATGTTGGTTTCTTTCCTTCTTTCTCAGATTGTTTTTTGAGGTTTAAAAATTACCGAGCGCATTTCCGGTTCGTCGGATTCATGAAACAGGAGCTGGCCCGCGATGCACGATACGATTTGCCCGCCGCACCATCCAAAACATCCTGACACAGCGTCTTCCAATAACCTCCACTCGCCGGCGCAATTATTGGAATTGTTTAACATTAGCGCTTCACTCGGAGCGCCGAGATGTTTCAGGAGATTGAGCGTTTGCTTCTCGGTTCCTTTCTTTCCGATTTCACGAACAAATGATGGCTCAAAGAAAATTTTATGATGGAACATTTCTACGAGCTTTGGCCGACTCTTCGGTTTGTCAGCAAGCGCAATAACGCGCGACTTTAAAGAACTATCGACAAGCTCGGATAAGCCTTTCCAATGCAACTCTTCGGATTGCGTCATTTCTTTTTCCCCATGCCCGGCATTCCCAATCCCGGCGGCATCGGCGCCTGACCGGACAGCGCTTTTTCGATGGCGTCAAAATCCAGGTCTTCCGTACCCTGACCGCCTTTATCCTTCTTGCTTGCTTTGGCGGCTTCAAGCATCGCGGGGTCCGGTGCGCCACCACCCGGCATACCGCCCATCATACCCAGTTGTTTGGCCATGCCTTTCATGCCGCCCTTGCCCATCTTTTTCATCATATCGGCCATCTGGCGGTGGGCTTTCAGAAGCTTGTTGACCTCCTGCACCGACGTGCCGGAACCGGCGGCGACGCGCTTTTTGCGTTTGGCGTTCATGAGCGCGGGCTTTTTGCGCTCCTGTTTCGTCATGGACGAGATGATCGCTTCCTGATGAATAATTTCCTTGTCGTCGAGGCCGCCGGCCTGATCGACCATCTTTTTCATCTTGCCCATGCCAGGCATGAGACCGAGGATCGCGCCCATGCCGCCCATCTTGCGCATCTGTTTGAACTGGTCGGCGAGATCGTCCATGTCGAACTCGCCCTTGGCCATTTTCTTCGCGGCTTTCTTGGCCTTGGCCTCGTCCATTTCCTGAGAAGCTTTTTCGACAAGACTGACGATGTCGCCCATGCCGAGAATACGGCCGGCCATGCGTTCAGGCTCGAAGGTGTCGAGCGCATCGATCTTTTCACCGACGCCGACAAACTTGATCGGCGCGCCGGTGACCGCGCGCATGGAAAGCGCGGCGCCGCCGCGGGCATCGCCATCGATCCGGGTCATGACGACCCCGGTGATATTGAGGCGTTCTTTAAATTTCTCCGCCGTCGTCACAGCGTCCTGACCGGTGAGCGCATCAACAACCAGCAGCGTTTCGACAGGGTTGGTAGTTTTATGAATATCGGCGACTTCGGCCATCAACTGTTCATCGATGGAAAGGCGCCCCGCCGTGTCGAGCATGACGACGTCGAAGCCGCCGAGCTTGCCCGCCTCCATGGCGCGCTTGGCGATATCGCGCGGGGTCTGACCAGCGATGATCGGAAGGGTTTTTACCTCCGCTTGTTCGCCGAGGATGGCGAGTTGCTCCTGCGCTGCCGGACGGCGCGTGTCGAGCGACGCCATAAGGACGCGTTTCTTGTCACGCTTTTGCAAGCGCAGGGCGATCTTCGCTGTTGAGGTTGTCTTACCCGACCCTTGCAGGCCCACCATCATGATCGCGGCCGGCGGCGTTGTGGCGAATGAAAGCGACGGATCCGCATCCCCGCCGAGCATATCGACGAGGGCGTCATGGACAATTTTGACGACCTGCTGGCCGGGCGTCACCGAGCGCAGGACCTCGGCGCCAACGGCGCGTTCCTTGACTTTGGAAATGAAATCCTTGGCGACCGGCAGGGCGACGTCAGCCTCAAGCAGGGCCACGCGCACCTCGCGCAGGGCCTCAGTGACATCTTTCTCCTCGAGCGCGCCCCTGCCGCGAAGGCCTTCGAAAATACTGCTTAATCTATCGCTCAGCGATTCGAACATGCGTCATCCAATCGTTTCGGCGTCAACGCCTTCGCGGCAAAATAATAAACTGAGCGCATTCGCGCTCGGGGCACGCAGGCTCTCAAAAATACTCCCAAGCCGGTCGCTTAAGCTTTCAAACATCGATGCCCTTTCGGTCTCGAAACCTTGCCTGACAGCCATAAAAACCGCCAAACGCCAAATACCGCCATGAGGGAATTACCCCTCCCGCGCGCGAAGGCGCGCAAAACACGACTAACCGCCGCGAGAGCATTACTCCGGCGGCGGCGCTCCCCTGACCCGTCCCATGTATCTGCTGGGGGTCGTTCAGGCAGAGACGGGAAAGATCAATTTTCCCGAAATTCGAGGGGCATATAGAGGCTGGGCATGCAGATGGCAAGCGAAAGGGATTTATACCGGCGCATCTTCCGCATGATGGCTAGATAAAGTATCACCCAAATACTCATCCAAGAAAGGCCCCTGAGATCGTGACGCCAGCAAAAACGCGCGAGTCCAAACTAAATGTCATCGTCAACGACGAAGAAATGGAGGCAATCGACGATTGGCGGTTCAAGCACAGATTGCCCAGTCGCGCTGCCGCGATACGCGAACTTATCGGCCGGGGCATGAGTGTCGATTCACCCGAAGTTGATACGAGCATCGTCCAATCTACTAAAAATATAGGCGTGCTCGCGAGCGCCCTAACGCGCGCGACCAATGAATGCTTTGTCATCACCAATCCACATATGTATGACAATCCAATTCTTTACGCCTCGCCCGGTTTTTACAAAACGACGGGATACACGGAAAAAGAGGTAATCGGCCGGAACTGCAGGTTTCTTCAAGGCGCCGAAACGGATAGGTCCACCGTAAGTGATATCCGTAACAATTTAAACGACGAACGCATTGTTGATACGCAAATACTTAATTACCACAAGGACGGAACCCCAATCCGGTTTCAGTTGCATATCGAACCTGTTGTAAATCCCGACACCGCCGAGCTTCTGTTTTTTATCGGACGACAGTTTAAGATCGACTGAAAATTACAGTAGGATCTGCGAAAAACGTATCGCGAATACATTGATGACCTCTTCCCTTAAGTCCTGCCTGAATATCGATGACTTGCGAACACTCGCGAAGAGGCGGCTCCCGGCGCCGATCTTTCACTATATTGACGGCGCGGCGGAGGATGAGACGACCTACCGGCGCAATACGGAAAGCTTTGAGACGTGCGATCTGGTGCCGAATGTCCTCGCCAGCGTCGAAAACATCGATTTGTCGGTCGAGGTTTTCGGTAAGAAACTCGCCATGCCACTGTTTTGTTCGCCGACGGCGCTGCAACGGCTTTTCCATCATGACGGCGAGCGCGCCGTGGGGCGGGCGGCGGAAAAATTCGGCACGCTTTTCGGCGTCTCATCCCTGACCTCCGTTCGCCTTGCCGAGATCAGCAAGATGATCAGCACGCCGAAAATGTTCCAGTTCTATTATTTTAAGGACAAGGCGCTGAACGCCCATCTTTTGGAGCGGGCGAAAGCCGCGAGATTCGACGTGCTGGCGTTGACCGTCGATACGATTGTCGGCGGAAACCGCGAACGCGACCAGCGTACGGGATTCACGACGCCGCCGAAGCTGACGCCCGCAAGCCTTTTAAGCTTCGCCGCCCACCCCGCATGGACCATGAACTTCCTCACACATGAAAAATTCGCCCTCGCCGAGTTGGTGGATTATGTGGCTGAAGGGTCCAACAAGGCGATGTCGATCGGCGATTACTTCTCAACACTGCTCGATCAAACCATGGACTGGGACGCCGCCGCGGAACTGAAAGCCCAATGGGGCGGCAAGTTCTGCCTTAAGGGCGTCATGAGCGTTGAGGATGCGCGCCGCGCCGCCGAGATGGGATGCGACGCCATCATGGTTTCAAACCATGGCGGACGGCAACTCGACGGAAGCCGCTCACCCTTCGACCAGATCGCGGAGATCGCCGACGCTGTCGGCGACAGGCTCGATATTATTCTCGACGGCGGGGTCCGGCGCGGCAGCCATGTTTTGAAGGCGCTCGCTGCCGGTGCTAAAGCATGTTCCGGCGGGCGCATGTATCTTTATGCGCTCGCCGCCGCCGGCCAGCCCGGCGTTGAACACGCGCTCAGGCTTTTGCGCGCCGAAATCGAACGCGACATGAAACTGATGGGCGTCAGGAAAATCACCGACCTCGATCGAGACATGCTTCGTTACCGGTAGGCATTACCACTGAAAAGCAAGCGCCGCCGCACTCAAAAAAAAGCTTAGTAATCTACAGGGCAGGAAAACCCTTCGCATGTCACGACGGCGCCCCGGCCAAGGCTTATATCACACCTTGCTTCTGCCCGATCGGCTATGGCCCGCATGACCTCTACAGCGTCAAAAAACTGGTCCGCGGATGGTTCCTCATTGAAGCTGCGGCTCACGACAAAGTCGCTTTTTCTTGCTCTATAAATCACAAGCTCAACACCATAAGCACTGTCGCCACTTCGATAATTAAAACGGTAGATTTCATCAACGATCTGTTCGGGGTCTGTGGTTTCCGTATCCTGACCGGGTGTCTCAACGTTCTGAATTGTTATAACCCGCCTATCGCCATCCTGGGTGAGCTCTCCGGGATTGATCAAGTAATTCACCATGCAACGCGTGTGTATGTAATCACGCACGGTTTTTATGCGCTTGACCAGAAAAGGCGCAGCAACTGCGTCACTGTAAATCAGAGCCCCGAACGCCAGACTACACGTTACTATTAATCGAATGCCCATACCCGCCTCATGAAATATCTAATTTCTTGAACGCCAATTCCAAATGATTAATGGCGTTGTCGGTAGATATTTTCCGTTTCATTTGCCGCCGAACCATTTTCGCCAGTGATGAATGTTGCGCTTGTATACGCCCATCAACCCGCCATCGGAGTGATTGTCCAGGAATTTCAGAATCGCTAAACCCCACATGGTCAACACGATCAAGATGAAAACAATGTTGGATGCGGCAAGCGAAAACCAGTAATTCGCCAGAAGTGTTTCTGGAAATAGAAACCGCCCCAGCAGGTGCCAGAGATTTATCAAGAAGTATAAAGAGTAATATCCGAAAAAAACCCTGTGGATGAATGCGCCATTCAGAGTCTTGGATTTCGAGAATGTATAAAAAAGCGCCAGAAAAATAATGATGAAAGGCGCTATGTAATTAACGGCGCCGTTCTTGAAAAAATAATAAAGGACATTCGCCAAAGTCCAATGGGCGACGATAACCATCGCCGCCAGCCGCAAGTTTTTGGACCCGGACAGGAAGCTGAGGCCCACCCCGATAAAGAGGAAGGCCCCAAATCGTATTAGAACAGTCCATTCGTCAGGAGAGATTGCACTACCTCCGCTGGCGGGCTCTTAGGCGTCCCATTCGCCTGCAGCAATGCAAACGCGCCCTGCTCTGCCAGGCTTTCGACTACACTGTGACTCTTCGTAACGACTTCGGCAAGGTTAATCAGCCATGCATCGCCTGCAATGGGCGCCTTCGCCGCCGCTTCGATATCCGCTGCAAATTGCAACGGCGCTTCATTTCCCAGCTTGGCCGCCGCGCCTGCGCCAGCGGCCGCAACCACTGCAAGACCCGCCAGAACCGGCGCCTTGTTAAGTGGTTTCCCGGCAGCTTTCTCTTCGGCGGTTTCTTTAAGAATCTTCTCAAAACGAAGAAGTTTGATCTGCTCAGGTCTCAAATCTTTTTTGGTCATCACCCTCTCCTTGCTGATGGCCGGACCTCCGGCCTATGCAACAAGAAGAGGAAAAAGCTGTTAAACTTGCGTTAAATTGACTTTCTGAATGATTGCTTTCACCGATTTTTCATCCGTGTATTAACTTTATTAGTGACTGAATAAGGCAACAATTTCAGCATACGCAATCGATGCTCATGCGCGCTAGCGGCGCCAGATGTGTTCGGCATCGAAACAATCAATACATGCTTGCGATTTTCACGCCTCAAAAAAAGCAGGCAGCCAAGCCGTAACGGCGCCCGAAGAAGTCTTTAACTTTTTTCAAGAAGCCGATATAAGTATTAACGCAGTCTCGTATGATTAAGACGAAAACAGGGGCGCAGGTGGGAGAAGAAGAGAAAAAACGGGCCGAGGCGCTATATCGCCGGCTGTTGCGGGTGTTTCCCAAGCGGCACGCCGATAATGTCGTCATATTCCCGGGAGCTGAACGGTCTCGTCAACGCTCGAAAACGCCTCAAGCAGTTGCACTGCCCCTAGAACGGCAATCTCAAGCTGATTCTGAAAATCAGGCGTCAGATCAGCCTCGTGGTATTGAAGGATTGTTAAAGCGGATATTTGAAGACCTCGCAAAAGACGACTAGCTCTTACCTCTCCGGCCTTTTCACCAGGCAAGTTTGGCGTTTCATCATCCACATACGCCACCAGATTCTGCACCGCATCAGCTATATCATCTTCTTCAATGGCTTCTGCGCGCCATAGTCCGCCCATCTTCGCCACCAGCGCCATAATCGCGTAACGCGCTGCAATCGGACATAAAACCGGGGGGCGCTCAACACGCGGTTTGGCGCGTGCCGCGATTGCCGCGATATCAACCTCCGAATCCGTCAGCGCATACGCAGGAACGCCAAGCGCTTTTGTAATCGCCTCAGCCCAGAGTTCGCCAATCGGGCGATCCTGACTTTCAAGCCGGGATATGTATTCCGGATAGATGCCAATAAGTCTCGCAAGCTCTCGCGGACTGAGCAGTAACGCAATTCGCAGTTCTTTTAAGTTATTCGCCATAAACCAGGCCCTTGCCTGCGGCGCCAAGCGCCGCAGATCATGGAGCTTAACTTAGCGGTTTTTGCCTGAAGACTTCCTCATCGAGTTCGCCTTCCCATTTCGCCACCGCCGTGGCCACCGCTGTATCCCCAGTCACATTCGTCACTGTACGCATCATATCGAGCAGCCGGTCGAACGGGAAGATAAACCCGATAACAAGCGCGGTATGCTCAGGCGTCACTTCGAAAACATCAAGCACGATGGAAAGTAAAAACAGCGATGCCGACGGCACGCCCGCAGTACCAATGGATACGAGCGCGCAGGTAAGCGCAATCAGGAAATAATGCTGCGGCTCAAGGGTGTAGCCAAACGCCTGTGCGGTGAACAACGCCACGATCCCGAGATAAAGCGACGTTCCGTCCATGTTGATGGTCGCCCCCAGCGGCAGCACGGAACCGGCGACGGACTTTTTGATACCAAGGTTTTCCGTCGCAGCGCGAATGGTGACGGGTAGCGTCGCCGATGATGACGATGTCGAATAAGCCACCATCATCGGGTCGAGAATGCCACGGAAGTAATCAACAAAAGGCAGCCGTAAAATGAGCCTTACCAGCCCGCCGTAAACGACCAGCATGTGCACAGCGCATCCGAGATAAACCGCGAGCGTCAGACTCAATATCGCTGTAAAAGTCGCAACGCCTTGCGTACCGGCAACATAAGCGATGAGGCCGAAAACGCCAAATGGCGCCAGCTCCATGATGATATGCGTCATCTTGAGGATGCCCTCCGCCGTCGCTTCGAAAAAGCGCCCGGCCGCCTGACCGGCTTCACGGGCCATCAAAAGTCCGACACCAAGAAGAAGGGCAAAAAAGATCACGGCGAGAATATCGCCCTCGACCAAGGCCATGAAGGGATTTTCCGGGATGATCGCCATCAGGCGTTCGCCGATCGGTTGGGCCTCGCCCATCTGGCGCGGTTCGGCCCCGCCGAGATCGACGCCCTCGCCCGGCCGGAACAGCGTTCCCATGCTAAGGCCAATGAGGTTGGCGAAAAACGTCGTAAACAGGTAAAGCAGGAACGCCTTGATGCCGATCGTCCCAAGCTTTTTAGGATCGCCCATGGCGTAAATGCCGGCGACCAAAGTGAAAAAGACGAGGGGAACGACAATCATCCGTATCAAGCGGATAAAAATATCGCCAATGACTTTGACTTTTGAAAGCAGCGATTCAGCGGCGGCGGCGTCCATGGACTGCGAAACCGCAAGACCAAATGCAACACCAAGAATGAGACCCAGAAAAACGCGTTTCCACAGTTTAATCCCAAACCACCAAGCCATTTGGCCCCCTTTTTTCTTCTTCGCGTCCACAGATATTTTGTTGTCAGATTAATGCGGCTCGCCGCACGATGTAAGCCCGATAATCCTTATTCAAAAATCATAAGGCCAGCGAAACGAGCCAGGCTTTCCGAGGGCCCCGCCTTGTTGACAGGCCGCATTAGTCGCCCGCCTGATAGATACTTCGTCTTGATCTTGTTTAGATGGGTCTCAACTCTCTTAACCATACAAGCCCCTGACAGGCCTGCAAAGGCGCACTGCAGCAAAGGCGGCTTTCTGCGGAGATCGATAAAATTACGCGGACCCGTTTAGAAAAACATTCGCGGCTGGCCGGTAGTTTGCAACGCTACGGAGCAATTAAGCAAAACGGGACAACCATTCCATGTTCAAAACGGATGCACGACGTTATCGGCGGATCAGCCTTAATCTGCCAGCGCGCATCGTCATTAACGCAACTGACGAATATGAAGGCCGCCTTTTGAACATCTCGCCAGGCGACATGGCGCTCATCTGTGACGCCACCGTCATGGTCGGGGACGCAGCGGTCATTTCCATTGACGGTCTCGACGTTATCGAAAGCACTGTGGCGCGCACTTTTCCCGATGGTTTCGCCACGTCTTTTCTGCTGTCGAAACGTCGCCGGACATTGCTGATCGAGCAACTCATGCTTCGGGCGAACCCGGATTTTGCTGATGGTCTGGGCGACAGACGGACGTCCCCTCGACATCGAAAAGGAAATTCACGCACAGTCTGCCGCCTGGAAGACGGGTCATCTTTGTTCGTGAAGATTATCGACACAGCTGTAAACGGCGTATCCGTGGACGCACCGCGAAAGCCTGACGTCGGCTCAACCATTCATGTCGGCCGGCGCATGGGGGTTATCATGCGTCATACGGCGCGGGGGTTTGTTGTCGCTTATGACACGCAAACCACACAGACCGGCCAGGATAAAATCCTTCGCGCCGTCTAGTCAGTAACCCGGCTGATTGTTCTCCAAGTCGCCAAGAACGATAGGCGCCAGGTTGTCTATGACATCGCGTGCTGTAAAGGCGCGCGGATTGTCATCCGGCTTTTCACCGCGATACATAACAACAAATGCGACGGCTGAATAACGCGTGACCTCCCGCGCATAATAGTCGTCATACGGGTAACCCCAACCAAACCCATATGCGTAATAGGGAAACGCATAGTACGGACGGTGGAATGGGTGACCGTATCCGTATCGGCCGTAAAAAGCAGGCCCGGAGCTCTGATAGCTGGTGTTTGCTTCGGTCTCGTTTTCGATGACGATGAAGTAGTCATAGCCACGCTCAACCGTGAGCTCAGCGGCGCGAAACAGAAGCGAGTTTTCAACTGTTTCCCGCGATGTCAGTGAGTTTCCCCGGAAGGTAATCCGGTACCGGTTTTCCTCTATTCGTTGATCGGAAAATCCATAACCGCCGCCCGTGGCGGCAGGACCGTAAGGCGTTGCGGTCGCGCATGCGGCGAGGATAAGCGCCACACCCCCAAGTATGATCATACGTATCATTTCGCGTCTCCCGGCCGCGTGCGGCCCGTCAGGTGAAGTTTCATCGCCCAAGTGAATTATACTGCGCAGACGCCGCGCTGCAACGGCGAACAGCCGCTTTCAGGCCTATTCCTCACGCGGCTTTGATAGGGCCGCCTCTCGTGTTTCCGAGACCATTTTCACCCCATCAGGGGTCGATTTTATGTGCAAGTCACGCTGCGGAAAGGGAATTTCTATTTCCAGTTCGTGCAGCAAGTCCCAGATCGCCATCATCACGTCACTGGTGACATTTTTTGTGCCGTTCGCTGGATCGTTGATCCAGAAGCGCAAATCGAAGTTCACCGAGCTGTCGCCGAATTCCATCAAATTACATCGCGGCGCCGGTGTTTTTAGAACCCGGTCTATGGTCAGCGCTGTTTCTTCGACTTTTCGTGCAAGCCCGCGCAAATCTTTTGTACTGTATGCAACCCCGAATGGCGCATGCAGACGAACAACACGATCATCGTGAGACCAGTTGACGACGCCTTCCTCGATGAACCTGTCATTCGGGACAAGATAGGCGGTGCCGTCACGCGTACGCAGCGACACGTAGCGCGCATTCATTTGCGTCACCCACCCATAAGCGCCGTCGATTTCGATGACGTCTCCCGGCTTAATTGACTTGTCCGCGATCAGCGTAAAACCGGCGAAGAAATTCGACACCGTGCGCTGCATGCCGAGGCCGATGCCGAGACCGACAGCGCCGCCGAAAATCGCCAGCGTGGCGAACGGAAAGCCGACAATCTGCAGCGCCGCCACCAGCGCGATAATCGGCAACAATACGTCGAGAATTTTGGAAAGAAGCGCCTTGAACGAAACCGTCAGCTCATCAATGGCGTTGATGCGACCTGTGATCAGCGAATTAAGAAGGCGTGCGCCCCAGAACAGGACGCCAAACACGATAATAGTCCGCACCAGATCAAGAGCTGAGTACCGCTGCTGTACACCATCCTCGCTTTCACCAATGGGGAAGGCGAAAGAATCGAGCTGCCGAACAACATCATCCAGCACGCCAAATGCGTCGAGCGCCGCAATTGGCCAGACCACGTAAAATGCAACCCGCGACCAAAAGGGCGAACGAATGACCAGCGTGACAAGCCGGATCACGATCCACGCGGTGAGGAGGCTAACGCCAGCGGAAATCAGCCCGGTGGAACTGCCCGCCGCCTGCAGAGCGATGACGGCGATTTGCAAAACGACGTAAAGCGCGATGGGTGTCGCAATGTGAGCAAACGCATTCGCAGCCCTGCGCAAAACGCCATAAGGCGCGCGCGGCGCAATCTGGCTTTGAATTATTTTCCTGAGGCGCGGGCCGAAAAAGGCCGCCGGCACGATCGCCGCCAGAAGGATCGCCGCTTCGATGGCGACGCCCAGCGTGAACATCTGGTTTTGCAGCCAGTCGAGACGGTCCGAAAGCCAGGCGCGCACGCCCTCGACATCGACAATTTCGTCTTCAAGCTCCTCAGTCCCCGAAGCGGCGGGTTCGGGTTGCTCGACCTGTTGATCCGATTGATCAGTAGATTGTTCAGGTGCTTGTGATTGCTCTGCTTCCGGCTGTTGATCCTGCATGCGGGGCTTCTATTGAGTTTCGCGACCAGAACCTTCTAGCATCGTTCAAGCCACGATCAAACTCACGAAAACAGCTCAGCTTGCTGTGCCGACAAAGTTGCACAGCCATCTTTCGCCAAGCCTAAGAGCGCCTGGAACTGTTCATCCGTAAACGGATCGCCTTCCGCCGTCGCCTGGATCTCTACAAGCCCGCCATTTCCCGTGATCACGAAGTTCGCATCGGCCTGCGCAGTAGAATCTTCATCATAATCAAGATCGAGCGCTGGCGCGCCAGAAACAAGGCCGCAGGAAATAGCCGCAACCCTGTCACGCACGGGCGAGGATTTTATAATGCCCTGCTCAACCGCCCACGCGCATGCCTGATTGAGCGCGACCCACGCGCCTGTGATCGAGGCTGTTCGCGTACCGCCGTCGGCCTGTATGACATCGCAATCAATCAATATCTGCCGTTCGCCAAGTGCTTTTAGGTCGACGACGGCCCGCAAGGACCGGCCGATCAAGCGCTGGATTTCCTGCGTTCTGCCGGACTGGCCGTTTTTCGCTTCCCGCCGCATGCGCTCATTGGTGGAGCGCGGCAGCATGCCATACTCTGCCGTCACCCAGCCGCGCCCAGCGCCCCTGAGCCAGGGCGGCGTTGTTTCATCCCAACTCGCCGTGCACAGCACATGGGTGTCGCCGAAACGGACAAGGCATGACCCTTCCGCATGTTTGGTGAAGCCTGTTTCGAAAGAAACAGCGCGTAATTCGTTGAATGCGCGGCCGGACGGTCTCATGGGGATCTCCTTTTTCACGCTTCCTACCGCTATATGCCGCCAGATGTCGACCGCCGCCTGTTTAGGCGCCGGCAGACCTTGCCCGGCAAACTGCTTGGCTTATCTTTGAATATAACGGAATCAAGAAGAGCGACGCGTAATCGAAATGAACTTGCTTGACGATATCGATCAGCGATCACGGGAAATTTTCCGACGCCTTGTCGAGACATACCTGACAACTGGTGAACCCGTTGGCTCGCGCACCCTGAGCAACGACATGCGCATATCAGTCTCCGCCGCGACTGTCCGCAATGTGATGGCTGACCTGACGGATATGGGTTTGCTTCACGCGCCGCACATCTCGGCAGGCCGGTTGCCAACTGATCTTGGATTGCGGCTTTTCGTCGACGGGTTGATGCAGGTTGGCGACCTGACGCCTGAGGAGCGGCGCGCCATTGAGTCGGAAGCGGAAGCCGGCAGTGCGGAAACTTTGTTGGAGGCGGCCGCGTCGAAACTATCCGGGCTGACCAACACCGCCAGCCTGATTGTCACGCAAAAGTCAGACGCTCCCCTTCGTCAGATCGAGTTCGTCAAAACTGGTGCTGGACAAGCGCTGGTAGTGATGGTGTTCGAGGACGGCCGGGTCGAAAACCGCGTTATCGCCGCGCCGGACAATCTGCCGTCATCAGCCCTCGTCGCCGCCGGAAATTATCTCAATGCACGACTTCGCGGACGGACATTGTCCGAGACCCGCTCAACCATCCTTGAAGAAATTGAAACGAACCGGGCGGAACTTGACGAATTAACCACACGACTTGTCAGGGACGGGGTTGCCCACCTGTCCGGCGATGAAAACTGGACCATGGTCGTCCGTGGCCGCGGACATCTGATTGATGAAGCCGCTCAGGATGTCGAGCGCGTGCGCATGCTCCTCGACGATCTTGAGAAAAAACGTGAAGTCATCGAACTCCTTACCGCAGCCCGCGACGGCGAGGGGGTAAAAGTCTTCATCGGGTCGGAAAACCGCCTGTTCTCGCTTTCCGGTTCATCGGTGATCACCGCACCCTATCGGGACGAACAGCGCAAGATCGTTGGCGTTCTGGGTGTTATCGGGCCGACACGGCTGAATTACGCCAGGGTGGTGCCGATTGTGGATTATACGGCCGAGGTCCTCTCCCGGATGTTGAAATAATCGTTCGCGGCGCGTACATGGCGCTCAACAACAGTTTCCCGACAACCAGTGACGCCCTCATGAGTGAACAACACGATTCCACGCCTAAAGCCGGTTCTGAAAACGAGCTTTTCGACGACCCGGAACAACTGAACGAAGACGACCTCGCAGAAGATGAATTGGAGAGCGAGGGAGGGTCCGCCCTCGTCGCGGCGAAGGAAGAGATCAGCAATCTTAACGATCGCGTCCTGCGCCTTGCGGCAGAACTTGAAAACACGCGCCGCCGCGCTGAAAGAGATAAGGTTGACGCCGGCAAATACGCCATTTCCGGTTTCGCCCGGGATCTTATCAGCGCACTCGATAATTTTGAACGCGCGTTGCACGCTGCCGGCGACAGCGAGGATCCGTCAGTCAAAAGTCTTGTCGACGGATTGCGGATGACCGAAAAGGAACTTTTATCAACGCTCGGACGGCACGGCGTGCACCGTGTGTCGCCGGCGCGCGAAAAGTTCGACCCCAATCTTCATCAGGCAGTCGCGCAAGTACCGCACCCAGATATTCCAAAAGATCATGTGGTCGATGTGGCGCAGCCAGGGTTTACCATCGGCGAACGCGTATTACGCGCTGCAATGGTTACCGTTTCAAGCGGCCCGGGACAAACCGGACCGTCAAACGATGAAGATCCTGGTGGCGAATTACCGCCTCGCGTTGATACGACTGTCTAACTTTAACGAAACAACAAAGCTTCAATAGCCTCAGACAATTCGTTACGGAACAAGGGCTGTCCCGAATCTTCAGCTGGCCCGCGGCTCGTTACGACTGTCACGATGACATCCATATCCATGTAATGATTCATGATGGCGTTGTCTCCCCAGGACTCGGCCCCTCTCGCGCTCAGGCGCCTGCCGAGACCGTCAATTTCAGATAAGAAGGCGCCAAAAGTCGCCTTCCCGATAGATGTGTCGCCGTGTGGAGCGAACAACGCCTCAAGCGATGCTGGCGACAGAATGCCTCCCTGCACCAATGCATGCTGATATACCGCAAGCTCTTGAGCAGTGATTAGCAGGCCTGCGGTCGATAACATTCCGTAATTACGTGCAAGCAGACTGTCTGGAAACCCGTCCAATGGCTGTGAGACAATGTGGGGATCCGTAACATCGACAAGCGCCCAATGGCTTGCATTTGAAAGACACGCTGAAGCGAATATTTCTTCAGCTAGCAAAGCTTCATAAGGACTGACGTAAGCGCGCTCCAGGAGTATCCCAAGCAGATCGTATCCGTCGTTTGAGTACTTAAACTGGCCAACCTTTTCTTCATCAATATCAGCAGCGTCTATTGCAGATGCAGCTTCGTCTGGATCGGTTGTCGCTTCTGCAACATACGAGGCGCCAAGGCCGGACTTGTGCGCCATGAGGTCCGCATAAGTTACGCCGCGCGTCGCAAGTCGCGTTCCGGGCGCATACATTTCGATAGAGTCATCTATAGTAAACTTGCCATCCTCCGCTGCTTTCAATACGAGTGCAGCGGTGAAGTATTTTGCAATCGATGAGACCTGAAATAGAGTGCTGTCAGTAATTGGAATATTTTCTGACAATGATGCGCTGCCAACAGTCCGGCTGTAAACGATAACGCCATCACGCATTACCGTTACGCCGCCCGCAAAGCCCCGATCAGCAGCATCGTTAATCAAAGGATCGATTTTTGCGGTGAGTGACGGGTCGGGGCTCTCTTGAGGGGGCACGCACTTGCCGCTTTTTACAGAGCCACGCTCGGCCTCCACTCCACATGCCGTAAGCAACAACACGGTTGCTAAGGAAAATAGTATCTTCTTCATATTGGCTCCGCTCAATCACCAAAACCCACAGTTTTCAACATGACGCAGGTCAGGTCTTGAACGCAGTTGCAAATGACCGGTCAAACTTGTGTGGACCGCCTAAAAGCCATAGGCGTCATGCCGGTGCATTGTTTCATATCCCTGCTTAGGTGGCTTTGATCTGAATATCCGCAATCGGATGCGATCTCTGCGAGCCCGCTGCCGCCTTGTATGATGAGTTCCAGGGCTCTTCGCAGCCGCCATTCACATCGCCAGGCTGTTGGCGTGAGACCGAAACGCTTCTGGAAACGTCTGGTCAGTTGATATGGCTTCAGCCCGTTCTGTATCGCTAGCGCGCGCAGAGACGACCCTCCTGATATTCCTATTTCCTCACAGATGTGGGCCGGCGATTTATTCTCAAGCATCGAAAAGAGGATTCTGTCCCCGGCATGTTTTCCCCGAAGCATAGCGCGTTGGTCACGCCCCCGAAGGTCCAGTTCGCCACGTATCCCCCGCCAGCCATACTTGCGAACATATCCAACCCAGTTTTGGCGCGATACTGGTAATCTCAAGAATGACGTGGGCACGCCGGATGGCGCATTCCCGTGTGCGCAATAGGGCGGGCGGAAAAGTACGTCACCTTTCCGGTAGACATGTTTTCCGGAGAGGTCGTGCTCACAAACCTCGCCTTCAAGAACAACGATGATCCGCGCATCTTCATGACGATGAACCGGCAGCGCCGCCTTTTCATCGTTAATGACCAAGCTTACATCCAAAGCAACACCTTCAACGTCTTGCTTGAGTCTGTCCGGTCATTTCAAAAGCGTCAACTCGCTTTGGGGCCCGCCACTTTCACTTCATCGCTTACGTAAGGCTCGTAAACTTTGAAATTTTCGACAAACATTGCGGCAAGCTTGTCAGCTTGCGCGTCATAAGCGCTTGCATCGTCCCATGTATCTCGCGGCGTCAGAATACGTTTATCAACGCCCTGCACATCCGTCGGCACATCAAATCCGAAAACTTCATCCTTGCGCATGGGCGCGTTATTCAGCGACCCGTTCAGCGCCGCCGTCAACAGCGCGCGCGTTTCCTTGATCGGCATGCGGCGGCCTTCCCCATGCGGCCCGCCGGTCCAGCCGGTTGAAACCAGCCAGCAATTGACATCGTGCTTGTCGATCAACTTGCCGAGCAGCGCGCCATATTCAGACGGGTGACGAGGCATGAACGGCGCACCGAAACAGGTTGAAAATGTTGCTTCCGGATCTTTGCCGAGACCTTTTTCCGTACCTGCAACTTTCGCGGTGTAGCCCGACAGGAACATATACATGGCCTGCGCCGGGGTCAGTTTTGCGATCGGCGGCATGACGCCAAAAGCATCGCAAGTCAACATGATGATGTTTTTCGGATGGGTCGTGACGCCATCAAGGCTGGCGTTGGGAATGTAATGAATCGGATAGGCGCCGCGGGAATTTTCCGCCAGGGTTGCGTCATCAAGATCAAGCTCGCGCGTCGCCGGATCCATCACCACATTTTCCAGCACTGTGCCGAAACGTTTCGTCGTTGCATAAATTTCCGGTTCTGCTGACGGTGAGAGCCGGATCATTTTCGCGTAGCAGCCGCCTTCAAAATTGAAGAGGCCGTTCGGCCCCCAGCCATGTTCGTCATCACCGATTAACGTGCGGTTCGGATCAGCGGACAGAGTCGTTTTTCCAGTGCCGGAAAGGCCAAAGAAGATCGCCGGATCATCATTACGGCCAACATTGACCGAGCAATGCATCGGCATGACGTCTTTTTCAGGCAGGAGGAAATTCAAAATGGTAAAGACAGACTTCTTCATTTCACCGGCGTAGGACGTCCCGCCGATCAGAACGATGCGGCGAACGAAATCGACAGCGATGACGGTTTTCGAGCGGCACCCGTGGACTTCAGGATCGGCAACAAAACCGGGCATATCAACCACGGTGAAGTCCGGCTCGCCGCCGCGTTCATTCATTGGCGGGCGAACCAGCAGATGCTGGATGAAAAGCCCATGCCATGCGTATTCCGTAAAAACCCGCACCTTAATGCCATAAGTTTTGTCAGCGCCGCCGGCGAGATCCTGTTTGATAAGCTGGCGCTCGCTCGCATAGGCAAGCATATCTGCATGGAGCCGGTCGAACGCTTCAACGCTCATGGACTTGTTTGCGTCCCACCAGATTTTATCCTCAATCTCCGGGTGGCGGACGATGAACTTGTCCTGCGCCGAGCGGCCCGTGTGTTCGCCGGTCTTGACCACGAGCGGTCCGCCCGCCGCGATCTCTCCTTCGCCGCGCTCAACCGCCAGTTCGTAAAGGGAAGCCGCGGTTAAATTGGTCAATTCCGCTGGCGCACAATGTTCAAAGCGGCCCGCCGTCGCCAGCGCCGCCTTCGCAGATAGGCTCATCAATTTCCTCCCGAGACCTCACCATAATGAGGGCCGGACGATCATTAGCGCCGCCCGGCGAACCGCTAATAGCCTCAAAATTCCACTATGGCCACTGCTCTCCGGGCGCAAATCCCGGACAGGCTCGGTCAACCGCGGATTAACCATGTTTCCTAAGCTCTCATTAAGCTCAATCGCGGAACTTAGGGTTGGGAGACTACTGGGTTTATGGAGTCCATCTACGACCTACTGTCATTGGCGCTATTCATCGCGGCCGCCGGGTTGTTCATGCTCAGGTTTCGCCATGAAGACCCGCCGCTGGCGCCCTATCTGGTCATTGCCCTCGTCAGTGTCGTCGGTAATTGGCTAGGCAACAATGGCGGCGGCGTCGCCGCCGTGGCCCTGATGATGGCGGCCGCGTTCCTGACCCTCCATCTCGCCAGCCAGCCTTACCATGACGACCCTGAGGAGTCGTCGCGTTAAGAGCGCGCTCGTTTTACCAGCATCACAAATCGTCGTATGTGTGCGCTTTCACGCGCCGGAACTCGCTTTGCTATGAATTCATCTGCGGAAAATTCTGACGTCTCGCATACAAATACCGGCGGCAAAGACGACAAACATATTGTCGATGTGCTGATCGAAGAGCGTGCTCAAAGGCTCGTCGCTTCGCCGCTTTGGCCTCTCTATCGGACAATTCTTTACCCGCTGCTGCTGCATGGCTCCGCCGTAAAAATGGCTGACGCCATTGCCGCTTTATCCGGCGCCGGCGTCATGGATTATGTCAGCGACCTCCTGCGGCTTGATACCCGCGTCACCGGGTTGGAAAATCTGCCGCCAAAAGGGCGTGTGCTGATTGCCTCAACCCACCCGACGGGGATTCCCGATGGCGTTGCTATGTATGATGCGCTTAAAGGCCGACGCCCGGACATGACATTCTTCGCCAATCGCGACGCTATTCGTGTTTCGCCCGGGCTTGAAGAAGTTGTCATCCCTGTCGAGTGGGTAGCGCAAAAACGTTCCCGATTGCGTTCCCGCGAAACGTTAGCTGGCGCGATCAAGGCATTTCAGGAAGAAAAATGCGTGGTCCTGTTTCCATCCGGCAGGCTGGCGATGATGAACGATCAGAAAGAACAGGTCGAGCAAGAATGGCTGCCGTCAGTCGCAATATTTGCGCGAAAGTATAATTGCCCGATCGTGCCGGTGCGTATCGAGATGCGGAACTCATGGCTATACTATTGGTTCTGGAAGCTGAATTCAGAACTGCGTGACATTACGCTGTTCCATGAGCTCCTCAACAAAAAGGGTAAAACGTACAAGATCACTTTCGGCGAGGCGATCTCGCCTGACCAGCTCAATGGCGAGCCGCCAGAGGTCGCGGAAGCCCTGAGACGGCATGCGTCAAAGCTGGGGGCTGGAGAGATTAAGTGGAGCCCCGCCTCCCCTGCCGCCATCAAAAACAACGCCAATCCCCACGACTAGATTGCGCGCACGCTTGCCCTTAAAGTGCCGACCGTACTCGTGCGATTGGAGCGTCAGATCATGCGCCAAAGTTTTATAGCGATGATAGGCAGCAAATTTTTTCAAACGATGGCAGGCGTTGCATTCCTGACCGCAGCCTTTACCAGCCATGCCTTCGCGCAAGTTGAGGTCGAGCTCATCCTGAAAAAGGAATCTCTTTATAATTCCTTGTTCGTACTGCAAGAGGGGCCTTACCGAACGCTTCGTTTTGGTCACAAGGATCGGCACTATCGCGAGTCTACTTATAACCCTGCCGACCCGACTGAACTTCCGTCAACCTACACACAATATGTCACCGTCGGCGCCGCGTACCCACAGGACGTCAAACACGCTGCGGTCATCGGCATGGGCGGCGGACGCATGACGTGGTATCTTTCGCATTACATGCCTGACCTGAAAGTAACGGCGGTCGAACTCGATCCGGAAATTGTCAAAATCGCTGACAAATATTTTGATGTGCGCGCTAACGACCAGATTAACGTCGTTACAAGCGACGGACGCACTTTCATACGCCGCACAAAAGAGACATTCGACTTTATCATTGTAGACGCCTATCGCGGCCATTTCGTACCGTTTCATTTGCTGACCAAAGAGTTTTACGAAATGGTAGAAGAGCGCATGAATGACGGCGGCGTTGTGGTGCAAAATATTGCGCCTTCAACCATGCTATTCGACCATGCGATCGCCACTATCGGTGCGGTGTTTGACAATGTCGATCTTTATAAAGCTGGCGGCAATATGGTCGCTGTGGCCTATAACGGGCCACACCGCGAAAAGGATGACCTGTTAGCGGCGGCCCAAGCACAACAGGACAAACACGGTTTCCGCTACGATATCGCCGCCATGATTGACGAACGCGTCCGCACGCCGGAATTTGGCGACGATAAAATCCTGACAGACGATTTTGCTCCCGCAAATTATTTAAAGTCGGTCGAGAACCATAACCGGAAATGGGAAAACGAGTGACCGATAAAAAGGCTGCGGACGACGCACGCAAACTCAAAATCTTCATTGGCGCCATTTACGTCAACGCTTTTGCGCTTGGTTCCATTATCATGGGCTTTGAAATGCTCGGGAGCCGCTATCTAGCGCCCTATTTCGGCGGCGATATCTTCACCTGGGGCGCACTCATTTCAACCGTTTTGATGGCGTTGATGCTCGGCGCCTATGTGGGCGGACATGTCGCCGACAAGCGGCCGTCGACAACACTACTTGGCTTGATCATCGTCGCGGCAGCGGTGTTTTTATTTTTGCTACCGTTTATTGCTGATCCATTATTCGGCGCGCTCATCGATTCTATTGAGAATGTTCGGGCAGGCGTCCTCGTGGCCGCTTTCTTGCTCAACATCATCCCTGTGACGGTGCTGGGCGTTTATACGCCGTTCGCCGTGCGGCTGCTGTTGCAACATTCCAAGGGCGCAGGAAGGCTTGTTGGCTCTATCAACGCGACATCCACCTTTGGCAGCATCACCGGCACACTGGCGACGACGTTTTTCCTGATCCCTATGATTGGCTCGCGCGACATCACCACCATCTTCGCGTTTATCGTACTGGCTTGCGCGGTCTCGCATCTATTTTTATCGCGCCTCTGGAAAGAAGAACATTAATGAGGCGCGCACTCACATGCGCACTCGCATTTGCGTCTCTAAGCGGCGGCGCTGCCATAGCTGAAGAAATATCTATCCGCGCCCACTACCCCGAAGGGCCGCTGATCCATAGCGGGGCGGTACACTTTGCTGAAATGCATAAAGATCGGGTGGTGACCGTCACAAATGACGATCAAAGAACCCTGTATGAAGACAACGGCTGCGGCCCGACAGCATTAGCACCGTATCAGGATGGGTTTATCGTCCTCTGCCATCTGACGAATGAACTGCACCAGCTTTCCGCAACCGGCGCCCTTGTTCGCAAGTTCACACGCGACGAGGAAGGGTTGGCGTTCGAAAATCCAAATGACGCTTCCGCCGACGACAAGGGCGGGGTTTATTTTTCTGCATCGGGCGATTTTTCCCTCACCGCACCGCATGATGGCGCGTTGCTTTATCTCGATAGCAAAGGGAAAATCACAAGACTTGCGTCCGGTCTGCATTACGCCAACGGCGTTTATTTCGACGCGGCGCAACAAGCTGTCTATTTGAGCGAACATCTCGAGCAGCGCATACTTCGTTTTCCGGTTTTTTCGCCCGGCGAAGCTGGGCCTTCGGAAGTGTTCGCAGAGCTTGCCGTCGAGAGCCTTGGAAAAACAATCCGATATGATCGCGCGGGGCCCGATGGACTTGAAACAGACGATGCGGGCAACCTGTTTGTCGCTTATTACGGTGCGGCCCTAGTCCTCGCTCTCGCTCCAGATGGCGATATCCTCGCCCGCATAGACGTCCCCGAACAACTGACGACCAATGTCGCGCTATCGGCCGATGAACGAACGCTTTTCATTACCGGCTCAAAGAGATCGCAGCGCAAACCATTTCCCGGCAAAATGCGGGAAATAGAAAACCCTTTGACAACGCAATAGAGCCGGGCGATGCCCGGCCCCATAGCGACGCAGGAAAGCGGCCGCGTTATTCTTTCGGCGTCACCGTGATTGGCGCACGCGCGAGCACATTTTTGTTGCCATGGATAAAGCGCAACTCATACTCGCCGGGTTCGTTCGGCATGCGTAAATTGGCTGGACTACCGCTTTTCGTATAGGCGTAGCGCTCGTACTTTTTGTCGTCCGATCCGACTTTTGAAATGGCGACATAATCGCCACTACCTGGCGGGGGACCTGTAAACTCCACTTGCACAGTCGTTCCTGCGACAGCGGATGTCGGGCCGTTCAGCGTCGCCGTTGCAGGCGAAACCGTGATCGTCCGGCGCGCCAGCACTTTCTTGTTGGCCTGCACGAAACGCAACTCGTACTCGCCAGCATCCAGCGGCATCCGGAGATCAGCAGGACTACCAGACTTGGTGTAATGATAGTCTGTGTACTTATTACCAGGCGCATCCGGCGCGGTGACTGTCACCCAGTCGCCCGACCCCGGCGCCGGACCGGTAAATTCCACATTGATCGTTTCACCGGCAATCGCCGTATCTTTCGCAGACAGGGTTGCAGTCGCTTCAGTTACAGTGATCGTCTGGCGCGCAAGGACTTTCTTGTTTCCCTGTACGAAACGCAGCTCATACGTTCCGGGCTCAAGCGGCATACGGATATCCGCCGGCGTGCCGGATTTCGAGTAATGATAATCATTATACTTGTTGGGCCGATCATCAGGTTTTGTCACCGTAATCCAGTCGCCTGAGGCCGGTTCGGGACCCGAAAATTCTACCATTACGGTTTCACCGGCAACAGCCGTCTCAGGCCCGCTCAACGTCGCCAGGGCCGCTGTTACAGTAATGGGTTTTCGCGCCAGCACTTTTTTGTTGCCTTGCACGAAGCGGATTTCATAATCACCCGCTTCCAGCGGCGCGCGCAACGAACCTGGACTTCCCTGCTTCGTATAATGATAGTTTGTGAACTTGTTGTCGCGCGCGTCAGGTTTCACAATCGTGATCCAGTCGCCCGACCCGGCTGGCGGGCCGGTGAACTCAACACTGAATTCCGAACCAGCAACAACCTCTTCCGGAGCGACGAGCGTCGCTTCCGCCGCCGTCGCTGTAATCTCTACGCTCGCCAGCGTACGAATCGGCCGGCCCAGCATATAACGGATTTCATATTCGCCCGGCTCCACCGGCATTCTCAATTCCGCCGGATCACCCTGACGCGTATAGGAATACGTGCCGAACTTGCCGTTTTCCGCGCCCTTTTCAACAATGGTGATGTAGTCCCCCTGACGGTCAGGCCCTGTCCAGTGGATGAGAATATTCGTGCCGGCCATGACCTCACCGCCTGGGTCCGGCGTCACCGTTGCCTCCACGGGAAAGGTGAGCGCAATCGTGACCGTCTTCCACGAGTTCTCACGGATCACGACAGCTTCCTGTTTGCCCTTAAGCCCGTCAGACACGCGCTCCACCATAATGTCGTAGGCGCCTGGAGCAATTTCGATATCAACCGTTCCAGCGTTGTCTTCACTGAACACCGCTTCGCCATTTTCGCCTGGGCCAGTGCGCGGCAGCACGGTCCATGAAAGCCCCTCTTCGATGACCAGACCGCCCTCAAGTTCGGTGGCGCGCAAACGCACTTTCGTTTCCGTTACGACTTCAGGCGCCGCCGCAACTGTCTCTTCCAGCGCATCGCCAAGCTCGCCCGCATCGGAGGCGGAAACATATTTGCCGCCAGTATTCTCTGCGATGCAGCGCAATTGAGCCTGTTCGTTTTCTTCCGTCACATCGAAACCGACAACATGCACGGTCAGATCGACGCTGGCTTGCTCGAGCGATGCCGCAACGCCGCACGGATCCGGCTCGCAGGTCTCGATGCCGTCGCTGACCAGTATGACCGTTGCTTTTTCTTCAGTGAATTTGAGCTTGTCGGCAGCCAGCTTGATCGAGTCCGCCATGGGCGTTTTGCCCTTGGGGTTTAATCCCTGAACAGCGCTGGCGATGGCCGCACGCTCGGCGCCGACAGCGGCAAGTTCTTCGATATCGGTGCAATCGCCCTTGCGGTTATGGCCATAGGCGATAAGCCCGAGGCGCCGTTCCGCTGGCAAATCATTCAAAAGGTCGCCCAACACCTGCTTTGCGATAGTGATTTTCGCCTCGCCCTCGATCTGGCCCCACATGGAACCGGAAGCGTCGAGCACCAGTATTGAATCACCTTCATCGGCGGCGGCGAATGAACCGAATGCAAACAGAAATGACAAACAAGCAACGAGCGTGCGCGAACCCATGATCTCCCCCTCTATGGCATGGCGGAGATCAACTTAGCGGGCGCCGCACGTATTCGAAAGAGCTTTTTCCGCCAATGGTTGCAACCGAGGATTTAAGCGGATTTGCGGTAGGTCAACTCAAGGAAGACGTCTTCCAGATCTGATTCGACCGTAGAAAGGTCTTTCACCATAACGCCAGCACTGGAAAGGCTTTCAAGGATTTCGGCCACTTGCGTTTTGCTTGGCTGATAAGGAATGGCGAGGCGTCCGTCCTGTTTGATTTCAACGTCGAAGGCGCCGAGATCTAAATGACCGTTCAGCTCCTCAGCTGGCGTCACCATCAACATTTTGCGGTCGAGAGATGAGATCAGCTTTTCCGTCGGCTCGCAGGCGACAACCTCGCCGTTGTGGATGATGGCGATTTCCTCGCAAAGCTCCTGCGCTTCTTCCAGGTAGTGCGTGGTCAGAACAATTGTGACGCCTTGCGCGTGCAGCTCCATCACATATTCCCAGAGCTGTTTGCGCAATTCGATATCGACGCCGGCAGTCGGTTCATCAAGAATCAGGATTGGCGGCGAATGCACCATGGCTTTCGCCACGAGAAGCCGCCGCTTCATGCCGCCTGAAAGATTGCGCACATAAGCGTCGGCTTTTTCCTCGAGCCCGAGCGCGCGAAGAATTTCCATGGACCGGCGTTTCGATTTCGGCACGCCGTAAAGCCCGGCCTGAATCTCCAGCCCCTCGAGAGGCGTGAAAAACACCTCCATATTGATTTCCTGCGGCACGACGCCGAGCGCCGCACGCACCTGGCGCGGGTTCGCATCCAGATCGAAGCCCCATACGGAAACCTCCCCGGCGGTCTTACCCACTAGACCTGCGAGAATATTAATAAATGTCGACTTGCCGGCGCCGTTCGGACCCAGCAAACCAAAGATTGAGCCACGCTTGACGTGAATATCAATGCCCTTGAGGGCTTCTTTCGCAGGCGATTTGCCCGATGCGCGATAGGTTTTTCTAACCCCACGGGCGGCGATGGCGTATTCCTGATTTGGGTTGAAATCCATGTTGCGGCTTATCGCGCCCGGCCCCGCTCCGGTCAACCAGCCCGTTCAGCTTGGCGGAAGAGAATTTCCGCCCGAAGCTTTCGCTCTGCTGAACGCGGCTTCATCCATGCTCTTGACGGCGCAGGCCATCAACGGCAATCCAGCAGAAGCAAAATTTGCCCTAAGACAAAGACAAAGCCATGAGCGAACAACCGCCTGCCCCGACACCCGATCCGGAAGTCATTTATGTGGATAAACGCCGCGTCTCCTGCGACGGCGGCGGCGGCGCGCTCGGCCATCCAGTGGTATGGTATTCACTTGAAGACGGCGAAGCCGAATGCGGTTATTGCGACCGCAAGTTTATTTTTAAAGCTGATAGTACGGCGGAATAATCAAGCCTGTTTGCGCGCCAGCCTCCAGACCTCGCGCATTTTTGGCGGTGAGGCCTGCAGGATTGCGTTGCGGAATATCCGGCCCATGAAACGGATCAGCACAAGCGCGAACGCCAGCATCAGCGCCGTGGCGCCGACAATTTCCCAAAGCGGCGGATCGGCGGCGGCGCGCATCATCACCGCATAAGGAGTGTAGATGGGGATCCAGGTCAGCACCGATGCAATAAATCCGTTCGGATTTTGAAACACCATGATCATGAAGGGCAGCGGCGCGAATACCAGGAGCATCACCGGTCCCATGTAGGATTGCGCATCCTGCAGTGAATTCGACACCGCGCCAATGGCGAGAAAAATCATCGCGAAAATCAGATACGCGCAGAAGAAATAGAAGAAATAAATCAACAGCAACGGCGATGAGAACAATGACCCGATGGCGATGGCGATGAAATTTTCGTCGCCGCTTGCGCCGATAAACGACGCCCCTAGCCCGCCGATGAGAAAGATCGCCGGCATGGTAAGGCCGACAGCCGCAATGCCGATCAGCTTGCCCATCATCAATTGTCCAGCGGTGACCGAAGACAGCAATATTTCAACAATCTTGTTTGAACGCTCTTCAATTGTGTTGGTGAGCAACAGATTTCCAACGCCGAATATGATGACAAGCAGCATGTAAGTCAGCGCTGCGGGCATCGCTGTTTCGATCCGGTCCTGTATTCCGAGCTGAGCTTCTTCCGCCTCTCGGTCTGGGCGGAAGGAATCAAATGGCGCCGCAATGGCAGATACCTCGTCTAGCGCCGCCTGTGACAGACCAAGTTCGGCAACAGCTTCGCGTTTCAGCGCCGTTTCAAGAGCGTTATCGACTAGACTTTCAAGCGCATTGTCGGTGAGATTGCGGCTCCAGTATTGCGCCGCTGGCGCCTCCGGCGCGGCGCTAAATCCTTCAGGAATGAGAATCGCAGCAAAAAGTTTCCCGACTTCGCCGTCATTCAGGCGCACGCCCTTTTGCTCGAGGAGATATGGCCGGAGGCGTTCTTCGGCTTGGGCAAGCGTTTCAGATTCTGAGACATCAGTAGGCAGATCAATGCGCTCAAATTGAGGGCGCGGCATGGTGAAGTTAGCAATGTTAGACTTCAAAAACGGTCGCGCCGCCGCTTGTGCAGCATCAAAGCCGCCAGCCTCTTGAAATGCGCGCAAACGTGCATCGCTGATTTCGTCCGGTGCAAACGGCGACGGAATAGGACTACTGTCATCGCTAGCGCCGCCGACAGGAAGGCCCGGCAAAATTTCATCGGCAAGGACGCCTTCGCGCGCGTTGACGCGCAAATACGCATCCCAACCGGCAAGCGCTTCGAGCAGATATCGCCGCTCTACTTCGCGATCGATGTCATCAGCATAGGCGCCCGTCTGATCATAAACCACAAAGGCGCGCGTCGGCTTCGTCCGTTCAATCAGCCCCATCGCAGCCGTAAACGCCACCAGCCCAAGCGGGAACATCACAATGAACAGCAAGAACCCGCGCGAGAAAACGTATTGCTTGTATTCGCGCCAGGCGATGAGAAAGACCTGCCTCATTCCGCCGCCTCCAGCTTAGTTTGCGGCGGCGCCGCTTCTTCGCCGGCAAGGGCGACAAAAATATCGTGAAGCGTGGCGCCGGCCTGCTCGAAACGCGTCACGGGAACGCCGGCTTCCACAAGGCGTGTCAAAAAGGCCTGCGGGTCGGCATCGTCATCAAGTTCGATCTCATACGTCGTCTCAGCGCCAGAAACATCCTCGATCCTTATGGAAACGACATCCGGCAAAGCCTTCAAAGCGCTTTCAGGCGCCGTCGTGCGCAGGTGAATGCGGCTGCCATAGTCGGCCCGCGCCTCGGAGAGCGTTCCTTCGAACCGCTTTCTGCCGCCCGCAATAATCAAAAAACGATCACACAGCCGCTCCGCATGCTGCATGACATGGGTTGAAAAAATAATCGTCCGCCCCGCCGCGCGCTGGTCTCTGATGAGCGTTTCAAGGGTCTGCTGGTTGATCGGATCAAGGCCGGAAAAGGGTTCGTCGAGGATCAACAATTCCGGCTCATGCGCGATCGTCGCCAGCAATTGCACCTTCTGCGCCATGCCTTTCGATAGCGCCTCGTTTTTTGCACGCGCAAATTTTTCAAGCCCGAATTGCTCGAGCAACTCATAAGCACGCTTTTTTGCATCCCGTGAGGAAAGCCCGCGCAACTGCGCGAAATACGCAATAGAGTCCGCCGCCTTCATCTTTCGGTATAGCCCGCGCTCTTCGGGCAGATAGCCAATGCGCCGCCGCACCGGGATCGCCGATTCCGATCCCAACACCAGAACGCGGCCTTCGCTCGGCTGAACGATGTCCAGCATCATGCGCAAGGTCGTCGTTTTGCCTGCGCCATTGGGCCCTAGAAATCCGTAGATTTCCCCCTGTAGCACTTCAAACGAGAGGTCATTGACCGCTGTGAAGGCGCCGTATTTTTTGGTGACGTTTTCAAGAAGAACAGGACTGGACGGCATCAGGCGCTTTCAAATTCAACAAGACTTTTTTGCCTTGGGCGGCGTTAAGGAACGATAAAAACTACCAGCTTCCGGTGTTTTCCATGCTCGCCCAGGGTTCAGCGGCAGGAAGGCTATCGCCCTTTTGCAGCAGTTCGATTGAAATGCCATCAGGCGACCGCACAAACGCCATGTGACCGTCGCGCGGGGGGCGGTTGATGGTCACGCCCGCATCCATCAGCTTTTGGCAAAGCGCATAAATATCGTCGACGCGATAGGCGAGATGACCAAAGTTACGCCCGCCCTGATACTCTTCCGGATCCCAGTTATAGGTGAGTTCCACCAGCGGCGCCTTGTCTTCTTTTGCGCGTTCAACATCTTCAGGCGCAGCAAGAAAAACGAGAGTAAATCGCCCCTTCTCACTCTCGTGTCTGTTTACCTCAACCAAACCGAGCTTTTGGCAGTAAAAGTCCAGCGACGCATTGAGGTCCTTCACCCGAACCATTGTATGAAGATATTGCATAACGCTGCCCCTACTCTCTTGAACGGATAATTTCATCACGCAAATAGCCGGGCCTGCGCGCATGAAATCGCCGCATGTAAAATGCGACAATAAACAGCCAGACTATCAGTACACCGAAGAAGTAATAGAAGCCGCCGAGATCGCGCACATAATAGAGCGCCGCTTCCGGCGGCGTATCACGGAAAAATCGCAATTCGCCATCGTCAATCAACAACCGGTCGGCGACGTCAACGGGTTCAGGAATGACACCCGTGGCCTGCGCGCCCCAGATAATGGCTGTAAGCGCCATCAGGGTAATCGGCAATGACAGCAAAAAGGTTGCGAATGCCGCAAATGCGTAGCCGGGAAAGCGCGGCTCGTGAACACGCTTGTAAATCTCGCGAAACTTCGCTTCGTCCATATCTTTTATGAACTCCGGCTCATGCTTGTTGAAATGCGCCCATTCGATACTGGCGCCCTCGGCAAGTTCCTCATCGATTTGTTTCCGCCAGCGCCAATAGAGCGCGCCCATGACGGAAAGAAGTCCGACGACACCAAGAAAAAAGCCGAGCATGGAATAATCCGATAAAACCTGAGGCGCCCTGTTACCCTATCCGCGCGCTTTGCCCAAGGCGCCGCTAAGGGCGTCCGCAAAACGCGCCCTCTCTTTCGGGGACAAAAAGGATCCAAGAATAAGCACGCCGCCTTTTGACGTGACCCGCACCTGACTTTCGTGGCGCACCGGCTGGTCAATGGAAACCCGCGTCCAGAAGGGCTGCAACCGCCAGCGTGTTTCGTGGCCCGACGGCAACACGCGCGCGACAAGCATTTCATCCTTGGTCACGCGAACGCGCTCCCGTAATCGCCCTTGCCTGTAACTCAGTTTGAACGCCAGCCAGACAGCCAGGACATCAAGCCCGCAAAACCCGATCACCGGCCAAGCGCCGATTGCATAAAAGTACGTTCCGAACAGGATGTTGGCGCCGATCACCACAGTCATCACGGCGATGAACCCGGCATTGGGCAACGAACGGTTGGGATAGAGCACCGCATCAAACAGCGCGGCCCCCTCATCCTCGCCCAATAAATCCAGACCGGAAGCATCCGACGCGCGCCCTTTTTGATAAGGCGCAAGCGTTTCCATCTGTTTCGCATGGTTCATACGGGCACCTTAGGCGGCAGGTTTTCCCCAGGCAACGAGAAGAAGGTGAACTTTACGCGAGCGCGGCGCGCGCTATGGTCGCGCCGCAAATAGAGAAACTTGATGCCCCGTAAAATGACGCGCGCAACAGCGCAGAAAATTTTCGAACGCCTTTCCACCGCTGCGCCCGCGCCGCAAACGGAACTCTATTACAAAAACCCTTTCACGCTGGTCGTGGCCGTTGCTCTTTCTGCGCAGGCGACTGACGAAGGCGTCAATAAAGCGACGAAGACCCTGTTCGATCTGGCGGACACGCCTGAAAAAATGGCCGCGCTGGGCGAGAAAAAACTGGGCGATTACATCAAAACCATCGGGCTGTGGCGCAACAAGGCAAAGAACGTGATTGCGCTTTCAAAGATGTTGATCGACGAGTTTGACGGAAAAGTGCCCGAAACCCGTGAGCAACTTGAACGCCTGCCCGGCGTCGGGCGCAAGACGGCGAATGTTGTCATGAACGTTGCTTTCGGTCAGCCGACCATCGCCGTCGATACCCACATTTTTCGTGTCGGCAACCGCACTGGCCTCGCTCCCGGCAAGAATCCTTTGGAAGTCGAGCTTGGCCTTGAAAAAATCGTGCCCGCAGAGTTCCTCCTTCACGCCCATCACTGGCTGATCCTTCAGGGCCGATATATCTGCAAGGCGCGCAAACCTGAATGCTGGCGTTGCCCAATCCTCGAGTTTTGCGGTTTTAAAGACAAGGTGATGTCGCCTGACAAGCCGAAACCCGCGAAGAAAAAGAATGTAAAAACAACAAAGGCCGCGCCGAAAAAGAAACTAGCAGGCCAGCCGAAACTGAGAGCAGCAAAAAAGAAAGCGGTTGCGAAATGAGCTATGCACGAGCGCTCCCCCGTTCATCCCGGCGAAAGCCGGGACCCAGCAACGAAAACAAGCCGGGCAAAGCCCGACATTTTAGTGTAACTGGACCCCGGCTTTCGCCGGGGCGAACGGATTAAGGGATAACCTGATGAATCTAAAAGACCGTCTCATCATCGCTCTCGATCTGCCGTCAACGGAGGAAGCGGAGAAAGCCATTAACGCCATCGGTGATGCAGGAACATTTTATAAAATCGGTTATCAGTTGATGCCGGTTGGCGGGCTCGACCTCGCTCGCAAACTATCCAGCCAGGGCAAAAAGGTTTTTCTCGATTTCAAGTTCCACGACATCGGCGCAACAGTAGAGCGCGGCGTCAAAAGCGTCTGCGAACTCGGCGGTGACTTTTTGACCGTTCATGCGGAGCCGGACGTCCTCAAGGGTGCGGTCGATGGAAAGGGGGACGACACGCGCCTTAAAATCCTGGGCGTCACTGTGCTAACAAGCCTCAATCAGGACAGTCTTTCCCGCGCCGGCATTGAGATGAATATCGAAGACCTTGTTCTGAAACGCGCTGAGTTTGCAGCGGAGGCTGGCGCCGATGGCGTGGTTGCGTCAGCCAAGGAAGCCGCCGCCATTAAATCCCGTTTTGGCGATGCGCTCGCCATCGTCACACCCGGGGTTCGGCCAAAAGGCGCGAGCGCTGACGATCAAAAACGCGTAGTGACGCCCGCCGACGCCATCACGGCTGGCGCTGATAACCTGGTTGTTGGCCGCCCGATCATCGCGGCGGACGATCCTAAATCTGCTGCTGAAAATATACTGCGTGAAATTGAACGAGCATTGAATGGATAGGTTCCGATTATTGTTCCGCTGTAACAATAATGAGCGCAGAACAGGGCTGATCGCCTGACCTCGCGTAAGTGTGTGGGGTAGTGCTTTCAAAATAAATCGCATCGCCTTCGCTGAGCACTTGCAGATTACCTCCAACATCGACAGCAAGCTCTCCCGATAGAACGAAAATCATCTCAACCCCTTCATGAGCATGCGGCTCAGACGGATGAGAGTTCATTGAAAAATTCGCAAGATATCCATTGATCTTACTGTCCGTAGCCGGAAAGTTTAAACTTTCAAAAAAATATGTTTCGTCCTCCGAGCCTTGCTGCTCCGGAAATCGCATCCTTTCTCCTTTGCGCGTGATCGCCATTACCGGCTGATTGGCGTCGTTGGCGAAGAAATGATCAAGGCCGACACCGAACACCATTGCTATCCTGAGCAATGTGGGCAGAGTTGGAAAAATCTGCCCACGCTCAATTTTCGAGAGCATCGCTGTAGAAAGGCCCGAATGTTCGCTCAATTGCGCGAGCGCCATACCCTTGTTCAGCCGTAGCTGGCGGACCTTGGATCCGATTTCGTATTGCTCAAGACCATCGGTTAGAGTTTCTGAAAGCATTGATTTCGCCTGAAATTTTCCTGCTGCTCAAAATAGCCATATCGATTTTTCATGTAAAGAAATATGTATTTCTTTTCACGAAATTTTTATTGGTATTAAAATATTTTTTCATTATGTGAAAGCTCGCTGAGGCGGGCAACTAATACCCCCACCAATTTCCCGCCAGAAAGCAGCGATGAATTTTGAGGAGGTTATCAATGACTATTATTCGTAATGCGATTGCTGCGGTTGCCTCGGTGACTGTCGCGTTGGGCGCAGCTAACGCCGGAAACTACGGCGCTGATAAAAAAGATATCGTGGATACGGCCGTTGAAGCCGGTCAGTTCGAAACATTAGCCACAGCGCTAACAGCGGCAGGTCTTGTTGAGACGCTGAAAGGCGATGGTCCTTTTACGGTGTTTGCGCCAACTGATGCGGCGTTCGCGGCCTTACCGGCAGGTACAGTCGATACGCTGTTGATGCCTGAAAACAAAGATCAGCTAACAGCGATTCTTACTTACCACGTCGTACCCGGCAAGGTGAAAGCAGCTGATGTCGTCAATCTTGAAAGCGCGACGACTGTTAATGGCGCTGACATTTCAATTTCTGTCGACAACGGCACGGTGATGATCAATGACGCAACAGTTACGACTGCAGACGTCAAAGCATCGAATGGCGTCATCCATGTCATCGATAAAGTGATCATGCCGCCAAGCAACTAATTGTCAGGCTTCACCCGAGGCGTGACTCACTTTGGCCAACCGCCGCTTGCCATGAATATTACATTGTGAGCGGCGGTTCCGAAAAGATTACCAAATAAACATCAGGAATTGAGGGAGCTTTCTTGTGAACAAACTTGCTTTGACCGCAGCGGCGTCAGCTCTGGCGATGACAGCCGCCGCGCACGCGAATGATTACTACGTATCACTCTCCGGCGGTGTATCGCTGCTCGGCGATTCAGACAATGAAGGCGCATTTGATGGCGACTTCACCACCGGCGAAGGCACGACCATCCCCGGCGGCACGGTGCTACCGGACGGTACTGACGTTGGCTGGGAAACGGATTTCGATACGGGTTACGCTGTATCAGGCGCTATCGGCAAATCCTACGGAGCGTTCCGGGGTGAAATAGAAATCGCCTATCAGACAAATGATGTCGGTACGCACACAGGCGTGACAGCGGCTGGCATCGCCCTTGATGGCGAAGACGCCGGTGTTTTGATCACCGGTTCACCAAACCTCGGCGTTACCGTGGGCGACCTTGTCGCGGACGGGCAGGGTGATCTGTCAAACCTGTTTGTCATGGCTAACGTGTTTTATGATTTCGACACGGGCGGCCCGCTGAAGCCTTATATAGGCGCTGGCGTTGGTGTTGGTTTTGTTGATGTGGACTATTCACCTTCAGCGACGCCAATCATACAGGACGACGCCACAGCTTTCGCCTATCAGGGCATTGCAGGCCTTGCCTATGAAGTGTCGCCAGCAACTGATCTTTTTGTCGCTTATCGCTATCGCGCGACAACTGACGTTTCGGTTGAAGCTGACCTCTTTTCAGCAGACTTCGATATCGAGAATCGAGCGTCTTTGGTCGAAGCGGGATTGCGCTTCAGGTTTTAAGCTTACTGCAAGCGCTTTTTCGCCCTCCCCCCTGACCCGCAAAGCGCTTGTCTTGCCGCCGCCAGCCCCACTGGCGGCGGCTTTTTTCGTTTTTCTGGAAGTTTCCGTCCTAATGCCCTAACATTACGGGAAAGAAAGGCGTGGGGACATGCGCCGAACAGGTGAGGACATTTCAGGGATATGGGTGATCCGGTAAAGCGCGTTGAGCGCCGGTCGCGAAGAGCCATTTTTCAGGCCTATCTGGAAAATGCGCGTAAGGAAAAAGCAGACAAAATCGCCGTTACTGACGGTGATGGACGAAAACTCACTCACAAGGAAATAACACGCGGCGCATTCGCGCTCGGTGGGGCGCTCGCGAGGCAAACATCAAAAGAAGAGCGCGTCGGCATTTTGCTGCCGACTGGCGCAGGCGCCGTCATCGCACTTTTTGCGTTGCTGTCGCGCGGGCGCGTTCCGGCGATGCTGAACTTCACCGCTGGCTCCAAAAACCTTATCGCCGCCTGTAAAGCCGCCGAGGTGACGAAAATCGTCACAGCAAAAAAGTTTATTGAACTTGCCGGGCTCGAAAAGCTGATCGGCGAACTCGAAAATGATCTTGAAATCATCCACCTCGAAGATGTTCGTGAACAGATCAAACCGCAAGACAAAGCGCTAGCTTTGGCGGGGCCGCTATTCCCCAGCATTCTTGCGGCGACGCCAAATCCGGAAGAGCCGGGCGTCATTCTTTTCACGTCAGGAACCGAGGGCGCGCCGAAAGGCGTCGTTCTTTCTCACCGCAACATCATCGCCAATATTGAACAGATTTCTGAGCACGTAGAGCTGTTGCCGACGGATATCTTTTTCAACCCGCTGCCGACATTTCATTGTTACGGCCTGACAGCCGGCGCGCTGTGGCCTGTGCTCAATGGCTATCCGGTGGTCTTTCACCCCTCACCGCTGCAGACGAAGATCATCCCGAAACGCATTTTCGAGACCGGCTCAACGGTTCTCTTCGCGACGGATACGTTCCTGTCGCAATATATGCGCGCAAGCCCCGATGGCGGCATGTCGTCATTACGCATCGCGGTTTGCGGCGCCGAACGCGTGCGCGATGAAACGCGGCAGGCGGCGGAAAAACGCTTCGGCTTTGAAGTGCTTGAAGGTTACGGCGTTACCGAAGCCTCGCCCGTCATCGCAGCAAACCAGCCGGGCGACATCCGCTCCGGCACGGTAGGCAAACTTCTTCCTGGCATTGAACCGCGACTTGAGCCGGTCGAAGGGCTGGAAGGCGCCGGACGATTATTCGTACGCGGCCTGAATGTCATGAAGGGCTATTTATCTCCCGACAACCCTGGTGTTGTCATCCCGCTGGAGGGAGGGTGGCACGATACGGGCGATATCGTTTCCATCAATGACGAAGGCTACATGTCGATCCGCGGTCGTTTGAAACGCTTCGCGAAAATCGGCGGCGAGATGGTATCCCTCGCTGTCGTGGAAAACTGCGCCTCGGCCGTGTGGCCCGACAACATGCACGCAGCCGCAATTATGCCGGACCCAAAAAAAGGCGAACAGGTGATCCTCGTCACCGATCGCAAGGAGGCGCCGCGCGGGCTTCTTCTTACCTGGGCGCAAAGTCACGGCGTGCCGGAAATCGCCGTGCCGAAAAAGATCGTCATTGTCGATGAAATTCCTGTCCTCGGCACCGGCAAGGTTGATTATCTGAAGGTCAAAACCATGGCCGAAGAGGGGCTGATCGCCATGGAAGCAGCGAAAACGGCCCCAGCCGAACCCATGACCGCCTTTGACAAGAAAGAGCGCAAGAAACGCGAAGCAGCGGAAAAGGCAGAGAAGAAAAAACTCGTAAAGGAAGCCAAAGCCGCCGCGAAGGAAGCGGAAAAGTCAGCTAAAACGACAGAGGTTGAGGCTAATTCTGTTGCGCAGGCACCAGAGAAAACTGCGCATGGTCCGGAAGAATCCGGTGAAAGTCCCAAAGCCGCCAATGACGATTCCAAGGACTTTAAAAACGCGGCGGAGTAGTGAGTGTAATTTGAAAAAACGAAATGCGTATTGGACATATGACTCTACAGTTCACGCTTACTATTTTGCGCCAACTGAGAGGCAATCTCATCCCTACAGAGAGCAAATATTTGTTGAGGCCATAATAGACGTAGCAGATGATGGAACTCTGGCTGGCATAGAAATCATTGATCCTGCAATGCCGCCACCACCCAAACCCACTAGTCCAAAGTGATCCACTAAACAGCCTAGAACTGGTTGAGGAATTGATCGTTTGACAATCTCCGCTCACCCCGGCGCAAGCCGGGGCCCAGTCTGACTAATAATGTCGGGCTTTGCCCGGCTTCGTTCTTTTTGCTGGATCCCGGTTTTCACCGGGATGAGCGGGAGAGTATGGATGATCGAAAACAAAACGCGCCATTGTCACGAAACGTTCCTGGCCGCCGCGGCGGCCCGCTCGGCCTCTTCATCATCATGAATGTGATCGTCTTCGTCGTCGAGAGAACCGAAGTCGGCGGAAAGTTTTTCTTCCTGTTCCCGCGGCTCCTTTTCTGCGCCCAGAGATGAAGCGATCTCTTGCGCGGCTTCACCCTCATCAATAGGAAGCGGCTCCTCCGCAACAGGCGGCGCCAACAACAGCCTCACTTCATCGGCGGAAAGGCCTTCTGCCGCTTCCTCGATCGGCGGCGGGGAAAGCCGGGCGTAATCCATATATTCGCGCACCAGCCGAGCCCAGCCGTCACGGGTCAGATGAAATTCGCCGTCAGCGCCAGGACGCGGATCGCGCGGGGCGGAGGCGGCATGCTCCATCCATGGTTTCGCCGCCTCCTCGCCGTCGCGCCCGGCGATCGCCTTCGCCATCAACGCATAAGCCGCCGCGCTGCCGCCGCCGGAAACTAGCGGCTCTAGCGCGTCAATCGCAGTCTGCCAATCTTCGCTTAACATCGCCGCGCGCGCACGCAGCAACGCCGCTTCATCCGATGTAGGGTTTTTCTCTGCAAGTTTTTTGAGCCGTTCTGCGCGTTTTTCCGCCGATTCATCTTTATAAAGACGGTCATAAAACTTGATGAGTGCTGGATGCGCCGCACCTGTAAAGCCAGTCTCAACAACGCGCGCCGCCTTGTTCTTATGACCAGCGTCGAGGTGCAACTCACCGGCGAGCAGCGCCGCTGGGGCAAAACTGGGCGCAAGTTTTAAAGCTGTTTCGAGATCAGAAAGCGCCTCGCTCTTGTTGCTCGACCGCAAGGCGTATGCGTCGGCCGTTAGCAAGGCGGCGCGGGCGCGGTTAGCCTTGTCTTCTTCGATTAAGTTGTTTTTGCGCGCATTCGCGAGCGCCTCACGCGTTTCGCGCCAGGCGCCGCGCTCAAGACCGAGGTCGAAAACAGACTGGAACGCCCAGGCGGCATTGGGGCGTAAGTGAAAGGCCCGTTCCGCATAGCCTTTGGCAGCAGCAGTATCGCCCGCCGCCATCGCCTGCGCATAAAGACCCTTGAGCCCCAGAAACTCGGACTCCGGCGCCTCAAGCATGGCTGAAAAGCTCGCCTTCGCCGCTTCCGTATCGCCTGAAAGTTGCGCCGCTTGCGCCCTTAAGAGCCGCGTCAGCGCCTCATCATCAAGATGACGGCGCGCTACGCGCGCATGGTGTGCGGCGTCATTTCCATCACCAACCGCCACTGCTTCAAAACCGCGTGTCAGCGCAGCAATACCACGTTCGCGTTTCGACGCTGCGTCCTTGGCGCGGATTTTCGCCGGCAAAGCGATAATGTCCTTGATTTTGTGCGTGAGATAAATAGCCGCCAGGAACGCCAGAATAATGCCGCCGACGATTAGGCCTGAGGGCCCATCGAAACGCATGCCGAAAGCTTCGCCCGTAATACGGCTATCAAGGCTGGCGAAATAAGTGATTGCACCGGCAAAAAAGAACAACCCCAGCAAAAATATCAGAATACGGATCATCTAACCGGTTACTCCGAACCGTTGGCTGCAAATCGGTCTGACAGCGTGTTTAAGACTGATGACGCCAGACTGCTACTACGCGCCAATTCCACCCAGCCAGTCATGGCCTCTTGGGCCGATGGCGGCAGACTAGCAAGTTCGTTTAAAGCGGAGGTTAAATCACCCTCGCCGAGGGCGTGCTCAGCACGGGAAATGACGGCGCGCGGCGTGTCGCCTGTCTGCGGCGCTGCTGGCCTGACGGAGACAAGGCTTTGCGCACGTGCAATGACGCCGGAAACGCCGCCGCCCGCTTTTTCCAGTCCCGCCGCCGCCAACCCGGCGCGCGCGGCTGCGTCAAATCCTTCCTGCAGCTCCATCTCGGTCGGCACGCCGTCATGCGCATAAGGCGCGAGTTTGGAGGCCTCTTCTGGTGCATATTCCGCAACCGCCGTGAGCTCGCTTGCGAACGGCGCGCCAGCCTCAACCTTTCTCTGTAGGGCGCGCAGCGCGAGTGTCGCTTTCAGCTTGTCCGTCGCGCCCTCAACTTCCGTGTTCTGAATTTTTTGAAGGCTCGTACGCATGGCGGAAATCTCGCCTGCATAACGCTCATCGCGGGCCGCGAGCGCCGTTTCGAAACTCTCCCTCAAGCTGGCGATCTCCGCAGCAAGTTCGACATTCCGAGCCTGCTCGGCTTTAAGCGCGCCTTCAAGCCGCGCGGTTTCACGGCGCAGGTCGTCGAGGTCATTGGCGAGCTTCTCAGCCCCAAGCCCAGGCGGTTCTTGTACAATCGGATCGTCACGATTAACCAAACCTTGCTCCATCACCGGCGGCTCATTTTCCGTGTTGGCGGGGGCTGCATCCGAAGAGGCGCTGGACTGATTACTGTCGGTCTCAGCTTCTTCAACGTCAAAACCGGTTACTTCATCCGCACTCTGATTTTCCGATCCATTTTCAACCGCTGCTTCAGCTTCCTGTATCCGGCGCATGGCTTCTTTTGCACCTTCCTCAACGCTGTTGGCGAGCTTTTCCGCGCCTTCCTTCGTCACAGGCGGCAGGAACCCGCCGTTTTGCGCTGGCGGCGACTGTTCGGGCTTCAGGTCATCGCCCTGTAAGTTGCCGATTTTTGCATCATCAACGGAAGATTGGGGCTCAATGGGAACCGCAACAGGCTCGTTTGCTTCGTCAGGGTCCGAAGACCGCTCGTTCACATTTGTATCGATAGAGCCGGTTTCATCTTGCGTCGGAGCCTGTGTCTGGCCTGCTGACTGAAATCGCCATACGCCAAGCGCAATGACCGCCACGATTACAAATGCAAAAAACAACATCACGCCCGGCGTCAGCGTTGACTTGCGCCCGCCTAATTCTTCTTCAGCGCCTGCGAGCGCTTCCTCAACATCCGGCGGGGTCTCGTCAAAAGCGGAAGCAGCGCCATCCGTCTCTTCGACGACTTCGGCTTCGACTTCCGGCGCGCCAGTCTTGTCGGCGTCATCTTCCGGCTTGTTGCCGTTCTCGCTCACGCTTCACTCCTTGCCGGACACTCTCACAATGTTTCGTAGATAAGCCCCGAGGCGTGGCGGCTCAAGCGCGCATGTCCTTCTGAGCCGCAATCATTTTGACGAGACTTTCAGCATTGCGTCCAGGCGACACAAGCTTTTTGCGCCAAATGTCGCCAGCGGCGTCAGCGACAGCCTCGCTCAGGCAGGCGGCATTCATGGATTTCAGGGCGCTGTTTACGCCAGCGCTTTCTGCTAATTCCAGAAACAACCGCGCAGAGCGAGGCGAAAAAAACGACGCCCATTCCGGCGGATTGGTTTTGATCATTGTGGCCGTGCCAGCCGGCAATGCTTTCAGCGCTCTGGCTTTATAGAGCGTAAGGCGCTCCGCCCTGATCCCGGCAGACGCCAGAAGGGCAACGAGATCGCCAGCGCGATCATCGCCTGCGATGTGCAAAACGCCATTTGACGCCATAGCCCTTTCGGCTTCGATATGAGCAGCAAGGCTTTGCACGTCACCTTCAGCAACTTTTATGTTCTTGAAACCGGCTGCCACCGCCGCCTCAGCAGTGACCGCGCCCACCGCAAAAACAACCAGGTCGCGCCGCTCCTCGTTTGCCGCGAAGGCGCGCACGCCATTGGCGGAAGTGAAGGCAAGCGCGCCGGCGCCGCTAACATCCACCGGTTGCTGGTAAATCTCGATTTCCATCACCGGCGCCAACACGGGCGTATGACCATTGGCTCGACACAGGTCGGCAAACACAGATGCGCCGGGCTCGGCCCTGGTGACGAGCACCCTCATAAATGGGCCAGTTGTTCGAAAAAAGCCTCGCCTGCCTCTGCGCGAATTTCCGCCGCCGCCGCCGCGCCCGCTTTTTCTGCTTTGTCGTTACTCCCTTCTGTATACGGAACAGAACAAGTGACCGTGAAACGTCGCATACCATCAAGCGACAATAACTCGCCCCGGAACTTGATTTCACCGTGCTCGATAACAGCAAGGCCGGCGATCGGAGTGCGGCATGAGCCGTCGAGACCGGCCAGGAACGCCCGTTCGATAGCAATGCATGCTGCAGTTTTGCTGCAGTGAAAGGCCGCAGCAATTTCACGCGCCTCCTTATCGTCTTCCCGACACTGGACACACAAAGCGCCCTGCCCGACCGCCGGCAGCATGTCATCAGGCTCAAGTATGGCCGTGGCTTTTGCGGCCATACCAAGCCGATTGAGCCCCGCAAGGGCAAGGAATGTCCCGTCGGCAACGCCGTCTTTCAGTTTTTGCAGTCGGGTCTGGACATTGCCGCGTAAAGTCACTGCTGATATGTCCGGGCGCCGCGCCAACACCTGAGCAATGCGCCGCACCGAAGCTGATCCGATCTTCGCGCCTTGCGGCAAATCCCATGGCGAAGCCGCCGCCGAAGAGATAAACACATCGCGCGGATCCTCACGTGCGGGTATCGCCGCCATCACGAGTCCCGGCGGCGAGACCGCCGGCATGTCCTTCATTGAATGCACCGCGAACCGCACCTCGCCTGTGAGCAAGGCTTCTTCAATCTCTTTGGTGAACAGGCCCTTTCCGCCGATTTCCGCCAGCGAACCTGAAAGGTTCTTGTCGCCGCTCGAAACAAAATCCCTCACCGGCGCCTGTGAGGCATCAACATCAGCAGTGTTCGCAATCATCGCCTGCACCAGTTCGGCCTGTTTCATGGCAAGAGGCGAACGGCGGCTGGCGATAGGAAAATGTTTCTGTTCTGGCACTGGTTTCGCCTTGAGAACTGTTTGGGGCGCTATTATAGCGCATGCCCCTTGCGTGACGTTGCGCTTTTGATGTCCAAGCGCTTAACGCGAGCCCAAAGGGATAAGCAAGCCGCCAGATGAGCGCATCGGAATCATACGTCCTCGGCATTGAGACAAGCTGCGATGACACCGCCGCCGCCGTTGTGCTTCGACGCGCTGACGGAAGCTGCCGAATATTGTCGAATGAAGTCTGGGCGCAACATGACGATCACGCAGCTTACGGCGGCGTGGTGCCCGAGATTGCGGCGCGCTCTCATGTGGAGCGTCTCGACGCAACTATCGAAAAAGCCGTTGCAGCAGCAGGCGTTGACTATGATCAGCTAGCAGCCGTAGCCGCAACGGCCGGCCCTGGCCTGGTTGGCGGGGTCATGGTCGGACTGACCGCGGCAAAGGCCGTTGCGCTGGCCCATGACCTGCCGCTGTTCCCGATCAATCACCTCGAAGGGCATGCCTTGTCGGTCAGGCTGACCGAGAAAGCGGCTTTTCCGTATTTACTGCTGCTGATTTCCGGCGGCCATACCCAGTTGATCCGTGTCGCCGGCGTTGGCGATTATGAACGGCTTGGCACGACCATAGACGATGCCGCCGGGGAATCGTTCGATAAGACGGCAAAGTTGCTGGGCCTGGGTGCGCCGGGCGGACCCATGATCGAGGCGGCGGCGGTTGGTGGCCGCACGGACCGGTTCGCTTTGCCCGAACCGCTGAAACGCCGTGAGGGATGCGATTTTTCATTTTCAGGACTTAAGACCGCCGTACGTGAAGCGGCCGAGGGCATCCCAAGCCCTACCGGACAGGATGTGGCCGACATCGCCGCATCGTTCCAGATTGCTGCGGCGAGGCATCTTGCCCAGCGCACGGAAAAAGCCATGGGGATCATGGGATCGCATGGCGAGGGCCGGCTGGTCGCTGCGGGCGGGGTCGCCGCAAACTGCACCATCAAAAAAATGCTGCAGCAATTGTGCGCAGCAAATTCCTGGCGCTTGATCGTCCCGCCGCCCAAATACTGCACAGACAACGGGGCCATGATCGCCTGGGCTGGCGCGGAAAGACTGGCTGCAGGGCTGATACCGGATCAAGCAGAAGCCATGCGCCTTGCGCCGCGGGCCCGCTGGCCGCTGGCGCTTCACGAGGATGGCGGCAAGCTGGGCAGCGGGCGGAAAGGCCCGAAGGCATAAAGAAGGCGTAAAATTGTGCACATTTTTGCTGCAGCATGAGGTGCGGCATTTTCAGTTTATGCTGCGCTTTTTGCTGCAGCATTTTGCGCAGCAATTTCCCTGGCGAATTGCTTGAGCGTGACGCCTTCAAGCCGGCCCAAAAACGCGGCTTCAGCTTCATCCGCTACCCCTGAAAGCACTTGCTGGACGCCTGCTCCAACGGGGCAATCAGGGTTTGGGGCCGCCCGATGCAGGGATATGAGACCGGGTTCTTCGACAGCCTGATGAATTTCGCGGAGCGTTATTTTCTTTGGCCCCCTGGCGAGTGTCGCGCCCCCGCCTTTCCCCAACTGTGAGGAAGTCAGTCCGGCCTTTGAAAGCGCACCAAGAAGGCGCCGTATCACGGCAGGATTGGTGTTCGCGCTCGCGGCCAGTGTTTCCGACGTCACGGGAACAGGCCGACTGGCAGCCAAGAGAGCCAGAATGTGCGCCGCGACGGCAAACCGGGTCGAACCAGCCACAGCAAATCTCCTTAAGGCAATGCTTGAGCCGTCACTCTAGCGCGAAAACCTTGTAAATGTGTAGCTGACACAGTTTCAATTATGGGTAACGCATAAAAAAAAAGGCGCGAAAGCCTGGGCAGGCTTTCGCGCCAGTCAAACCGCTGCGGTTCGGGGGAGGGTGTGTCCTTAAGGGGAGGGGACAGAGCCGCAGCAGCGAAGAACAGGTCGGCGGCGTTAGGAGATAACGACGCCGCGGGTTGCGAGATCCGCAACGTTAAACAGAAGAGCGCCGAGAACGCCGGTGATGGAGAGCGTGAGAGCGGCTTGGACAGCAAGGTTTCTAAAGGACGTCATGGCTTGATCTTTCTAATGGTCAAAAGTGCGTTTCTTGGTTTTGTGATTGTGAAAGGGCAGCGCCCCGATCACGCAGGTGCACATAAGGCCCTACTGAAGATATGTCAATGAACGTTTTGATTAATATTCATTATTTATGATTTATTCTCGCTCTCAGATATTTTTCTCGTAAAATCAATGAATTAAGCGTTTCGAAGGGAGGCCTGCTGGTGTGTGATCGCTATTTTGTGATCATCTTGGAGAGCAAATGCTCTATAAAAGTGCGTGTTTTCTCTTCTCGGTTGCCGCTTTACGCGCCGCGCGCCACGAAAATCCGTCAAGCACCAGGTTGATCACCTCTTCCAGCTCGGCGGCAAGCGCTTCGAAATCGCCCTCATGGAAAATGGCCGGGCTGGTAAAGCGATAAAATGCGTCCTGAACAATTTTGGCCGTGCGGGTCGCATCCTCAACCGCGAAAGACCCATCGGCATCACCCTCGATCAGGATTTCCGACAGGACCCGGCCTTCGGCGTTTTCCCATTCGATCCCAACCTTTGGCCGCGAGTTCAGAAGCTCTTGTGAGAGTTCGTAGGCCTTGGGCTTATCGTGGAACCTGTCATAGGCCAGCTTGAACTTGTGCAGGAAAAAGGCTCTCAATTTTTGCGAAGGCGACTGCCCGGGCTTTTCCAGAACCGCCCTGAGGCTGGCTACTTGCTCGCGCCGCAACACGCGCACGAAGATTTCCGCGATATCGAGTTTTGACGGGAAGTAGCGGTAGAGGTTGCCGGTGGACATGTTGCAGTCCTGCGCAATCTCCGACATGGTTGTTTTGCCATACCCGTAATGCAGAAACCGCCGACTAGCGGCGTCCAGGATCTGCTTTGCGGTTTCATCAAGATTCTCAGTAGGCATTTGCGGTATATTGTTTACGCTGAAATCTATATAAACCGTTCATTCGTCATTCGGCAACAAACAAAGCGAAGTCCAGCTTATGAATTCGGGTCGGCCTTTCTCTTCCGTTGGCGTTATAGGCGGCGGCGCCTGGGGTACGGCGCTGGCGGCGGTTTGCGCCAATAATGGCGTCGCGACGACGCTCTGGGCGCGCGAAAGCGCCGTCATAAACTCGGTTAACAATCATCACGAAAACACCGAATACCTGCCCGGCGTTCCACTGCCCAAAACGCTGAACGCCGCGGATTCATTGGGTATGGCCGGCGAGAAAGAGGCCCTACTTTTTGTCGTGCCCGCGCAATTCGCCCGGTCAGTATTCGCCGACTTGCGCGCCGCCTGCCCTACCGCCGGCATGCCGGTAGCGCTTTGCTCGAAAGGCATCGAAAGGTCTTCGGGACTACTGATGACGGAGGTCCTGTCCGGGGTATGGCCGGAAGCTAAGCCAGCCGTTCTTTCCGGGCCCAGTTTTGCCCGTGACGTCGCCATGGGATTACCGACGGCCGTGACGCTCGCCTGCGCCAATAAAGACCTGGGCGCGCGTTGGATGGCGACAATAGGGGCTGCTCACTTCAGGCCGTATCTGTCAAACGACCTGACCGGCGCAGAGCTTGGCGGCGCGATCAAGAACGTCCTCGCCATCGCCGCTGGTGTCGTTGATGGACGAGGGCTCGGCCAAAGCGCCCGCGCCGCACTGATCGCGCGAGGGTTTGCGGAGTTTCAGCGGCTCGGCGTTGCACTAGGCGCCAAGAAAGAAACCATGGCCGGGCTATCGGGTCTTGGGGATCTGATCCTGACGGCCTCCTCCAGCCAGTCCCGGAACATGTCGCTGGGCATGGAACTGGGCAAGGGACGCAGCCTTGAAGAGGTGCTGGGTGAACGAAACACAGTGAGCGAAGGCGTCGCCACCGCTGACGCCATACATGCGCTTGCAGAAAAAGCAGGGGTAGAAGCCCCGATCTGCGAAGCTGTGTCAAACCTTGTGAACGGGCGGAAAACCGTGGACGAGATCATCGCCGCCCTGCTGGCGAGACCGTTTAAATCTGAAGCCTAGATAAATGTATTAGCCGCGACGCTTATACGACCGGCAGCTCGCCTCATAAGGACGGGCTGAAAGACGCGCGTTCCACCCGGCTGTCCATGCGTCGCCGCCATCGACACCGCCGCGAGCGCGACACTGTTGAAAACCGGTTCTGTATTCGGGTGAGACCACGTCCACTTGCCCGGCGAGCTGAAAGGCGGCGTCATAACACTCGCAGATCAGATCCTGTCCCGTTGTCGCGGTCAGCGTCGGCGTCATATCAGCGCCGGAATAAGTGTTGCCGGGACTGCTGTTTGACCCGTCCCCGCCGGCTCCAGCGAAGTTGGTGTTCATCACGGCATAAAGAGCGACGCCAAGCACCACCAGCGCCAGAACACCGCCGAAAATGGCTTCGATATTACGCATCTTAAACCCCTCTCTCGCCGCTCTGGGCCAAAACCCGACAATAGGCGGTAGTTATATTAGCCCGAAAGGGCTGATTAACAAAGGGTTAATAGGCTCAAGGTCGTCAAAACGCCGGGATGAAGGCCGTCCTTTGCGTGCCGGACGCTAGAAATCGAATAAAGATCACCCCTCAGAGAAGAATGGGCCTCAATCAAGAAACGCTAACGTTCCATCGATGGCCACGCTTATATCAAGCCGTTCCTTTGCGGGCTTTCCACTTCGCCATGAAGTCTTTCTTGTAAGATGCGCCAATCGGAAGCTCTTGCTCGCCAATGGAGAGCTGATCGCCTTTAATCGCTTTAATGTGGTCCATCCCGACAATGTAGGAGCGATGCGCACGCGCGAACCGTGTCTCCGGCAAGCGTTCGATAAGGTCCTTCAAGGCGCCATAGGCCATAAACGTCTTTTCGCCTGTCACGACATTAGCGTAGTTGCCCGCGGACTGAACGAACAAAATGGCGTCTACGGGAATTTGGACACTCTCGCTTCCGGACTCAATCTGCAGAAAGTTTTGACCAGGCGCCCCGCCGCTGGCGAAAGCATGCATCTCTTTTTGAGTATCAGACAACGCTTTTTTTAAAGACGCCGCTTCGTTCTCCAGCATACGGCGTTCACGCAAATGCCTCGCCCAGTCGCGGCCAAATTTATAAAGCGTCGAGGTTAAGAGAACGAACGGGGCCAAATACAGATTTTCCATGATCAATGCAGGCCAGGTCAGCGACCTCAGGTCAGGCTCGGCAAGCACGATAATCAACCGCTGGGTCGCCGTCTGTAGCAACACACTTGCAACCAGGAGTGCGCTGATCGCGAAGAGATATGTCCGCCATCGGCCGCAAGCCAGAAATTTTGGCACGACATAATACGCATTCGTAACGAACAGCACAGCATTAATAAGCCCGCCGATAATAAGCGGCGCGACGAGGCTGTTCTGCGGCTGGCTAAAGTAACCGAAGCCGTTGCTATCTCCGCGCGCCATCAGCCAAATCCAGCCAGAGCAAAGCGTAATCCAGATGACCGGTTCCAAATAAGCCGTTCCCGGCCTTGACTTGAAAAACCTCATGGTCGCCTTTTCCAGTGAATTGATCTGACGTCTCGCCTTCCGTTTAAAAAGTTCTGCATTTCATCCTGCTACACAAGGCCCAAGCCAGAACACCCGCGCCATATTCACATAAGCAATACGCCTGTTCACATAATCAGTTGGTGCGTTTGCATAATCGCTACACGCTTCCGGATAACAGCGAGAGACATCAACCCCTCGATGCGCCATGCCGTCCCGAAAAAGGAGAATTTGGCATGCGTGTTATTGGTTCTATTGCTCTTAGTCTTTCATTGTGCATCGCAGTCAGTTGCGCGCCATCCGCCGCTCTCGCGGATAGCTATGAGATCCGCTTTTCCAGGGAACGCGCTGACGATGATATGGCGTTGCGACGGGCTGAGGTGGCGGCGAAGGTTACGCCCCATCGCGGGCGAATTCAGATGACCCGCGCCGCCGGCGACACGGGTCTCTATCAGGGTTGGGCAGGCTTTATTACGAAGCTGGCGGCGGAAGACGCTGATGGCGAACCCGTTGGCTTGATTCAAGAAACACCGGGCGTCTGGAGATTAGCGCGGCGCACCCACGGGGAGATTACCGTACAATATGCGCTCAATCTTCAGCACGACCGTTTTCGCAACGAGCCGGGCGATGACGAGCTTGCCTATGGCCGAGACTACGGCGTGATGTGGACCGGGCGGGCGCTGTTTATGGAAGGCGCACCCTCAGACCATATCATCGTCGATTTTGACTTGCCTGAAGACTGGAAGGTCAGCACGCCCTGGCGGCAAGACGCGGCAAATCCCGCGAGATTTTTCCCGCGCAATACGGACGCTTTGCTTGATTCCGCGTTCTTGGCAGGCGCGCATGAAGAGATCGACATTGCTCTCGGCGATGCAAAAGCAATTATTGCGCTGGGACCGCCTGTGGCGGAACTGGGCGCTGTGTATGAACCAATTATCGAGAATTTCTTTGGCGCTTTTTCAGCGTTGTTTGACGATACGCCAAAAGACAACTTTTTGCTGGTCGGTGCAGACGCATCATTTCTCGGCGGCGGCGTTCTGGGCAGAACTATCAGCCTGTCATTGAATGAGGACGCACTAGGCCCGAGCGGTCAATTTCTTGCCGCTTATGTCATCGCACATGAGGGCTTTCATCTTTGGAATGTTCGATGGGGCGGACAGAACGAAAGCGCGGGCGAGCTCGAATGGCTTTTAGAGGGCGCAGCGGAATATTACGCATGGATTACAGCCTTACGTCTGAATTATGTCGATGAGGAAATTTTCTGGGGCCTGGTTCTCGACAGGCACGGACAGTATCTAAGCGCATTGCAGTCGGGAGGCACAATTGTCTCAGCAGCCGCAACGAAGAATCAGTCATCTGACAGCTACAATCTCATTTACTACGGCGGGATGAGCGCGCTGTTCGCCATGGACCTGAAAATTCGCAGCGAAACAAGTGGCGACAAGTCGCTTGATGACGCCATTCGAGCAATTCATGTCGCGAGCACCCATGGGGGTTCGCCCTTGACCCTAACTCGATTGGGAACGCTCGTGAAACAGTCAACTGGCGTCAGCATTCAAGGGATACTCTCCAACAACATCCGTCGATCAGAAAAGATTGACCTCGCGCCGTACCTCGCCAACTTCGGACTTTTCTTGCAGAAGAACGAAGCTGAACAGACTTATGGTCCAATCGAGCAAGGGGATGATCAAACCGCTGATCAACGCGCATTGCTGACCGCCTGGCTATCAGGTGAGTAGCTTAGAATGCTATCGCGTTTGCGCGTTGCGGCGGGCGAGGAGTTTCAGGCGCAGCGCGTTTAGCTTGATGAAGCCTTCTGCGTCTTTCTGGTCGTAAACCGCATCTTCCTCAAACGTCACATGAGCGAGAGAATAGATGGTGTTTGGCGATGAACGCCCGACTACATTGGCTGAGCCCTTATAGAGCTTGACGCGCACCGTGCCCGACACATGCTCCTGGCTTTTGTCTATGGCCGCCTGCAGCATTTCCCGCTCCGGCGCGAACCAGAAGCCGTTATAGATGAGTTCCGCATAGCGCGGCATGAGTTCGTCTTTTAGGTGCCCGGCGCCGCGATCGAGCGTGATCTGCTCGATGCCGCGATGGGCGGCAAGCAGGATCGTTCCGCCCGGGGTTTCATAAATCCCGCGCGATTTCATGCCGACGAAGCGGTTTTCAACCAGATCAAGACGGCCAACGCCGTGCTTGCGGCCATAATCATTGAGCTTAGTCAGCAAAGCCGCGGGCGAAAGCATTTCGCCGTTGATCGAAACCGCGTCGCCGCGCTCGAACCCGATTTCAATGGTCTCGGCTTTGTCCGGCGCATCCTCCGGATCAACCGTACGCTGATAAACGTAGTCCGGCGCTTCATCAGCCGGGTCTTCCAGCACCTTACCTTCTGACGACGTGTGCAGCAGATTGGCGTCTACGGAAAACGGCGCCTCGCCGCGTTTGTCTTTTGGAATTTCGATCTGATATTTTTCGGCGAAGGCAATTAATTTTTCGCGGCTGTTCAAATCCCATTCACGCCACGGCGCGATCACGCGAATATCCGGATTGAGGGCGTAGGCGTTCAACTCAAAACGAATCTGATCGTTGCCCTTGCCGGTGGCGCCATGGGCGACTGCGTCGGCGCCGGTTTTGCGCGCAATCTCAACCAGACGTTTCGCGATCAACGGGCGCGCGATGGACGTTCCGAGCAGATAGAGTCCTTCATAAACCGCGTTGGCGCGGAACATCGGGAAAACGAAGTCGCGTACGAACTCCTCGCGCAGATCCTCGATATAGATTTCCTTGACGCCGGCGCGTTCGGCCTTGCGGCGCGCAGGCTCAAGCTCTTCGCCCTGACCCAGGTCTGCGGTGAAGGTGACGACCTCGCATCCATATTCAACTTCCAGCCATTTCAAAATGACTGACGTATCAAGCCCGCCGGAATAGGCGAGAACGACTTTTTTGACGTCATTTCCTGAGGTCACGCTTTGCTCCCTTGAACCTTCAAGTGGCCTATAACGCGCGCATGCGTAAAAGAAAAGCGAAGCAACTGCTCCGCTTTTCCTGCGTTAGTATTTATCAGATCACAGACTACCCGCGCACGTAAATCTTGCGGCCGTCGATCCTGATATAGTTCATTCGCATCCGGCGATCCCAACGCAATTCAGACCGAAAGCTCCGCTGGTTCTTGCCGTACGACCTGCCTCGGCGCTCATCATATCGCGCCGCACGCTTTAGCTCCCGGCGATCGGGTTGATAATAAAACGCCCGGGCCGGGCAGACGGTGACAGCTTCGTCACGGCGGTTTTCGCGCCGGTCATAGCGGTCCTCGCGGCGATCCCTGCGGCTGGTGGTAAAGCGGCGGTCTCGCCGGTCTTCAATCCGGTCCAGTCGATCTTCAACAAGATCGGGACAAGCGCGTGCATTCAACTTCCATTCGCCCGCAAACGCCGGCGCGCTCATCATGACAAATCCAGCCCCTAAAACACTAAACGCAACTTTCTTCAGCATGCCGTTCTCCATGGCTTTCAAGAGATGACCTGCCCCAAGCCCGGGCCACTCTGAACATATAAACGGAAGCTGACTGGCGCTCCGTCGCGACGAGCCGAGGTCTTTTCGCGGTGATTTCATGGCGAAACCGGGGCAAGCGGTTTGCGACACGCCTGCTACTACGGTAGCATTAAGGTAAGCAGAGCCTGGCAACCAAGGGGGTACTCAACCATGCCTATTCAACAATTCATGACCGCGGCTTTCGGCGCGGCGGCCATTTTTGCAAGCGCGGCGCACGCGGAAGTCTCAACGCATCAAAACATCAACACTGTAGAGATCAGAGATTTCATAGGCGCCGTGAATATCGAAACGGCAGCAAGCGGCGACGTGCGGCTCGATAATCAACCCGGCGACGATGCAGACTATCCGGTGATTGTCGATACGGATAACGGCGTTCTCAGCATCCGCAGTTATGAAGATCCTGACGAAACCCGCTGGCATCGCGACGTTGATTGGCGCCGCTATGAAGAACGGGCCTTTGAAGTTTTCCTTGAAGATTACCCGACGATTACCCTGACCATTCCCGCCGGCGCAGCACTATCCTTTGACAGCGCGGTGGTGAAGCTCACCGCAGACAACACCAATGGCGCTCTTTCTGTTCGCGAAGGTCACGTCGATGGCGTCATTGGCGATATCGCGAGCGGCGACATCAAGATTCACGGTTCAGGAGATCTTAAAACAGGCGTCGTTGCAGGCGCCCTTGATATTGGCATTCACGGATCGGGCGACTTTGAAGCACTGACCGTGGAGACGCTCGAAGCCTCCATTCATGGTTCCGGCGACATCAATCTCAGAGACGTTAATGGCGACGCGACGGTCGGGATCCATGGCTCAGGCGACGTAACCCTCGGCAACGTCAACGGTTCGTTCGTCGCCAGCATCCACGGATCGGGCGATATCGACGCCGGCGACGTTGCCGGCGGGGCCGCAACCTCCGTCTATGGTTCAGGCGATATCTCGCTCGCCAGCATCAATGGCGAAACCACCGCAAAAGTGCACGGGTCTGGCTATATCAACATCCGGGATGGGCGCGCGGAAGACCTGCGGGTTGAAATCCATGGTTCCGGCGGGTTTGACTTCGGCGGCGTCGCGACCAATCCGGACGTTCGCGCATCGCGCTCCGGCGACGTCTATATTCGCCGTCACGAAGGTTCTGTACGAGTGAGCGGCGATGGCGACGTGCGCATCAGCGGCGTTCAATATGGCGACGATTAAAAACAAACTGACTTTAGAAAAACCCGGCGCGGACTGATCGTTCGCACCGGGTTTTTTATGCGGTTTATTCTGACTTATTGAAGAGTGCGATGGCGGAGGCGGTCATGGCTTCGACGCCCGCCTTGATTGATGGCTCAGGCTCGATCTTGAAAAACGGCGAGTGATGGGATGCCGCGCTTTTGACTTTGCCTTCCGGGGTGCCGCCAACATTGAAGTAGACGCCTTTGACGCCCGTATCCGGCGTGACGAAATAGGCGAAGTCTTCAGCGCCCATGCCCTCTCGCGGTTTGTCGATCAAGACACCCTCGCCCATTTGCGCGGTGATGGCGTCGCGAACGAACTGCGCCGTTTCGCGGTCATTGATCGTCGGCGGCGTTGTTTCGGTTTCGGAGCGGATCACTTCCGGCATCAGATTTTCAGGCACGCCAAGGGAAACAGCGACGCCTTCAGCCACGCGATCAATAGAATCGAGCAATTGCTCGCGAATCTCGAAATCGTTTGAACGCACGGTTAGCTGCATCTCAACCCGGTCACCGATGATGTTGTGTTTCGTGCCGCCATGAATGGCGCCGACCGTAATCACGCCCGCCGCCTGGGGGTTGATGGTGCGCGACACAACAGACTGCAGGGAAACCACGATCTGAGAGGCAACCAGTACCGGATCGATCCCTTTGTGGGGCGATGCGCCATGGGCGCCGACGCCGTGGACGATTATGTCAACGCTATCAGCGCTCGATGCGCGAATGCCGAGAGGCACTTCGATCCGGCCTGACGGCGTTTGCGCGGAAACATGCAGCGCCATGGCGTAGTCGGGCTTTGGAAACTTCTTGTACAAGCCGTCTTCTAGCATCGCGCGCGCGCCGGAAATTCGTTCCTCCGCAGGCTGACCAATCAACACCAGCGTGCCTGACCATGCATCCTTGCGGGCCGCCAATTGCCTCGCCGTACCGACAAGCGATGTAATGTGCATGTCATGGCCGCAAGCGTGCATCACCGGCTTGACGATGCCGTCGATGTCTTCTTGCGTCGCGGTGGAGGCATAGGCAAGCCCGGAATCTTCCTTCACCGGCAGGCCATCCATGTCCGCGCGGATCAGCACGGTCGGCCCGTCGCCGTTTTCCATGACAGCGACGATGCCGGTTCCGCCGACGCCTTCGGTCACGTCATAGCCAAGAGCGCTGATTTCCGCTGCAAGGCGCTTCGACGTTTCAAACTCACGGTGGGAGAGTTCGGGATTTTGATGAAAATGAGTGAACAGCGCTTCCAGGTTTTCTTCGTAATCAGCAGCAACAGACGCGCTTAAATCCGATTGCGCGAAAGCAGGCGTGACAAGCGCCAATGCGCCAGCGCTGAACATCAGTGATTTCAGGTAAGTCATAGGTCCCTCTCCATATTCGTGCGCTTTCAAGCGCATCCCGTTTCGACCGCGATACCATTCGCCAGCTCCGGAAGCCAGACGCCGACAATGCCAATCACGTAACAGCGTTCTTTTTGGTCCATCCGCTGATCGGCGACGATATCCGAAGCGACCATGGCCAAATTGTCTTCTTCAGCAAAGGCGACAATACCGCCGTCTTCGCGCCCATCAAACCGCAACAGCGTCCCGCCATTCGCGGACCATTCGGGCCATGCCGGCAAACCATCCGGCGCCGGCGCGCCATTTCGCGCGAATTCCGCCCAATAGGCGCCCATGGCGCGGCTGAGCTCCTCCCGCGATGCTGCGGTTTTCTTTTGAAACATCACCTTGTCGAGACGGCCGAGGAGCTGAAACCTGTTAAATACGAACGGGATCTCCATGGCGTGCGCTGCGCCCAGAAGATGTTTGAGATCGCTGAACATGAACCGCCCGCCCTCGTCCCAGTCGAAACGGTAGGCGTAAACTTCGTTATGGCCGCCAGCCGCCATTTGCACTGCTGGTTCGTCGACGGATCTTATACGCCAGATGCGGCTGGGATACTCTGACGCCGCATCGTAAAATTCCTTGTCACGCGAGGTGGTGAACAAGCCCAGAAACTGTTTCGTCAAACGCGGATTGGCGAGATTGAACAGCTTGAATTCGTCACGGTTCACGCCGGTGATGATTGGCACGGCGTTGAAGGTATCGGGTGAGGAAAACGCATCGCGCATGGCCCCGGACGGCAGCACGACGCCGTCCTCAATCACGGTAGGCATGTCGGTTGTCGCGCCTTCGGCGCCTTCATACGCGGCGAACAGCGCCTCGGCCGATAAAGCACGCAGATCCTTTGCCGTTTCGGCGCCGAGCCGTTCCGACACCACCATGGAAGGATTGGAAAGAGCGCTTTCAGCGCTTTCGGCGTCAGCAATGGAAACACTGTCAAAGCTGCCCGATTGCACGATCGCCCGATGAAACAGGCCCGCCGCCAGCGGAGAAGCGAGCAATGTCACAACATTATGCCCGCCAGCGCTTTCGCCGAAAACCGTTACGCGCTCCGGATCGCCGCCGAAAGAGCTGATATTATCACGAACCCATTTCAGCGACTGGATAAGATCAAGTGTTGCGAAGTTCGCCGCGCTGTCTAACGACGTTTGCGCATCGGCGCGTAAAGCCGGATGCGAGAAAAACCCAAGCGGCCCAAGCCGGTATTGAACGGAGATGACAATAACGCCCTCATTGCGCGCAAGGTTCGAGCCGACATAGCTGGCTGACCGGCCCCAGACGTTGCTGCCGCCATGAATCCATACCATGACCGGCAGCGGCTCGCCGCTCGCCGCTTTTTCCATCGCATCGGCGGGCGCATAAAGATCGAGGTAGAGGCAATCTTCCGACCCGATGACTTGCCCCGGATCGATGCCCTCCGACTGGTGAAACCAGTTTGACATCTGGGTGCAGCGCGAACTGAATTCTGCGGCAACGCGCACGCCATCCCAATTTGCCGCCGGCTGCGGCGCGCGCCAGCGCAAGTTGCCGACCGGCGGTTTGGCGTAGGGCAGACCGCGCCAGGCATGGGCGCCTTCGGCTACTGAAACGCCTATGACCTCGCCAAGTGATGTTTGACGGACAGTCGCTTCGTCGGGTTCTGGGGCGGGCGGTGCGGTAACTTTTTTTCCGCATGCGGCAAGTGCGGTAAAGCACGCAAGCACGACTAGCCGAAACTTCATGGACGCCCCTCCCGTTTGAGGGGCAATACTTACCTTGCTGCAGCGAAGGTGACCATCCTTTGTTGCACTGGGCACCAGAGCGCAAGCCGCGCGCAACGGATGCTCTCGCGGATCGTCATCACCGGCAGCGCCAGCAAATCCTCGCTGGCGCGATAGCATTCCATCAGCTTGTAGTTGGGAATACGACTGGTGAGATGGTGGATGTGGTGAAGGCCGATATTGCCCGTGATCCATCGCAACGGTTGCGGCAGCTTGTAGTGGGAGGATCCGAAAATTGCGGCTTCAGCAAAATTCCATTTCGGCTTCCGCGCCCAATAAGCGTCCTCATACTGGTGCTGCACAAAAAACAGCCAGGTGCCGATCCATGCCGAGATCGTAACCACGGGAATGATCACCGCCGCAACAACGCCGGCGCCCAGGAAAAACGACAGCCCGCCATAAAAAACCACAAGCGCAATGTTCAACGCGACAACGCTTTTCCAGATCTGGGATAGCTTCATGCCCTGATATGTTTCCGCAAACGGCATCGCCCCGGCGAGCGGCAGACGCTGTAACAAAAGAAAATACAACGGCGCGCCGAAGATGATCATCACCAGTGGATGACGATACAACTTGTACATGATCTTTTTCGCTGGCGAGAGCGCGCGGAACTCCTCAACAGTCAGCGTATCGACGCCGCCGACGCCGCGCCGGTCCAGGTCGCCGGAACTCGCATGGTGGCGGTTATGCGCGTCGCGCCAGAACCCGTAAGGGGTAAAGGTCAACACGCTGATAGCGAACCCAAGCAACGTATTTGCCCGTTTGGTCTCGAAGTAGCTGCCATGTCCGCAATCATGCTGGATTGTGAAAAGCTTTACCAAAAGCCCCGCCGCAAAAGGCGCTATCAGCGCAACCGCCAGCCATACGCCGCTAGCCGCCGCAGCGAGCATGGCGCCCACCGCAGCTATATAAAGCGCGAGGCTGAGGCTCGCCTGTAAAATGCTGCGCTTTAGATCGACGCCCTGAAATTTTTTGCAGTGCTCAACGATACGGCGGAGCATGGCGGCGCGGGCGGTTTCGGCAGGCGTAGAGACTCGGTCGTCGGCAGGGGCGGCGAACGCCTCGGCATTGGCTTTACTGGACATGAAAGAAATGTACTCGCTTTTGACGACGAAGACGTGAAAACGCGCCGCCGGTTTCCTCACACAATATTAGGATGGGCTTAACGGGTTTTGGCGCGAAAGGCCAATCACGGGCGGGTCAGGCCGACAAGGCGTCGCAGCAAAGCGCTATTTGCGGTAATGTCTGGTGACCGGGAGGGACGATGATGGACTGGAACACAGCTTTTACCGCGATCAATGCATCAGTATTGCCGGCCTGGGCGCTGCTGATCTTTTTGCCACGCAGCAAAGTGACCGGCGCGATTGTTCATTCAGCGCTTTACCCGGCATTGCTGGGCGGGGTTTACCTGGCAGGCATGGTCGCCGCCTTCGCATTTGGCCAGTCGAGCGGCGGCGTTGATTTCACCAGCATCGAGGGCGTGCGCGCCATCTTCGCGCATCCGAACGGCGTCATCATCGGCTGGACGCATTATCTCGTTTTCGACCTGTTTGTCGGCGCGTGGATCGGGCGCGACGCGATCAGACATCGGGTCCCGCATCTGGCGGTCATACCGTGTCTCATCCTTGCTTTCATGCTCGGGCCAGTGGGTTTGCTGCTTTACGTTTTGCTGCGCTTTATGCTGCGCAAAAAACTGATGCTGCAAGAGTAAGTTTTACCTAAGCCCCCTGATTGTCATCACCGGGCTTGTCCCGGTGATCCAGTAAAACAAACCCCTACTCTGGATTGCCGGAACACGTCCGGCAATGACATCCAGTGGGTTTCCGAAAACGAACAGCCCGCCTAACTCAGATACTTCCCGAACCAGCCAAGCGTGCGCTCCCAGGCGAGCGTCGCCGCCGCTTCGTCATAGCGGGGCGTCGTATTATTGTGAAAACCGTGATTGGCGCCGTCATAAAAGTAAGCCTCATAGGTTTTGCCGTGCTCTTTCAGCGCCGCCTCATAGGCTGGCCATCCGGCGTTCACCCGCTCGTCGTTTTCGGCATAGTGCAGCATAAGCGGCGCCTTGATCTGAGGCACGTCTTCTACGTCTGCCTGCCGCCCGTAAAACGGCACCGAGCAGGCCATGTTTTCGTAAGCGACCGCGAGCGCATTGCAGACCCCGCCACCGTAACAAAAACCCACCGCACCAACCTTGCCGGTGCTGTGTTCGTGGCTCACGAGATGTTCGAACCCGGCAAAGAAATCTTCCAGCAGCTTTTCGCGGTCGAGCTCGCGCTGCATGGCGCGGCCATCATCGTCATTACCCGGATAACCGCCGGCGGGGGTGAGGCCGTCGGGCCCGAGCGCAAGATAGCCGGCTTTCGCGACGCGGCGCACCACATCCTGAACGTATGGGTTCAGCCCCCGGTTTTCGTGCACCACCAGCACCGCGCCGAACGGGCCCTTGGCTCTAGGTTTCGCCATCAGCCCCTTGATGGTTCCATGGCCGTCAGGCGATGCATATTCCACCCATCCGGTGTCGATGTCGGGATCGTCGGGCGAGACCTGTTCGGCGAGCGCGTAGTTTGGTTTCAGCGCATTGAACGCCGCAAGCGCGCCCGCCGCGCCAGCGGTGAACCGCGCGGCCTTTTCCAGAAATTCACGCTTGGTCAGGGCCCCGTGCACATAGCCATCGAAAAGATCGAGAATTTCGGGCGAGAAATCAGCGGCGGTCTTGCGTTTCATGGGCGGCTCCTGTGGGTGACGGGGGCTTATTTAACAGAACGTAGGTGAAGTGTTAAACCGAACCAGCCGCCACACGTCGGCACCACCTGCTAAGGCGTTGAAATTGTAGGGTATTAAGACGCTCTCATTTAACACTATTGGTAATAGTGTTAAACGGCTCAGCGTAAATAGGGCTGTCAATCGCGGGGGCAATGTATGGAAATATGTCAGGGAAAGGTACGCACCTCGTTGGAGTGAACGGCCTAACGCAATCCGCTTGTTGATCATCGCATTTCGAATGCGTTCGCTATACATTAGGAGTAAGCCCAGCTTCTATAGCGACACCCATTTGGGAGGGAAAATGCAATCGCAAGAACGGGAAGATAAGATCCCGCCGGCGCGGTTGGCCGGTATCTGTTACTTGGTCATTATCGCGGGAGGCCTTTTTTCAGAAATCGTTGTCCGTGGACAGCTCATCGTCGCGGGCGATGCGGCTGCGACAGCGGCGAACATCATTGAGCACGAAAACCTTTACCGGACTGGCATTGGCGCTTCGATAGCGTTTCTCGCCTGCAATATCCCGGTGATTTGGGTATTCTACCGTGTGTTTCGCGTGTTCGATCAACCAATCAGTATCCTACTGGTACTGACATTCATGACTGCCATCATTGTCGAGGTGGCGAATTTGGGGAGCTACCTGGAACCCCTGAATTATTTGATCAATGCAGAAGCCCTAGCCGGGCTCACAGAATCCCAGCGCGCGGCGCTAAGCTACAGCGCCTTTCAGAGGTTCAACGCGGGTTTCGCGCTATCTCTTGCCTTCTTTGGCGCGCATTGTCTTATCCTCGCATCGTTGATCATCAGGTCAGGCCTGATACCGCGGATAATTGGCTTCGCGTTGGTGTTCGCTGGAATTGGCTATATTACCAATACGCTAACTACGTTCGTAGCGCCGCAGTTAAGGGGAGACTTCGGGATATTCTTACTTCTTCCCGCGCTAATAGCGGAAACGTCGCTTGCGTTATGGCTCACGTTGTTCGGCGTCAATCAAGCGCGTTGGAACGAAGCGGCAATGTCCTGAGAGAAACACTATAAATGCGCGCCCTTAGTGTTTTCGGGGCAGAGCGCCAATGCCGAGGATCTTAAATGCTGCTGCGTCGCGTTGCTCAACACGTCAAAACGCAAAATTGGTTCGCAGTCGGATTGGATTTCGTGATTGTGGCAGCGGGCGTTTTGCTCGCGTTGCAGGTCTCAAATTGGAGTGAGGCGCAGTCCAATAAGAAAGGCGCGACAAATACTCTAGTACGGTTGAAGAATGAGGTGTCGTTTAACACCATAGCGTTGGAGGAAAGGATCGCGTCGATAGGGGAAAGTCGCTCCACGCGCGATCGCGCTATACTTGCCCTAGATAGATGCGATGACTCCCCCGAGGCGATAAGTGCCGTCACTAAAACCATTCACGTCATGAGCGGCGATATCCTTCCGTCGTTTGTTGACAATTCGCTGCGCGAGCTTGCTAGAAATGACCAATATCTTGAATTGTTGACAGATGCCTTTCGGGCCGAATTGAACATATATGACTCTCGCTTGGCTGATGAACGATCACAACTGAAGATAAACTACGAACTCATGTGGGACGATCATGTTCTTCGAAATCCTTCGGTGTCCGTCGTAGCGCCGGAAGGGGATGTTAGCCGCGCGTTGATTGCCTTGCATCGTCCTATGGCTGAGCTTTGCGAGGATCCGGTATTTGGTCGCCAGTTAATCATGACGGAAGGCTGGCACCAAGCCGCGACATCTCGAATGACGCGTTTCAAGAAGCAGAATGAAGCGTTCCTATTGGAAATTGACGCCGAACTTGAGCGGTTGAATTGATCATAGCCTAACGAACGCACACGCAGGCTGTATGCTGAGGAACGCCTGTCGGTGAAGCGACGGCGCGGCCGCAAGCGCGCCACTGGCGTTCGCGCGCCGATCAACACGCCCTCAAAGCCGAACGATCGCTGGTCGCTTGATTTTCTGTCGGACGTGTTCGAGCCAGGACGGCGCTTCCTATCTAGGATTGACCGGCCCGAAAGCTTACGATACGTAATCGTCAATTATTTATTTGTATACTGATAATTTGCGACAATCTAAGTTGTACGCTGCAATTACTGACCCTCGCCCAGCGCGTCCATCACTGAAAAGATGTCCTTATCGCCGCGCCCGCACATGTTGAGCAGTAAAATCTGCTCGCGGTCCATTTCGACGGCTTTTTCGACCGCGCGGGCAAGCGCGTGGGCGGGTTCGAGGGCCGGGATGATGCCTTCGAGCGCCGCACAGAGCTGAAACATCTCCAGCGCTTCCTCATCCGTGGCCGACACGTATTTCACCCGGCCGGTTTCGTGCAGCCAGGCGTGCTCCGGCCCGATGCCGGGATAGTCGAGCCCCGCCGAGATCGAGTGAGCGTCCTGAATCTGGCCGTCATCGTCCTGAAGCAGATAGGTGCGGTTGCCGTGGAGGACGCCGGGCCTGCCACCGGTGAGCGACGCCGCGTGCTGGCCCGTTTCAACACCATGGCCCGCCGCCTCGACCCCGATGATCTCCACATCCTTGTCGTCAAGGAACGGATGGAAAAGGCCGATGGCGTTCGAGCCGCCGCCGATGCAAGCCATGATGACGTCGGGGAGGCGCCCTTCGGCCTCCATCATCTGCTCTTTCGCTTCCTTGCCGATCACCGACTGGAAATCACGCACCAGCGCCGGATAGGGGTGCGGCCCGGCGGCCGTACCGATGATGTAAAAGGTTGAATCCACATTGGTGACCCAGTCGCGCAACGCCTCGTTCATGGCGTCTTTCAAGGTGGCCGTACCGGATGTCACCGGCACTACTTCGGCGCCGAGTAGCTTCATGCGGAATACGTTGGGTTTTTGCCGCTCCACATCGGTCTCGCCCATGTAAACGATGCAGGGCAGACCGAAGCGGGCGCAGACGGTGGCGGTCGCGACGCCATGCTGGCCGGCGCCGGTCTCAGCGATGATGCGGGTCTTACCCATACGCCTGGCAAGCAGGATCTGGCCCATGCAATTGTTGATCTTGTGCGCGCCGGTGTGGTTCAGCTCGTCGCGCTTGAAATATATTTTTGCACCCTTGGTAGGGCCTGATTTTTCGCGGACATAGTCGGTCATACGCTCAGCGAAATAGAGCGGCGAAGGCCGGCCAACATAGTGCCTCAGGTAATACTCAAGCTCAGTCTGGAAGCTGGAGTCTGCCTTTGCGGCCTCATATTCCTTTTCCAGCGCCAGCACCAAAGGCATCAGGGTTTCGGCGACAAAGCGCCCGCCAAAAATGCCAAAGCGGCCTTCTTCGTCTGGCCCTTCTTTATAAGAATTTGGACGGTAGGAATTTGGTTCGATCATTTCACTCAAGACACCCCTCATCCTGAGGTACGAGCCCGGCTAATCCGGGCGAGCCTCGAAGGATGAATTGATTTGCGCCGCCATCCTTCGAGGCCCGACTACCGCCGGGCGCCTCAGGATGAGGAACTACTACGTGAAGACCGTCGCTTATTCCACTGCGACCGATGGCGACGCCGGCAGCCGTGCGATCAAATCCATACGGGCTATCGGCGCCCAGTCGCGCGGGTGGACGATGTAGATCACGCCCGAAGGCACTTCCTTTTCGCCCTTTTTCGTGGTCGCGCCATAGAGCGGTGCGATGTTCGAATGGCTCGACAGGATAATGTTCTGGCCCGGGTTCTGGCTAAGTTCTCTCGTCACATCGCGCTTGAAAGCGGCGACCGTGTTGGCGTCAGTGGACATCTGGGAATCGTGCGGCACGACTGGCGCGCCGCCAGCCGTGAGCGCCGCCGTATCCCATGAACGGCACATGCGGCTGGTATAGGCCTTCAGGATCGGCACATCGTTTTCGGCGAGGATCGCGCCAAAACTGCGCGCCTGATAAAAACCCTTGGCGTCGAGCCCCCGCCCCGGCGCCAGGCGGCACCCTTCGGAAAGGCCCGCCGCCCCGGCCTGATCGCCGGGCGAGTTGGCGTGGCGCATGACGATGACATAGCCGCCGCGTTTCAACGCTTCGAAAGCGACAGACTCCGCCGCTTCGTTTGGCTTTTTTTGAGCGCCCGTGGCGCAGCCGCTTAAAAATGCTGCAGCCAGGCCCACACACAAAGTCCTCAACATGAAATTCCCCTCGTTTATTTTTTCGCTGCAGCAAGAAATGCTTTGACGCGTTCAGCATCTTTCACGCCCGGCGCTGATTCAACGCCGGACGAAACATCAACGCCAAGAAACGCAGGCCGGTCTTTCTGGCTGGCGATTGCATCGGCGACGTTTTCCGGCGCTAAACCGCCCGCCAACAGGTAAGGCGTTTCCCCGTCATAAGACGCGAGCGCCGACCAGTCGAATGACGCCCCATAGCCGCCGGGCCGGACCGCGCCGGGCGGCGGCTTTGCGTCAAACAGCAATATGTCAGCGGCCTCGGCGAATTCTTTCGCCGCAGCCACGTCATCCGGCCCGGTCACCGGAATGGCCCTGATCACTTCAACACCGAATTCGGCGCCCAGCTCTTCGCAACGCTCAGCGCTTTCGTGTCCGTGAAACTGAAAATGGGAAAGCAGCGGCGCGGCGACGGATAGCTCTTTCTCGCCAGTGTCAACAAACAATCCGACCAGCCGCGGCATGGCGAACCCCTCGTCGAACGAGGCTTGTTTGAGATCGAGAATGATCTCTTCAGCGGCCTCCGCGCTCACAAAGCGCGGGCTTTTGCGAAAGAAAACAAACCCGAGAAAGTCAGCGCCGGCGCGGGCGGCGCCAATCGCGGTTTCGGCGTCCTTGACGCCGCAGATTTTAACAAGGGGATCGCTCATGCGGACATGACCCTAAACGGACGTCGCCTCCAGCTTGGGCGGCTCTTCCGTGTCGCCGCCGTCCTGTTTTTTACTCGCGTCGAGTTTCGCACTCAGCGCGGCGTTTTCCTTCTTTACGGCTTTCAGCTCGCGGCGGTTATCGCGCGCCTGCGCTCGTCGCTCGGCGCCTGAAAGCCACATCCCGAACGAACCAAGACCAACACCGATGAACAACATGCCCATCAGCCAGAACCACAAAGGAAGCGCCGGGGTCGCCATGGCTGGAGCTTCAACATTAAACGGATCAAGACTGATCGCCACCAGCGCACGGTTTGCAAAGAGGAAGAGTACCGACACGATCAGTATCGGAATCCAGATAATACGATAAAACCATTTCATCATTGCGGATATTTTCGCCGAAATGAGGACATTAGTTCAAGATCATTCGCGGGCATCGCCGCCCTGAAACGGCTGGGCGCCTGCTGAAAAACGGCCTTCACTGTTCAACCGATCGCGCAGTTCCTTACCGGCCTTGAAAAACGGCGCCCATTTTTCCTCGATATGGACAGCCTCGCCGCTGCGCGGGTTGCGGCCCGTACGGGCGGGCCGGTGCTTTACCGAAAATGCGCCGAAGCCCCTGAGCTCCACCCTGTCGCCGCGCGCCAGCGCATCGGATATTTCCTGAAACACGATCGAGACGATCCGCTCGATATCGCGGTGAAATAGGTTCGGATTTTCGTCGGCGAGCTTTTGCACCAGTTCCGACTTGATCATATGTCGCCCCGTCTCGTTAGCGCCCCCAACCCCAAAACCACGGAAACGCCGGTAATATCAAGTGGTTAACCTGTCAAAAGCAGACTGCGGCGTCAAGGCGCTTCTCACCTAACCTACGAAAAGATATGGATTTTTCATGACGCAACGCGGCGAAGACGAAACTTCCTTTGGCTTTCGTACGGTGAAGACCGGCGAAAAGGCGCATCTTGTGCGTGACGTATTCGACAGCGTCGCCTCACGCTACGACCTGATGAACGACCTGATGTCCGGCGGCGTGCACCGGATCTGGAAGTCGGTCCTGCTTGACCGGCTCATGCCCCGGCCCGGCGAAAAACTGATCGACGTGGCGGGCGGCACTGGCGATGTCGCCGCCGGATTTTTGCGCCGCGCCGACGAGCGCGCCCGAGCGGAAGCCAAAACGCCAGCCACCGCAACCATTTGCGACATCAATTATGAAATGCTGAAAGCCGGTGAGGCGCGCGCCGACATGGCGGCTTTCGGCGAGCGCCTGAGCCGCGTCACCGGCGACGCTGAAAGCCTTCCGTTCCCGGATAAGTGCGCTGACGCCTACACGGTTGCATTCGGCATCCGGAACGTCACCGATATGGATGCAGCGCTGTGTGAAGCCTTCCGTGTACTGAGGCCCGGGGGAAGATTTTTTTGCCTCGAATTTTCTCATCCGATTACGGAAGGGCTGCAGAAAATCTATGACGCCTATTCGTTCAATGTAATTCCGTGGCTCGGCGAGCAGGTCGCCGATGACCGAGAATCCTACCAGTATCTTGTTGAATCGATTCGTAAATTCCCGGGCCAGGAAGCGTTCGCCGCCCGCATCCGCAATGCAGGGTTTGCTCGCGTCAAATATGAAAACCTCACCGGCGGGGTCGCCGCCATTCATTCGGGCTGGCGGATATGATCTCCGCCCTCGCTGATTATGCCCGATTGCTGCGCGCTGGATGGACGCTGATCCGCCATGACGCCCTGATCCCGCGCGAATACGCGCATATGGCGCCGGGGCCGGTCCGCGCCTTTGGCGCGGTCACGCGGATTTTTCCAAAGGGCCGGGACAAACGGCCGGGAGAGAGGCTTGCTGCGTCATTCGAACAACTTGGCCCTGCCTATGTGAAGCTCGGCCAGTTCATGGCCACGCGGCCCGACATTATCGGTTTCGACCTCGCGGGCGATCTCGGGCGGCTACAAGACAAGATGCCGCCGTTTTCAGAGACGCAAGCGAGACAGGAGATACAAAACGCCTTTGGCAAGTCCGCAGGCGAGCTGTTCAAGACGTTCTCCGCACCCATCGCCGCCGCCTCCATCGCGCAAGCGCACAAAGCCGAATTGCAGGACGGGCGCGCCGTCGCCGTTAAAATCCTCCGCCCACGGATTGAGCAAAAAGCGTCGCAGGAGTTTCGCGCATTCGCGAGAGCCGCGCGCCATGTGGAAAGCCTTTCCGCCACCGGCCGGCGGATGGAGCCGGTAAAGTTCATCGAGACATTGAAAGAGGCGGCGGCGATCGAACTTGACCTGCGCATGGAAGCCGGGGCGGCGTCGGAACTGGCGGAAAATCTTCGTGACGAACAAGGCGTTCGCGTGCCGGAAGTGATCTGGCCGCTCACCGCACGCCGCGTTCTGACCGTCGAATGGATTGACGGAACGCCTTTGGGCGATCTTGAAGCGCTGGATAAGCGCGGGATCGATCGCAAGGCGCTCGCGCAACTTGTCATTCGCGTGTTCCTGAAACAGGCGCTGCACACCGGGTTTTTCCACGCCGACATGCATCAGGGGAACCTGATCGTCGATAATGACGGCCGCCTAGCCCTGGTCGATTTCGGCATCATGGGCCGGCTCGATGAAAAAACGCGCCATGTTTTCGCCGAGATTATCTACGGCTTTATCACTCGCAATTACAGCCGCACCGCCGAAGTTCATTTCGACGCAGGGTACGTCGGCCCAGGGCATTCACTAGATGCGTTTGCGCAGGCGTTGCGCGCCGTCGGCGAACCCTTGCAGGGGCGCAACGCGGCGCAGGTCGATATGTCCCGCGTCCTGCAGCAGCTATTCGATGTGACGGCCCTGTTCGACATGCATCTGCGGCCCGAGCTCGTGCTGCTTCAGCGCACCATGGTGACGGTCGAAGGCGTCGCGCGCCTGCTCGATCCTGAAATCGATATGTGGGCGGCGGCGACGCCAGTGGTGAAGGACCATGTGAACAACGCCATCGGCGTTAAGGCGCAGGCCGAGAAGCTGAAAGCAGCGACGGTCAAAGCCATCGAGGTGGCGCCAAAGCTGCCCGAATATGTGGACGCCATCGGCAAGGCGGCGCAAAAAATCAATGAGAACGGCCTTAACGCGCCAGCAGCGAAAACCGGGGGCAACGCCCGTCTCGCCGTCTGGGTTTTGGGCCTCGCCGCGCTGACGCTCGCGGCGTTAATCGCCACTCGCTAAAACTGTCGTTTAAAATTACGCTTTGTTTGCCTTATGGCGGCAAAGTCGCCTCTTCACAGAGGAGAGCGATCATGTTCGGCATCAAAATTGGCGGCGCGAAACCGCAGGCTGAAGCGCCAAAAGGTGAATTCGTCATTGCCCGGTTGAACGCCAAAGTGCAGCCGATTGATCGCGGCGAATACTATGAAGACCCGTTATGCGAAACACTTGAGGGCGCCGGGCTCGGCGATGTTACAGGCGGCGGCACGCAAATGGCCGATGAGCCTTATGGGATCGAATTCTGCGATCTCGAGATTTGCGTCAACGAAGCGAATGAAGAAACGCTTGCGACGATCATCAAGCGTCTGAACGACCTTGGCGCGCCTAAGGGGTCGAAACTGATCATTGAAGAAACCGCAAAAGAAATTCCCTTCGGCGTAAACGAGGGCATCGGCGTTTTTCTTAATGGCTCGGACCTTCCCGATAAGGTTTACGCCGAATGCGACATCAACCATGTGGTTGACGAATTCGACAGACAACTTGGCGACAAGGGCGCCTTTCGCGGCTATTGGGAGGGCTCTCGAGAAACCGCTCTTTATTGCTACGGACGTTCTTTCGAGGAAATGAAAGCAGCGTTGCAGCCGTTTCTCGATTCCTATCCCTTATGCGAAGGCGCGCGGATAGAACAGATCGCTTAAGCCCGATTGGCGTGTTTGACGCCGAGCGCTCCGAAAACGGCCATCGGGGCGAACACAATCCACTGCGGCAATTGCAGTGGACCCAATCCGAACGCGGCGATGACAAACCAGATCAGAAAGAAAAACGCCGCTGCAAGCCCTGAGGCCAGCCGCGCGCTATTCGGATCCTTGCGCCAGAACAGCGCATCCGCATAAAGCAACGCCATGCCCGCCAGTACAATCGTGATCCCGTGCCAGCATAGGTAAAGCGTCATGCGGGCTAAGGTTTCTAGATCGCTCTCCAGCAATGGCCGGGCGATCAGACGCCCGCCTATGAAAAAATGAACGAGCGTCATTGTGACGGCCAGCGTCAGCGCAATGAAAATCAGGCCTTGTTTCAATTCCCTAGCCCTCCCCGGGGTGCGTGACATAAGGGCGGCGAAAGACTATCTATACCCCTGTTATGGCGAACGATACAAAACGCATTCTGTTAATCATCGGCGGCGGCATTGCGGCCTACAAAAGCCTTGAGCTGATCCGTGAACTGGCGAAACGCGGCGTTGAAACCCGCGCGATCCTGACACGCGCGGGCGCCGAATTCATAACACCTTTATCGGTCGCCAGCCTGACCGGCGAGAAATGTTACACGGATCTGTTCGACCTCACTGACGAAGCGGAGATGGGTCACATTGAGCTTTCGCGTTCGGCGGACCTTGTTGTTGTTGCGCCAGCAACAGCCGACTTGATGGCGAAGGCGGCGAACGGCCTTGCAAACGACCTTGCCTCAACGGCGCTCCTCGCCACCGACAAACCCGTGATGTTCGCGCCCGCCATGAATGTGCGCATGTGGGAGCATGCAGCGACGCAGCGTAACCTCGAAACGGTGAAAAAAGACGGCTTGATGATTGTCGGCCCAGACAAGGGCGAGATGGCCTGCGGCGAATACGGGCCCGGCCGCATGGCGGAGCCGGCGGCAATCGCCGATGAAGTTGAAGCTTATTTCCTTAAAAGCACGCGCGGGCCCATGACGGGCAAGCGCGTACTCGTCACTGCCGGGCCAACGGTCGAGGCGATCGATCCGGTGCGCTATATCGCCAACCGGTCATCAGGCAAACAGGGCTACGCCATCGCTGCAGCGTTAAGAAATTTAGGCGCCGATGTCACCCTCGTCACTGGCCCCTCAAGCGAGAAACCGCCTGCCGGCGTCAACCTCGTCCGCGTTGAAAGCGCGCGTCAGATGATGGCGGCGAGCGAGAAAGCGTTGCCGGTCGATTGTGCTGTTTGCTGCGCCGCTGTCGCCGATTATCGACCGTCCATAGAAACAGACCGCAAGATCAAGAAGGAACGCGGCGGCCTCACTGATCTTCCGTTGACGGAAAACCCTGACATCCTGAAAACCATTTCGCAGATGAAGGAAGGCCGCCCGCGCCTCGTCATCGGCTTTGCGGCGGAAACCGACGATGTCCTCGGTCATGCGGAAGCGAAGATGGCGCGCAAAAAATGCGACTGGATTGTCGCCAATGACGTCTCGCCCGGCGAACACTGCGCCATGGGCGGCGAACGCAACACGGTGATCCTGATCACCGAAAAGGGCGACGAAACCTGGCCGGAAATGTCGAAGGCTGACGTGGCGCGCGAACTCGCATCGCGAATCGCACAGACATTGCGCGGACCTACCCTCGTCAAAGCTGCGGAGTAGCGCCATGGAAGTCGCCATCATCGTGCCGCTGATCGTCTTCGCCAGCATCGTACTGATCGTGGCGATGCCGTTTTATTTCCGCCACCGCAACCGGCGCGTTATCTACGAAGCGATCAGAATCAGCGTTGAAAAAACCGGCGAGGCGGACCCGAAACTGATCTCCGCCATCACCCATGATTCTATCGGCGCCAACGCCGATCTACGCCGGGGCATTTTGTTGATGGCGCTCGCCGCCGCGTTAGGCGTTATCGGATATTTCGCAGGCGGCGAGTTCCTCGACCTGCCGCTATGGTCTGTCGCATTCCTGCCTGGCCTTATTGGCGCAGCCTATATCGGCCTTCATTTCTTCGTGCCGCGCGAGCCGACGGTCTGAAACCCGCAACATGAGCGCGGCGTTCGACTTCCTCCACGCCATGATCGGCGAGCGCCCGATTGAGATCGCCGCCGTCATTCTAGGGCTTTGCAACATCACGCTGCTGATCCGCCGGTCGATCTGGAACTATCCGTTCGGCATCGTCATGGTGATCCTCTATATGAAGATCTTCTATGACGCGAAGCTTTACGCCGACACGGTGCTGCAGATCTTTTTCGTCATTGTACAGATTTATGGCCTCATCCACTGGCACAATAAACGCGACGCAACGGGCCTCGTCATCGTCCGGCGCATTACGCGCAGCCAGGCGTTCGCCTATGCCATTATCGGCGCGGGCGGTGTGGGTGTCATCGGAACGGCTTTCTCGCGCCTGACCGATGCAGCGCTCCCCTATTGGGATTCAACCATCCTCGTTTTCAGCATCATTGCGCAGATTTTGCTGGCGCGCCGGCGGCTTGAGAACTGGCTCGTCTGGGTCGGCGTGGACATCGTCGCCATCGGCGTTTACTGGGCGAAGGGGCTTTACCCCACCGCCGGGCTTTATGCTGTCTTTCTTGTCCTCGCGACGGTCGGCTATTTCAACTGGCGCAGGGCGTACAAATCAGGCGAGGCAGTGGACTCATGACGACCAGAGGCTTTCTTCTCGGCAAGTTCATGCCTCCCCATCGCGGGCATCTGTTTATCTGCGACACGGCGCGGCGCATGGTGGACGAGTTGACCGTGCTCGTTTGTTCGACCGATGACGAACCCGTCTCCGGCAAGGCCCGATATTTATGGATGCAGGAAGCCGTGCCCTACGCCAACGTGCTGCACCTTCACCGCGACCTGCCGCAGCAGCCGGAAGACCATCCGGATTTCTGGCGCATCTGGCGCGAGGTCATTCGCGAGTTCCATCCCGAACCCATCGATCGGGTCTTTGCGGGCGAGCCCTATGGCTTTCGCCTCGCCGAGGAACTTGGCGCAGAGCCTGTGATTATCGATCCCGACCGCGAAGCGTTCAGCGTTTCGGGAACGGCGATCCGCGATAACCCGGCGGCGCACTGGAACGATCTCGCCGCCCCGGCGCGCAGCGGGTTTCAAAAACGTCTCACTATCCTGGGGCCTGAAAGCACCGGCAAGTCGCGCCTCGCCGCGCATCTTGCGGAAAAGTTCCGGACCCGGATGATGCCGGAATATGGGCGGGCCTATGACGTTTATTACAAGCAGTCGCATCATGCAAAAGGCACGCACTGGACCGGCGAAGACCTGATGGTGCTCGCCGAAACTCACGCCGCCATGCGCGCGGCGCTGTCGCCGCTCGCCGGGCCGCTGCTGATTGAGGACACTGACGCGATCCAGACCGCCGTCTGGGCAGAACATCTGCTGGGCGAGCCCTTGCCGGCGCTTGAACGCTTCGCGGGCGAGGACCCGGCGGACCATTATCTTTTGCTTTCGCCGGACACGCCCTGGGCCGATGACGGCGTCCGCTACGCCGGGGCGCCGGAAACGCGCCAGTGGTTCTTCGACACCGCAAAAGCGCGGCTCGATGCGCTGGAGCTTTCCTATGACGTTATCTCCGGCGCCGAGTGGGAGAAACGGACTGCTGACGCGGAACGCGCGGCGGAGGCGCTACTGACAGCGCCCGTCGTTGCTGGGCATCACGGTTAGGAAATAAACGTCAGCTTTTTGCCGAAAGCGGACCGTTCAGAGACATGTCTAAAATTGACTGTTCGTTAATACCTGCCGCTTTGCTAAATGAATGGCTTATAATGTTGAAAGCCTTACTAACTCTGGCCGTTAGCTGCCTCGTAAAGCACCCTTTCTCTTTCCCAGCCTTCAACTGCTAACGCTGCTTTCATTCGTGCCTTAAAATCATTCAGTGAAACATCACTTCGCTGTACTTCACGACGTCCCAGCATATAGTTATCGTGTGCACACTGGTGAAATGCCTGGAAGTAGCACCATACGCCGAGATCGCGCCACGAGTCTTGTATCCTCTTATAGTTGACCCCCACAGGTTCGACGGCCAATTCAGCTTTATCCCATGCATACGAAAGCTTCGGAAAGCGGGCTCTTGATGACCCACTGATAGTCGCGTCCGAAATGTCTACGCGCTCAGGCCAAAGTTGTTGTACCATACGGTAAAGTGTTTCTGCATTCATTCCGCGTCTCTAGAACCTCTGGTCGTTAGACAACAAATATGGCTTTACCAAATTGCCAACTCAACTAGGCGCATTTCACACCCGGATATCAAAAAAGGCGACCACTCGCAAAGTTGGCCGATCTTCAATAGCCGTTTTGGGCCAAGAGCTGACACACAGCTTCAGCTCGAACGCCGAACGTTTCACCAGATTTGACCACAACGCTGAGGCGAGTCGGCCCCGAAATTTTACAGCCTATGTGATGAATTCTTTCATGAAACCCGCTTTTGGTGGACGGTTATCCACCACTTTTCCCGCTCACTTATGATGCTTCCTGATTGCGTGGAAAGTTTTGCGCGCACTTCGTCCAGCACACAGACACAGGAAAAATCGAGGCGTTGGAAAAGTTGTACAAATCGTCAGATGCAAATTGTACAAAAAACCGCTGCACGTCAGTGATGACGCGGGAAAGGGAAGCGGCGACGGGCCCCGCATTGAACCATTTCAACTGCGACAGTGCGCCGTCAAAACTTGGCGCCCATTTCCGCAAGCAACGCCGCCATCGCTTCGGGCGGCGGGGCTTCGACAACAACAGGCTCTTTGTTTTTCGAAATCGGCACGATGACACGGCGCGCATGCAACATCATCGGTTGCCTGCGCATATTTTCCGGCAAGTCCCCATACTGAGGGTCGCCGATAATCGGCGCGCCTATGGACTCAAGATGCACGCGAACCTGATGGGTACGGCCGGTCTTCGGCTTCGCCTCGATAAAGGCGCGGCCATCATGTTGCGCCAGCACGCGATAGGTGGTGCGCGCCTCCTGCCCCTCTTCATCGCCGTCTGCGGCGATCTCAACGCGCCATCCGGACCCGCATTGCGTCTTCTTCAGTGGCGCATCGACGGCGCCGGAAAGTTTTTCAGGAACGCCCGCCGTGATCGCCCAGTAGGATTTTTCAATCCGGCCGTCGGAAAACAGCTTGCCGAGTTTGCGCAAGGCTTTCGGATGGCGGCCGAGCACCAGACAGCCCGACGTGTCACGGTCAAGGCGATGCGCCAGCGCAGGAATGCGCGGCAAACCGAAACGCAGCGCATCGAAATAATTTTCAAGATTATCGCCCCCGCCCTGTCTGGAAGAGGGCCCTGCATGCACCGGCAAACCGGCGGGCTTGTCGATCACCAGCATCAGACCGTCGCGATAAAGAAGACGGTCGAGCAGGAAGTCCGCCGGGTACGCCATTCAGCCCCGCGCGCGCAGAAAATCCCGCAAGGGAAGAAGGCCCGTTACAAGATCCTGATACACCTCGCGCTTGAACGGTACGATCAGGTCCGGCGCCTCTTCCAGCTCGCCCCAACGCCAGTCGTCAAATTCCTGATGATCGTCAGCTTGCAAATCGATTTCATCGTCAGCACCCTCAAACAGCATCGCCGCCCATTTTTGCCGCTGACCTTTCCAGTTTTTCTTTTTGTACCCTGCAGGAAACGCATAAGCGATCCAGCCGGGCGTCATGGCCAGCAGCCTTGCGGAGAAAACGCCGGTCTCTTCCTTCAACTCGCGAAAGGCGGCGGCGGCAAGATCTTCATCCGGGTCAACGCCCCCTTGGGGAAATTGCCATCGGTAGTCATCCGGCCCCTCGCCCAGATCGGCAAAACCGCCAACCCGGCGACCGTAAAAAACCTGTGCGCGATCGTTAAACAAAACGACGCCGACATTCGGCCGGAAACGTTTGATGAAATCAGCCTGACCCATGACCCTCTCGAGAGCAGCTTGAACAGGCCTTCCCTAGCGGGCTGCGGCGCTCGCCCGCAAGTGCGCAGAGGCCGGCGCGCGGGCAATGCCCTTTTCATCGAGCGATCTCGCCCACGCCGCGATTTCCTCTATCGTGGCCGCATAGGCGTAGGTTTTGCCGATAGCGACGCCGTTTTCTTCCGCCGTTTGCTCAAGCGCGCGCAATTCACGCCGAACCTTGTCGCGCTCGCCATCACCCGCCGCCGCCGGGATCATGCGGGTGACGCTCGCCATCTGAATACCGACAGATTGTCCGGCCCGTTGTGCGGCGCCAGTATCGTCAATGTAGGCGACGCCCGCGTCTTTCAGCTTGCGAAGCACGGGAGCGATTGCAGCTTCATCAGCGGAGAATTTGGCGCCCATGTAATTCGTTGCAGCGAAATAGCCGCCAAATCGCGACATCAGCCAGTCAAGGCGCTGCAGGTTTTCTTCCGGCGTCCGGCTCGACAACAATGCCGCCGCACCGAGGGCCTGCGCATTCGCGCCATAGCCCTCCATTGGCAATTCAATGATAACCTCGTGCCCTGCTCGCCTCGCTTTTTCGGTCCAGAATTCGAGATTCTTGGCGTAAGGCGCAAAGGACAACGACACTTCCGGCGGCAAGTCGTCAATCGCCTGTTCCGTCACTTTAGTGTTCAGCCCGAGCCCGCCAACAATTATGGATATGCGCGGGGCGGAACGGTCGCCGTCAAACGGCTTTGCATAGTACCGCAGCGCCGCTCTCCCGTCGGGGGCGATGCGGGGAATTTTTCCCAGCGGCGTAGAATGCAACAGTGCAGGGTCGGGGTCGGGTATCGCTCGCGCCGCCGGCGTGAGCGAAGCAGCCTGTACCGACGCAGCCGGTTTGTTCGCGCCGGGAATAGTGATGATCACCTCATCGGCGGAAAAGTCTTCTTCTTCCGTATAAAGAGTGCTTTCACCCGGATAAATCAAGGTCAACCCGTCTTCGGTCTCTTCGCCTTCGGCAAGCGCGGCCAACTGGGTCGCTTCCCTCCTTACATCGCCGGATGCGGGAACGGGGGGCGGCGCCAAGCGTTCCTCTTGCGGCCGGGCCATCATTTCAGGCAGCCCCACTGGCAGGGCGATGCGGGCTGCGCCTTCGTTGCTGAACGCCGCATTGAAAAACACCGCTCCCGCCAGCACCGTTGCGCTGCCGGCAAGCAGCCAAGCCCAGGTCAGGCGGCTGATAACGGGAAGTTTAAATCGGCGGCGGGGCATTATAGGCCTATCAGCGTTAAACGGCGCGCTTTTCTGCGCGCTGATTTTTCTGACAGCAGCCTAGTGAACATAGAGTTAACCAAAAGAAAACGGGACGCCGCTGGACAGCGTCCCGTGAGATATTCTCAGGCCTTTTGCCGCCTATTCGGTGCGGGCCGCCCCGGCATCGGCAAGCGCCTGATTATAGCGTGTGGCGTCCGCCAGGATTTCGAGGGCGCGCTCAAGCTGGCAGTCAACCGGAACGCGATCATCGCCTTCGCCCTCAAAACGGCACATGAAAGGCTCAACCAGCGGCGTATCGCTGGCGTCAGCGCCGGCATCCGCCGACTGCGCTTCCTCGGCCTCGGGCTCTTCTTCAGAGGTCAGGGCATTCGGCAGATCGCTTTCAGAAGGCCGCTCGAACACATCGTCTTGCCCCGGATAAATCACCGGCATCGCAATATCAGGTTCGATGCCCATGGCCTGAATCGAGCGACCGGAAGGAGTGTAATATTTGGACGTGGTCAGCCGCAAAGCGCCTTGGAGACCATTCTGAAGAGGGATGACCGTTTGCACAGACCCTTTGCCAAACGACTTGGTGCCAAGCAGCAGCGCGCGATTGCGGTCCTGCAACGCACCGGCAACGATTTCAGACGCCGATGCAGAACCGCCATTGATCAAAACGACAATCGGCTTGCCGTCGAATTTGTCGCCTGGCCGGCCCATCTCCCGCATGGTGTCGCGCGGACGCCGGCCGCGGGTGGAAACGATCTCACCGCCATTGAGGAAGACGTCGGCGACCGAAACGGACTGGTCGAGAAGCCCGCCGGGATTATTACGCATATCGAGCACCAGCCCCTTTGCCCCGCCAGGAATATCCTTTTCAAATTCCTTGAGCGCATCTTCAAGACCACTCTGGGTCTGCTCGCTGAAAGAGGATATTCTCACATATCCAAAGTCGCCCTCAACGCGCGCCGTCACCGACGGGACAGTAATGTCATCGCGCACGATGGTCAGGTCAAACGGCTCTTTTTCACGATCACGCACGACGGCGATATCGACTTTCGTACCGCGCTTGCCCTTCAATCGGGATGTCGCATCATCAATCGACATGCCATAGACATCTTCACCGTTGATTTTGACGATCAGGTCACCCGGCTGCATTCCCGCTTCACTTGCTGGCGAGCCATCGAACGGGGAAACGACCTTGACGTACCCCTCGTCAGGACCTTCGTTATCCATCTGCACCGTAATGCCGAGCCCCGCATAAGAACCGCGGGTCTGCTCCTGAACCGTATTAAAGTCTTCCGCTGTCAAATAGTTCGAGTGCGGATCAAGCGTATCGAGCATCCCGTCGATGGCGCCCTTGATCAGGTCAGCGTCATCAGGCGCGGATACGTAATTCTCGTGAACCTGCTCGAAGACCTCTCCAAACAGGTCAAGCTGACGGAACGTATCCGCCGAAATAGAGGCCCGGGCGAAAACAGCACTCGACAGAACGCCGAAAATCAGCGCGCCGCCGCAAGCAGCGCCGACAAGCGCGCCTCCGGAATAACGTTTCGGGTCACGGAGCGACGGGGTTACGGGGCTTCTTCTCATACCAATCCAACACCTTGTTTACCGCCAGCTTATAACGCCAGCTCATCCATACTCTTGCGCGAGAGCCACAACGCCGGGTTAACAGGCTCTCCATTTTTTCGGATCTCCAGATCCAGACTAGCGCCCCCGCCAGCCATTTCCGCCACCGGTTCGCCAGCGGTGATCCACTGATGTTCCTGAACCAGAATTCGGCCGACGCCGATCAACAGTATATGATAGCCCTCGCCAACGTCCAGAACGATCATATTGCCGACTGGCCGCCATTCCATGGCAAAGCGAACCCGCCCCTCAAACGGCGCGGTCACAATGGCTTGATCCCGAACTGCAAAGCGCATGCCCTCAAATCTGCCGCCTTCAGGACGCTGTTTACCATACTCGCCTGTCACCCGGCCCGCGACAGGCGGGCGAAGCGCCCCAAGCGCCTTGTCGAAGGCCATCGAGCCGACAAAAGGTTGCGGGGCCTCCCTCTTGATAGTCGGAGCGGTTGGAGCCGCGCGTTCAGGTTCATTCGCTTTTGGCGGCGCTGGTTTGATACGCGGCGTGATAGAATGCGCCAGCCGGGAAAGACGCTCGATCATTTCCCTTAGCGTACTGGCTTGCGCCGCAATACGCGCCGTCTCGCGTTGCGCCGATGCAGCGAGCGCCTCCGCGACGTCTCGCTCCTGTTCTTTTTGCGCCATCAACTCGGCCAGGACATCGCGCCGTGCGATAAGCTCCTGGTTCGTCTCGGCATAGCTGGCGCGATCGCGGTCGAGATCAGCAGCAAGATCTGAAAGCCGCTCAATCGCCTCTCTAAGGCGCGCTGCACGCGCCTCAACTTCAGGCGCAGCGCCCGAGAGTAGCATCGCCGCTCTTGCGGCCTTGTTTGCATCTTCAGGCGTCACAAGCAGGGCGGGCGGCCGCGACAGCTCGAGAGATTGCAACGCCGCCAAAACCTCTGACAGGTTTGCGCTTTCATTACGCAAGGCTGTTTCTGCTTCTGCTTTTTCAGTTTCAAGCGCTGCAATCGAATCTTCGAGGGAGGCTATTTTACGTTCGGCATCCTGCAATGAATTCGCTGTTTCGATCAGACGATGGCGAAGCGCGGCTACCTCTTTTTTACGCGCTTCGGCTTCGTTGCGCAGCCGTTTTTCTTCTTCAGCGCGTTCTCTGAGCTGCTGCTCCACTTCTTGCAGGTCTTCAGGTTCAACCTGAGCGGCTGCACCGACGATGCTAAACAGGGCGATAGCGAATGCAAAGAAAAAGCGCATCATGAGCGATGGTAAGGGTGGCCCGCCAGAATTGTAATGGCGCGATAAAGCTGCTCAGCCAGCATAACCCTGACAAGCATATGCGGCCAAGTCGCCGCGCCAAAAGAAATTAGTTTATCTGCTCGTCCCTTGACGTCGCTTCCATGTCCGTCAGCGCCGCCGATCAGAAAAGCCACATCCCGGCCCGCTAACCTCAAATGATCCAGATATTCGGCCATGCTCTCACTAGAGAAGTTTTTTCCACGTTCATCGAGTACGGCGACTTCCGCCCGCTCAGGAACGGCCCCGATCAAAAGTTCTCCCTCACGGTCCGTCAATGCGGCGCCGGAAAGCGATTTTGGAGCCTCTTTTTCAAAAAGTTTAATTGCAGAAAAACCGAGCGATTTGCCCATACCCGCACTGCGATTGAGATAATCCTCTACCATAGCGGCTCCGGGGGCGCTGCGCATCTTTCCAACAGCGGCGATTATGAGTCGCAAAGTGGTACCTAATACTTTTTTCCGTGTTCAGGCGTCAGCCTTGGCTGAAGTATGCGCGGCTTCGGACCACACCCGCTCAAGATTATAAAATGCACGCACCTCAGGCCGAAATAAATGAACGATGACGTCTTCGGCATCGATCAACACCCAATCACTCGCCGTAGCGCCCTCCACTTTGGCGCGACCAAATCCAGCCTCCTTGAGGCGACGCAAAACTTTGTCGGCCATAGCGCTGACGTGACGCTGAGACCGGCCGCTAGCGACAATCATTGTGTCTGCAATATCAGTCTTCCCGGCAAGGCTGATCGTCACGACGTCTTCGGCCTTGTCGTCATCCAACTCCTGCAGAATAAGATTAAGAATTGTCTTGCTGCGCTCTTCCGGCGATAATCCCGCAAGCAGTATTTCGCCATCATACACATGCTCATTCGTATCAGCATCGCTATGCTGCGTATTGTGCGGAACAAGCTTTAGGGCAGCCTTGCCGGCGGCTGCATTACCGGGCTGTGAATTCAGCGTTTTCCTCCATGGGCCACACGGGGCAAATACCCGCATTGCTGAATATAAGACGCTTCAGGCTACGCTCCAACCGAAGGCGCAAAATTAACTGTTGCTCAAAAGGCACGCAGCGTACCAAGCGCGCTCATCAGTCCAATGCTTGTCCAGTCGCCAGGGCGTCTGGTTAACCAAGGTCTCAAAACTATCAACCGTAAACTTGTGAGAATTTTCCGTATGTAATGTCTCGCCAGCGTCGAAAGAAAAGGTGCGCCCGTCAAGAGATATTGCAGTTGGCCTTTCAGCACGCAAATGCATTTCAATACGGCTCTCACTCTCATTATAAAAAGCATGATGCTCAAAATCGGAAATCTCGAGTTGCGCGCCCAATTCATTTTGCATGCGTAGAAGGAGATTTTTGTTAAATGCCGCAGTGACGCCTTTCTTGTCATTATAAGCAGCTTCCAACACCGCTTTGTCTTTAACGAGGTCAACTCCGATTAAAAATTGCGCGCCTTCACCAAGAGTAACAGATGCGCGCTTCAAAAACTCCACAGCCGTCTCCGGCAACATGTTACCGATTGTTGAGCCGGGAAAGTATCCCAGCCAGCAGCCGGGTTCCGGTAAAACACCTTGCGGAAAATGAATAGGCGCATGGAAGTCAGCACATATTGCGGCGACAGGCACTGGCAAAACCGACGCGAGCGTTTCGGCGCTCTCAAGCAAGTGTTCTCTTGAGATATCCATTGCGACATAAGCCGAGGCATTTTCTATACCGCGCGCCAGCCACTCCACTTTTTCACTCGACCCGGATCCATATTCAAAAATTGCGGCCCCGGCGCCAATAGAATTCGAAATTGCTTTCGCATGTTTGAGAAATGCCTTCTTCTCAGTACGAGTCGGATAATACTCCTCAAGCTTGGTGATTTGATCGAATAACTTCGAACCGCGCTCGTCATAAAAATATTTTGGCGAGATGGACTTTACCGACGCTGACAAGCCTTCAATAGCGTCTTTGCTAAAATCACCTACGTCCGGGTGCAAATCAAGGAAATATGCAAGCGGGCCGTACGGCGCATGCAAATCATCCGTCTGCGAGACTGTTTCATTAGAATTTCTGATCGTTCTCTTCCTTATCTCAGTTGAAGAAATCGGATTCTCCGTTTCTTCGAAAAACGTCCAGACTGGCGGTTCTTGGTTCGCCAATCCACACCCGCTTTCCTCTGACTGCCGGAATTGCGAAAAATGCTTCGCGTATTCACTATTCAGCACGTGGTCTTCAAAACCTGGCCTATTAAAAACGGCTATTGGTACAGCCGCCGCAATTTTCATCCAGTCTTTCCAACGATGGAAGCTTTCAAGGCTATCCGCGCCCATCAACCAAACAAAATTAACATCCGGGTTAAGTGCTTTGATATGGTCCAACGTTTCGACTGTGTATTGAAGGCCATGCCTGTTTTCAAAATCACTTATAATAATGTTTGGGTGAGAGCTAACTTCACGTGCTGTTTTTAGGCGCTCACTGTAAGGCGCGTAGCTACGTTGATCTTTAAGAGGGTTGCCGGGGCTTACAAGCCACCAAACAGCGTCCAAACCAAGCCGTTCAAGAGCCAAACGTGAAATTTCACGATGCCCTTCATGGGCAGGGTTAAAAGACCCGCCCAATAATCCAATACGGCGATTTTTATTGCCGCTAGTTTTCAAACCGCCCCGTCTTTCCACGTCAGGTAATCAGAAGATGCGTTTCAGTACGATTACATAGTGCCACGATACGCGAATGCCAAATGAGGCTAAGGTGACCAACCGGCGTCCTCATCTTCTGTTTGAACAGTGTCCTCAGTGCGCGTTTCAGCAGCTAAACGAAAGATTTTTCCCACCAGAGCTGGAACACCAGCACCGGAAACACCTGAGACAGCGAAAACAGATTTATTTGCTGTTTTCTCGAGCGCAGATTTTTTTTCTTTTATCTCTTCCTCACCAAGCGCGTCGATCTTGTTGAGCGCGAGAATTTCTTTCTTGCCGGCAAGCTCTCCGCCATACGCCGTAAGCTCTCGCCGAACCGTCATATAGTCCGCAGCAACGTCTTCGGCTGTCCCGTCCACGAGGTGCAATAGAGCCGCACATCGCTCAACATGACCGAGAAACCTGTCACCGATTCCTGCACCTTCATGAGCGCCTTCAATAAGACCTGGTATATCCGCAAGGACGAAACTCTGCCCGTCTCCAACCCGTACAACACCAAGATTTGGGTGCAAAGTTGTAAACGGGTAATCGGCGATCTTTGGTTTTGCGGCAGAGATTGCCGCAAGAAAAGTAGACTTGCCGGCATTCGGCAACCCGACGAGACCGATATCCGCAATCAGTTTCAAGCGCAGCCAAATTGTCCGCTGCTCACCGGGCTGACCCGGATTTGCGCGGCGCGGCGCCTGATTTGTCGATGATTTGAAGCGCGCATTGCCGAAGCCGCCATTGCCGCCTTTCGCCAGCAGCACGCGTTCATTTGGCTCGTCGAGGTCAGCAATTAGCGTATCCTCGTCTTCTTCGAAGATTTGCGTCCCTACCGGCACCTTGATCACCAGATCATCGCCGCCAGCGCCGGTGCAGTTTGATCCTTCACCAGGACGGCCGTTTTTCGCTCGGAAATGCTGTTGGTAACGATAGTCGATCAACGTATTGAGATTATCCACCGCTTCGGCCCACACGTGACCTCCAGCGCCACCATCCCCGCCATTCGGACCACCGAATTCGATAAACTTTTCCCGCCGGAACGACATGCATCCATTGCCGCCCGCTCCACTTTGTACATAGATCTTAGCGCGATCGAGAAATTTCATGCCGTTTTATAGGCCTAGAAGCCCGCGCTCCAAACTCATTTGCTGCAATCCATAGATGTCATTTCTTGCCGTCATGCCTATGTTGAGCGTCCAGCCGCAGCAAGGAATTTCAATGACTGACACCTCGAATATATTATTTCAACCATTCGAGCATGGCCAACTAAGCCTTCCCAACCGCATCGTCATGGCCCCCATGACCCGAAGTTTTTCGCCGGGCAATGTGCCGGGCTCTGATGTAGCGGCCTATTATCGCCGAAGGGCAGAGGGTGGTGTCGGCCTGATCCTATCTGAAGGCGTTTCTACAAACGCCGTCACCGCCACCGGCACGCCGAATGTGCCCAATATCGTCAGTGATGAGGCCAAGGCAGGATGGGAAAAAGTCATTGCCGGCGTTCATGAGGCGGGCGGGAAAATGGGCCTTCAGCTCTGGCATGAGGGGCCATTTCGCAACCCTGCGAAAACCGAGCATCCGAATACGCCGTCATGGTCTGCATCGGGTTTTAAAATGCCTGGCAAACAGCTGTGGAAACCGATGACGGAAACTGAAATTGAAACGGCGATTACCGAGTTTGTGGACGCCGCCGTTACAGCGAAGGACCTTGGATTTGACTGCGTCGAGTTTCATGGCGCTCATAGCTACTTGATCGACAGTTTCTTTTGGAGCGAGACCAATCAGCGAACGGACCAGTGGGGCGGTGACTGGTCGGGGCGCTCGCGCTTTGCCTGTGAAATTATTCGCCGTACGCGCCAGAAAGTTGGCTCTGATTTTCCTCTCATCATTCGCCTGTCCCAATGGAAGCAGCAGGACTTTGCGGCAAAGTACGCGCATAACCCTGATGAGCTTGAGAAATGGCTAAAGCCCCTGGTTGATGCCGGAATTGACATCATTCACTGCTCTCAGCGTCGCTTCTGGGAACCGGAATTCGAAGGCTCGAGCCTTAACTTTGCCGGCTGGGCAAAAAAACTGACGGGCAAGCCATCGATCTCAGTAGGCTCTGTCGGACTGACTGGCGAGTTTACAGCCGCCTATGCTGGCGAAATCTCAGAGCCGGCAAATCTCGACGAACTTGTTCACCGCATGGACAGCAGCGAATTTGATCTTATCGCCGTCGGAAGGGCGCTTTTACAGGATCCGCAATGGGCAATAAAGATCAAAGCAGAACGCCATGATGAACTAATGTCGTTCTCGAAAGACGCCCTCACGACACTTTCATAAGGCAAACCCATGATTACAGTTCATCATCTTGAAAATTCCCGCTCACAACGCGTCCTCTGGCTGCTTGAGGAACTTGGCGTCGAATACGAGGTCAAGCGTTACGACCGGGACAAAAAGACCAATCTAGCCCCGGCAACGCTGAAAAAAGTTCACCCGCTCGGGAAGTCGCCCGTCATCGAAGATCGTGGTGCGATTTATGCGGAAACTGGGGCGATGATGGAATACATTGTCGATCAGTATGGGAATGGGCGGCTTCGCCCGCCGCAGGGCGGCGCACTTTATGAGAAATACCGGTACTGGATGCATGCAGCGGAAGGCTCTTACATGCCCCCGCTAGTGCTGACATTGATGCTGAACCGGATGGAAACGGCGCCGATGCCGTTTTTCGTTCGTCCGCTCGCCAAGCGGCTCGTGAAAGGCGTCAAAGACGGCTATCTCGATCACACGATGAAGGCGCTTTTCGATTATCTGGAAGCCGAACTGAGTACTGATGCATGGCTTGCAGGACCGGATATGACGGCAGCAGACATCATCATGAGTTTTCCTATGGAAGCGTTCACAGCTCGCGGAAATATTAAAAATTATCCAAATGTCGCAGCTGCAGTTACTCGGATACAGCAACGTCCTGCTTACCAGCGCGCGCTTGAGCGCGGCGGCCCCTACGCTCTTATGCGATAACAATATTGTGTGGTACTGGCCTTGCCGCCGCCATATTTGCGGCGGGTTTTTGACTTTCCGGGCGCTAATATCGTCAGATCTCTAATTGAGAAGGGAAAAGGAATGAGTTTCGCCTTGCTTTCAATGATTTCGCTGACATGCGCGGACTTCGTCGCGCCGCAAACTGCGGCTGCATCCAATACGATTGCTGTCGCAATGGTGCAGGAAGAAACATCGCAACAACAATCAACACAGCCGCAGCAAGACGCTGCGGAGAGTTCACAACGCGAAGAAGCCGCGGGTTTGCCGTTAGAAGACGACCTTGTATTCGAAGAAGAGGATGATGACACCGTCGCAGAAAACCTCATCAGCTATATCGAAAATCTCGACACTCTAAACGGGGATTTCACGCAGATTGCTCCATCGGGCGCGATTTCTTCCGGCAAGTTCTATTTGCGGCGCCCAGGCTTCCTGCGTTTCGAATATAACCCGCCGACACCGCTCCTTATCGTCGCTAACGGCGGGCTCGTTTATGTACGAGATCAAGACCTCGAGACAACTGATTCATACCCAGTCGGAAAAACACCGTTGAAATTCCTGTTGAGCAGGGAAATTGATCGCGACGATGCAAAAATCGTAAGCGTTGATCGCGGAGTGGATAATGTGGCCGTCACATTTTCCTCCACCAATGAAGAAACAGAAGGCGAGTTGACCCTGATCGCATCAGCGCCTGAATTTGACCTTCGCAGGTGGATCGTGCGCGACGCCCAAAACGGTATAACCGTTGTCACTCTCGACAATGTGAAAGTCGGCGAACGCCTTGATCGGGAATTATTCCGCGCGCCAGACGCTGGCGGCCGCTTCCTGGATCGTTAGAGGAAGGGTTAAATTGCCATTTTGTAACAGTGTCACATGCAAGTTTTTTTTGACGCCTCTATTGAAAAACTGGCCGGTGATGCGTTAATGTAACAGTACGCGATAGGCGTTCAAGATCGGGCCGGCGTTGCCCCCCCGCTTGCAGGCCTGATAAGCCGTCGCGTCGCCGGAATATCCCCTCCCGGCGTAGGCGCAACAGCGCAGCTTGGCGTCCGATCTTTTGTAAGGTCGGACGCCTTTTTTCTTTTGGTTAGCGCTCGCTAAGCGCCAGCCGGAATCTGAAAGTCGAACGCGATGGACGAAACAGAACTCGAAGATCTCGAACGCGAACTGCCAGGCCTCGCACGCCTTTCCCGCTTCGCACGTTCACTGGACCGTATCCCGTGGTTCGCCAATATCGGCGAGGCGCTAACGCCAGGCGCAAAGGCCGCCGCAGACGATTATTGTTCTGGCCTCGGTTTTCCTGATGCTGACATCGCAATGCTCCTCGACTGGGACGATGCCGCCGCCGCCGCGGAAAGCCTCGACTGGCAAAGCCCGGCATGGGAGGCGGAAGAATCTTTACGCGCGGACCTAACAGGCCGTGCGCTGGAACTATTATCAGAAGACGCCCTGCGAATCGGAATGGCCCTGATCGCCGAAAAAGTATCTTCGCCGGCAAAGGACGCCATCGAAGAGCTCTCCTATTTGAGCGATCTTGATGACGAGGCGATCCAGACCCTTGGTGTTGGCGCTGCCGTTCAAGCGGCTAACGGCGCCGCTCTGGCGTTAATCGCCGCCGCGGACACCGACTTCGACGCTGAAAACCATCCATTCGCAGCCAAGTTTCGGCTTTTCGAATTCGGTCGGTGGCCGGTGAGTATTACAGGTTCGTCGTTCAACCTGTTTTAAAATTAATCGCCGCCGCGATTAGCAAGTAAATTGCTATCGCTGTCAGGATATACTTAAAGCCGCGCTTGAATGTCCGTTCAGGCATGCGGCGCAAGAAATGCGTGCCAGCATATGTGCCCGCAAAGCCCGAAAGCAGTATCGCCACAATAACAAAAGCCCACTCGGCGAACGCAAACCCCAATACCCCAAAGGCGATAATCTTGAACGTATGCTGAAACACCATGCAGGCGGCATGAGTAGCGACAAGATTCAGCCTGTCGAGTTTTGCTGCTGAGAGCATAGTGGCGGCGATCGGACCAGTAGCGCCGAAAAACATCGTTAAAAACGACGCAACAACGCCAGTCGTAAAAAATGTTATCCGTCCCGGTGCAAATTTTTTGATGCTTGGACCCCAGACGGAATAGAGGATGAAAAGCCCTACGCCGCCTCTCAATAGCCAGACAGGCGTTTCCACCGCCAGCCGTCCGCCGATGGCGGCGCCGATCACCCCGCCAGCGCTGAACATAACCACAATGGACCAAACTACGTCTTTTCGTTGCAGATAAAATCGTCCGGCGTTCGACCCTGCTTGCGCGACGCCGTGCACCGGGATCACCGCTGGCGCCGGGAAAACGGCGCTCATCAAAGCAAGAAGAGCCAGTCCGCCGCCAAGCCCGAAGGCGGCTGTCAGCGCTGCTGTAAAAAAACTGGCCATTACGGCCGCTACGGCAGCCCAAATCGTAAGGTTTTCCGGAAGGAGTATGAGGTCAATCGCCATTTCGGGGGTAATATGACGCACCGCCTTTCGCCGCAATCGCCTTTCTCATCCTCGGGTTGACGCCGCCAAATTCCTCGGCCTAATGCCGATCAGAGCCCACCCGTCATCCCATCTGGCAAATATATGAAAATTACCACCTGGAACATCAATTCCGTCCGGCTACGTATCGATCTCGTGAAAAAGTTTTTGACGCAAGAAGACCCTGATGTTTTGTGCCTTCAGGAAATCAAATGCCTTGAAGACAACTTTCCGGCAAAAGCGCTCCATGAAGCGGGGTACGAGCATCATGCGATTTCAGGCCAGGCAGGGTATCACGGGGTGGCTATCGTCTCGCGTTTGCCACTTAAAAAAATTGAAAAGCGTGAATTTTGCGCCAAGGGAGATTGCCGGCATGTCGCTGCGAGCCTTCCGGGTGGCGTGCGTATTCATAATTTTTACGTTCCCTCAGGCGGCGACGAGCCAGACCCCAAAACGAACGATAAGTTCGCTCATAAACTCGACTTCCTTGAAGAGATGGCCGAATGGTTCGCTGAGCTTGGACCTCGCTCCAAGTCCGTACTTGTAGGTGATTTGAACGTAGCGCCATTCGAACACGATGTGTGGTCTCACAAACAGCTTTTAAAAGTGGTTTCACATACGCCTGTAGAAGTTGAAAAGCTTGGCAAGGTCGTCGACGCCCACGGCTGGATCGATGTCGCGCGCGAGCTTATCCCTGAACCGGAGAAGCTTTATACCTGGTGGTCTTACAGAGCACGGGATTGGAAGAAATCAAACCGTGGACGACGCCTTGATCACATATGGGTCAGCCCAGCTTTAAGAAAGCCTGCACTCTTTGGCGGCCCCTCAGCATACACCATTCATGAAGACGCCCGAGGCTGGGAGAGACCGTCCGATCACGCGCCAGTTTCGCTGAAACTGGATTTATAAATGCGGTTCGAGCGCCTTCACTAGCGCATCGACATCATTTTCGTCGTTGTAAAGATGAAATGACACACGCACCGCGCCAAGTCGTGTGTCATGGTGAATGCCCGCCTGTGCTAAATGAGCTGCTGCGGCTGCGTAGTCCTTTACCTTTATCAAAACAGCAGAGCCGCGCATTCCTTCCCGGATTGTTGAAAGAAATGCGCCCTTAGGGAGTGCGTCGGCCAAACGAGACAGAAGCCGTTGATTATGCTCATAAACCCGCTCAACACCATATTCATTGATAACATTCTGGCCGGCCAGCGCCCCAGCGAGTGGCGCGACAGAAGGCGTCCCGCCTGTAAATCGGCCAACGCCCTCTGCATATTTGAAATGTTTTATATCGAACTCAAACGGGTCTTTGTGAGAAAACCAGCCGACATTTAGTGGCGCACACTGATTAGCGCTTTCCCTATCCGCCCACATCCAGGCAGCACCAGGACCGCCACACAAATATTTCAAGGACGTTCCAAGGGCAAAATCAGGCCGCCATTCGTTCAACCGAACAGGAACAGCTCCAGCGGCTTGCGCCGCATCAACCAAACAGAACACGCCCTTTTCCCTGGCGCGTCTGGCTATCTCTCTGACAGGAGAGAGGACAGATGTATTTGAAAAAACCTGCATGACGGCCACAAGCTGAACGTCATCTTCAAATGCTGGCGCCCATGCGTCCGGATCGGCGAGCCGCGCTCCGCCCGGTAAAAAAACAATCTCGTAGCCAAGCCGCCGACCTTGCGCCAAGGCAAATCCCATTGTGGGGAAGTCGTCCTCTGTCAATACGATCTTACGTCTTCTTCGCCGTTCCGGCAGAGAAAGCATTATCTTAGATGCGCCATCCGAAACGTTGGATAGCGGACAAATGTCTTGCGGGTGCGCACCAATAATTGCCGATAGCCCCCGCTTGAATCCGTCAATGGCGCCAAACCAAGGCTCCCAAACATGAAAACCTTCTTTTTCCCACGGGTCTGCGAAACCATTACGAAAAAAGTTATCGTATGATATCGGCTGAGCCCCTACAGAATGCGATAGAAAGTAATGCTTATCCGGAAAATGAAACTGATCGCGCACTATCTTACCCTGCGAGGCGGCGTAATTCTTCACGTGTCATAGCACCTGGCACAACAGTGACCGGGATAGGCCTGGCGCCAAGATAAGCTGGCTTTTGGGCAAGCGCCGAAACTAACGGACCCGGACCCTTTTGACCTGCAGATGCACCGAGAAACAAAATCGCGATTTCTTTGTCTTCTTCAATCAGCTTCTTCAATTCATCGACTATAGCGCCCTCACGCATGATCAGCTCAGGCTCCTCGCCCGCTTGCGCCTTCACCTCCGCTGCAAATTCATTAAGCAGCGCTTCTGCTTTTTCTTCTGCCTCAGCGCGCATGGTTTCTTCCACCGTAGCCCAATGCCCAAACTCCGGCGGCTCCATCACATGCAACACCAAAACGCGTGCATTGGAACGTTTTGCCCGCCTTCCCGTAAAGAAGGCGGCTAGCCTTGCCTCAGGGCAATCAGACGCGATCAACAGAAATTTGATTCGTCCGTCCTCGTCGGCTTCGTCCGCTAGTTTAGTATCGCTCATACGTATATCATGCCCTGAAATGGCTTGCTGCGTCTACTTGACCACGTCGCGCGGGCAACATTACCGCAAGAGACGGGTATCAACAGGGTCAGGCAATGCGCGGCTATTTCGGAATCGGGTCAGAACGCATATCGAAAGCAATGAATTTGGGCGCCGTTTTGCGCACCGCACATGCATTTAACGCCAGTTTTACTTTCACGATCGCAGCACATCATCGAGCCAAGGAAATCAACTTGTCTGATACGGCCAGGAGCGCGGCACACGTGCCGCTCTACGAATGGGAAAGTCTTGATGAAATGCGCCTGCCGAAAGGTTGCATGCTCGTTGGCGTTGAGCTGGATGAAAACGCCATTGATCTGCCACAGTTTCAACATCCATTGAATGCTGCCTATCTGCTGGGGCCAGAGAAAGGCGATCTTTCACCTGAAGCCAAAATGCTGTGCGGGACTATTGTAAAAATTCCAACCAGATTTTGCGTCAACCTATCCGTGGCTGCGGCGCTCATCATGTATGACCGTACCATTAGTCTTGGAGGATACGGCCCTAGGTCTAAAACACTAGCCGCACCGCCAAGAGAAGAATGGCGCCAAGTCAGAAGGCAGAAATAAAGCAACAGAAAACGCCGCCGGCTGATGAACCGGCGACGTTATCAGAAACAGCCGTTTGTTTTTAGCGGCGTTTTGTCTTGCGTTTGGTCTTACGTTTTGCCGGCGCTTTACGTTTAGCCGTTTTACGCGCTGTTGTTTTCTTGCGTGTCGTTTTCTTTGCGCGCTTTGCAGGAGCAGCGGCAGCCTCATCCATTTTATCGAGGGCCTCAGCATATGACCGCAACGCCTTCATAAACCCGGCCTGTTGCGTCTTTGGCAGAACGGATAGGGCCGCCTTTTCTGCTTTCGCTACCTTGGCGTTTGCAGATGTCAGCATGCGCTTGCCCGCAGCCGTGATAGAGACCGCGTTAGCTCGTGCGTCTTCCTTGGTGCGCTTGCGGGACAGCAACCCTTTTTTCATCATGCGCGCGATCATGTCAGCGAGCGTTGAGCGGTCAATTCCTGTGTGCCGAACAAGGTCCGTCTGGCTTAATCCTTCGTTATTTGCGACCACATGCAGCACTTCATATTGACGTGGCGTCGGACCTGTGTTGCCGACAGAAGACGAATAAAGGTCGTGGGCGTACTGTTGCGCACGGCGCAGCAGGTGTCCTGGTGAATTCTTAAGTGAATAAGCCATCTTGTTCTCCATACTTGGCTTCAAAAAGGCGGTTAGCGACGCCATGGCTGTTACTTAGAAGCACTATGCACATGGCTGGTCTGTTTGCGGTGTAAATTCCTGCGAGCTGGCGAGGGGTTCGCTTTGCATGATTCTGGTTGGCGTGCAAAATTATACTCGGTGCGGAATGTTCAACATGACGATTAAAGTCACCTTATTGGCGTCATCTACAAAAATGCACCGCCTACGGTCAATCCCCAAATTAGGGTCTAAACGGATATTCTACAACCAAGCGATCACTATTTTGTCAGGAAGCCGACCATGAATGATCAGTATGGACGAGAACCGAATTTCGAACGCGCTGTTCCGCCTGGGGATAATATGGAGCGGTCCGTATGCTCTGAATGCGGATTCGTTGACTATCAGAACCCAAAAATCGTTGTCGGCTCCGTAACAACCTGGAACGATAAAATCCTGCTTTGCCGCCGCTCTATCGAGCCAAGGAGCGGCTTTTGGACGTTACCTGCAGGCTATCTGGAACTACATGAAACGCCTGAGGTTGGAGCAAAACGCGAAGCTCAGGAAGAAGCATGCGCCAGTATAGAAATCGACCGGGTGCTGGCGATTTATTCTATCCCGCGTATTTCACAAGTGCAGATAATATATCGCGCTACATTGAAACAAGATGAGATCGCAGCGGGCCCTGAAAGCCAAGAGGTTAAACTATTTCCCTGGAATGAAATCCCTTGGACGGATCTCGCGTTCCCGAGCGTCGACTGGGCCTTGAGGCACTATCGCGAGGTTATCAATGCTGAACAATTTTCTCCTTTTTCCAATCCTCAGGAAGGACTTTGATCGGATTTTCCGCTTTCGTCTTCTTCCCTAGGCATGTGCTTGGCGATTAGCGGCGCCTGAAACCCGGTGAACACTAAACTGATGATAGTGAAACCGAAGACTTTCAAGTTCACCCAGTGCTTTTCGCCGCTGCAGGCCGCCCCACCAGCTAGGTCGCAATCGCGCATGAAATAACGCCAGGCGATTTCATTTGCGACAGCAAGAACCGCAAAAAAAATCGCATACCTTTTAGTAAGCTTTCGCCATGCTTCATCTGGCATATGAAAGGCGCCGTCGAAAAGAATTTTCAAAAAATTTTGCCGGGTTACGATACCCGCAGTCAACACCGACGTAAAAAGGGCGTACACAATGGTCGGCTTCATATAAAAAAATGTCTTATTGTGCAGAATTAGGGTCAATGAACCCAAAACGCCAACTATCACGCCGGTCACGAGTAACATCGGCGCAACCCGTCGTTCTTTCCAAACAGAATAAATAAATGCGATTAAAAACGCCGGCATGAAAAGTCCGACGGCAAGAAACATCTCTTCGCCATCAGCAATGGACCAATCCTCTCCGATAAGACCACCTGCGAAAGGCGCGAGGCGTTGCCCGAGAAAGTAGGCGATCATAAACACAGCAAGCGGGCCCATATCCACTGCCAGCTTCGCTCCGCCTGTCAGCCTTTGCCCTTGGTTGATTGTTGTACCTGTCATCCCTGCTCCGTAATTAGTGATTCAGCTCTTCAGCAGCGCCCGAAAGCGCCCTTGCGAATGCGTCAGCACGAAATTCCTGCAAATCTTCAACCCCCTCACCAACACCGATAAAGTGGATTGGCAGGGAAAATTTATCTGCAAGCGCCACCAGCACGCCGCCGCGGGCCGTGCCGTCAAGCTTTGTCATGACAAGACCGGTAACGCCGGCAATCTCTTGAAAGGCTTCTGCCTGACTGAGCGCGTTCTGTCCCACGGTAGCATCGAGCGTCAAAACCACATTGTGCGGGGCGGTCGCGTCAAGCTTCTTGATGACACGAACGATTTTAGCCAGTTCGTCCATTAGTTCGCGCTTATTCTGAAGGCGGCCAGCCGTGTCGATCATGAGAACATCCGTTCCCGATTCTTGCGCTCGTTTGACCGCGTCATAAGCGAGACCTGCCGCGTCTGCCCCTATCTCTTTTGTGACGACAGGCGCGCCAGTACGCTCACCCCATACCAATAGTTGTTCGATTGCCGCCGCCCTAAACGTATCACCTGCAGCCAGCATGACACTCAACCCTTCGTCTGCAAACTTCCGGGCGAGCTTACCGATTGTGGTTGTTTTTCCGGCGCCATTGACGCCTACCATAAGCAAGATGTGAGGCTTTTTTTCCCTATCAATCGTTAGGCTCTGCTCCAGGGGGGTTAACGACATCGCCACTTCGGACGCCAAGGCTTCACGCACCTCCACATCTGAGATTTCTTTGTCGAATTTATCTTTTGCGAGCGCTTCAGTAATACGCGTGGCCGCCGGCACACCCAAATCCGCCGTTACCAACAGATCATGCAGCTCTTCCAGAGTTTCATCATCTAGGCGGCGTTTCGTGAATATGGCTGTGACGCCATCGGCCAGTCTATTGGATGACTTTGATAGCCCCGAGCGCAGGCGCGAGAACCAGCCGCTTTTCTTTTCTCCCGACTTCTTTTCGCTCGCCTTTAGGCCCGGCCCAGCTTGGACATCCCGGCCCTCGCCTAACGGCTCTGGCTCACCAGCCGCCTTATCCGATTCCCCTTCAGGCTGCCTTTTAAAGAGTCCGGAGAAAAATTTATTCGCCACTGGCCGCAAACCCACTTGAAAAGTTTCTATACGGTGTAATTATCATATTGCCGCTGAACTTCTTCAGCTGCTTATGGAGAGCCTTATGGCCAACGCAAAACCCCAAGCTAAACCCGCAGCAAAGCCAACCACAAAGCCCGGTGGCAAGCCAGCCGCGAAACCAGTCGGCAAACCCGCCAAATAACCCCCATTGCCGTTCAGAAAAAGAGCCGCCCTTCCAAAAGGCGGCTTTTCTTTTACCACCTGGCCTAAACGAGGGCGCCAACAAGACGTTCTCCATCACGGGCGGAAACTTTTACCTTAACAACCTCGCCTGGATTAACCTGCGAGTCATTCAGGCCGACTTGCGCATAGTTGCCGAGCCGCGCAGTACCGCCGCTTTCCTGAATGGCCTCAAATGTCTTTCCAACTTGTTGGTCTAAAAACTTTTTTAGGTTCTTTGAACCCGCCTCTCTAAGGCGGCGAGCACGCTCCTTTGCAATTTTTCCCGGAACTTGGGGCATCCGCGCTGCCGGCGTGCCCATACGAGGAGAGAATGGAAAGACGTGCAGGAACTGCAGTCCTGCCTCATAGATAATACCAAGACTGCGCTCGAACATGTCGTCGGTTTCTGTCGGGAAACCAGCGATTATATCAGCGCCAAAGGCAACTTCAGGACGGCGCTCACGAACAGTGCGGCACAACTCAATAGCTTGCTCGCGCGTATGTCGGCGTTTCATTCGTTTTAATATCAGATTGTCGCCAGCCTGTAACGACAAATGAAGGTGTGGCGCTACACGTTCATCGCCAATAATACGTTCCAACAGGGCTTCATCGATTTCCGCCCCGTCAATCGACGAAAGACGCAAACGGTATAATTCGGGCACGGCATCCAGTAGAGACCCTACTAAGGTTCCAAGAGTTGGCGCGCCTTCAAGGCCATCGCCGTAAGACGTTATGTCAACACCGGTTAGAACAACCTCCCGATGTCCCGCGTCAACCATGCGGTGCGTCTGTTCAATAATTGTATCAATAGGCACAGAGCGGGAGTTCCCGCGACCGTAGGGTATGATGCAGAACGTGCACCGATGGTCACAACCGTTTTGAATCTGCACAAACGCCCGAGCACGATCGCCGTATCCGTCCAGCAAATGACCGGCTGTCTCGCGGACTGACAGAATGTCATTTACCTGGATGACTTGATCTTCCGTTGCAGCCAATTTGCGCCAGTGATCTGGGTTCAGCTTTTCATGATTGCCAAGGACAGCAGAAACTTCCGTCATGCTGGCGAAAGTGTCCGGCTCGGTTTGCGCGGCGCATCCCGTTACAATTATTCTGCTGTTAGGATGGTCACGCTTCGTACGCCGAATACGCTGGCGTGCTGTACGGACAGCTTCGTTTGTTACCGCACAGGTATTGATAATAATCGAGTCGCAGCATCCGTTTTCGCGAGACAGCCGCCGCATCATCTCGCTTTCCGCCAGATTAAGACGGCATCCCAACGTTATTATTTCATCTGGATCTGACATAAGGGGCTATTTGAGCGATCAAAGCCCCAAGCACAACAAGCGGCGAGAGAATTTTTCAGGCCCTGCGTGTACCGGCACATTCTGGTGACGAGACTGCATGCGCGCGATCAGCTAATGCTTCGGTTCTTAAAGCACGCATAACCTGATAAAAGTCATGCTCTCTAATACTCCTGATTAGCGCCTCTGTCGGATCGAGATCAGGCCTTTCCTCAAGAGCCTTCTTCAAAATTGACGCGGCCTCGGTGCTGGTTATTTGGCCGGATACAGCGAGTTGGGCAATGTAATAAGCACGTTTTAGAGGGGTCGTCGCTTCTTCGGGACGCAATGCATCACGCAAACGGAGTATATACGCGCCATCGGATTTGACGCACAGACGTGTGTTCCGGTCACCATTCTCAACCAGAACGCCATTAATCATCAGCTCTTCGTGAGGACGTAACTTTAATACCAACCCGCTCACAGCATCTTTCCTCCAAGCAGCTATAGCGCTCCACAGATATGCAACCCTTGGTTGATAACATACAACCATGCCGTGAAGAAACGCAAGGCGTCACATTACTAGCCGAAGGAATAGACTTAGTTTTCCATTGCCAGGATGATTGAAAAACCAACCACCATAAAAAGAGCAATTGGAAAAAACGCTCCGATGATGGCCGGGACCACCCCTAGCGACCCGAGCGCCAACGCCAGATTTTCAGCCACAAAGTAGCCAAACCCAAGAGCGGCCCCGGTTACGGCCCGAACCAACAAGACGCCCTGACGATGAACGCCAAAGCCGGCGATCGCCCCAAGCAACGGCATGACGAGCGTGGCTAAAGGTTTTGAAAACCGGCTGAGCAGCGAAGTCATCGCGCTTCGCGTGTCAGCACGGTCCTGACTGAGTTGGCGAACTTTCGCCACCAGTTCTCTTATGCTGGTCTGGTCCGGCTCAAGCGTGAGTGCGAACAAAAGCTCCGGATCGAGCGTGTTTGTCCAGATGACGCTCTCACTGTTGCTCACCTCGAGAGATAGAGCGCCAAGCGTACGCGCTCCAAACAACCGCCAACCGCCTTCGTGATACCTGGCGTTGCGCGCCTCGATTATGTTGGTGATCAATCCCGATGAATCCACACTGTATATCGTGACATCAGTAAGCAATACATCCTCACCAATTCGCGCAGCGCTGGCAGAACGAATAAACTCTCCGTCGTAGCTGATACGCACACCTGTACGCGTATCGCTTTCGGGAGGCAGGTCGACAGCGTATTCATTGAACGCCCAATAATCCAACTTTTCCGATGCTGGCACGGTGACCGTTTCATGAAAAACAAAATGGCTGAGCGCGATCAGCGCGCAGGTAAAACCTAACGGAAACAGCACGCGATGAATAGACATGCCAGCTGCGCGCATAATGGTGATTTCACTCGTATGGCTTAAGCCAGCCAGCGTGAAAACAATTCCAAGCAAAGCCGCAAATGGCGTAAACTGGCTGGCGATCTGTGGCGCGCGTAATGATATGTAACGCCATACGGAACTGATACCTGCACCTTCCGCTGACAGTATATCTTCAGACCTGTTCAAAAGGTCGAGCATCTGCAGAATCAACACAAAAAATATCAACAGCGCGAGAAAGCGCACCAGAAACAAGCGCCCTACATAAAGGGTAAAAATCTGGCCTGCGAAATTCATTCGGCGATATCCGTTGCCGGCGCCGCAATACGCACCGTATCTTGAGACCGCCTCGCCATAACCTTCGTTGTTCTGGCCTTATCTATTGATCCGACATAGAGCGATAGAGAGAGCATTATGAAAACTGCAAATATGCCCCACATGGAAATCCATGGAGACAAAATTCCGTCCTGTGCGACAACCTTGCCCCACTCTTCCAAGAGCTCGTGATAGACAATCAAGATGGCGATACCGATTACAGGTTTTAAATTAGAAGCGCGCCGCCGCCCGGTAACCCCCATCGCCACAGCAAGTATTGGCAACACCAGAAACGTCAACGGATGCAGAATACGCCAGTGCAAACCAGCACGATATTCATAAAAAAGTGGTGACGATTGCGGCGATTCGCTTGCTAAAAGCCTCACAATTTCAGTGATGGTCGCCTCACGTTCGTCACCACCGCGCTCGCGAAAAACGCCGATAGCGGGCAAGTCAACTTCCAAATCAAAAGTTTCAAAGTTCAAGGTTTGAATCCGGTCCCCAAGGGGGTTCAGAATTACCTGACGGCCATCCGTCAATTTGAGCAACAACGAAGAAATTTCAGGCGTGGTTGAAATCGCCCCGTAGCGGGCCGTAATGATGGTTTTCCCGCCATCTAGACTGCGCCGTTCCAGAAAAATCTCCCGCGCATCTCTGGTTTCGGGATTAATCTCTCCAAGCCGGATCGTCACGCGGTCGCTGATGTCGATGAACTCACCCGCCGGGATTTTTATCCCGAGCGCGCCACTGGTCACATCGAAACGAATTTGCTGATATTCATACCGGGCAAATGGCTGAACATATGACACCAGCAAAAAGTCAAGCACCATGATGAACGCAATCAGAACGTAGATGGGACGCATCAACCGTCCGAACGAGGCTCCGCTGGAACTGAGCGCATCCAGCTCGCTCGACATTGAAAAGTTCCGGAACGCCAGCATAACACCGAGAAACGTCCCGAGCGGCAACGCCAGCCCAAAATAGTGCGGCACCAGATTCGCCAACATGCGCCAGACAACATCCACAGGCCCCTGCTCGGCCAAAACAAAATCAAACAGCCTGAGCATATGCTCCAGAAGGAGCAGCATGCCTGCCACCATAAGCGCCAGAATCAAGGGGGTCGCTACAGCGCGGAGAATATAACGGTCAATGAGATGCATGCAGCGGGGGGCGCACCTGCCAAATTGGCTACAATGAAGCGACAACGGTGGTTCCGAAGATCGCAAGACTTAGCGTCTGTAGCGAATTCCGGACCAATTCGGAAGCCGGTCCATGGAAATCCGGTATTCTTATGCAGGTGACGTCCGATACTCGGTTTTCGCCAGATGCGCGGTAGCGAAGAACATGGCGATATTAAATAGTTGAGACAATCCCGCCTCCGCCACCAACATACCGGCGACAGCGGCTTCCGGCGCCCCGACGATCGGTGAAAGGCTTAACGCAGCCCCTAAATAGACGATGTCCTGGTTTGGCAAGAACGGCACCCGGCTTAGAACGAGCTGCATGGCGATAAATGTCATCCACGCCATCAGCGGCGCCCCCGGCAAGGCCGCCGAATACATCGCCGCATGCAAGATAATGATTAAGAGCTGCCGCCCACTATGAACCCCAATGAGCTTAGGCATAACGCCTTTAGGCAAGGCCATGAGCTTGTCGCGAAACACCAGCACCAGTACCGAGAGCGTTCCGGCGGATAAAAACGCCAACGAAAACAACCAGCCAGCCCCAGGAAAGGCCTCAAGGCCAGCCTGCAAGCCGCCAGTTAGCGCAAGGGCGATGACTAAAACCACTGTCGCCGCATTCGATGCAAAAGCTGACAACAGGTTATTGTCTTTTACGCCAACGAGAATTTCCTTGCTTTGAAGCCCTAACCTTCGGCGCGCCCATAATGTGAGGAAAGCTTCGCCGGAATAGCCCATGACGGCGAAATTATAGACCCGCTTGCGAATGAAGACAAAAAAATGACGTATCAAAGGCAGTGACCAAATGATTTCATAAAGCGCAACTTCAGAAACGGGGACGGCGAGAAACCGCAGCACAAAGAAGAAATAAAACCATGGAGATTCCGGTAGCGCGCCCAGAACCTCGACCCAGCCGACCTGACTAAGCTTAAAAAGCAAGTAGATGATAATAAGAGCCAAAAGCCCGTATTGGATAAATTTTAACGCGCGCTGAACATCTTCGCGCTCACGCAGTAACGCCCATCGATGCCGCGCTGCTGTTCCAGCCGTTTTCAGCGCTTCTAGAACCATTGAGAATTCTCTCAGGCCACATGCGGTCGCACCGAAGCGCGCGATGCATTTTCTTTTTGCTCTGATAGTGCGAAGTTTTCGATGGCCTCGTAGTAATGCTTGACAAGTTCCGCAAGTATCGCATCCCAGCAATACCGCTCACTGCGCTGTCGCGCTGTAGCGCCCAGCTGTCGACGAAGCTCAGCGTCTGACGCCAAAAAGGAGATCTTCTCGGCAAAGCCCTTCGCACACGGATCAGCAACAAAACCTGTCACACCGTCTTCTATAAGGGATTTGCTTCCGGCGGCCGCGGCGCCAATGGATGGCAATCCTGAGGCCATGGCCTCCAATGTAACATTGCCAAAAGTCTCTGTAATGCTTGGGTTAAAAAACATATCTGAGCTCGCATAGGCTCGCGCAAGATCTTCTCCCTGCAAATAACCTGCGAACACTGCGCCTGGCAACAACTCAGCAAATGCCTGCCGTTCCGGCCCGTCGCCAACGATGAGCGCCTTTAATGATGAATTCTTTGCCTGAGCTCGTTTGAAGGCGTCAGCAAAAATATCGATGCCTTTTTCCAGAACAAGCCGGCCGACAAAAGCAACAAGGACATCGCTGTCTGCAATCCCATTTGCACGACGCCAGCCAACGTCGCGCTTGCCAGGGTTAAACAACGCACCGTCAACTCCGCGCGTCCATAAGCGAATGTCACGACCGATCTCATCCGCCCGCAATTCGTCGACCATTGAATGAGACGGTGCATAAACATGTTCGCATCGCGCATAAAAGCGCCGCATATAGTTTGTGAGGTGCTTTTCCAGCCAGCTCATTTTATAATAACGCGGATAGGTATCGAAACGCGTATGAAAGGATGCGACTGCGGGTATATTGTTTTTACCAGCGTAACCAAGCGCACTTTTGCCTGTGTAGTCGGGCGCCGCGATATGGATGATGTCAGGAGAGAACTCTTTTAGTCTACGTTTCAAGCCTCCCCTCAGCCCAAGACCCAGTCTATATTCACTGCGTTTGCCAGGGAAAGCGACTGAAGGAACGGAAACAAGCGTTCCTGAATGTTGAAATGCGGGCTTCCTGCTTGTGGGCGCAAAAACAAGAACTTCATGACCCTGACGTTCCAGATACGCCACCAGCATATTGAGCGCCCGTACTGGTCCATCCATCACATAGTTATAGTTTCCTGAGAACAGGGCTACGCGCAGCTTTTTTTTCGGAGCCTTTTCGGGCGCGTTCATTCTGGTTTCTCGGTGACCGCTTACGGAAAGCTTTTTTCGGCAAGGGGCGAAAAAAGCATTATCTAGCAGAAGGATCAACCGTTTGATGCCTTCCAGCACCAGTTTCCTTTAACCGTCCCGCTGCCCTTCCACCCAATCCCAGAAAAGAGCCGAGATATCTGCACCACCGAAGCGGCGCACTTCCTGGACGCCAGTTGGCGAAGTGACATTAATTTCCGTAAGATAGTCGCCGATGACGTCTATACCTGCGAAAACCAGTCTTCGCTGAGACAACACCGGACCAATCCGGTCACATATCTCTTGATCACGTTCATTCATTTCGACTGGCTCGGCCTTGCCGCCGACATGCATGTTAGAACGCGTTTCACCTGCTGCGGGCACTCGGTTAATCGCGCCAACCGCCTCGCCATCCAGCAGAATAATGCGCTTGTCACCTTTGGTGACGGCGGGGATGAATTTCTGGGCGATCATCGGCTCACGAAAACTCTGCTCAAACAGTTCCAAAAGCGCGTTAAAATTTCCGTCATCAGGGCGCATGCGAAAGACGCCCGCACCACCGTTTCCATAGAGCGGCTTTATGATGACATCGTTGTGTACGGATCGAAACTCCCGAACCGCTGACAAATCGCTCGTAATGAGGGTTGGCGGCGTAAGGTCCTGAAACTCCGTAACGAATAACTTTTCAGGCGCGTCGCGTATTGCTCGCGGGTCATTCAGCACTAGAACGTCGGGCACTAGCCGCTCCAGCATTTGTGCTGCCGTGATATACGCCATATCAAACGGCGGGTCCTGACGGATAAGAACGACGTCCACTTCCCGCAGACTGGTCACAACGGGCGCGCCTAGCTGAACATGGTCGCCCTGTTTACGCTGGATAGCCTCTACAGCCCGCGCTCGCGCCAGCACGTCATTTCCATTTAGCTGAAGCCCTTCAGGCTGATAAACCAGTACGCCATGTCCGCGGCTGTGCGCCTCCAGCGCCATGTCGAACGTGGTGTCCGCGTTGACATCCACGGACTGAATAGGATCCATCTGTATAGCGATTTTCAGCATAGCTAGGATACTTCGCTTTGGCCCAAAGCCTACTTTGTCAGGTCGCGCACAACGACATGGCTGACGACTTTTTCTACACCGTTTACCGATCTTGCCAGCTTTACCGCTTCGTCAAGCTCACCCTGATTTCTGGCCCCGCCCAGAAGGTAGACGACTGCACGAGACACAGACATCTTGTAATCGCCACTTGAAACATCGTTGTCGGCAATCAAACGCGCTCTTAACGTTTGGTCAATTCGGCTGTCTTCAAACCCCTGCCCAAAGCTGGTTTTTTCGGCAATAATGATTTCATCGATTACCGTTTTGACGTTCTCAGCCTTCCATGCGTTTGCAATGAGTTGGCGCCTGCCTTCCTCTGATCGCATCGTGCCGGTGAGCATCAACCGCCCCTCATATAGAGTGATGTCGATATCACTGTAGTCATGAGACCTGTCTGTAAACAAAACGGCTTTAAGCTCAGCATTCCCCGAAATATCCGAAAAACTTTGATCGAGGGAACGGCTGGAGGCGCATGCACTGAGCAGTATTGCAGCACACAGAACAACGAACCGACTAGGATGGAAAAGCATAAGGCTGCTCCTTGAAAACTCTGTCGCAAACGAAACGATTTTCATGCATGCGCTGTTTCGGCCAATAGTGAAATAGGGCAGCCGTCAGAATTCGTCTCGCCAAGCGTCCGGCAGGTGCCGCATCCGCCAGCCCGCGAAGACGATTATATCGTATCGCACTTCGCTATCCGCAAGGTGAGCATGCCGCGAAAGAAACGCTTTTGCGGCTGCACTGATGCGATGGCGGCTTCGAGGCGTAACCGCCTCAATCGCAGCATCTAGCTCAGCCCGCGCTTTCACCTCAACAAAAACTAAAAGCCGCCCGCGCCTTGCGATGAGATCCACTTCACCGGCGGGCACGCGATAACGGCGAGCCAAAATTGCAAAGCCTTTCAGCGTTATGAGAATTGCGGCGCCCCATTCGGCAATCCTGCCCGACAGTTCCGCACGCCGGCGGCGGTCAGTTGACGGTCGGGCGCTCATCCGTTTCCCTTTAGCGCCAGCGCGCGATTATAAGCTTCCTTGCGGGAAACACCCAGCGCTTGTGCAGCCTCTGTGGCGGCTTCCCGAACATGCATGGATTTCAACGCATCTATCAAAAATGCATCCAGGTCCGCCTCATCAGTTCGCGAATCCTGAGGCGGGTGGACGATGATAACGATCTCTCCCTTGACCGGAGTGGCGGCGAATTGTTCCGCGAGTTCTGACAGCCGCCCTTCAGCAAAACTCTCATGCAGCTTGGTGATCTCACGCGCAACGACAGCAGTACGCTCGCCCAGCAGCTCAGCCATGCCAGAAAGCGCTGCTGGAAGCCTTGGCGCAGTCTCATAGAAAATCAGCGTCGCGCGAAGCGATTTGAGGCTATTGAGCATGGCGGTCCGGGCGCCTAGTTTGGCTGGCAAAAACCCGGCAAAGTAAAACTGATCGGATGGCGCGCCGGCAGCTGACAAGGCGGCGATAACGGCGGACGCCCCAGGCAGCGGGAAAACATTGATTCCATGATCGCGCGCTTCGCGGACCAATTTGTATCCGGGATCGGATACCAGGGGCGTGCCGGCATCTGAAACGAGACATATTACCGAACCTTCATTCAGTTGTTTCAAAATACCAGGGCGGACTTTTTTCGCATTATGTTCATGGTATGGGGCGCGACGAGTCTCGATCCCGTAAGCCGCGCATAGTTTCGCGGTCTGGCGGGTATCCTCACACAAGATCAGGTCCGCCGATTTCATGATTTCCACCGCCCGGTATGTCATGTCGCCGAGATTGCCGATTGGCGTGGCTGTCACATAAAGGCCGGGTTCCGGTCGCAGGCTGGGATTGCGCATAAAATATGCCATGGCCTGCAGACAGCCTAGCGTCAATCCGGGGGCTGAACTGAATGCAAATTGGTGGCGAAAGCAGCGTTTACGGCAGGGGCTGGCCCGGCTAGTCTGCCGCCCGGATCAGGCAAGGGGACCGAAGGAATGCGGAGCAACATTAGTGTGAAACTGGCCTTGGCGGCAATACTGACTGTATCGATCGCCGCCTGCGGTTCCTCTACGCCCACAAGGCCGAGCGGCCCGGTCATCAGCCAGCAGGATTATCCGGATCGCGACCGCGACGAAGACCAATATGAACTACCTGAATCCCCCTATCGCGAGGCTGAGCGCTATGACCGGCGCAATTTTGTCGAACCGCCGCATATGGATGATGAGCCGGTTCGAGTTGGCCTACTCCTGCCTTTCTCGGCCGATAATGAGGCTGCGCGCAGGGTTGCTTCCGCCATGTTCGACGCCGCCCAACTCGCCGTATTTGACGCTGGCGATGAAAAGTTTTTGCTGATCCCAAAAGACACCAGAGGCAATGCAGAGGGCGCAGCCTCCGCCGCACGTTCAGCGCTGGCCGATGGCGCCGAAATTATTCTCGGCCCGCTTTTTTCAGAATCCGTTGAAGCGGCCGCCCAGGTTACTCGCGCAGCGAGTACGCCGATGATCGCATTTTCGTCGGACCTCACAGCGGCGGGGAATGGCGTTTTTCTGCTGAGTTTCCCGCCCGAGCTTGAGATTGCGCGCGTCACCGAATTCGCCATGTCGCAAGAACTGACGCGGTTCGGGGTGCTGGCCCCAAGAACGGAATATGGCGACCGGGTTTCCGGCGCCTTCGCAGAAGAAGTCTTCACCCGCGGCGGCGTGATCGTTCACGAAGAGCGCTACGAGCAAGACCCGGACGCCATGCTGGAACCGGCCAAGCGGCTTGCGAAATATTCACAAGAAATCATTCCCCTGCAAATGCGTCACGAGTTTGAGGGCGACCGCTCCCAGCCGCAGCCGGAAAACGCCAGCGCCGAGGCGGGCTACACCCAGGGTTTCCAAGCGGTCTTGATGCCGGAGCAGGGAACACTATTGCGCGCGCTGGCGCCGCTTCTTCCCTACTACAATGTAGACATCAACCGAGTGAAGATTCTTGGCGTATCAGCCTGGAACAACCCACGCCTGACCCGCGAGCCCGCATTGCGCGGCGGCTGGTTCGCGGCGCCCGATCCGGAAATCACCCGCAGCTTTGAAAACCATTATGCCGGTGCGTTTGGCTCCGCCCCGCCCCGGCTAGCATCGCTGGCCTATGACGCAACCTTGTTGTCGGCGCGCCTTGCCGCAACACAGCGCCGGCGCAACCGGTTCGATCTTGACGCCATCGCCGACCCGAACGGTTATTTCGGCGCGGACGGCCTCTTCCGCCTCAATCCGGACGGCACTGTCGATCGCGGCCTCGCCATTCTTGAAATCCAGCCCGGCGGCATTCAGACCGTCGATCCGGCCCCGCGCAGTTTTGCCCCTGCCTATTAAATTCTAGACGTCTGTAAACGGAGCTTCGAATGACGCGAGCGTTTCGCCCGGCGATATTTTTCACTTTCATTTTGCTGTTAGCAACGCCCGCCCGGGCCGAGTCAGCGCTCGAACATCACACGGCGCCGATGCTGCACGCCGCAGCGGAAAAAGCCGCCGCCTTTGCTGAGAACAATTACGCTTTCACGGTGGAGCACTGGTCGAAGGAAGGCGATGATGAAATCGTCGCGACGGTCCGGTTCGACCCGCGCCGCGAGAAAGGCGAACGCTGGGCGTTGCTGGCGCCCGCTTATGAAGACCTCAACAAGGCTGGACGGAAAGCCTTAAAAGCCCTTGAAAAATCGAAAACCGAAGACCACCCGCTGCTTTATGACAAGCTCAACGAAATGGTCGAAAAAGCTGAACTGGTCGAAGAAACCGAAACGCACGCAGTGTTCGTCGCACAAGTCGATGAAGATGATTTTCCTAAAGACGCGCTTGAAGTTTTTATCACGCTCGACAAGGCGGGCGAATATGTCTCCAGCATCTCGGTAAGATCAAAAAAACCGTTCAAGCCGATGCCCATCGCCAAAGTGGAACACCTCATTCAGACGCAGCATTTCGCTGCGCCCGATGAAGACGGCGCCCCGGCGTTTCTGGCGCGCACTGAAGGCATTGTTTCGGGCGAAGCAATGTTTCGCGATTTCAAATCGGAAACACGGCAGGTGTTTTCCGATATCGAACTGGTTGAAATTGCGGCGGATAGCGCGGGGGAGTAACCCCTCGACCTTTCTATTTCCGTCATTACGGGTTGAACGAATTCGTTCAACGATCCGCAATCCATCGAAAAAACTTACTCATGGATCCCGGATCAAGCCCGAGATGACGACCACGCAAGCATCTTGTTCGACGACATTAGTGCGAATTATAATGCCTACATGCAAAAATTGCTGATCACCATCGGAATCGTGCTGCTGGTTACGGGTCTGCTGTGGCCGGTGCTTTCTAAACTCGGCCTGGGGCGCCTACCCGGCGATATCGTCATCAGGCGCGAGGGGTTTTCGCTCTATTTTCCAGTCACAACGATGATTATCATCTCAATCGTCCTGACACTGATTTTCAGGTTTTTCGGAAAATAATTACTTGCCCGTCGAACCAAACCCACCGCTTCCACGCGTGGTTTCGTCAAGCTCGTCTACTTCCTCGAACACCGCCTGAAAAACAGGGGCGAACACCATCTGGCCGATGCGGTCGCCGCGATTGATGACGAAATCTTCCGTCCCGTGATTGATCAGGATGACACGCAACTCGCCGCGATAATCGGCGTCGATGGTGCCCGGCGCGTTGACGCAGGAAATGCCGTGCTTGGCCGCGAGACCTGAACGCGGGCGCATCTGCGCCTCCCACCCCGGAGGCATGGCGATAGCGATGCCGGTGGGCGTCATGAACCGCTCGCCCGGTTTCACCGTCACCGGTTCCGTCACGGCGGCGCGCACGTCGCAACCGGCGGCGAGCGCCGTTTCGTATCGCGGCAGATCGAGATCTTTCCCGTGCGCCAGCCGCTTGATGCGGACGGTCAGTTCTGGCTGGGCGTCAGGCTTTAACGCGGTGGCGGACATGGGAGCGCTCCATTGTTCATTGTTTGATCTCTACTATCGCCTGACTCGTCAAATTGGAGATATTTTATTTCCCCAACCCCACTTTGGCGCCGTGACTTTCAGCTATCTTACGGCGTCCAAGAATTCGCAGCGCCAGATTTCGGCCCGCCCTGAGAAACGGATAAAGAAAAACCGTGCGTGCGTGGCTGGAAAACACCCACACATGCAACCTGTTGAAAAAACCGGACGGGCCGCTCATCAACGCCAACTGATTCATCACGCGTGCGCCATGATATAGGTTATCGCCAATCTTTAACGCCATGCCTTCGTCAAGGTTAATCCCGCCCAACAGTATTTCCTCAACCAGCGGATGCTTATCGCGGGCGTTAATCAACGCGACTTTTCCAGCGGCCTCACGCAATCGCACCATACGAACATAAGCTGCGCAGAAAGGGCATTCGCCGTCGTAGACGATGTAGATCGGCGTATCGGAGTCGTTCATTCCTTCGCCTTTCCCAGATGGATCTCATCACGATTGATGATGTTTCGCGTCAACCTGCCGTTATCGAGATCAAGGCACACTGACTCCACGACGAAGATATAGTCCGTGATATTTCGTAGATCCGCATTGTCGATATCTCTTTTCACAAACAATGTGGGGAAATGATGATGCAGGTAAGCATAAGGGTTTACCTGACCGTTATTATCCGCAGCCCGTAACAAAGCAGCGTGATTGGCCCAGACATACGCTTTTAATGCAGCAATCTCCGAGTTTGAAGCCGCGGTCTGCAGCTCGTCCTGTGCTGGCCTGCAATTTCGCCTTGCCAATAACGGCTCTTGACTTTTCACTGATCCCCACACGGACGGACTAAAATGCCCTTGCGACACCGGCGGATAGAATTTTCCATGGGACACCTGATATGAAGCAGAGCCAAAATACGCTGAAGGGACGCGATACCGGACGCCATCCCCATCAACCGCCTCAAAGTACCGGGAAGCAAATGCTGGTGCATCATACCACGCAAGGCGCGCCGTCGTAAAAAAGACGCCACCGCCAATCACGAACAGCGCGCAGACGAGGCTGACACGCCGCGTCCACGCCCCTTTAGGTATGGCGGCGGTCATCGCAATTAAAATTGCGTTGAGCGCGATCCATTTCCAGAAAAGCAGACCGTAAACCAGGAAAACGCCGATATGAAACGCATCATAGACCAGGGTTATTGCAATCACCCATTTACGACGGGCGACGCAAAGGATTGCAGCGAACTGAGCCGCAAAGCTTAGCAGGTGAAAAGGAACATTAGCGACATGCAGCGCGTCGAACATCGTCTGTGTAAGCATAGCCGATGCCGCAAACGGAAAGGTTCCCTTTTCGATCGCGCCAAGCATGCCGTCATAAAGGCGATTATCCATAATCCATGAAAGCATTCCGCCATCGAGTGCGATTTTCGCTATGGCGGAATGAAAGTAGTTTCCAAAATGAGCGCCGACTGCGATGGCTGCAATCAGCACGCCCGCTTTGAGCTCTACGTTTTCAGAAACCGCACCCGAACGCGCAAGCATTCGCACAAACAAAAATCCCAGCGCCGCAAAAACCAAAACTTCAAAGACGATTTCAACGTCAAGCACTGAAAACTCAAAGCCCGTCAGCATTTCATTCATTCCGCGCAGCAGCCAGGCAAGACCTGCGGCTGGCGCCAGGAAGACGGGCCGGAAAACAGCCAGCATCGCCAGTACCGCCCCCAACCACCGGCCATATGCATGCAACATCGCCGCTGGATGATGCGCCTCCAACGTAATGACAGGCACATTGAAAGGCTCGCTCAACAGATAAACCACGAGCAGGCCGGCGCTGAGTTGCAAAAACCGGCGCTGGAACACGAGAAATTCGCTTGCGCGCAAATGCGCGAACGGAACAGCGGCGGCAACCGACAAGACAACAAGCACAGGCGCAGCGCCAGGCGTGGCGGCGGCGTAGCCGATCGCCGTGCTGAATAACCAAAAGACCGCAAGCGGCAGCGCAACCAGCAGGTACGGGTTCTTCGTCAGCGCGCTCTTTTTGAGCAGTGCGTCGCCACCGCCAAGGGTGGCATCTGAAACTGACATAATCGCCTGAACCCGCCTTGCGTTCGGAGACCCGTCTGTCGTGGCTCCTTCTATCCTCGCCAGCATTCTCAAAGCTGGTTAAAGCGTGGTTAGGAAAGCACGGCGGAAGAAGGGCTATTGAGTGTAAAATCGCACCAAATGGGTTTTTCCTAATAATTTCCCCAGCTTTTTCCGACTTCTTGGCAGCGCCCGGTGTTGTACACCGGCTCCCTCGCCGGCGCTTATCAAAATGGCCCCGGCTCTGGGCTATAGCGGAAAGTTGTACAAATTCATGGGTTTTGTTTTGTACAGCTTTCCACATGGATCGAGCCCTGTGGCGTTTCTGACGGCTATGCGCGCGGGCCGCGCTGTGGAAAAGCAGATTTCTCATCAGCGCCATCATAAGGCGCCCGGCAAGGTGGGGGATAACCTTCCACCAACACTGGGTTTTATGGCCGTTTTCATCACATAGGATGTATTTTTTCGTGGCCGGCTCGCCTTAGCGTTGTGCCCGCCAACGTGAAAAAAGACGCCTAAATCCGTGATTCCGGATTTTGTTCCGGGCACGCCGCAACGGGGGCCGTCACGTTGGTAAGAGCATCCAGATTCCAGCATTCATCGAATACGGAACAATAGCAGATCTGCATATTGGCGCGGCCCGACCTGACGAGGTCGCGGAACGCTTCGGTGGTTTCCTTCGAGGCAAAAGGAACCCCCACCGACACTGCTGTAATGTCTTCGTCCGGAGACAAAACCATGCCGACGATGGGTATGTTGGAAATCCCGAACTGCTCTTCTTCGGCCACCATACCAACGATGTCGTACCAGTTGGTTTGCACCTCACCATCGACCGTGACTTTCACCGATTTGATCCGCGCCGGTCCGATGCCGCGATTGCTGACAGCAAGCTGGAACCGTTCTTCGCCCGGCACGCCGAAATTCATGTCGCTGACGCGAATATGCGGCCAGACGGCCGACTCTGTTTGACGGCGGACAGCGGCGGATTCGTTAAGCGCCGCGTAAAGCGCCACGGCGCCGGTAAAAACGCCGGCGACAGCGAGAATGGTTTGAACGATGTTGATACGAACGAAGATGCGTTCGGCGCGGGTCATCCGCTCTTCAAGCGGTGAAGCGGGCTGCGGGGTTTGATCTTCCCCTTTACCCGCCTTGCCTGCCGCTTCCTCGCTCATGTCAGAGCGCGGCCTGAAGCTCTTTCAGGCGGTCGAGCGATTGCTGTGCGTTCAGTTTTTTCTCGTCCGTGTCGGCGTCGGCGAGATCTTCTTCCGCATTTTTCACCTTCTGGGCGATCGCCGCCGCGTCGAGGTCTTCGGCTTTCATCGCCTCTTCAGCCAGCACGGTAAGGCCCGCCGGAGAAATCTCCGCAAAACCGCCGCGCACGAAGATACGCTGTTCATCAGAGCCGGTTTTGACCCGCACCATGCCCGGCGCGAGAGTCGTCATCAGCGGCGAATGGTTCGGCAGAACGCCGATCCAGCCTTCCGTCCCCGGAATATCGACCTGGTCGACATCCGCAGACATCAGCTCTTTCTCCGGAGAGACGAGATTGAAATGGAGTTTGTCAGCCATATGCTAGTGCGTAGCGCTTAGTGCGTTGTGCGCAGGATTTGAATTTACCTACGAACTACGCACTACGAACCACTCCCTTCCTTATGCCGCCTCTGCCGCGAGACGCTCCGCTTTCTCGATCGCATCATCGATGGAGCCGACCATGTAGAACGCCGCTTCCGGCAGGTGGTCGTACTTGCCTTCGATGAGGCCCTTGAACGAACGCACCGTGTCCTCGACCGGCACCTGAATGCCCGGGAAGCCGGTAAAGACCTGGGCGACGTCGAACGGCTGCGACAGGAAGCGCTCAACCTTACGCGCGCGCGCGACGACGAGTTTGTCTTCTTCCGAAAGCTCGTCCATGCCGAGGATCGCGATGATGTCCTGCAGCGCCTTGTAGCGCTGAAGGATCGACTGAACGCCGCGGGCGACCTCGTAATGCTCGTCGCCGACGATGCGTGGATCGAGAATACGCGATGAAGAATCGAGCGGGTCAACGGCCGGATAGATGCCTTTTTCCGAGATCGCACGGTTTAGAACCGTCGTCGCGTCGAGGTGCGAGAACGATGTCGCCGGCGCAGGGTCGGTAAGGTCGTCAGCCGGAACGTAGATCGCCTGAACGGACGTGATCGAACCTTTGGTGGTCGTGGTAATCCGCTCCTGCATCTGACCCATGTCGGTCGCGAGCGTCGGCTGATAGCCCACGGCGGAAGGAATACGGCCCAAAAGCGCCGACACCTCAGAGCCTGCCTGCGTGAAGCGGAAGATGTTGTCGACGAAGAAGAGAACGTCCTGACCCTGATCACGGAAGTGTTCAGCGACCGTCAGACCCGTCAGCGCAACACGCGCGCGCGCTCCCGGCGGCTCGTTCATCTGACCGTAAATCAGCGAACACTTCGAACCGGCTGCAGAACCGCCAGATTCTTGCGGGTTCTTGTTCACGCCGCTTTCGATCATTTCCCAGTAAAGGTCGTTGCCCTCGCGGGTGCGCTCACCGACACCGGCAAACACAGAATAGCCGCCGTGCACTTTCGCGATGTTGTTGATCAGTTCCTGAATGAGAACCGTCTTGCCGACGCCCGCGCCGCCAAAAAGACCGATCTTGCCGCCTTTTGCGTAAGGGCAGAGAAGGTCGACAACCTTGATGCCGGTGGCGAGCATTTCCGCTTCCGTCGATTGCTCAACGAAGGGCGGAGCTTCCTGGTGGATGCCGCGTTTTGCAGTTGTGGTGATCGGGCCTGCTTCGTCCACCGGCTCGCCGATGACGTTCATGATGCGGCCCAGCGTTTCGTCGCCCACCGGCACGGAGATCGCCTCGCCCGTGTCTTTAACGGCCTGACCGCGCACGAGACCTTCAGTTGAGTCCATGGCGATGGTGCGCACGAGGTTTTCACCAAGGTGCTGCGCAACCTCGAGCACCAGACGGTTCCCGTGATTGTCCGTTTCGAGCGCGTTCAAAATGCCCGGCAGGTGCTCGTCGAACTCAACGTCGACGACAGCGCCGATAACCTGTGAAATGCGGCCTTCTTTGCTCATGGCGTACTTCCTTTAAGTCCTTCGTCCGTCTGCAGCGCTTTGCCTAAAGGGCTTCCGCGCCGGAGATGATTTCAATCAATTCTTTCGTAATCTGGGCCTGACGCGCGCGGTTATATTGCAGCGTCAGCTTGTCGATCATTTCGCCGGCGTTGCGCGTGGCGTTGTCCATGGCGGTCATGGATGCGGCCTGTTCCGACGCAACGTTTTCTAGGAGCGCGCGGAACACCTGCACCGCCACGTAGCGGGGCAGGAGCGCGCGCAGAATGTCGGTCTCATCCGGCTCATATTCGTAGACGGCGCCTTTAAGGTCCGGCGTCTCGACGCCTTCAGGGGCTTCGGCGGGAATAATCTGTTGCGCGGTCGGCACCTGTGAAACGACGTTCTTGAACTTGCCGAAAAATAAAGTCGCCTTGTCGAACTCGCCAGCGTCAAAGCGAGACAGGACTTGTTCGGCGATTTCATGGGCCTGTTCGAACCCGACCTGCTTGACGTCGACGAAATTCGTTTTCCAGACGATCAGGTTGCCATAAAGGCGCTTTAGCTGTTCCTCGCCCTTGCGGCCGACAGTGACAATCTTGACCGTCTTGCCTTCGCCCTGAAGTTTGGTGATGTGCTCGCGCGCGAGCCGCACGATGGACGAGTTGAAACCGCCGCAAAGCCCCTTGTCCGCCGTCGCGACGATCAAAAGATGCGTTTCGTCTTTCCCGGTGCCGGCAAGCAGCTTTGGAGCGTTTGGATTTCCTTTCGCGCTGCTGCTGAGGTTAGCGAGCACCGCCTCCATCCGTTCCGTATAGGGACGGGCTTCCGTGGCGCGCTCTTCGGCACGGCGCAGTTTCGCCGCGGCGACCATCTGCTTCGCCTTGGTGATCTTCTGCGTCGACTTGACGGAAGAGATCCGGTTTTTGAGGTCCTTCAACGAGGGCATCGTTTGGGCCTATCCTTTATTTACGCAAAGCTTTTCGAAAACGCGTCGAGCGCGGATTTCAGTTTGCCTTCGGTGTCTTCGTCCAGCTTGCCGGTCTCGCGGATGGTTTTGAGAATATCGCCATGATCCGCGTGCAGCTTGCGCAGGAATTCCCGCTCGAAGTGGCCGACCTGTTCTTTCTTGATCTTGTCGAGATAGCCTTGCGTGCCGGCGTAAATCACACAGACCTGCTCTTCGACCTGCAGCGGCGAATACTGGCCCTGCTTCATCAGCTCGGTGAGGCGGTCGCCGCGGTTGAGAATGCGCTGAGTCGTCGCGTCGAGGTCGGAGCCGAACTGCGCGAAGGCCGCCAGCTCGCGATACTGAGCAAGCTCGCCTTTGATCTTGCCTGCAACCTGTTTCATGGCCTTGATCTGCGCCGCCGATCCCACACGGGAAACCGACAAGCCGACATTCACGGCGGGCCGTATGCCCTGGAAGAAGAGGTCGGTTTCAAGGAAGATCTGACCGTCGGTGATCGAGATCACGTTGGTCGGAATGTAGGCCGAAACGTCGTTCGCTTGCGTTTCAATGATTGGCAGCGCCGTCAGCGAACCGGAACCATTGTCTTCGTTCAGTTTCGCAGCGCGTTCGAGCAGGCGCGAGTGCAGATAGAAAACGTCGCCCGGATAGGCTTCGCGGCCCGGCGGACGGCGAAGCAGCAGCGACATCTGACGATACGCAACAGCCTGTTTCGACAAGTCATCATAAATGATCAGCGAGTGCATGCCGTTATCGCGGAAATATTCGCCCATGGCGCAGCCGGCAAACGGCGCAAGGAACTGCAGCGGCGCCGGTTCCGACGCGGTCGCGGCGACGACGATGGAATATTCCATGGCGCCGTTGTCTTCGAGCGTCTTGACGATCTGCGCGACGGTCGAACGTTTCTGACCGATGGCGACGTAAACGCAGTATAGCTTTTTCGATTCATCGCCTGAAGCGTTGACGTCTTTCTGGTTAAGGATCGCGTCAACACAGACAGCCGTTTTACCGGTCTGGCGGTCGCCAATGACCAGCTCGCGCTGGCCGCGGCCGATGGGGATCATGGAGTCGATGGCTTTAATGCCCGTCTGCACCGGTTCGTGCACGGACTTACGCGGCAGGATGCCCGGCGCCTTGACGTCAACGACGCGGCGTTCGGCGGCTTCGATCGGGCCCTTGCCGTCAATCGGATTGCCGAGCGGGTCGACAACACGGCCGAGAAGGCCCTTGCCCACCGGCACGTCCACGATGGACTTGGTGCGCTTGACGGTGTCGCCTTCCTTGATCTCGCGGTCTTCGCCGAAGATCACGACGCCGACATTGTCGCTTTCAAGGTTCAGGGCCATGCCCTTCACCCCGTTGGCGAATTCGACCATCTCGCCGGCCTGAACATTGTCGAGACCATAGATGCGCGCGATGCCGTCGCCGACGGAGAGCACCTGACCGATCTCTGAAACCTCGGCGTCTTTGCCGAAATCCTTGATCTGCTGTTTTAGAATGGAGGAAATTTCCGCCGCGTTGAGTTCCATGTGCCTCAAGCCTCTTTCATTACGGTCTTCAAACGGTTCAGTTTAGTTCGGAGCGATGCGTCAACCATCTTGGAGCCGATCTTGACGATCAGGCCGCCGAGCAAATCCGGGTCGACGCGGGTTTCAAGGTTCACCGCCTTGCCCACCATGCGCTCGATCTCAAGGCGCAGGGCCTTGATCTGTTCGTCATTCATGGCGGCGGCGGTCATCGCCTCTGCGCTTACCTCGCCGCGGTCGTCGGCGGCGAGTTTCGCAAAGGCGCGGATCATATCTTCCAGCGCGAAAAGGCGCCTGTTGCTGGCGATAAGTTTGAGAAAGTTCGCGGTGAGCGCGCCGAAACCGGCTTTTGCAGCCAGCTCTTCGACGACGGCCATCTGCTCAGCGCGGTCATAGACCGGGCTTTTCAAAAAGCCGCGCAACTCGTCAGAACCATTGATGGAGCCCTGCAGCGCGCGCAGTTCGCCTTCGACTGTTTCGATGGCGCCCGCTTCCTTTGCGAGATCGAACAGCGCCGTCGCATAACGGCCGGCGACGCCGGACACTGGCGCGGAATTGGCTGAACCCTGATCCGTCACTCGCTTTCCCGTGCTCCGTCTTAAAAAAGCGCCGCGCATCCGCAGCACTTAAGGTGTTGAAATTACTTACGAAAATTAGGCCGCGCGCAGGACGCTGCGAGCCTTGGTCGCGTGATCGCGCGAGGGGTTAGCATGGCCCCCGCCGCGACGCAACAATCGCCCCCTGCGGCGGAATGGCGAGGCTTTAAGGGTGATGGTTTTTGGACTACGCTCATTAGCGGGGAAGACAGAAAACGCACAATATAAGCGCAGTCAAACGCGGGGGCATCACTATGAAAAACCAGAGCTTTATGGCACTCGCCGCCTCTTTATTGGGCTGCATTGCAGCGCTTAACGCCAGCACGGCCGCCGCCCAGGAAGCAGACCCCGCGCTCTATGGCGCGGAGCCAGCCTTTGATCTGGTCCAGATTTCGCCGGATGGCGAAACGGTCGCCATGGTTCAAAATTCAACCGAGGGCTCTGCCGTTGTCCTGTTTGACCGAACTAAAGCTGATGGAGGACTTGAAACGGTATTGCTCACCAACGCAGCAATACACTTGCTAGAATGGGAGGGTAATGAAAACATCCTGGCGCTACTTTCTGACACCGAAAGGCTGCATATCGACAGAGACGTTGAGTCGATAGACTTCTGGAGATGGGTATCTGTATCCAGACGCACAAAAAAGGCGACCATCGCCTTTGAAAGCTCCCGTCTCATAACCACAGCATCAGGCGGCTTGATCTCAACACTGCCCTCGGAACCAGGAAAAGCTTTATTCGCGCGCTGGAATGAGCGAGCGCGCGCAAGCAGGGGCGCATACTCTCTAAACAAGGTTGATCTTGAAACTGGCAAAGGAGAACTTTTTGTCGCCGGAAAAAACGGCACTAATGATTGGGTGATTGACTCTGACGGAAACACTGTGATGCGCGCAGATGTTGATTTCAGAAAACATCAAATGGAAATTTATTCCCGAACTGACACTAGCGCGCCAATGGAGCTCGTAAGGACAGTTTCTTATGAAGAAGGCGATTATTTGCCGCTCATTTTATACGCCATTGGCGACAACCCGAACGAAATTGTCGCGTTAGACCGCACTATCGCCGACACCAACCACATTGTTGGCCTTAATAGACAAACCGGCGAGGTTGCTCGCACAATTTTCGGTGACGAAAAGCATGACGTTCTGTCAATTCAATACAACGCGCGGCACGCAAGATTGGATTCGGCCGTCATTTACGATGAAATGCCAAAAATGCTGCATACGGATGAAGCCATTCAAAAAGTCCAGACCGACATTGCAGCGGCATTGCCGACCGCAGCCGTCATGATCATTTCCAGATCGGACGACCAGAAACAGCTTGTTATTGAGGCGAGATACGCTGAAAAACCTACTGAATATTACCTCTATAACGCCGACGCCAGACATCTGGAACTGCTTGCTTCGAGCCGGCCTGAACTTGTTAACGATGTCAGCATTGATCGGCGTGAATTCGATTACACAACCGAAGACGGGCTTCTTATTAACGGATATCTGACAACACCCAGGAACACCGAGGCCACTTCCCTAGTTGTTTTGTTTGCAGGTACCTTATTGGGCCGAGATACTTTAGACTTTGACGCCTTGGCCTCGTTCTTTGCAATGAGAGGTTACGCTGTCTATCAACCTGTCCCACGCGGCTCCGTTGGATTTGGCAAACAGTTTCAGCAGGCTGGTTACGGCGAATGGGGACGAAAAGTATTAGATGACATCAATAACGGCGTTAGAGCGCTGCTCTCTACCGGCGAAATCCAGTCCAGCAAGGTTTGCTTTGTCGGGATTAGTGATGGCGGCTATTTGTCACTCGCAGGGGCGACACTCTCACCTTCTCTATACAGTTGCGCTGTCAGCGCGAACGGCATCAGCGATCTGACCGCTCAACTTGGGCACGTAAAGAAACGCTCGGGCTTTGAACGTGTGGAGTTTTGGGAGAGAGTGATAGGCAGCCGTTTCAGCGGCGCTGAGGAACTGAGAGACACCAGTCCCGTCAACAGGGTTACGGCTGCCGCGCCGCCGATTTTGTTGCTCCATAGCAAAGACAATACTGAGGTGCCGTTTTATCAAAGCAAAATCATGAGCGATGCTCTGGACGAGGAGGGCGTCTATCATGAATTCGTCGAATTAAAGGGAAATGATCATTACTTTTCATCCGCTGAATCGCGCATAGAAATGCTTCGCCGATCAATAGACTTTGTCGACCGGCATATCAGCGAGTGAAAGCGGGCGGCTCCATCGCTGAGAAGAGACCTTATCCGGGATAAAGGTCTTTGCATGGCTCTTATATTTCATGGCCGGCACGCTCTCAAAAGCAGGCAGGACTGGAGACGACCACGATCAACAACGCCATGGCGGGGGCTTTTAGCGGCGCGTTATTTTGTTTAGTATCTGCTTCAGGGAAATAAAAGTCTGGACAGTATAAAGTGCAGTCAAAAGTCTGGGGCGCAATCATGAAAAAACAACACCTTACTACGCATGCTGCTATTTTATGCAGTACTGTATTGGCCGTCTTTTCAACTGCAGCCAACGCTCAACAAGCGACGCCTGAGCAATTCGGCGCAATGCCGGCGATCGCTACGGTCGATCTATCCCCGGACGGCGACACGCTGGCGGCGCTGCAGACCATCAATGGGGAAAGGTATGTTGTCTTTACAGAACTGGAGAAACCAGACGCCACGCCCCAAGGCGTCGGCATTGGCGCCGCTAAAGCTCATCGCCTGGAATGGGCGGGCGACAACCATGTTCTCTTGCTGACCTCCGTTTCCGGCAATGTACAGTTAAGCACCGGCATGAAGCTTATGGAGTTCTACCGGTGGATCGCAATTTCCGCTGATGACCGCAACATGGAAGTCCTGTTTCAAGCCGATCCTGGCGCTTACGTCAGCGACGCCGGATCTCTCAGCGCCCTGCTCCCCAACGAACCGGACAATGTCATCATGGCGCGGTGGAACTCTGACGCAAGAATCTCCTCCAGGCAGGCAGGGCCGTCACGGCTGCAGTCGCGCGCTTCGACGGAAGGATACTCGCTGTTTGACGTTAACCTGAACAATGGCCGCAATAATCAGACTTTCGCCGGTGAGGAGCACACCAGCGACTGGGTCGTCGAAGCCGGTGGCGAACCCGTCTTGCGCATCGATTATGACGAAACAAAAGGCGAGCGAAAAATTTTTCGACGGCGCGAGGGTTCGCGAAATTTCGATCTGATCAAGACAATTCAGGAAGAACCCGGCGCCCCAACAATTTCATTTTACGGCATGGGGAAGGCGCCAAACCGGGTGATCACCTCTTATTACACGGGCGACAAAAGAGCGCTTGTCTCTTATGATATAAATGAGGCGCAGGGCGTCGAAGTCTTATTCCAGCATGAAAAATACGACTTTTCGGACGTCATATACGACCCGGTCGTCGCGACAGCCATTGGCGTTCGGTACACGGATGACTTTCCGCGCACGCACTATCTCGACCTTGAGGTCCAAAGCGTTCAAGACAGCCTCGACGCGGCGCTTCCCGACGCCAACGTCATAATTGACGCCATGAGCGCGGACGGAAACAAAATGGTTGTTCGGGCTGTCTACCCTGACCGCCCGGATGAAATTTATATATTCGACCAGGCATCTAAAAACCTCGCTTTCTATTCTTCCGTTTCACCTGCCGTCGCTGATCGTATTTACGCAACAAAGTCGAAATTCGATTACGTCACTGAGGATGGCTTAACGATCAACGGCTACCTGACCGTGCCCGCAGGCGCCGATAAGGAAAATCTGCCCTTGATCGTGCTGCCCCATGGCGGCCCGGAAAGCAGGGATGACCAGTCTTACGATTACTGGTCGTTCTTTTATGCGGCTCGCGGCTATGCGGTTTATCAGCCCAATTTCCGCGGCTCGCACGGCTATGGTTTTGCGTTTCGCCAAGCCGGCTTTGGCGAATGGGGCCGAAAAATGCAGGACGACATTACCAATGGCGTACAAAAGCTGATCACTGACGGCGTCGTCGATCCAGGTCGGATATGCATCGCCGGGGCAAGCTATGGCGGTTACGCTGCGCTCGCCGGCGCCACCCTGACGCCGGACCTTTATCAATGCGCGGTCAGCGTCAACGGCGTTGCCGACTTGCCCGCCATGCTAGGCCAGGAGGCGCTCGATAGTGAATTCGGATCCGCCTATTGGGAACGGCGCATCGGCAGCCGCTTTCGAGACACCAGGCAGCTTGAGGCTGTAAGCCCAACTTACAGGGCTGGGAACGCCACAGCCCCGATCATGCTGATCCATAGCAAGGACGACACAGTCGTTCCTTTCTATCAGAGCCAGCGAATGGCGGCGGCGCTGACCGAGGCCGGCAAACCCTATGAGTTCATCGAGCTCGAGGGTGAAGATCACTGGCTGTCTTTCGGCCCTTCGCGCATCGAAGTATTAAGACAGTCCATCAACTTCATCGATCAACATATCGGCGACTGACATCTACTTTCCGACCTTCTGCAAAAAAGGCCTTTATCCAAACGTGGGATAAAGGCCTTTTTCATATCCGAACCCCTATGGTCGATTTCCAGAACAAATTGTGAGACGACCAAATCATGGGACTGCTTGGAAACATTCGCCAGAAACTGCTGTCACGCTACAAAACCGGCGTCGTCTTTACGCATGTACAAAAATGCGGCGGTTCTTCAGTGGAAGCAGCGCTGTTTCGACGCTATCGCCTGTCTCGCGAACGCATCTATCCGATTGAATCGCGGGCCGCAGAACGCCTCGCTGATCCGGCGTCTACCGATATATCGGCGCATCCGGAGCTTTTATCATTTGACTTTCGCAGGAAGCTTCTGGCTTACGCGCTTGAAAAAGGAACGCTGTGCGTCACTGGGCACAACCCGATCAACGAAGCTATTCGTGAAAAGCACAGACATTCGCACAAATTTATCACTGTGTTGCGCGACCCGGTAGAGCGGTTTTGCTCGCACTATCGCTATGTTTATCGCAGCGGGCTCGGCACTAGCGTAGATCAGGAAATCGACGAGTTTGTGACGACCGAAAGAGCGCGATGGTACGGGTCGAATTATGCGACTTTTTTTGGCGGTTCGCCAGCTCACCAACCGACGGTCAGCACCGCTGAAGTCGAAGCTGCAAAAAAACTGCTGCTCAGCTTTGATGTTGTCGGTTTTCTCGATCGCATGGAAAGCTTTGAGCAACAGCTAAGCGATCAGTTATCGCTCAACATCAATATTGGTTATGAAAACCGCACGAGCGAGCGCTCGACCCACTGGCGCGGTGATTTTTCAAACGAAACGCTGAAGCGTATCCGTGACCTCTGCCAGCCGAACATCGAAATCTATAACTATGTACGCGAAAAACGCGCAGCATAATGCTAGAAGCTGACGCCAAGGCGCGCGCCAATCTGGTCGAGGCCTTCATTGTCAGTACAAAGCCCCGCATTGGAAATATGGTTCCAATGGAACGAGGCGCTTAGCCGATCGGTCAGGCGATAGCCGACATCGCCGGCGATGCGGAATAACGCCCGGCATCCATAAAACACCGTCGTCGCGGCGCGCGCTGCATCCGTCACAGGGTTGAAGGTATCCGTTTCGCCGTTGTGAATGGTTATGCCGGGACTGACCGCAACGAACCATTTCGGCGTCACATTCAGCTTCCACTCAAGGCCTGTATAAACCTGGTCAGTCGCGCCGGAGTCGGTTGCGAGCGTGCCGCCAATGAGCGGGCGCGGCGCACCCAGCACGGATAAGAAACGCGGGGATGGAAACAAAAGCTCCGCATTGATGGCGACGCCGTCTTCCTTGCTTGATCCAAAACCGCAGCAGCTTTGAGCGTAAAGACCGACACGCGCCTCATCCACAAAGCCTTGCGCAGATGCTCCGCTTACGGAAAACACCGACGAAATCAAACAAACCAAAATTAACCGCATCATTCAGTGATCCCCCTGAAAGAGTCTTTTATTTTAGACAGTTAAAGCGTTAACCGAATGTTACAATCTGCGCGGATTCGGCGTCCTAAAGGAAGTTATAAGGGTTGATATCGACAGAAATACGAACAACCGAGGTTTTTTTGACCCGTTCGAGCCAATCCGACAAATACGCCTGCAAATGAATATTACGCCCCGCCTTAACGAGCATGCGCTGGCGCGCAACACCGCGAAGCCGATAAATCGGAGTGCGCGCAGGCCCCAGAATCTCAACATCATCTGCCAACGGCGCCGCCGCGCGCATGGCCCGCGCCGATTTTTCCAGCGCCGCCTCATCTCTGGAACGCAGCGTCACCGACGCAAGACGTCCATAGGGCGGATAGCCGAGGGATCGCCTTCCCTCTGCTTCCGCAGCGAGAAACGCATCCCGGTCGCCCGTCGCCAAGGCTTTCAGGACCGCCGCTTGCGGCTGATAGGTCTGCAATAACGCCCGACCCGGTTTTTCAGCGCGTCCGGCGCGGCCCGTCACTTGTGACAAGAGCTGATATGTGCGCTCGCCAGCGCGCAGGTCGCCGCCGGCAAGGCCCAGGTCCGCATCGACAACACCAACCAGCGTCAGGTTCGGGAAGTGATGACCCTTCGCGGCCACTTGCGTGGCGATGAGAATATCGATCGCGCCATCGCGCATTGCATCTAGTACCTCACGCATGGCGCGCGGGCCGGTCACGGTGTCGGACGAGAGCACTGCGATATTGGCGGCGGGCCAGCGCTCTTTCGCCTCCTCCGCCACACGCTCCACACCCGGCCCGCAAGGGGTCAGCGCGTCGACTGCGTTGCATTCCGGACAAGCTGGCGGTTTCGGCATGGAAAAACCAGTGTGGTGACACACAAGCCGGTTTTCAAAACGGTGCTCCACCAGCATGGTGTCGGAACCCGGCGCCGTCATCTTATGGCCACAGCGCCGGCAGATGGTCATGGGCGCATAACCGCGCCTGTTTAAAAACAGCAACGATTGTTCGTGTGCTGAAATATTATCATTGATCGCGCTGACGAGACGCGGCGACAACCACCGCCCGGCTTCAGGCGCATCCTCGCGCATGTCGATCAGGGAAATTTCCGGCATGGCCGCCTCGGCGAAACGCGACGGCAAACCGACAGCGTCATAGCGGCCCTCATCGACATTAACGACGCTCTCAAGGGACGGCGTCGCTGAGGCGAGAATGACCGGAAACCCCGCCCTCGCGCCCCGCGCAACGCTGAGATCGCGGGCGTGATAGATAACGCCGTCTTCCTGTTTGTATGCGTTGTCGTGTTCTTCATCGACGATAATCAGTTTCAGGTTTGCAAACGGCAAAAACAGCGCCGAGCGCGCACCCACCACCAGCCTTGCCTGACCTTCTGCTACGCGCCGCCAGGTGCGGCGGCGCTGGGCGGCGGTCAATTCCGAATGCCACGGCGCAGGCGCGGCACCAAAACGCTCCTCCACGCGCGTCAGAAACGGCAACGTCAGCGCAATCTCAGGCAACAAAATCAACACTTGCGCATTATCGTCCCGGCGCAACGCCTCCGCCGCCGCCTCGAAATAAACTTCTGTTTTGCCGGAACCGGTCACGCCGTCGATAAGGATCGCTTTGTGCCCCCCGCTGGCGATGATTGTTTTTATTTCGTCCGCGGCGAATTGCTGATCGTCTGAAAGGTCATGGCCGCTGCGGTGGAGATCCGGCGGATCGAACGGCGGATCGGGATCGACATCGACACGGGTCAGCGCGCCCGCATCGGCAAGGCCGCGCACGACGCCATCGCTGACGCCCGCCGCAGCCGAAAGTTCCGCCGCGGTCATCGGAGTTTCGCACGCAATGTCGAGAACCGCTTTTCTCTGCGGCGTCAGCCGGGCCGGCGCTTCGCCGCCCCCAACAAACGCTGTCTGCATGCGCGGGCCCTCGAATGCATCGGCCACCCGCATGACCATGCGCAAAATCGAGCCCAGTGGAAACATGGTGTAGGCCGACGCCCAGGCGATGAAATCGATCAGTTCGCCCGCCAGCGGCGGCGCATCGATAACGCGCACAAGCGGTTTGAGCTTTTCAGGCTCTATAGGATCACCGCCCGACGGCCACACGACCCCCACCACCTCTCGCGGACCGAATGGCGCAAGGACGAATGATCCAACGAGAGGCGCTTCGCCGCCAGTTTCGCCGCCCGTGCAGATATAATCATAAGCCTTTGGCAAAGGCAGCGGAAACAATACGCTAACGCTGTTCACAGCGCCCGTTTCGGCCGCCTCGTCCCCTATGGGCTCGCTGATATTCATCGATACGCGCTTGATCCTCGCCGCAGTTTCGGGTGAATTACCGCTTCATCCCATGGGTAGTGAAATCCCGGGCTAGTGCAATCCAGGCGGAACGCAATGCGTATCATCTTTTTTTCCCTGCTGCTGTTTGTTGTGACGTCCGCGTCGGCTGACGCGAAATACAGTTTCTGCAACAAGTCGAGTTACGCGCTGTCAGCAGCGATCGGATATGTGGATGGCGACCGGCTGGCGACCCGGGGCTGGTGGCGCCTGCGTCCCGGCCAGTGCAAGGTCGTGCTAACCGAAAAAGCCAAACCCGGTCGGTACTTCGTTTATGCCGAAGCCATCCCCGGACACGAAGGACCGCTGCGCACATGGTCCGGCGATACGGCGCTTTGTGTTGAAAATTCAGGTTTCTTCAATCTGCGCAACCAGGATGTGTGCCGCGACGATCCGATGCGGCAGCGAAGGTTTTTCAATGTTGAAGTCACCGAGCAGGCCGGCGGCAACTGGCAGACGGATTTTACGGAAGCCAGCACCTATACGGTCTATTCCGCAGAAGTCGCCGGCGTGCAGCGCCTGTTAAGCGACATCGGCGTCGACGCCGGTCGTGTTGACGGCGCCATGGGCCGCACCACCCAACGTGCGCTGGCCAATTACCGCAAACAAAAAGGTCTTGCCGAGGGCTATTCCATCGATGACGAAGTGATCGATACGCTTATTGAGGATGCAAACGCGCGCGAAGCAAAACTCGGCCTGTTTTACTGCAACAAAACCAACAGCCCCGTCTGGAGCGCGATCGCCGCCGGAGAGGAAGGCGATACGTATAATTCGAAAGGCTGGTGGAAGCTGGAGCCCGGCGACTGCTCAAAAATCGTCAAGGGGTCTTTGGAAAAGGACCATTATTACGTTTACGGCGTGATCGAAGATCCCGCTGGCGACAGACCAATCACGGGCGGCGCCAAAAACTTCTGCATCAATAACGTCATGTTCAATGTGAACGACGATCTGGCCTGCGCTGATCAGGATCTTGAGGAAGCGTCGTTCCGCCGTATCGAAATTGGCGGTGCTGAGTCGTTAAACTTTGACTTCACCCCGGACATGTTTGCCGCCCCGGCCGAAGCGGGCGGAGAATAAGGGACCCCTTGCCTGATCTTTCCCATGTCGAGAACTGGGTTTTCGACCTCGACAACACGCTTTACGGCGCGGAACAGCAGCTTTTTCCGCAAATAGACGCGCGCATGACGGCGTTCATCCGTGACCGTCTGGCCATGGACCATGACGGCGCGCGCCGGTTGCAAAAAGATTATTACGTCGCATACGGAACGACCATGAGCGGGTTGATGGACCTTCATGATATCTGCCCCGATGAGTTTCTTGAATTTGTCCACGACATCGATATTGCGCACCTGAAGGAAAATCACGGCCTGAACGAAGCGCTGACCGCGCTGCCGGGCCGCAAGTTTATCTTCACCAATGGCTCCGTGAAACACGCGGAGAATGTCGCCGGCGCGCTTGGCGTTTTGCATCAATTCGATGAAATCTTCGACATCAAGGCGGCGGGGTACGCGCCCAAACCAAAACGCGAGCCGTATGAAAAATTTCTGTCTTCTCATCATATAGACCCGTGCAGCGCGGTGATGTTTGAGGATATCGTGCAAAACCTGGAAGCGCCCCATGCGCTCGGCATGACGACAGTGCTGGTGCTTTCCGACGCCGCGTGGCTTGACGACGAACCCCATGACAAACGCCCCGCGAGGCGCGGCGATACGGCCGCGCATGTGCATCACGTGACCGATGATTTGACTGCGTTTCTAAATGTCGCCAGTAAGGCGCAAGCCATAGCCAGTTGATAAAAACCATGACCGACAAAGCCGCTCTAGAAGCCGTGATCGACGCCGCGTGGGAGAACCGCAACGACATTTCCGCCAAAACGACGGGCGAAGTTCGCGACGCCGTCAACGAAACGCTCTCGCTTCTCGATTCCGGGGCTGAGCGCGTAGCAGAACCAGTCGAAGGCTCAGGAAACCTTAGAGAGTGGCGCGTCAATCAATGGCTGAAAAAAGCGGTGCTGCTGTCATTTCGCCTCAACGACAACCGGCTAATCGACGGCTTCAACGGCCCCTGGTGGGACAAGGTTGAAACGAAATTTTCCGGCTGGAGCGAAGAAGACTTCCGCAAGAGCGGTTTTCGCGTGGTGCCGCCGGCGACCGTACGGCGCGGATCGTTTATCGCCAACAATGCGGTTTTGATGCCGTCATACGTCAATATTGGCGCTTATGTCGGCGAGGGCGCCATGATCGATACTTGGGCGACGGTCGGCTCCTGCGCACAGATTGGCGCCAATTGCCATATCTCCGGCGGTGCGGGCATTGGCGGCGTTCTTGAACCGCTGCAGGCGAACCCGGTCATTATCGAGGATCACTGCTTTATCGGCGCTCGCGCCGAGGTGGCCGAAGGCGTCATCGTGCGCGAGGGATCGGTCCTTTCCATGGGCGTTTACCTCGGCGCATCGACGAAAATTTTCAATCGCGAAACCGGCGCCGTCACCTATGGCGAGGTCCCGCCCTATTCCGTTGTCGTTTCGGGCGCGATGCCGTCCGACAAGGGCGGTCCCAATCTATACTGCGCCGTCATCGTCAAGCAGGTTGACGAGAGAACTCGCTCAAAAACATCCGTCAACGAATTGTTGCGAAATCAATAAGGCGCGCCATCCTTGCGTGTCGCGACCCATCCAGCCGCGCTCTTGATCATCTGCAAATCGATATCTGGATCGGTGTAGGATGAGACTTCTTCCGCAGCACGGGTTCTAACTTCCAAAAACACTACTTCGCGGTTCGACCGGTTGACCATCATGTGACCGACTTGAACGCCGGCTTTAAACGTAGCCACATCGCCGGCGCGCATCACCGTTTCTCCATCATCTTCAACCAGCACAGCCTCGCCTTCGAGCATATAGACAAGTTCGTCCTCATTTTGGTGCCAGTGCTTGTGTGCGGACGCCGCGCCTGGCGCGAGGCGCGTTAGATTGACGCCAAACTGGTTAAGGCCGCCCAAATCTCCAAGTCCAATTTTCGACCGGCCTATACAGTGGGCGTCGTAAGGGGCCGGATATGCGCATCCCGTTCGCGGCTTTACATCTTTGAGATTGAGTTTTGGCACGGCATTGCTCCATTGCTTGTCTTGGGCTCGGGGCTAGTTTAGCTCATCGCCATGACAAAAATCGATCCAATCGAGCTTTCCCGCGCTTTGATCAAACGTCCCTCTGTGACGCCAGCCGACGAAGGCGCGCTAGACGTGCTTGAAGGCGTCCTCAAAGAACTTGGGTTTAAGACAACACGGCTGAAGTTTGCTGAGGTCGATAATCTCTACGCGCAGTTCGGCGAGACGGCGCCGAATTTATGCTTTGCCGGGCACACGGATGTTGTGCCGCCGGGTAACGAGGCTGCGTGGGCGTCGCCGCCCTTTGACGCCGAAATCAAAGACGGCAAGCTTTGGGGGCGCGGCGCGGCGGACATGAAAAGCGCGATCGCCGCCTTCGCCGCCGCCGCCTCTCGCGCGATTGAGGCCGGCGCCGTTAAGGGCTCGCTTTCTTTTTTGATTACCGGCGATGAGGAAGGCCCGGCGATCAACGGCACGAAAAAAGTGCTCGCCTGGCTTCACGAACAAAAGATCAGGATCAATCACTGCCTCGTGGGCGAGCCGTCGAACCCGGAAATCATGGGCGACATGATCAAAGTCGGCCGGCGCGGTTCGATCAATTGTTGGCTGAAGGTAAAAGGCAAACAGGGGCATGTGGCTTATCCCCATCGCGCGCAAAACCCGATCCCGGCGCTCTTACGCAAATTGTTGCGGTTGAGTGAAACGCCGCTTGATGACGGTTATGAACGGTTCCAGCCGTCAAATCTTGAGATCACCGACATTCATATCGGCAACCCGGCGCATAATGTCATTCCGGAAAAGGCGACAGCGCGTTTCAATATCCGTTTCAATCCGAATTGGACCGGCCCCTCCATCGACGCATGGCTACGCGAACAACTGGATGCGCTCGCCACTGAAACTGGCGCCAAATACGAGCTTGAAACCATAGTTTCGGGTGAGGCGTTTTTGACGACAGACATGAATTTTCTGTCGCTTATCGCTGATTGCGTCGAGAAAGAAACAGACAAGCGTCCGGAATACTCAACTTCGGGCGGCACCTCCGATGCACGGTTCATCAAGGACTTCGCGCCCGTGGCTGAGTTCGGCATGGTTGGCGCAACCATGCATCAGACCGACGAGCATGTAGGGCTAAGCGATATTGAGACGCTTACGGATATCTATGAAGCGATCATCGCTGGGTATTTTCAAAAATTCGGAGGCGTGCAGAAGTGAACGCGCCCTATGGAACAAACCGCTTGCAAGTGCGGAAGCTATCCGCTCATCCCGGCGAAAGCCGGGAACCAGACAAAAAAGATGTCGGGCGTAGCCCGGCTTGTTCTCTTCGCTGGACCCCGACTTGCGTCGGGGTGAGCGGAAGGAGAGAACTGCATCATTTACGATAATCGGAAGAAAACAGGGAAGTTGCAGCCCTCAATACTCCGCTCTAACAAAATAAAGTCCGTCCGGCGGCGCCACTGGACCGCAGCGTTTGCGATCAGCCGCCTCCAGCGCCGTTTTCATATCATTCACGCGCCACTTTCCCTTGCCCACCTCAACAAGCGACCCGGTAATCGAGCGCACCTGATGATGCAGAAACGATCGCGCGGCGCAGCGGATAATGACGTCTTCGCCAGCACGCGAAACGGAAATCTCATCCAGCGACTTTATCGGGCTGTCCGACTGACAGGCGGCGGCGCGGAACGTCGTAAAGTCATGCCGCCCTGCTAAACACTGAGCCGCTTCGTTCATCGCATCAGCGTCCAGCTTTTGCGAAACGCGCCATGCACGCCTCGCATCCAGCGCCAGCGGCGGGCGGCGGTTAACGATGCGATACTCATAAGCCCGCTTTATGCAGGAAAATCGCGCATGAAAATCTTCTGAAACCTGACCGCACCCAACCACTACGATAGGTTGGGGCTTCAAATGCTGATTGATCGCATCGCGCACCGTGTCAGGGCGATGCTCCTTGGACAGATTAATATGGGCGACCATTGCAAGCGCATGAACGCCTGCATCGGTACGGCCAGCCGCATGCGAAGGCTCATCATCGCCGCAAAACGCTTTGACGGCATCCTCAAGCGCTTCCTGAATGGATGGACCGTTGGCCTGACGCTGCCAGCCGACATAACCGGTTCCGTCATATTCGATAGTGAGCTTATAGCGCGGCATGCTAAAGCGTTTGCCCGATCTTAAGCGGAAACCCGCGCAGGAACCCTTCCGCCTGCTGCGGCTTCTTTCCGGCGCGCTGCAGCGTCACCAGCTCCACCGCGCCAGCGCCGCAAGCGATCAACAACTTATCGCCTGCCTCTACAACCGCTCCCGGCGGGCCGCCGCCATCTGAAACTTTCGAAAAAAGCGCCTTCACTCTGGCGCCATCCGTTTCAAACCAGGCGCCGGGAAACGGAGACAGACCGCGAATATGCCGGTCGACGTCTTCAGCGCTGTTGGTCCAATCGATCCGTGCTTCCGTGGATGAAATTTTGTTGGCGTAGGTAACGCCCTCTTCCGACTGCGGCGTCTCCATGAGCGCCTCGCGCGTCAGCGCCGCCAGCGCGCGCGGGCCCAACTGCGCGGCGACGGCGGCAAGCTTATGGTGCAGGGAACCTGCTGTATCTTCAGCGGCGATCTCCACCGTTTCCGATAACAGCACCGGGCCGGTATCAAGTCCCGCTTCCATGCGCATCACCTGCACGCCGGTCACTTGATCGCCCGCCATGATGGCGCGCTGGATCGGGGCCGCCCCGCGCCAGCGCGGCAGAAGCGACGCATGCAGATTAAGACAGCCGTGACGCGGCGCGTCCAGCACCGCCTGCGGCAGGATCAGCCCGTAGGCGACCACCACCGCCACATCGAGATCGAGCGCGGCGAACGCAGCGCGCTCTTCTTCATCTTTGAAATTCTTCGGCGTTCGCACCTCGAGCCCGCATGCTCCGGCAAACTTATGCACAGGCGAGGGCGTCAGTTTATGGCCGCGACCCGAAGGTTGCGGCGCGCGCGTATAAACGGCGGCGATGTCATGACCGGCGGCGATCAGCTCCGCCAGCACTTTGACGGAGAATTCCGGCGTGCCCATGAAGGCGAGGCGCATGGCTATTCCCTTTTGCGCGAATTACGACGCCGCCGCGAGACGCTGTTCTTTTTTGAGCTTTTTAAGAATGCGCTCACGTTTCAGACGCGAGAGGTGATCGATGAACAGAACGCCTTCAAGGTGATCCATTTCATGCTGAATGCAAACAGCCAGCATGCCCTCTGCATCAAGAATTTGTTCATTGCCGTCATAATCGAGATATTTCACGCGGCATCGCGCAGGGCGCTCAACCTCATCGAAAAATTCCGGCACAGAAAGACACCCCTCTTCATAAAGGCGCATGTCCTCAGAAGGATCCAGAATTTCCGGATTCACGAAATAGCGCGGTTCCGGCTCCTCGTCCTCACCGGCGAGGTCCATCACAATCACCCGTTTCGGCACGCCGATCTGGATCGCCGCAAGACCGATGCCCGGCGCGTCATACATGGTCTCGAGCATGTCATCCATGAGTGAACGCAATTCGTCATCCACCTTGTCCACGGGTTTTGAAACCTCGCGCAGGAGGGGATCGGGTGCAGTAATAATCGGTCGAATAGCCATGACGCTTCACCTATGGCCGGCAAGTTACGCCGTCAAGGCGCAAGGGACGCAAGCACCACAGCTTCAACGCGAAACATGGTTAATGCTAAACCCTCGCTTTTTATGGGATTTTCCAATAAAATGCCGCCACCTGTCGAGTTACGAGTTGGGGACCAGGCCATGCAATCGCTGACGCCCTCAGCCCAGGAAGAGGCTGAAGGACTAGAAAGCGTAACGACTACTGCGGAAGAAGCCGCGGTTCCGGAACCCTTGTTTAGCGGTCCGGCGCCAGCGCTATGGGCCGGTTTTGGCGCGTTCATTCTGGTCTTCGTGCTCGTCATCATGCTGATCATTCGCGGCAGGGTGATCAAACCTGGCAAGCGCAAAACCAAGCACGCGCCGGCGAACTATTTTGAACCGGCCGGCGATGACGCTGATATCACCTTCGACGATGAAAGACCTGCCCGTTCAGATGACGAAACCGAGGGCGAAGCGGAAGTCGTTATCGAACAGAGCGGCGACAGCGACTATGACACGCGCCATAGCGGTGATCTGAACGAGGCAAGCGAGGAAGAACCCTTGGAGCCCGAACCAGTTACTCAGCAAAAGAAGAAAAAATCCGCTTTCGCCGGTCTCTTTTCCAAACGAACTGAGGGAGAGGCGCCGCAAGAACCGGAAACTGATACGCAGCACCATGAGGAATGGCGCGAGGCTGCTGAACCAGGCGACGTTGACGATTACTTCACAGAGCCGGAACCGCCCCAACAGGCGTCTCGGGAAGCCCCACAACCTGCGCCCGTACGCGACTATGCGCCGGCGCCTCAAGATGATACGCGCATCAGACACGCGGAAGACGCCGCCGAAACAGCCATGCGCCGCGCCGAAGAGGCGGAAGCGCTTGCACGCGACCTCGCCCGCGCCAATGAAAACACCGAACGGTCGATCAAACTGGGGTTGCGGGAAAACGAAGCGGCGGTCACCGCCATGAGTGAAAGGTTGACCGCCCTGGCGAAAGAATTCCAGACCCGCCTCGACGCAACGGCAAGCCATGCCGTTCAGCCAGCCGCGATCGACCATCATGAAGGCCTGTCGGAGGCGCACTTTGCGGAACTTGCGGATCTTCTCGGCGAACAATTTGAGTCGCTGCGCAGTACGGTCAACGACGCGATCGAAAGGCTGTCCCGCCGGATCGACCACTTACCCTCAGCCGCGCCCCATGCGGCGTCGTCAAGCGCCGCTAGGGTGCAGCTTTCGGATATATTGAGCGACGCCCTTCCCTATCAGCGGTTTGAATTGAACAGCAAGCTCGCCTCAGGGCGGACGGCGGACGCCTGCATCTTCATGCCCGGCAATCTTGCGCCCATCGCTCTGGATGCCCGTTTTCCCGTTGAGGCGTTCGACGCTTGGCAGCGGCGGGCGGGCGATACGGAAGAAACCGAACTGCGGCGCATTATCCTGCGCCATATCGCCGATGCGGGTGAAAAGCTGATCGTCGCTGGCGAGACTGCCGACTGCGCGATGATGTTCGTACCGTCTGAACATATCCTCACCCAACTGCATGAACATTTCCCGGATCTTGTTCAGGAAAGCTATCGCGCGAAAATCTGGATGGTCTCGCCGACGTCGCTTATGGCGACACTGCACACGATCAGCGCGGTGATTTCCGGCAGCGGGATTGCGCCAGCACAGAGAGGCGCCGACGCTTCGGAGATCGAAAACGAATTGCTGGCCTTGCGCGAACGGGTCAACGCCCTCGAAAGCGCGCGGCGACAAAACGGCAGCGGCGCCAGCCATCATGCGCCACAGGAGACGGCAGCCGCCCATCGGGGAGAGGAGCCTCAAGCGCCGGAGTCCAAACCGGCGTCGCAAGACGACCCTTCGCCTTTCCCATTACGCTAAGTCTTTATTAAGCGTTAACCACGAGTTTTCGGCCATGAGCGCGAAAACCTTTACCTCGCTTTTGCAAACTGCGGATATCCGCCTCAACGCTCGTCATATCAGGCTGGGCGCGAGCGCGTTGGGCGCCACACTGATCGCCGTCATCATCGCGCAATTCGCCCTTTCGAATAATCTGGTGACACCATTAGGCACGCCCGTGGGCGGCGACTTCGCCGCGTTCTGGACGGCGGCGAAAGCATTGGCGGCTGGCGACGGCGCATCGATTTATTACGCGCCGGTCTTTCACGACTGGCTGGCGCGCATCGCCCCGCCGCAGGAAAGCTGGGGGCTTTCCTGGCAATATCCGCCTACGTATTATTTTGCCGTCGCATTTCTGGCGCTCCTTCCCTATTGGCTTGGTTACGCTGTGTGGACCGGCGGCGGGCTGGCGATCTTTGCAGCCTCAACCCGCAGCGCAGGAGTGACAGGGCTGGCGCTGTTGGCGGCGCTTGCGACGCCGGCGGTGTTTCAGACCGTGATTACCGGCCAGAACGGGTTTCTGACCGCAGGCCTGCTGATTGGCGCGACGTTGTTCGTGGACAAACGCCCTGTGCTTGCCGGGATATGCGCGGCGCTTCTCACCATGAAGCCGCAACTGGGACTGCTGTTGCCTGTCGCTTATATCGCCGGCGGTCACTGGCGGGCGTTCATCACCGCAGGCGCGGGAGCGATGTTGCTTGCGGGCGCGAGTGTTGCGGCCTTCGGGTTTGAGACTTGGGATGCTTTTATCGACAGCTTGCGCACTGTCGATAAACACATCCGTGACGGGCTGATGCCGCTTTATAAAATGCCAACAATTTACGCCACTGTATTGATGGCGGGCGCGCCGCTATTAGTTGCGCAAATTCTGCACGGGATTGGCGCGCTGTGCGCGGGCGCGGCGACCTTCATTATTTGGTGGCGAAGCAATGATAAGGCTTTGAAGTCGGCGGTTGTTTGCTGCGGCGCTTTTATGGTCGCGCCTTACGCCTATTATTACGAACTGACGATCATGGTTGCGCCGTTTGCGCTGCTGGCGCTTCAGTCCGCACGCAGCAATGACTGGCGGCCCTTTGACCAGTTGATGCTGCTGGCGCTTTTTCTGATCCCGCTCATATTGCCGGGCGAACCTCAGCGCACGGGGTTCAATCTTTCTGTTGTGATGACGCTACTGGCATTCGGGTTCGTGCTGCGGCGGATGACGCCTGCGCCCCACAAACAATAGCTGTCATTGCCGGACTTGTTCCGGCAATCCAGAACAAGCTTCCGGATTTCTGGGTCACCGGGACAAGCCCGGTGATGACATTTGGTGAGTATTGATAGTTCCGTAGCAACCTTCAGCACAATGTCGGGGGTCAGAAAGGCCGTCTTGCTTTCATGGCTGCGGCCAATGTTCCTTCGTCGAGATAATCAAGTTCGCCGCCGACGGGCACGCCTTGCGAAAGGCGCGTGACGTTGACGCCTGACATTTCCAGATGCTCGGTCAGATAATGCGCCGTGGTTTGACCATCGACCGTGGCGGGGAGCGCGAGGATGATTTCCTTCACCGCTTCTTCTTTCGCGCGGGCGATGAGCGCGCCCATGTTCAAGTCATCGGGGCCGATGCCGTCGAGTGGTGAGAGCAAGCCGCCCAGCACATGATAACGGCCCTTGTGCGCGCCGGCGCGTTCCAGCGCCCAGAGATCGCCCACATCCTGCACCACGCAGATCAGCGATGCGTCGCGTTCATCGTCAGCGCAAACGGCGCAGGGGTCGATGGAATCCCAGTTGCCGCAAACAGCGCAGGCTTTGACCTTTTGCGCCGCGTCTTCGAGCGCAAAAGCGAGCGGGCGCATCACCGGCTCGCGTTTTTTCAAAAGATAAAGCGCCGCGCGCTTGGCCGAGCGCGGCCCCAGCCCCGGCATTTTCGCAAGGAGATCAATCAGGCGCTGTAACTCGGGACCGATGGAGGCTGTGGGCATGGCTCACGCATTTGAATCGACGGTGAAAACACCGATGAAGGTTTCTTCCACCGTCGCTTCTTCCCAGCGTTTGTCAATTGCGGCAAACGCCTCAGCCTGCTCGGCGACAAGCGCGGGGCGAGCGTCAGCATTGGCGAAATAATCGATGGTGGAAAATCGGTTCGGATCGTCGCGGTCGGCCAGAATGTCGGTGCGAATATAGCCGGGCGATTGCGAAAAGAATTCCGGCCAGACGCCGTTCGGGCCGTAGGCTTCGGCAAACGCCGCGCGCTGTTCCGGCTTTACCTTATAGGTCCAGACATAAGCGCAGGCGCCGTTGACGGGCGTGACAGTCATTAGATTAGTCCTTTTGGGCGCGGCAATTCGAGACCGATGGACGCGGATGGCATGTTTTATTTACTCGACAGAATTGACTTTTCGATCTCACTAATATCGCGGAGATTACCTCTTCGCACTACAACACGCAAAAGCGTCAACAGTAACCCTAGTGACTTTCCGTAGGCATCGTTTAAATCTTTTTCCTTGATCGAGCTACCGTGAACAACCTTTGATCGCAGGTCGTAAAGAGCCTTGGTATCCAAAAATGTGATATACGGATCATTTGCTTCTGCTAACTCGGATGCCGCGTACAGGGCTGTTCGAAATTTAAGCTCAGAACTAATCCCGAAAATTGCCTCAATTCCTGTCCACGCAGTCGCAATGGCAATTTTTTTATTTCCTAGTTTTAAACACGCCTCGTAAGCATCTACTGCAATCTGGAACTTATTGTTCTGCAACAAAGCTCTTATAGTTGCAATTTTGGAATCAACAAAGGTAGCGACTTCCGCTGTAATCTCGCCTCCCGTGAAAGAAATAGGATCTTCGTAACCGCTATCAGTTAGTTTTACTTCGATTTCCCGGTTTCGAAATGCGGGCAAACTAGACCACGAAGTATTTAGAACAAACGGAATATAAATAGGAACTTCAACGGACAAACTTAGGCACAATGTTATTGGCCGCAATTGTTTGAAAATGTTGTCTGAGTCTCTTAGATCAGCTCTTTCAACTTCTAATTCGGAATGAATCAACCCGCTGTGCTTCAACATATATGGCACAACAAAATGATCTGTGGTCGCTCCGAAGGCTTCAGTAGCTAAAGGGTTTAGCTCAACCGCCCTCAGAGTTACTCGCCTGCCGTCCTCTGTAGTGCCTATTTTTAAATTGGCCGCATCCTTTAGACCTAGTCCACCGCCTACAGCAAAGTACAAGCAGCCTTCTTTTAGAGCAGATTTAATCTTTACAGCTTTTGCATAGCGTTGTTTCAGCTCATTAAGATGGTCTTGCATTACAACCTAAGCTTAAAACGGCAGCTTCATGCCCGGGGGCAGCGGCAGACCTTGGGTCATGTCTTTCATGCGGGCTTGCGTTTCTTCTTCCAGCTTTGATTTCGCGTCGTTGATGGCGGCGGCGATAAGGTCTTCGAGGATTTCCGCCTCATCCTCCTTCATCAGCGAACGCTCTATCGCGACGGCTTTGGCGTAGCCCTTGCCGTTCAGCGTCACTTTCACCATGCCGCCGCCGGCCTCGCCCGTCGCCTCAAGATCCGCGAGTTGTTCCTGCATTTCCTGCATCTTGGCCTGCATTTCGCCGGCCTGTTTCATGAGCTTTCCAATATCCATTTAGGGCTTTCCTGTTTCGGTGCGTTTTCTGATCGCCTCGGCCACCGCATCGTCATCGGGGTCGACGGGCGCATCCTCTTCGGTTTCGTCGGGCGCGGGCTCCGCCACGGTTTCCGGTTCGCGAATGGCGGTCACTTCCGCCCCCGGAAACAATTCCAGCGCGCGGGTGACCATGGGGTGTTCCATCACTTCGCGTGTGCGCGCGTCGCGCAAAGTCTCTGCGCCTTTTGACTCTGACGTGACCGTGACGATCCATTGCCGCCCGGTCCATTCCTTGAGGCGCACGGCGAGACGGTTGGCGAGATCGCCCGGCGCGTCATCGTGAAGGCGCAGTTCAATACGGCCTTCCCTGAATGAAACAAGATGAACGTAACTTTCCAGTTCCGTGCGCAGCTTTGCGTCACGCATTTTCCCTGCGAGTTTCACGACATCGTCAAAGGCGCGCAGCCAAGGGGCCCTGTCCTTTGGCCGCTGTGACAGGGGCGGTTTGATGTCGATGATTTTCGCCGGTTCTTTACCGTCCGCAGGCGGATTATAGACCGCCTCAGCAGGAGCAGGACTTGACGCCTTCCCGCGTTTCGGCGCCGGGGCGTTATCCGCCCCTACCCCGTCGTCACTGTTTTTTTTTAAGGCGCGCAGAGCCTCGTCCGGGGTCGGCAGGTCAGCCGCGAAGCAAAGACGGATCAACGCCATTTCGCCAGCCGCCGCGGCATCGGGCGCGATTTGCGTTTCGGAAAGCCCCTTCATCAGCAGCGACCACGAACGCGTCAGCGCATTCATTTCGAGCGCATCGGCCATGTTTTTCGCACGCTCCGCATCGGCCTCGCCTGCTGGTCCGTGGCTTGCGGCTTCCGGTCCCGCCGCCTTGATGCGCGTCAGCAAGTGCGTCAGATCAAGCATGTCGCGAATGATCTGCGCCGGTTCCGCGCCGGCATCATATTGCGCGCGGAACCCGGTGAGCGCTTCTTTTGCATCGCCTTTCATGGCCGCATCCAGGAGCGCCCAGACGGAAGAACGGTCCGCGAGGCCGAGCATCTCGCGGATTTCATCCGCCGTTACCGCCTCGCCATCTTTCTTCCCATGCTGAACAATCGCCTGATCGAGGATCGACAGCGCATCGCGCACGGACCCCTCCGCCGCGCGCGCAATCATCCACAGACCGTCGCGGTCGATATTGACCTTTTCTTTTTCGGCGATGTTGCTGAGATGATCGGTCAGCATTTCCGGATCGATACGGCGCAAGTCAAAACGCTGACAGCGCGACAGCACGGTCACGGGCAGCTTTCTGATTTCCGTCGTCGCGAAGATGAACTTCACATGCGGCGGCGGTTCTTCGAGCGTTTTGAGGAGCGCGTTGAACGCCGCCGTCGACAGCATGTGCACTTCGTCGATGATGTAGACTTTGTAGCGCGCCTCAACCGGGGCGTAGCGAACGCCCTCGATCAGCTCGCGAATATCGCCGACGCCGGTGCGGGACGCAGCGTCCATTTCCATCACGTCCGGATGCCGGCTCTCGGCGATGGCTCGGCAGTGGCGACCCTCTTGCTTCAGGTCCATCTGCGGCCCGTTATCCTCGCCATTCGGGCCGACATAGTTGAGCGCCCGGGCGAGAATGCGCGCGGTTGTGGTTTTTCCCACCCCCCGCACGCCGGTGAGGATATAGGCGTGGGCGATCCGGTCAGACGCAAACGCGTTTTTCAACGTCCGCACCATGGGGCCATGGCCGATCAGATCGTCGAAATTCTGCGGACGGTATTTGCGCGCCAGCACCTGATAAGGCGCGGCGTCATCCTTCCCGTCGCTGGTTTCGGTTTCTGCCATCCATCCCCACGAACACTGTGCGCCGATTATGGAGAGGCGGGCGCGCCGCCTCAACCGTCCTTTTTCAACCGTTTTTGAAATTGCTGGTCGGCACCCGGTTCATAGCGAAAAACATCGTCAAAGGGCACGCCGAAAACCGCGGCGATACGAAACGCCGCCTCGAGCGTCGGGGAGTATTTCCCCTTTTCGATGGCGGCGACGGTCTGGCGCGTGACGCCGATACGCTCAGCGAGTTGGCCTTGCGTCATCTCGTTGGCGTGAAACCGCAGGACGCGAATATTATTGATGATGGGCGTTTTCGCCATTTAACCGGCTTACGCCCCCTTCCGATAGAGCATGACCTGCCAGGCGTTCTTGGCGATCTCCGAGCCCGCAAGGCCAAGAAACAGGATGTTGGCGATCAGATAATCCCCCTCGAACAGAGCGAAGGCGAGGCCCGTCAGCGCCGCCGCGCCCAGCACGTAACCGGAAAGACTATCGGCTTTCAGCTCGATCAGACGGTCGCGCTCATCCTCGGCGTCGTCGCCGGGTTTCAACGCAAATATGCCAACGACGATATGCGCCACAATCACCAGCAGGACGAAACCGATAATCGCCCCGAACATCATTTCGGTGGTTCCGGCCCCGAAACTGCCCGCCTGATAAAGGGACCATGCATAGCCGCCGAATATCCAGAGCATGGCGACCAGCACGATCCACGCGCTTTTTTCCTTGAAACTCATTCGCGCCTCCAAACGCCACATGATTGCTGACAAGCCTGATGTATGATTTAGCACACAATGTGTCAATTATTTTTAACATTAAGGGTGGAATTATTTACATTAGCCAGCGCCGCACTGATAATTTTATAACAGTTTCAGTGAGTTAAAGGCCAAGTTCCTGGTCGAGAAAGGCCGGCATGATCCGCCAAAACTCTCTGGAGCGGGAGTTGGTCAAGAGCACAATCCCCACATCCCGGTCCGGCAGAAACGCAATCTGCGCGCTATAGCCCTCGACAGAACCGGAATGGGCGATCACGCGATGACCGGCATAATCGTAAATCCGCCAGCCGAGGCCGTAGTGGGCGCGCGTGACACGGGATTCCCGCGGCAGGCGCCGTACTTCCGCCGGGGTGTGCACTCTGGGTTCGTGCATCAAGGCCCGCATCTCATCGGAGACCACATGCGGCGCATGTCCCATCTGGGAAGCCAGCCACACCGCCATGTCTGTGATCGTCGTGTTGACGCCGCCCGCCGCCGGCACGTCGTAATAGGGCTGGCGTACTGGCGTCTCGCGCCAGGCCTGACCGCGACGGCGCCGATGCGGCCGCGCCCAATTGTCATCGACCTTCAGACCTTCCATGCCAAGCGTCGTATCGGTCATACCGAGCGGCACGATAAGACGCTCCGCCATGGATGCGGCAAAGGGTTTGCCTTCCGCCGCCGCAACCGCCGCCTCAACAATATTGAAGCCGACATTCTGGTACGCGTAACAGGCGCCCACGCGGCAAATCTGATCGACCTCGCCAAAACGGCGCAAAATCACATCGGGATCGATGCCCGCTTCAAGCAGATTGTCATACGCGTAGGGCGGCAGGCCGAGCCGGTGACTGAGGACGTATTCAAGGGTTGCTGCACTAGTCTGGCCGGTCCCCTTCAAGCGAAGCGCGGGGGCGAAGTCGACAGCCTTGTCTTCCAACGAGAGCCCTTTTTCTTCGATCAGTTGCGCAGCCAGCGTCGCGGCAAATCCTTTTGAAAGGGACGCGATGCGAAACCTAGTGCGCTCATCAACCGGCGCAGGCGCGCCAATTTCACGGGCGCCGTATGTTTTCAGAAAAGCCGTCTCACCGCCGCGTACCACCGCGACCGCCATACCGACCACGTCGCCTGACGCCGCCACCTCCTCCAGATGCGCCTCGAATACGTCGTCAGCTCTTGCTCTATCAGCCCCGAACGCAACCCAGACCGCAAACACCGAAAGAGATAAAACCCGCAACATCCCGCCTCCGAAAACCAACCAAACAAAGAAGATAGACTGACGCTGGCCCGCCGCCAAAATCAAGAATGCGCCAGCAAGGCTGGATTGCGAATTTGGGAAAGAGTGAAGTGGAAGACTGAAACGACCCGCAGCAAAAAACTCGTTACGGCTGCTTCCTTCCGGACCTGACCGGGTTGGCGAGAGCTACGTCCGCCAGCCTTCCGCGGCGGAATATCATGGCTTGGCCGCTCAATTGCAATAGGTCAGCCGACAGAATTGCGCCCGCGCCAGTATTCCGGTAGCGAGTGCGTCTTTCAAAGAGCAAAACAGCAAAGATCCATGCCTGATATTTCCCAGCACACCCCGGATGAGTTTCTTGAGGCCTTTCTTGAGGACCCTGGCAACGCGCCGCTGGCGCTCTATGCGGGCGCCGCGCTTGACGCCGCCGGCCGGCTGGAGGAAGCGCTTACCGTCTGGACATTCGGGGCTGACCAGAACGCGATCCTGCGCACCATTCACCTGCACCCGGAAGCAAACGACGATTTACGCGCGCATTCAAAGCGCGCTGACGACGCGATCCGAAATCATTTTTCTTCATTACACCGCTCAACCGTCGAAGATTTCGCAAGAACCCTGGATAAGGACGATCTTGACCGCGTCCGGTCAGGCGTCTGGCTACATTACGCTATCGCTCCCGTAAATTTCAGAGTGGAAAAGCAGCGGCCATTGAACTTTTACGTTCCAGGCTTGCCCGCGCGTCCCATCACGCCAAACGACACGTTGCCGTGGACAGCGGATATCGAAGCTGCATGGGAAGACATACGCGCGGAATTCGAGGCCGCTATCGCGCAAAACGCAAAACAATACCCATACGTGCCGGAAGACCTTGAAGAGCCATACTGGGCCTCTTTACGGGGCAAAATGGACTGGTCGGCGCTTTACATGCACTTCAACGCCAATGTCATGGACGAAGCGGCGATGTTTCCCAAAACACTCGCGGCGCTGGAAACGGCGCCAACTGTGAAACGTGACGGCGTGCCGCTTGAAACTTTTTTCTCGCGTTTGCAGCCCGGCGCGCATATCCCGCCGCATCATGGCCTGACCAATACGCGACTGACCGTTCACCTGCCGCTGATCGTGCCTGATGGTTGCGAAATCAGGGTCGGCGATGAACTCCATCAGTGGCAGGAGGGAAAGATCGTTGCTTTCGACGATAGCTTCGAACATGAAGCCTGGAACAAGTCCGACAAGGATCGCGTGGTGATGATTTTCGAAACACACCACCCGGATTTGAGCCCGACCGAGATCGAAGCCATCGAAAAGGTCTATTCCGTATTCGATGAATGGGTCTCCGGTCGCGCCGACCGCATCGGGCTGGAATTTCCGCCCGCTGAAGAAACGACAAATTAAACCGCCTCACGCCGCGCCCGCGAAACCGTGAGCGGCTGCGCGCGGATCGTGAATTTCAGAAGCAATAGGAGTATGGTCTAAGCCCTGCGAAGGTGGCGTGGCGCAAGTGGCGCACAGGGAGGATAGTCATGGACCATATCAAGCAACTTTTCCCATGGGCCGGCGGGCTCTTTATTTCTGCTATTTTTCTTGATTCTTTGCGGTTCAAATTCACTAGCCATCCGACACCGGAACATATTTTCACCACCTTGCGGGACTGGTCAGGCATCGGTCTTTTCTTTCCGGCCGGACCGTGGGTTATCGGTCTTGGAGAGCTATTGTCGTCGATCCTCCTGATCGGATTGCCGCTGGTGTTGTTTCTTGCGAACAAAAAAAATCTCATTGCGCCGTCGCAGTTTTTGGGCGCGCTGATTGCGCTCGGCATCATGAGCGGCGCGATTGTCTTTCACCTGTTTACACCGCTCGGTATTGAAACGCCGGTGGAATGGGCAAACGGGGAACCGACAGAATTTTCTAGCGCGCTGTTTTACGCAGCATGCGCGAGTTGGCTTTTTGCGCTGATCATCCTCTTCCTGCATCGCAACAGCATCGCTGCTGTGAAAAGTCCCGTTTCGAAGTAAGGGCGCAGCGCATAAGGCTTGCGCGCGCGCCATGCGCTTGTCACAACAGCGCGCATGAAAATCGGCGACAATCCAAACTGGTTTGCAGGCAGCCCGCTTGAACGGGTGAATAATGAAAAAGACAATGACGACGCCATTGCGGCGCGGCTGAAAGATCCTGACAGCCTGCTGATACCGTTATGGCGCGGCGACCCGCTGGTGGCGAACGGCGCCGCCGCATTTTTATCCGCCGCCGCCTTCAAAGAATTCCCCGCAGATGCGCCGATCGCGATCCTCGGCATGAAAAACGGCGCCGCTTATTTCGCCATTGACGCATCTGGCGCCAGCGCATCCGCAGAAGAAGCGCCTTTTTCTGACATCGGCGAGTATATGAACCTGCGCATGGCGGCGGGAATAGTGTCACGAGACGATCTCGCCATCATCGGTCACGCACGCTGGCTGTTTGAATGGCGGCGCCAGCATCGCTTTTGCGCCAATTGCGGCGGCGATGTCGCGTTTTCAATCAGCGGCGCCAAGGCGGATTGCCGGTCGTGCGAGGCCGAACATTTTCCGCGCGTTTCGCCAGTAGCAATCGTGCTGGCCGTGCACGAAGATCATTGCCTGCTGGGACGTGGCCCGCATTTTCCGGAGGGGATGTTGTCTGCGTTAGCCGGCTTTATCGAGGCTGGCGAAACCCCGGAAGAAGCCGCAAGGCGCGAGATTTTCGAAGAAGCCGGCGTTGCGCTCACTGATATCCGCTATCAGTTCTCACAACCCTGGCCGTTTCCGTCATCCTTGATGATGGGCTTCCTCGCTGATGCAGAAGGTCGAACACTTAATCTTGATACAGAGGAAATTGTCGAAGCGCGGTGGATATCGCTGGAAGACACGCGCATGCTATTGGATGGCGAAGAACGCGGAAACGTCATCTTGCCGCCGAAGTTCACCATTGCGCGGCAGTTACTTGAGCGGTGGGCTGCGCATTAGCGCACCCGCGCGGCTTTATAAACGCCGAGAATTTTCAGGGATGACGAGAAGAAACTGAGCTCTTCCAGCGCGAGGCGCACAGGCTCGTGCGCCGGGTGTCCTTCTATATCGGCATAGAACATGGTCGCCGTGAACGCGCCGTCGAGTTGATAGCTTTCAAGCTTGGTCATGTTGACCCCATTGGTCGCAAAGCCACCCATAGCCTTGTAAAGCGCTGCTGGAATGTTGCGCACTTCGAACACAAAGCTGGTCACCACCGCGCCGTCATCCGGGTCCGCATCCTGAGGCTCGCGGGCCATTTCCAGGAAGCGAGTGGTGTTGTGCGCCTCGTCCTCGATATTCGCCGCCAGCACATCGAGATTGTAATGTTGCGCCGCCAGCGATGAAGCGATCACGGCTTCATCGTCATGCCCCTCTTCGGCAAGATGGCGCGCGGCCCCCGCCGTATCGCCTGACATTTCCGCTTTCAGGCCGTGGTCACGAATGAAACGCCGGCATTGCCCGAGCGCCATGGCGTGAGAGCGCACGATTTTCACCTGATCCATATTCACCCCGGGGCGGACCATCAGGTGATGCTCTACGGGCAGGAAGTACTCGGCAATAATGTGAAGGTTCGCGCCAGGCAGCAGGTGATGAATGTCAGCCACCCGTCCGGCGAGCGAGTTTTCAATGGGGAGCATCGCCTTTGCAGCACGGCCGGAACTGACGGCTTCGAAGGCGTCTTCAAACGTGGCGCAGGGCATTGGCGTCAATTGCGGCGCGTATTGCTTGCAGGCGAGTTCTGAAAACGCGCCCGGCTCGCCCTGATAGGCGATGAAGCTTTTTCCTGCGTTGTCATCACTCATGCCGCCGCTTTTCCCTTCCCAGCGTTCGCAATATCGAGCGAGGGCTTATGCACAAACGGCGCCCGGCTGGCAATTGCCGCGCCTCTGGCTTCCCTTCCTGCTCAAAGTCACGCCCAATGGCCGCGCCCAATGGCCGCGCCAAGGGGCCGAGCCGCCACATTGCGCCGCCATTTGAAGATCGCTAGAAACCGCCCGACTTAATCCATTCCCGCGCCGACCAGGGCGCGCTGACAACTCTTTGGGGCGGCTTCATGAAAGACCCTCTTTTCTTCAACAAGGTTGCATTTTCAGTGCTGGCGGCGCTGCTCTTGATCTTTGGCTTGCCGCAGTTGACGGCGGCGATCTTTGGCGGCGGCCACCATGGCGGTGGTGACGAGCTGCACCTTGCCTATGGCGGCGAAGTCAATCTCGACACCGGCGGCCCGGTTGAAGAAGCGCCGGAGGTTGACCTTGGCACGTTATTGGCCAACGCCGACGCATCCGCCGGCGAGCGCCGATCGGCGATCTGCAAATCCTGCCACACCTTCGAACAGGGCGGCGCCAACGGCACGGGGCCGAACCTCTGGAATATCGTCGGGGGCCAAGTGGCGCAAACCGCAGGATTTAACTACACCAGCGCGCTGCGTGACTTTGGCGGGTCGTGGACCTATGAGCGCCTCGATGCATACCTAAAGAACTCTCAGGAATATATTCCCGGCACCGCAATGGTGCAGCGCTTTCCGCGCGACACTCAGCGGGCGGACCTTCTGGCGTATCTGGCGACGCTGACGAATGGCGATCCGGTTGCGTTCCCTGAGCCTGCGCCAGCGCCTGAGCCGGAAGAAACAGCAGATGCCGAGAGCGACAGCGATGTCGAGCTGGACACCGCTGAACAGGCGCTGGACAACGAACCTGTGGAATGATGGCGGCGCTCAATATTGAGCGCCTACATTCGTTCGGCAGATATAAAACAAATTAGCGCAGCTTCACCGCCGTACCATTGCAAGAAACGAGCAGCATCGCGCCCTTTTGCGTGTCGACTGCTTCATAATCGATATCAACGCCGATAACGGCGTCCGCGCCCAGCGCTGCGGCTTCGGCTTCCATATCCGCCATGGCGTGATCGCGCGCCTCACGCAGCGCCTTTTGATAGCCGCCGGAACGCCCGCCAATAATGTCGCGAATGCCCGCGAACAAATCGCGGAAAATATTAACGCCGAGAATCGCCTCGCCGGCGACGACGCCAACACTATTGCTTACCTCGCGTCCGGGCACACCGTCAGTTGTTGTGACAATCATGGATCAGCCTCCGTTTCTTTTTCAAAGAAATGGGGACGCGCCGGTGCTTTTCAACAAAACCAGCGGCAAGGCGTTATCTAACAGAGATTAAAACAGGCCGAAGCGTTTTTTCTTTTTGTGCTTCTTGAACTGGGCCTTGCCCTCGGGCGAGGCGACAAAAGCGCCGTAATCTATATCCGGGCGCTCGACCCGCATAGCAGTGGCGCGAAGTCCGCGAATAAGATCGTCGCTTGACGATGAAAAAGCCGTGGCGGCGGTGAAGTCCTCCGCCTCAGACGGCAGGGATGAGCGTGTGTCGCCGGCTTTTTTCTTTTTGCCGCCGAACATTTTTTCTTTTGTCTTTAAATTCTCACGCAGCGCCGAGAACGCCGATTCCGCCGGCGCATTATAGTTCTCCGGCAGGAAACCCTCGTCGGTTTCCGCATAGTCGGTTCGGTGCGGCACGAGGATGTTATCGACACCGCGCCCGGTGAGCTTGCGTGTCGTCTCTGACGAAAATCCGGCCCAGATCTGTTTTAGACGTTCACTCATGCCCTAAAGCTCCGGTTTTTCGCGGGTCCACTCAAGACCGCCATTGCGCGTGATCACGGCGACGTCGATCGGCCCGCCGACCGTTTCGACCGAATGCATCACCTTTTGCTGGAAGGAGTTCAGCTTGATCAGTGACGCCGCCGTTTCGCCCAGCTCTTTCCTTGGCAGGGAATTGATCGCCCGCAAAATCGGCCGCGTATGCACCGCGTACTGATAATTATCAACTGAGCGGAAAAATTCGTTCAGCGCATGCCCGAGATTATTCTGACTGTAGTCACGGAAAATCGCATTCTTCTGGGTGTCATTCAGGTTCGGCGTGCGTGAAACAATATCTGAAACAAGCCCCATGGAGAGCTTCAACGTCTCCGAATAGATGAACATCCGCAAATACTGATCCATACCCGTGAGAAACGTGCGGATCATCCGGTCCTGCGCGAAAGGCTGGAACACGGGCCCCGTGTCAGCGCCGATATCGGCCTGACGGTCGCGCTTGCGCTTCAAAATGCCAAGAATAACGCTCGATGTAAGATAAGAGCGCATGGACGGGAATTTTTCCTTGGCCCCGAAGCCCGCGAATACAACGCCGGTGTAGTGCTCAAAGAACGCATCCTTGACGACAGCAAAAACAGCAATCTCACGCAGGCGCGCCTGCGTTTCCTCGCTGATCGAGAGGCCCGGATATTCCTGACGCAACGAGCCCAACAGGCTTTGCATCAACTGATCGATTTCCCCGCCATAACGGCGGCGCACCTGTTCGGCCATGCCTTTTGGAAAACACGGCAGGTCGCCGCGCGGGCTGTCATCGGGGCAGCGTTGGTAATCTGTATGAAGCTGACCAACTACGAATTCAAAGATCGAGGAGATATGATCGCGCACGCCGCCCGAATGGCTCTGCGAAAACTTTTGCACCTGATAGTCGAATTCTTCGGCCAGCACGGTATAGACCACCGCAACGACCTTGAAAAATTCCGTATCCTGATGTTCTGCCGGAAAGAGATCCGGATTGCCGGAGATAAACTCCATGAAGTCTTCGGCGTAAGCCGCTACCGTGTCGAGCGGGCGCCCGCGCGCCTGTTCGCGATAAAGCGAAATCACCGTTTCCCACGGCGTCGACATGATTTCGGCGTTGTTATAAATCATCACGCCGACCGGCTGGTTTTCCACCAGCGGAAACAGCTTATCCACGGACTGATAGGTTTTCAGATACCGGTCGCCGGATATGGTGACGGCGCTATCCGCCGCCATCGCCACCGCCTGGCGGTTCATCAACACGACTTCCGACGTCATCGACCCCTCACGTCTCCCCTGCGACAGCCCGGTTACCCCGTGAGCAGCGCAAGCTGGCTTTCCCCATGCGCCCGCCTTGAAGGGCGCCAAACCTTGATGTTAACCGGAAAAACCGCCCATGGGAACAAGCCGAAACGCCCCAAAAGCCTAAACTCCCGGAAAAACAGGCGCTTGCCCGGTTACCGCCGCGTTAGCCAAGGCCCCGAAAAAATTAGCAAAAATTTTCATCAATTTCGCCGAGTCTGGTGTTTGTAAGGGACGGAGGCGAGAGAGATGTTCAGCATAGTTGAGTGGATCATTTTCGGTTTCATCGGATCGAATATGGCGCTGGCCACAGCCAGCATGCTGCAGCACGGCATGAAGCGGCTTGCCTCAGAGAGCCGGAAATAAGCTTTATTCGATTTCGAAAGCCGCGACGATTTTGGCTTGGACGATTACCGGTTGTGGTTCGATATCTAGCGGGACCCTAGGGGCCCGCATCCGTGACCCAGTAACGATTATCGTATCGTTATCAAGCTCAAAGTAGTGGTCGTCAAAACCTTTTCCTATCTGAATTTTTAAGAGTCCGACGATTGATGATTTGGATGCTGAAGCGATTGTTTCGGCTCTGGCTCGGGCGTTTTCAACAGCAGTGCTTATTGCCTTTTGCTGATGGGTTGAAAAATCGCTGACGCGAAACCCATCGAAATTCACCGCATTTGTTCCAAGCTCAGACATGAACGATAACGCATTTCCAGCAACGGAAGTTGGCGAGCCCTGGGCGGTTATAGATATGCCTCCTGAGTAAGCGACGACCGGGCATTGCTCATCATTATAAATTGCTTCCTGGCATGCATAATCGTAAACGGGGCTTATTCCGACACTGCTCGTCGAAAGCGCTAACTGCTCTAAGCCCTCGAGTTGTGGCAACTGCTCTTTCAAGTCAGAGTAAGTTGAGGAAATGGCATCAAGCACTTCCGCGTGCGTCTCGCCTCTTGAATGAATTGTTGCCGAAATCTCAAATATATCCGGCATCACCTCAAGGGCCGCTTCTCCTTCAACATGAATCTGGTTCGGCGTTTCACCCGGCAGACAGCCCGCAGTCATTCCCGCCAAAAGTATTGCACACAGCTTTTTCATGTCGCCCCTCCGCGAATATTGCGAAGCGACTGTCGCGCAGGGCTATGGCTTTGACAAGGACTTATAACTCAAGCGAAAACTCACAATTCTCTCCTGTGTCATTGCTAGGTTGATGGTTCCCACCCATCAACTCCCGGCAATCCAGAGATGGCGCTTTATTTCTGCAATTTTGAGCAACATGCAGACATCTCTGGATGCCCGGAACAAGTCCGGGCATGACAATCCGAGGCTAAATTTAGTTTTGAATTAGACTCTTAGTACTTGGAGGATGGGAAACCATAGGCGTCGCGCATCTGCGCAATGGCCTTGAGCTTTTCTTCAAATCGCGACCAGTCGTCATTTTCGGCAATGAGCGCCCAGATAGCCTCGACCTCATCGATTAACATGGTGCAGGGTTTTCGGCCCTGAAAATATTGATGTTCTAATCGCTCCGGTTTTGCGGGGGATAGCGACATCAATCTCGCTTTCAGGTCAGCAAATTTTTCTTGTTCATAAAGTTCGCCAGCCGGGCTTTGCGACGCCCGATCTGTTGAAGCGCCGCCGCAGAACCAGTCGAAAAACACCTGCTCATAAGGCGCGCCAGTTTCCGTCATCCATTTGAGGAAATCGACAACAAATGCGAAATCTTCCGGCCCCGTTCCCTCTAAGCCCAATCGGTAAAAATACGCATCCGCCATGGCGGTTTCGTAGTGGTCGGAAAACGTCTGCAAGGCTTCGTTGAGCGCGTCGACATTTGCGTGATGCGCCAGCGCCCCGCCGAGTTGTGCGAGGTTCCAGGCGCAAGCCTCCCCTTGCCGCCCGAAGGCGTATAGACCGGTCTGGTCGAAATAAGCAGCAGTGAAGCCGGGGTCCGCCGTCGGCGCGAACCGCCAGGGCCCGTAATCGAAACTCTCACCGGTGACGTTCATATTATCGGTGTTGAGAACACCGTGAACGAACCCCGCCGCCATCCATTGCGCGACCAGACGCGCCGTACGCTGAATAACACTTTTATAGAAAGCGATGGCTTTCTCTTCGCCTTCAAGCCCGGCAAGCTCGGGATAAAAATGCGCGACGCAGTAATCGATGAGATCGCCAATCGCTTGTTCGTTTTTTTCGTAGGCGAGCCGTTGAAAGGCGCCGAACCGGACATGGGAATGGGACAGCCTGACAAGCACCGATGACCGCGTTGGCGACGGCTCGTCCTGCCGCTGCAACTCTTCGCCGGTCTCAATCAGACTGAAAGTTTTTGACGTATAAACGCCAAGCGCCTCGAGCATTTCCGTCGCCAGCACTTCGCGCACGCCGCCCTTGAGCGTGAGCCGCCCGTCGCCGAAGCGCGAGTACGGCGTCTGCCCCGATCCCTTCGTGCCAAGATCAAGCAACCGTCCCTGATCATCGCGCAATTGCGCGAAGAGAAATCCGCGCCCGTCGCCAATATCGGGATTGTAGGTACGGAACTGATGGCCGTGGTAGCGAAGCGCGAGCGGCGTTTTCAGATTGTCCGGCAGCGGCGCGAACTTGCTGAAATGGCCGATCCATTCTTCATCACTCAACCCGTCGAGCCCGACGCGCTCCGCCCAGCGCTGGTTGCGGTAGCGCAGCGTATGTTGCGGGAAGACTGCCGCTTCGACCGGGTCGTAGAGTGGAGCGCCATTTTCATCGCCCAAATGCTCGAAATCACGCGCCGCTTGATAATTTTCCGCCACGAATCTGGACCTTTTTGACTAATTGCGCCAATGCTTGCGTTTTGCTGCAGGAGCGAAAACGCTCGCGCCCGCAGCTCTAACACAAAGCCGAGGACAGACCCATGGATGCGCCCCGCCTGCCCAGTGCACAAGACGTTCGCGACGCCGCCGAACGGATTGCGGGCCGCATTAAACGCACGCCGCTGGTGCATGCGCGCAAACTTTCAGCGCTGACGGGCGCCGATATCTGGCTTAAGCTTGAAAACCTGCAATATACCGGCGCGTTTAAAGAACGCGGCGCACTCAACAAATTGCTGACCATGCCGGACGAAGAGCGGGGGCGCGGCGTCATCGCCGCTTCCGCCGGCAATCACGCGCAAGGGCTGGCGCGGCATGCGCAATCGCTGGATGTTCCGGCGACCATCGTCATGCCGGTGACGACACCGGACGTGAAAGTCCGTCAGACGCGCGAGCTTGGCGCCGAAGTTGTTCTGTTCGGCCACGACTTCGACGAAGCCAAGGCAAAAACGGCGGAGCTGACAAAAGAACGTGGACTGATTTTCGTGCATCCGTTTGACGACCCGGATGTGATCGCCGGTCAGGGGACGGTGGCTGTCGAGATGATTGAGGACGGACCAGATTTCGACGCCATGATCATTCCCATCGGCGGCGGCGGCTTGATGGCGGGCATGGCGCTGGCCGCAAACGACATGAGCCCAAAGACTGACGTGATCGGCGTTCAGGCGGCGCTTTTCCCGTCCATGGCGAATGCGCTGGACGGCGGTGCGCGCGACACCGGCGGCAACACCCTGGCCGAAGGGATCGCCGTTAAGGAAGCGGGTCAGTTAACGCGCGAAATCGTGCGCGATCTGGTGCGCGAAATAACGCTGGTTGACGAACGCATTCTCGAGCGCGCGCTTTCCATGCTGATGATGGAGCAAAAACTGCTAGTTGAAGGGGCGGGCGCTGCGGGCCTCGCCGCCATTCTCGCCGAGCCATCACGTTATAAAAGCAAAACCGTCGGGTTGGTTCTGTGCGGCGGAAATATCGATGCGCGTCTTTTATCGATGATCCTGATGCGCGACCTTGCACGCTCGGGCCGCCTCGCGCGGCTGCGCGTTCAATTGCTGGACATGCCGGGACAACTTGTGAAAGTCGCGACCATCATCGCCAATCAGGATGGCAATGTCATCGATGTCGGCCACCACCGCACATACTCCGACCTGCCGGCGAAAATGACCTGCATGGACGTTACTATCGACACGCAAGGCCAGGATCATCTCGACCGTATCCTCAAGAACCTGCGCGATGAAGGCTATGAAGTAGAGATCGCCGCCTATTAGCGAGCCTTGCCAAGACGCCACGCTGCATAAAGCGCGAGCCAGGCAGGCGCCTGAATAGCGATAGCATTGACGGCGGCGACATCATCAATGGCAAAGCCCCGACCGATCCACATGTTGAAATGATAAATCGCGTGCAGCGCCGGCCACACGCAGGCGAACAAAAGCACGCTGTTCTGCGCGGGCCGCAATCCCCAGACAAAACCGCCAGCGGTGACAAGGTAAAGAATACCGATATCGCGCACAAAATGCGTATTGTAGGGCCCGAGCATCGGCACGCCGGGAATGGTATCGTACCAGAGCCGCGGCTCAATCAGCATGAACAGGCCGTTAAACGCGTAAGATACGGCGATGAAATAGATAATGTACCGCATCATGCTCTCCGTTTACCGTTAGTTGGCGCTGACGTTAATCGGTTTAGGCGGGCCACGATGGTTCGGTCAAAACACGAACGCAGCAGCGATCCCGCAATCTCTCGTTGATTCCCATCGATTGAGGCTTATCTTTAAGTCAGGCAAGGTAAGGGGCGAGAGCATGATTACACGCGAATTCCGAATTCGTTTTTTCGCAGGGATGCTCGTCATGGGCGCCGCCTTGTTTGGGCTCGCCGCTTTCGCGCAGCAGCAGAGCACAGGCGGAAAATCAGGCGTCATCCTCACACTGAACGGGCCCGTCACGCCCCCAGCCGCGCAATACCTCGCCCGCGAAATTGAAGCCGCGTCCGCCGCCAGCAAAGAAATTATTATCATCGAAATCGACACGCCCGGCGGGCTGATGGATTCGATGAAAACCATCATCAAGTCCGTTCTGGCGTCGGAAACTCCGGTGGCGACTTTTGTTTCGCCGCAGGGCGCCCGCTCCGCCAGCGCCGGGCTTTATATCATGTATTCGGCGCATGTTTCCGCCATGGCGCCGGCGACCAACACGGGCGCGGCGACGCCTGTCGAAGTCGGCGGCGCGCCATCGGAAGAAAGCCCGTTTGACGAAAACGATCCGGGCTTTTCAGATGAGGACCTGCGTGAAGCGGACCAGCCGCAACCGTCGCAAGGCGGCGACGAGGCGGAAGAAACTGATGACGTTCGCGAAGCAGCGCCGGAAAGCACCCGCGACCAGGACAGGACCGTTTCAGAACCCCTCTCTAGCAACGACGCTTTACGCGCGAAAATCATCAACGATTCCGTTGCTTATATTCGCGCGCTGGCCGAGGAACGCGGTCGCAATGCGGACTGGGCCGAGAGCGCGGTGCGCGACGCCGTTTCCGTCACCGCAAATGAAGCGCTCGAGCTTGGCGTCATTGACCTCGTAGCAAGCGACATCGACGACTTGATGCAGCAAATGAACGGCCGCACCGTGATGGTCGCCTCCGGTGAAAAAACGCTGGATACGGAGAATGTGCGGCTTGAGCGCGTGGAGCCGACGTTGGTTGAAAAAATACTCAGCTTTATCGCCGACCCGAATGTCGCAGTGATTTTGATGTCGCTCGCCACCACCGGCATTATCATCGAAATGTGGAACCCGGGATCGATCTTCCCCGGTGTTGTCGGCGCCCTCTGCCTGATTATGGGGCTCTATGCGTTTCAGGTTCTGCCGTTTAACTGGCTCGGCCTCGCGCTCATGGGCGTTGGCGCGGCCATGATCCTCATCGAGGCCTATACGCCGACATTCGGGCTTGTGGGTGTCGCGGGGCTTATTGTGTTCGGCTTCGGCCTGTTTGTGGTATTTCCGGAAGGCTTCAGGGTATCGGCAAGCGTTATTGGAACCATTGTCGCCCTCGCCGGCGGCTTCCTAGCGATTATCCTTTTCGCCATTGTCGGCTCGCGCAGTCACGGTCCCTTGATCGGCGGCGACGCCGTGCGCAGGCGCGAAGGCGTTGTGGACGAATGGAGCGGCAACGAAGGCTGGGTGATCATTGAGGGCGAGCGCTGGCGCGCAAAATGCGACAAGCCCCTCACGCCCGGCGACAAGGTGCGCGTCGTCAGCGTCGACGGATTAATCGTCACCGTCAAACAGGCGAAGGCCGGCGGCTTGCTTGACGTGCTTCAACCCAAAGAGGCGTAAACCGGCATGATCGAAATCGACGGACTGCCGTCAAACCCGATGACGTTTTTCCTGGTTGCCGGCCTTATTGGATTCGGAGGCGTCGCGCTTGCCAAGCTCTACGGGCTTATCTTCATGCGATGGAAAACACCTTTCAGAGTTGGCGAAGTCATGGCCGTCAACCGCGCGGAAGTGGTGGAATGGAACGGCGAAGAAGGCTACGTCTCTGCGGGCGGCGAGTTATGGCGCGCGACATCGAAAGACGCGCTTAGCGCTGGCGATAAGGTCAAAGTAAGCGCCGTAGACGGATTATTGCTGAAGGTAAGGAAACACAACGCCTGAGAAACACTCTGGCGCAATTCAGATCAAGGAGAGCTTCATGGGTGGCATCGGCTTTTTTATTCCCATAATCGTATTTGCGTTTGTGCTTTTGACGAGCATCATCAAGGTTCTCAAGGAATATGAGCGCGGGGTGATTTTCACGCTCGGCCGCGTCGGCAAAAAAGCCGCCGGACCCGGCCTGATCCTGCTGATCCCGGTGATCCAGGTCATGCGCAAGGTTGATATGCGCACACTTGTGCATGATGTGCCCACACAAGATGTGATCTCTCAGGACAACGTGTCGGTGAAAGTGAACGCCGTGATCTATTACCGCGTGGTCGATGCGGTGCGCGCCGTCGTACAGGTTGAAAATTACATGGCGGCGACAAGCCAGCTTGCGCAAACCACGCTGCGGTCCGTACTCGGCAAACACGACCTCGATGAAATGCTGCAGGAACGCGATAAGCTCAACAAGGACATTCAGGAGATCCTCGACCTGCAGACCGAAGCCTGGGGCATCAAGGTTTCGAATGTGGAAATCAAGCATGTGGACGTCGACCAGTCGATGATCCGCGCCATCGCCCGGCAAGCCGAGGCTGAGCGGGAAAGACGCTCAAAGGTCATTCTGGCTGAAGGCGAATACCAAGCTGCCGCGAAACTCTCTGAGGCGGCGAGCGTTCTTGCTACGTCCCCGGGCGCAATGGAGCTGCGCTACCTCAATTCGCTACAGGATATCGCTGGGGATCGGACGAATACGATCGTTTTCCCGTTTTCGATGGGCGAGCTGGCGGCGCAATTGCGCCGACCCTGACGATATCAGCGACTCCGTACCCGAAATTCGGAAACAGTGATCCATCGCGTTAAAAAGGCTGGACTGCAGATCAGACCCTGTTTTGGAATGTGTTGAAAATCCGCAACAGTGCCAAACAGATAGCATTGATTGCGCCACTGTAATCTCTTTCTGGTGATTTGTGCTGCGCTGACCAGTTGGCGCGACCGATGTTCTCGTTCATCATTGCAGTATTAAACGATTTGACGCCTGGGCCGACCCAGGCGCGTACAGGGAGGTTACCTATGAGACACGGCCTAGCCGTTAGAGCATCCGCTATTGCTCTCGCCGCTGCAATTGCGGCCCCGCAAGTTTCATTTGCGCAGGACGATACAGATGACGTGATTGTCGTCACAGGCTCGTTCATCAAAAGAAAGTCTCAGGCTGACCTGCCATCGCCGCTCGAAACTGTCGGCGCAGGCGACATCGAGGATATCGGCGCGAACAATATCGCCGACATCACCCAGACCCTGACCATCAACTCTGGTGCGGAAAACAACCCGGATGCTTTTACCCAGTCCGGCACCACAGGCACGACGAACATCAACCTCCGCGGCCTGGGCCTTGGTTCAACACTTGTAATCCTGAATGGCAAACGTCAGGTCACCACGGCTACTCAAACCAACCAAGGTGTACAGTTTGTTGACACCTCCTCGCTGGTTCCGCTGATTGCGGTTGATCGTGTTGAAATCCTGAAAGACGGCGCCTCGGCGCTTTATGGCTCTGATGCCGTGGCCGGGGTTGTGAACTTTATTACGCGCGATGATTATCACGGCATCGCGCTCTCCGGTAACTACACCAGCCACCAGAGTCAGGGCGACTACAACGAATTCCAGATTCAAGGTCTGGCGGGCTATAATTTTGATCGCGGCAACATCATGTTCGCCGCCGCTTATTCTGAATCGACGCCGCTCACGACTGCAGAGCGCCGTCTTTCAGTCCCCGCGAACGACACCTCGGCTCTTGGTAATCCCGGCGCTTTTTTCACCACGGCTGACGGTATGCCGGTACCTATGGTGCCCGCTGGTACGCCGCTACTCGATCCAGGCTGTGCTGCTGGGGGCGGCTTCCCTCTGCAGGCAAGCCCGACAGCACCACCACCGTCAAGCGGCATCGGCCTTTGCGGTTTTGACTTTGGCGAGTTCTATAATCTCGTTACGGAGAATAAGAGACTATCGACATTCGCGAGCGCCAGTTTTGAAATCACTGACACGGTCGAATTCCATATTGAAGGCGGCTACGCGGATAACGAAGACGTTCGCGGCAACTCACCAACCTTTCCGTTCCTGCAGCTTGGTAGCGCGGTAGTACCTGGCGCTGCATTTGGACCAGCAGCGAACCCGTTCAACTTCTTCCCTGGCGACCCGACACTTGTTTTCTTCGGCCGCGCAATCGGCATTGGCGGCGACGTGTCGCCGAACTTTACCGATAACGAAACCTGGCGCGCGTCAGCAAGTCTGAACGGCGAATATGGCGACACGGGCTCTTGGGAAATTTCTTATACCCGCGCACGGAACAATTATACGATCATGACCGAAGATACGGTCACTGATCGTTTCCAATGCGGTCTATCAGGTTTTAATTCTCTGCCAGCGGTTCCTGGGCTTACAGGCGGGACCGATTGTACTTCCGCTAACCCGTTCCTGACAGCGTTTGGCGACTCTGTCCCGGCTGTGGGAACTTTCTACAATCCGTTCTCTACGTCACTTAGCGTCGCCCCTAACTCCGCAGCGCTTCAAGACTATATCGTTCAGTTTCAAACGCGTGACCTTCAATCAACGCTGCAGGTGGCGGAGGGCTATACGTCATTCGATCTGTTCGAAATGCCGGCCGGTGCGGTGGGTGTTGCTGTCGGCGGCCAGTACAGAAAGTCCGAGCTTGAAGCCGACTTCGATGAAATCTCTACAAATGACGGCTTTGCGTTCCTGATCGGCGAACAGCCCTATTCTGGGTCACAAGACGTTTTTGCCGGCTTCGTCGAGGTGGCCATCCCGATTGCGGACTGGATTGACGTCCAGGCGGCCGTACGTCACGAGCGTTATGGCGATGACGAAGGCGGATCGACTACCGACCCCAAAATTGCGCTGTTGCTGCGCCCGACGGATTATCTGTCCTTGCGCGGCTCATACTCGACCTCTTTCCGCGCTCCTTCCGTGTTCCAGCAGTTGGGACAAGGCACGTCGCTTCAGCAGGTCGTTGACCCAGCCAACGGGAACGCCACGGCGTTCGTCGCAGTTCGCTCACAAGGCGCTCAAGTCGTTGGCAACACACTCCTGCCGGAAGACTCGCGTGCGTTTAACGGCGGCTTCACCTGGCTGCCGGTTGAGGGCATGGAAATGTCCCTCGACTATTTCAACTTCAAGTTTGAAAACGTCATTACGCCGCAAAACCCGCAAGCGCTGCTAAACGCAGACCCGATGGGCGCCGCGATCGTTCGCTCGCCAGCGGGCACAGTCGTTCAGATCAACACGCAATACGTCAACGCGAGCCAGGTCAAAACATCAGGCCTCGATTTCGCTTGGCGCTGGGCGGTTGATACAGGTTCAGCCGGCACCTTCACCCCAACTGTTCAGGGTACGTACTTGCTGAATTACGACCTGATCGATCCGATCGCCGGAGCGGTTGATGGCGAGGGCGTTCGCAATTTCAACAACTTCGGGACGTCATCACCACAGCTAAGGCTCAACACGGGCCTTAACTGGACCAACGGCGCCCACTCGGCGAATATCTTCCTGCGCCATATCGACAGCTATCTTGATGACCAGAATGGCCTTGCGACGATCGACTCTGATACGCGCATCGACGTTCAATACCGTCTGGCCATCAACGAGTACATGAACCGCGACAAGCTTGCGGCCGTAACCATTGGCGCCAGAAACCTCTTTGGCACGACAGCGCCTTTTGTCGCCACCAACGGCGGGTTTGACTCCAAGGTACACGATCCGCGCGGCGCACTGCTCTATTTCGGCGTCGACCTCGAACTCTAGTCGAAACCGGATCACTTCTTTTCAACCCTGGCGCCTTCCCGCGCCAGGGTTTTTTCTTGCCCAGCGTTTTCGCTAAACCAGCGTTTACGCTAAAAAAGGCCGACCATGGCCCCGAAATCCCAAGACGCTGATAATATTGATATAATTGACGCTTGCGGGTACCGCTGCCCGATGCCGGTCATTCGCATGGAGGCGGGCTTGAGGCGCTTGGCCCCGGGCGCGAGCCTGATCATCAAGGCGGACGACCCGCTCGCCGCCATCGACATTCCACATTTCTGCAGTGAATCCGGGCACTTAAGCGAACGCCTGCCTGATGAGGGGCGCCCCGATACCCCGATCTGCGTCTTTCGGGTCACGCGCGGGGGGAATCCGGCCTGACCACGCAGGGTTGAGCACAAAACGCCCTCTCCCGCCCTGACCGGGGGGCGCCCTTTTGCTTTCATTAATGGTAAAGGTTAATGTGGAGACACGCAGCAATGCGTGCTTTAATGGGTTGAATCAAGATGTCTGACGGTCCGGGGATGGCCCGTTTGGCAAGGTGTTCAGGGAGCCCATCCAGCCAGTTACGGCGTGGGCGTTCTGTCGAGGGGAAGCGGGGATATGGAAAGAGATCCGAAGATGCTGATTGGAAAAGCGCGCCGTATGATCGGCGGCCTTGTAGCTGCGTCATTCTTGGCGATGGCGACGGCCCCGGCCCATGCAACATATGAAGCTGGCATTCAGGCCTATAAAAACGGACAGTATTCGCAGGCGCTGGATTTGTGGCGCCGGTTTGCTGTCGCTGGCGATATTCGCTCGAAGAAAATTCTCGGCGATGTTTATTCCGGCAAGATGCTGGAAGTCTCCGAGGGCGCCGCGACGCCGCTTGAAGAAATCCCGGTTGATAATGTGCAGGCGCTTTTGTGGTACACCCTCGCCGCCTATCACGATTTTTCCGCATACCAACTTCCCACCGCCGCTGAGGTCAACGCGCAGATCCTTGCTGAAGCACGCTTGACCGATATTCGCTTCCGGATGAGTTCATCCGACGTCAACAAAGCAGAAGACCTTATCTCCCGCACGTTCGAAGCCGGCAGCGCCTATGACATTTATCGCCTGGGCGAGATGTATCAGAAGGGCGCGGGCCTTGAGAAAAGCAACACCAAAGCGCTGCAAATGTACTCGCTCGCAAAAGAGCGAGGCGTCGGCGAAGCCAGCGCTGCTTATGAGTTCCTTGAGCCGCTGATGAACCCGAAAGAAATCAAGCTGGCTCTGGAAAATGCTGAAGAGTGGCAGCCGCCGCTGCCGCCGGAGCACACCGGCAAGACACGCCAGCAGGAAGAGCTTGAGCGCCTTAAGAGAGAACTTGAAGAAATCCGCATGGCGGATGCGCTTGAAGCGGTTTCCGATATTGACGTGGAGCTTATCCAACGCTCGCTCAACGCACTGGGTTTCCGCGCCGGCGCTGTTGATAACAGCCTTGGCCCGGCGACGCGCGGCGCCATCCGCCGCTTCCAGTATTCGACAGTCGCCCGTGACTTCGACATGAGCGAAGAAGAAAAGCAGTCCGTCGTGACGGGCGTTCTGACGCCGCGTCAAACTGTTGATCTCTTTCAGGACGCAGCCCAGGCAGAGCACCCGATGTCGCAATACGTCTACGGCATCATGCATGTTCGCGGCATTGGCGTTGAGCAGGATGGCGAGCAGGCCGTTCGCTGGCTTACGGCTGCGGCGGACCATGACCTTTCCATCGCTCATTACGCGCTTGGCGTGGTTTATCGCGACGGCACCACAGGGCTGAACGAAATCGCGCCGGACGAGCGCAAGTCGGCTTACCATTTGGCCCGCGCTTCGGCGCTCGGTTATACGCCGGCAAACGACGCGCTACGCCGTCTTAGCTTCGAATATACGCGTGACATCCAGTAGGGGTATTTGACATGAACCGTACAATGATCAACCGCATTACCCCCATCGCCGCCGGCGCATTCGCGATCAGCATGATGGCGGCGAGTGCAAACGCTCAATCCCTGGGCGGGTTCCCAATCCACGAACCGGCCGCAGGCACCTCAACGGGGTCGAGTTCTGGCGGCACAAACAGAAAAGGCCCGATGCAAATCATCGTCGATGTAAACGGCCCCGGCCCTTACAAGACGATCTCTCAGGCGATCGACGACGTGGCTGAAGGCGGCGTCGTTTACGTCATGCACGGCGTCTACAACGAAACGATCTCGCTTGATAAATCGATCTTTATCCAGGGCGATCGCGGCCCGGGGTCAGGTGTTGAAATTTCAGCGCCCATGAACACGCCATGCCTCAAATTCTCACCTGAGGATGGAACCAAACACGCCGTTGTCGCGAACGTGCAGTTCAAGGCGAAGATCAACTCTTCCGCCAATGCCTGCATCGATGTCGATCAGGGCGTTTTCACGCTGAAGGAAAGTGATGTTCTGGGCTCCGGCATTCGCCCGGCTGTGCGCATCAGCGGCGGCACGGTGATGCTTGAGAAGAACCGCATCAGCGCAGGTTCCGAAGGCGTCTTTGTGGCTCAGCAGCACTCGCTGTCACAGAGCTTCATCATTGACAACAAAATCCTTCAGAACAAAGTCGGCGTCGATATCGCCTCTGGCAGCCGCGCTGACGTGGTCATCGCCGGCAATGAGATATTCGACAATCTCGACTCTGGCGTGAAGTCTTCTGGCTATGGCGCAGCGAAACTGATCGGCAACAAGATCCGTAACAACAAGGGCTCAGGCGTGATCCTCGACAAATATGCCAAGCTCTCGCTGGTGCGCTATAATGAAATCGCGCAAAACTCAGGCGATGGTGTTGCGGTGCCGTTCGGCGTCAACGGCGTCATCGAAGACAACGACATTGTCGGTAATGACGGGCTGTCTATCTTCGTGCGTGAAGGGCTGGAGCCGAAAGTCACCAACAACTTCATCGAAAACAATGGCGGCGATAATTGCTCTAAACGCGATCGCCGCAGGGGCCGCTGCTAGTACAACGCCTCTCACATAGAAATATCAAAACCCCGCTTCGGCGGGGTTTTTTGTTGGAGAGGCAACGCATTTGGCTTTTCGGCTCTTAAGTTCGAAAGCGTAAGCGGGCGTGGGCCGGAATCCATCGCATTTGTAGAGAGCTTGCCGATCTCGCCGGACTGCGTTCGCTCCGCGAACGTTTCCGGCTCGTGGTGCCCCCCGCCGGAATCGAACCGGCACTCCCGAAGGAACTGGATTTTGAATCCAGCGCGTCTACCAGTTCCGCCAGAGGGGCATTTATACCGGCAACGGTGAGGGCGGCATATTAGGTGGCGCGCCTAACGGGTCAAGCGATAATGAGGTTTTATTAAGACGGCTCTGTTGAGATGGGCCAAAGCGTCCTACATCGCTAAGCGTGTTTTTATGCAGGAACATCTCATGACCGCCGCTGACGGCCAACCGGCTGCGCCAATGCGCGGCGCAACGCGCGTTTTACAGGATGTGCTGGACAAACTGCGTCTTCAATCTTCAGCGACGGCGACTGAAAAACAAACCGCGAGGCTTGGCGACGTTGTCGAAAACCTCGATGAGCGCGCGTTCGGGTTTTTGTTGCTATTGCTTGCGTTGCCTTGCTGTCTGCCTTTCGTTTACCTGTTGCCGCAAATCGTAGCCTTGCCGATGCTGGCCCTTGCAGGACAACTGGCGGCAGGCGGACGCCATCCATGGCTGCCGAAAAAGCTGCACGAGCGCTCATTTTCTCTTGATGCTTTTCAATCGGTGCTGACCCGGGCGGAAAAATATGTGGGCTGGGTTGAACGCATCGCGACGCCGCGTCTTAAGCCTGTAACGGGTCGAGTAGGCGTGCGTCTTGTGGGCGGGCTTGCGCTGATTCCCATCGCATCAATTCTGACGCCGCTTCCATCGACGAATACCGTGCCCGGGATCGGCGTTGCGATCATGGCGCTCGGCCTGATTGAACGGGACGGCGTGCTTGTTATTCTCGGCCTGCTGCTTGGATTTATGTGGGTGTTTTTGCTGCTGTTTCTCGGCGCGGAAGCAGTTGATCTCATTCGCGGATGGATCGCCGCCAGGACTTAGCGGCAATCGCCAAGATGTGACGATCCGCCTTAGCCGCCCCGCTCCTGTTCGGCGTTATATCTGTTTGCATGCGCCAATTCATTGCACGCTTTTCTTTTACCGAACGCGCGCTGGGCTTCAGCTTTATCGCCAGCGCCGCCCTGCTCGCAGGCGCGCATCTGTTTGAGCGGGTTGGCGGTCTCATACCCTGCATTCTTTGTCTCGATCAGCGTGAAGCGCACTGGACGGCATTGGCGGTCGCCGGCGCGGGCCTCGCGCTCGCACGGATTTTCAAATCCAAACTCGCTGCGGCGAGCGCCGTCGGCGCTGCGGCGCTGGTTTACGCGGTCAGCGCGGGCCTCGCCTTTTTTCATATCGGCGTTGAATATGGGTACTGGCCAGGACCGGCGCTTTGCGCCGCTGGCGGAACCGTTGATCTTACCGATGTCGCCGCATCCTTGAATCAGCCCTCCACCGGGCCCTCATGCGAGGACGTGCAGTGGCGGTTCCTCGGCGTTTCCATGGCCGGATACAATTTACTGGTTTCGGCCGGACTATTTGCGCTTACCCTTTTCGCTGCGCTGCAGGAATCGCGCAGCGCCAGACGTTTCCGGCGAGGCGGCGCGGCATGAGCGAACCCTCTCCGCATAAGCCGGGACCGCGCGCACGCCGGATCGGCGACATGCTGCGCGTCGATCATGCGGGCGAATATGGCGCCGTTGCGATCTATCGCGGACAACGGGCTGTTTTTGAAAAGCTCCCCCACAAGCAGCACACTGCGAACGTGTTGGAAGAGATGGAGGCGGGTGAAGCGCATCATCTCGAAACTTTTGATCGCCTTCTTGCCGAGCGCAAAATTCGCCCGTCATTGTTATCCCCGTTCTGGAACGCAGCCGGCTTCGGGCTGGGTGCGGCAACGGCCCTGATGGGCGAGAAAGCCGCCATGGCCTGCACCGAAGCGGTCGAAGACGTCATCGAGAAACACTACGCCGAGCAAATCGACGAGTTGGAGACAGTCGAGCCAGAGCTCGCCGGCACCGTTCGCCAATTTCGAGATGACGAGCTTGAACATAAGCACACGGCGGAAAATGAGGGCGCGCGCGAGGCGCCCGGCTATGGGCTGCTGTCAGCGGCAATCCGCGCCGGATGCCGCGTTGCAATAAAAATAGCCGAAAAAGTTTGACGCCAAGCCTTTTGCTTCCCTTTGCCCGCCTCGCTAGTATGCGGCCCGAGAAGGTCACATACGGAGTTTCCATGATTAAAAAATATATGCGCGCCCCAGCGGGCGCGCTGATTGCTGTTTCATCACTGGCGCTTGTCTCAGCCTGTTCTGGCCAATCGCAAACGCAAGAAACATCAACCCAAGCATCGTCTCAATCGTCGGGGGAACCGACCGTTGGCGAGGCGCAGGAATTCATCGAAAAGGTTGAAACATTCTATCGAGAGTTCGGCGAGTACTCGGCACGCATCGCCTGGGTCAATGCAACCTATATCAATTACGACACGGACTGGCTGAACACGCGCATGTCGGCCGAAGGCACCGAAATGGGCGTCAAGTTCGCCAACGAAGCCAAGCGTTTCAATGATCTTGAACTGCCGGCGGAAATGCGCCGCAAGATCGAGCTGGTCAAACTCGGCCTCAATTTGCCAGCGCCGGAACGCCAGGGTGCGGCAAAGGAACTGTCGGAGATAAACACGCGGATGGCGTCAACATACGCCACCGGCAAAATCACGCTTGATGGCGAAGAAACGCCGCGTGTCGATCTGGAAGAAATGATGGGCACTGTACGCGACCCCGCAAGACTTCAGGAAATCTGGGTCAAGTGGCGCGAGGTGCCTGTTGCACAAACTGACGCCGACACGACCATGAAGGAAGATTACGCCTCCATGGTCGAAATCGCCAATGAGGGCGCCCGCGAGCTTGGTTTCGACGATGTAGGCACCATGTGGCGCGCGCGATATGATCTGCCCTCTGAGGAATTTGCGGCGGAAACAGATCGGCTATGGGGTCAGGTGAAACCGCTCTATGACGAGCTGCATTGCCATGTTCGCGCAGAACTGAACGAGGAATATGGCGATAGCGTCGTGCCGCTCGACCAGCCGATCCGCGCCGATCTTCTCGGCAACATGTGGGCCCAAAGCTGGGGCAATGTTTATGATCTTGTCGCCCCCGGCGCCGCTGATCCTGGCTACGATCTGACGGCGCTCTTGAACGATAACGGCTATGACGCCGTGAAAATGGTCGAGACCGGAGAGGCTTTCTTTTCTTCGCTAGGGTTTGACCCTCTACCCGATACATTCTGGGAGCGTTCGCAGATCACCAAACCCGAAGGCCGTGAAGTCGCCTGCCACGCTTCGGCATGGAACCTGGACGGTCAGGACGATATCCGCATCAAGATGTGCACCAAGGTAAACGCTGACGACTTCCAGACTGTGCACCATGAACTTGGCCATAATTATTATCAGCGTGCGTATAAAGACCAGTCGCCGATCTTTCAGGGCGGCGCCAATGGCGGCTTCCACGAGGCTATTGGAGACATGGTCGGCTTGTCGATCACGCCAAGCTATCTCAAACAGCTTGGCCTTATCGATGAAGAGCCGGACGCATCGAAAGATGTTGGCCTCTTGATGCAAGCAGCGCTTGAAAAAGTCGCGTTCCAGCCTTTTGGCCTGCTTATGGACAAATGGCGCTGGCAGGTGTTTTCAGGCGAGTTAACGCCCGCTACTTATAATGACGGCTGGTGGGCGTTGCGCGAACAGTATCAGGGCATTCGCCCGCCTGTTGAGCGCTCGTCCGATTATTTTGACGCCGGCGGTAAATACCATATCCCGAATAACGTCTCTTACACTCGCTATTTCATCGCGCACATCCTGCAGTTCCAGTTCCTGAAAGCTGCTTGCGAGCAAGCCGGCTGGGACGGGCCGCTGCACCGTTGCTCGATTTTCGGCTCTGAAGAAGTCGGTGAAAACTTCAACGCCATGCTGGAAATGGGTCAATCAAAACCATGGCCGGAAGCGCTGGAAGCGTTCACCGGCACACGCGAAATGGACGGATCAGCCATGGTAGAATATTTCGCGCCATTGATGACCTGGCTGCAAGAACAAAACGCTGACCGCACCTGCGGCTGGTAAGGCAAGCGTTCTTCTAACAAAAAGCCCCGCTTCGGCGGGGCTTTTTTATGATCTATTTTTCGTTATTGGCGGCTGGCCTTTTCCTGATGGCCTGAGACGCCTTCCCGGCGCACTAAAACACGCGCGACATCATCCATGGTGATACCGGAAACGTTCAGCATAACGATTAAATGATAGAGCACGTCTGCTGCTTCTTCAGATATGTGCGTCTTGTCGCCGGATACGGCGGCAAGCGCGGCCTCCACCGCTTCCTCGCCAAATTTTTTCGCGCATTTTTGCGGACCGCCAGCGAGAAGACTTGCGGTGTAGGATGCGTCAGCGCTGGCGCCTCTCCGCGCAGCGACCGTTTCCTCAAGCCGGGTCAGAACAGCGCCGATTTCGACGTCTTTGTTGGTCATCGCATTCTCCCTCAGGCCACCCTCGCCGCTTGCCGCACGTGCAGCCCCGCCGCCGCCATGGCGGCTTTCGCTTCAGCGATGGAAACTTCACCAAAATGAAAAATCGATGCGGCGAGCACGGCAGACGCCTTGCCCATCGTCGCCGCTTCGACAAGATGCTGGGCCGCGCCTGCGCCGCCGGAGGCAATCACCGGCACATTCACCGCCTCGGCGACAGCCCGCGTAAGTGTAATGTCATAGCCCGTCTTGACGCCATCTCGGTCCATGGAGGTCAGCAGGATTTCGCCCGCGCCCCGCGCGACAACGTCTTTTGCAAAATCGATTGCATTTAGGCCCGTCGCGTTTCGCCCGCCATGGGTGAATATCTCCCAACCCTCGCCTACCCGTTTGGCGTCAATAGCGACGACTATGCATTGGGCGCCGAACCTTTCCGCCGCCTTGTTAATTAACTCCGGCGTTTTCACCGCCGCCGTGTTGATCGCCACTTTATCAGCGCCAGCAAGCAGCACCGAGCGAAAATCATCGAGCGATTTGACGCCGCCGCCGACTGTCAGCGGCATGAAACAGCGCTCGGCCACCATGGATATCTTATCCAGCAGAACGCCCCTGCCCTCATGGCTTGCCGAAATATCGAGAAAACAAAGCTCGTCAGCGCCAGCCGCATCATAAGCCTCCGCCGCTGCGGCCGGATCGCCGGCGTCGCGCAGGTTTACGAAATTGACGCCCTTCACGATGCGCCCATCCTTAACATCGAGACAGGGAATAATCCGTATATTGAGCATTCAGAAAACCTATAACCGCCAGAAGGGCGTCATCTTTTCGAACGTCCGCCAAGCCTCGTCAATGACCTCAGCAGCGCCTTGCGCCTCAGCAGCTCTGTATCCAGCCACAAAACCGGCGGCGCGGATCGCTTCGGCGCCTTGTCCCGTTGATGCGAGATCTGCGAGCCTTTGCGCGACCACCGCATCATTTACCGCGCCGAATGCATCCTGGAGCATCGACATTTTAGACATATATTCTTTCCGCGGGGCCTTGGCGTATACAGGCCGGAAGAGCTGAACCGGATAACGCAGTTTTTTCAAAGCGATGCGCAGAGGGTGGCGCACGCTGAGCCCCGCATCCACAGGCGTCTCAGCGGCGACTTTCACGGCTTTTTTTAGCGCCTTATCGAGTGCTGCGGGCGCAAATTCCTCAACGGCCAAGCGCATCTGCTTTCTAGTGGCGCTGCGCCAGCGAGCAAGCGCGCCAGCTTCCACCAGATCTAGAACGAACTCAGAAAATTTGGTGCTTGAAATGACAGCAACGGCGTCAGCCCAGGCTTCGGCGCGGATCGTTTCCGCGCGCGACTTTAGCATGGAGACCCCAGCCAAATCAGTTTCCGCGGCGGATGTCAGCGGCAGTGTTTGACCAATAAACACATCCCAGTCTCTTGCCGGACCCAGCGCGCCAGCAAAATATTTTGCGCGACGCGCCAGAGATAGTAACTCGTCGCCTTTCATAAACGGCCGAAACACCCGTTCGATTGACCGCAGACGCCGCAGCGCCACGCGCATCTGATGAACGCCCGCCGGCATGCGGTAATCGAGTAAAAACCCTTGCATGTCTCCGATGCGGGCTGCGATATCGTTCAGGGAATTTTGCAGCGCATCAGCCGCGCTCATCTGAAGGCGTATTTGCGTGCGCGGCGCAGGCGGAATGAGGGTTGGTGGCGAGGCCAGCCTCCGCGCCGCTTCGAGTTTTGAACGCGCGGAAAACCTGAGCGGCGCCTGCTTGGACAGAAGCCTGGAAAAATCAAACAGCCGCGCAGGATCACCGTCAATAAGTTCCAGTTCAACCTCAGCCAGAGGAGCGGCAAAGTCCCCGCCCTCTGCGTCGCGGCAGACAGAGCGGCCAATGTCGATGGCTAATTCAAAACGCGTATCGCGAAAAACAACTTCCACCGCCCAGCGGTCAACATGCGTGCCGGCGATCGGCTCCAGCACCGGTTGAAGCGCAGCGATTTCGCCGTCTATGGCATCGTCGCCCGTCGCCGCCGGAAAGCGCCGCTGGTTAGGGATTTCGATCTCGTACTCTATGCGCGCGATTGAGCTTTGGCCGCGAGTTTTCACAGCCTGAACGAGCCTGCCGCCCTCCTCTCGCAGTCTTAAACTAATCCCGGAACTGGCAAGGCGCTCATCGGGCGTGTCGTAATAGGTGGAAGACAGACGCTCCCATGCGCCACCATTGGGCGCGACGCTAGCGATGAAATCGCCTCGTTGCAGCGCAGCAACGTCCCCCGGCGCGCCGGTGAACTTCAGTTCAAACTCCGTCCGCCCGGCCGTCATGGCAGGTCAGCCCCCATACTCCTACTGCATTGGATCATAGGCCCAATATAATGCCTCGGCCAGTAGGCCCTACCCCGCGGCAGCCGCTAGGGCTTCGGCAGGCTCAATGCGGCGGTCATATAGGGCCCGGCCCATAATCACACCCTCTATATTGGCATGGGCGGCCTTGAGGGCCTTGATGTCCTGCGCGGACGCAACGCCGCCCGAAGCGATAACCGGAATCCCCGCTGCCTCGGCCAGCGCCGCCGTCGCCTCGACATTGACGCCCTGCAGGGCGCCGTCGCGGCTGATATCGGTATAGATGACGGCTGCAAGACCGTCGTCTGCATAGCGCTTGACGATCTCGGCGGGCGTGAGGTCGGTTTCCCCATCCCATCCTTCAGTCCGGACCTTTCCATCGCGAGCGTCAACGCCAAGTACAATCTGACCCGGATAGTTCCGGCAAGCCTCGCTCACGAATTCCGGATCATGGACCGCAGCCGTACCGAGGATGACGCGGGCCATACCAGCCCCCAGCCAGCGTTCTACCGCCGACATATCGCGGATACCGCCGCCAAGCTGAGCAGGGATCGATATTGTTGACAGGATCGCACCTACCGCCGCAGCGTTTATCGCTTTCCCGGCAAACGCGCCATTGAGGTCTACAATATGGACCCAATCAAAACCCGCCGCCTCGAATGCAGCCGCCTGACTGCCTGGGTCTTGATTGTACACTGTGGCGTCATCCATGCGGCCGTGCAGCAGGCGAACGCATGCGCCATCTTTCAAATCGATCGCTGGATAAAGCTTGAAAGTATGTTTTGAGGATGCCTTCATGACGGCGACCAGTGAAGGAAATGCCCCAGAAAAACGAGACCCGCTTTCTGGCTCTTTTCCGGGTGGAACTGCGCGCCTAACAAATTATCGCGGCCAATCAATGCAGTAATACTTTCGCCATGCTCGACAACAGCCAAAGCGTGCGCGTCATTTTCCGCTGCGTACCGGTAAGAGTGAGCGAAATAAAACGCTTCACCATCAAGAGCGTCAAAAACAGGGTGAGAGGAAAGAGACGTGACGTCATTCCAGCCCATATGCGGGGAACGATGATGAGTTGAAGGCTTCAAAGGAACAACGGATCCAGGGATCCAGCCAAGCCCTTCGCTTGATCCAAATTCCAGACCCTGCGTGGCAAGCAACTGCATCCCGACACATACGCCCAGAAACGGGCGGCAGTTCACCAGCACCGCATGTTCCAGCGCCTCGAGCACGCCGTCGCGGGCTGCAAGCCCGGCCATACAGGCGGCAAAAGCGCCAACGCCGGGCAGTATGACCCGGTCAGACCCGGCGATGTCGTCAGGGTCTGACGTCACGGTGATATGCCGGGCGAGCCCGGCTTCACGGGCCGCGCGTTCCACCGCTTTCTCAACGGACCGCAGATTACCCGACCCGTAATCGATAATTGCGACTTTCTCAGCCATGGCGCGCTTGTAGCCCGGACCCCAAAAGAGACAAGTGCGATGCACAAAGAAAAGGCGCGCCGGGCAGGGCGCGCCTTGTCACAGGTGATTTGCTGGATCGTGCGGTTAAGCGTCCGGCCAGCAGGCCGCGATCGCTTCTTTCGACGCATCGCTGAGCATTTCCATATCTGCTTCGCTTTCAACGCCCATCAGTTCTTCGGCCATCGCGTCGTCAGCCGCATCAGCAAGGCATGAACAGCCAGACGGATCGCCGCCACTTTCAGTGGTGTAGCCGACACAGTATTCTTCAAGATCGCCCGCGAGGGTAGGGGATACAGCAAGCCCCAATACAGACATTGCAATCAGCATTTTTTTCATTTCTCAGGTTCCTCCTCTTATTGTTTTCTAACGCGTGCATTTATCCATAGCGGCCTTGGCGTCATCTGACGCGGCCTCATACCGCTCGGCTGGATCTTCAATTTCGCCAAGCGCCATCATCTCATCGACGATGTCACGAGCGATTACCTCTTCTTCCAGGCATCCACAGCCTGACGCATCGCGCCCGTCAGCTTCAAGCGCGGCAACACAGGCGTCCGCCAGCTCGCCGGCAAAGGACGGCGAAAACGCTAATCCAGACACCGCAGCGATCGCCAAAAATCTCTTCAATTTCATGTAGTTAAACCCCTTATCGGTTTTACGCCCGCGAAATACGCAACATCAAAAAAACACAACAAGAGGGCGCAGCATTTCCCAACCCAGGCGGATGTCAGCGGAAATCGCAGATGAGGTCAATTGAATCTCGCACCGAAAAGGAACGATATTAGACAAGCCGTGTTAGCTGGGCATGACAAATGATTCAGACTCGATCCGCAAAGGCGAAGAACCTCGTAATGACGCAACAAAAGATCCGGAAGAAGCGGAAAACAGTGCTGACACCTTGCGGGTTGGCAATAGCGACACAGCGAGCGATTCCGCTGAAAAACTGACTACCGAAGAGGTACGGCAGGGTCACACTGGCGACCACGTTCGTTACATTCTCGCCGCGTCCGTCGCCGGTGCAGTGATTCTGATTACCATTGCCTACTTATATTTTGCGCCATAAGCGCGACCGCCGCAATTTACTCTCGTTATCCCTGAAAAAAGTTGCCGCTTTTCGCCAGCGCTGGGGCGCTAACAGTTTTAAAACAATCGTTGTGCCGGCGTTGGTATTAGGCGAAGCTGGCGGCTTATGAGCGATTTTCTCTGCCTGGGCTTAACAGGTTATGCTGCGGACAGAACGAGTGAGGCTATGCAAAATGTTGCGGCCCTCGCTGAGGACGTAGCAAAAGAATTCAACCTCAACCTCAAGCACTTTGGGTCACCAGAGAATGCTCGCCGTGTTGGGTGGCAGGAAGCTCTAGACATGGCTCGCCCCCTGTTTCGTCAGGCTCAGGAGCTTTTCACAGATGCTTACAAAAGCGGCCTTAAACCTGCCCTTATTACCTCACGATGCGCCACTTCAATCGCCACTCTCCCGGTTGTAATGGCTCATCACCCTGAGGCTGTTGTTTTGTGGTTTGACGCACATGGCGATTTAAACACGCCAATGACAAGCCAAACTTCTTACCTGGGCGGCATGCCGCTCGCTGGAGCGCTCGGCCTTTGGGATACCGGTTATGGCGCGGGCGTAACACAAGACAGCCTCATTCATATTGGCGGACGGGATTTTGACGGCGAAGAACTAGAACTGCTTACGAAAGAACACATCCATGCATTGCGTTTCGAAAATGTTGCCGGTGACCTGGACAAGTTGAGGCATTTTATCAGCGGTAAAAAAGTTTTCGTACATCTGGATACGGACGTTTTTGATCCGTCTCAGCTCGTCGCCGAGTATGCCGTTCCTGATGGATTGCTCGCGGAAGATGTCGCTACAATAAGCGAGGTAATTGCAACTTCATCGGAACTCATCGGACTTGAGATAACCGAATGCTCTCCAAAAACCCATGCCGAACGAGAGATGTCTCATAAGACAATATTAAAAGCGCTGGCGCCATTAAAACCTGTCATTTCAGACAGTAATTCCTAGCATCTATCCACCCAGAACGCCCTTGGTGGAGGGCGTGTCGCCATCGCTGCGTGGATCCAATTCCAACGCGTCGCGAAATGCGCGCGCCGTCGCCTTAAAACAGCTTTCAATGATGTGGTGCGTGTTTTCGCCATAGACATTTTCAACATGCAGACATAACCCGGCATTCATGGCGAAGGCGTGGAACCATTCCTTGAAAAGCTCTGTGTCCATGTCGCCGACCTTAGGCCGCGCGAAATTTACGCGCCAGACGAGGTAAGGGCGTTTGGAAATATCCATCGCCGCGCGGGACAGGGTTTCATCCATGGGAATATACGCAGCGCCGAAACGGCGGATGCCCGCACAGTCGCCGAGTGCTTTCGCAGCGGCCTGACCCATAACAATCCCCACATCCTCTACCGTGTGGTGCATGTCGATATGCAGATCGCCCTCGGCGCGGATTTTGAGATCGATCATCGAATGCTTTGCGAAGCCTTCGAGCATGTGATCGAAAAAACCGATCCCCGTCTCGATGTCGTAATCGCCCGAACCATCGAGTTCGAGCGCAACAAAGATTTCCGTCTCGCGGGTTTTGCGTTCTACCGTCGCCGCTCTCATGACTTGCCGATACTCCTTTGACGCGCGCGCCCCGAAATGGCATGACGCCGCCCGCGCTTCCACTACTACTGAAATCAACACGGCCCGTCCATTGCGGCGCAACATAAGGCTGATTAGGTAAACTCCATGACTAATCCATTGATGCACGGGACTACCATTCTGGCCGCCCGCCGTGGCGGCGTCGTCTGCGTCGGCGGCGACGGGCAGGTAAGCCTCGACAAAACTGTCGTCAAAGGCGACGCCCGCAAGGTCCGGCGGATCGCCGGCGGCAAGGTCATTGCCGGATTTGCCGGGGCCACGGCGGATGCATTCACGCTTCTGGAGCGGCTGGAAGCCAAGCTAGAACAATATCCTGATCAGCTCATGCGCGCTTCTGTCGAACTCGCAAAGGACTGGCGCACGGACCGATATCTGCGCCGCCTCGAGGCGATGATGATCGTCGCCGACAAGGATGTGACGCTGACATTGTCAGGGGTAGGGGACGTGCTTGAACCAAGCCATGGCGTCACCGGCATCGGGTCGGGCGGCGACTATGCGCGCTCGGCTGCGATGGCGCTGATGAACGAGACCGATCTGAGCGCGGAAGACGTTGTGCGGAAATCCCTATCTATCGCCGCGTCAATTTGTGTCTACACCAACGATTCTCTCACTATCGAAACCATTGGCGCCTAGCCTAATTTTGTAACAAAAAGAACCGCGTACATGACCGATTATTCTCCTCGTGAAATCGTATCCGAACTCGACCGATTTATTGTCGGCCAGAAAGCCGCAAAGCGCGCTGTCGCTATCGCGCTTCGCAACCGCTGGCGCCGCCGCCGGGTCGAAGGAGCGTTAAAAGAAGAAATCACGCCTAAAAACATCCTTATGATCGGCCCCACCGGGGTCGGAAAAACCGAGATTTCCAGGCGCTTGGCGAAGCTTGCGGGCGCGCCGTTCCTCAAGGTCGAGGCAACGAAATTCACCGAAGTCGGCTATGTCGGTCGTGACGTCGATTCTATTGTCCGTGATCTGACGGAAATTGCTGTTGGCCTTATCCGCGAACGCAAACGCGAAGAGGTAAAGGCCGCCGCCCAGTCGGCGGCTGAGGATCGGGTGCTGGACGCGCTTGTCGGCGAACATGGCAGCGAAAGCACCCGCGAAGCGTTTCGAAAAAAATTGCGCGCCGGCGAGCTTGATGATCGTGAGGTCGACCTTGAACTGACCGAAGCGCAGGGCGGTCCCGCGCAGATGTTCGACATTCCCGGCATGCCGGGCTCGCAGATGGGCATGATCAACATTTCCGACATGCTTGGAAAAGCGTTCCAGCCGCCAAAGGTGAAGCGCCGGGTCAAAGTCAAAGACGCCTATGAACCGCTGGTCGCGGAAGAGTCCGAACAGTTGATGGATGACGAGGCGATCGGCCGGGAAGCGGTCGATCTTGCGCAAAATGACGGCATCGTTTTTCTTGATGAAATCGACAAGATCGCGCGTTCGTCCGACAGGGCCAGCGCCGACATTTCCCGCGAAGGCGTGCAGCGCGATCTCTTACCGCTGATCGAGGGAGCCACGGTGGCGACAAAATACGGACCGGTGAAAACCGACCACATTCTGTTCATTGCGTCGGGTGCGTTTCACCTCTCGAAACCGTCAGACCTGTTGCCTGAGCTTCAGGGCCGGTTGCCCATCCGGGTCGAGCTTGATGCGCTATCCCGCGACGACCTTCGACAGATCCTGACCGACCCGGAAGCGAGCCTGATCAAGCAATATTCGGCCCTGATGGAGACAGAAGGGGTCACCCTTGAATTCTCAGAAGACGCCATCGATGCGCTGGCGGACGCAGCGGCTGAAGTGAACGCTGGCGTCGAGAATATCGGCGCCCGGCGGCTCGCCACCATCATGGAAACGGTCCTCGACGAAATCTCCTACACCGCGACTGACAAGGGTGGGGAGACGATTGCTATCGATGCGGCTTTCGTGAAGGCCCGCCTCAGCGACATCACCAAGAACGCCGATCTGTCGAAGTATATCCTATAGCGAATGGTGTCTTTTTCGCTATCGAAACAACCCTTTAGCGCGGCAAATCCGCATCAGGGCGGCAAGAATCGGCGGAGAAAGCCCTCCACAATCACGAAAAGCGCCAAAACTCACGCCTCTCCGGCGAAATGCGGGCTTTCACGATCGTTAATCACAGGTTAATCTATGCGTTCTTGAGGGAGTAGGAGCGGGGATTAATCATGGCGGATGGCGCAGCGCGAACCTGGAAGCGGCGATCCATGATGTCTTTCGCCGAGGATGCGGATCCGCGGTTTTCGGAAAAGTCCGAAGAGGCGAAGGTCTCCAAAGAGATCGACAGCGGTAAGAAACGCCCGCGCATCGCGTTTACCGGCGAAGAATGGGGTTTTGGATATCAGGCAACTGACGCTTTTCTGCGCCGCGCGAGAGAGGACGGCACGGTTTCGGACGCCGGTCTCGCCGCTGTAAACGCGCGTACCGAGCGCGAGTTCGAAGCCGCAAGCGCCAACTCCAGATTTGACTATCGATTCGCCGACACGATGCCGCTGCGCACCAAGGAACAATCCTTGATGGCGGTAAAACAGCTATCGGCCGATTTCGCCGTGGTGCCGTTTTATCATCCGTACACGGGCTATGACTTTGAAGCCCTGCGCGCCATGGCGAGCCAGTTCACGCTTCTTGGTGTCGATCAGGTGGAAGCGACCGACAATATGTGCCTCGCGGTGCATGAATCGCAGCTTTACGATTTGATCCAGTCATCTCACCCAGGCACTGGATTTTCCGCCCTTCAACGGCGCCTCAGAAAAGACTGGGGCTTGATCGATTCTGAAAGCGGCAATTCGCCGGGAGCCGATTACGCCAATGAAACGCCGCGGGCCGGCCTGCCGATCGACATGTCGGACCAGAAATTGATCCGTGACCGGATCGATGTAGTCTTTGCAGGCCCCGAAGCCGCAAGACGCTGTAAGTCAAAACTCGACGGCCTGCGCGCCATTGGCGTTGAGGTGCATGAGACCGCCCAGATGGTGGAGCCGCACCGCGAATTGGCCAAGCTGGCGCGCTCGACCCTGAACACCGGCCGCCAGACCAACACGATGTTCGATCCAATCAGCGGCGAAACGCGGTTTTATTCGACCCTTGGCGCTGAATCACAGAACGGCAAACTGTTTGGCATGATCCTGCCTTATGAAGTCGCCATGCGGTCATCGGACTATGTGATCATCGATCACAATATAGACGATGCCCCGCCGACCAAGACGCGCTTCATGGTGGTTGAAAACAACCCTGACCAGACCCTGTTCGAGGACAAATATCGCACGACCGACGCCAAGACGAGTTACTGGGTCAAGCGGATGCAGTCGATTTCAAGTCCGACCGGCTCTTTTGGCCAGGGCTTCCTGCAGATGTTCGGCTACGTCGCTGGCACGGTTGCCGTGGCGCTCGTTGCCTTAGGCGCCTTCGGCCTTTTGACGGCAACACCGCTCAGCATTAACGCGCCGGCGTCGATGTCATGGCTCTCCAGCCTGACGGCGACCACTGCGCTGATTGCCGGCGGCCTTACCGCTATTGCTGCATGGGTGCTGTTATCCGTGCAGAGCACAGGCGAGCGCGGCGTTCGCGTCCTTATGCGTTTCCTGCGTAGCGGCGACGCCGCATCCCTGGGCGATGTCGAAAACTATCTACGCAATTACGGCGTTCGTCATTCAATTGTGCGCTTTGACGAAGACAGCGAACGGTCAGGTCCTGCCGCTGTCGTGCTGGATGTAGAGTTCGATCCCCAAGATTTCGCTTTTGGCCCCTTTGCCATGTTCTCACGGCGTTTACGGGGGTCTGTCATCAACGGCGCTATGAAAAAGGCCTTCCAGCGTTGGAAGAACCGCGGCGTTACTGTCTTGGCGGCGATGCCGTTTGAGCCCGGCAAGGGCCAGTTGCCGCGGCACAAGCCTCGCCGCTGGTGGGCTGAAGCCGTCAGCGCGTGGTTCGCAGATGCTGCAGAAACCTGGTTCATCCGTCTTTCACGCATCATTGCGTTCTATGTGCTGCCAGCAGCTCTGATCGTGATGATCCTTTTGAAACTGATGAACGGCTAAAAACCGCCTAAATCATCGGGCGATAAGGATGCATCACCCGATGATCTAGATTCTTAATTGTCGCGCCGGATTTGCGAAAAACCGGATTCCACTTTTTCGCCCGGCGCTCTAGCGTTTCAAGAACACGTAGAAAGCGCCATCGCCGCCATGGCGCTGGTGCGCTCTGGCGGCCCGTGAAACGAGCCCCCGCACCGGCTCCTCCGCCATCCAGTCGGGAAACCGCGCCCTCAATACGCCGCGCCCGGCAGACGCGCCATCGCCAGCGCCTTTGCCGGTAATGACAAGCAGGCACCGGGCGCCGCGCGCATACCCTGTCTGAATGAACTGATGCAGCGTTCTGCGCGCTGTTTCCTGCTTGTGACCATGCAAATCGAGGACGGCCTCAATCTCTATCCGGCCGCGGCTGGCCAGCCGGTCCAGTCGTGGATCGCCCGCGGAAAAAGGGTCTGGGCGAGGGCGCGCGCCAGCTTTTGCCGCGCCCGTTTGCTTGTTGCCGGGGCTTTTAGGCAAACGGGCCTTCTCTGGCGTAGAGGGCCTTTGATCTGCCCCCGAAATGACCCTTTCGATATCTGGCTTTTGCGGGGCATAGCGAGCAATATCACGGGTTGCTTTTCGCCATAACGCATCTTCTTCCGGCGTCAGCTTACGCCTACCGCTCATTGTGTGTTCCGGCGGGCCGTCGCCATATGCGAGGGCTCTTGCCACCTTTCCGCAAGACGTCTCGGCAACAACACGGTCATCTGACCTTGAGCGTTCATTGCACCGGCGATTTTCGCAGCTTCGTCTCCTGATCCCCAGAATACATCGCCGCGCACAGGCCCCCTGATGGCCCCGCCTGTATCCTGGGCAATCATCAACCGCCGGATCGGCGTTTCACCCGCTTCCGGGACCGGTTCGATATTGACCCAGATCGGCGCGCCCAGCGTGTGGTACCTGCGGTCAACAGCCACAGAACGACCCGGCGTCAACGGGACGCCCTGCGCCCCCAAAGGCCCAAGATCGGCTGATAACTCTTCGAGCGGTTTAAAAAACACGTATGATGCATTTTCTTCCCGCATCGCCTGAGCCTTTTCGCTGGCTTCCCGATCGAGCCAGTCGCGGATGGACTGCATGGTGATGTCTTCCAGCGCCATAATATTTTGCTGGACCATAATACGACCGATTGCCGTATAGGCGTGACCGTTCTGCCCGTCATACCCGACCCGCACGGTCTCTCCGTCAGGAAAAACAAAACGCCCGGATCCCTGGATTTGTAAAAAGAACAGGTCGTTCGGATCGGTCCATGCAATGGGTTGGAGCGTATCGCCCAGAACACCGGCGTTAATCTCGGAATGATCCGCATAGGGCGTAAGCCGACGGCCTTCCACGCGCCCGGCAATACGTTCACCTCTCAGCTCTTCGCGAAACTGGCCAAGATCAACCTCGATCAAATCATCCGGGCGCGGATAAACCGGCGCAGTATGCGACGCTGTCGGTTCTCTTGAAGCTTCGTAAACCGGCTCAAAATAGCCCGTGAAGACGCCTTTCGCTTCCACCCTGGGCGCTGCGCGGCTGGCTTTCCCATCGGGCAGCGGCTCGCGCCGGGTCTTGATCGCCACTGGCTGAAAATGAAACTCGAAAAACGACCGCAATGCGGCGCGGCGCACGGCAGGATCGCCGTAGGCGCTGACAGTCAGCGCTCTGGCTTCTGCACATGGGCGCAGCCAATCGGCGTTCACGCCAGCTAGCGTGATGTGGCTATAAGCCTCCCCAAGGTTTTCCAGCGGGTTTGCCGTAGCTTCGGGATCGCGTGCTTCAAACACGGCGCAGGAGCGAACAAATGCGTCAAGCGCAAGACTGGGATCATCCTGCCGCCAGCCATCAAGGCTGGCGAAATCGACGAATTCAAAATCAAACGTCGCCGGGCCGAAATCCTCGTCTGAAAATTCTCGCTCATAATATGGCGGCAGAACGCCGCTAAAAACGATGACAGCCGAAACCCCTGCGAGCGCCAAGGCGCCGGCCAGCATCAATCGCAGCTTCATACCTGATAGGAGACTCACGAATTCCTGCACACATCAGTTCAAGCAACTGATGTTTTATTGAGAGCCGCCCGTTCCGACAAGCGTCCAGTTCGGATCGCGGCTGGATCGTTTTTTCGAGAATTTCCAGCGATCCTTTACAAGGTCGATCCGGTTCGGATCGCCCTCCACAACTTCGCCATCCTTGTCCCGCGTAACGCGAACCTGATTCGAAGCAAAATCGATGATCGCCGTCATTTCGTCGCGGTCTGCGCTGCTGTCCACGATTGAGGCGTTTTCGATGCCGACAAATTTTAGGTCAGCGACATGTCCGGCTTTATCCCTCTCAACTACAGCTTCCTTGAATGAGCTGTACACGGAATCACTGAGATAGGGCCGAATAGACTTGAGATCACCTGAAGCAAACGCTTCCACAATCATTTCATACGCGCCGCGCGCGCCGGCGAGGAATTCCTTCTCATCAAAAGCCGGATCAGCATCGCGCAAAACACGCGCGTTGGTGGAAACAGGCTTTGGCGCCGCTGGCTCAGCTTTATCGCTATCATCGTCACGCTGCTCTTCAGCGGCGCGCGCACTGGACGCACGCTGCAGGCCTTCAAGATCGTGCTGTTGTTCGTGGCCTGTTCGCGTCCCCATGACGGAGATCAGCCGGAAGATGATGAACGCCGTTACGCCGGCGAAAAAAAGAAGTACTGGATCCATGTCACTCAATGTGGCTCTAAAAGCTTAATTTTGCTCAAGCACACCCTATATAGGCTCAAAGAAGCGGAAATTCACTAGGCGCTTATGCTGTTTGCTCTACTCGCCCTGTTTATCGTGGGCCCAATCGCTGAAATTTACGTCCTTTTAATCGCAGGGAACGCCTTTGGCGCTGTGCCTGTGATTGCCGCATGCCTTCTCACGGCGTTTCTTGGCGGCTTTATCATACGATTACAAGGACTGGCAGCGCTAAACAATGCGCGTGGAGACTTGCAAACCGGGCGATTACCCGTCGATTCCGCCGTAGACGGCGCGCTACTGGTGGTTGCGGCGCCGTTATTAATGACTCCGGGGTTCATCACCGATCTTATAGGTTTCGCGCTGTTGACGCCGCCTTTACGCCGGGCGCTCGCCAGATATGCGCTTTCACGCATCCGCGCCAGCATCGTTTATCGCGAGGAGAGGCGGCAATAGCTTTAAGTCCCGGGTTGCGAGCCGTTCGAGAGACGTGTAAGAGCCCGTCCTTTCCAGAACCAGCCCTCAAATACGAAACGGTCCTTGATCCATGTCCGATACGCCCGCCAGCCCGAACAACGCCGCCGGACCAGCCGGTGCAAATCCGCAAAACCCGCCGTCGCTGACGGTCCTTGCGCAATATGTGAAGGACCTTTCATTCGAAAATCCAAGGGCTCCTGAAGTGTATCAGGCGAACGAGGCGCCAAAAATTGACGTGAATGTCGATGTTCAGGGGCGGCAGTTGCACACCGACCAGTATGAGATCGAACTGTCAGTCGCGGCCAGAGCAAATCAGGGCGACAGCGCCGAAGTGATGTTCGTAACCGAAGCGACCTACGCCGGCATTTTTGAAATCAAGAACGTCCCCAAAGAGCAACTTGAAATGCTGATGCTGGTTGAGTGTCCGCGGCTGTTGTTCCCATTTATGCGGCAGATTGTTGCCGACGCCACGCGCAACGGAAATTTTCCGCCTTTGATGCTCGAACCAATCGACTTTATGGGCATTTATATCGCCAACGCGCAACGCAAGGCGGCTGCCGCAGCGAACCCGCAGACAGAGCCAGCGTCCTAACGCGCGGCGGTAGCGCGCCGAAGCCAAAGACTGTCTTCGCCTAGTTCCTCTATAAAAGCCTGATGCGCGGCTTTTTCCTCGTCTGTAATCAGCGGCGCCAATCGCTGAGGGCGGGGGCGGGCAGTCCTTTGACTCGTGTTAGTTTTACCAGAATTGATTCCGCTGGAATTGTCTCGTTTAAAATCGAGGCCGGCCTGCGCGCCGCCCGTCAACTCGATGTACACTTTCGCCAGCAACTTTGAGTCCAGCAATGCGCCGTGCCCGTCACGCTCGCGCGTTGACGTGTCGATGCCGAACCGTGCGCACAGTGCATCGAGACTCGCTGGCGAGCCTGGAAATTTGCGCCGCGCCAGATGAAGCGTGTCAATGATCTCATTGTCGAGACGCTTATGCGACGCGGCTTCGAGTTCCGCGTTCAAAAAAGGCAAATCAAAGCCGATGCCGTTATGGGCTATCAATTCCGCGTCGCCGACAAACGCTAAAAAGGCTGACGCTACTGCCTCATCCGTAAAAATCGGCTTGTCGCTCAAAAAAGCGGCTGAAAGCCCGTGCACTTTGTAAGCCCCCTCAGGCATATCGCGCTCAGGATTGACGTAGGTGTGAAAGTTGCGCCCCGTTACCGCGCCGTTGATCATCTCAAGGGCGCCGATTTCGACGATCCGGTGTCCCTCAGAGAATTTAAAACCTGTCGTTTCCAGGTCGAATACGATCTGCCGCATTTACTGCCCTTAAAATTGGTCCGCCAACCTTACGCCTCATCAGGGGGAAAAAGCGTATCCTTCACCGCAACAGCGATACCCTGCAACGTAAACGGCTTTTGAATATATCCCGCGCCATCGATGATATCGAGCTGGTCGCGCACCGCCGCTTCTGCATATGCCGACATGAAGATGACTTTCGAGCCGAGGTCCAGTTCCTTGCGCGCCTGCGCGATCATCGACGGACCATCCAGGTCAGGCATCATCACATCTGAAATGACGAGATCGAAATCAGTGTCTTCCTCAAGAATATCGAGCGCGTCTTCGCCATCTTCCGCTTGCGTAACCTCATATCCGCAGTCAGTCAGCGTCGCGACTACAAATGCGCGCACCGGATCCTCATCCTCCACCACCAGAATACGGCCCGCGCCCGTCAGGTCCTGGGGCTCGCGGCGCGCAGGAGCAGAGGTAATTTTCTTGGACGCTTCCTGTGAGGATGCTTCAACTTGATCTTCCTCATAAGCCGGCAAGTATATTTCGAAGGTTGCGCCTTTTCCCGGCTCGCTTTTGAGCGCAATGACGCCTTCCAGCTGGCGGACAATTCCATAAACCGTTGAAAGACCAAGACCGGTGCCCTTGCCGCTCTCTTTGGTCGTAAAGAATGGATCGAAGATCTTGTCTATCAGTTCCGCCGGCACGCCCGGGCCATTATCCGACACCTCGAGGAGGACATAATCTTGCTCGCTCAGCCCCTGCACCTTGCGGCCCGTTGCTTCTTCACCCGATAGAAACTGCGTCCTAACAGTCAGTATGCCGCCTTTTGGCGCCATGGCGTCGCGCGCATTCACCGCCAGGTTCATGATCGCCGTTTCAAGCTGATGCTTGTCAACGCGAATGGTCGGTAAAGCGCGACCGTTAATCAACTCAAGCTTGACCTTCTCACCAATTGATCTGTTCAGGAATGGCGAAAAGTCACGCAGCAATTCGGTGATCGACAGCACTTCTTTTTTAAGCGTCTGCTTACGGGAGAATGCGAGAAGTTGTTTAGTCGTATTCGCCGCGCGTTGTGCGTTTTCCCGAATTTGCACAAGATCCTGATACGCCGGGTCGCCAGCAGGATGCTTTAGCATCAGGCGCTCACAGTGCCCGATCACAACCTGAAGATAGTTGTTGAAATCATGAGCGACCTTGCTGGCAAGCTCGCCAATGCCGCGCAGTTTTTGGTCCTGCGCGTATTCCTCTTCCATCTGTTTTCTATCAGTAACATCAACGGTGTAGAGGAGCGTACGACGAACGCCGTAAGAGCCGCGCTTGCGGCGAACAGGACGGGCATAGAGCGCAAAGGTTCGCGCGTTGACGCCTTCGCCGATAGTGGTTTCAACCGGCTTCGGTGAGCCGCCAGAACGTGATTTCCGCCGGATCTCATCTGCGATGTCTTCAAGAGCCACCGCGTTCACGCATTTGGCGAGCGGCGTATTTTTCTTTTCCGCTGAGAACGCATCGGTGAAAGCCTTGTTCGCTTCAACAATGCGTCCATCGCGATTGATTTCGCCTTCAATGATGGCAACGCCGAATGGCGATTCTGATATGTCGCCGGAAAGTTTTACATCTTCGACTTTGTCCGCAGCCTCATCGACGACCATCTCGACACAAGCGAAGCCTTCGCCGACGCCGCCGCGACGGAAAGCTGAAAAGACCGCCTCCGCCGGGTCGGCGTCGCGACGGCGAACCTGTGCTTTCGTTTCAGTGCGATCGATGCGCCAAAGCGTGCTTACCAGTTCTCTCGTCTCACCAAGAATAACATCGTCGATCGACTGCAGCTCACCGCGCGATGCACCAAGCTTGTCGCGCAGGGCGGCGTTCGTCCATGCGATCTGGCCAGATTTTTCCAGCGCAAACACAGGACGCGGCAGATCGGCATAGGCGGCCGCCAAAGCATCATGCTTGTCTTCTTCAACAGGCAGTTCGCGCAAGCGCCATACAACATAATCGTCAGCGCCCTTGATGGGACGGACACTGACCTCAAAGCGCCGGCGCTCGCCGCCGCCGGCAAGTCCGATGGTTTGATAGATGACTTCTTCTGCCGGGTCGCCGCTCTTTGCCGCCTTGCACAACCGAAACAGCTTTGTGGCCTCAACGCCCTGTTGAGCAAACAGGCGATCAATGCGCGGCGGCAGACCTGCGGGCCCCATCACGCCAGCCTGTTTTGCGAGTGCAAAATAGGCTTTGTTGGCATAGGTGACGACGCCATCGCGGCGCGCCACAAGCCGCCCGTCCGCATCACCATCAAGAACCCGTTCGGCCAGCCCCAGCGCGCCGAGGATTTCAGCCCCGGCTAGCTCAACGCCGCCTGGCCGCTTACCAGACGTGCGGCGCAGCGACATGCCCGTCACCAACACCGGCGAGAACATCTTCATGCCAGCGCCAGTAAGGAAAACGGCGATCAGCAAGGCGAGACCGCCAGCCAGAATGATTCCGGCGCCGCCAGCGTCGCTGGCGCTTAGCAGCACGTAGACGATGGCCGCCAAAGCGACAAAAACACCGGCCCACAAGAGCCAGAAGGAGGTTGTATTCAAAATACCGTCAGTCGGTTTCGCCGTTTTGCGCGCCTTTGCCGCTGCAGCGTCCATCATCTCGATGATTTCCTCGCGCGTATGCGGACGCGGCGACGCCCCCGCTTCGCTAGTGAGCTGATCTTCCTGCGATTTTATGGACCCGACGCCTGCCACGCGAAAACTCCGGAAAATGATTCGAACAGTGAACTATGGCGGGGTTCGTCATTGCGCGCTACCGCTTGCGGGCTTGTATTACGCGTCCTCGGAGCAATATGAGGCGCTTGGCGCAACTACTTTTCCACATGGCGGCCAAGCCAGATCCACAGGGCCCTGCCAGACTGTTACTCTTTATACGGAGATATGTGTGACAAAAAAACTTGGTCTTGTGCTTGGCTCCGGCGCCGCGCGTGGATGGGCGCACATTGGCGTTTTAAGAGCGCTGGATGAGATCGGGACCAAACCCGACGTCATAGCAGGCTGTTCCGTTGGTGCGCTTGTAGGCGGCGCTCACCTGATCGGCGCGCTGGATGAGTTCGATGGCTGGGCGCGCATGCTAAAGCCTTTGTCGACGCTACAGCGTTTTACGCTGAAAGTGCACCGTGGCGGGTTTATCGATACTTCGCCGGCGTTTGAGGCGTTTCGCGATTACGATCAGAATATAGAAGACCTATCCACAAAGTTCGTAGCTGTCGCCGCCGACCTCGGCACGGGAGAAGAAATCGCGATCACCAAAGGGTCGGTGATTGACGCCGCCCGCGCCTCAAGCGCCATCCCGGTTGTCTTTCATGCGGTCAGAATGGAAGGACGCTGGCTTGTCGATGGCGCGCTTGCCAATCCTGCGCCGGTGTCAGGGGCGCGCGCGCTTGGTGCTGACGTCGTTATCGCCGTTGACCTGAACGCCGTCCCTCGCGTGCTGGACAGGTTTGACGCCCCGCCGCCGAGCGTGCCCGCCGTACTGCCAAAAGACGAACCATCTCCTGAGGGCGTGACTGGCGCCGTCGCAAAGCTGATCGACGACACCCGTGCGGCAATCGAAAGACAGTTCGAGTTCGCTAAAGCCCGCGCAAATGCGCAGCCGCACCTGTTTGAAACCGCCTATGCCGCGGCGGATATTTTCCAGATGCAGCTTGCCCGCGCACGGGCGCAAGTTGACCCGCCTGACATCTGCGTTCAGCCGGACATGCGCGACGCCATGCCCACCGCTTTCGACCGTGCAGATGAGTTTATTGCAGAGGGATATCGCGCAATGATGGAACAAAGTCACGTTGTTGAGCGTTTACTGAAAAGCTAGGAAGGACCCAGAATGAAACTTGTTGCGCCAATACTCGCTGCAGCCGCCGCCTTGTCTGCCTGCGCCACTAATGCTGAAACACTCACCCAACAACCGGCGACGAGCGCCATGAAAATGGACAAGGCCCGTGTCATCACGCATGAAAGCCAGGCGCGCTTTGATTCAACGGTTGAACAACTGCAAGCTGCTGTTGACGAACGCGGGTTTAAAACTTTCGCAGTGATCGACCACGCTGCGGGCGCGGCATCTATAAACCAGCCGCTTCGGCCGACAACACTTATCATCTTTGGCAATCCCAATGGCGGCACGCCCGTCATGCAGGCAGAGCAAAAAATGGGTCTTGAACTGCCTCTGAAAATGCTTGTTTCACAGGGCGAAAACGAAAGCGTTGCAATCACCTGGGAAAACATGACCCAGACATTTTATGAATATGGAATCCCCAATCATCCAGCTGCTGAAAAGATGTCGGCCGCTTTAAAAGCGATCGCTGAAGAGGCGGGGCGCAACAGCGACTAGCCATTCGTGCCGTTAGACCTCACCAGACCTTTTTCTGCGCTTGTCCTTGGCGCTTCGGGCGGCATCGGCGCGGCCATTGCCGATAAGCTTAAAAGCAATCCGCACTGTCGTGCTCTGAAGACCTTGAGCAGAAGCACGGATGGTTTCGATCTTTCCAAAGAACAAAGCGTGGCGGCGGCGGCGCGGAACCTTCAGGGTGAGGACAGCGTGTACGACCTCATCTTCAACGCAACCGGCATCCTCGAAGTCAACGGTAGACCGCCCGAAAAATCCTTTCGCGAGCTTGATGCGGCAACGCTGACCCGAGCCTTTGCCGTTAACGCCGCAGGCGCTGCGATGGCGATAAAATACTTCTCCCCCTTGCTGAGACGAAATGCGCCTGTCGTTTTCGCCACACTATCAGCACGTGTCGGCTCTATTGACGATAACCGGCTGGGGGGATGGATGAGTTATCGCGCCTCCAAGGCTGCTTTGAATCAGATCGTGCGATGCGCGGCTGTCGAAGAGGCACGCCGCAACAAGCAATCCGTATTTGTCGCTTTGCATCCCGGCACTATTCAAACGCCACTCACGGAAAAATACGCGCGTGGGCAATATACGGCGACCCCCGAAGAGGCGGCAAAAAACCTGTTGGATGTTTGCTCGCGCCTTACGCCTGAACACTCCGGCGGTTTTTTTGACTACGCGGGGCGGGAGATCGAGTGGTGACGGGCCGCCGCTTAATTTTGATCATGGGCGATCAGCTTTCGCGCGATATTTCCAGCCTCAGGGATGCGCGAAAGACCAAAGACATCATCTTGATGGCCGAGCTCTATGACGAGATTACCAGCGTCAAGCACCATAAAAAGAAGATCGTCTTTGTCCTCTCCGCCATGCGCCATTTTGCCAAGGAACTAAAAGGCGCTGGCTACAACGTGGACTACAGAAAATTCGACACCAAGACGGGCCTTAAGTCATTTTCCGATATTATCGAAGACGCTGTCAGACAGCATGAGCCTGATGAAATCGTCCTAACCGCGCCAAGCGAACGGCGCGTTCTAGACGAAATTGAAGGCTGGCGGGATACGCTGTCTTTACCGATAGACGTACGCACGGACGACAGGTTTATCGCCAGCAGCGATGAATTCCAGGCGTGGGTAAGCAATCGCAAGACGCTGCGCATGGAATACTTCTATCGCGAGATGCGAAAGAAAACAGGTCTTTTAATGGACGGAGACGAGCCCGAAGGGGGGCAATGGAATTACGATAAGGAAAACCGCAAAGCTGCTGACCGCGATCTGTTCATGCCGAAACGGTTTTCCGTGACGCCAGATGCTATAACAAAGGAAGTAATTGAACTGACGGAGAAATACTTTTCCGATCATTTTGGCGACGTCGAACCGTTTCAATTCGCCGTAACCCGAAAAGACGCCCTTAAGGCGCTTGATTATTTCATCGAAACCGCTCTCGTTTCATTTGGTGATTTTCAGGACGCTATGCTGACGGGCGAAAGGTTTCTCTATCATTCAGTGCTATCGCCTTACATCAATGTCGGGCTTTTATCGCCAATGGAAGTCTCTAAGCGCGCGGAAAAAGCATATTACGATGGTTCGGCGCCGTTAAACGCAGTTGAAGGTTTTATCCGTCAGATTATCGGTTGGCGTGAATATATACGCGGCGTTTATTGGCTTGCCGATGAGGGGTACACGAAACAGAATTTCTTCAACAACAGCCGAAAATTGCCTTGGTTCTATTGGTCCGGCGAAACGGATATGCGCTGCATTCAAGAAGTCGTGGAACAAACGCGTGAGGAAGCGTACGCCCATCATATTCAGCGGCTTATGGTGACGGGGACCTTCGCCATGCTGGCTGGCGTCGACCCGTTTGAAGTTCATGAATGGTATCTGATTGTCTACGCTGACGCATTCGAATGGGTAGAAGCGCCGAACGTGATCGGCATGTCGCAATATGCCGATGGCGGCGCATTGGGCTCAAAACCTTATGCGGCGTCTGGCGCTTACATCAATCGGATGTCGAATTACTGTAAATTATGTGAATACGCCGTGAGCAAGAAGACGGAAAAAAACGCTTGTCCCTTTAATTCACTCTACTGGGATTTTCTTGCACGCAATGAAAAGAAACTGAAAGGCAACCCCCGGTTGGGGCAGATGTATAAAACCTGGGAAAAGATGGGCGCAAATACAAAGCGAGCGTACCGGGCACGGGCAAAAGCTATCTTGAAAAAACTGGATTCAGGCGCGCGGGTTTGATTGTTGCATAATTCTTATTTTAATCTGCAGCCAATTCATCCTCCAGGCTGATAATATACCCCAGAACAAACTGCGCATCGGCGCTGTCAGGATATAAAGCGGCGAGTTTTTCCGAAAGGGTTCGCGCTTCGGAGAAGTTGTTCATTTTCATATAAAACCAGACAAGCGACGTTAATCCGTCTTCGGAAATATTTGCACTGCCGCTTTCATCTGTTTCAATCGCATTCAGAATATTCGCAGCCGAAGCTGGCGAAAACTTCTCAATAACTTCCAGATCGGCGGCGTAGACGCTCGCCAGTTTTTGTTTTCTTTGATCAATCTCATCGGCGCTGAGATAGCGGCCAGCGCTAACCAGCCCGGCTGGTGCACGCAAGGTATCGACGTTGTTCAGCGGATTTTCTCGCGTCAGGATAAACTCGCCAGCCATTTCTTCCGCAATTTTGCCGAGCCTGGCGTTCGGGAAAAGCCCTTCAGCGGGGCGTGAGAATGCGCTCTGAAGCGCTTCAGCCGGTGAAAGCCCAGCCTCGACCAGTCGCGAAAGCTCGGCGTGAAGGGCGGCGCCAGGCACATTAATCGGATTTGGCGCATCCGTGCCGGCCCAAATTGTAACGCCCTGCCGTGAGAGGCCGAATACCAATTCCTTCAACGCGGACACGTCTTTCTGAAGCCGCGTAGCTATTTCCTCATCAATATGACCATAGGGGTTGAATGCGGAGCGCCAGAATGCCTGCAGCAAGGGAGCGGCGAATTGCACGTCGCGCGCCGCCAGCGCTTCGTCCGTGTCCTTTGCCTGCTCAGCGATGGATTGATTGGTTTCGATGCTTGTTGTCAGCGAAACACCGTGTTTTGTCATCGCTTCAGCTATTTCCGGAATGTATTCGCGCCAGTCCGCGCCATATTCGTAGCGCATGGCGGCAAGCAGCTCTTCCGCATGGGCGATGTCGTCGTAAACACCGCTTTGCACCAGTCCGCTGGCGGGCAAATCGTCTGGCAAGTGCCCGGAGATGCGTATTCCGGGATCCTGCGTTTTCAGCTTTGCCAGCACCTTCAGCGCCGTTTCGTCAATGCTGTCGTAGAGTTTAACCCAGTCATAGCCTGCGGATTTTTCGGCAATGATATCGCGGGCGACAACGTTGGCGGCCTCTTCACCATTAGCTTCGTGCTGACTGCCTGTGGTGATAAATCCGGATATTGCACAAGGAGATTGCTTTTTCTGCGCCAGACGCAAATGCCAGGCCCAGCCATCCATATTTCGGATCGCCGCAACGCCGTGTAGCCGGTGCATCTCAATATCGCGTGCGTCGAATATATGCACGTGCGCGTCAATCAGGGCCGGACTGGCGTAAAGTCCGCTCGCGTCTACACGCTTGGCGGTAATGCCCAGGGACGCGGACGGCGCGTCATAGATGCGTGTAATCACGCCATCCTGAAGCAGGATAGATTGGCCCGAACGGGTCGCATTGGCTTCCGGATCAACGATGCTCACATCCTCAATGACCAAAGCGCCGCACCGCCCCTCATCAGGCAAGCTTGTGGAAACACACGCCGAGCATAGGGCAGCCAGCCCGCCAACGCGCAGAAGAGTTCTGATCATGGATCACCCAGACATTTAACCGTTGAAGATCTGGGAATAATCGCGAGTATTCGGTTGTTTTTCGTCCGACTTATGAAAACTCGGACCTTAAACGCGCTTGCTATCGCGCCGGTATTGACCGGGCGTTACGCCCGTACGTTTTTTAAATTCAGCATAGAACGAAGACTTGGAGTTAAAACCGGCTTCAAACATCACCTGTTCGATGGCGCCGCTGGTTTCCACAAGCTGTTGCTTGGCGTCTTCGATCCGCTTTTCGTTGACAAAATCGAAAAAGTTAGCGCCCAGGCCCCGGCGGATCGCCTCGCTGACCGTATCAGCGCCGACCCCTAAGCGCATGGCGACGTCTCGCACTTGCAAGTCCGGCTTCTTGAACATTTCATCGTCGGTCATGACGCGTGTCAGCACCTCCTGCATGCGCGCCGTTTCCTGCGGAGAAAGGCTGTGTTTAGAACCCCGGCGTGACGCTCCTGTCGGCGCGACGCGATAGCTGGCGCTAAAGGCCAGCGCCGCCAGCGCTACTGTTCCCAAAAAGCCCGCCAGGGTCGCATGGGTCCAAAGGCTGCTCATAGCTTGCGCCTCAAACCTTTCGGCAAGATGCTGCGTCAGGCCCAAAGCAATCACACACAGAAAGGCAAGATGGGCATAAAGCGAAAGTTTAGCGGGCCGCCCCCCTGCGGCAACGCCATCGGCGCTTGAGCGCATGACGTGACGGACAAGATTCGCACCGCAATAGAGCATGGCGCCGATAAGCACGACCAACATCAGGTCAACCGTAACTGCGCGGGCCGCGAACGGTTGCGCCGCCAGCAGTATCATGACTGGCGTGAACCAGACGATATCGGCGCGCAGGCTCTGTGTTCGGCCATGAAGCAATGCACGATTATGCAAAACGGTGAACACAGCGAGCGCAGTCGCCAATAGGGCGTCAAGACGGGTCAAAAACGGCCAGCCAAAGTCTTTCGCCAGCACTACCCAAAAAAGACCGGCAAAGCTGGCAAGAACACCGCAAAGATAGACAGCGCCAGGGGGCCGGCTGCGCGCCGCCAGAAGCATCAGCAGCAACAGGCCAGTCTGGCCAATTGCAAAAACCAAAAGGAAATGATCCGGGCTCATGGGGTGACTATAGGGCGCCCATCAGATCCCCAAAAGCGCTGCGGCGGCATTCGGTTCAATATCCGCGAGGAACCGCTTTACAGAATTTCAAGCACCGCCTCGGGCGGGCGGCCGATGGCGGCCTTGTCGCCGTTCACGACGATCGGCCGCTCCATGAGAATAGGGTTTTCAGCAATGGCGTCGATTAGCGCCGATTCAGCTTTGGCGTTATTAAGGTCAAGCTCGATATAGGGCGCTTCTTTAACGCGCATCATGCCCCTTGCTGACTTTAATCCCAGTTTGGCGACGAGTGATTTCAAGACTGCCTTTGAGGGCGGGTTCTCTAGATACAGCACCACCTCCGGCTCTATGCTTTTTTCCTGCAACAAGGACAGCGTCTGGCGGGATTTCGAACAGCGCGGATTATGATAGATCGTAACGGTCATTTTCACCCTATACAGATAGTCTGTATCCGCCGCTTTCTGTCAGAAGAATAGATGCGTTCGACGGATCCGGTTCAATTTTCTGACGCAAACGATAGACATGAGTCTCTAGCGTATGAGTCGTAACGCCGGAATTATATCCCCATACCTCATCTAAGAGAATATCCCGCGTCACCGGCTTGCCCCCGGCGCGATAGAGAAATTTCAGAATTGATGTTTCCTTTTCTGTCAGCCGGATCTTTTTGTCCTCGGCCGTCACAAGCATTTTCACCGCCGGGCGAAACTCGTAGGGGCCGACCTTGAAAACAGCGTCTTCGCTTTGTTCGTGGCTACGCAAATGCGCGCGCAATCGCGCCAATAATACGCTGAACTTGAACGGCTTGGAGACATAGTCATTCGCGCCAGCGTCCAGCCCGAGAATCGTGTCCGCCTCACTATCCGCGCCCGTCAACATGATGATGGGAGACTTGAACCCGTTCTTGCGCATGATCCGGCATGCTTCACGTCCGTCCATATCCGGCAGCCCGACATCCAGAAGCATGAGATCTATATGCGCTTCTTCCCTTACCCGATCGATGGCATCGGCAGCGGTCGCTACAGGTTCGACGGCAAACTCGTCGTGCACGCTGAATTGATCAATCAGCGTGTCGCGTAAGAGCTCGTCATCATCGACCAGCAAAATCTTCTTAACCCGGTTCATGGCTATCCCGCTTTTTTCCTGTGAATTCACCGGGCGTCATAGCGCCGATGAAGGCGAAATTAAAACTCACAACACACACAACTTTTCGTTAGGCGTCGGTGACTAAGGCTTCTTAGGCCGCGGGCCAAAGATGGCCGAGCCAATTCGTAGATGGGTCGCGCCCAGTTGTGCTGCAAGCAGATAATCGCCGCTCATGCCCATACTGAGCTTTTTCAGGCCGTTGCGCGCCGCAATTTTCTCCAGGAGGGCGAAATGAGGCGCGGGGTCATCCTTAACCGGTGGAATACACATCAGGCCCTCTATATCGAGACCAAGCTTTTTGCACTCTTTCAGAAAGGCGTCGGCATCTTTTGGAGAAACGCCTGCTTTTTGCGCCTCATCGCCGGTATTTACCTGTATCAGTAGTCGTGGGCGGCGGCTCTGTTTTTCCATCTCCTTCGCCAGCGCCGCGGCGAGTTTTGGCCTGTCGATGCTTTCGATGACGTCAAAAAACGCCACGGCCTCTTTTACCTTGTTTGTTTGCAGCGGACCGATCAACCGCAGTTCAATACCCGAAAACTCCTCACGGAGCTTTGGCCACTTCGACATGGCTTCCTGAACGCGGTTTTCCCCGAACACGCGGTGGCCGACATTAAGGACTGGCCTGATGCGTTCCAGATCATGTTGCTTGGAGACCGCCGTGATCACAACGGATTCCGCAGGCCTGCCCGCTTCCTTCAGCGCGTCTTCTATTTCCGTCTTGATTGCGCTGAGATTTGCTGCAGGGTCGATCGCGTCTTTACCAAGAGAGGCGTTTTGACTGGACTGAGACATCAAGGGCTCCGAATGCGTGCGGCCAAGCTAGCAGCGGCGGCGCTCGCGCTCAAACGTTGTTCAGGGGCGGCGGCGCCATTCCATCTCGCCTTTATGACAGATCAAGAGCGTGCGCCGCACCCGGAATTGATTGCCCGTGCGCTACCCTCCGGCGCCGCCGTCATCTTACGAGACTATGACATGCCGAGGCGGGCGGCACTGGCGGCGCGGTTGCTATCGATTTGCGCGTGTCGCGATCTAAAGCTGATCATTGGCGCCGATATCAGACTAGCGGAAAGCATTGGCGCGGCAGGCGTTCATTATCCCCGCTGGTTCATGCCGGACAGGCGCCCTGGCAACAGGCTCATTGTTTCAGCCGCGTGTCATGACCGTTATGAGCTTGCTCGCGCACGTGAACTTGGCGCTCATGTTGCGCTGTTGTCGCCAGCGTATGCAAGCCATAGCCACATGCGCGCGCCAGGGCTGGGCCCTGAAAACTTCTTAAAACTTGCAGCCACATCAAGTCTGCCTGTACTTGCCCTTGGCGGGGTGAATGAAAAAAACGCGCACTGTCTTGCCGGACCGCAAGTTGTTGGCTTGGCCGCGATTGGCGCCTTTACCGGTTAGGCTTCGCTACCTTCCACCGTTGTCCATACCCCGAGAATGTTGCCCGCAGGGTCACGGAAATGAAACCTGCGCCCGCCGGGAAAATCATGTCTTTCGACAATTTCGCCACCGGCATCGACGACGCGTTTTTCGCTCTCCTCAAGATTATCCGCGTAAAGAATAGTGAGCGAAGATCCCTCGACCGGCTTTTCTCCGCCCCTGAAACCACCATCAAGCCCGGCGCCGGAAAATGATATGTAAGTATCGCCCCAGTCCTGAAATTCCCAGCCGAAGGCGGCGGCGTAAAAAGCCTTCACAACGCTTAAGTCTTCTGCAGCGAACTCGACATAGTCCACATGATTGTTGGTTTGCGCCATGACGCTTCTCCCCTTGTTTGACGCTGCATTTTGCCGTTTGACAAAAAAGAACATAACAGGAACATGACGCCGGGGCAATTCTTTAGTGCATGCAAAAAAAACGGGGCGGCCAGATGGCCGCCCCGATTTATATCCCCTCTAAGCAATGTAGGCGCTTAGAATTTTTAAAATTTGATCGAGCTTTCGATCACGACCGTGGCGGCTTCTTCAGGTCCGCCTGCAGCCACTGGTTTCTTGGACTCGACATATTGGGCGGCGGCGCCGACCGTAATGCCCCTGCCAAGAACATAGGTAACGCCCGCTTGAGCAGAGCGCGTATCCCGGAAAAGAGTTGGATCAATCGGATCGGAACCGATTGTGCTGGCTTCGGACTGGCCGACGCCAAGCATGAACGCCACATCGCCGGACTCTTCACCCGTACGGAATGTGACCCCGGCGTCAAACGCCAAATAACCATCATCCTCAAGCGAAGCGAGGCCGGCATTTGTCGTTTTCACAGAGCCGCCCAGCGTGATGCCGCGATAGGCGAGATTAAGGCCGACTGAATACGCTTCGTAATCGTCAAAGGCCGTAGACAGCGTACGCGTGTCTTCGGTTGCGCGTACGAAGCTGGCGCCCAGGCCGACAAACAGCCTGTCAGAGCCGCCAACGCCAATGCCCTTTTCGTAATAGAGAGCCGCTTCAACCGCGTCGTCCCATTTGCTTGTCTCGGAGAGCATCACTCCTTCGGGCGAGACGATGAAACCGGACTCCGGCGCACACAAAAGATCGCCGCATTCGCGCAGAACCGGTGAATAGGAAACGCCGAGCTGTAATCCACCAAAGACGCCGCCGAGGAAGTTCGCCGGCGGCATATATGTCACCTTGGTGGCATAGCCCGTAAAATCATTGACCGTATGAATGTCGTTCAAACCGGAAAGATCCGTCTGCCAATCATTTATATTGACAGCCGAAAAGATGGTCGGCGACTTCACCGCCAACATGCGCGCAACGCCCTGGTCACGACCAACAATCAACTGACCGAACGAACCTTTAGCGTAAGCATAGGCGCCCTGCAGATAAACATCGCTTTCTGCGGGAGCGATGCCGCGCGGCCCGCCGTTCAGCAGACTTGAATATCGTCCGCCCCCGAACATTTGGCGTGGCTGATCGCCGTCAAGGCGCGCCATGACGCCCGCGCCGATTTCAATACCGTTGTTAAGAATGCTTGAGCCTTTGACGTGCACCTCGGCGTTGGCGTCAGCTTTCGCCTCACCATCAACAAGCCCCACGGCGGCGCTCGCCTCGCCATCGACTTCGATTTTGACCGGGTCCGCAGCATGCGCAACGCCTGCGCCCAACGTCCCCGATAGCAGGGCCGCAGCGCATACGCTTAACGTTGCTGTGCGAAGGCCAGTCATAAATCTGTTCGTCACCACTCTCAATTTCGCCCGGCGCACATTAGCACGTCCGCGTTGTTTCGTTTCTTCGCGCCCGAAACAGTTCTTCCCGTGAACCGTTCCTGACAAACCCCAACCTTCCCCACAAAGGCCAGCGTCATCTCCCAACGCAACACCCCGAGCGTCTCAAAGCGTCATGCCGTCCCTTTTGATCCTGCGCTTTCGCGCCTAAATCGTTCAAGTCCCGGGCCAACCCCTTACCTTTGGCCGGTTCCCGCAAAAGGGTTAACGGCATAAAGTTAACAGCTTTATGACGTTCAGACATAATGGCGCCGCCCAAAGCGGGGTTCAAGCAAACCTAAGGCCCCCCGTTGTGTAATTGCCGGTTTGTGGTAGGAAAGCCACGGCTTTTGCGCGATTGCTCAAGGCCGCCCCTCCGAAATAACGGGCGAAGAACAGGATTTCCTTGTATGAAACCGGAAAACATCAGTGTAATCAAGGTATTAGCGCTAGCGGCCGGCGCGGCGGTCTTGGCGGCCTGCGGCGGCAACAGTGCCGAAAGGGATCGCAACGCGACATTGGCCGATTATAAGTCCGGCCGTGGCGCCCAGGCGACCACTGTGAACCGTTATCTTTGGGCGGCCTCTCTTGAAACGCTTGATTTTCTGCCGGTTTTTTCCGCCGACCCGATCGCCGGTCTGGTGATTACCGACTGGTACGTCAATCCCGAGATCCCGAATGAACGCTTCAAGACGAATGTCTACATTCTGGACAGCGCGCTGAGAGCTGACGCGTTGCGCGTCTCCGTCTTTCGCCAGCAAAAAGGCGAGGACGGGCAATGGACGGATGCGACGGTCAATCCAGCCACAGCCCGCGAGATTGAAAACGCCATCCTCACCCGCGCACGCCAGCTACGACTTAACGTCATCGACGACTAGCGTTCAGCGTCAGATCAGTTAACAAACGGCGCTTTAAAGCGCCGTTTTTTATTGCCGGAAAAGCAACATGTCCCGCTACAACCCGAAAGAATCAGAACCGCAATGGCAGGCCCGCTGGAACGAGGCGAAGGCGTTCGAAACGCGTGATGACGATGCACGCCCGAAATATTACGTCCTCGAAATGTTCCCGTATCCGTCAGGGCGTATCCATATCGGACACGTACGCAATTACGCCATGGGCGACGTTATCGCGCGATACAAACGGGCCTGCGGATTTAACGTGCTGCATCCCATGGGCTGGGACGCCTTTGGCATGCCGGCGGAAAATGCAGCCATGCAAACCGGATCACATCCCGCCAAATGGACCTACGGCAATATCGATATCATGCGCGGTCAGCTCAAGAAAATGGGGCTGGCGATCGATTGGAGCCGGGAGTTCGCCACTTGCGATCCGGAGTATTACGCACACCAACAAAGAATGTTTCTGGCTTTCTGGAGGCATGGTTTCGCCTATCGGAAAGAAAGTCTCGTCAACTGGGACCCGGTCGATCAGACCGTGCTGGCGAACGAACAGGTGATCGACGGCAAGGGCTGGCGGTCTGGCGCAAGTGTAGAGCGGCGACAGCTTTCTCAATGGTTTTTCAAGATCACTGATGAGGCTGAAGATTTGTTGGCGGCGCTGGACGACGGACGGCTTTCGGGCTGGCCTGAGAATGTCCGCTTGATGCAGCGTAACTGGATCGGCAAGTCCAAAGGTCTGGCGATGCGGTTTCCTTTCGCTGCCTCGCGCGAAGGCGCAAACACTGAAAACACAACGCCGCCGCAAGGGTTTGAAGACGGGATCGAGATTTTTACGACCCGGCCGGACACGCTGTTCGGCGCGAGCTTCATCGCCATTTCGCCTGATCATCCGCTGGCCGCGAAACTGGCGGAGAACGATAATGATCTCGCGGCTTTTATCGCCGAATGCGCGAGCGCCGGCACCTCGGAGGAAGCAATCGAGAAGGCCGACAAGAAGGGCTATAAGACGGCGCTTGAAACCGGTCACCCGTTCGATGATCGCCGCCTGCCGGTTTACGTGGCGAACTTCGTGTTGATGGGCTACGGCACGGGCGCGATTTTCGGCTGTCCGGCTCATGATCAGCGCGACTTTGACTTCGCAACGAAATACGGCTTGCCAATTCCGCCGGTGGTGTTGCCTGAAGGCGAAGATCCAGCAGCATTCAAACTGGATGGCGAGGCCTATACGGGTTCAGGCTCTATCTTTAATTCAGCGTTTCTGAACGGTCTTTCCATTAATGACGCGATCGCCGCAGCGATCAGAAAAATCGAGGAAATGGGGCTCGGCAAGGGCGTCACCCAATACCGCCTGCGGGACTGGGGTGTCTCTCGCCAGCGTTATTGGGGCTGCCCGATTCCCGCGATCCACTGCGAAAAGTGCGGCATCGTGCCGGTTCCAGAAAAAGACCTGCCGGTGAAGCTGCCTGAAGAGGCTGATTTCTCCGTACCCGGAAACCCGCTCGACCGGCACCCGACCTGGAAGCATGTAGACTGCCCGGAATGCGGCGGGAAAGGCCGGCGTGAGACCGATACATTCGACACTTTTGTTGACAGTTCCTGGTATTTTGCGCGCTTCGCCTCGCAACCCGAAGATAAGCCCACGGATAAGAAAATCGTCGATCAATGGCTGCCCGTGGACCAGTATATCGGTGGCATTGAGCATGCAATTTTGCACCTTCTTTATGCGCGCTATTTTTCCCGCATGATGAAGGCGTGCGGCTATTCATCCGTTGTCGAACCATTCGCCAATTTATTCACGCAAGGCATGGTGGTGCATGCGACGTTTAAAGACCCAGCAACCGGCGAGTGGCTGTTGCCGGAAGAGGTCATTCTTGAGCAAGGCGGAGCAAAGCGCGCCGACAATGGCCAGCCCGTAAAAATCGGCGCCATCGAAAAGATGTCGAAGTCAAAAAAGAACGTGGTCTCGCCGGAGGCCATCGCCGAAACCTACGGCGCCGATGCGGCGCGCTGGTTCATGCTGTCAGATTCGCCGCCTGAGCGCGATGTAGAGTGGACGGATTCAGGCGTTGAAGGCGCGTGGAAACTGGTCAACCGGATCTGGGACGCCATCGAGCCCGCCAAAGACGCCCTTAGGCCCCATGACCTCGCCAACCCGCCAGAAAATATGGAGGAGGCCGGCGTCGCTCTGCGCCGGGCGACCCACGCAGCTATCGCTGGCGTCACCGATGATATCGAGCATTTCAGATTCAATAAAGCCATCGCCCGGATATACGAATTTCTGAATACGCTCAAAAAGACGCCGCCCCTCAAAAAAGAAGACGGCGCGCCGGCGAACAGCGTCAAGGCCGAAGCCTTTGCGCAAGCCGAAGCGCTGGCGGCGCTCACGCGCCTCATTGCACCGTTCACGCCGCATCTTGCCGAAGAATGCTGGGAAACGTTAGGCGGTGAAGGGATGGTCTGCGATGCGCCATGGCCCAAAGCTGATGAAAGTCTGCTCGTCAAGGATGAGATCGTGCTTGGCGTTCAGGTCAACGGCAAGCGTCGCGGCGAAATCGCGGTCGCCGCCGATGCGCCAAATGAGACTGTGGAACAAGCGGCCTTGTCGGACGAGGCCGTAAAGCGTCATATTGACGGCAAGACAATCCGCAAGGTCGTCGTGGTGCCGGGACGGATCGTCAATATCGTGGCGAATTAAGGGAGCCAGGTGATGAGCTGGAGAATATTAGCCGCTTGCGCGTTCTTCGTTCTTTTGCCCGCCTGCGGCTTTCAACCAATTTACGCCACGCAGGAAGGGTCGGCGCCAGTTATCCGTCAGGTTGAGGTTGTCAGTATTGCGGCGCCTGAATCCCTCGTATCCACCCTGACGGACGCCCTCAACGCGCGCATGCCGCCGCAGAGGGGCGTTGAGCAGCGCTACGCGCTTTACCTTCAAACCCGAGAACGCGCTGAACGCCTTGCCGTTCAGATCGACGCCACGGTGACGCGCTATAATTATCGTCTTATCGGCCGTTACACTGTGCTCGACAGGGAAACAGGCGAGCGTTTCCGCGGTGTGGCCCGCGCCGTCACATCATACAATATCGTAAGTTCTCAGTACTCAACGTTATTTGCTGAACGCAAAGCAGTCGAAAAGGCGGCGCAACAGCTTTCTGAAGAAATTGAGCGCGATCTTCTGATCCGGTTTGCCGAACCCCCTGAGAATAGAAGTGATCTCGACCCGGAACAGCTTGATGCTGAATTCGATGACTCCGTCATTCTTGTGGATCCGCGGCGTGGTGAAGTGATCAAGCCCCTAGATGATGACCAATGACAGCCCTTAAAGGCCGCGCCATCAAGGGATTTCTCGAAAAGCGCGACCCGTCAATCTCTGCGATTTTGATCTACGGACCCGACAGCGGGCTTGCGCGGGAACGGGCGGTGAAACTCGCCAGCGATGTCGTGCCCGATCTAAAAGACCCGTTCAATTATCTTGAACTGTCGGACGCGGACCTCAAGGATGAGCCCGGGCGGCTGGCTGACGAGGTCACAGCGCTTTCTTTCAGCGGCGGTGAGCGCGTCATCAGATTGCGGACGAGCGGCGAGGCGGCTGTCAAAGCCGTCACCGCTTTGATCGACGGGCTCGATTCCGGGCATCTGAAACCAAACGGCGTCGTCATCATTGAAGCGGGAGAACTGACGCCGAGTTCCGGATTAAGAAAGGCTTTTGAAAAAGCGGCGCGGGCCGTTGCGCTGCCCTGTTATGCAGACGGGCCTGCTGATGTTCGCGCCATGGCCAAGGATGCGGCGCGTACGGAAGACCTGCGCTTTGAGGATGACGCCCTTGACCTCGTCGTCTCAATTCTGGGTGACGATCATGCCCTGTCGCGTGCTGAAATCGACAAGCTGATCTTATACAAAGGACCAAGAGACACGCGGAACGGGCCGGCGTCCATTTCACTTGACGATGTCCGTGCGACGCTGGCGGACAGTCTTGGCGACGCCATGGATGATACGGCCGCAGCCTGCGCTTACGGCGCGCCATCCCGGCTCGCCAACGCATTGCACAAGGCCGCTACTGCCGGCGCCAGTCCCATTGGGGTTTTGCGCGCATTGCAACGCAAGTTTGCGCGGCTGAAATCCGCAGCGGATTTTATGGATGCTGGCGATAGCCCCGCCACCGCTATGAAAAAACTGCGCCCGCCCGTATTTTTTGCAGAGCAGCGCGCCTTTGAAGATCAACTCTATAAATGGCGCGGCGCCAAACTCGACCGCGCACTCAGAATGCTTGTTGACGCGGAACTTGATGCGAAAACCACGGGCGCGCCTCAACGTGAAATCGTAGAACGGGCCGCGTTGCGCCTGGCGGTTATGGCCCGTCAATAAATTCAACAAGTTCAAGGGTTTTTTGCGTTAAGGCTTTTTTTTACCGTCCCAACATTGTTATATGGTCGGCGAAGGGGAGATCACACAACGAAAGGCGTGGGGTCACGTATGGCGGAAGCCGCCCAGTTACAGATTCAGGACGATATTGCGCGCGCCTTTTCCGTAAAGGCCCAGCGCACGTTTTATCGTGAAAATAACCAAGTTTACGCTATTGTCGGCGCTAATCCTGAACTCAAGGTCGTATCTGACGTCTGGTTCGACCGCTTTGATACGCAGCAAGAATTTCAAGATGTCCTGAAGTATATTTTGAGTTTGTTTCATACCGGCAGATACCGTTACTGGTTAGCTGATTTGCGTTTTCTAAAGTCCGAGTTTGGCGATTCCGAACATTGGCTTGTGAACACGCTCGTACCGGCGATTGTGGGCGCGGGACTTCAACGGGAGGCTGTTGTGTTGCCTGATACGTCGTCGTGCGACGATGTCAAAAAGATGTATTCAACCGCGACGCACGCTCTGGAAGTTTTAGCGGATGAAAAAATTCGCGGATTTCATGACATCGCCCTGGCCCGTCGATGGCTGCTCGAGGGCGAAACGCCTTAAACGCAAAACAGCCGTTATTTCTCCATGCCATTTTACTTAAGTTGACTATTTCAAGTTTACTGATTCACTGTATGTGAAGATGGTTTGAGGGGCGTCGTTTGCTTTTATTCAATAATGTTATAGCGGTATGCCGGTTATTCGCCGGTGTGATCGCAGCGATTTTGACGTTCGCTATCGCCGGGTCAGGCATTAGCGCGCTAGCCGCATCAGAAATCTCGTTCGAAACACGACCCGACTGGGTCGATCGCGTGGACCTGCCGGAAATCAATGATGCGCGCTTAAACCAGGTTCAGGACGGCGTTTATTATCTGGTATCAGACACCCAAGCCCGGATCGAAGATGACCGCTATGTGTTTTACCGGCGGCTTGCAGTTCAAATAACAAACCGGACTGGGCTTGAATCTGCTGCGCGCTTGCAATTCGTTTTTGACCCTCTCGACGATGTATTTTCCGTTCACACAGTAACTTTGCGGCGAGCAGGGCAAACGATCGACAGACTAAATCCCGACAGTTTCATCGTTGCTCGCCAGGAAAGCGATATGGCGAACGGCGTCACCGACGGCAATCTCACGGTGTATGCGGAAATTCCGGATGTAAGGGTCGGCGACGTTGTCGACTACGAGGTAAGCTGGACAAGCCAATCTGCGTTATGGCCCGGCCATTATTCGGATAGCATCTCATCAAGCTGGTCTGTTCCCATCGCCTTTTTTCAGCATCGGATCCTGGCGCCGGCAGCGCTTGACCTGACAATCAAGAACAACAACACGGATTTTGAACCAGAAATTACCAGCGCCAACGATTATCGCGACCTTCGCTGGTGGCGAATTGACCCCGATATTGTTCCGTCGCAGGAGGCAGTGCCGGAAACTTTTTCCAATTGGGGCTATGTTTCTGTTTCGACATTTTCCCGCTGGGGAGAGGTCGTGGACAGCCTGATCGGTGACTACGACGCCAAAAGCGTGCTGCCGCCAGATTTTGCCGCCAACCACAGCTGGTATGCCGAGGACCGCGCTCTTTCGGAAAAAATCACGGCGGCGATCCGGTATGTTCAGGATGAAGTCCGGTATGTAGGTGACGAGACTGGCGTTGGGTCTCACTTGCCTCGCGCTCCTACAGAGGTCATCGCCAGGGGCTGGGGCGATTGTAAAGATAAAAGCCTATTGCTGACGGCAATATTACGCTCGCTAGGCATCGAAGCGTACGTAGCGCTGACAGATGCTGATCAGGGTTATTCGCTGCCACAGGCGGCGCCGTCTCCTTATGCCTTCGATCATGCGATCGTCGTCTACATTGTTGACGGAGTAACGTATTGGAACGATCCGACCAGCTATGATCAGGGCGGGGTTTTTCCTGACATTGCTCAACCAGTCTACGGATATGGACTGCCCCTGAAGGCTGGAAACGGCGCTTTATGGGAGATGACGCCACCTGGAGTTAGCGCGCCTGAGAAAGTCGTTCAGGAGATATTCGATTTCTCTGAATTCAATTCAGCGGGAGTCGGGCTTGAAGTCGTATCTACTTATGTCGGCAGACAGGCGGATTCTTTCAGGCGGATTCTTGCAACAAGCTCGCCTCATCAGCTCGCCCAGGATTATCTCAGTTATTACCAAGGCCAGTACCCCGGAATTACCGCCGTTTCAGATATGGCTATTGACGATGATCGTGACGCCAACCGAGTCAAAGTTATTGAAACGTATTATTTTGAGCGCGAGCACTATGCAGAAAAGCCGCTCGAAACGGCGTTTCCGCTGCGGGCTGATGCTGTTCTTGGCGTCTTGTCAGAGGTGAATTTCACCAGCCGAACCGCTCCTGTTGCTTTGCCTTATCCAGTTGATTATAAACACATTTTCACACTGAAAACGGTTTCAGATTTTGAGGGTCCGAAAAAGTTCAGTCACAAATCCGATTTTTTAGACTTCGAGCGCATGCACGAAACCAGCGGCGTTGATACGAACATTATCTATCGGATGACAACCAAAGCCATAGAGGCGCCGGTTGATATGTCTACGGACTATCAGTCGGTGATAGATGACCTTAATGACTATGGCGCTCTTGAATTCACTTATGGCGCTGACGCTTTAGATGAAGAAATTGGCGTTTGGGAAGCGGTCGGCGTCCTCGTCGGCCTAGCCGTTATCGTCTACCTGATCATTGCAATCGTCGCTCAGTTAAAACGCGATGAGGCTTTGATGGAGACGTCCGTTTTTTACCCTGTGTCCATGACCAAATTCGTTATTTTGAACGTCGCAACATTCGGATACTACGGGATTTTTTGGATGTGGCGCTGCTGGCGGTGGGTTAAGTTCCGCGAGGAGCGCGCAATAATGCCGTTCTGGCGCGCTTTTTTCTCTTTCATTTGGTTTTACCCGCTTTTCTCAGAAATTCGAGATCATCAGTCGAGCCATAAAACGCGGGTATTTATCGGCGTAACTTTGGCGGTCGCATATGTTGTTTTTTACTTCGCGGGCAACATCGCAGACGCAGTCTACGAAGGGGGCCCTTTGATATCTTTGAGTTTTTCAATGCTGTCGGGTATTACTTTTCTGTTCACCATGCCGCTCGTTAGATGGGTGAATCACCTCAACACTGAAAGTCCTGTGATATTGGAACGAAATTCCCGTTGGACAGGCCACACTTTTGGGGCACTCATGTTCGGCGGCGTGTTGTGGGGGTTTATCGTTTGGGCGTCTTACCTGTAGAGTATACTCTTTATACTGATAGATTTACGTTTACGCCCTCGCGCCCATCAGGCGGCGGCAGATGTCGTCAAGCTGATCGAGCGTGAGGTAGTTTAGGGTTACAGAACCGGACCCTTTCTTCGCATGCTCAATCGCTACTTCCAGCCCCAAAATGGCGGAAAGATCGCGTTCCAAGGCGCGCGTGTCGGCGTCTTTAGGAGCTGACGAAACCTTTGTATTGCCTTTGCTTTTCCCGTTCTTGCCACCGGTTGAGGCAGACCTGATCTCGCCTTCAGCCTCCCGGATCAGCGCTTCGGTCTCTCGCACGGAAAGATCGCGTTTGAGCACAATCGAGCAGGCCTGGTCCGGCGCCGAAGACCCGAGGAGCGCGCGGGCATGGCCCATGGTAATGGCGCCGGCGGAAAGGGCGTCGATGGCTTTTTGCGGCAGGTTCAAAAGCCGCATGATGTTCGCCACATGGCTTCTGGATTTGCCGACCGCTTTCGCAATCTCATCCTGGGTTCGGCCAAAGGCGTCAGCCAGACGGCGATAGGCGGCGGCTTCTTCAACCGGATTCAGATCGACCCGCTGGACATTTTCAATGAGGGCGATTTCCGCCGTCTCTTCATCTGTCAGCTCACGGATGATTACCGGGACAGCATGCAGTTTCGCTTTTTGGGCGGCACGCCAGCGGCGTTCGCCGGCGACAATCTCGTATTGGTCTTTACCCTTTGGGCGCACCAAAATCGGCTGCAGCAAACCTTTCGCGGAGATAGACGCGGCCAGCTCCTCTATCGCATCCTTATCGAAGATGCGGCGCGGCTGATCAGCGCTTGGCTTTAGAAACTCGATAGGCAATTCGCGCTTGGGGCCGGAAGACGGCTCCGCCTGTTCCGATGCTTGCGCTGACCCCTTTCGCTCGCGCGGGGCATCGCCGAGAAGGGCGTCGAGACCGCGACCTAACCCCTTGTTTCCGCTTTTCTTTTTTGCCGCTACGGCCATCTGTCAATCCTCCCTCAAGCCGCCTTTTGACGCTGGCGCTCGCGCTGAATGACCTCGGACGCAAGCTGGATATAGGCCTGGCTGCCCGGACATTTCAGGTCATACAAAAGCGCCGGCTTACCGTGGCTCGGCGCTTCGGAAATCCGCACATTTCGCGGGATCACGGTTCGGTAGACCTTGTCTTGCAAATGCGCTCGCACATCATCCTCAACCTGGTTGGTGAGGTTGTTGCGCCGGTCGTGCATGGTGAGGACTACCCCCTGAAGTTCGAGCGCCGTATTAATTCGTGTACGCACCGTTTCAATTGTGCGCATGATCTGGCTGAGACCTTCAAGCGCAAAGAACTCACACTGCAGCGGGATCATCACCGCCTGGGCGGCGGCGAGGGCGTTGATGGTGAGCAAACTCAGCGACGGCGGACAATCGATCAGCACATAGGTCATCCCGGCGCCTTTTTCGCTCGCCGAGAACTCTTCGAGCGCATCGGCGAGCCGGAAATGCCTTCTGTCCGCTTCGATGAGCTCAATTTCCGCGCCAGCGAGGTCGACACCAGCGGGCGCAAGGCACAAGCCCGGTATGTCCGTCTCGGTGACGGCGGCTTCGAGCCGGTAATCCCCGGATAACACCTCATAGGTGGTAACGCCCCGGTCGGCAGCGGATATGCCAAGGCCGGTAGAGGCGTTCCCCTGCGGGTCGAGATCGATGAGCAGCACTTTTTCGCCGACCGCCGCCAGCGCCGTCGATAAATTGATCGCCGTAGTGGTCTTGCCGACACCGCCCTTCTGGTTGGCGACCGCAAGAATTCTTGGAGATGAGGCAGGGCGATTAGCGGGCACGCGCAAGATTTCCGATCTCTAAAATAGTCGCGTCAGGGCTCGTTTGGCTCTGATGGCGGGTGACATCCATAGTCCAAGATTTAGCGGCTTCGGTCAATTCAACCTCAACATCTTGTCCTTTTAGTAAGAAATACCGTGTGCTTTTGCCTTGTATTCCAGCGCCGTAGCCAAGCAATTTATCAAGCCGGGCGAGGGCTCTTGCGGTGATGACGTCTGGCGGCGCCGACAGCACTACCGATTCGATCCGCGCCGGTATGACTTTCAAATTTCTCAAACCCATAGCCTCGCCGGCGGCGGTTAGGAAAGCAGCTTTTTTCCCCGTGGATTCGATCAGCGTGACTTTCGCTTTCGGGCGCATGGCCGCCAGGACAAGGCCGG